>CAVTZQ010000005.1:0-476854 GCA_963739225.1 uncultured Acidobacteriota bacterium | reverse complement strand
CCACTTGTCCTTCATCGTGCGGTAGATGGTTCCGATGACCTCGACAAGGAAGGTGCCGGTGCCGCAGGCGGGATCGAGGACCTGGACGAAGGGCGTGTCCCCGGGTATCGCGACGATCTCCGGTTCGGACTTGTTTGCGACATACCTCTTGTACGTCGGTAGCTGCAACTCCGGATGGCGAGCCACCATCTCGCCCCAGGTGGTGGTGTCGGCGAGGCCGTCTGCCAGGCCGAACTCGGTGCGCAGCAGCTCGTCCACGCGAGCGGACGATGTAGGAGACCACCGGGCGCGGGGTGTAGAAGACGCCGCGCTGCATCCGCTTCTTGGCGTCGTACTCCTTGAGGAAGAGCTCGTAGAAGTGGATGACCGGGTCTTCCTGCGGGTTCCTGTCGCCGAAGTCGCGGACGACGGCCTCCATGTTGGCGTCGTCGAGCAGCTCCACGACCTCGGTGACGCCCAGTTCGTCGAAGTCGATGCCCGGCCCGCCCGCTTTGCCGCGCCGCCCGCCGACCTTGAGGAAGGTCTCCATCAGCTCCTTCAGGAACGGGTTGGTGACCGGCATCTGCGCCGGCGAGATCGTCGGCCGTGTTCGCCTTCGGGTCGGCGATGCGCGCCGAAAGCAGGCCGTAGGCGATGGTCTGGGCGTACATGTCGGCGAAGCCGTCGGCGTCGAGGTCGTGGACCAGCGCCTCCTGGAACGCCTTCATGAGCTTGGTGAGCGGGCCGCGCTCGGTCTCGATGGCGAGCGCGGTCTTGATGCGGTCGCGGATGGCGCGGGCCAGCTCGGCCAGGCGGATCGAGAGGTCGCGGAGGTGGTGATGACCTCGCGGTGGCGCAGCGTGAAGGCCGAGCGCCAGGTGCTCGCGCCAGGCCTCGACGTCCTCTTCGTCCTCGGGCCAGGCGAGCTGCGTCGGTCAGCTCTCGGCGACGGCGTCGAGGTGCAGCGCCGTGTCGAGGTTGTCCCAGCCCAGCACCTTGAGGGTGGGCAGGTCGTGCTTGTCTCGGCCTGCGAGAAGTGGGCGAAGCTGATCTGGCGCTCGTCGCCCTCGCCGTAGTTGGAGATGAAGAGCAGGTCGTCAGCGGCCCAGGCGGCGCGCTCGGCGCTGTTGGCGGAGGCGCGCTTCTTCAGCACGACCTGGCTCAGGATGCGGCGCAGGGCGACGACGGGGAGGCGCTTGGGCTCGAACTTGACGAAGAAGATGCCCCAGGGCTGGTTGGGCGAGAGCGGGCGCAGGCGCTTGATCTCCTGGATCTTGGCGGCGTTCTTGGCGTCGATGCCGAGCTCCTCGGGCGTGTAGTCGAAGGTCAGCTCCTCGAAGTCCTCGGATTCGATCGGCCAGCCCATCTCGTCGCGCAGGTAGCGTGACGAGCTGGTGGAAGCGTCCGGATCGCTCGCGAGCTCGGCGCGGTGGTCGGTCGGCATCGGCGTCAGCCCTCGTTCAGTTCCATCCAGCACTTGAGCGTCGGCTTTACGCCCACGGGCGCGTCGACCTGCTTGAGGTAGGTGTTCTTGATGTGCTTCTCGATCTTGGCGCGAATCTCGACGAGCGTCTTCTCCTCGGTGCTGCACTGGCGCGGGGTGTCGGGCTTGGAGCGGATGCTGGCGATGATCTCGCTCGGGCTCCTCGAGGATCGTGTCGCGGTCGAGGTCGTAGAGATACCAGCGCGTCGTGCCGGCCTCCTCGGTGAACTCGCCCGGTCTTCTCTTGTCGAGCGCAGGCAGGGCGTAGCAGAAGAACACCGCCACGGGTTCCAGGCGCTGGATGTTGCTTGCCGCTGAAAACGCGCCCGGGCAGGCGTTCAGGCGGCCGGCCAGGCTCGGGGTCGGCCTTGAGCAGAGTCCTGGTACTCGAGGTGCATGCTTCTCGATGGCGGGGTGCCCTCGTAGGCGTGGTTGAACTCCTTGAGGGCGTCGTAGTCGTCCTCGGGCGTGAGCAGCTTCTTGCCCTCGATGCCGAAGGTCTTGGAGATATGAGGGTCTTCTGCGTGACGACGCTGGTATAAGCGTCAGAATGGCGTTCAGCTCGTCGGGCGGCAGGAAGTTCCAGAAGCGCGACCTTGCCGCGGGACGTGCGCGACGCTCCGGGTGGTCGGCGACAGATCTGCTCCTCGATCTCGCGGGTTCAGGCGCCGGTCGACGCGGCCGATCCGCTGCATGAGGCGCACCGGGTTCCAGTGAGGTCGTAGTTGATGAGCCGCGTGGCGTCCTGGAGGTTCAGGCCCTCGGAGAGCACGTCGGTGGAGATGAGGACGCGGGTCTCGGTCGAGGCCCGTTCGGCGAGCTGCAGCGGTCGATGCTCGTTGTAGTAGGGCGAGAAGCGCGTGATGACGTCGGCACGGTCGCGCTTGGTGGCGCTGTCCACCTCGTCGACGCCGTCGATGCCGGCTCGCTGCAGTTCGGCTGCAGAGTAGCGGGCCGTGTCCACGAACTCGCGTGAAGATGAGGACCTTCTGGTCCTTCAGGCCCTGTCGATCTTGAGCAGGCGGATGAGGGCCTTCGAGCTTGTCGTCGTGCTTGGGCTTGAACTTCGGCCAGCTCCTCGAAGGAACTCGACGATCTGGTCGAGGTCGAGGAAGGTCTCCTGCGAGGATCTCGTCGACCTTGTACTCGTCCGCGGCTGAGCTCGTCGACGGCTTCGAGCATCTCGTCGCTGACAACGTCCTCGTCGCCTCTCCTCGGGCTCGGAACCGCTTTCTCGTGCTGGTGCTTGTGCACGTGGCCGATGAGTCTCGGCGTTCTGGGCCTCCAGCGCTCGAGGCGCTCGACTTCTCTGCGTCGGTGTGGCTGTGCCTGGTCGAAATGCCAGCAGCTTGATCAGCAGCGTCTCGCAGGAGACCTCGAAGGCCCGGGCCGAGCTCTCGAACCGCTTGAGGAACTGGGTGCGGATCAGGCCGACCACCTGCTTCTGGCGGTTCTGCTTCCATCGGGTCGATGCTCTTGTCGGGGCCCTTGTAGTAGGCCAACGGGTAGTACATCGGCAGCGAGAACAGGGGCTTCTTCTTGGCAAACGCCTTCTCGACCATGTCGAGCAGCCGCCCGTAGGTCTTCTTGATCGAGTACGGCACGACCTTCGGGGCTTCCCGCTTGGGGAAAAGCGCCTTGCGACCGTCGTGACTGCTTCCTGGCTCGCCTTGACGTAGGCGCGGCTTCGCTGGACGACGAGCGCACGGAAGAGCTCGTCGCTGGCGAGGACCTCTCGGCCTCGCTCAGGTTCGATCTCGGCGGTGCCCTCATTCGCGGCCGATGCCCGAGAAGCTTCTCCAGCGCCTTCTCCATCTTGCGGAAGTGGCCGGGCAGCGAGTGGATGCCGAGGGGTGCCGCCTTGAAATAGGCCGGCTCTCGGCCGGTGAACAACTCGATCATGTGCCGCAGGTCGAGCAGGCTGTTGTTGATCGGCGTGGCCGTGAGCAGCAGAACGGTCTTCCCCGCGCAGAAATCGGCCATGTGCCAGTAACGCGACTTGTCCTTCTGCCCAAGGTTGCGGAAGTGGTGCGCCTCGTCGATGACGACCACGTCAGCCTTGAGCTTTAGGTTCGTGAGCCGCTCGGGGAACTCGCCGCCTCGTCCGAGGTCGGTGTGGTTGAAGACGACGAGGCGGCTGAAATCGCCTCCGAAGAGCTCGGGCAGATATTTCCTGATTTTCGCCTCCCATACCGGCGCACGGGCGGCTTTGGGAACGAAGAGGACGACGTTCTTCTTTTCGTACTGCGTCAGCCGTTCGATCGCCATCAGGCCGATGAAGGTCTTCCCGAGCCCGACGCCGTCGCAGAGGAATGCGCCCCGGTGCTGGCGGGAGATCTTCATCAGGGCCTGGTAACCCTCCTTCTGGTAGTGATCGAGCACGGGGAACATGCGGCTTTGGGTGAGCTCCCACTCTCCCGCCGTCAACTCGTGCCCTTGAAGAAGAGCTGCAGCGCTCGCGCGTAGACCTCGAACGGCGAGTACTCGCGGGTGTGTCGCTCGATGACCTTCAGGATTTCCGGCGTGATGTCCTGGGCCTGGTTCCAGTGGCGTTCGAACCACTCCTGCAGCAACTCCACTTCGCGGCGCAGTTGAATGTTGAGCTCGACGTTGTCGGTCAGTCCGGGATAGGTGAAGTTGCTCGACCCCACGAGCGCAGAGGAGCCTACAACGGCGAGTTTTGCGTGCGTGATGTAAGCCTTTGCGTGAAACTTGTCCTTGGTGTAGGCGCGGACCAAGATCTTCCCGTTGGCAATTGCGTCAACGATTGCAGGGACACCGTGAAGAAAGTCGTTTGATTCCTTCGCCTTCTCGATACTGCCATCCAGGTTCTCTTTGATTCGATCCAAGCCTTCCTGGATTGCCCTTCTTGTACGCCTTGTGACCTCATCGCCCATCAGAATCCGGAGGTGGTCAAGCTTCTGCCAGTGACCGTCAAGCCCGATGAGCGCTCCAATTTCGAAATAGCCGGTCGCGATGTCGAACGTGTGAGCGATCTCGGTCCATTCGCGGAGGTAGTTGAGGACTTTCCAATTCGAGTCGCTGTTGTCCACGACGAAGAGGTCCGAACCAGACCGCTGAGCTGGGTCAGTCATCGTCCCTCACTTTGCCGTGCGACACGTGTAGGCGTAACGATCCTTCCACATCACCGACAAGCACCCCAGCGCATGCCGACTTCAAACCATTCTAGCCTGTTTGCGACCAATAGGATTTGCCCGCAGCTTGTGGCTTGTGACCATGTCTAAACGGTTCTTTGCATGCTTCGCCTCGCACGCGCTAACGCCTTGAGGTAAGCAGACGGGCGTATTCTGATGTCGCGGCTGGTTTCCGCGTTATTCTTAATGAAGGGGAAGAACGCTCGATGGCGACACAGGTGCTTGCCCTAATTGCGACCGGCGCCACAGCAGTGGGTGTAATCCTCGTTTGGGTCCAGCTCCGTCTTACCAAGCGCCAGGCAGTCACAGCCTTCGAGGACACTCTTGCCAAGGAGTTTCGCGACATCACTCACAGCCTGCCGGTGAAGGCACTTCTCGGAAACCCGCTGGACGAAAGCGAGCAGCAGGAACACCTCGATGAGTTCTACCACTACATCGATCTCACCAACGAGGAAGTCTTCCTGCGCCAAATCGGCCGGATTTCGAAAAAGACCTGGGTTTACTGGCGGGATGGGATTTGCGAGCTGCTCTCGCTTCCGGCTTTCAAGGGAGCCTGGGAGGAGATCAAGAAGCGCGCGCCAAGAAGTTTCCAGGAGCTGCGGCGGCTCGAAGAGGAAGGCTTCAAGACGGACCCGCGAGACTGGTAGCAAAACAAGAGTCACGAGTTGGCGATCCGTCGATCTGCGGATCGTCGCTGAGCGGGTTGCTGTGCTCGGGTAACGGCGCCTCCGCTCGTCACCGCGACGGCGCTGGTGGCCGTCCGAACCCTCACCCCGCCCTCTCCCGGTGGGAGAGGGAGTAAGGCGCGCACGGCGTGCGCGCACCACACAGGACGAACGGCGACTGGATTCCCGCTTTCGCGGGAATGACAGCAACGGCTGGATCCCCGCTTTTGCGGGGATGACGTCAGGGCGCGGGGATGACAGCGGCGGGCGGGAGCCCGCCCCGCACCTGCGGGAACTGGCACTGGCTGCAAATTGCCGTTAGGGGGCTCGGCCTCCGGCACGGACAGGGATGGTTGAAAATTCGTAGACAACCTCCGAGTTTTCACGTATGCTCGAACTGTGATTGACCGCACCTCGCACCGCGAAACAGTGACCGCTCTCCTGAGGGACTTCCCAGTCGTCGCCATCCTGGGGGCGAGACAGGTTGGGAAGTCGACGCTGGCGCTGCAGATCATGGCGAAGCACAGCGGCACTGCCGAGCGCTTCGATCTGGAAGACCCAGCCGACCTGGCGCGTCTGGACGACGCGCGGCTGGCACTTTCGGAGTTGCGCGGGCTCGTTGTGATCGATGAGGTGCAGCGCCGCCCGGACCTCTTCCCGGTGCTCAGGGTGCTGGCCGACCGGCGCCCGCGGCCCGCCCGGTTCCTGGTGCTCGGCAGCGCATCGCCGGAGCTGCTGCGACAGGCCTCGGAGTCGCTCGCAGGCCGTATCGCGTTCCACACCCTCGACGGCTTTGGCCTGGGCGAAGTGGGTGCCGGCACGCTGGACCGGCTGTGGCTGCGCGGGGGCTTTCCGGAGTCCTTCCTGGCGCGCTCGGAGCCGGCCAGCTTCACGTGGCGGCGCAATTTCATCCGGACGTTCGTCGAGCGCGACCTGGCCCTGCTCGGTGTGCGGGTGGCGGCCACGACGATGTCGCGTTTCTGGTCGATGCTCGCCCACTACCACGGGCAGGTACTTAACGCGTCGGAACTCGCACGCGCGTTCGGGGTGACGGACAAGACGGTGCGCCACTACCTCGACCTGCTCGTCGGCGCCCTGGTCGTCCGACAACTGCTGCCGTGGCACGCGAACATCGGCAAGCGCCAAGTCAAGGCACCAAAGGTGTACGTGCGCGACAGTGGCCTGTTGCACGGGCTGCTCGACGTCAGGGATCGTCACGATCTCGAGCGCCACCCCAAGGTGGGTGCCTCATGGGAAGGATTCCTGCTGCAGGAGATCACCCAGCACCTGCGCGCTGCTCCGGAGGAGTGCTACTTCTGGGCGACCCACTCGGGTGCGGAACTCGATCTGCTGTGGGTTCGCGGTCGGCACCGATGGGGCTTCGAGATCAAGAGGGCCTCTGCACCGACGCTGACGCGCTCGCTGAAAACCGCCCTCGAGCTGCTCCAACTCGACAAGGCCTTCGTGCTGCACGCCGGCGAGCGCACGTTCCCGCTGCACGAGCGAGTCACCGCGATCTCCGCTGCGCGTCTTCTTACCGATCTCACCCCACCGTAGCCGCATGAGGTGAGCGCCCGGCGGTCCCGCTCCACACACGACGTAAGGCGGCGAGCACGTCTGCCGCCGCGGGGCAGCCTTTCCGGGCCTCGTGGCCGCCGGGCGGCCCGTGGATGCCGGCCGGAGGGCAGTGACGATGATTGCCGCCAAGTTTCGGGGGCGAAAATAGCGAGAGTCGCTATTTTCGTTTCGTGCCATTTTCGAAAATAAGCTATGGTGGCCCGAGGGCGGGGCGAGCACGACCCCCATGCCCGTACACCAATCTGTCACCCATGTACCCGGTCTGTTTTGAAACCCATGTACCCGGTTTGAACCCCCTGCCGTCCCCTCACCCTGTCCCTCTCCCCCTGGGAGAGGGGACCGGGATCCACGAAGCGGGCGGGGGCAAGCCCCGCCCCTACGAATGCGACGGCCGAATGAAGGGTGCGAGCGGCGGGACTCCTCCCAATGCATGGAGGGCTGGTCCCTGTTCCCTCCTGTCACACTTTCCACTCGAAGCGCCCGGGAGACTTGCCCGATGCTGGTGCAGACTGGTGCTAAATCATTGATATTATTGATAGCGTCAAACATGGCACAGAGGTTGCGTTAACACAATCTGGAGGGGAAATGGCGACGAGTGAGGCTCCGGGGTTGTCACGCCAGGGAACGCCCACGACGAGGCAGCGGGCCGTGCCGAGGGTCCAGCCGACACAGGACCTGGACGCGAAGGTCACGGCGGTCCAACCGGCGCACATCGTCGACATCTCCTCACGCGGAGCGCAAATCGAGGTGGCCGCCAGCCTGCAACCGTCGGGGCCGTGCGATCTGCGGATCCAATTCGCCGAGGGCGAGTTCGCCGTCCACGCCACCGTCCGGCACTGCCGTGTGTCGGGTTTCGGCCTCGACGGCAACAATCAGCGGGTTGTGTTGTATCGGGCCGGTCTCGAGTTCGACGAGGTAGACCCCGAGTGCCTTGCGAGGCTCTCGTCCAACGTCCTCTTCCCCGCTGGGAGCTGATTCGTACCTGATATCGCCATCTCACCTTGTTGCGTCGGCCAACCGCCCTTGTCCGCCACGGACGACGGCGCGCATGTCATGCGCGCTCCTTGACAACTCGTACGCTTTGTCGTACGCTCGGTTCCGGCTGGGAGGAAGTGACGATGTCCACACTTACGGCAAGCGAGGCTCGCGCCCGGCTGTATCGGCTGATCGACGAGGCTGCCGAGGCCCATGAGCCCGTGGTCATTACCGGGAAGCGCGGCAACGCGGTCCTGATCTCCGAGGAGGATTGGCGCGCCATCCAGGAGACGCTGTACCTGTCGGCCATCCCCGGGATGAGGGAGTCGATCATCGAGGGGCTGAAGACGCCGATCAAGGAGTGCTCTGAGGACGTTTCCTGGTGAAGTGGCGGCTGGTCTACACCAAGCAGGCTCAGAAGGACGCGAAGAAGCTGTCCGCCGCCGGCCTACGTCCCAAGGCTCAAAAACTCCTGGACCTGCTCGCGGAGGATCCCTTCAAGACTCCGCCACGCTTCGAAAAGCTCCTGGGTGACATGACTGGCGCCTACTCGCGCCGCATCAACATCCAACACCGCCTTGTGTACCAGGTCATCGAAGACAAGAAGGTCGTCAAGATCATCCGAATGTGGACCCACTACGAGTAGAGCGGTCTGCTCCCCTGCTTAGCCCAAGCCTCGACGCGGACCTCCCCAGTTCTTTGTAGGGTCGCCCGTCACCCTGTCCCTCACCCCCTGGGAGAGGGGACCGGGACGGACGAGGGTGCCAAAGACCTGCGGGGGCAAGCCCCGCCCCTACGTCCCTTCTTCGGCGTCGTTGCGGAAGACCGAGAGGGCGCCGGAGGGGCACCTACGGACCTGGGCCACGATCACGTCGGACGACGCGCCCTGAATGTCCACCCATGGCCGGCGGCGCGGGTCGAAGACGGCCGGCAGGCCGGCGAAGCAGATGGTGGAGTGAATGCAGATGGCGGGCTTCCACACGACGGTGACCTCACCGTTCGAGTACTTTTTAACGATCTCCTCAGGCACCGTTCGCGTCCCCCTTTCACTCCCAGCAAGCGACGCTTTGGGGCTGGCATTCCCGCGCTACACATGGAGGGTGGGTGAGGGCCGACGGCGGAATCGCGTTGCCCCGCCCACGGGTGCTCGTCTCGTGTTCCTGTGGGGTACGCCGTCCTGTCGTGCGTGCCGGCGCGGAGCTCGCGCTCCACAGAAGCATGATGTAGGGGCGGCCCTTGCGGCCGCCCGTGTGGGCGGGGGCAAGCCCCGCCCCTACCTTTCAGGTCTGAGGTTTCGCCCGCCCCCCATTCAAAGCAATGGACAGAGACCAGCACGCGCGGGGCGCGTGTTCCCCATTCCCCGTACCCGGGTCTCCGGCGAACCACTCGCCCCGGCGTCTGCCGGTGCTACTTGCGCGGGCTGGTGGCCATGCGCAGCACAGCAGCCGGCGTGGCAGACCCGATCCTCCCTGCCATGTCGGGGTCCGCCGGCGAAGCAGCAAATGCGGCGCCTGCGGCGCGAAGCAGCTTCTTATCCACCTCGTTGGTGAGCCACCGTGCGCCCCCGACTCCCACCAGCACCGCGCCCACGAGAGAGGACAGCGTGAGACCCAGTGCGGCGCCTTCGCCTCCGGGGGCCGGTCCTCCAACGATGTAGGCGGCGGCAAAAGGCCCGTACAGCCCCCACGACACGGAGGCGCTGACACCGCCGGTGATGATGTTCCCGAGGAAACCAGGGCGGATGAAACGGTTCCCTCCCGACTCCTCGGTCCGGGGGAGCATGAACCCGTTGTCGGACATCCAGGCGTTCACCACGCCCCCAGCCGCGCCGGCGAGAAAGACGATGGCGAGCAGAACCCACAGCGTCATGGTGATACCTCCCTTCAGGTGTCTCCAACTGCCCTTCGATTGGTGCACTTCCCGCAACGGCTCACAACGGAGAGTCTAGCCGCGTTCGAGCTGCCGGCCCCTCACCCTGTCCCTCTCCCCTCGGGAGAGGGAACCGGGATGGGCGAGCGTGCAGGTGTCGGGCACGGCGTGCTCCCTCTCCCTCCGGGAGACGGTGGGGTGAGGGCAAAGCCGGTCGCCTGCGCCTGGCCGGTTGTGTACTGCCGGCCCCTCACCTGTCCCTCTCCCCCTGGGAGAGGGAACCGGGATGGGCGGGCGTGCAGATTTGGGGCGGGCGGGGTTTACTTCGACGTGGCTTCGAGCTCCGTGGCGGCCTTGTCGATGGCCGCCGCCACGGCGTCGAGCACCTTGCCGGTGCGCACGATCCCCTCATCCGCCTCCTGCCACTTCTCGAGCTCGATCGCCTCGCGCACCATCGGCATCGTCTTGACGTCGTAGCCGGTGTACATGCCCGGGGCGTAGATTGCGTTCGTGAACCACGGGCGCCTCGGGAGCCCCCCGGTGTCGAGCATGGCGCGATCTACGCCGAGCAGCGCGGCGTTGACGGTTTTCACGCGCTCGCTCGCGAGCGCGCCGCTTCCGTGCGCATAGACCTTCGCGAGCGCGTTGTCGTAGCGCTCGGCGCTCCGCGTGAGCGCCTCGGCCGCGTTTTCGATCGGGGCGAAGTTGAGGTGCGGGGGCACTACCTTGGCGGCCGGCGGCACGGTGGGCTTCCGCGGGTCCGAGGTGGCCGCGAAGACGCCCTCCTCGAGCTCCTGGTTGCGCTCGCGCGCGTCGTCCCGCTTCTCCTTCAGGAGCTTCTGCAGCTCCTCGAGGTAGCGGTCGACGGTGTCGGCGAGGTTCGTGAAGCGGAACGGGAGCAGCTCGGCGTCGGCGAGGCGCATCACGGCGGTACCGGTCGTCTGGGCCAGCGCGCGGCCGTAGACGAACGTGGTGTCGGAAAAGTGCGTGTACCAGTAGAAGTCGTCGTAGATCGAGTGGTAGATGCCGCCCTCATCCTCCCCGCCGAACCCGAGCGACAGGCATGGGATCCCGAGGTGGTCGAGGAAGGCGGTGTAGTCGGAGCCGAAGCCCAGGGCCTCGATCCGGAGGTCCTCCCGTCTCCGGAGCTCCTTGCGATCGTCGGCCGTCTTGGCGCGCTCGATCCGGGAGAGCTGAACCCGCTTCCACACGGACACGCCCGACTCGGGATCGGAGATGTCGCGGGCCACGTCGTTGTAGAAGCGCTCGAGGGTGTGCGACCCGTCCATCTCGAGGTAGCCGCGGCTGTTCGAGTCGGAGTTGAGGTAGACCACGGCGTGCTTCGAGAGCTCCTCGGCGTGTGTCTCGACCCACTCGGTCGAGCCGAGGAGCCCCGGCTCCTCGCCGTCCCAGGCGCAGTAGAGGATGGTGCGCTTCGGCCTCCAGCCCTGCTTCACGAGCTCGCCGTAGGCGCGGGCTTCCTCGAGCAGCGCCGCCTGGCCGGAGATCGGGTCCTCGGCACCGTTGACCCAGGCGTCGTGGTGGTTGCCGCGGATGACCCACTCGTCGGGGTACGTGGAGCCCGGGATCTTCGCGATGACGTCGTAGAGGGGTTTGATGTCCCAGTTCGACTTCACGAGGAGCCGCACCTTCGTGGCGCCGGGTCCGACGTGATACGGGAACGGGAGAGCGCCCCGCCACTCCGTGGGCGCCATCGGGCCTTCGAGCGCCGCGAGGAGCGGCCGCGCGTCGCCGTAGGAGATCGGGAGCACAGGAATCTTCGTGATGACCTGCACGTCTTTCAGCGGAAGGCGCTTGGCGTCCCGTGTGGCGCCGATCCCTGGCGTCAGCGGATCGCCGACGTAGAAGGTGTCCATCACGCTGCCGCGCTGCACACCATCGTCGGGCCGGAGCGGGCCATCCGGGAAGGTCTTACCCTCGAAGTAACCATCGTCGCGGGGGTCGGAGTAGATCAGGCATCCGACGGCGCCGTGCTCCGCGGCGACCTTCGGCTTGATGCCGCGCCACGAATGGCCGTAGCGGGTGATCACGATCGCGCCCTTGACCGAGACCCCGAGCCGCTCGAGCCGCTCGTAGTCCTCTGGCACGCCATAGTGAACGTAGACGAGCGGTGCCGTCACGTCGCCGTCGGCCGAGTACGCGTTGTAGGTCGGAAGCTGCTCGTTGCGCTGGCCGGAGGTCGGATCAACGGCGACGGCCGGCTCCTGGAGCGCGGCGACGAATCTGGTCGGCGAGAGCATCTCCACCCGCCGCTCCTTCGGCGTCGGGAAGAGCGCTTCAAACGTCTCGATGTGCGCGTCGAGCCCCCACTCCCTGAACTTCGACAGGATCCATTCGGCGTTGTCCTTGTCGAACGGCGAGCCTACGTTGTGCGGGTGCGCCGAGAGTCGCTTCATGTACTCGCGGAGGTTGGCTGGATCCGGGATCGCGCGGAACTTCGCCTCCCAGCCGCTCGCGGCCTGTGGCGACTGGGCGGAGTTCCCCGAGAGCGCCGGCTCATCCGCCGCCGCCGACCCGATGACCAGGAGCGCCGCCGCCAGCAGACCGAACAACCTGTGATCTCGCATCGAATCGTCCCTCCCCGGGCAAACCGCAGCATTATAACGAGGCGAATCGAAATGAGACAGAATCGTGTCCGTGGCGCCGTCGGGCGTGCGAGCCGGAGTCCCCTCGGACGTCGGCCGGCCTGGTCCGTGTGGCCCACGCTCTGGCGGTATGCCTGTCATTGCGAGCCCTGCCTCCGGCAGGGCGAAGCAATCCCGCCGAATTTCACGGGATCGCGTCGTCGCTACGCTCCTCGCGATAACAGCGTCCGCGGAGCGCCGGGCCCTCATTTGCCTGGGTGTCGGTGCAGACGTGGCAACCACCGGTTGACCGACCGCTTGTACGTGCGATAGGCGTCGCCGAATCTCCACAACAGCCCCGGCTCTTCCACGAGCACCACAAAGAAATGGGCGAGAACTGCTGCGCCGAGTGCCAGCAACAGGACCGATGGAGAGCGCTCGATGAGGCCGAACCCGCCAAGCACCAGGAACCCGCCGATGTACATGGGGTTGCGGACGTAACGGTAAGGACCAGCCGCAACGAACTCCCTGGGCGGGTCGAACGGGGCCGGGGTGCCGAGACCTCGGGCCGCGAAGAAACCTCCGCATGCGAGCGCCAGCGCGCCTCCGACCGCCATGAGAGCAAACCCGAGCGACGGTGCCCACTCTGGCATCTCGACTCCGATGGCCGGGTCGAAACGGCGCACGCCGAGCGCCAGCCAGCCCCAGAGCACAACGAAGCCGGTCATGTAGACCGCCGTCCGGATGCCTACCAGAATCCTCATCGCCGGTTCCCTCGGCGCCACGATACTCTGAGATCGCCAACAAAGGGATATGCGGCCCGCCTCTGCTTCCTCCTCCTGTGGGGCACGCGCTCCGCGGCTGGTGTCATCGCGAGGAGCGTAGCGACGACGCGATCCCGTCGAATTCGGTGGGATTGTTTCGCCCTGCCTTTGGCAGGCTCGCAATGACAGGCACACCCGCGGAGCGCGCTCCAGGCGCCTTGGGATGCTTCACTCGCTGCGCTCGCTCAGCATGACAGGGTTTCTTGGAGAGGCGTGGGCGGGGGCAAGCCCCGCCCCTACCTTTCGAGGAGCTGTCCTGGGAATACACGGCCTACCCCTGCGGTTCGCCGAGGAAACTGCTCGAAAGGGAGGTAGACATGCGGAAAGTGACAGGTGTGAGTCTGGCGGCGGCGCTTGTGGTCGGGTCCGTGATCGCGGTGGTTGCCATCGCTTCGCCCGGGATGGACCCCGTGAAGGTGGCGCCGCAGGCGTTCAAGGAAAGGCTGAACAACGACAAGGTGCGCGTTCTGGAGTACTGGAGCAAGCCGGGTAGCAAGGAGGCGTTGCACTCGCACCCGCCCGGCATCCTCATCGTTGTCAACGGCGGTAAGTTCCGTTCGACGACCCCGGACGGGGTGAGCAAGGACGTCGAGTACAAGGGTGGAGAAGTCGTGTGGCGCGACGCGCTCACCCACACCGGCGAGAACGTCGGCACGACGGAACTCCACACCTACCTGATCGAGTTCAAGTAGTTCTCGTACTGAGGAAACGGCTCACCGGGGCGCCGACGCACGGCTCCCTCTCCCACCGGGAGAAGGTTGCGGGAGAGGACATTAGCCCCCTCCCCCTCTGGGGGAGGGTGGGGTGAGGGCAACGCCGCTCGGCCGCGCCCGGCCGGCTGTGTTCTGCCGTCCCCTCGCCCTAACCCTCTCCCCCAGGGAGGGGGGACCGGGATGGGTGGCCGTCCACATGAGGCGTGCCCGCTCTGCGCGTGCTGTCATTCCGAGTCCCGCCCTACCGGGCTTTTGACAAATCAGGGTGCGCGGCGGGGGACGGCCGCGCGACGGGAAAACCGGCCGGGGTAGCCGCGCCTAGCCCGGGAGTTTGCCGAGCAGGAGCGCCAGGGGATCGCGTCCCAGCACGCCGTAGAACACGACGGTTCCGATGAGGCCATGCGCGATCCCCAGCGCCCACAGGTTTGGCCAGCGGCGGTACATCAGCACCCACAGCGCACCTGCGGGGAGGGTGAGCGCGACGACCGGCAGGTCGGGCGCATGCGCGGCGGCGAACAGTGCGGCCGACGCAAGGACCACCGCCCAGCCCGGCAGGACGTCAGCGAGGTTCCTGGCCAGCATGGCGTTGAGGAGGAACTGCTGCGCGATTCCCCAGGCCGGGTAGAGCAGCAGGATGAGCCAGAAGCCTCGGGGAGGCGGGAAGTGGCGAGCCGCGAAGGCGTACGCGACGGCGCAAGCCACCAGGGGAACCGTGACGGTGGCGGCGGCCTTCCCGGCGGCGGCGAGGTTGTCCCGTCGGAGGCCCCAGGTGTGCAGGGCACGCCGGTCGCTGCGCCAGCGCGACAGCGCGTAGCCGAGCCACACCACGACGGCCACGATCACGAAGACGGTCTTCGCGTGGAGGATGTCCTCGAAAAGAAAGTTCCCCACGCCGCACACAGTTACCAGCGCCAGCTCCACTGTGCGACGCCCGCCGAGCCCGTCCATGCCGCCATCCTAGCTTGTCCCGCAAAGAAGGCTATGCGCGGGTGCAGCCGCCGAGGGCCGCCCACGCAGGGCCGACGGTGGTTCGGGCTATACTCGCCGCAAGAACCTTCGGCGCTGTGGCCTCTCGGGGGGAGAGTCGCACGTGTTCATCCCGCTCTACATCCTGATTCCTGTGCTGGTCCTCGCCGTGATCGCGCTCGCGGAGCGCATCCTGCTCCCCGGTCTGCGCGTGGTCGTCCGCCGCAAGGTGCGCCGCTTGGTGGACGACCTCAACGCGCGCCTTCGCCTCCAGCTCCAGCCGTTCAAGCTCACGAGGAAACGCATTGTCGAAGAGATGCTGATGCACGACCCGGAGGTGGCGCAGGCGGCCAAGGAGTACCGCGAGGCGAACGGCCTCACCTGGGACGAGGTGAGCAACCTCGTGCGTGCCTACACCCGCGAGATCGTGCCGCGCTTCAACGTGTATCTTTACTACCGTCCGTCACACTGGTTGGCGCGCCGCATCTCGCGCTTCCTCTATCGGGTGCGGGTGAGCTTCCTGGACGCGCGTGCGGTCGCCGCCGTGGACACCGAGTCGAGCATCATCTTCGTCATGAACCACCGCTCCAACTTCGACTACCTGCTGGTGGGCTACATCGTGGCGCGCATCTCGGCGGTGAGCTACGCGGTGGGCGAGTGGGCGCGGGTATGGCCGCTCGACACGCTGATCCGCCGGATGGGCGGTTACTTCGTGCGCCGCAACGCCTCCGACCCGCTCTACCGTAAGGTGCTGGAGCGTTACGTTCAGCTCTCGACCGAGAGCGGGGTGACGCAGGGGATCTTCCCCGAGGGCCGCCTGACCCGCGACGGCCGCCTCCAGGAGCCCAGGCTCGGCCTCCTCAACTACGTCCTCAAGCGCTTCGACCCGGTAGGGCCGCGCGACCTCATCTTCGTCCCCGTAGGGATCAACTACGACCGGGTCCTCGAGGACCGCACGCAGACGCTCGAGATCGCGGCCACCCGGCCGCGCGTCTCGGCGATGGGCGCGGCGGCGGTGGCGCTGCGCTTCGTGGGGAAGAACCTGTGGCTGCTGGTGCGGGGCCGCCTCCACCGCTTTGGGGTGGCGTGCGTCAACTTCGGCGTGCCGCTCTCGATCAAGGAGTACATCGGGCGCCTGGGGAAGGACTTCCGCCGCATGCCGCCTGAGGAGTACCGGGCCGAGGTGCTCCGTCTCGCCACGGTTCTCATGGGCGAGATCGCCCGCGCGGTGCCGGTGACGCCGGTGGCGCTGGTCTCCCGCGTGCTGCTGCGGCTCACCAACGGCGCGGTGGCCGAGAAGGACCTCGAGGCCGGGGTGGCCGAAGAGATGGCCGTGCTCCAGGCGCGGGGCGCCGCCCTCTCGCACCCACGCAGCCCGGCCGCCAAGTTCGTCAAGCTCGGCGTGCGGATGCTGGTGCTGCGCCGCATGGTGACGCGCACCGACGCGGGCCTGGTGGTGAACCCGGACGAACGGGTGCTGCTCGCCTACTACGCCAACTCGATCGCACACCTTTTCGAGGGCTGAAGTTGTTTTTTGTAGGGCACCCACTCCGCCCATCCTGTCATCGCGAGGACCCCGAGCGAAGTGAGGGGGACGACGCGATCCCGTCGAATTCCGCGGGATTGCTTCGTCCCGCCGCAGGCGGGACTCGCAATGACAGGCACGGGAAGAGCACCGGCCCCACATTCGCTTGTGTGTTGTCGCAGGTGTGCGTCAGAGCGTCGCGAGGAGATCGGCGAGGAGAACGATGCGGCGCTCGAAAGAGGCCAGGTCCAGGTACTCCTCGCGGGTGTGCATGCCGTCACCCACCGGTCCGAGACCGTCCACGATCGGGACCTTGGTTGGGTCCGCGACGTAGTTTGGGAAGGAGATCCCGCCGCGGTCGTCCTCGACCTCGAGCTGCCAACCACGCGCGGCGGCGAGCCCGACAACCCGTTCTACGATGGGCGCGCCGGGACCGTGCGGGTCCACCGGCGGCACGCTGGTGCCGCGGGCGAACGTCATCTTCACGTCGTAGTGCGCCGCCAGCGTCTCCGTGAGCCTGTTCAGGCGCTCGAGGATGCGCTCGCCCTCGGCGGCGGAGAGGAACCGCACCTCGCCCTCGGCGAGCGCGCGCTCGGAGATCACGTTGCGGCGGCGCGACGTGCCGAGCAGGGCGAAGTGGGTGGCGAGGCCGGTGACGAAGTCGGTGTCGCCGGCGACCAGGCGGGCAACGTTGACGGTGGGGCCGGGGCCCGGCTCGGACATGCGCTGGGCCTGGGCCGCCCAGTCGGCGGCGGCCGCGAGGGCTGAGCGCCCCTGCCAGTAGCTGAGGCCGGAGTGGGCTGCGCGCCCGGAAACGTCGAGACGCCACTCGAAGAGGCCGCGCCGTCCCGCCACCAGGGTCTCCCCGTTGTTACGCGCCTCGCCGGGCTCGATCACCAGTAGGGCGCGGGCGTCGGCGGCCCAGCGGCGCACGGCCCTCTCGGCAATGGTGCCTCCGACCTCCTCATCCGGGACCGCGACCAGCATCAGGTCCGCTGGCGGCTGCTGGCCGCGGTGGGCCAGCAGGTCGAGGGAGCCGACGAGCATGGCGAGCCCGCCCTTCATGTCGAGGGCGCCGGTCGCGAACAGCCGGTCGCCCTCCATGCGCGGCGGCGCCGCGTCGAGCACGGTGTCCATGTGGCCGACCAGGAGCAGGTAGTGTTCGCCCGCCTTGGGACCGCAGGCGATCAGTACCGGCTGCTGTTTTCCGTCCTCGTCGCTCTCGGTCCCCACCTCGGCGGAGAGGCCCCGCTTTCCGAGCTCCGCCGCGACCCGCGCCGCCACCTGCCGGATGCCTTCGTGGTCACCGCTCGCCGACGAGATGGTGCACAGCTCGACCAGCAGCTTTGTGGCGTTGTCCCGGATCTCGCGTGGCAGGTTATTGGAGCGGTCGGGCATTCTCTTCTCCGGGGGTGGAGTGTACCCGAGATAGGGCTGTCGCGCGAGGCGCCGCCGACCGGTGCGCGCGTGGCGCCCTGATCTGAGACAATCACAACATGGCGAAACGGGTGCGGGGTGCGCCCGGGACCGCGGAAACGCCTGGGATCGGGTTCCGGCCGCTGACCCCCGAGCGCTGGCCCGATCTGGAGGCGCTGTTCGGGGCGCGTGGGGCCTGCGGCGGCTGCTGGTGCATGACATGGCGGCTGAAGCGGTCTGAGTTCGACCGGGGCAAGGGCGAGGGCAACCGCAAGGGGTTCCGGGCGATCGTCGCCTCCGGCGCCGAACCGGGCGTCCTTGCCTACGCGGGAGACGAACCGGTGGCCTGGTGCGCGGTGGCGCCGCGGGAGGTGTACCCGGCCCTCGGGCGCTCGCGTGTCCTCGCGCCCGTGGACGACAGGCCGGTGTGGTCGATCTCCTGCCTGTTCGTGACGCGACGCATGCGGCGCTCGGGCGTCTCCGTCCCGCTGATCCGCGCCGCGGTTGCGCACGCCGCCGCCCACGGGGCCGAGGCCGTTGAGGCGTACCCGGTCGAGCCATACTCCACCGAGATGCCCGCGGCGTTCGCCTGGACGGGGATCGCCTCCGCTTTCCGGAAGGCGGGCTTCAAGGAGGTGCTCCGGCGCTCGCGCACCCGCCCAATCATGCGCTTCGAGACCGTGGCCCGGCGGACCCGGTGAGCCCCCTCGTCATCCTCGCCATCGCGCTCGGCCTGGCGATGGACTGCTTCGCCGTGGCGGTGGGCGCGTCGGTGACGCTGCGCCATGCCACGGCGCGACAGACGTTTCGCCTGGCGTTCCACTTCGGGCTCTTCCAGTTCCTGATGCCGGTGCTGGGGTGGCTGGCCGGCCTGACCGTGGCGAACGTGATGGTGCTCTTCGATCACTGGGTGGCGTTCGGCCTGCTTACATTCATTGGGAGCAAGGTGATCTTCATGGCGCTGCGCCATAAGGGCGAGGAAGTGCGTGCCGGCGACCCCACGCGCGGCGTGCCACTCGTGATGCTCTCGGTGGCCACCAGCATCGACGCGCTGGCAGTGGGTTTCTCGTTCGCCATGCTCGGCGTGAACGTGTGGGGCCCGTGCGTAGTGATCGGGGTGGTGAGCAGCGCGATGACAGGCATTGGGATGGAGTTGGGCAGCCGCCTGGGGGCGCGCTTCGGACGCCGCGTGGAGATCCTGGGTGGCCTCGTCCTCATCGCCATCGGGATCAAGATCCTCCTGCAGCACATCGGATGACGCGCAGGTGTCGTCCCGAGTCCGCGATTCTGTGGGGCACGCGCTCCGCGCACCGTGTCATCGCGAGGACCCCGAGCGAAGCGAGGGGGACGACGCGATCTCGGCGAGATTGCTTCGCCCCCTTTCGGGGGCTCGCAATGACAGTCAAGAGTGGAGCGCGCGCCCCACAGAGACACAGACGGGCGGGGACAAGCCCCGCCCCTACGTTGTTCGAGTCTACGACCAGACGCCGGGGATGGCGCGCTTGCACTGCGGGCACTTGCCGCCGGCCAGCGCGTTGTCCATTACCTGGAAGCCGACGCGGCGGATGAGGCGCGTGCCGCAGCCGGGGCACGTGGTGCTCTCGCCGGGGTGTCCGGGGACGTTGCCCATGTAGGGGAAGGCGAGCCCCTCGGCCTTCGCGACCTGCCACGCCCGCTCGAGGACGGGGATCGGCGTGGGGGGCAGGTTGGTGAGGCGGTAGGTCGGGTGGAAGCGTGTGAAGTGCACCGGCACCTCGGCGCCCAGGTTCGCCTTGACCCACCGCGAGAGGTCGCGCACCTCCTGCTCGGAGTCGTTCTGACCCGGGAGGAGCAGCACGACGATCTCGAGCCAGGTGCCGCTCGCCTTGATGACCTCGAGCGCCTTGAGCACCGGCTTCAGCTCGCCGCGCACCATCTCGCGGTAGAAGCGCTCGGTAAACGCCTTGAGGTCGACCTTCATCGCGGTGAGCAGCGGCAAAACGTCCTTGAGCGCCTGCTCCTGGATGTAGCCGTTCGACACGACGGTCGAGCGCACGCCCACCCGGTGCCCGGCGATGGCGGTGTCGCGCACGTACTCCCAGAACACCACCGGCTCGGAGTAGGTCGCCGAGAGCAGCGGAACACCGTTGCGCTTCGCGACCTCGGCGAGCGTCTCGGGCGGCAGGTACTGGGACCGCACCTGCTCCGGGCGGAACTGGGAGATCTCCCAGTTCTGGCAGAACTTGCACTCGACGTTGCAGCCGGCGGTCGCGAAGGAGAGCGCCTGGGCGCCGGGGAGCACGTGGAAGAACGGCTTCTTCTCGATCGGGTCGAGGTGCACCGAGCAGGCGACCCCATGGACCAGCGTGTAGTACGTGCCGCCGCGGTTCTCGCGCACGCCGCAGCCGCCGCGCTCGGCGTCCGCCACCTGGCACGCGCGCGGGCAGAGCTGGCACTCGACGCGGGACTCGGGCGAGCTTCTTGTACCAGGAGGCTTCGCGGGCCGGGAGGTCGTCTCCCGAGATCACCGCGCCCACCTGTGGCGGCGAGGTCGAGCCCGCGGGCCTCGGCAGCAGCGCGGCCGCCGCGCCCGCGCACGCGGCCGTCACCAGATCGCCGGCGGCTCAGCTTCTCGCTCATGCGAGCACTTCCCTGATCTTCGCGGGATCGCCGACGCCGAGACCGTACCCGGCGGCGGTCGCCAGGAAGCGCGGTGGGCGCTTGGCATCCTCCAGGCTGGGCATGCCGCGCCGCTTGCGCTCCGAATCGATGACGCGCCACGCCCACGCATCGGCTGCAAGGGGATCGGTCGAGGCGACCACCGCCCCCAGCGGCCAGACCGTGTCGGGCCTCCATGCCGGCCCGCCGTGACACTGAGCGGTGACGCCGTCGAGGATCGTCAGGCGAAGCTTGCCGCGCACCCACGGGTGGTTCAACACGTCGGCCACGTACGGGTCGCAGTTGTGGTCGTGGTACTTGTTGGGGTTGTGGATCAACCCGTACAGGTTCTTCATGCCCGCCGACACGCCCGCCAGATCGTGGTCCTTGATCACTCCGAACGAGACCAACGCGGTGCACGTGGTCGAGACCAGGCGCGCGAAGCAGGAGCCGATCTCGCCCGAGGTGGAGGGCTCGCTCTCGTAGTCGTTGTCGATGCCGTAGCAGAGGTACGCCGCGCCGTCCCGGCGGATGGTGTAACCCGCGCGCTGCAGCTCACGGCTCGAGCGGTCGAACACGATGATCCGCTGAGGGGGCACGCCACGCTCGCGCAGCAGTGCGGCGAGAGCGTCCAGCAGCTCCGCGCGAGGGGAGAGGTTAGGGCCTCCCAGCGAGTTGACCTTGATCCCGACGGTGTCGTTCGGCCGGAACAACGCTTCGATCGCCGCACGCCCGGAGTGCATTCCGGTAGCCGCCATGAGGGCCGCATCGAGAGCGGTGCGGGCCGCGGCCGGGTCGAGGGCGCGGCCGTTCGGTGGCGGCGAGAGCCTTGCAACCCCCACGCGGCCGTGCTCGGGCGCCTCGACGGCGCGTGCGCGCCCGGTTAGCGGCCCGGCGAAGGCGCCGACGCCGAGAATCAGCGGCAGCTCGCGGCGTGTGAACTTTTCTCTCATGTCTCTCGTCTCATACCTCGTGGCCGGTGGGGTCGTGGGGGCGTCTACTCCTCCTCCCCAAACACCTGCGCGGTGAACACCTCGAACTTCGCCCCGCTCTTCCAGGCGTCGGGCGGCAGGCCGGCCTTGAGGGAGAGGTTCGAGAGGAACGTGGGCAGGTCCCACTTGGTCTCGGTGGCCACCTGGGGGAGGAACACGGCGCGCCGCCCCGACTTGGTGAGCAGCACACCGTGCTTGCCGAGCACGATGGCGTCCGAACCCGGGACCGGGCGCATCGGCGAGAGCACCGAGACCTCCAGCTCCACCTCGGAAAGCTCAGAGGCTTCCAGCCCCGGGAAGCGCGGGTCGTGCGCGGCCGAGACCGCCGCGTCCACGATGGCGTCCACCAGTGGCTCGACCGCCTCCATGGTGCCGATGCAGCCGCGCAGCCGCCCTTCTTTCCTGGCCTTGGCGCCGCGGTTGTTGATGGTCACGAACACGCCGGATGGCGCCGCAAGGTTGCCCTCCACCTTGTGAGCGCCGAACCAGTCGGCGAGCTGTCCCTCGTGGGTGAGGTGAGTGGTGAGGGTTGCGCGGGCCAGCGTCAGCGCGGCCTTCTGCTCGGCTGCGGAAAGCTCCGCCGGGTGCGGGGCGGGCGGGTCCTCGCGCCACGAGCCCCAGCTGCCGACGAAGTCCACGCTTGCGTACGTAACGACTTGGCCCATCTCGCCGCTCACCTCCGCGGAGGTCGTGACGTCCGCCACCCTGCCGGTGCCCTGAAAGGCGTGGGCGAGAAGCTCCAGCAGCACGGCGATCGGGCGCGCGCCGCAGACGGTGTCGCCGCTGGCCTCGATCTGGTACCAGAAGCCACGCGTGTCAATCGCCGCGGCGCGCGAGGCGGTTGACCTCCCGAGCGCGATCAGCTTCGGAGGAAGCGCGCGGTCGGTCGCGAACGGCTTGTAGCCGTACGGCGCCCCGTGGTGGGTGAAGTCCGAGGAGACCACCACCAGGGTGCCTGCGCCCACGAATTCGGCGAGTCGCCGCGCCATCGCGCGCGCCACCGCCCGATCCGTGATGTGGCCGATCAGGATCGGCACGATCGGGACGCTTCCCACGGTCGTCTGCAGGAACGGCAGCTCGACCTCCAGGCAGTGCTCCCGGGTGTGTGCGCGCGCCGGGCCCGCGAACTCCGAGTACCTGGAGAGCTTCGCGACCGTCTCCCTGTCCACCGGCATCTCCCCGAGGGGTGTGGCGAACGCCGTGATCTCCGGCGCGGGGAGCGCACCGCCGCGGAAGCTTTCGTAGTGCGAGGGTCCCAGCAGGATCACGCGCGTGTACTTCCCGCCGGCCAGCGGGGCGAACGCCTTGCCGGCCGTGGCGCCGGAGAAGACGTAGCCGGCGTGGGGGGCGATCACCGCGGCCGGCGCCTGCCCGGCGGGGGCGCCGCGCAGGTACTCCTGCACGTCCTTCTGGAGCTCATTGACGCTGCCCGGATAGAAAGCGCCCGCGACCGCCGGCGGGCGCACCTCGGCGTTCACGCTGTGTGTGGACATGAGCACCCCCACGAGCAGGGCACTGCTCTGTGCTAAGACACTGATAAGGCCGGAACGACCAAAACGCAAATGGCCGATCATGATAGGGACTCCCCGACCAGCAGGCGGTTGAGGGGGTCGCGCGTCTCGCCCACCGAGGCCACGCGGACCGCCGCCTCCTCGCCCACCGGGCACTTGTTCTCGCAGATCCCGCACCCGACGCACTTGGCCGCATCCACCCGCGGGCGCTGCAGCCGGCGGGAGGCACCGTCCCGTGCGGGCTCGTCCGCGACCTCGAACCAGATCGCCTTCGGGTCGGTGGGGCACATCTCCTCGCAGACGATGCAGGGGGTGCTCATCGCCCACGGCAGACAGCGGCCACGGTCGATGAACGCGGTGCCGATGCTCACCGGCGGCTTGCCGTCGTATCCGGTCTTGCGCGCCGCGGTGAGGCGGGTGATCGCCTGCGTGGGGCAGACCTCTCCGCAACGGACGCAGGCGAACTCGCACCACCCCCGGCGCGGTACCAGCACCGGGCTCCAGAAGCCCTCGACCCCTGCCTGGGCGATGGCGGGCTGAAGCGCGCCGGTCGGGCACACCTGCTGGCAGAGCGAGCACTTGACGCAGCGCTGCAGGAACTCGGCCTCACCGAGCGCCCCCGGCGGCCGGATCAGGCGTGGTCTCGCGGCCTCGCGCCCGCCCCCAGTGGCGCGCAGCAGCGGTGCCACCGCGAACGCACCCAGCACGGTCCCGAACAGGTACCGCCGGGAGAGATCGGGCTTGGGCGGTGGCGCCGGCAGCGGTGGCAGCGCGCGGTAGCTCATCGCGTCCTCGGGGCAGCCAGGCAGGCAGTTGAGGCAGACGTGGCACTCGCTCACCCGGTGGTTGCCCAACGGCTCGTCCGCGCCCTGGCAGGCGAACGCGCACAGCTTGCAGTTGTTGCAGGCGTCGCTCACGCGGTGGATGCGAAAGATGGCAAAGCGCGAGAAAACGCCGAGCAGTGCGCCCAGGGGGCAGAGGCCACGGCAGAAGAGCCGCGGGATCCAGCGGCTGGCCACCAGGATCGCGAGTAACAGCAACGCCGCCAGCCACCCTCCGGGAACCGGCCTGCCTCCCGGCAGCACCGGCCACAGCCCGGAGGCCAGACCGCGCGCGGTGAGCGAGAGGGGGTCCAGCAAGCCGCTCTGCAGTGTCCCCGCCAGCGCCGCGACCAGCAGGGCGGCGAGGATGTAGCTCTTGAGGGCGTACCAGCGGCGGTAGCGGTTGACCTGCAGGCTCTCACGCCGGGAGCGCGGGGACAGAAGCCAGCTCGAGAGCTGCTGCAGGGTGCCGAGGGGGCAGATCCAACCGCAGAACACCCGCCCGAAGACCAGCGTGAGCGCGATCAGCACCAGGGCCCAGATCAGGGCACCGGGGAGCGTCCCCGCGGAGACGGTCACCCCGATCGCCGAGAGCGGGTCGCCGTGGAGGAACGCCGAGTAGGGAAGGTCGCGGGGGTCACCCACCGCCAGGCGCGAGAGCAGCCACAGGAAGATCACCAGGAAGAACGCCTGGTAGACGATGCGGATCCGCGTCGTCCAGCTCATCGAAGGACTCCGGAAGCCACGCCCCACACGATCCGGGTGGTCGTTTCGGGTAGGGGCGACCCTTGCGGTCGCCCGTGGGCGGGGGCAAACCCCGCCCCTACCCGACTCATCGGCACCACTTGCCTGTGCCCTGCGCCCTGTGCCGTGAGCCCTTTCTTCATGCGGTGCCCAGCTCCTTGACCAGGGCGAGGTCGGCGCGCCCGAGGCCGCGCCGCTCGGCCTCGTTGATGAATGGCAGGCTCCCGGGGACGAGCCCGAGCTGGGCCGCGCCCCAGGCATCGCACAGGACCGGATCCGTGCCCGCAGCGACGGCGCCCACCGCCCGTACGTCCGCCAGACTCCCACCAACCGGGCCATTGGCCACGAGCACCCGCGTGGCGTCAACGACCGTGAGAACGGGGCGGAACGTTGCACCCAGCTCGGCGAGGGCCCGGGTGATGTCCTGGTGCAGGCGGTTGCGGCCTTTGCCCATCACACCGAACCAGTTCTTCATCCCGAGAGTGACCTTGCAGAGGCTGTGGTGCTTGACCACCGGGACGTTGATCACCCGGTCGGCCCGCAGCAGCTCGTTCACGATCTCGAGCCCTGCCGACAGCCCGGCCAATGCCGCGGGCACCAGATGCAGCCGCCGGGCCTCGAGGACCTCGGCGCCCGCGGCCGCGGCCGCCGCGCCGATCCCCGAGCGGGCGAAGCAACGACGCGGGTCATTGCAGGAGATGTCCGTCACGATCACCCTCTTCGCGCCGGCGGCCAGGCAGAGGCGCACCAGCTCGGCCACCACCTGCGGGTCGGTGTTGGCGGCCTGCTCGGGGAGGCGGTCCCAGCCGATGTTGGGCTTGATGAGCACCACCTCTCCGCGGTGTACGAAGCTCTCCATCGCTCCCAGCGCCGCCACGACCCGGCGTACGTTGGCAGCGGGGTCGGAGCCGCGGGCCGCGACCGCTCTCGGGGCGGAAGCGGGGAACGGCAGGCGCCAGTCGGGGATCGGCGCGGCCGCAGCGGAGACCGTGCGGCGGTCGTGAAAGACGAGCGCCCCGCCGCCCACCGCGGCGGCGGCGACAGCGGTCGCAGAGATGCGCAGCACCGCCTCACGGCGGGTGATGCCGGGTGCGTACGGATCGGTCACTGCTGCTCCTTGGCCCACGCCGCGGCGAGACCGGCGAGCGCCTTCTCCGCGCCGGAGGCCAGCGCGGTGAGCTTGAGGTAGTCGCGCCCGCGGATCGCGACCAGGGTCGAGGGATCCACGAACGCATCGGCGATCCCCGGAACCGGCGTAGCCGCGTTGGGACGCTCGGCCAGCATCTGCTCGCGGGCGCCGCCGGGGGCGCCAAACCGGTAGACCTCCGCCGTGATGTCGACTGCGGCTCCGGCAGAGGCGGCGAAGCTGTAGGTTGCGACGACGCAGCGCTCGAAGCCGCGGGCCAGGTAGGACTCGGCGGCGCCGTCGATGTACTCGTACAGGGTTTCGCGGTCGTACGGGGAGGTCTCCGAGCGGGCGGACGCGCCGGCGGCCCCCGCCGTGGGCAGCGTCGGACCGTGGGCCGCGCGTAGCGCACGGAGCACGTCGGCCGGGTCTTCCCGCACGCCGCGGCCGCGCTGTGTCAGCCACACAGCCACGAGGAGCAGCGGCAGGAGCAGCACCGCATGCCGGGCGCGCAAACGTGTCAACGGCAAACAACCCCCCGCTGACAAACTAGGCTTGCAGGTGCCTTTCGGTCAAGCGCCGTCGCACTGAGGAATATCATCCTGAGACTCGTGCTCTCCGAGTGAGCGGGGTGTTCGCGCCGGACCGCGGAAAGCACGGTGGAAGCTACGGATTCGGCGGCCTCTGTCCGCTTTGACACCGACAGGTGATGCGAATAGATTCCACTAATGAGCGAAGGACGGAACGACAGTCCTCAGAGGGCACGCGGGGCGTGGAGCGCCGCGCTCGCGTTGGTCGCGGCGGTGGCCGCCGGAGCTGCGGTTGGGCAGCAGCAGGCGATGCGGGCCGACGGCTTCGATGTGCACCCGGACGGACGGGTGGCGGTCATGGTGGAGCTCAGCGAGCCCCCGGTCGCAGAGGTCTACGCGAGTCAGTTGCGGGCGGGCGCGCTCTCGATGGCGGCGCGCGCCAGCGCCGTTGCGGTAGCCCAGGCACAGCTCGCGCGCATCAACCAGGAGCAGGACACCGTGGTGAGCGCGCTCGCCGGACCGCAGATCGGCGCTAGCGTGCTCTACCGCGCGCAGAGGGCGTACAACGGCGTGGCGGTCGAGGTGGACGCCGGCAAGCTGGATGAGATTCGTCGGGTCGCCGGGGTGAAGGCCGTGCATGCGCTTGTTCCCAAGCGCGTGAGCAACTCCACGAGCGTGCCGTTCATCGGCGCGCCCCAGCTGTGGAGCCCCACCGGCCTGGCCGTCACCGGAACCGCGATCAAGGTGGGCGTGATCGACACCGGCGTCGACTACCTTCACAAGGACTTCGGAGGATCGGGCACCTACGTCTCGGGCGACCCCTACACGAACGCGAACTGGCCCAAGAACGCCAAGGTGGTAGGGGGCTACGACTTCGTCGGCGACAACTACGACGGCGACGGCGTGCTCGGCTCCACCACGCCAGCGCCGGATCCCGACCCGCAGGACTGCAACGGGCACGGGACGCACGTGGCCGGCACGATCGCCGGCTACGGGGAGACGATGGACAACGTCACGTTTGCCGGCCCGTACGGCCCGGGCACGCCGTTCGCGGCGCTCAAGATCGGGCCCGGCGTGGCGCCGGGCGCCCAGATCTACTCGCTGCGTGTCTTCGGCTGCCAGGGCAGCAGCAACGTAGTGATCCCGGCGATCGAGTGGGCGATGGACCCCAACAAGGACGGCGACTTCTCCGATCACCTGGATGTGATCAACATGTCATTGGGCTCCGACTACGGCACTGCAGACGACCCGGACGCGGTGGCCTCCGATCGCGCGGCGCTCGCCGGGGTGGTCGTCGTGGCGGCGGCGGGCAACGGCGGCGACGGCTTTTTCATTACGGGCACCCCGGCCGCGGCCGACCGGGCCATCTCGGTTGGCTCCGCCGGTGATGCCGGAGCGCTCGGTTACACGGTGCACGTGACGTCTCCCTCTTCGATCGCCGGGGACGCGCAGGCTACGGCCGCTCTGTTCGGGCCGGTCGTGCCGGATGCCGGCATCGCAAACAACATCGTGATGGCAAGCCCTGCCGACGGCTGCGACACGCTCACCAACGCCTCGGCCGTCGCCGGGAAGATCGTGTTGATCAACCGCGGCGGCACCAAATCCGACGGCTCGACCTGCACCTTCGTGTGGAAGGTTTCCAAAGCACAGGCCGCCGGCGCAGCGTTCGTGATCATCGCCAACAACCGTGATGGTGATGTGCTCGTGAACATGGCGGACGACAACTCCGGAACAGCGATCACGATCCCCTCCGGCTTCATCTCCGAGAACGACGGCAACGTGATCAAGGGCCAGCTGCCCACCCCCGGGGTGGCCGCCACGATCCTGAAGGAAAGCCTCGAGGATGTGGTGTCGGAGTTCTCCTCACGCGGCCCTCGCCAAGGCGACCTCGCTCTTAAACCCGACATCAGCGCTCCAGGTTTTGCGATTTCGTCGGCGCAGGCCGGCTCGGGCACGGAGAGCGTGACCTTCAGCGGCACCTCGATGGCGACTCCCCACGTTGCGGGAGTCATGGCGCTCTTGAAGCAGCTCCACTCGACGTGGTCGGTGGAGCAGCTCAAGGCGCTCGCCATGAACACCGCCATCCACCCGGTGTTCGCCGGTGCCAACAAGACGCCGCCGCTGGTGGGGCCGGGGAGGGTGGGCGCCGGGCGGGTGGACGCGGCGGCGGCTGCTGCGGCGCCCGCGGTCGCGTTCAGCGCGGACCGGCCGGGGGAGGTGAGCGCCTCCTTCGGGGCGCTCGAGGTGGAGGGTGTGGCGAGCTACCTTGCCAACGTCAAGGTGGACAACCCCTCGGCGTCGGCCCTCACGTACGATCTCGGGTACACGGAGGTGGCTGCCGTGCCGGGTGTGACGGTCTCGTCTCCCGGCGGCGCGAGCGTGAACGTGCCGGCCGGGGGCTCGGCGACGTTCACCGTGCAGCTCACGGCCGACGCCTCGCTGATGAAGCACACCCACGACCCGAGCTTCATCGAGACCACGGGCGGCAACGCGCGCAGTTGGATGAGCGAGGAGGCGGGGTACGTGACCCTCACGCCGGCTTCGGGGCAGCCGTTGCGGCTGCCGCTTTACGCTGCGGTGCGGCCTGCCTCGGCGATGGGAACGGTCGAGACATATCTCCCGCTCTCCGCCGACGCCACGTACCAGGTGCACCTGGCCGGGCAGGGGGTCTCCACAGGGTCGTCGTTCCCCGAGGACGTGGTGTCGATGGTCAGCGCCCTGGAGCTGCAGGAGATCAACACCGACTCGGCCGCGCCGGTGCGGTACCTCGGGGTGGCCAGCGACTATCAGGCCCAGACGGCCCTTGGGAAGGGGATCGCCGACACAACGATCTACTTCGGGGTGGCGGCGAACGCAGGTTGGTCCGACCCGCTGTCGGCCCCCGTCGACCTGATGATTGACGTCAACCGGGACGGCACGAACGACTACGAGCTGACGATCGACGAGCTCACGTCCGGCAGCGACGTCTTTGCCGCCAGAGTCTGCAAGGTGAACACGACGACCTGCCAATTCATGGCGCTCGACGGCGTCACGCCGAATGTGCGCGACACCGCACCCTACAACACCGACGTGTGGGTGCTCCCGGTGAAGGCGTCGTCCCTGGGCCTCTCCAGCGGCGCCACCAAGTTCAACTACTCGCGCCAGGGCGCGGCGAGCTCCCAGGTGCACACCTTCGACCCCGCGCACCCGGGACTCGTCTTCGGGGGCACGGACTTCCTGGGCGCTGCGGCGACGCAGCCGCTCTACCAGGACCTCGACGGCCAGACGATCCAGGTCAGCTACAAGCAGGCCGACTACAAGGCGGACGCCGCGCTTGGGCTGCTCCTGCTGCACCACCACAACGCCAAGGGGAGCCGCGCCCAGGCGCTCCGTCCGCTGATCCGGATTCCACGCCGCCACCTCAAGCACTGACGCCGTTCATCAGTAGTTGCGCGCCAGGTTTTCTTGGTGCCCCCTGGGCATCGCAGCCCTGCCTGCGGCAGGGTTGAGCGCAGATTGGCGCCGGTGTCATTGCGAGGAGTCCAGCCCCTCGGTCGTGGGGCTGGACAACGAAGCAATCTCGATCATTCCCATTCTGCCGAGAGATCAGGCCACTCGGGGTTGGTGCGGGAGACCAGCTCGATCTTCTTCCGCCTCGAGCCGGCCTTGATTTGTTTTTCCCGAGCGATCGCGGCGATGACATCCGAGGTTGTTTCGAAAAAGATGAGCTTTGTCGCGTTATAGCGTGTCGTAAAGCTGTGCGGATCTGTCTTTGCCTTGTGCTGGGAGACGCGTAGCCGAAGGTCGGTGGTGACGCCAGTGTAGAGAACCGTGTTGCGCTCGTTGGTCATGATGTAGACGGCGCAAATGTCACCGTACCTCACTCAGCGCCCCAAGCTTCACGGTCATTGTAATGGCTGTATGCCTCGAGCAATCATCCAGGGATTGCTTCGGGCTGGCCATCCTGCGGGACAGGACGGCCAGCCCTCGCAATGACAGAGAGCCCAAAGTCCACCTCCGGCACCCGCAGCCGCCGGAGGGATGGCCGCTGGCACCCGCCGGGCGATTCGAAACCCCCACCCTTCGGCTAGAGACATTGCAGTCGGGGCCGGGCTGTTCGGTGGCAGGACCTCTTGAGCGTTTCATTCGAGAGTGGGGGTGGTGGTGAAATCCGCCCCGCGGGCGGAAGGAGCCATGGCGCCGGAGCGTGCGGGTCCCGAGCGGCCAGACCGGCGGGTGGAGACGCTGGCCCCGACCGAGCGTCTCATACGAGGGAGGGGAACAGCGAGGCTCCGCACGGAGGGCTGTGCCTGCTCGGTCGCACGCGACGGTGGGTCGGAGGGCTGGGCTCGATGCCCAGCCCGAGCGACCGCTCATAGCCCGCGGGGCAAGAGAAAATCTCCACAAACGTGGAAAAAAGGCAGCGCCGCGCACCCGCGGGGTAGAAGAAAGCCGTCACGCAGTGACCCAGGCAGTTCGCAGTTGACGGCGCAGCGAGCGGACCGATAGCATGCACCAGGTTTTCGACGGCAGGCTGGCAGCAGGGTAGTTCGCATCTGGGGGACGACGTGGCATCCAAAGCCGGTCTTGTTGAAGGGAAACAGTCTGGATTCGTCCGCGGGCTCGGCCCGTGGGACGCCACCATGGTGGTCGCGGGCTCGATGATCGGCTCCGGGATCTTCATCGTGTCCGCCGACATCGCGCGCCAGGTGGGCTCGGCAGGCTGGCTCCTGCTCGTCTGGCTGGTTACCGGCGTGCTCACTGTGACCGGTGCGCTGGCCTACGGCGAGCTCGCGGCCATGATGCCGGAGGCCGGCGGCCAGTACGTGTTCCTGCGCGAGGCGTACTCGCCGTTCTGGGGGTTTCTCTACGGTTGGACGCTGTTTCTGGTGATCCAGACGGGTACGATCGCGGCCGTGGCTGTGGCGTTTGCGCGTTACCTGGGGGTGCTGGTGCCGGCGATCTCGCCCACCGCCTGGATCGTGAGCCCCGTGGACATCTCCCACGGCTACGCGGTGAGTCTTTCGACCCAGCAACTGGTGGGGATCCTGATGCTGGTCCTGCTGAGCTACACGAATAGCCGGGGGCTCTCGGTCGGAAAGTTCATCCAGGACCTCTTCACGTCCACCAAGGTGCTGTCGCTCGTGTTGCTGATCCTGGTCGGCATCCTGGTCGGCGCCAACTCGGGCGCGATTACCGCCAACTTCTCGGCTCCCTGGGCTCCACACGACGTCGCGACGATCACGCCGGAGGTTTCATTCGTGGCCGCCACCAGCGCCACGGCGGGGCTGTTCGGCCTGCTGGTCGCGTTCGGTGTGGCCCAGGTGGGCTCGCTGTTCTCCGCCGACGCCTGGAACAACGTGACGTTCGTGGCGGGCGAGGTGAGGGATCCACGGCGGGCGGTCCCAATCGCGATGGCCGCCGGCACCGGCCTGGTGGTCGTGCTCTACTTCCTGGCGAACGTCTCGTACCTGGTCACGCTGCCGCTCTCGGCGATCCAGCACGCCGTCGACGACCGCGTCGCGACCGCGGCGCTGCAGACGATCTTCGGCGGGGCGGGAGCCGGCATCATGGCGATCGCGATCGTCATCTCCACCTTCGGCTGCGCCAACGGGATGATCCTGGCGGGAGCCCGCGTCTACTGGGCGATGGCCCAGGATAGGCTGTTCTTCAGGACCACCGGGAGGCTGAACCGCAAGCACGTGCCCGCGGTCGGGCTGGCGCTGCAGTGCGCGTGGGCCTCGCTGCTGATCCTGCCGCGCACGCGGCTGCGCGACGCTGCGGGCAACCCCTTGGTTGACCCCGCCACCGGCCTCGCACGGTACGGCAACGTCTACTCCAACCTGCTCGACTACGTCGTTTTCGCGGTACTGATCTTCTACGTGCTGACGATCGTGGGCCTGTTCGTGCTGCGTCGCACGCGGCCAGAGGCTTCGCGGCCCTACAGGGCGATCGGATACCCGGTGCTGCCCGCCCTCTACGTCGTCGTTGCGACGCTGATCGCGCTCACGCTGCTGGTCTACAAGACCCAGACCACCTGGCCCGGCCTCGCAATCGTGCTCACCGGCATCCCGGTGTACTTCCTGTGGCGGCGCCTTGGGGCCGGCCGCCCGACCACCTAACACGGGCCCGTCCTCGGGGCTGCGCCCCGTACCCCTTTCCTTTCCTGTCGCTGCGTGAAGCTTTTTGTTGCCCCGCGGGCTTGGAGCGGTCGGCTTCTTCCTTTTCACTGCGTGAGGTTTCTTCTTGCCCGGCAGGTGCGCGGCCGCTCGTCGCTTGCTCGCCCCCGCTCGCTGCGCTCCGAGACTCCCTCGACCGCGACCCAGCAGCACGGCCCGCGCCGGGGGCCCCTCGGTGTCCGCATGAGACGGCGTCACCGACACCCGGTCCCGGTTCGCGCGCTGGGTCCCCGCGGTCTGGGGAGACATGGCCGCTGGCATCCGCCGGGCGGATTGAATGCCCCCGACCCGGGAGAGGCGTGGTGCCGGCACCGTCGCGACACTAGTCATGGCAGGCTTCTCCTGCAGCTGGGTCGCGCGGGGGCGGGTGGGGGTGAACTCCGCCCCGCGGGCGAGAGGAGCCATGGCGCCGAAGCGTGCGGGCACCGAGCGGCCAGACCGGCGGGTGGAGACGCTTGCCGAGCCGGAGCGAAGCGCAGGCAAGGAACAGCGAGAGTCCGCACGCCGGTCTGTACCTGCTCGGTCGCACGCGAAGGCGGGTCGGAGCTGCGGCCTCGACGGCTGCAGCGAGCGACCGCTCCTAGCCCGCGGGGCAAAAGAACAGCCATGCAGAGGAAGAAGGAGGCGAGGGAGCAGCGAACCCGCGCGGGAAGAAAAGGAAAGGGGGCTTGGGGCGAAGCCCCATTGCTTGCGGCACCGTGCGGAGGGTGCTATGAAAGCGCCACCGCCCGCGCCCGGGCGACGGAGGGACGGTTGAACGGATGAACTCCTTCCCGATCATGGTGGGTGCGCTCTGCGTACTCGCCCTCGGGTACCGCTTCTACAGCGCCTTCATCGCCGCCAAGGCCCTCGCCCTCGACGACCGCCGCCAGATGCCCTCGCATCTGTTCAAGGACGGCCACAACTACGTGCCGATGAACAAGTGGGTGCTGTTCGGGCACCACTTCGCGGCGATCGCCGGCGCCGGCCCTCTCGTTGGACCCGTTCTGGCGGCGCAGTTCGGGTACGCGCCCGGGCTCCTCTGGCTGCTGATCGGCGCGGTGCTGGGCGGCTGCGTGCACGACTTCACGATCCTGGTGGCCTCGGTGCGCCACAACGGACGCTCACTTCCCGAGATCGCGCGCTCGGAGATCGGCCCGGTGGCGGGGTTCACCGCGGGCGTGGCGGTGCTGTTCATCGTCGTGGTGGCGCTGGCTGGGCTAGGCCTTGTCGTGGTCAACGCGCTGGCCGAGAGCTCCTGGGGGACGTTCACGATCGCGATGACGATTCCGATCGCGATCGTGATGGGGCTCTACATGTTCAAGTTCAGGCCCGGTTCGATCCGCGGGCCCAGCGCGGCTGGCGTGATCGTGCTGATCCTGGCCGTGATCGGCGGGCGCTGGGTTGCCACCTCGCCGATCGGGGGGTGGTTCCTCTTCGACCACCACCAGCTCACGGTGCTGCTGTGCGTGTACGGGTTCGCGGCCTCGGTGCTCCCGGTGTGGCTGCTGCTGGCGCCCCGCGACTACCTCTCCTCGTACATGAAGCTGGGAACCATTGCGCTGCTCATCGTTGGCGTGCTCCTCGTGCACCCCGACCTCAAGTTCCCGGCGTTCTCCCAGTTCGTGCACGGCGGCGGGCCGATCGTGCCGGGCAAGGTGTTCCCGTTCGTGTTCATCACGATCGCCTGCGGGGCGATCTCCGGCTTCCACTCGCTGGTGTCCTCGGGCACGACGCCCAAGATGCTGGACAGGGAGACGGACGCACGCTTCATCGGCTACGGAGCGATGCTCATGGAGTGCCTGGTCGGGGTGGTGGCTCTGATCGCGGCATGCTCGCTGCACCCTGCCGACTACTACGCGATCAACGTCTCACCCGCGGTGTTCAAGACCCTCGGCCTGCAGCCGGTCAACCTCGCCGAGCTGTCGCGCGAGGTGGGGGAGACCATCACCGGACGTGCCGGCGGCGCGGTCTCCCTGGCCGTCGGGATGGCGCAGATCTTTGCCGGCATTCCCGGGATGAAAGCCCTGATGAGCTACTGGTATCACTTTGCGATCATGTTCGAGGCGCTTTTCATCCTTACCACCATCGACGCGGGGACGCGCGTCGCGCGCTTCCTGCTGCAGGAGTTCCTCGGAAACTTCCACAAGCCGTTCGGCAACCCGGCCTGGCTGCCGGGCAGCATCGTGACCACAACGGTGATCGTGTTGTCCTGGGGCTACTTCATCTATACCGGCACGATCCGAAGCATCTGGCCGATGTTCGGGACCGCCAACCAACTCCTCGCCACGGTGGCGCTTTCGATTGCAACCACGTTCCTCGTCAACATGGGAAAGGTCCGCTACAGCGCGATCACGGCGCTGCCGATGCTGTTCGTGGCCACCACCACGCTCACAGCCGGGTTCCTCAACATCAAGGACAACTTCCTGCCCCTGGCGAAGCAGGGGCAGGCGTTCCAGGGCTATCTGCAGAGCGGGCTCACCGCGATCATGATGATCTCGGTCGTCGTGATCCTGATCGACTCCGGCCGCCGGTGCCTGGCGACGCTGCGGGGCGAGCCGCTGCCCCCGAGGGCTTTCGGGCCGGCGGTCGTCCCCGAAGGCGTCCCTCAGCGCTGCTGCTGACGCGGCTCGCGCCCGTCAGCTTGCCGGGGCAGGCGCGGGCCTGCGGCGGACGGCCAGATTCACGATGGCCAGCACAACCGCCACCGCGATCACGACCCACGTCGTCGAAGGCTGCGAGAGCTGCGAGACCGCAAGGCCTCGGTCGAGCGAAAAGGCGCCCGGTCCCGCAAAGGCAATCGCGAGTGCCCCGGCGGTGTTCATGAGCGTCAGCTCGATGCCGTTCTTGCCGGCGAAGAACCCGTTCTTCCAGTGGACGGTGACCATGCCGACCAGCATGACGACGATGATCAGCGCCGGGCCGACCGGTCCGAGGAAGCCGGCCGCCGTCAGAAGCCCGCCGCCAAACTCGCCGAGGCCTGCTGCGGCAGCGAAGAGCACCCCCGGACGGAAGCCCAGACCCTCGAAGAAACCGCCCGTTCCCTTCAGGCCGTACCCCCCGAACCAACCGAAGAGCTTCTGCGCACCGTGGGCTGCGAGCCCTAAGCCGAGTATGAGCCGTGCAATCAGCAATCCTGTATCCATCGTTCGTCCTCCTGCTTGTCTCTCGTAGCTTACTTCTCTATAGTAGCCACTGGGGACACAATAATGGAGGTCACAAGCTATGTCAAGTGTCCAGGCTACGAAAGGTAAGCGAGGAAAGGTGGCCCTCTCCTCGTTCTGCCCTCGGTTCCATCGGGCCGTGGAGCTGATCGGGCGCCGCTGGACGGGGGCTGTGATACGAGCTCTGTGCGCCGGGCCGCGGGGGTTCAACGAGCTGCTTGCGACGATCCCGGGCCTCTCCGACAGGCTGCTTACGGAGCGGTTGCGCGAGTTGGAGGGCGAAAAGATCGTGCGTCGCGAGGTCCTGCCGGGGCCGCCGGTGCGCGTCCAGTACAGCCTGACCGAGCGCGGCGTCGAACTGGAGCCGACGATCTGGACCATCGGGACGTGGGCCGAGCGCTGGATGCCCGGGCGAGCCCGACGGTAGCCGCCCAGGCCCGCGCGGTACCAGGGCTCGAGGGCGTCCTCGCGAGACGGCACATGCGATCCGGGCCCCGCCCTGACGTACACTTCCCGCATGTGCCTCCAGCCGAGTGCGGTACGGCCTTACCAGCGCTGGCACTGGGCCGGCGACGAGATCGTCCACGACCCGATCATCCCCGCCTCGCGCGTGGTCCCGGGGACCGGGAAGAAGCACTACCCAATCGACGTCCGCGAGTACCTCTCGATCGAGGGCAACGCGGTGATCCGCCACACCCTCCGCCGCCTGGTGCGGGGGCTCAAGGACACCGGGAAGGCACGCTTCTTCTCCAGGCACCACGGGGCGTTCGACTTCCGTGCCCTCACGGTCGCCTCCTACGTGGGTGGGCTCGCCTACGTCCCCTCAAGGCGCAGCTTCAACCACTGGCTGTTCCCCGACGAAACACTGGCAAACGGAGGTGGGGACTGCGAGGACCTGGCGTTCCTGCTGGCCGCGCTGCTGGAGGCCAGCGGCATCAGCTCCTACTGCATTCGGGTCGCGCTCGGGACGGTGATCGACCACAGCGACCCCGGCACGCCGCGGCGCTGGGACCACGCGTGGGTGGTCTACTTCAACGAAGGCGGGGTCTGGGAGATCCTGGAGCCCCTGAACCTGGTCGCCCCACGGCACGGTGCTGCCGTCCCGCCTCAGGTGAAGGACTTCGAGTACGTCCCGCACTTCGTTTTCAACCGCCATCACCTGTGGCGCGTGCGCTCGACCGAGATCGCGGCCAACCGGGCGTTCGACGAGTACGTAGCTGACCGCCAGTTCTGGGAGGGGTACAACCCCTCGTTCGCGGCGGCGGTCCACGCGGACATCTTCGACGAGGCGCTCGCGGGGATGCCACGCTCGCAGCTGCTGCGGGTCAAGGCGGCGAGCACCCTGGTGGACGTCAACGTGCTTGACTATGACCCGCGGGACCACTTCGACTTCGCCTACGTGGACGAGGCGTGGCAGAGGGTGGGCGAGCGGCTGTCGAGCGGCAATCTCTCCGACCTGGCGTTGGCCGGGCACGCCATCGGCGATTTCTACGCGCACACCTTTTATGCGCACTTTGCCGAACGGACCGACCCCGCCACCCTGGTGCTCTACGATTCCTCAACAGCCCTGCCAAAGAGGAAGCTCGTCTACGACTTCGCGCCGTTTGCCCCGCTGCCAGGCTGTACCTCATCGGTGGCCGACGCGGAGTCCACGTGGAAGGGCCGGCTCATCAGCGGGCAGTGGTGGCGCTGGTACGCGACTTTTCCAAACGAGCTCGAGCGCGCGACGGACTTTTCCTCCCGCCGCGGCCTGCCGGACCACGACGCGGTCGCGGTGGACGGTCCGGCACCCAAGCCGGCGCACCGCCTGTACGCCGACCCGCAGGAATACGCGCGGCAGTTCGACCTCAGGAGGAAGGCGGCGGTCGAGCACATCCGTGCCGTCTACCAGCGCTGGCGCAATAGGTAGCTTTCCCTGGCGGGAGGCCTCCATTTGGCGCGGATGTTAGTGGCCAGGTCTTGTCTTCTCGCTGCGTGAGGGTGTCTTTTCTTGCCCCGCGGGCGCGGAGCGGTTCGCCTCTTCGTTTTCACTGCGTGAGGCTTCTTTTTTGCCCGACGGGTGCGCGGTATTGCTCTTCTTTCCACTGTGTGAGGTTTTCTTTTGCCCCGCGGGCTTTGAGCAGTCGCTCGGGCTGCGCATCGAGCGCAGCCCTCCGACCCGCCTTCGCGTGCGACCGAGCAGTGCCGCTCGCCGCGCGGACCCTCGTGGTTCGGCCTTCGGCCGCCCACGTCTCCACGCAGCGGTCGCCACGCTCGGGGCCCGCACGCGGAGGCGTCATGGCTCCTACCGCCCGCGGGGCGGATTTCACCGCCACCCCCGTTCTCGAATGAAACGCTCAAGAGGTCCTGCCACCGAACAGCCCGGCCCCGACTTCAATGTCTCTAGCCGAAGGGTGGGGGTTTCAAATCGCCAAGCGGGTGCCAGCGGCCATGCCTCCCTCGGACGCGGGGACCCAGCGTGCGGACCGGGACGGGGTGTCGGTGACGCCGTCTTATGCGGACACCGAGGGGCCCCGGCGCGGGCCGTGCTGCTGGGTCGCGGACGAGGGAGTCTCGAAGCGCAGCGAGCGGGGGCGAGCAAGCGACGAGCGGCCGCGCACCCGCTTGGCAAAACGAAAGCCGTCCCGCAGTGACTTGAACAAGGCGACCGCTCAAAGCCCGCGGGGCAAAAAAAACCTCCACGGAGTGGAAGAAAGAAACGGACGCCGCGCACCCGCGTGGCAAAGAAGAACTCCAGGCAGTGGAAACAGGAGAGCTCTTATTGAAGGGCGTGCAGGAAACGGTGCCACCGAGGCAGGTAGTGGTTGGAGGGATCCACCGAGGCTGCGACCGCGGTGGCGCGGCCGGCGATGCTGTCCGCAGGCACGAAGCCGAACACGCGTGAGTCGCCGCTCTCGTCTCGGTTGTCGCCCATCACGAAGTACTGTCCCGGGGGCACCTGGATCGGCCCGAAGAAGCGCATCGCGGGCACCTCGGGGGTGATCATCACCGGGTGGGGGTGCGCGCCCAGATTCTCGGTGGCGAGCACCCGGTGGCGGGGGCCCTCCGGCCGAAACTCGTCCACCGCGCCGTTGGGCAGGGGCTCGTACGTCACCGGCAGGTCGTTGATGAAGAGCCGGTTGTTGCGGAGGGCGAGCCGGTCGCCCGGCAGGCCGATCACCCGCTTGACCAGACGCTTGCCGTCGCCGGGCGAGAACAGCACCACGATGTCGCCGCGCTGCGGGGAGGCCCAGCGCCACAGCCGCCAGGAGGTGAAAGGCACTTTGAGATCGTAGGCCAGCTTGTTGATGACGATGCGGTCGCCCTCCAGGATCGTCGGCTTCATCGACCCCGTCGGCACATCGTTCCAGTCAGCAACGGCGGAGCGGAACCCCCCTACCACGAGCAGGACGACAAGCAGCGACTTCCCCCACTCGTTCCAGAGCCAGCTCAGCCGTTCCCTCCAGGTCTTGGCCATGAAAGCCTCGTGCCCCCCAGGCGAATGCTACCTCTCTCTTGTACGCGGTCACGCGGGTGAGGTTTGTGCCGGCTTCAGGACGAGGCCGACCGTTGGGGCCCGACCGCCCTGGGCTCTAGGCTGTCCCCGGGCGGTTGGGCGGCCGCTTTCGCCTGAGAGAGGAAGGCCGCCAACAGGGACATCTCCAGGTCGCCCACGGGCCCGATGGGCACATCGGCGGGCAGGTTGTCGCCGTAGAAAATGGCCACAACGGCGCCCTCGACGACGGCCGGCACCACGACGGCCTCGCGAGGCGCCCGGCCTCCCAGTTGGTTGACCAGGTAGTCGTTCCAAAAGCAGCTTGGAAGAAGGCCGCGGTAGGTGCCTTTCTTGGCCATGACATCCGCGAGGATCGAGGGGTGGTCCCTGGGGATCAGGAGATCGTGCACCGGGTCCTCGACCCGGCCCCCAGGAACCTCGATGCCGAACTGGCCGCTGCCGGCGAACCCCTGGCTCCCGGGGATGAAGAGCACGCCGCGCCGCACGCGCGCCGCAGCCTGCCGGAGGAACGTAAGGGCGGACTCCCCTCGGAGCGTGGGGGACGGGAACTCCGCCATGATCGTGGAGAGTGACGTTGAGACCCTGGGCACCATCAGGGGCTCGGTGCTGCGCGGCGCACTGTCCCCGGGAGAGTGGGGGACGGTGGGCCGCGTGGCGGCCGCATACTCCTCGCGCCGCCTTTTGGCCTCATCGACCTTCTTGACGACCTCGAGCACCACCTGCTCGGTGTTGAAACCCCGCTGGAGCAGGAAGTCCCTGGCATCCACCTCCAGTTCGCCGGACTCCGGAATTACCATTCCCTCGAAGCGGAAGAAGCCCGACTGCCACAGGAAGAACTCGGCGATGACCTTTTCGATCTGCTCCCGGATCACCCGCTCGAGAACCTTGCCGGTGATCGCCCCGTTCTCGATCAGGATGGCGCCCAACCTGCGCTCGTGCTCCGAGCGGTGCTGCTGCTCGAGGGCCTTCAGAAGCGTCTCCTCGCTGATCAGCCTCTTGCGGAGCAGGATGTTGCCCAGCGCCTCGCGAGGGGAGTTGGAGGCCGCATAGATGATCTTGCCCTTGCGGAAGACGAGGAGAACCTCGGCGTCCTGGCGCACGAGGACGAGCTTGCCGGTCTTCTCGCCCCATGAAACCAGGTGGAGGAGCTCCGGGATCGAAACCTCGTCGAGCCTGCCCATCCAGCTCACGCCGTGCCTCCCAAGACTCTCCCTCGGGCCAACGCGCTCGCGGGCCGGGCGCATTTCCGCCGGGCGTAGCCCGAAAGCGTTTCTGTCGTGTCAGCCGCCTACGCTAGCCCATGCCCATGAGGATGGCAAGACTCGGGTCGCTCACGGCGAGTCCACTTGTGAAGGGTTTCACAAATTGCCGCGGCGTGCGCCCAAACCGCGCGCTTCCCCCGCAGTGTCTGAATCGGCTAGGCTTTGAAGGTACCGGAGGTGCACGATGAGCTCGAGAGCCCGCGGTCTGGGGGTGTGGTGTGTGGCGAGCGTGGCAGCCTGCGTGTTCGCGGAGGCGCAACCTGCAGGGCAGGTGCTGAAGGTCGCGCCGGACGTCAAGGCGCGGCGGGCCCAGTTCGTCCAGGAGACCCTGGCTGCGGACACCTCGGGCCTGTCGGCGGCGGACCTCAGGGCGTTGAGCCACCTGGCGAAGGCTGCAAAAATCGTGGATCAGCTCTTCCTGCGCCAGGCGTGGGCGGGCAATTCGGGCTTCGCCCCGAGCGTCGATTCCCTCACCGGCCCGGACGCGCAGGCGGCCAAGGACTACTACCGCATCATGGCCGGCCCGTGGGACCGGCTGAAGGAGTTCGAGCCTTTCCTCGGCACAGCGGCCCACCCGGCGGGCGCCGGCTTCTACCCCGAGGACATGACCAAGGAGGAGTTCGAGAAACATGTCGCGGCCAACCCGGGCGACAAGGCCGCCTTTACCTCGATAACAACGGTGATCCGCCGCCAGGGAGTGAAGCTGGTCGCGGTGCCGTACTCGAAGGAGTACTCCGACCTGCTCAAGGAGGCCGCCTCCGAGCTGCGAGCGGCAGCCTCCGCGACCAAGAACGAGAGCCTCAAGAAGTTCCTCAAGCTGCGTGCGGATGCATTCCTATCTGATGACTACTACTCCTCGGACCTGGCATGGATGGACCTGGACTCGCCGATCGAGGTCGTAATCGGCCCCTACGAGACCTACGAGGACGCGCTGTTCGGATACAAGGCGGCGTTCGAGGCGTTCGTGTGCGTGGAGCAGCCCAAGGACTCGGAGCAGCTGGCGAAGTACAAGCGGGAGCTTCCGTTCCTGGAGAGCCGGCTGCCGATCCCCGACCAGTACAAGAACATCAAGCGCGGCGCCGCTTCCCCTATTCGCGTGGCGGACGAGGTGGTCACCGGGGGTGACGCCCGCCGCGGGGTGCAGACACTGGCGTTCAACCTCCCGAACGACGAGCGGGTGCGCGAGGCCAAGGGCTCCAAAGAGGTGCTGCTCAAGAACATGATGCGAGCCAAGTACGACGGCATCCTGGCCCCCATCGCGGCCCGCACGCTTCAGAAGGACGAGCCCTCTCACCTCACGTTCGACTCCTACTTTCACCACATCCTCTTTCACGAGTTGGCGCACGGGCTGGGGCCGGGGCGAATCAAGGTGAACGGCCGCCACACAGAGGCGCGCCTCGAGCTGAAGGAGCTCTACTCGGCGATCGAGGAGGCCAGGGCGGATGTGCTAGGCGTGTACTGTCTCGCGGTGCTCACCAACAAGAACGTGGTGTCGGTGAGCGTTGTCGAGGCACTGCCGTGGACCTACGTGGCGGGGCTCTTCCGGGCCGCCCGTTTCGGGGCCGCAGACGCGCACGGTCTCGGGGTGGTGATCCAGACCAACTACCTGCTCGCAAAGGGTGCGATCGCAGTCACCCCCGACGGCCGCTTCCGGCCGGTCCTTGAGAAGTTCGCCGGCGGCATCAAGGAGCTCTCTCGCGAGCTGCTCATGGTCGAAGCGCAGGGCTCGTACGCCGGGGCGCAGGAGCTGGTGAGGAAGTACGGGAAGGTCGCCGCGCCGATGGCAAAGCTGCTGGACTCGCTGCGTGACATCCCGGTGGACGTGGACCCGGTGTTCGCGGCGGACTCGCAGAAGTAGGAACGCCAAGACGCGGCATCCTGAACGGCTTGGGCCCTCACGCGGCCCCCGCCTGGAGGCGTTTGAACCCTTTGCGCCCGTGCGGTGTCTAATCGGGCGTGGAGACGGCACCTGACCTCGCGACCTGCGAGATGCGCACCCACTGGGGAGGCGCCATGAGCGTCGAACCCGGCGGCGGTGACGAGCTGCTGCTGGTCCGAGCGGCGCAGGCGGGGGAGCTGTCCGCATTCGAGACTCTGCATCGGTCCGCCGTCGGCCTCGTATACGCGCTCTGCCTGCGCATGGCCGGGAATGCTGCGCTCGCGGAGGAGCTGACCCAGGACGTCTTCGTCCGGGCGTGGCAGAAGCTGAGCACGTTCCGCGGCGAGAGCGCCTTCACCACCTGGCTCACCCGTCTGGCGGTGAACGTCGTGCTCACCGAGCGTCGTGACAGGGGGAGGAGGGACGCGCGGCTGACCTTCTCCGACAATCTCGACACGCTGGCGTCCCCCGCGCCTCCGGACCACCCCGGGAGGGCGCTCGACCTCGAGAGGGCCATCGCGGCGCTGCCGGAGCAGGCGCGTCGGGTGTTCGTCCTCCACGACGTGGAAGGGTGGAAGCATCGCGAGATCGCACGGCTCACCGGGCTTGCGGTGGGCACCTGCAAGTCGCACTTGCACCGTGCGCGCGCCCTGCTGAGGGAGGTGTTGGAGCCATGAACTGCCGAGAGGTACGAGCGCTGCTGGACGACCTCGTGGACGGTGACCTGTCGGAGGAGCATCGGCGGGAGGTCGAAAAACACCTGGAGCGGTGCGTCGAGTGCCGGACCTCCGAGGCAGGGCTGCGGGCGTTGCTGGCCAGGGTCGGAGCGCTGCCGCGGAGCCTCGCGCCGGCCCGCGACCCGTGGCCGGGGATCGTTTCGCGGATCATGGCCGGAGAGGTCATCGAGCACGACTTCGCCGGCGAAGGCCGGCGGTGGTACCCACTGGGAGCGGCGGCCGTGGCCGCTGCCGTGCTGATCGTGGCGGTCTCGGTGGTCACGGCGGTCCTGGTCGGCAGGGAGCGCGCCTCCCGCGTGGCGCTCACGCCGGAGCGCCCAGGGGCCGCGGTCGGGGTGACGTCGGCGTCGCTGGACCTCGCGCAGGCACAGGCCACTTACACGGCCGCGCGCCAGCAACTGCTCGCGGCATTCGAGGCGCGGAAGGGCTCGCTCTCGCCGCAGACGCTCGCGGTCGTGGAGGAGAACCTGAGGATCATCGACAAGGCGGTCGGCGAGATGCAGGCAGCTCTGGCGCGCGACCCCGGCAACCGGGAGCTTCCCATGCTGCTCGTGACCGCGTACCAGCAGGGGATCGACCTGCTGCAACGGGTCACCCAGTTACCAAGGCGCGGATAGGAAGGATGACGAAAGAGAGGAAGATCATGAAAAAGCTCGGTTTCGTGGCACTGGCACTGGCTGTGGCAGCGCTGCCCGCGGTAGCGCAGCAGCGCGTGGACCAGAAGCGTCCGGCCGGCAAGGACGGCGTGGTCGAAATTCGCAACGTCGCTGGCTCGGTGAGGGTGACGGGGTGGGACCGCGAGGAGGTTGCGGTGACCGGCACTCTGGGCAAGGGGACCGAGCGTCTGGAGTTCTCCGGCAGCGGCAACAGGACCCTGATCAAGGTCGTGCTGCCCCACAGCGCCCACCACGTGGACGGCTCGGACCTCGAGATCAAGGTTCCCGCGGGCAGCACCCTTGACGTCGAAACGGTGAGCGCCGACGTCACCGCGGAGAAGGTGAGCGGCAGCCTGCGGTTGCAGTCCGTCAGCGGCGGGGTCACCGTGGGTGGCGAGCCGAAGGACTTCAACGTCAAAACCGTGAGCGGGGACGTCGCCGTCACCGCGACCAACGCGCCGGGAAAGGCGAAATCCGTGAGCGGGGCCGTGACGCTCCAGGGTGTATCGGGCGCCGTCGAAGCAAGCAGCGTCAGCGGAAGCCTCGTCGTCAAGGGTGGTGAGGTGTCGAGGGTCGAGATGGAGACGACCTCGGGGAGCATCCGCTTCGACGCGCAGCTGGCAAAGGACGGACGCCTGGACGCCAAGAGCATGAGCGGGTCGCTTGATCTGATCTTGCCGGCCGGCGTCGCGGCAGACTTCGACGTGACGACGTTCTCCGGCGAGATCACCAACGACTTCGGCCCTCCGGCGCACCGCACCAGCGAGTACGGCCCCGGCAAGGAGCTCTCGTTCTCGACCGGCGGAGGGGGTGCACGCGTCGTGGCGAAGAGCTTCTCCGGCGGTGTCTACCTGAAGAAGCGGTAGCCTGCCAATTGTTTTCTTCGCTTCGCGAGGTTCTTTTTTTGCCCCGCGGGCTCGGAGCCAGCTTCTTCCTAGTCACTGCGTGACGGCTTTTGTTTTGCCAAGCGGATGCGCGGCCTCGCGTCGCTTGCTCGCCCCCGCTCGCTGCGCTCCGAGCTATCTATTGCGGGGGTCCCGCGCCGCTCCGCCCGCCCCACCGGCGCTCTTGACCCCCGCACCCCCCGCTCGCCGGGAGTGAATCCCGGCTCACTCGTCTCGACCGCGATCCCGCCTGCGGCGGACAGCGCGTCCCGTTTCGGGGCCCCTCGGTGTCCGCATGAGACCGCGTCACCGACACCCCGTCCCGGTCCGCGCGCTGGGTCCCCGCGGTCTCGGGAGCCAAGGCCGCTGGCACCCGCTCGGCGGATTGAAAGCCCCCCTCCGGGCGTGGGGTACGGCTTTAAGGCTGAAGACCCAGCAGAGCCGAACGGTTCGTGCTGGGACCTCGCAAGCGGGTGGGTGGTGGTGAACTCCGCCCCGCGGGCGGCAAGAGCCATGGCGCCGGAGGGTGCGGGCACCGGCAGGGCGTGGGTGGGGGAAGACCCCGCCCCGAAGGTAGGCGGGGCCATCACGCCAGGAAGCGCTGTCGGGTCGCTCGCGGAGGCGTCGCGAGCGCAGCGAGCGAGCACCGCCACCCTCGGGGAAAAAGAAAAGCGCTGCCACGCAGTGGAAAAAGGTCGCAGGCCGCGCACCCGCTGGGCAAAGGAAAGCCGTCACGCAGTTACTACGAACAAGGCGACCGCTCGAAGCCCGCGGGGGAAGAGCTTGGCTTTACGGGTACCAACGTTTGTTGGGTGGCGGTCGGGCTGGATACGCGGTCAGGAGCACCGGTTGGAAACCACGACGCAAATGAGACGTAGAATACGTCCAAGGGAGGACGAACCATGAGCAGGAGGACTTTCGTGGGTGGGGTTGTCGTTGGTCTGCTGTTCGCGCTGGCCGCGCCGTGCGTGGTCGCCCAGCAGCAGGCCGAGAAGCCGAAGATGACCGCGGAGCAGCAGGCGGCGATGGAGGCCTGGATGAAGGTCGCGACGCCGGGCGAGGGTCACAAGGCGCTCGAGCCGCTGATCGGGAGCTGGAACGTCGAGACGACCATGTGGGAGAAGCCCGGAAATCCCCCCGAAAAGGGTGCCGGGGTCGCCGAGGACAGCTGGGTGCTTGGCGGGCGGTTCGTCAAGGAGGAGTTCCAGGGTGAGTTCGGGGGGATGAAGTTCCAGGGCCTCGGCTACACCGGGTACGACAACTACAAGAAGAAGTACGTAGGCACCTGGATGGACACGATGGGCACGATGATGATGACGATGATCGGGACCGTTGACGCGTCCGGGAAGGTGTTCACGGCCACCAGCACCATCGACGACATCATGACAGGCAAGCCAATGAAGGTGAGAGAAGTCACGCGCATCGTGGACGCCAACAAACACGTGATGGAGATGTTCGGCCCCGACCCGTCCGGCAAGGAGTTCAAGATGATGGAGCTCGTCTACACGAGAAAGTGATCTCGGGTTGCCTCTGGCAGCCCGAGATCATCCTGAGGCGCGTAGCGCCGAAGGATCCCGTGGCACGGCGAGCACAGGCGGAGTCATCCCGAGTCCCGCCTCCGGCGGGGCGAGGGATCTCATCGCGGAGTAGGGCGGATTGACGTCATCCTGAGCGAGACGCAGCCGAGCGAAGGATCTCGTCGCGTGGTGGGGCGGGTCAGGGTTTGCCTGGGCAAATCGAAATCATCCTGAGCCGGGCCCCGCCCTGGCCTTCAGGGCGGGGCGAGCGGAGGATCCCGCCACGGACCAGGGTGACTCCGGGCCCTTCCAAGACCTGCAGCGCAGAGGGATCTCGCCGAGCGCCGAGGCGCTAGGATTAAGCGTTGCAAGGAGGAGGAACCATGCGCGTCTTGACCGTCCGCTATGGCCTCGGCGTTCTTGCCGTGGTGTCGCTCGTGGGCGCTGTGCAGGCTGCACCGCCGCCGCCGTCTACCTTCTCGATTGCGGCCGCCGACCCCGAGGCGGGCGAGGTGGGGGTGGCGGTGGCCAGCCGCTTCTTCGCGGTGGGCGCGGTCGTCCCGTGGGCTCGGGCCGGAGTCGGCGCGGTGGCCACCCAGGCGAACGCCAACACGAGCTTCGGCCCGCACGGGCTCGAGCTGCTCACCCAGAGCCTGACCCCCGAGGAGACGGTGCAGATCCTGCTGCGCACGGACACGGGGAACAACGCGCGGCAGGTGGGGATCGTGAGCGCCAACGGGGACTCCGCCACGTACAGCGGGCCCGGCTGCACCCCCTGGGCCGGGGGCCGCCACGGTCCCGGCTACGCGGTCCAGGGGAATATCCTGGCCGGCGAGAAGGTGGTCGCAGCGATGGAGGCTGCGTTCCTCGCCAGCACGGGGCAAGCCGCTGGCCGAGCGGCTGTACGCCGCCCTTAAGGCCGGAGACGAGGCCGGCGGCGACAGCCGCGGCAAGCAGTCCGCAGCGATCCTGGTGTGCCGCGCGAGGGCGGGGTACAACGGCTTCACTGACCATGCGGTGGACATTCGCGTGGACGACAGCCCCGAGCCGTTCGTGGAGATCGGCCGCCTGCTCGGGCTCGCGATGGTGAACGACTCCTGGAACCAAGGCTGGACCGCCTTCACCGAGAAGCGCTTCCCCGAGGCGCTGGCCTGGCAGGAGCGCGCTGCGGCGCGGGCGGAGGCGCAGCCCGGGATGCTCCCCGAGGTGCTCTACGACCTGGCGGTGATCCGCCTCGCCAACGGCGACAGGCCAGGTTCGCTCACCGCCGCCAAACGGGCGATCAAGCTCAACCCGAGGCTGGCGACCCAGGCGCGGCAGGACAGCGACCTGGCGGCTCTGCGCGGCGAACTGCCGTAGGACGGGCCTCTCCCAGGCTAACTCACACGGGCCCGCGCCCGTATGGTATGTTTGGGTGCAAAGCAGAGAGCCGATGACGAAGCGAAAAACCGCCGAGGAGCATGTCTTCAAGGTCATCTTCTCGAACCAGGGGCAGGTCTACGAGATCTACGCCAGACAGGTGTCGCAGGGCGAGCTGTTCGGGTTCATCGAGGTGGAACAACTGTTGTTCGGGGAGCGCTCGAAGCTCATCGTGGACTCTTCGGAGGAGCGCTTGAAGACCGAGTTCTCCGGCGTCAGGCGCGTCTTCATCCCGATGCACTCGGTCGTGCGCATCGACGAGGTGGAGAAGCAGGGGCCGGCGCGGATCAGCCCCTCCGAAGGTGGCGCCGGGAACGTCAAGGCGTTTCCCGTCCCGACGCCCCCCGGCAAGGGCCCCTCGCGGTAGGCACTGCCAGTACTTCCTTTTCCCTGCGGGCCGGCTTTTCTTTGCCCCACGGGTGCGCGGCCGGCTCCTTTTTCACTGCGTGGCAGCTCTTTTCTTTTTGCCCGAGGGTGGCGGTGCTCCCTCGCTGCGCTCGCGACGCCTCCGCGAGCGACCCGATAGCGCTTCCCCGCGTGTGGACCCTCGGCGTCGGTAAGAGACAGCCGCGCCGTCTCCCCACGCCGGGCAGCGCGTCGGGCGCCCGCTCGCTCCGGCGTGATGGCACCACCGACCCTCGGGGCGGATTTCACCCCCACCCTCCCGTTCGCCGATGCGACCTGCACACCAGGTTCGCACGAACCAGCAAGCCGCGTGCAGAGGGCCTACGCACCGCGCTTCGGGAGGGGGGCATTCAATCCGCCAGGCGGGTGCCAGCGGCCATGTCTCCCGAGACCGCGGGGACCCAGCGCGCGGACCGCGACGGGGTGTCGGTGACGCCGCCTCATGCGGACACCGAGGGGCCCCGGCCCGGGACGCGCTGCTGGGTCGTGGTCGAGGGAGTCTCGGAGCGCAGCGAGCGGGGGCGAGCAAGCGACGAGTGGCCGCGCACCCGCGTGGCAAAACAAAAGCCGTCACGCAGTGACTACGAACAAGACGACCGCTCATAGCCCGCGGGGAAAGAAAAAAGCCTCCATGGAGTGGAAAACAAGAAGGGGCCGTACCCAGCCACCCGCGACACCGGCAAGAAGAAGGCCTCACGCAGTGAAGGAAGAGAGAATCCGCCCGCGGGGGAAAGAAGAAGGGGCGCCCGAAGGCGCCCCGGAGAATCACAGGAAAGACGGCTCTAGAAGTGCACCCTCACACCGAGCTGCATCAGACGCTGCTCGCCCTGAAGAGGGTCGCCGGCGTAGGCGGTCGGCTGCTGGTAGTTTGAGGCCAGCACGTTGCCGACGTACTTGGCCGGGTTCTTGGAGTTGAACACGTTGAACATCTCGGCCATCACCTCGATGCCGACGTCGCCTGTGAAGATGAAGTCCTTGGAGAGGCGAAGGTCGAACTGGGAGAAGGAGTGGCCGCGCAGGCTGTTCGGGTGGCTGACACCGGGTGGCAGGTCAAACGCGAAGCCGTCGCCGTTGAGGTCCGTGCCGGCCCACTCGGTGTACGGCGTGGCCGAGCGGTAGCGGAACATCCCGGAGACGCTGAATTGGTACGGGAATCGGTAGGTGCCGCCGAACGTCACGCGGTTGCGGGCATCGGTATCCAGCGGGCCCCAGCACTTGCTGCATGTGGGATCGAGCGGGTTCACCGACTGGTCGCGGACCGAGGCGAAGTCGGGCTGGTACTCCACTCGTGTGACGCGGAACTCGTCCGCACCGCCGAGGACGTTCCCCTCGGCCTTGGACCATGTATAGAACCCCTGCAGCTCGAACTTCTCGCCCCGGATCCTGGCGCCGATGTTGACCCCCTCGTAGTCGGCCGAGCCCTCGCCGTACCAGAGGCGGAAGTTGCCGAACTGCGGGAACCGCCGCGCGCCCGTCGTGGGATCAATGGGGTTGGCGCGGAAGCGGAACGGAAGATCGCGGTACTGCGCCTTCACGGCCTCGAGGTTCAGGCCGAGCCAGGACGTGACCTGCCAGGAGTACCCAAGCGAGGCCTGGTTGGAGTAGGGCGGCTTGAGCGTCGGGGAGGCCACGTCGTTCGGAGCTGACACCCCGGGGTTCGTGAGCTGGTTGGGCGGCAACGGCTGTCCCGGCTGGAAGTACGTCCCGTCCGGGTTCTTGATCCCGGCCGGGTCGAGGTGGTCGTAGACGGTCCCGAAGTTGGACTGCACGGCCATCGCAGGGAACAGCACCGTGGCGTTGCTGTACGGGAAGTCGAAGAAGCGGCCTACACCGCCTCGGAGGATGGACTTGCCGTCACCCGAGACGTCCCACGAGAAGCCGATGCGGGGCGCCCAGCCGTTGTGGCTGTTTCCTATGATCCCGCCCTTGCCCCCCTGGAAGTCCTTCAGGTACGACTCGTTGTACGTGGTCTGTGTGGACAACGCCTGCCAGAGCGTGCTCGTGCGCTGGTCGAGGTAGAGCGCGTCGTAGTAATCGTAGCGCAGGCCTATGTTGAAGGTGAAGGTCGGGCTCATCCTCCAGTCGTCCTGGAAGTAGGCGCTGTACTGCTTGCTGGGCGTCTTGTCGCCCGAGAAGCCGCCGTTCTTGCTGATCTCGCTGACCACATACGCGGGACCGCCAGCCGGCCCCTTGATCATGGTGAACTGGCCGGCCAGGTTGGTGGAGAAGTCGCCGCCCAGGGTCGGCTCGTTGATGAACATGACACCGGCCTTGAAGTCGTGCGCTTTTCCAGCGAGCGTGCTCGAGAACGTGAAGTCGTCCCTGTACTGGTATTTCAGCTGGTTGGTGCTCTGCGGGGTGTTCACGTTGCGCCCGATTGCGAACCCCGAGGGGTAGTAGAGCAGCGGGTCGGCGGAATCGGCGGCAATCGTGTTTTCGAACTTGGAGTACTGGAACACGAACTCGTTGAGCATGTCCGCGCTGATCGTTGCGGTGTAACCCGCAAGGATCGAGGAATACTTGTTGGCGATCGTCCCCAGGTTGCTCGGAGCGGCCAGGGATCCGGCGCCGTACTTGTCGGTGTTCTTCTGGTAGCCGTAGCGCACTTGCAGGTACTGCTTTGCGTCGATGTCGTAAGTGACCTTGGCTGTGGCGAGCTGGTCCTCGAACGGCGTCGGGAAGGACTTGCCGTCGAGGTCGGGGTAGATTCCCTCGGAGTTGACGAGGTAGCTGGTGTCGCGCTTGGTCTTCTCGTACGTGGCGAAGAAGTGGACCTTGTCCTTGACGATCGGCCCGCCGAAGGAGACCCCGTACTGCTTGCGGTCAAGAGCCTGCTTGTCACTATTGTTGATTACCTCCGTCTCCGTCTTCGAGTTCCACGCATCCTTGCGGAAGAAGCCGTAGCCGGCGCCGTGGAAGTCGTTGCTGCCGGTCTTGGTCACGACCGTGAGCACGCCGCCGGAGGAGCGGCCGTACTCCGCCTTGTACTCCATGGTCTGGATCTTGAACTCCTGCACCGCCTCCAAGTTGAAGTTCTGCAGCGCGCCGCCGATCGTGTCGTCGGTGTTGTCGCCGCCGTCGATGAGGTAGTTCACGTTGCGGCCGCTGCCGCCGTTGAGGGCGATGATGAGCTGACCCGGCTTGGTTGGGTCGCTGTTGTAGTCGAGGGTCGTGCCGGGTGCCAAAACGCCCAGGTTGGCGAACTGCCGACCGTTCAGCGGCAGGCTCTGCAGCTCCTCCTGGCTGACCACCGTGCCTATCGCGGGCGTCGTCTCGACGAGCGGGACCTCGGCGGTGACGGTCACCGACTCGGCCACCTTGGACGGCTTCATGGTGAACTCAAGGGTTCTGGTCGTTGCAACCCTGACCTCAACGCGCTCGACAGTCACGGTGGCAAAGCCCGTAAGCTCGGCTTTGACCACGTACGTGCCGACCTGCACCGCGGGCACCCGGAACGTTCCGTCGGCTGCGGTGACCGCGGTGCGGGTGTACCCGGTGTCGACGTTGGTGGCGGTGACCGTCACCCCGGGGAGCGGGGCCGTGCCGTCGGTGACGGTGCCCACGATGCCACCGGTGGCGGTTTGGGCCTGCACCGCCGTCGGCAGCAGCAGAACGCCGGCCAGCAGCAGCACGCCCAGCAAAACAGGACTGCGAAGATGTCTCATGGAACCTTCCTCCCTTTTCTTGAGTGTCGTCACTGTATCAGAGTCGGTTGCTGCTTGCAAAGTCTTGCTCCTACTGATGCTTTCCCTCCTTTCCTCTTCATTTCATCGAGATCCACTGTTGGAACTAGCCCTTTCCAGCCGAGCGAGGAGCTGCCGGGCGACGTGCCGCTGCTCGGCAAACTGCCGCTCGCCCGCGGTCCGCGCGAGAAAGTCTCTGTAGGCCGCAATGGCCGCATCCCGGTTCCCCGCCAGCTCCTCGGCGATACCGCGGTTGAGCCTCGCCTCGTGTAGCTGTGGCGCGATGGAGAGTGCACGGTCGAAGTACGGAATCGCGGCGGCCGGGTTATCCCGCTGCACCTCCAGCGTGCCGAGGCCGTTGAGAGGGTCCGCATAGGTCGGGGCGAGTTCCACCGCCCGCCGGTACGCCTGCTCCGCCTCAGCCGGCCGCTTCAGGTCGCGCAGCACGTTCCCAAGGTTGTTGAAGGCGCGTGCGTTGCGGGGGTCAAGCTCGACCGACTTTGCCATTTCCTGCCGGGCGCCCTCGAGCTCGCCGCGAAGGGCGAGGGCGATCCCGAGTGCGTTGTGAGCCTCGGGCCTCCTCGGGTCGAGCCGGATCGCCGCAGTCAGGGCATCCATGGCCTCCTCGTGGCGGCCCGCGTCCTGGAGGGTGGTGGCCAGGTTGTAACGGGCGTCGCGATCCTCTGGTGCGATTGCCACCACCTGGCGATAGAGCTCCACGGCGCGCCCGAGGTCGCCGGTTCGGCGGCAGACCTCGGCGAGCTGCCCCACGAACACCGGGTTGCCCACGTCGGCTCCGACGAGCTTCTCGAACTGGCTGCGCGCATCTGCCAGGCGACCGTCCACGAGCGCCCAGTGCGCCTCCTCGAAGCCGCGGAACAGCACCACGGCGTCCTTGGGATCCTTCCCCTGCGTGCCCTTACCGCCGCCAAGATTCGCGCCCGCGAGGTAGCCAAGGGAGAGCAGCCTGGCGCGCGCTTCCGCGTCCAGCGGTGCCGGAGCGGCTTTTTCGCCGCTGCCGGCAAGCGAGGCGAGGCGGGCTGCCAGCTCCTCGGCCTGGGCTGGCCGGCGCACGAGCAGGTTGTCACGCTCACCCGGGTCGCGGCGGAGGTCGTACAGCTCGGGCCTCGGCGCGGCGATGTATTTGAGGTCCCCACGACGCACGGCGGAGACCGGGCTCCAGCCGAAGCTCGTGCCGTAAAGCGACTCGGCGTAGAGCTCCTCGCCGGACGGCTCCCGCCGCTCCCGGAGCGCCTTCGAGAGGTCGTGTCCGTTCAGCGGCCGGTCGGCTGTCGCAGGGAGCGGCCGCGCCACCAGGCCGGCGAGGGTGGGCGCGAGGTCCACCAGGCTCACCGGGGTCTCGACCACCCAACCCGCCGGCAGGACGCCTGGGGCTCGCAGAATCAGCGGCACGTGCAGGCTCGGCTCGTAGACCAGCAGGCCGTGGGTCAGCTCCCCGTGCTCGCCGAGCTCCTCCCCGTGGTCGCCAACGACTGCCACCACGGTCCTGTCGGCGACGCCCTGCTTCTCCAGCTCGCCGAGCAGGCGGCCCACCTGGGCGTCCACCTCCGCGATCTCGCCGTCGTAGGGCCGGTCCGCGTAGCGGGTCCGGAGAGGTTCCGGGGGGGCGTACGGCGCGTGGGCATCGTAGAGGTGGACCCACGCGAAGAAGGGCTTGTTGCTCTTCTCCTCCAGCCACGCCAGCGCGCTGTCGGTCACCACCCGGCCCGGGCGCTCCGCGTCCAGGTCGGCCACACGTTCGCGGGGGATCTCGTCGTCGTAGCGGTCGAACCCGCGCCCCAGGCCGAACCGCCGGTCCAGCACGAACGCCCCGATGAACGCGCCAGTCCGATACCCGGCCGCGCTGAGTCGCGAAGCGAGCGTGGCGGGTCCCTCGGGAAAGCGTTCGGCTCCGTTGTTGCGCACGCCGTGGCGGGGCGGGAGCAGCCCCGACAAAATCGTCGCGTGGGCCGGCAGCGTGAGGGGAACGGGCGAGCCAGCCTCGGCGAACCGAACACCCTGCGAGGCCAGTCGGTCCAGGTTCGGGGTCTCGACTTTACCGTAGCCGTAGGCGCCGATGTGGTCGGCCCGCACGGTGTCGAGGGTGATCAGCAGGACGTTAAAGTTGGAGGCGGATGTCGCCTGCCGCGGTCGGGCACAGGCAGACTGAATCAGAGTCGCAGCGGCAAAAGCTGCGCCCAAAACCCTCGGAAGTGTTGACCCCCTAGCCATCCCCTGTGAGGGGAGAGCGTAGCACCGCGAGGGGCGGTGTCAAGGTGCGTTTTCTATTGGCCGGACTGGCAAAGAACGGCTAGCGATCCGCCCCGGGGCAGCCAGGCGAAGGGTCATTGCCGGTTCTCAAGCAGGGTTCTCAATTCCTAATAGATGCGCGCAGCTAGCGTCTCAGGAACAGCCAGGCCGAGACCACCAGGCCGACGGCGATGATGAAGCCGCGCAGCCAGCGCTGATCCACACGCCGGGCGGTGCGGGCTCCGAACCAGCCGCCGGCGATGGCGCCGACTGCCATCAGCAGGGCGAGGCGCCAGACCACCAGCCCCTTGAGCGCGAAGAAGCCGAACGCGATCACGTTGATGAGGGTGCCGAGGACGGTCTTGAGGCCGTTCATGCGGTGGATGTCGCGCAGCCCCATGACCGAGAGCGAGCCGAGCATCAGGATGCCGATCCCGGCTCCGAAGTAGCCGCCGTAGGTCGCGACGAAGAGCTGGAAGAGAAAGCCCCAGACGCGTCGCCCCGTCGTGACGCGCTCCTCGCCGTCAGCGGTGGCCCCGGTCCAGCGTGCGATCACATCGCGCAGGGCAAAGAGCAGCGTGGCAAAGAGCACCAGGAACGGCACGACGTGGTCGAACAGCTCTGGGGGCGTGATTACCAGCACAACCGCGCCCAGCAGACCCCCGACCATGCTGGGGAAGAGCAACGTCAGCACGAGGTCCCTGTGGAAGAGGGTGTCGCGGCGGTACGCGACCGCACTCGAGAGCGTGCCGGGCCAGAGGGCGGCGGTATTGGTGGCGTTGGCCAGGATGGCCGGCTGGCCGAATGCAACCAGCGATGGGAAGGAAATCAGGCTGCCGCCACCGGCGACCGAGTTGATGGCCCCGGCCACCACCGCCGCCAGGAACAGCCCAGCGAGCCCGAGTAGGCCATCCATCGCTACGGCCCAACGTGCGCCCGCCCGCTCACCGTCGCGTGTGTTGTCCGGCCGGGGCCAGGCAAGGGTCGGGGAGCCAGGCGCACGGCGCGAACCTTACCACGCCGGCGCTCCGCCACCGGGTATGGGAAACTTGGCGGGGTTCGACGCGTTGCGGCGGGCGAGGTAGGGTTGGAGGATCAAAGATGAGCGGATCGACGATCAAGATCGGAGCCACGGCGCCGTCATTCACCCTGCCGGACCAAGACGGCCAGCAGGTCAAGCTCTCACGCCTCACGGGCAAGTGGGTGGTGCTCTACTTCTACCCCAAGGACGACACGCCGGGGTGCACGACCGAGGCGTGCGAGTTCACCGACGGGATTCAAGCGTTCGAGACCCTCGACGCCGTGGTCCTCGGCTGCAGCGCCGATACCCCCGAGAGCCACCGCAAGTTCATCGCAAAGCACGGCCTCAAGGTCACGCTCCTCTCGGACGCCGACCACGCCGTGATGAAGACGTACGGCGCGTGGGGGGAGAAGAGCATGTACGGCCGTACGATCTTGGGTGTGATCCGCTCCACGGTGCTCATCGACCCTCAGGGGAACGTGGCGTTCCACTGGCCGAACGTGAGGGCGGCCGGGCACGCGGAGCAGGTGCGGGAGAAGCTCGCCGAGCTGCGCGGGCGGTGACACGCTACGAGGAGCACGGGCGCCCATGCAACCCGACGGCCCCTCCCTGCGTGCCGGGCGAGTGTGACACTGCCGTTCTCGTCAGCTTCCGCCCGGTTTCATGTCACGGAGGCCATGTCATGAGAGTTCCCAAAGTGCTTCTTCTCGCTGTTACCGCTGTCCCCGGTTTCGGCGCTGCAGCCTGGGCGGGCGAGCCGATCACGCCCGGGGCGTGCCGCGACGACCGACGAGCCAGAGCAGCGCCGAAACCGCGAGGGCGGGGAAGATCGGCTCCAAACCCAGCGGGTAACGGCCGGCCGAGCGTCCGAGGATCCAGCCCGTTGCCACCAGCGCCGTGAGCGCCATCGCTGCCGCGGCCCACCCCGAGCGGAAACGCATGCGCTCCGGCCCGTGTGAGAGCGCCAGCGGCAGTAGCAGTGCCGAGGTGACGATGCTCCCGACGTCGTGCCAGATCGCCACCACGCTGCGCAGGGCGAGGGCGAGGCCGACCGCGGCCGCCCCGATGAGCACCATGCCGGCCATCGTCCAGCGCCGCTCGTCCACCCGCGTGGCCAGCTCGGGGGCCACGTCGTGGCCGATGGTGGCCGCGGCCAGGAACAGGTACGAGTGCGCGGTGGACATCACGGTGGCGAACATCCCAACCGCGAAGAGCGCGTTGGCGGCGGAAGGCAGCACCAACCGGCCGAGCTCGGGGTACGAGAGCACCGGGCTTGCGAGCTCCGGCATCAGGGCCCTTGCCGCGAGTCCGGTGAAGGTCGTCAGAAAGTCGAAGAGCACCCAGAAGCCCACCGAGATCAGCACCCCGCGCCTCGCCACCGCGGGGCTCTCTGCCGCGTAGCAGCGCTGGTAGAACGTCGGTTCCACCAGCGTCTGCATCGCGATGAAGTACCAGACCACTACCGCCTGCACGCCCAACCCGCCGTCCCAGGTGCGGCTGGCGGTCGGGAGCGCCGCCCACACCCCGCCGAACCCGCCGGCCCGGTGCAGCGCCACCGGCAGCACGACGATGAACCCCAGGTACATCAGCACGAACTGCAGCACGTTGGTGCTCACCACGGAGCGGAAGCCCCCGGCCACCACGTAGACGATCGTGAACAGCGTGCCGGCCACGACCGCCCAGACGAGGGGCATGCCAAGGTAGATCCCCAGCAGATCGCCGAGCATCAGGACGTACGCGGCGGGGATCGCCATGAGCAGCACCAGGACTGCCCCCACGCGCCCGGCTACGGGGCCGTAGGTCGCCTTGAGTTGGTCCGGGATCGAGAGCGCGGCGCTTGTGCGCACCTTCCGCGCGAGGAAGAACGCGAACAGCAGGGCGGCCAGGTAGTAGGGCACGCCCATCACGAGCCAGTTGGAGATGCCGAACCGGTAGGAGTACTCGCCCACGCCCAGCACGCCGCCGTACCAGGTGGCGACGAGGGTGGCGACGAAAGGGGCGGTGGTCAGACGCCGCCCGGCCAGCAGGTACTCCAGCTGCGCCTTTGTCCGGCTGCGGCGGCCGAGGACGAGCAGCACCACCGCGTAGACCGCCAGCGCCCCGACGACCACCGGGTCCATGACCCGAAGTATAAGGGTGCGGGCAGCGCATCCGGGGCAGATCGGGGCCGATTCGCCCGTGCTGGTCCGAACCCGTGCTCGACGCGCGGGCATTCGGACGGCCGTCGGTGCGTCTTCCTCCGTGAAGGAGCGGGACCTGAACGAGGGCGACAGGTACTGAATGACCCAGCGAAGGTACCTCTTCCGGCGGCGCGCGGCCTTCGGCTCCGTGGGGCGGAGGGGTCCGTGGGCGGAAGATTCCCGGTGGCGCCGGCCGACCGTGTCCCGCGCACCTGAGACCGGTGCAACCGGCACACAAAGGAGGGACCGAACAGCATGACGGCGATTGCGACGAAGGAAGTGGTGAGCAGTCATGAGCCGCCGCCCTGACGCTCGGGCTCGCGGCCAGCGGGATCGCACAGCCGGCACGCTGGGAGATCGACCCGGCCCACTCCAACGCATCGTTCACCGTCCGTCACATGATGGTCTCCGAACGTGCGCGGCGAGTTCACCAAGCTCGCGGCGGCGTGGATGTCGCTGGCGGATGATCCGACCACCGCAAAGGTCAACGGTGACGCATCGACGCGGCCTCCATCAATACCCGGGAGCCCAAGCGCGACGGCCACCTGCGCAGCGCCGACTCCTTCGACGTCGGACAAGTTCCCACGCATCACCTTCATATCCAAGAAGATCGAGCGGGCAGGAGAGGGCCGGCTCAAGTTGGTCGGGGACCTCACCGTTCACGGGGTGACCAAGGAGGTCACGCTGGACGTCGAGGACCTGACACCCGCAGTCAAGGACCCGGGTGGGACCCTCAGGGTCGGCGCCCACGCCACGACCCGCATCAACCGCAAGGATTTCGGCCTGCTCTGGAACAAGGTGTTGGAGGCCGGCGGTGTGCTCGTCGGCGACGAGGTTTCGATCACGATTGACGTGGAGCTGGTCAAGAAGGCATGAAGCCGGTCAATCTGTGTCCAAACCGGGCAGAGTAAAGGGGCCGGCGGCTCGGCCCCTTTGCGGGCATCACCCTCGGTCTCCCGAAGAGCTTCCGATACGAGGGGTTCGCGCGTTCCGCGAATTGCCGCCGAGGTCTTCCAGGAGACTCGCGACTGCGTCACTTTTTCTACACATAACCGGTGGAATCGACGCTTTCTGCAAGGCTTGTAACCGGCCGGGGTTTTGGTAGACTCCGCGGTGACAACTTTGGGAGGAGGGACCCGAATGCGCAAGACAACGTTCTTTCCACTGAGGTGGGCGGCAGCCTTTTTTGCCGCCGTTCTGGTCTTCGGCCTGGCCAGCACGGCCCTGGCCCAGACCGACGTGACCTCGACCCGTATCTCGGGCACGATCAAGGATGCTGATGGTGGCGCGCTCCCGGGTGTCACGGTCGAGGTAAAGAGCCTCGACACCGGCCGGGTCGTGCAAGCCGTGACCGACAGCCGCGGTTTCTACCGGGTAGTCAACCTGCCGACCGGTAGCTACGACATCACGGCCAGCCTGGCGGGCTTTGCGATCGCCGGCAGGAGCGACGTCCGGCTCGTGCTGGGGTCCAGCCCGACACTCGACTTCACGATGCAGCTCGCCAAGGCCACCGAGAGCATCACGGTCACCAGCGAGGTGCCGCTCGTGGAAGTCACCAAGACCAACGCGGCCACCACCGTCCCGACCGAGCAGCTGAAGTCACTCCCGCTCGCGGGCCGTGACTTCCTCAACATGGTGCTGCTGACCCCGGAGACCCGCCGCGACGCCGAGCGCAACGGCCTGTCGATCTCCGGCCAGCGCGGCATCAACAGCAACATCACCGTGGACGGCGTGGACTTCAACAACCCGTTCTTCGGCGGCCAGGCCGCCGGGGCCGAGGGCCGCGCGCCGCTCTCGATCTCGCAGGAGGCGATCAAGGAGTTCTCGGTGATCACCAACGGCGCCTCGGTCGAGTTCGGGCGCTCGGGCGGCGGCTTCGTCAACGTGATCACCAAGAGCGGGACCAACTCACTCAAGGGCTCGGCGTTCTACTACTGGCAGCCCAACAAGTACATCGCGCCGCGTGCTAACGGGACCCGCCTCAACGACCAGGACAAGAAGCAGTACGGCGCGTCGCTCGGCGGGCCGATTCTCAAGGACAAGCTCTTCTTCTTCGCCGCGTACGACAACCAAAAGGCGAACGAGAACATCGCGGTCAACTCGTACGTGGTCGACCCCACGGTGTTCGCGAAGTACCCGGCGCTGACCTCCGATCCCACGTTCCAGAGGGGCTCGAACGGACGCGTAGTCTTCGGGCGAATGGACTACCAGTTCTCCGGGTCCCAACGTCTGACGGCGCGCGCCAACTACAGCGACTACCTGGGCGCGAACGGGACCAACACCGACACGCGGAACACCACCAACTACAACGGGATCGAGCACATGTGGGCCAAGGGCGTTGTCGCCTCATACTCGGGGATGTTCGGGACCAACTGGCTCAACGACGCCAACGCCCAGTTCTACAGCGAGTACACGCCGCGCGAGGACAAGTCGCCGACGCTCGCCGATGTTCGCACGAACAGCCCCAGCGTACGGTGGGGCGGCGTCTACTTCCTCCCCATCACCTCCACAGTCGAGCGCAAGAGCCTCACCGACTCGCTGACCTACCTCTACGGCGACCACTTCTTCAAGGGCGGGTTTGACTACAACGACACCTCGGTCACGCAGACGTTCAAGGGCGACTGGCGCGGCGTCTACACGTTCCTTAACACCACCGACCTCAAAGCCGGCAAGTGGAGCCAGTTCTACCAGTTCATCGGTCTCAACGGGATTACGGCTGCCGAGGCCGGCACCATCGACATAAAACAGAAGGAGCTGGCGTTCTTCGTCCAGGACCAGTGGTTCATCACTCCCAAGCTCACGGGCTCCTTCGGCGTCCGGTGGGAGAAGCTGGACAACCCCAACGGCGCGGTGCTCAACCCCTTCGACAAGAACGCCGACGGGTCGTTCAAGTCCAACGGCCACATCCCCGACGTCGACAACCAGTGGTCACCGCGTCTCGGCCTGACCTGGTCGCCTGGCAACGGCAAGACCGTGTTGCGCATGTCGGCCGGAAGGTTCTGGGCCCGCACTCCCGCCCTTATGTTCGCTCAGCTCTACTCCTCCAACGGCACCCGCGGCGCCAGGTACACGATCAACGCGCTGAAGGACAGCAAGGGCAACGTGATCGGCGCCCCGACGGACCCGCTGGCGCCGGGATGGGGGACGAGCTTCAACCCCATCGGTGTCGCGCCGCTCGACTACAGCCACGTCACCACGAAGTTCAAGGGCCTCGACGTCTATGCGACCAACCCCGACTTCACCAACCCGTACACCGACCGCGTGACCTTCGGCTTCGACCGCGAGCTGTTCAAGGACACCGCGATGTCCGTGGATTTCACCTACGCCAAGGGGTACCAGCTCCAGCGCCTCACCGACCTGAACCTCCAATACGCCATCGACGCCACGACCGGGCAGCCCAAGCTCTCGCCGATCGACGGGATTCCGGTGTACTCCACGACCCGCCCGAACACCTACTACGGCAAGGTCATCCTCAACGTGTCGGACGCCTACTCCGAGTACTACGGCGTCATCCTGACGATGCACCGCCGGTTCACCGAGCGGCTGTTCGGGTTCGTCTCCGCCACCTACTCGGTGGACAAGGACAGCGACGACAACGAGCGCAACTACGCCGGCGTCCAGTTCGAGGACGTCAACAACCGGGCCGCCCAGTGGGGGTACTCGAGGCGCGACCAGCGCTGGAAGTGGGCGGTCAACGGCGTGTGGAACAGCCCGTGGTGGGGGCTCACCGCCTCCGGCGTGTGGCGCTACGCCAGCGGCTACCCCTACACGCCGGTCACCACCTCCGACGCCAACAGCGACAACTTCTTCAACGACCGGCCGACGATCAACGGCGTGCACCTCGCGCGCAACAGCTACCGCTGGCCGATCTTCTCGAGCATCGACCTGCGCCTGATGAAGGGCTTCAACCTCAATCCCGGCAGGGTGTCGGTGATCGTGGAGTGCTTCAACTGCGTCAACGACCCCAACTACTACAGCACCTCCACGACGTCGACCTGGGGCAACGGCCAGACGCCCGTCTCGACCTTCGGGTCAACCAGCCCCACGAACAGCACGCGCACGTTCCAGTTCGCGCTCCGGTACGACTTCTAGATCAACTCTTGGTCAATCTCCGGGGGCCTTCGGGCCCCCTATTTGTTTCAGGGCACAGGGAACGGGGCGGGCGGGGCGTGTGGTAGGCTCGGCGGGCCAGATCTTGAGACTTGCAAACGGAGGCGGGCATGAAAACGCTTAACGAGGAGTACCCGCTGTTCGAGGTGCCTCACCTTGACTCTCTCCAGGACCTGCTGCGCGGGTCGGCGTCGCGCCACCCGGACAAGCTGGCCCTTGAGGACCTGAACGAGACGCCGATTATGCGGGTCACCCACCGGGAGCTCCTCGACAACGTCGCCAGGTTCGGGCAGGCGCTGCGGCGCGTCGGGCTCGAGGAGCGTGACCACGTCGCGGTGGTCGGCGAGAACAGGGTGCAGTGGACGATCGCATACCTGGCAGCCGTGACCTTCAACTTCGTCGTGGTGCCGATCGACAAAAGCCTGAAGGAGAACGAAATCCTCACCATCCTCCACGCCTCTGACGCCAAGGGGGTGATTTTCTCCGAGAGCCACCGCGACACCATCCTCACCCTCGCCCACGCGGTCAAGGATCTGAAGGTCTTCATCGACATGGACCTCGCGACGAAGGACGGCAGGCTTCACTCGATGACGGAGCTGATCGCGGCCGAGCGGGTGGAGGAGGGGAAGGACCCGTTCCCAGCGGTCAACCCGGAGGAGGTCGCCGTCATCGTCTTCACCTCGGGGTCCATGGGGAGGGCGAAGGGCGTGATGCTCTCGCAGCGCAACATCGCGTCCAACCTCATGGCCATGCTGAGCATGGTCAAACTCTTCCCCGAGGACCGATTCCTCTCCGTCTTGCCGATCCACCACACCTATGAATGCACCTGCGGCCAGCTCTGCCCCCTGACGGTGGGCGCCTCGGTCCACTACGCCCGCTCGCTGAAGACCGTGCTCGAGGACCTGCAAAGGGTGCGCGCCACGATCCTGCTCGGCGTTCCACTGCTCTACGACAAGATGTACAAGCGCATCGTCGCGGCGATCGAGGAGAAGCGGTTTGCATCGCTGCTGATCAAGCCGATGTCCGGCGTGGCCAGCCTCGCCGAGGCGCTCGGCGTGGGAGGCGTGCGAAAGAAGCTCTTCCACGCGATACACGACAAGTTCGGGGGCGCGCTGAGGATCCTGATCGTTGGTGCCGCCTCCCCGAGCCCTGAGGTCGGGCGCGGGATGCGGTCGCTCGGGTTCACCTTCATCCAGGGGTACGGCTTGACCGAAACCTCCCCGATACTTGCTCTCAACCGGCTCAGGAAATTCAAGGACGACGCGGCTGGCGTCCCGCTGCCGGGCTTAGAGATCCGCATCGTCGACCCGGACGAGGAGGGCCGTGGGGAGATCGTGGTGCGGGGGCCCTCGGTGATGATGGGCTACTACAAGAACGAGGAGGCCACGCGGCAGGTCCTCAAGGACGGCTGGTTCGCCACCGGCGACTACGGCTGCTTCGACGCCGACGGCTTCCTCCACATCTCCGGGCGGAAGAAGAACGTGATCGTCGCGTCCAACGGGAAGAACGTCTTCCCGGAGGAGCTCGAGGACCAGGTCAACGCGATCCCGTTCGTGCTGGAGTCAGCGGTCTACGGTGCGAAGGGCCCGAACAGCGACGAGGAAATCTGCGTGATGGTGGTCCCCAACGCGGAAACGTTCCTGGCGTACGCCGACAAGACCGGGAACCAGCTCACGAAAGAGTGGATCGAGGACGTCATCAACCAGGAGATCCGGGCGCTGAACCGGAAGCTCCCCCTCTACAAACAGATTCGAAGAGTGCGGATCAAGGACAGTGAGTTCGAAAAGACCACAAGCATGAAGATCAAGAGGTACCTCCTGCACCAGGAAGATTCGACACACTGACCCAAGACTGTCTTCTGGGTCCCAACGTCCGGTCGGCGCAATGGGACCCGTCGCTGCGCTCCGGGTGACCCACGCCCGCCTGGCGGCGGTCGTGCTTCAGTCGCGGTCGAAGTGGGGCAGCTCGTCCGGAATCGGGATGCTGATCTCCACGAAACCGGCGAAGCCCCCGTCACGGAACCAGGGGATCTGGTGAATGATCTTCCTCCGCCCGTTCTTCCGAACGGTGTAGTGATTCGCCCTGCGCCCCTCGAAGAGTGCGAGGGTCTTTGTCCGCGCCGGCTCGGGGTGGCAGTCGAAGACGCTCCTACCTACCAGCGCTCCCCCGCCTTCCTTCTCGAAGCTCTTCCGGGAGCGCGCGTTCATCGAGAGAATGGTGCCGTCCGCACCCGTCACGGTGATCGCGACTGGGAAATCCTCCAGCCAGAAACCTTCATCCGACATTGTCTCGTCCTCCGGGTCGGGGAGAGCAGGGGCGTGAGGGTCACTTCTTGGTGAGAAGCAGCTCGAGCGCGTCGCGCACGTCCTTGTTGGCCGGCTCGTACGCGAGGATCTTCTCGAGGCAACGCCGTTGCTTCTCGGTCTGGCCCCGCACGCTCCAATAGTTGGCCAGAGTCAACCACGCCTCGGTGTGTTGCGGCGCGATCACCACCGCGAGCCGCAGGTGTTCGAGGGCGCTCGCGTGACGCTTGGGGTTGTCGAGTTCGAGTTGGGCGAGCAGGAACAGCGACTCTCCATCGGGCGTGCGCTTGACGAGGTCCTCCAGCATGACGCGCGCCCTGCGGAACTCGCCGGTCGCGATGAGGTTCTTGGCCGCGGCCACGCTAGCTTGCGAGTAATCCGTGGTCGTGGAGCGCGGACCTTGCTGCTGAGCGGGATTCTTATCCTGGTCCCTGTCCAACTCCGCCGCCTCCAATGAAAACTGTAACACGTCAGCGGCTAAAGGCAACCGTGGCCTTACAGAGAAGGCAGCCAGATGGGGGCGAAAGCACCGCGGGCGGCCGCTGGACACGCCTTGCCTTCATGTAAGCTGGCTCGGATGTTTCACGGTTTCGCGTCCTCGCTCGCGGGGGTGTCCCGGGGGAATCGGGTCTTGCTCGGCGGGCTGCTGCTCTACGGGGTGGCGCTCTGGGTCCTCCGCCCGCTGACCCCCTTCGAGCAGGACGAAGTGTTGTTCCTGCGGGCCCTCGAGAAGTACGACGTCGCCAAGCACGCGCCTCACCCGCCCGGGTACCCGCTGTACATCGGCATCGGCAAGGTCCTTCGGGCGCTCATCAGCGATCCGGTGACGGCCCTGCAGCTGGTTTCCGTGGCGGCAGCGATGGCCGCCCTCCTTTTCGCGTGGCTGCTGGCCCGCCGAGCGGGCGCCACGCGCGGCGAGGCTACCGCGGCTGCGATGATCATCGCAGCCGCTCCGACGTGGCTCTTCCACGCCGCCGTTGGGTTCTCCGACGTCCCTGGCACCGCAGTGGCGCTGGCCGCGACGTGGGCGCTGCTCTCGGCCCTGGACCGCCCAACTGTCCTGCCGCTCGCAGGGGTGGCCGTCGCGGCCGCCGCGGCCGTTCGGCCCCAGCTCCTCCTGGTGCTGTTCCCGCTGGGCGTCGCCGTGCTTGTCGTCACGGCGCGACGGGGACGCTGGACCGCACTTGCGAGTGGGGCTGGCTCGGCCATCGGTGTATCTCTGGCTGCTGGCTGCCCGCGGTCCTCGTCACCGGGCCGAGCCGCTTTCGGCAGGCGCTGGTGGACGCGGGCACGTGGGTCGCCACGCAAGAGACGAACTGGCACCTCCCGGAGGCGCCGCTTGCGGAGGTGGCGCACCGGTGGCTGGTCAATCCGTGGGGCACCCTGGCCCTGGCCGGAGCGTTCTGGCTGCTGGTCGTGGCGGGGGCGATTGCGTTCTGGCGATCCGGCCGCGGCCGCATCGTTGTCGTGGCGGCGGGGTCCGCGGGGTTCTACGTCCTGACCGCTCTGTGGACGATGAACATGGCCGAGTCGGTGCGCTATGTCCTCCCCGCGCTGCCGCTGCTGGCGATCCTTGCGGGTGGGGTAGCAGGGGGAGAGGCCGGCTCGCTCCGGCGTGTTGCACGTGGCGGGGTGACGGTCTGGTGCCTGGCGGGCATTCGTGTGGTTGTGGCCGGCCTTGAAGATACGCAGCTCGCAGCCGGCACCGGTCTGGGAGTGCCTGAGCTGGGTTGCCTCGCACGCCGACCCTTCGGTGACGACCGTGGTGTTCGACGGCACGTTCAGGCCCCACGTCGGGTACCTGCTCAGTCCGCGCGGTTTCCGGGTCGAGGAGAAGCGTCAGGAGATCGCGTACGCCAACTTCCTCCCCAGCGGCTCGGTGCTCTTCGTGACGCGCGACCCGCGGGCAAGCGGCGAGGCGCTGCTGAGCCGCTCGTGGGACGTGCCGGCCCTTGACCCCTTCAGCCGCCACTATTACGAGCGGTGCACGGTCACGCCGGAACCCGCCGCGAGCTCGGTGCGGTTCTCCGACTCCTTCCACGTGCAGCACGATTGGTGGGAGCTGACCGAGGGGGGCGAGGTGTGGCTACCCGAGGGGGCCCCGATGCAGCTGCTGCGGGTTGTAGCCGGCGGCAGCGCCCTGCGCGTCGCGGCAGCTGGAGGCACGGACCTCACGGTCGGGCCCAGCTCCGACGCGTTCGTCCCACTCCTGCCCGGAGCGGCAGGAACCGTTCGTCTTTCGGTCCTGGGTGGTGGCAGCACGCGCTTCCCGGGTCTCGAGCTGCTGCCGGCAAGTCGCGGGGACTGGGAGTCGCTGGTCGGCGAGCCGACGAGTCGGGAGCTCTTTGTGCCGGCAGTCGCCCACGCGCCCGGTCGCATGCAGACGCTTTGGATCACGGACCTGCTTGTCCGGAACCCCCAGGCCGGCGCGGTTCTGGAGGTCGATTTCCACTTCTCCAAGACGCCGGAGCTGGGCGGCGGCGCGCTGACGCGGCGTCGGACAGTACCGCCCGGCCGCACCGTGTTGCTGAAGGACCTGATCGCTACCGAGTTCGGCACAACGGGGAGGGGCGCACTGCGGCTGCGGGGAAGTGGTCCTTTCTCGGCGCTGTGGCGCACCTACGACGAGAAGCAGCCTCACACCCTGGCTGCCCCGGCGCTCCTGCGGCCCCTCGGGGCGGCCCAGGCGGTGAGGGAGGGGATGTTCCCGTTGCGTTTCAAGGCTGGCACGAGTGGCGTGCGCTCGAACGTGGGGTTCTTCAACCCGGGCGCCGAACCCTGCGAGGTCCGCCTGGTCCTCAGCACGCCCGGCAGTCAGGAGCCTGTGGTGGTTCAGACGCTGCGTCTGCCCCCATCGTCTTTTGACCTCTGCGATGCGGACAAGCTCCTCGGCGTCCCCCGGTCGCGGACGATCACCGCGGAACTGACGCTGCGCTTCCTGGCCAGCCGGCCCGTGCTCGCGTTTGCCTCGATCATCGAGAACGACTCGAACCGTTCGAGCTATGTCTTTGCGGGAGAGCCCGCGAACCTCAACTCAGCACCCTCTGCGCACTGACGCAGGACTACCGAGCTGCTCGAGTCGGCCTGCATGCAGCCTGCTTCTTTTTTCCACTGCGTGCCGGCTTTGTTTTGCCGTTGGCACGGGTGGCTGGCGTGCGGGCGTGCTCTCGTCTTCCACTCCGTGAACTCTCTTTTGCCAGGCGGGTGCGCGGCCGCTCCTTCCATTCCACTCCGTGGAGGTTTTCTTTTGCCCCGCGGGCTTCGAGCGGTCGCTCGCTGGGCCATCGAGGCCGCAGCTCCGACCCGCCTTCGCCTGCGACCGAGCAGGCACAGCCCGGCCGTGCGGCCCCTCGCTGTTCCGCTTCCTCGGACAAGACGCTCGGTCGGGTCCAGCGTTTCCTCCCCCCGGTCTGGCGCGCTGGGTGCCCGCACGCTCCGGCGCCATGGCTCGCGTCCGCCCGCGGGGCGGATCTCACCGCCACCCTCCCGTTCGCGGTGCTCCTGCATAGTCGGGGCCGGCCATGTTGGGCCGGCGGCCTCACGGGCACGCCCGAGCACACGTCGGGTGGGGGCATCCAATCCGCCCAGCGGGTGCCAGCGGCCATGGCTCCCGAGGCCGCGGGGACCCGAGCGCCGGACCGGGACGGGCGTATCGGCGACGGCGTCTCATGCGGAGGGACAGCGAGGGGCCCCGGCCGGGACGTGCTGCTGGGTCGCGGACGAAGGAGTCTCGGAGCGCGGCGAGCGGGGCCGAGCAAGCGAAGAGGGGCCGCGCACCCGCGGGGCAAAACAAAAGCCCTCACGCAGTGAGGAAGACGAAACCTAGCCGCAGCAAAAGGGCAACAGGGACCGCGCCAGCGGATTCAAGAAACTGGTTCAGAACAGCGGTTTGCCGTCCAGGTCCTCGGCTGCGAGGCGCGCGTCGTCGAACCCGAGGAAGCGCAGCACCGTCGGTGCGAGATCGTACAGGGTTGGGTGCGCGAGGGTGATGTGCCGGTTGGCGAAAAGAATGCCGGGAACGAGCGACGGGTCCACGAGGTGGTCACCGCTCCAGTCCTTGAGGTTGTTTTCGATGAGGCCGTCGGGTGAGGCGCCGAGCGCGGTCTGCCACGAGGCGCGGTACCCTTTGTTGAAGCCAAGGTAGAGGTCAGGCGCCTCCGAGGCGTAGGTGCCCTTGAAGATGTCCTGGTTGAGGTAGACGGCGTGCAATACCGGTGTTCCCGTGAGGGGATCCACCCACGTCTTGAGCTTTTCGGCGATCTCGCGTTTGAGCGCCTCACGGGTTTCGTCGGGCGCCACGATACCCTGGGGCTCGCGTCCTCTGGTGTTGATGTAGATCGCCCCGAAGCCGAGGGCGTAGGCTCGTGTCCTCGACCAGTCCACGTCCTGGAAAAGCGGAGCGCCGGCCTTTGCGCTGGGGTCCTTGAGGACGAGATACCCGTTCTCCCGTAGCCAGGAGTCTATGTGGACGGCGCGGCGGAACGTCGTGAATCCATGGTCGGAGAGGACGATGAGCGTGTCCCCGTCGTGCAGGGCGTCCAGTGCCACGCCGACGATGTGGTCCATCTTGCGGTAGCAGTCCTCGATCATGCCCTTCAACCTTGGCGGCGCGTCCGCGTTGTAGAGGGGGTGCTGCTTGTCGATGAAACGCCAGTACATGTGCTGGATGATGTCGGGGTACTCGAAGTAGCCGTAGAAAACTCCGCGGGTGAACGTCTTCAGCTCGTGCTCCATGAGCGCGAGGCGCTCCTTGTACAGCTCGTCGGCCTCGTCGGCGAATGCGTCCTCGGAGATCCTCCCCTCGTTGAGCGCCCAGGTGTCGAACGGCATTCCCCGGGTAGAGAAGAGGCCGAGGTCGCCCGCCAGCTCCTTGCTGTACGACTCGGGGTAGGAGATCGGGAACCACGGCTTGCGCGGGTCGATGCAGATCGGGCTCGCGTACAGCTTGAGGTAGGGCCGCAGCGCGACGAGGTTGAACTGCAGGATGCCGTGCATCCGGCTCATCGGGCCGACCTTGAACTGCACCTCGACCCACGGGCTCCACTCGCCGACGCCCAGCGTAAGCTCCTTACCTTGGAGGGAGATGGTTGCAACGGTCCGGTCGGCGCTCACCCGCACCTGGAACGGCGCCGCGAGGCGGTCGATCTTCCCCGTCAACCCCTGCTTCTGTGGTCCGAACAGCTCGAGGTCGAGAGGGTTTCCCTCGGGCACGATGTGCACCTCGCCGCCGGTATCGCCGGTCACGGTTTCCGGCGCGGTGGTATAGAAGGAGAACGTCCCCTGGGTACCCAGCAGATCGGGCACGCCCATCCCGGAGAGCATCTTGCCGTCGATCTCGTCGGGGGGGAACGTGACCGGGCAGGCGAGGATGATCATCGGCACGCCGGCCTCCCGCGAGTACTGCCAGAACGCCTTGCCGTGCCGGACCGGGAGCGATCGGTTGCCCTCCAAGCGCGTGAGGGAAAGGTCGGGCAAGTAGCTCTTGGGGTTGCGGCGAATGAAATCGTACACGCCGCTCTTGCCCGGATTGCGGCCGGTAGCGAAGGCGGTCCAGGCGACCGGAGACTCCGCAGGCGTGGTGGTGCCGATGTGGGAGTAGCTTCCAAGCTGCTGCAGCCGCTTGAAGTTGGGCAGTTTTCCCTCGGCCATCATCGGCTCGAGGATCTCGGGCGAAAGCCCGTCGAGGCCGAGGATGATCATTCGGTTCTTGCTCACGTTGGCTGCCATTGCGCTCCTGCCCGGGGGCCTGCCGCCGAGCAGCGCAACAACGCCTGCCACGACGGCGACCCCGACCACGACCAATACGATAACCCAGTGGCGCCTGACGAACTCCCAGAGCCGCCGGAAGAACACCGCCACGACGGCCAGGGCCGAGAGGGCGAAGCCGATGATTGCGGCGAGGCCGGTGCTCACCGTGTAGAGGGAACCGGGGTCGATGTAGCCTAAGCTGAACATTGCTCTCGGCTTTCTCGCTCGTGCCTGCCGTGCGCGGGGCTCACGGGACGATGCCGAACCCCACCGGTCTGCCCGCGCGCTCCAACACGAACCGCCCGAGGCCGGGCAGGCGCACGAACGACTCAGTGACGACGGGCCTGCCGGCGGAGATGCGGACAGTACCCAACTCCATGCTCGCGAGGCTCGCTGCGGCGGGCAGCCGGTCAAGGGTGGCGGTGTCCAGCTTCTCGCTGACCTCCTCGACGCGGGCCGCAACCGTCTGCGTGGCGCAGCGCAGCGAAAGCTCCTCGCCGACCGCCAGCGGCTCGCTCGCGAGCCAGAAGACACGACCTGCAAACTCACGAGCGGCCTGCGGCGGGTTGCCTGCCGGGGCCAGCACATCTCCGCGCTCAGGCAGGTTGCCATCCAGGACCAGCCCCACGGACTCGCCCGCCTCGGCTGGGGCGTGGTTCTCGGGGAGGCGCCGGATCGCAGTCACGGTCACCGCGCCCCCGGAGGGGAACACTGTCAGAACGTCGCCCTCCGCGATAGTGCCGGAGAGCAGCCTGCCCACCACCGTGGGCACGTCGTGCCGATAGACGTCCTGCACCGGGAGACGCACCGCTTCGAAATCCCCGGACGCCGGCTCGACGTCGCCGAGCGCCTCCATAACGGAGGGCCCCGTGAACCACGGCATCGCGGGCGATCTCGTTACAACGTTGTCGCCGTCCCTGGCAACGACCGGGATCGTCGCGGAGGCCGAAACTCCGAGCGCATGCAGCTCGGCGAGGATCGCATCCTCGAGCACGCGGAACGCCGGCTCCGCGCGGTCCGCCAGGTCCATCTTGTTGACGGCCACGATCACGGTATGGATGCCGAGCATGGAGAGCAGCAGCGCGTGGCGGCGGGTCTGCACCCGCACCCCCTCGTCGGCGGCCAGCACGAGCACCGCGGCGTCCGCGCGGGTAGCGCCGGTGATCATGTTGTGGATCAGCTCCTGGTGGCCCGGCACGTCGATGAAGACGAGACGACAGGCAGGCGTCTCCAGGAACGTCTGGGTCGTGTCGATGGTCATCTCCCGCTCGCGCTCCTCTTGGAGCTGGTCGACGACATAGGCCCAGTTTCCGGCGATCGAGGCGTCCACCGCGGACGTTCCCGGGAGGGTCGAGAGCTCGTGCCGGATTCGCCCGATCAGTGTGGACTTGCCGTGGTCCACATGGCCCACCATGGCGATGCGCAGGACCGGCTTCTCGTCCGACCGGGTGCTCACGCCCATCGCTACATGTACCCCAACGAGCGTAGCTTCTGCATCGTGAAGGCGGCCTCTTTGTCCTGGGCCCGCCCTGCACGCTCGGGCTCCCGGGAGGCCTCGAGCTCGGCAATGATCTCGTCCACGGTCGCTGCGTTGGAGGCGATCGGCATGCAGCACGGCGCACACCCGATGCTGCGGTAGCGCTTTCCTTCCTTGGCGAGGTAGAGAGGGTTTACCGGCACACCCTCGCGCTGGACGTAGCGCCAGATGTCCAGCTCGGTCATGTGCAGCAGGGGGTGGATGCGATCGTGGGCGGCCTCGTCCACGGATGCGTAGAGGTCCCACAGCTCGGGGGGCTGGCTGCCCACGTTCCAGGTGAAGTCCTGGCTGCGTGGCGAGAAGTAGCGCTCCTTGGCCCGCACGCCGTGTTCGTCGCGCCGGATTCCGAGCAGCAACGCCTCGAAGCCCATCTTGGCGATCGCCTGCTTGAGCGCGGTGGTCTTCAGCGCGTTGCAGCAGGAGAACTTGTCGATCTTGGTCGGTCCCATCCCGTCGGCCAGAGCTTGCTCGTTGCGGGCAATCCGCAGGTCGAGGCCGAGTTCCTTCGTGAGCCGGTCCCGGAAGGTATAGATGTCGGGGAGCTTGTAGCTGGTGTCGATGTGGATGACCGGGAAAGGGACCTTTCCGAAGAACGCCCTGCGGACCATCCACAGCAGGGCGGTCGAATCCTTGCCCATCGACCACAGCATCGCCAGACGCGAGTACCGGTGGTACGCCTCACGAATGACGTAAATGCTGTCGCTCTCCATGCGAGAGAGGTAGTCCATCGTTCGCTCCCCGACAGATAATACCGCATCTCTGGCGTGGGATCACGCGCGGATGGCTGCCGGTGCGAACCCCCAGCGGGCGCGTACCCGCCTCTCGACGACAGCGAAAAGCAGGCGGTCCAGGATCAGCCCGATGAAGACCGTGACCAGCATGACGCCGATCACCTGGGCGGCGTCGTTGAGCTCCCGCCCCGCGTGCAGCAGGAAGCCGAGCCCGACGCTGGATTTGATGAGCTCCGCCGAAACCACCCCATGCCACCCAAGGGTCCACCCCAGCTTGATCCCTGTCACGATGCTGGGCAGCGCGGCCGGTAAAACCACCCGGGTGCTCATCGCGCGCCGAGTGGTGCCGAGGGTCTGCGCGGCCCGCAGCAGGACAGGCGGGATGTGGGCGATCCCGTCCGCGGTAGCGATCGCCATTGCAGTCGTAGAGCTCATCACGATCACGAAGTAGATGGCGGTGTCGGAGAGCCCGAACACGAGCAGCGAGATCGGCACCCAGGCCGCCGATGGAAGCGTCTGGAGGCCCAGGAACACCGACCTCAGGCAGGTGCTGACCGTCTCGCTCATGCCCATGGCCAGTCCGAGTAGGAGGCCGAGGGCCGCAGATATCGTGAAGCCCAGGGCCATGCGCACCAGGGAGGCCTTGACGCTCGGCCACAGCGAGCCGTCTGCTGCAAGCTCCATCAGGCGCCCGCCGACCTGGGCAGGGGATGGAAAGGCATAGCTAGGCAGCAGCGCCAGTGCCGACACGGCCTGCCAGAGGAGCAGCACTGCGACGAGGAATGCTGCCAGCACCGCGGTATTTCTAAGCGCCTGCTTCGTCTCGTTCATCGTTCCTTCCCTGATTCTCGGTGATCTCGCTGCGCAGTTCGGCCAGGATCTGCCCCGCCAGCACGCTTACCCGTGCGTCGTAGAAGTCCCGCGGCCGGGGGAGATCTACGACGACCACCTTCTTGATACGAGCCGGACGAGCCGTGAGCACCAACACACGGTCGGCCAGGCACGCGGCCTCGCGGGTGTTGTGGGTGACGAACAGCACGGTTCTGCGGGTTCGGGAGTGAAGCTCCTGGAGCTCCGCGTACAGCCGCTCGCGGGTGAGGGCGTCGAGTGATCCGAACGGCTCGTCACATAGCAAGGCTCGAGGCGCCGGTGCCAGCGCCCGAGCGAGCGCCGCACGCTGCTTCATCCCGCCCGAGAGCTCATGCACGAACGCCCGTGCGAAACCCTCGAGGTGCACGAGCTCCAGGTGGTGCTCGGCGATGGCGAGCCGCTCCGCGGCGGAGAGGTGGGTGTGCTGCCGAAGTCCGAAAGCCACGTTGTCCAGGACGTTGAGCCACGGGAACAGCGCCGGCTCCTGGAAGATCATCACCCGGTCGGGGCCGGGGCCGGCGACCGCCCGCCCGTCCACGCGAATCACGCCCGTCGTCGGCGGCTCGAAGCCCGCGATCAGGTTCAGGAGCGTTGTCTTCCCGCAGCCGGAAGGCCCTGCAAGGACCACGAACTCGCCTTCTGCGACTTCGAGGCTCACGGGACCGAGGGCGTCCACCCGGGCACGCGGGGTCACGTACGTCTTGGTGACGCCGACCAGGCTGATCCGGGCCGGCGCCGCCGAGGGGACCGCGTCGCCTCCCGGTGCGAACCGCTGCCCGCTGTTCATTGCGGCGTGCCCTCTGCGCCCTCTGCGAGGGCGGGCAACCCCTTCTCCCGCAGGACCTCGCGCAGCGGGCCCAGCTCCCAGATCCCTGAGAGGTCGGGGGCGCTGGGCAGGAACCCGACCCGGTGGGCGTCGGCGGCTGCCTTTGCGAGCGCTTTCGGCAGCGGCTCCCAGGAGAACTCCACCCGCCGCAGCGCCGAGCGGACGATCGGCAGCGGCATCGCCGCGGAGGTCTCCCGCTTGATCTCCTCGGAGATCAGACGCGCCGCGGCCTCCCGGTCTGCGTTCAGCCTCTGTGTTGCCTCCACGTGCGCGGCGACCAGCCTCTTCACGATCTCGGAATGATCACGGAGGAACGCCCTGCGCACCACGAGCACGGCAGTCACGTAGCGCCCGCCCGGCCACAGGTCCCTCTCCTCCAGATACACCCGGCCGCCTCCCTCCAGCTCGAGGCGCGAAACCCAGGGCTCCACGGTCCAGGCCGCGTGGATCTCGCGCTTTGCGAACATCAGGAGCTGATCGGGGTTGGCCAGCGGCAGGATCGTCAGGTCGCCCCCCTTGTCCCGTGAGACCAGGCCCCGCTCCGCGAACCACAGCCGGGCGGCGACGTCCTGAGTGTTCGCGAGCTGGGGGGTGGCGACCACCTTGCCGTGGAAGTCCGCGTCCGAAGCGATGTGGACATCGCCCCGCACCACCAGCGCGGCACCGCCGGCCGCGGCGCCGGCGACGATCGCGAAGCTCTCGCCCCGCGATCTGATGTGGCCGTTGATGGCCGGGTTGGGCCCGACGTAGACGGCGTCCACCGCCGACGCGAACAGCGCCTCGACCGCCGAGGGGCCTGCGTTGAACTGCGTCCACCGGACCGGCACCCCGACCGTCCTCTCGAGGTCGCCGGTGGCGCGTCCGATGAGCGCCTGGGCGTGGGTGACGTTGGGGAAGTGGCCGAGCCGCAGGATCACGTCCCGTCGCGCCGCCGGCCGGCCGCCGCCGCAGGAGGCCAGAACTATCGTCGCCATAAGTGCGCCTGCCAGATTCGTTGCCCTAGCCACCATTGGACAGCGCCTCCAGTGCCTGCCGTATCTCCGGCTGGTTGGGGTTGAGCTCCAGGGAACGCTGAAGCGCCCGCTTTGCGGTCGCGGTGTCCCCGGCACACGCCGCCGAGAGCCCGAGGAAGGCGTGCACGCGGGCGTCCGACGCGAACCTCTCGGCTGCCTCGCGCCCCTCCGTGACCGCCTCGGCGCACTGGCCGAGGCGAACGAGGACCGCGAGCCGGTGCACCGCGAGGCGCGCCTCGCCAGGGAAGCGACGCCGACCCTCGGCGAGCAGGGCGGCGGCCCGCTCCGGAGCGCCGTGGGCCTCGTAATCGCCGGCCGCCCTGTCCACCGCTCCGACCGGGTCGCGCAGCTTCAGCTCCACCGCCCGCCACAGCTCGGCGTCCGCCTCGTCGTACCGCCCGGTCTCGAAGCACAGCCGGCGCCGGTTGTAGTGTGGGGACGCGTAGGACGGGTTATGCTCGATCGCGCCGCGAAAAGCTTTTTCGGCCTCCGCGTAGCGCCTGGCCTCCAGGTGCACGAGCCCGAGGTTGTTGAGCTCCCCCTCGGTGGCCTCCTTGCCCTGCCCGGTGCCCTCGCCGGTCTCCAGGTAGCCGAGCGCCTTGAGCTGTTTGATGTACTCGGCTGAGGGCTTGGCGGCCGGCACGGCCGGACGGTAGCTCTCCGGAGGCACCACCGTGCGCCAGTCCACGGGCTGGAGGGTGGGGACGGGACAGCCCGGCAGCGGCTTGCCACGCCACTCGGTGCCGGTCGGGAGGCCCAGGAGAGCGGCCACCGTGGGCGCCACGTCGTATACCGAGGGCGGCTCGGCGACGCTGCCCAACCGCGCGACCCCTTTCCCGGCCAGCACGAAGATCCCCTTGGGGCGGTGCCAGAGCGCGGCGGTGGCCGCCGCGGTACCCGAGAACTCGCGCGGGCGGTCGGTGCCCCACTTGAAGCCGTGGTCGGAGACCACCAGCACCGCGCACTCGCGCTCGGGGCACGTCCCGAGCAGCCGGCCGAGCCAGCGGTCCACGACCGAGAAGTAGCGCGCCACCCCGATCTCCGCAATCTGCGAGAACGCGGGGTCGGCCCCCGCCAGCGGCGGAGGGACGTAGGGGGCGAGGAGGTGCCCGATCTCGTCGGTCCCGATCGCGTACACCATGGTCAGGTCCGCGGGGGGCGTTGCCGCCTCGGCGGCCTGGAGCGCCGCGCCGAAGTAGGTGCGGGTGCCAACCATGATGCGGCGGAACCCGTCGATGGGGTCCTGCATCCCGCGGCGGGCGGCGGTTGCCTTTCGGTAGGCCTCCTCGCTCACGGGCAGCAGGGCGCGCACGACCCTCTCGTCGGTCTCCCTCTCCGCGCGATCGGCCAGCTCCCGGAACTCTGGCTCCCGCTCCGGCGGGAAGACCACCGTGCCCGGCGGGCCTTCGCCGACCGCGTCCGAGAGCAGGAAGAAGAGACGGTCCGAGACCAGCACGCCGTTGACCGGTTCGGCGGGCCAACTCGCCCACCACCCCGAGACGTTCACCGTGAGCCCCGCCGCCGAGGCCATGTTCCAGAGCGCGGGGACTCGGCGCTGCCGCCCGGTGACCGGCACCTTGGCGCCGCTGGCGGGGTCCACCTCCACGAAGTCCAGAATCCCGTGCTCGTCGGGCCCGGCGCCGGTGGCCATCGTGGTCCAGATGAGGGGTGAGAGCAGCGGCGTGAACGAGGCCAGCTCACCCCAGCTCCCCTCTGCCATCAGGCGCGCCAGGTTCGGCATCATCCCCCTGCTGACGAGGGGCGTGAGCATCTCCCAGTCAGCGCCGTCCCACCCGACCACGAGCACTCGCCGTGGGGGCCTGCCAACCAGCTCCTGTAGCGCGGAGATCCGCAGGGCTGCAAGCTCCGCCGGGTCCGGCTTGAGCTGCACCGAGATCGCATCGGGCAAAACATTCAGCCGCGCCGCCACCGCGCGGACGAGAGCTGCCTCCGGGGCGTGTGGGCAGTCTGCGAGGCGGATCCCCGTGAGGCAACGCAGGGAGAGCGTCTGGACCTGTCCGCGGACCGCTTCCGAGATCGCAGCGGCCATGGCGCCCGCGGGTTCCGGTGCCGGCGCCAGCGCGTGCCTCCCGGCTGCAAACGTGACGCTCACCGCAACGCCCACCCGGGCGCCCTCGCGCGACACAGCAGGTGTCTCGCCCAGAAGTCGGGGCGAGCCGACCGGTTGCCAACGCCAGGACGGCACGAACGCAGCTCCGGCTCCGGCGACCAGCAGCTCACCGGTGTGTCGGTTCCAGGCGGCCTCGCCGGGGGCCACCCGCCGAAGGCCCCAGAGGACGGCTACCGTAACGACCGCGAGGACCGCGAGCGCCAGAATCGCTTTCCGCACGGCGTGAGGATAGCAGCCCGACCGCAACAACCTGTCGATCCGGGGCGTGGCTAGGGTGGTGTGATTCGGTAGACGGCGCCGAGATCGGGGGTTCTTCTCGCAGCCAGGTCGGCGTGGAACGCTCGAGCCTGGTCGGCGGTCGCGAAATCACCCAGCACCACGCGGTACCAGACCCCGCTGGGCAGGGTGATCCGGGCCGCGTAGGCGGGACGGCCGAAGCGTCGCCCGACCTGGACCGCGTCCCGCTGCGCCTTCTCGCGCTCCCTGTACGACGAGAAGTGGATGACGTAGATGGGGGCCCGCCCGGCCCAATCGGGGGAGGCCATGGCCTCGACTCCCTCCCAGCGCGGCCGCGCCGGCGGTCGCACCACCCGCGCCGGTGCCCCGGGAGCGCGCGGCTCCACCGGCTCCGGGAGGGCCAGGTTCCGCGCGGGCGTGGGCGGGGGGGCCGTGGGCGTCGGAGCCGGAGGGGCGGGTGTGGGCGCCGTGGCGGGGGCCCGCGCTTCCTCCTCTGCTGGGCGCGGCGTCTCAACCGGGGCGCGGCTAGGTGGAGGGTACGACTCGGCGATGCGGGGAGGCGCGGTCTCGCCGCTCCCCATCTCGTAGCGCGAGTAAATGAAGAATGTGCCTGCTGCCATCGCAAGGAGGGCGAGGACCCCCAGCAGGAGCGGGGCGGGGAGGCGACGGTGCCGCCGGCCCATCTCTTCGCCGACGCTCTCGTCCACATAAAAGTCTGGAACGGCGGCAGCCGGTGGCTCCTCCTCGGGCAGCGGCGCGGTGGGCTCCTCCAAAGGCATGGAGGGGAACGCGGCCCGTCCGGGCGGGGCCGCCGAGGCCTTGGCCGCGGCCATGTCCGGGAGCGGTTGGCCCGGGGGCGCGTTGAGCAGCGTCCGGGCCCGCTCCACCAGGACCTCGAGCGGAGCCGCCGGCTGGCCCTGTTTGACGCGCCTGGACTCGTCGGCGCAAATCTGCAGCGCCGCCTGGAACAGCACCGACCGGCGGGCGGATTCGCCCCCGAACTCGTCGAGCAGCCGGTCTAGGACCTCCGAGACGAGGGCGACCTTCGCACCACCGATGTTCATGGGGTACCCCGCTTCCGGGTGGGTTGCGGTCCGCTCATCCGGGCAGCTTCTCCCAGTCCGACTCGGGGGCGTCGAGGGCGATGGCCAGGCTGCCGTTGGAGCCCGCGAAGAGCGGGTCCGCGACCGGGGTGACTCGCCCGCCGCCTACCTCCTTGAGCGCCGCTTCGAGCGCCTGCGACAGGCGGGGAATCTGTGACCCGCCGCCGGCGAGGATGATGTTGTGACGTACCGTCTCCTGGTATTCGGGGTCGACCCGGGAGACCAGGTCGAGCATGGTCTCGACAATAGGCGGGAGCAGGCTCTCGCAGGCCCGCCGCACCTCGGTCGTGATGTCGATGTTGGTCGGTTTCCCGCCCACCGGCACTGTGACCTCCACGACGCCGTTGGGCTCGCCTACGAAGCTCCACTTCTCTTTCCATCCCCGCACCATGTGGATCGAGAACTGCGCCTCGGGCACGCGCGTCCTGATCATGGTCGCGAGCTGCTCGTCCACCGAGTCGCCCGCGTTGGTGAGCGTGCGTTGGTCGTCGTCCGTGGGGTAACGGCCCTTCATCACGCAGAAGTCGGTCGTGCCAGCGCCGATGTCGATGATCATGGTGTGGAGCAGCGCGTCCATCCCGTACGCCACCGCGAACGGCTCCGAGACGATCATGAGCGAGTCTGCCACCCCTTTGACCGCGTTGCGAAGGTGCTGGCGCGAGACCCTCAGCGCCTCCGCCGGCACACCGACCACTGCGAGGACCTTCTGGCTGTCTTGCGGTTTGGCGAGAGAGATCAGGTGACGGATCAGCTCGCGGACAGCAAGCTCGTCCTTCTCGGAGCCCTCTTTGATGAGCCCGCGCTCGAGTGGCCGGTGGAGGTCCAGCATCGGGCGGTTCTCGAGCGCCTCGTGGCCGAACATCACGGGCTTTTTGACCAGCTTGCGGGCTACCATGTCCACCGGCCAGCCGATGTAGCTCTCGACCACGTGGCGCTCGCCGTTGGAGGCCGAGACCGAACTACGGGAGGTTCCGAGGTCGATCCCCAGGTGGAGAGTGCTGTTTTTCTCTTTGGTCACGGTCGTGCCCAGCCTTTCGATGCGTTCACATGGCCCCCGGTCCGCGATGGGCCACCGTCGCGCCCAGGCCGCGGGCGGCAGCGTAGGCGCGCACGCCCCCCGCGAGGGCCTCCGCAATGTCCTGGCGGTACCCGCTCTGTTTGAGCAAACGCGCATCCTCCTCGTTGGAGATGCACGATACCTCGGTCAGCACGCCTGGCATCTCCGTCCCGACCAGAACGACGAAGGGCGCCTGCTTCACGCTGCGGTCCTCGAGCACCGGGTTGACACGGCGAAGCGTCGCGAACATCTTGCCCTGCACGGCCTGGGCGAAACGGCGCGATTCGTCGTGCCGCACGTCCACGTACACACCCTCCAGGAGCTTTCGAAAGTCGGACAGCGAGTACCCGGAGCCCGAGTTTTCGGCGCCGGCAAGTCTCTCGACGTGGGGGTCGGTGGTGGGGCCGAGGACGTAGGTCTCCACTCCACGCCGCAGGGGCGTCGGGATCGAGTTGACGTGAATCGACAGGAACACGTCGCCGCTGGCCGCATTGGCGGCCTGTACGCGCTGCTGAAGGGTCAGCGTCTCGTCTCCATCGCGCGTCATCACGACGTCGAATCCGCCTGCCCGCAGCACCGCGGCGACGCGCCGCGCGATGTCCAGTGTGAGCTCTTTTTCGCGCATTCCCCGCATCATGGCGCCTGGGTCGCTGCCGCCGTGCCCCGGGTCGATGACGACCCGCCTGACGGCAAGACGGAAAAGCGCGGGGTCGATGGCACGGGGGGCGGCCAGGCCCGGCGCGGCTGCCGTGCCTGTACCGAGCGTCTCCGGCGCAGGGGGGACTCCGACAGCCACGCCTTCCTCCGGCTGAGGCTTGCCCCGCCCCGCCGAGGTGGGCTTCAGCGTGGCGACAAGCGAGAGCGCCACCGCAGCGAGGAGAACCCAGCCCAACCAGGAGCTCTTCGACGTGCGCTGCCTCTGGCGTGCAAGGAGGCCCTCAATGGTCGCGATGTTCTCCGCCACGGCCTCGCGCAGCATCTCCCGCTTGATCCGGTCGAGGCGGCGGAGCCGGGTGGAGGGCACGCCCATGGCAGGCCTACCCCTGGCCCCGGGCCGGCGCCTCCCGGCCGTTCGGGTCGATTGCACCAGCCAACATAGGCCGATTATAAGCCCAATTCGCTGCAAGGTGCGCCGCAACGACGCGCCCGCGGGCATTGCGACCGAGTGAGTCGGCATTCGGCCTCACCCTGTCGTGTATTCTCGGCACATGCGATTCACTGGGAGAGTCGCGTTCATCACCGGCGCTTCGCGCGGGGTGGGACGCTGCATCGCACTCGCCCTGGCGCGGGAGGGCGCCGACATCGCGGTCGCGGCCAAGACCGTCGAACCGAACCCGAAGCTCCCGGGGACCATTCACACCACCGCGGCGGAGGTGGAGGCGCTGGGCCGGCGGGGGTTGCCCCTCCAGGTAGACGTGCGCGACGATGAGGCGGTTGCAGCCGCCGTCAGGACCACCCTCGAGCGCCTCGGGCGCATCGACTTCCTGGTTAACAACGCGGGTGCTCTGTTCTGGCAGGAGCTGGCCGAGACCCCCCTCTCCCGGTTCGACCGGGTGATGGGCGTCAACGTGCGGGGCGCCTTCGCCTGCACCCGAGAGGTGCTGCCGGCGATGATCGCGCAAGACTACGGCCATATTCTGATGATGTCCCCGCCGGTGGACCCGGCCGCCGCCGCGGGCAAAATCGCATACGCGGTGAGCAAGTTCGGCATGACCCTCATCGCGCACGGTCTGGCCAGCGAGCTCACGGGCCACAACGTGGCGTGCAACGCCCTCTGGCCCGCGACGCTGATCGAAAGCTACGCCACCATCAACTTCTCCCTCGGCAACCCTTCCGTCTGGCGCAAGCCCGACATTCTGGCCGACGCAACGCTCAAGATCTTCGCCAAACCGCCCGCGAGCTTCACCGGGCACGCACTGATCGACGAGGACTTTCTGCGCGAAGAGGGGGAGACGGAGTTCGCCAGGTACCGGTGCGACCCCACCCACGAGCCGCCGCGCGTGGGCTTCGACTTCCGCTTCACCGCCGGTTGAGTGCTCCGGCGGCGGGAGGCGCTGTGCTACCTTCGGGCACGGGTCGCCCGGGCATCGAGAGGGTGCACGAGCACCCCGGGGCGTCCTCCCCGAAAGGAGTCGAAGCACACCATGAGAGTTACCGGCCTTTCGAAGCTGACCGGCAGGGTCCTCCCGGCCGTTGCGGTCGCGATGGCGCTCGCCTTCGCCCCGGTGAGCGCTTCAGCGCAAACCGGAGGGGGAGAATCCGGGGCCGTGCCTGCGCTGGTTGCCCGCGAGCTTCCGGATCTCCTGCGCGTGTACGAGCAGCTCCACGCCAGCCCGGAGCTTTCGCTGCGGGAGGAGCGGACCGCGGCCAGGATCGCCCAGGAGCTCTCCCGGCTCGGCTTTGCTGTGACACAGCGCGTGGGCGGACACGGCGTGGTCGGGGTTCTCCGCAACGCCGCCGGGCCCACGGTGCTCATCCGCACCGATATGGACGCGCTCCCGGTCACCGAGGCCACGGGGCTGCCGTACGCGAGCACGGTCAAGGTCAGGGACGACCAGGGTCGCGAGGTCGGGGTGATGCACGCGTGCGGGCACGACGCCCACATGACGGTGTTCCTGGGCACTGCCCGCGTGCTGGCCGCCGTGCGCGAGCGGTGGCACGGTACGCTGGTGATGATCGCGCAGCCCGCGGAGGAGCGGGGCCTGGGCGCGAAGGCGATGCTCGACGACGGGCTCTTCGCACGCTTTCCGCACCCCGACTTCTGCGTGGCGGAGCACGTGACGCCCTCGCTGGCGGTGGGCCAGGTGGGCGTCGTGGACGGTTACGCGTTCGCAAACGTGGACTCGGTGGATGTCACGATCCGCGGGGTTGGTGGACACGGGGCCAGCCCCAACAAGACGAAGGACCCGATCGTGATGGCGGCGCAGTTTGTCAATGCGCTGCAAACTATCGTGAGCCGGCGGATCGACCCCGTTGATCCGGCGGTGGTGACGGTGGGCTCGATCCACGGCGGGACCGCGTACAACATCATCCCAGACGAGGTGCACCTCCAGCTTACGGTCCGTTCATACACACCCGAGGTTCGACGGCAGGTCATGGAGGAGATCGAGCGCATCGCACGGGGCGTGGCAGAGGCTGCCGGCGTGCCGGCCGACCGGATGCCCACGGTCATGCTCGCCGAGGGCTTCACCCCCTCGCTCTACAACGATCCCGCTCTGACCCGGCGCGTTGCGGCTGCACTCCGCCCTGTGCTCGGCGAGGCCAACGTGGTCGCCCTGAAACCCGAGATGGTCGGGGAGGACTTCGCCGCCTACGGTCTGACCGAGCCGCCAGTTCCGATCTGCATGTTCCGCCTCGGCACCAGCGATCCCGAGGCGCTCCGAGAGAGCGGGCGCAGCGGAACCCCGCTCCCTGCGCTGCACTCCAGCCGGTACGCTCCAGTGCCGGGCCCGACGATCAGCACCGGGGTCACCGCGATGACCACCGCGGCCCTCGATCTGCTGGGGCGGGGGCAGGGCGGGGGGCGCTGAGGCCCGGTCAGGAGGACCCGATGCCGAGATGCACGCTGCTCCGCGTCACGCTGTCCCTGTCGCTGCTCGCGCTCGCCCGCGGCACCCTCGCTGCGGACGCCCCGCCCGCGTTCGTGAAGGTCGCACTCGAGACCGGGAAGGTGGCCAGGGGCTCGGCTGCCGTCGTGAAGGACGTGCTCGTCGGCGAAGTGCCCGGGATCCGCGCCGGCCTGATCTCGCTCGGCCCGGGCGGCCGTTACGTCGAGGGCCGGAGCAACGCGGAGGACAAGGTGTACCTCGTGCTCGAGGGGCGAGGCACTGTCGTGGCCGACGGCGCGCCGCTCCCGGTCGAGCGGCAGACGATCGTGCGGCTGCCGGTGGGATCCGATGCCGAGCTCGCGGCTGCCGCGAGCTCCACGCTGGACGTGCTGGTCCTCCGCCACGCGCTGAGTGACGAGGACCGCGTCGACCTCGCCGCGCACCCGGAGAACCAGGCGAGCCCGTACGTGCGGAAGTTCTCGGAATGTCCGGCGTACGGCGAGGCGATCAAGAGCGCGAAGACCACGAGCCGCACGCTGCTGCCGAAGGACATCGTGCCCCGAATGTCGATCGGCACCGTCGAGACCGCGGGGCCGGACCGCGTCGCGCCCCACGCGCACCCGATGCTCGAGCAGTTCTTCCTCGGCCTCGATGGCAACGACATCGTCGTCCACGCCGACGGCGGACAGACGGCGCTCGGCGCGAATGAGCTGCTCCACATCCCGCTCGGCTCCCGCCACGGGGCGGAGGTGGCCGAGGGAAAGAAGCTGCACTACGTGTGGATGGATTTCTTCCGCGACCGCGAGGGCCTGCGCTGGCTGGAGACGCACAAGCCAAACGAGCCGGCGAAGCAGCCCTGAGTCAGCGCCGGTAGCAGCTGCCCCCTGGGAGCGGGCGCCGCCCGCAAGTCGTTGATTGCGGTGGTGCCCCCTGCACGATTGGAACCTGCGACCTAGAAATTCGTAGCTCGCACCGGCGACGCCACCAGGACGACCAGGTTGTTCATGGAAACGGGGCGCCGTGCACATCCTCACGGCCCAGAGCGGTCGCTGCCGGCGCGCCGGTCGTGCTGAGACGTATCGCCGGGGCGTATCGGTCGGCGTTCTCAGGGCTCCCGCGGCCGGCGGTGCTTCCCGGTGAGCCTCATCACCTCGGGCCGTGTCCGGCCCCAAAAGGGCGGGGGTATGCTGGGGTCCGTTGAGGGACCAGGCTCTGGGCGATCAGCTCTCAAGATCGGCCCCGGTCCGGCGAGGAGGGGGGATGGCCGGTAGACGCACGGGAAAGACCAGGCGCGAGTTCCTCCGCGACTCGGCCCGCCTCGGAGCGGCAGCCTGGGCTGCAGGCGGAATCACTTCTCGGCCCGCGGCGGCGGCCGAGACGTCGCAGGTGTTTCGCGTCGACGGGTGCCCCACCCACGACGGCGCCATGCGTCACGTAGGCGTGGACACGCTCCTGGGCCTGCTCGCCGGCCACGGGTTGAGGTTCTATCGCACCGCAAAGCCGCACGCGTGGGGTGATCCGACCGGCATCATCGAGGCGGATGACGTCGTACTGATCAAGGTCAACTGCCAGTGGAAGTGTCGCGGCACCACCAACACGGACGTCGTTCGCGGAATCGTCCACCGGATCCTCGAACACCCCGACGGCTTTGCCGGGGAGATCGTCATCGTAGAGAACGGGCAGGGCCGCGGAGGGTTCGACGGGATGGCAGGCGGCGGCAGCTACGGGAGCTGGCCGGAGATCGCGAACACCGTTCACGTTAACGCCGAGGACGAGACTGTCCTGACCGTCGACCACCTGGTCCGCGACGTGTTCGCCGGCCAGCCAGTGAGTAGCTACCTCCTCGACCCGATCCGCGCGCGTTTCATTTCGTCCTCGGAACACATCGCGGACGGCTACCGGACGGTCTCGCCCCCGCCAGGCTCGGATCCTGCAACCTCGGTGTCGTATCCGTGCTTCACCACCTCGGGAGGCCATCGGATCGAGCTCCGCGAGGGGAGGTGGACCGGCTCCGGCCATTCCGGCAACGTGAAGCTGATCAACGTCCCGGTTCTCAAGCACCACGACGGCTCGGGCGTCACCGGCGCGTTGAAGCACGTCTACGGCCTGGTCTCGATGTCGGACGGTAACTCGCCCGTTCGCCACTACTCGCAGATAGGTTCCCAGTGCGGGAAGTTCTGGAGCCTTGTGAGGACCCCGGATCTGAACATTCTGGATTGCATCTGGGTCAGCCATGACTCCCTCGCCGGCTATCCGCCGGAGGCCACCCGTCGCTGCAACGTCCTCCTCGGCGGCCTCGACCCCGTGGCCCTCGACTACCACGCCAGCAGGCACGTGCTGCTGCCCCTGGGTGGAGGGTACGCGGACGAGCACGACCCCGACCGCTTCTCGGGCTTGACCGGGATGCTCGGAGGTGCGCAAGGCTTCATCAACGCCAGCGGCGGCATCGCGGGCGTCCCCACCAGGCAGGGCGACGACAGCATCGAGGTCGTGTCGCGCAGCGCGGTCGCCGGCAGGTTCCCCCGCAGGGTTCTGAGGCGGGCGGGCTAGGGGAGGGAGCCCGCCGGCACGAGCCAGGGGTGAAGCTCGAGGGCGAGGCGGCCCGCCTGCACGGCGGGATCGGTGTCTGCCAGGGCCTTCGCCTCCTCCATCGTCTCGGTTCTGAAAACGAAGACACCCCGCAGCGGTCCCCCGTCGGAGAACGGGCCGGCGACGACCAGCTTGCCGGTCTCCGCCAGCCGCCGGATGTTGGCGAGGTGTGCCTCCTGCAGGCGCGCCAGCTCCGGTGTCTGCTCGGGTGTCCACCTGGGGCCACGCAGCAGGAAGGCGAAGTAATAGGTCACGAGGCGTAAAGGGGCCGCAGGCTTCCTGAACGCGTCCTTGACCGCCCACCAGGGGTGGATCTCGATGGCCAGCCGTTGCGCTTTGACGGCGGGGTCCGAGCCCATGAGCGCTGTGGCTTCTTCGAGGGAGTCGGCACTCAGCACGACGACCCCCTCGATCGGGCCCTGGTCCATGAACGGGCCCATGACGAGGCTGTGCCCGGCCCTCGCGAGCTCGTCGAGATGGGCGATGTGCTGCTGGTGCAGGCGCTCTGCCTCGGGCGTCTGCCCACCCGTCCACGCGGAACCGCGCATGAGGACAGTGAGCCAGACCTGCACCATCCCCGGGGGCATGCGGGATGCCGGCTGCCCCCCGGTCTGGGCGGGGAGCGAGAGCAGCGCCGATACGATCACGGCACCAAAAGGGCGCATGAGGTTTCTTGTCATCTGAACCCGACCTTTCGCCGCGACATTCTAGGACGGTCGCTGCGACGGAGGCAAAGAGGGGCAAAGGGTGCCGTCGGTGATCGGAAACACAACAGCGCTCGATTCCCCTTTCCTCACACCTCGAGATCTGCTAGCTTCGTGTTGAGCGCTTGTTGGCTCGCAGCCCGATAGCGAAGGAGCGTGATGACCCGACCGGCCGCCCTGCCCAGGCCTGCCACGATCTTGGCGTTGGTGATGCTGGCTCTCGCAGCGGTGTCTGCCGCATCCTGCCTCTCCAGCGCACCCAAGAAGCCGGCTCCGGCGTCCACACCTGCGCCGGCACCCGAGGTCAAGCCCGACCCGTGCGCGGGGATTGCCGCCGAGCAGAAGAGGCTCGAGGAGAGCCTGGCGAGCCTGAACGCCGAGAAGCGCACTCTCGAGGACCAGGTCACAAGCCTCAAGCTCCAGATGTTGGAGAAGGAAACCAGGGCCAAGGAGCTCGGGGAGCGCGAGAGCGCGCTGGATGCAAAGCTGGACGAGGCCATCCAGGAGGTGGTGCGGACCAAGTCGAAGCTCCGCAGCCTGGAGAGCAGGGCGGAGGCGGCCTCCAACCTAGCGGAGGCCGAGATCGCCCTCAAGACAATGGAGGCGCAGGCAAAGGGCGGCGGGGGAGATCGCGATCTTTCACAGGCCAAGCAACTCCTCAAGAGGAGCGCCGAGGAGTTCAAGAACGAGAACTATGGCGGGGCGCTCTACCTCGCGAATCAGGCCAAGAGCCACCTGCGAACAGGCGAGGTGCGCCCCACGAGCCGTGACAAGCTCAACCCTGTGCCTGGAGAGTCACCGTTCGAGGCACCCGTGCCGCTCGAGCTCACCAGGGACGGCAACCTTCGCGAAGGGCCCGGCCTCAAGTTCAAGGTCGTCGCCACGCTGCCCAAGGGAAGCAAGATCGTCGGGTACTCACGGAAGGACCGTTGGTTGCGGGTGAGGGACGAGAAGGGCGTGACGGGCTGGGTTTTCCAGTCGCTTGTCTCCGATCGCCAAACTCCCAAGTAGCCGTCAACTCGTCTGGCCGCTCCCACCCTCGAAGGCCACTACCCGGTTTCGCCCGGCCTTCTTGGCCCGGTAAAGGGCGGTGTCGGCGTTCCTGACCAGCGACTCGGGCTCGCTCTCGTGCTCGGAGGTCGAGGCCACGCCGATGCTGACCGTGATCCTGCCCGCCCCCGTGCCGTCGGCGAACTTCTCGTCGGCCACCAGCGCCCGGAGCCGCTCCGCGGCCTGAGCCGCCATCGCCGAGTCGGTGTCCGGGAGGACCGCGAGGAACTCCTCACCGCCGTAGCGTGCCGCGTAGTCGGAGACCCGCAGCGACCCGTGGAAGATCTCGGCCATCCGCCGCAGCACCTCATCCCCGGCCAGGTGCCCGCGCGTGTCGTTGTAGCGCTTGAAGTGGTCGATGTCGATCATCATCACCGCGAGCGGACGCTGGTGCCGCTTGAAACCTTCCAGTTCGCGAGCCAGAGTCTCCCACATGTGCTTGCGGTTGAAGAGCCCGGTCAGGCTGTCTGTCACCGAGATCTCCTGCAGCTCCTGGTTCCTCTCCCGCAGGGTCTGGTTGGCCTCGTCGAGTTCCTTCCGGCCGAGGCGCAGCTGCGCCACCATGTGGTTGAAGACCTCGGTCATGTACCCTAACTCGCCCCGGCTGGAGAGCGGAAGGTCGACGTCCAGGTTGCCGGTGGCCACCTTGGCCGCACCGGAGATGAGGTTGTCGAGGGGGCGCACGATCGTCAGCCCGAGCAGGTACGCTACGACGCCGATCCCGAGAAGCAAGCCACAGACAAGCCAGACGGTCAGGTTGCGGAGCCGGTAGATCTCCGCGTACGCGGTGCGGCGGTCCTTCTCGGCGACCACGGCCAGGCTCAGAGTGGGCACGCTCTTGAGCGTTCCCACAACCTCGACGCCACGGGGGCTCGAGTAGTCCAGCGCAACCCCCTCCTGGGCGAAGAGGCGGGAGACCACTCCGGTGGGAAAGGCGACCTTCACGGACGCCGACGTCAGAGGCTGGGTGCTGGCGACGACCTCCCCGCCACGGGTGACCAGGTAGAAGCCGCCGATATCGCTCATCGAGTAACTGCTCAAGCTCTCGCCGATCCCACGGAAGTTGAGCTTGGCGGCCAGCGCTCCCAGAAAGCGATCGTCGGCGCCGAAGATCGGCTGGGACACGATCATGACCCCGGCGTGCAGCGTCTCGTCCCAGGACGGGCTCCCGAGGACCGCCTCGCCCTTCCTTGCCCGCTCAAGCCAGCCGTCCGGCATGGTGACGGGCCGCGGCTGCTCGGTGCTGCTGGCCACGACCCTGCCGTCGGGGGCCACGACCGTGAGCTCCTCGTAGTCCGTGAATTTGGGTCGCACCGAGCCAAGGTAATCGCGCAACCCGCGCACCGCCGGCTCCTCGTCACGCCGCCCGGCGCCGGAGTCCTGCAGCCTGGCCAGGTTCTCGGTTACGACGTAAGAGCTCGAGAACACCTTGAGGTCGTAGAGGCGTTCCTTGAGCCACAGGCTGATGTCGCGCGAGGCCTGTGAGGTGACCGTCTGCAGCTCCTGTGTGATCTTCTGGCTCAGGAAGCGTTTGTTCTGGACGTATGAGCGCCATCCCATCGTTAGTGAGGGGATCAGCGTCGCGAGCAGAGCGAACAAGGTGATCTTGCTCTTGATGCTGTGCAGGTCGAAATGCAGCAGGGGGGTTCTTCGGCTCATTAGAGGCGAGAATAGGTCCGCGGGGTGCCGTGTCAAGGGGCACGGAGCGAACCACGGCGGGAGAATGGGAGAAAAACGGCCGTTGCTGCCTGGAGATTCTCAGGACGTTCACTTACGAAACATGGCGTGTTGCAGATTCCCTGCTCCGGACCTACATTGGTGGCATGAGGGTTCGCGTCTCGCCTGCGCTGGTGCTTTTGCCGCTGGTGGTGGCGGGCGGGGGCTGCCGCGACCGCCTGTTCGAGCATGAGTCCGACATCGTGGTGGTGAACCAGAGCAGCTGCACCCTGACGGTCTTCGTGGACGGATGGGAGGCCTTCACTTTCGGCCATGACTCGAGCCGGACCGTCGACAACGTCGGCTCAGGGCGCCATGTGCTGGAGGCCAAGGACGAGGCAGGACGCCTGGTAGAGCGGCGCTACATCGAGCTGCGCAGCGGCGAGGACTACTACTGGCGCCTCGAGGCGTGCCTGCCCCGCTGATGGCTAACAGACTGACCGCCTAGCCCAAACCACACGACTGCCAATCTCGTACTAGTCCCCGAGGGTGGGGAGATCGAGACCATGGCTACCGTGACCGAGAACATCGTTCGGCATCAATTGGAGGAGCGGCGGCATCGCCTCGAGGCCGCGCTCCAGACGACCCCGCAGGAGGCGCAGTTCAGCCGCCTGCTCCAAGAGGTGGACGCGGCGCTCACGCGTGTCGAAGGTGGGTCGTACGGCCTGTGCGAGGTGTGTCATGACACCATCGAACAGGACCGCCTCATGGCGGACCCGATGGTCCGCTTCTGCCTGGATCACCTCACGGAGCAGGAGCAGCGGGCGCTCGAGCAGGACCTGCAGCTCGCCGCCCGCATCCAGCGGGGGCTGCTCCCGGAAAAGAGCCTGCACACACTGGGGTGGGAGATCCACTACCACTACGAGCCGGCCGGACCGGTGAGCGGCGACTACTGCGACGTCGTGCAGCCGGACGGCGATACAGGCGATCTCTACTTCCTCTTCGGTGACGTCTCAGGGAAGGGGGTCTCGGCGGCGATATTGATGTCGCACCTGCACGCGACGTTCCGCAGCCTGGTTGCCGCGGATTTCTCCGTCGGGCAACTCGTCGAGCGCGCCAACCGGGTGTTCCGAGAGAGCACGCTCTCGCCATACTTCGCCACGCTGGTGGTCGGCCGCGCCTCCGCCTCCGGGGAGCTGGAGATCTGTAACGCGGGGCACCTCCCACCGCTGGTGCTCTCCAACGGCAAGATCACCGCGGTGGATCCGACGGGCCTTCCGGTTGGGGCGTTCTACAGCACGAGCTTCTCCTCCCGGAAGCTGAACCTGGGAAAGGGCGACACGCTCGTGCTCTACACGGACGGCCTCTCCGAGGCTCGCAACGCCGACGGGGTCGAATACGGCTCGGAGAGGATCTCAAAGGTCCTGGCGGGCTCACGGCACCTGGCGCCGGAGGCCCTGGCAGCAGCGTGCCTCTCGGACCTCGCAGGGCACCTCGCCGGCGTACGCAAGGTGGACGACCTCACGCTGATGGTGATCCGCCGCACCGCCTAGCCGACGGCAGTTTGGAGAGCAAGGAACACGGCCTCGCGGAGAACGCGGATGAACGGCCTCGCTTCGCCGGGCGCACCGAGGGCGGCCAGTAGGTCTTTAACGCTGACGGCGTGCCCACCGCTCTGGTCGGCTTCAAGGGTGACGTTGAGTTCGTCCCCATCCACTCTCCAGTCCCGGACTCCCGCGGCGAGGTTACCGAGGCCAGCTGGTGAGGCGGGCCACCCAGGCATCTCCCGCGTGCGGCGCAACCGGTAGCGGCAGGCGGAAACGGATTTGCCCAGGGACCGGGCGCCCGCGGGGAGCGCCTCGCACGCGGTCAGCTGCAGACCCTGGGGCAACACGCGGTTGGCGCGCGAGAGCATGCCCACCTCGACCTGCGCATGGCACTCGACGTCGAAGCGCTCCGCCAAGGCCTCGTACCCCAGCGAGAGCGCCGGCCCCATCGAGAGCCGAACGTGAGGGTTGTACCCCTCCGTGTAGCGCACCGGCACCGCAGCGGCGCGCAGCGCGCGCTCGAGAAGGTCCATGACGTTGCGGTGGGAGAGCCAGCGGGCGTCGCCCAGCTTCTGGAAGGTGAAGCGGTAGCGGGCGAAGCGCTCGGGCTGGCCGAGCGGCTCGCCCATTGGAATCACACGGGGCAGCGGCCGCAGCCGGTACGCCGCGTTCTTCGCACGCGCCAGAGCCGGCGCCTCCTCGCCCACGACCGGCAGGGTGGGCGGCGCAAGCTGGGTGTCGAGCCCGTCCCCGGGGATCCCGCAACGCATGCAGTCGCCCCATCGGCAGTCGGGCGTCTCGGCCTCCATGGAGCCGCGGCGCCGCTCGGCCTTGAGGAATCCCTTGCGCACCCCGGCGTCGATCACGTCCCAGGGCAGGACGGCGGTGAGGTCGCGAGGCCCGAGTTCGGCGCGCAGGTCGATGCCGGCCTCCTCGATCGCCTGACGCCAGGCGTCGAGCCTGGAGCACTCACCCCACCCATCGAACACCGCGCCGAGGTTGTGTGCGCGCGCGATTACTTCTCCGAGGCGGCGGTCGCCTCGAGAGAGCAGCGCCTCCAGTTGCGCCTCCTCGGGCTCGTTCCAGGTGAGCTTGGCCCAGCGGATGCGGCGGAACCTGGTGCGCAGCAGCGCAATGCGCCGCGACAGCTCCACCGCCGGCACGAACGGCTCCCACTGGAACGGGGTCCACGCCTTCGGCACGAACGGCCCAACCGATACCTTCACCACAGCTTTCCGGTTTCCGACCCTGCGCGCCGCGTCCAGGATTCCCTCGGCGAGCCTGGCAAGCTCCTCGAGATCCTCGTCAGTCTCGGTGGGCAGGCCGATCATCGCGTACACCTTGATGAGGTTCCAGCCGCGCGAGAACGCCACCTCGGCGGCGGCGATCATGTCGGCGTTGGTGAAAGTTTTGTTGATCACTCGCCGCAGCCTGTCGGAGCCGGTCTCGGGAGCAAAGGTGAACCCCGACTTGCGCACGCGGGAGACCGCGTCCGCCACCGCCACCGAGAACGACTCGGCACGCAGCGACGGCAGGGAGACACCCACCCGGCGCGGGGCGAGCCGCTCGGCGAGGTGGAACGCCAGGGGCTCGATCTGCGAGTAGTCGGCCGTGGAAAGCGACAGCAGCCCTACCTCTTCGTAGCCGGTGGCGTCGACGTGGGCCTCCATCGTCGCCAGGACCGTCGCGGGATCGTGCTCGCGCACCGGCCGGTACCAGTAGCCGGCCTGGCAGAACCGGCACCCCTGGGTGCAGCCGCGCACCACCTCCATGCCGAGTCGGTCCTGTACCACCTCGACCGCGGGCACCAAGGGGTCGGCCGGCACATCGGCGGGGTCGAGCTTCTCGGCGAACACCCGCGCCACTGGGAACGCGGCCGCCTCATCCAGCACCTCGAAGCTGCCTCCATGTGCCGGGCTCGCGGCCGGGGTCCAGCCGTAGAGCTGGGGGACGTACATTCCGCGGATGCGGGCGATCGCCCGCAGCGTCTCGCTGCGCGGGAGCCGCTCGTCCTTGGCGGTTCTGACGGCGTCGAGGAGCGCACGCAGAAGCACCTCGCCGTCGCCGATCGCGAACGCGTCGAAAAAATCAGCCACCGGCTCGGGGTTGGCCATGCACGGGCCACCCCCGACGATCAGCGGGTGGGTCTCATCACGGTCGCGGGCGAAGCGCGGGAGTCCAGCGAGGTCAAGCAGGTACGGCACGTTGGCGTAGTTGAGCTCGGTTTGCAGCGTGATGCCGACGACGTCGAACTCGCACGCCGGGTGGTAGGACTCGAGGCCGTAGAGGGGGATACCGGCCCGCCTCATCGCCGCCGCCATGTCAGGCCACGGTGCGAAGGTGCGTTCGGCAAGCGCGTCAGGGCGCATGTTGGCGATGTGGTAGAGAATTCTCGTCCCTTGGTGCGACATCCCGATGCCGTACTCGTCGGGGAAGGCGAGGAGCAGCCGCACGGCCGCCGAGCCCCAGTCCTTGAGCACGCGGTTGCGCTCGAGGCCGAGGTAACGTCCCGGCTTCTGCACGCTCGGCAGGACGCGCTCGAGCGCGGCTCGGATTTCCTTTGGTGTCAACCCAACCCCCCGCGGATTCTAACTGATTGCGTGCGCGGCCGATTTCGGACCACGGACCACGGGCCACTGACCACCGGCCCCTGACCACGGTCTTCAGGCGGCGCGGCTACACGCGTTTCGCAGTGGTCCTGCTTGATCGAGCGGGACGCGACACCAGGTCCCAGCCACCTCGGTCCGAAATAGGCGGGACGGGGCCGCGGTCCTGTTGCGTGCCGGGTTGCCGTATAGTGTCCCGCGGACGAAAGGGGTCTTTGATGATCCGGCGTGCAATGCCACTCGTTCTTGCGCTGCTGCTGGTCGCCACCACGGCACTTGTTGCGGCAGAGCCACCGAACGCCGCGGAGAAGGAAGGCGTCAGCGAGGTCAAGAAGCAGGAAACGCCGGTCGCGTCGAAGCCGGAGCAATCGGTCACCGAGCACACGATTAGGGTCGGCGGGACGGTGCTCAAGTACAAGGCCACGGCCGGGACACTGGTGATCCGGAACGACGACGATGAGCCGGTCGGGGCGATCGGGTACGTCGCCTACACCAAGGACGGCGTCGAAGCGGCGCGGCGGCCTCTGACGTTCGCGTACAACGGCGGCCCGGGCTCCTCCTCGATCTGGCTCCACATGGGCGCTCTGGGCCCGCGCCGGATTCTCACCACCGATGCGGCGCCGACGCCCCCGCCCCCCTACCAGGTCGTCGACAACGAGGAGACGCCGCTCGACGTGACCGACCTCGTCATGATCGACCCCGTCGGCACTGGCGTGAGCCATGCGTTGGGGAAGGCCAAGAACAAGGATTTCTGGGGCGTGGACCAGGACATCGACTCCGTCGGGCGCTTCGTCGTCCAGTACGTCAACGACAACGGCCGCTGGAACTCCCCGAAGTACTTACTTGGCGAGAGCTACGGCACGATGCGCTCGGCCGGCCTCGTGGACTATCTGCAGACGAAGTGGAACATGACCTTCAACGGCGTGATCCTCGTATCGGTCTTCATCGATGCGAAGACCGCCGTTACCTGGGCGGGTAACGATCTCGGCTACGAGATGTACGTGCCGGCCTACGCCGCGATCGCCTGGTACCACCACCTGGTCAAGGACGCGCCGCTGCTCGAGGCGTTCCTCGTGGAGGCGCGGCAGTTCGCCACGGGGCCGTACGCCGCGGCCCTCGGCAAGGGAGACGCGCTGCCGGAGGTGGAGCGCAATCAGGTCATCGCGACGATGTCGCGCCTGAGCGGGCTGTCGCCGTCCTACCTCGACAAGGCCAACCTGCGCGTCAGCGAGGGGGAGTTCACCGCCGAGCTGCTGCGCGAGCATTCGGAGATCGTCGGCCGGCTCGACGCGCGCTTTACCGGCGTTGCGCTCGACCGACTGGCGAAAGAGGCGTCCGAGTACGAGGATCCGCAGGCGGCGGCGATCTCCGGAGCCTTCACGGCCGCGTTCCTTTCCTACTACCACAGCGAGCTGAAGTTCGGTGAGGGAAAGACCTACAAGGTCGAGGCCGACCTGTGGAGGGAGTGGGAGTGGAAGCACAAGGCGCCCGGGTCGTTCTTCGCCACCCCGGGGTGGCCGAACACCGGTGTGGATCTCGCGCACGCCATGGCCTACAACCCGAACCTGCACATCCTCGTCCTGAACGGGTACTACGACCTGGCGACACCTTTCCTAGGGACCGAGTACACGATGGAGCACCTGGGCCTCGAGAAGAAGCTGCGCAACAACATCGAGATGCGCTACTTCGAGGCGGGGCACATGATGTACCTCCATCCGCCGTCGCTGAAGGCGTTCAAGGAGGCGATCGCCCGCTTCGTCAACGCGACCGACCGACTGTAGGCACCAACGACTCGGCGCGCCCTGCTCTCAGACGCGGTCCAGGCCCGCCGCAAGGCGCGCGACGGTCTCGATGGCGATGGCGGCGACGCCCGCGCCGTAGTCCAGGTCAATGTTCTCCATCGTGTCGTGGGTGTCGTGGTACCCCTGCCGATCGATGTCGTAGTCCTCCATGAACAGCACGACCGGCACCCCCACGTCGGAGAAGATCTGCCCGTCGGTGTTGTACAGGGAGCTCCTCGGCTCGAAGTGAAGGCGCACCTCGCCGCGCAGACGCGGGTGCTCAGCCACGGGCGGGATGATGGCAGGGTCCGCGCTTCGCGTGCCGGGCCCGCGGCCGCGCCGCTCGGGCGAGGCGTTCAAGACGGCAGCACCCCGGTTCCACGCCTCGTTGGCAAGATGGGCCTGGAGCGCGACCCGGAGCGACCCGGGTCCGTCGCCCGGGGCGATCTGGAAGACGTAGGGGCTGCTCGGACGGTTGTGAGCGATCATATCCATCACTACAACGGCGGCGACCCGCGTCGCCGAGAGGTCCATGCTCGTGCCGCCCTCTACGTGACACTTAAGCGAGTGCTCCATGAGCGCTTGGCAGAAGGCGCGGGCGCCCATGCAGTCCGAGGGGAACTCCTCACCGGTGAGGTGGAGCAGCCAGACGTCGTGCTTCAGCATTCCCTGCTCGGACAGTTCGAGAAAGATCGGCGTGGCCGCCAGCAGCGTCGCGGTGGCGGAGCAGTTGTCATCGGCGCCGTGCGCCGCCAGGCGCGCGCCGGAGCCGCCTCGGTTGGTGTCGAACACGTCCTCCATGTAGGCGGTGTCGTAATGGTCGGCCAGCACGATCGCTCGGCTTCGGTCCTTCCCGGGGATCACCACCAGGATGTCGCGCTCGTGCGCTTTCCCCTCCTGGTTGGCCACCCACCCGCCGAACAGCGAGAACGGGAAGTCGGTCCGCCAGGCAAACGGCACCTCGCCGCACGATGCCTTCCCAGTCATCCCCGCCGCTGCAATGGCCTCTCGGTGGCGCCCGATGAGGAAGTCGCCCATGGCGTCGAGGTCGCGCCGGTTGTGCTGAAGGTGCGCCGTCGTCACAGGATCGAGGACGCAGTCGGCGTTGTCCTTGGTGAGGAAGGTGCCGTGCGCGAGCGTCGCGATGTCGCGCCACCAGGTCTCCTCGAAGGCACGCGTCGCGGTGCGGTCGTGGGTGAGCGCTCCGCCGGGTGTGCCGCCCGATGTCGCCCCGGGCGGCTCGAGCCGGCTCTCGATTTCGGTTCGCAGCCGGGCCGAGACCTCGGGATCGGGCACGCCGCCGGGGAGAGCGTCGAGCCAGGCCTCGACCGTTTCGTCCTTGCGCAGCTTGAGCAGGCGGCGCGCGAAGCTGCGCGGCAGCGGCCGCTCGCCGAGCCCGCGCCAGGCAGCGCGGAGCGCCAACACGTTGAACGCCGTGTGCGGCCCGGCATGGTCGGAGGCGGAGCGCAGCGTCGTAACCGCGGCGACCTCGAGCGGGCGGCGCAGAAGGCACGGCCAGAGCTCGACCGTGCGATTGGTCGGGCCTCCTTCGGCGGGAGTCGCTCTCAGGTAGCCGAGTGGCCCGTCGTGCACCACCGTTGCCGCGTCCTCGCCGGGACTCACGAACGCGACTAGCGGTCGGTGCCAGATCACCTCCCAGCCTCCGACTCGCATCGGCGGGTAGAGGAAGCGGTAGCCGAAGGTGCCGCCCTCGTGCACCAGCTCTCGGGCGCGCGCGATCTCCTCCGGGGTCGCCCGCGGACCGTCGAGCACCGCGCGGAAGTCGGGGGTCCAGATCTGGCAGTTGCGTGCCATCGGCTTGTCGTACAGCCCCATGGCGTCGAGGTCGGTGGAGAAGAGGACGCGGACGACCTTGTCCTCGCGAGCCAGCACCGCGAGCTCGTCCTCGTGGCGTTGCACGCGGTCCCAGCGGTGCGTGCGAGTGAACGTCTCGCGCAAATACGCCTCGTGAAGCTGCCGCTCGAGCTGGCGTTGCCCCGGCTCGTGCAGCCAACCCGACTGGGGGATGCGGATCCCCGGGCCGCGGTACCGGCGGGTCAGGCGCAGCAGCGGGAGCTGCATCGCCTGCGGCAACCCGTCCGCGAGTCGGAGAAACGTCGGCATTCCCCAGAAGACGAGGCTCCCTGGGAACGGGAGCAGGTGCAAGTCGCCGGCAACGTAGCGCCGGCGGACCTCGTCGGGCAGGTGCGCGAACGGACGGAAGGTGAGCAGGTAGCGTACGTCCTGGAACGGCCCGCCGTCGGCGACGGCCAAGGAGGCGGCCCACGCAGGCAACGGGTCCGCGGCCCACGTCCGGCGTGGGTGGTGGCCCGCGCTCCCCACGGTCCGAAAACCTCGCGACCGCAGCCCGGCGGTGTCCGAGGCGTCCTCGCCGTAGACCTGCTTGAGCAACCTGCAGAGAAACGCCACCGCCTCGGCACCGTTCTCGGTTCCGGGAGCGCGGTCGAAGCCGCGCCAGAACCCACGCTCGGGGCCCTGCTCGCTCGACCCGAAGAGCGTCCAGCGCACCCGCCCCTTGTCGTCCTGCGTGCGCGAGAGGGCGAGCGGCAGCAGGCTCACGAAGCGCTCGTGCACGAGCTTGCCCGCACGGGCGGCAAGCTCGGGAGGCCAGTAGGCGTTGCCCTCGAGGTTGCGGCCCTGATGTCCGTGGATGAGGTGCTCTTCGCGCCCCCGTCCGAGCGCGAGCAGAGACGTGTAAATCTCGCGGGCGATGTGCTCGAGCCCCGGTCGAAGCTCCCACTCCTGCTCTGCCTCGCTGACGTGCCAGCCCCACGGGTCGTCCTGAGTGAACAGGTCCGGATCGGGCTCGCCGTACGGCTTGCGACCGAGGCGCGGCGCAGGCATGAACTCGGAGTAGGCCGGAAGTGGAAACGCCCGGGGGACGTGCCACGAATCCTCCGCCAGCAGCGGCTTCCAGCCCATCGTCTCGCTCATGTGACCCTCCGTGCCTTCCCATCGTAGGGTACCTCGCTGGCCGATCACTGCGGGGAATCGCGTCGCGCGTACCGCGCCCCGGTGTTGGGCCGCGAAGTGAGATCCTCAAAAGCGTGCTTGCCTGCCGGCCGCGCCCCTCTGGTTGCCAGGAAACTCGGACCCGCGGAGGAGTCGGGCGGCTCGGTCGGCACGCTACAATCCCGGCGTGGCGCGGCACATACGCATCGCGGGCGGGGGGATCTCTGGGCTCGCCACCGCCGTGCTCTTGGCCGAGGAAGGTCGTTCGGTCGAGGTCTGGGACCGCCACCGCGGCGGGGGCGGGCGCTTTGCGGGCGGGTGGCAGGTGCTCGAGAACGGGACGGATGAGTTGGACGCCCTCGACGAGTTGCGGGTACTGGGCCTCCCGCCCGATTTCCCGGCGATCCCGGTGACCAGGGCCCTCTTCCTCGACGGCTTCGGCCGGCGCCACGAGGTCACCAGCGCGAGCCCCTACGCGTACTTCGTTCGGCGCGGGGGCGGCGAGGGGAGCCTCGACGCCTGGCTCCGGGGCCTGGCCGTGGCGGCGGGTGTGATCCTGCACGAGGGTGTCGTCGCCCCTGCAGACAGCGAGGTCATCGCCACCGGCCCGGGCCAGGCGGACGGGGTGGCGCGTGAGCTCGTGTTCTCCTCGAACCTGCCCGACACCGTCGCGGTGCTCTTCGACCCCACCCTCACCCCGACGGGCTACGCCTACCTGTTCTGCATAGGCGGCCACGCGACGTTCGGGGTCGCCCTGGTGCGCCGAGTCGAGCGGTTGCGGGAGGCGCAGCAGAGGGCCTGGCGCCGTTTCCGCGAAACCTTGGGTGAATTTGCGGTGCGCGAGGAGCATGAGGGTGGCCAGTTCATGAACTTCTATCTTCCCCACCACCTGCGAGGCAGGGACGGGCGCTGGTACGCGGGCGAGGCCGCTGGCGTGCAGGACTTCCTGTACGGGCTCGGCAACCGGCTCGCTCTGCGCAGCGCGGGGCTGGTGGCGGCGGGCGTCGCCGGCCGCTGGGACGAGGGGCGATTCGTCCGGACCGTCCTGCGGCCGATGCGGACCACAGTCGCGCTGCGCTTTGCCTACGAGCGGCTGGGTCGGCGCGGCTTTGCGGCGTTTTGCCGGCTCGCGAGCCGCGGGGACTTCAGGAGCCTGCTGCTCCGGCTGCAGCGCCCGGGGCCGCTCAAGGATGCTGTTGCCAAGATCGTAATGGCGGCGTGGCGCGAACGGCGGGGTTGCCGCCACGCCCCTCTTTGTTCCTGGTGCCGTCGGAGGGAACGTTGAGCGGTAGTCGGACGGTGGTGCGCCGTCTCGCCCATCGCCGCGGCGCCAACTTCTCCCTGGGGTTTCGTCTGCTCCCCTCCGAGAAGCGGCGGGCGGTCTATGCGGCTTACGCGGCGTGCCGAATCCCCGACGACATCGTAGACGAGACCCACGCTGGCGCCAGCCGGGATGAACTGCGGCGCCGCCTGGACGACTGGGCCGAGGAGGTGGAACGAACCTACCGCGGGAGTCCCGGCATTCCGGCCACCCGGGCGCTCGCCGAGGTGCTGGCGCTCTACCCGATCTCCAAGCAGGCGCTGCTCGGCCTGGTGGATGGGTGCCGGATGGATCTGGAGCGCGGGCGATACCACACCTTCTCCGAGCTCGAGCGCTACTGTGAGCTGGTGGCGGTGACGATCTCCGAGATCTCCCTCGCAATCTTCGGCACGCTCGCCGCACAGGCGCGAGCTCACGGCCGCCAGCTGGCGATGGCGCTGCAGCTCACCAACATCTGCCGCGACGTCGGCGAGGACGTTCGCCGCGACCGCATATACCTGCCCCTCGACGAGCTGGCGCGCTTCGGCGTGAGCGACGCGGACCTGCTCGCCGGCCGCGTGGACGGGGACGGCTACACCGCCCTGATGGTGTTTCAGTGCGAGCGTGCGCGATCTCACTTCCGAGAGGCCAACCCGCTGCCCGGTTTCCTCGAGGCCGACGCGCGTCCTGCGGTGCGCGTCATGGGCGGTGTTTACCGGCGTGTCCTGGACAGGGTGCAGCACGACCCTCGGAGAGCCTTTGGCACGAGGGTCGAGCTGCCGCGCTGGCAACGTTTCGCAGCGATCGCTGCGGGGCTCCTCGGCCGCCCTTTCGTGGGAGAAAGGCCTGAAGACGTGCCCACCACCCGCCGCCCAGGCTCGGAGCCTTGAGCGGTCCTCCGAACCTTCAGGCCTTCAAGCCTCGTGCTTCTATGGGTTGGCGCCCTGGATGATCCAGTTATGGATGACGTCGAGCCGGGCCTGGGGGAGCTTCTTGGCGCCGAACAGCGTCCGCGGCATGCCCTTGCCCTGGGTGGCGGTGTGGGTGACCTTCAGCCAGAGGTACGAGGAGGCCGGGTCCCCGGCCTTGACCAGGACCATCTCCGGAACCTCCTGGCTCTTCACGCCGGCGAGACGCTCGAAGCCCTTGCCCTTTGAGAGGTCGAGCCCCTTTTTCGGGCTGTCGCCCCCGTGGCAGTCGGCGCAAGCCTTGAGGATGATCGGCTCCACGTCGGCGGCATATGAGAGCGGTGCCTCGGCGCGTGCGACCATGGCCAGCACGCCGACGAACAGGAGCACGACGAGGGTCAGTTCCTTTCGCGTCATACGACCTCCGCGACCTTCGGGTCATACTATCAAAGCAACAGGAGGCTCAGGAATTCCGGCACCCTCCCAAGGCCCGCTTGGCCGTCCGGCGAGGATGCTGGATGAGCAGTAAACTGGCCGGGTGAAGGTCATCACAACCCACCTCGGGGCGGACTTCGACGCCCTCGGCGCCGCCGCCGGAGCTCTGCTGTTGACCCCGGGAGCGCGGGTGGTCTTCCCGGGCTCGCAGGAGGTCGCGGTGCGGCGCTTCCTGGCCGCCGAGCACGTCGAGCTGCCCGAGGTGCGAGTCCGTGAGTTGCGGCGCGCACGGATCACCGACGCCACCGTTGTGGACTGCTCCTCGTGGCGCCGGCTGGGCGAGGTGGGCGAGCTGATCGCAAAGGCCGGCTGCCCGGTGAGGGTGGTGGACCACCACCCCGAGGGGCCCGACGCGATCGCCGCCGCCGAGCTGTTGACGGCGCCGGTCGCCGCCACCTGCACGGTGATTGCGGGCGAGCTGCAGCGGCGCGAGATCGTGCCCGATCCGGTCACCGCGACCCTGATGCTGCTGGGGATCTACGAGGACACCGGTGGGCTCACCTACCTTGACACCACACCCACCGACGTCGCAGCCGCGGCCTGGCTGCTGGGGGCCGGGGCACGGCTCGAGTGGGTGCGCCGCTACGTGCTGCGCCCGCTCGAGCCCGAGCAGCTCGAGCTGCTGAACCAGTTCGTCGAGGGCGCGGTGGAGCATCAGATAGGCGGCGTGCAGGTTGTGATCACGATCGCCCGCCCGAGCGAACAGGTTGAGGAGGCGGCTTACGTCATTCACCGTTACGCGGAGATCTTCGACCTCCCCGTGGTGGTGGCGCTCCTCGAGGTGCCTGGGCAGCTCATCGTGATCGCGCGCTCCACCTTTGCCGCCGTGGACGCCGGCAGGCTGCTCGCCCCCCTCGGCGGCGGCGGGCACGCCACCGCTGCCGCTGCCCGCCTGCGAGGGAGGAGCGCGGTGGAGGTTGCGGAGCAGCTGTTGGGTGAGATCACGGGCATGGTCGGGGCGCACTGGACCGCGGCGAGCCTGGCCACATCTTTCCTCCACACCTGCCAACACGACATCACCGTAGTCGAGGCGAAGGAGCGCCTTGTCCGCCTGCGGATCAACGCAATGCCTGTTGAGGAGGCCGGAAAGCTGATCGGCGTCGTGACCCGGCAGATCCTAGATGCCGCCGAGGCTGGTGGGCTCGGGGACAGGCCCGTGACCACCGTGATGCGGCCCGGCGTGCCCGAGGTGCGGCCGGACGCCCCTGTCGAAGAGGTGCAACGGCTGTTCATGGAAGGGCACGCCCGCTTCGTCCTCGTGCCGCTCGCGAGCGGCTGGGGGATCATCACTCGGATGGACCTCTTCCGCCGCCTCTACGATCGTCAGCTAGCCGAGGGTGCCAGGGTGGACCGCCGGGTGGCGGGGGCACGGTTGGTTGTGCATGACGTAGGGCGTAGCCTCCGGCGCGCTCTGCTGCCCCAGCTTCTCGAGGTGCTGGCCGCGGCCGGCGAGCTCGCCCGCGAGGCGGGCGGGCACGCCTACCTTGTTGGGGGTGCGGTGAGGGACGTCCTTCTGGGGCGGTCCGTGGAGGACGTGGACGTGGTGGTCGAGGGCAACGGGGTCGAGCTCGCCGAGCGGCTGGTCGCGCGTTTCGGCGGGCACTCGCACCCCCACGAGGCGTTCCTGACCGCTGCGGTCCATCTGGGAGGCGACGTCCGGCTCGACGTGGCCACCGCCCGCACCGAGTTCTACCGCTCGCCCGCGGCGCTGCCCGAGGTCGAGACCTCCGCGATGCGCCAGGACCTCTACCGGCGTGACTTCACCATCAACGCGATGGCGATCAACCTGACCCCCGGGCGATTCGGCGACCTGCTCGACTTCTTCGGCGGCCAGCGCGATCTGGATCGCCGCCAGATTCGCGTGCTTCACTCGCTCTCGTTTCTCGACGACCCGACGCGGGCGATCCGTGCGGTACGGTTCGCCACCAGGCTCGGGTTCGAGATTGCGGCCGAGACCCGGCAGCTCATCCGTGTGGCGGTGCAGGAAGGGGTGTTTTCGCGCCTGTCGGGGGAGCGGCTGCGGGACGAGCTGGCTGAGCTGGTCGACGAGGGGCACCCGGTCGAGGCGTTGGCAGAGCTCGATCACCTCGGGGTCTTCACCGCGGTTTTCCCTGGTGTGACGTGGAGCGTCGGCCTGCGCCGTTTTCTGCACGACGTTGAGTCCGTGCTGGCGTGGTCGCTGCTGGAGGAGGTCTACAGCGGGCCGCGCTGGTTCGTGTACATCGTCGCCCTCGCGACCCGCGCCGGTGAGGGGGGTGGAAAGGGTCTTGCGCAGCGCCTGGCCCTCTCCGGGCGGATGGCCTCCATGGTCGCGGGGGCGCGCAGCCGCATGGAGCAGCTCCTCGCCGCGGTGTGCCAGAAGGACGTGCCGCCCAGCGAGGTGGTGGCGGCTGTCGAACGCAGCGAGCGGGCGCTCGTGGCGGTCACGATGGCGGCCGCCGGCGGCCAGGAGCGCCGTGCGTTGCGGCAGGCGCTCACGGTGTGGATGCGGACCCCCGCTCCGGTCAAAGGGGCACAGCTGCGGGCAGCAGGGGTCAAGCCAGGTCCGGCGATCGGGGGCGCGGTCCGCCAGACGCGCGCGGCGGTGCTGGACGGCAAGGTCGACAAGGGGCAGGCGCTGGAGTACGCCCTGAAAGTCGCGCGCCAGCTCGGGGGGGAGGCGTGATCGCGGCGGTCGTTCTGCTCGTGGCGGCGGCTGCTCCACCCGAACCGAGCTACATCGTGGAGCGCGTGGTGACGGTGGGTGGCGAGACGCGCCGGATCTCGATCTTTCGCAACGGGGTCGCGGCCGTCGTGCGTGAGAAGGCAGGCGAAGAGAAGCACCTCCTGCGTCAGCCGCTCACCGAAGTCGAGCTGCAAGTGCTGACGCAGATCGTGGAGGAGAGCTACCCCGACCTCGCGAGGCTCGGCAGCCCGGGCCAATCCCCCGTCGAGGGCAGCGTCGAGCTGCGGCTCGCCCCTCGCGGCAGGGAGCCTCTCGTCATGTGGTTTCCCCCGACCGGCGTGCAGGCGATCGGTGCGGCCCGGATCGGGCAGGCCCTCGACGGACTGGAGGGGAGGATGACCCGTCCAGGCGGGATCCGTGAGGACCTGCGGGAATGGCAGCCTACCGTCGGGGACTGGCTGGAGCTGGAGGACGGGCGCACCGTGCAGGTGATCGAGGTCCTCCCCAACGGCCCGGGCCTTCTCGTGCGCGCGCAGATCGGCAATGGCCCGGCCTCGATCTTCGTGAGCGACCAGGAGCTGCGCCGCATCGCGGTGCGCCGGGTCAAGAAGTGAGGATCACCGGCGGGGTCTGGGCGTCACGCCGCGTCACAGGACCGGCGAGGAGCACGCAGCTGCGGCCCACTCCGGACGCCCTGCGCGAGCAGGCATTCGCAATCCTCGCGCAGCGCTTAGCCGGCGCGGCGTTTCTGGACCTCTTCGCGGGCACCGGCATCAACTCGTTGGAGGCGCTCTCCCGTGGGGCGGCGACGGCGTTGCTGGTGGAGCGGGCGCCCGCCGCCGGCGCGCTGATCCGGCGCAACTTCGCCGCGCTGCCGGTGCCGGAGGCGCAATGGGAACTGGTCACCCGCGAGGCACGGCGTGCGCTGCCGGAACTCGCCGAGCGCCGGATCGTCTGCCGCCTCGCGTGGTGCGACCCGCCGTTTGCGTCATGGGGGGACGGTCCGGCTGTGCTGGCACTCGCGCGCGAGCTGGGCGTCCTTCCCCCGGGGGCCGACGTGGTGCTGGAGGCTCCCCCGAAGAGCGAGATCGCTTTGCCGGGGTTCTCGGTTGTGCGCGAGCTGCGCGGCGCGTTCCTCCTCCGCGCAGCCTGCTAGGCTTAGCTTTCGGCAGAGCAGTCGGCTCGCCCCGGCTATACTTGAGCAATGCTGAGCTTCGACCTTCCCCGCTTCCTCGGCACCATCCTGTCGGAGGCGCCGCATGCGGGGGACGTGCTGCTCGCGGTCGGGGTCCCGCCGCAGGTGCAGGTGGACGGATCGCTGGTGCGGCTGCAGCTCCCGGGGCTCGAGCGCCTGACGCCTTTTCAGACCGAAGCGGTGGTGGTTCACCTGCTGGCCCAGGCATCGCCGGCGGCAGCCGCCCGAGTTCGGTCGGAGGGAGCCGCACACTTCGCCTACTCGGTCCCCGGTGTGAACCGTTTCCGCGTTGCGGTGTTCTCCCAGCGGGGCACGTTCGCGGTGTCCCTGCGCAGGATCCCCGAGAAGGTGCCGACTCTTGCCGAGCTGCGGCTGCCCGAGGCGATGCGGGAAGCGTGCCGCGAGCGCAACGGTATCGTAGTGGTGAGTGGGCCCGCGGACTCCGGGCGCACCACGTCCCTGGCCGCGATGCTCGCGGAGGTCAACGCTTCGCGCTCCTGCCACGTGGTCACCGTCGAGGATCCGATCGAGTTCCTTCACAGGCACGGCAAGTCGACGATCAACCAACGCGAGGTGGGGATCGACACGCCAACGCTTCTGCAGGGCCTCACGAGCGGCTTGCGGCAAGGGGCCCACGTGCTCTTCGTGAGCGAGCCGCACGATGCCGAGCAGGCGAACCTACTCCTCGAGACCGCCGAGACCGGCCACCTCGTGTTCACCTCGCTGCGCGGCTTCGACACTGCCTCCTCTCTGGCCCGGCTGTTGGCGCTGTTCCCGGCCGAGGAGCGCATGGAGGTGCGGTCGCGCCTGGCACGGGTGCTGCGATGGTCGTTCACCCAGCAGCTGATCCCCCACCGCGATGGCCGCCACGCGGTGGTGGAGGTATGGCGCTCGACTCGGGCCACCGCACTGCACTTGGCGGAGGGCCCGCTCAACTCCATGGCCCTTGCCGACCTGCTGCGCGACGGCGAACAGGACGGCCAGGTCGGCTTCGACCGCGAGCTTGAGCGCCGCGTGCGTTCGGGAGAGATCGACGTGGATGCGGCCGTGGCCAACGCGGTGCTACCGCGCCAGCTCGAGCTGCGTCTGTTGGATCTGCGCGGGGGTAGGTCGTGAAGCGTGCGGTCGTCGTTGCCAACGGGCGCCTCCAGGTGGAGGCGGTGCTCGGAGCGCTGGCCGCCGCCGGCTTCGAGGCGGTGGCGTCAGGCTCGGTGGCCGAAGTGCGCTCCCAGGTCGAGGTAGGTGCGGTCGCGGTGGTGCTGGGGGGCTCGGCGGAGGCCGGCGAGGCGGCGCCGGCGGCAATCGGGGGCATGCCGCCCGCGATTCGGCGCAGTTGCGTCGTGGTGCTCCTTGGCCCGGGCCTCACGACGGGCGACGGCATGCGGGCGTTCCTCCTTGGTGTGGACCTTGTGGTTGCGGCAGCCGACACCGCCCGTCTCGGCGAGCTGGTTGGGGCGGCGGTGGCCAGCAAGAGGAGCCTGGTGTCACCGTTGGATCCGGTGGCGGCCGCAAAGCTCGGCGGGTAGCAAAGCCGTTGACGAACGGTCCGGCCGTCAACGGAAAGAGAGCGCGGCCGTAGAAACTGGTGGGAAGGGGTCGCTCGTGCAGATCGTGGACGTGGTCAACAAGCTCGACGGCCTGAAGCGCTCCGTGGCGCGGGTGATCCGCGGGAAGGACGAGGCCATCGACTGGATCATCGCGGCGCTCCTCGGTCGCGGCCACGTTCTGATCGAGGACATCCCGGGGGTGGGCAAGACGACGCTGGCACAGGCGCTGTCGCGCTCGTTGAACCTGGTCTTCTCGCGTATCCAGTTCACCTCGGACACGCTGCCCTCCGACGTCATCGGCGTCTCTCTTTGGCGGGCGGAGCGCGGGGAGTTCGAGTTCCTACCCGGGCCGGTCTTCACAAACGTGCTCCTCGCCGACGAGATCAACCGCGCGACGCCGAAGACCCAGGCGGCTCTGCTCGAGGCGATGAACGAGCGCACCGTCACTGTGGAGAAGACGCGCTACCGCCTGCGGGAGCCGTTCCTGGTTCTGGCCACGCAGAACCCCGTCGAGTACCTCGGCACCTACCCGCTGCCGGAGGCGCAGCTCGATCGCTTCCTTCTGCGCATCTCCCTGGGGTACCCGGCCCCGGACGAGGAGCTGGCCCTGCTCCGCCGCGGCGGCGTCGAGGGGGAGCTCGAGGCTGTCCAACCGGTCCTTGAAGGCGCCGAGCTGGTGCAGCTGCAGGCGCGGGTGCGGGAGGTGAGGGTGACCCCCGCGCTGCTGTCCTACCTGCTTGAGCTGGTGCACCGCACCAGGAACCACCCCGAGCTGGCGCTCGGCGTCTCTACCCGCGGGGCGCTGGCGCTGCACCGCGCCAGCCAGGCGCTCGCCATGGTGGAGGGGCGCGACTACGTGATCCCAGACGATATCCAGCGGCTCGCGGTCCCGGTCATGGCGCACAGGGTGGTGCTGGCGGGCGGCGAGGCCGGCGAGGGGTGGAGCCGTAGCGAGGCCGAGCGCGCCGCGATACGCGAGATCCTGGACTCCACCGCCGTCCCTTTGTGAGGCAGGCTTGTGGCTTGGAGCTAGAGGCTCGAGGAAACAGCGGTGTTGACCATTGCTAGGGCCTCCCTGGCTTTCGAGCGTCGGTTCCCGGGGTTCACTCTCAAGCCCACGGCAGCGTTCTGGGTGTTCCTCGTTACGGTGCCTCTGCTCGGCGTGGCCGCCCTCAACACCGGCAACAACGCGCTCTACCTGCTGCTCGCCCTCACCCTCGGGGCGTTCGTGGCGTCGGGGACGTTCTCACGACATACCCTGAGCCGCTTGAGGGTGCGGCTCGTCGCTCCCGGCGAGGCGTTCGCCGGCGCGGCCGTGGGCGTGCAGCTCGAGGTGAGCAACCGCTCGCGCTTCCTCCCCGCGGCTCTGGTGGTCTGCCGCCTGCTCGGGCTGACCGGGCGCGCCGTGATCGCGCGGGTGCCGCCGGGCGCCACGGCCCTCGTGTCGCTGCCCACTGTGTTCCCCCGCCGGGGCCGGCAGAGGCTCCCTGCGGTGCAGGTAGAGGTCCGCCTCCCGCTGGGCTTCTTCGTCAAGTCGGTGCGCTGGCCGCAAGCCGGGGAGGTGCTCGTGTACCCGCGCAGGGTACAGGTCGGCACCGTGCGCTGGGCGGGGATGGCGCGTCGCGACGAGACGACCGCGCCGGGCCACGGCCGGCGGGGCGGCGAGGTGGAGCAGTTGAGGGAGTTTCGATCCGGCGACGACCGCCGCGACATCCACTGGAAGCAGACCGCCAGGCAGCAGCGTCTCATCGTGATGGAGCGCCGCGAGCGCTCGCTGCCCTCGCACTACCTGGCCCTCGATCGCCAGCTGCCGCGCCGCGATGATGACACGTTGCTGCAGCGGTTCGAGGACCTGGTGAGTGAGGTGGCGTCCTCGGCCCTGGCGCAGCTCCACCGCGGCGAGCCGGTGGGGCTGATCATCGGCGGGGCGGTGACGCCGCCGGGCTCGGGAAGCTCGCACGCCCGCCGGCTCCTCGAGCAGCTCGCGCTCGTGCAGGCGGCGGGCCCCGGGGAGGATCCACTGCCGCCGCTGCTCTCCGGCGAGCCGGTCTACCGCCTGGTGGAGACGCTATGACCGCGGTGCTGGAGAGGCAACGGTGGCTCGCGGCGCTGGCGCTGGCGGTGGCGATTCCGCTACCGTTCACCGGGGTCGTGAGCTGGCCTTTCCTGCTGCCGTTCCTGGCGGTAGCGCTGTGGGTCGTGAGCAGCGGCCGCCCGCTCGCACCGCCGCCGGCGTGGCTGGAAAACGTGTTGGCGTCCTTGATCTTCGCGGCGGTCGTGGCGGCCGGCGGCGTGCAGTACGGCATCCTGCGCCCCGTCTCACAGCTGGCGGTGCTGGTCGCGGCGGTGCGGCTGCCCGGCTGCGGGCAACGCTCCCGGGCCATGAGTACGGGCGGCATCCTCGCCCTCGTGGGCGTCGCCGGCATCGCTTCCTCCACGCACCCATCTCTGGCGCTCTACCTGGTGGCGCTGCTGACGTTCGTGCTCGTTGCGGTGGGCCGGCTGACCGGGGTCACCCTCGCCGAGGGTGCGACGACCGGCGGACGAGGCACGATCTGGCCGCCGCTGCGTTTGGTTGCGGGGTCGGTGGTGGTGGCTCTGCTGGTGGCGGCGCCGCTCTTTGCGCTGCTGCCGCGGTTGCGCTCTCCCTTCGCCGCCGCCCCGTTCGGCGCACGCTCGGTGACCGGCTTCCGCGAGGCGGTGATGCTGCACGGCATCGGCGACGTGAAGGAGTCGCGCCGGCTCGTGATGCGGGTCGCGTTTCCGGGGGTCGAGCGGGATCGGGTGAGCCCCGACTGGCTGCGCCTCGTCGGCGCCACCATGAAGCACTACCGGGCCGGGGGTTGGGTCGAGGGCCGGCTCAAGAGTCAGCGCCTCGCGGGCCACCCCGAGCACCCCGTCACGCTGGTCGAGGGGGCCCCGGCCGCCGGCCTGAGACGCGCGGAGATCGTGTTGGAGAAGGAAACGGGCGTGCTCTTCACGCCGGCCGGTTGCGTGTCCCTCACCATGCACTCGTCGGTCGCGGTGACGCGCGAGGCGTTGGGCGTGCTGCGCATCCCGCGCGGGACGGAGCTGCCGCTGCCCTACGGGGTGGATTTCGACCCGGTGGGGATCGAACAGCCCCCGCCCGACAGCGTGGATCTGGAGCTTCCGCCTGGCACGGACAACCTGCGTGCACTGGCCAAGCAGGTCGCCGGGCGGACAACCAACTCGCTCGCGGCTGCCCTCGCGCTCGAGCAGCACCTGCAGCGCAGCTACCGGTACGTGCTGCGTACCCACGCCCCGGTGCGCGAGGACCCGGTGCAGTGGTTCCTCTTCCGCTCGCGTGAGGGCCACTGCGAGTTCTTCGCCTCCAGCATGGTACTCCTGCTGCGCACGCTGGGCATCCCGGCCCGGCTGCAGGCTGGCTACGCCGGCGGCGAGCCCGACGGCGAGGGTGGATACCTCGTACGCGACAGCCACGCCCACGCGTGGGTTCTAGCTTACGTTGAAGGACACTGGCGAGTGTTCGACCCGACTCCTGCGGAGGGGAGGCCCGGAATCCTCGAGGCCGCCGGAGGCCCGGCGCTGCGCTGGGGCTGGCAGCGCATCGAGGGGCTGTGGGACCGCTGGGTGCTGACCTTCTCCCTGACCGACCAGGTCGAGTTCGCACGCCAGGCGCTCGACGCGCTGGCGTCTGGCAGCCGGTACCTGCCCCCGCTCGCGCTCGCCCTCGGGGGGCTGGTTGCGATCGTGCTGCTGTTCAAGACCAGGCGGAGAAAGGGGCCTGAGCAGGCGCGCGTCACCGGCAGGGCGACGCAGGTCACCCGCGCCCTTCAGAGGGCCATGCACGGGGCGGCGCGGCGCGGGGTCTCCATCCCACCAACCATGACGGCGCGAGGGTTCGCCAGCGCAGCTGCGGGAGCCTTCCCGGGGGCGAGCGAGCCCCTCGCCTGGCTCGTGCGGGAGCACGAACGCGCCCGCTACGCCGGTGGCGCACCCCCGCTGCGTCGCGAGGTGAGGGTGGCCGTGCGGGCGATTAGGCGCGGGTTCGAGCGAACACCGCGGCGGGTCAGCGGTCGTCCTGCGTCGCCCTGAGCCCCTCTACTGCGGCTGCGAGCAGCCGGGCTTCCTCCTTCCTCAGAGCTTTGCCGGCCTGGGCCTCTACCTCGTTCGCAATAGCGCTGAGACGGCTGTGCAGGCAGCCGGTGTCGCCGAGGTCGATGCATCTGCTGGCGCGGTCGAGATCGGCGCGCAGGCTGTCTGCCCCGACCCTGAGGCGGCGGAATCGGGTGAGCAGCTCGATCAGATCCTGGAGCATCTGCCCGGGGGGCGGGGTGAGCAGAATTGCGCGGACCTGTCCGCCGTTGCAGTCGCGCCCGGCGAGCGTGCCGCCGAAGCAGCCGAAACCGACGATCCGGCCCAGCTCGTCGATCGCGGTGGCCGCGATCAGCTCGACGCGGGAATTCGAGCGGATCAGATCGTTGAGGTCGTAGAGGACACCGCGGCGGTGGAGGATGGCGTGCCACCGTCCGTCGCCGGTGAGGGAGTAGCCCACGGCGCGGCCGACGTCGTTGATCCCCCAGGCCGAGCCGTCGTTCCCACCGAGAGTGCCGAGGTCGACGATGGCACCGCCACGGAAGATGACGGGCCGCGCCTCGTTGTCGGCGTAGCTCGACCAGCCGGCGATCTCGCCGAACAGGTTGATCTTGTTGGCGCCGCCTCTGGTGCCCCCCAGAGACCCGAGATCGCTTGCGACGCCGGCGACCCACCGGAACGGCAGCGAGCCTTCGGGGGCATCGTGGTAGCCAACGACGCGACCGAGTTCGTCAACGTCCGTCGCGACCCTCGCCCCGAGGAAGTCTCCGCCGATGTCTGTCATGGCGCCGTTCTCGAACAGGAACGCGTGCCAGGTCCCGGAGGCAGGGTAGGCCCAGCCGACGACCTGACCGCGCGTGTTGATCCCGTTGGCCTGGCTGCGCTCGCCGCCGAGCGTGCCAAGGTCGGTCATCAGACCGCCGCGCCAGACGTACGCGTGCTGCAGGCCGCCACCCGTCGTGGAGTCGCCGGCGATGTCGCCGACCTGGTTGATCGCGTAGGCGTAGCTGTAGGCGCCGCCAAGCGTGCCGAGGGCGCTCATCACGCCGCCGCTGTAAAGGAACGCCTGCTCGTGGCCGAGGGTAGTCCTGCACGTCCCGACGATCTGGCCCGAGAGATTGATGTCCAGCGCAAAGCTGTCGCCGCCGAGCGTGCCGAGATCGGTGACGGTGTAGCTCGGTGCGGGCTGTGCCGTCGCCGGCAACGTGCCGAACCCGACCGCGAGCCCCACGGCCAACGCTAAACCAAGAGTGACCCTGGTGACAGTCGTGACTTTCATGGCAACACCTCCCGAGCGACGGGTCGGGGGCTGGAGTCTAGCACCGGTCGTCTAGTCCGGCTCCGGCTGTGGCGCAAGGCGCGGCACGGGGCCAGCCACCCGCGCGGCCAGGGCCACGCTGCCCACCATCAGCGGGATCGCCGCCAGGATGTCCACGACGTAGTGGTAGGTGAGAAGGATCGTGGCGGCGATCAGCAGGCTCCCAATCGGCAGGAGTACGGTGTAGAGCGGGCGGTGGCGCCGTCGGGCGCAGAGGAGGACCGCCAGAGTGACCATGGTATGCCCGGAGGGGAAGGCATCGGTCTTGGTCTTCTCCCACTGATCGAGCTGCTCGCGCACGTGGTCTCCAACGAGGCCGGCCGGCAACGAGAGGTAGCGCTGCTGCGCCACGGTGGCTCGCGGCCCGTAGGCCGGCACAACGAAGTAGCCCGCGTACGAGACCACGAAGGTGAAGACCACGGCGGCGGTGACCCGGGGGAGGAACGGGTCGCGCCGGGCCGCCAGCACCACGGCCAGCGCGATGGCCAGGAAGAAGAACGTGGAGTAGGCGAGCGTGAGCACGTCGGCGATCCAGGCGGGCAGCGGCAGGCTGTAGAGCGCGGCCTGGGCCTCGTGGCCGAGCAGCGCCCGGTCGCAGGCAACCAGCTCCTGGTCGAAGGTCCTCGAGTTGACCAGCGGGATCAGACGCCCCAGGTTCAGGAAGATGAACGGCACCACCGGGACCGGCAGGAGCTCGCGGCACCAGTACCGCCACCCGGTCCGGTTCTCGCCGAGGGCCAGGGCGGCGATCGCGAACAACGCCCCGACGGTGACTAGCGAGGTGCGGACCGTCATCGCGACCTTCGCCGGGTTGCTCCAGGCGATGGCGGTCATCGCGGCGAGCGCGAGCAGGAGAACCACTTCCGCGGGGCGCAAAGCTCCCTTGCGGGCAGGTGACGGGGGGCCTAAGATGGCATCCATGCTCCGGCGCAGCGTTGCCGCCCTGCCGCTCCTCCTCGCACTGGCGCCCGGGGTGTGGGCGGGCCAGCGCGTCGTGATTCTAACGCTCTCCGACTCCATCCAGCCGGCCTCCCTGCGCTATCTCGAGCGTGGGCTGGAAGTTGCAGACTCGAGCGGCGCTGCGGTGACGGTTATCGAGCTGAACACGCCGGGGGGCCTTTTGACTTCGCTGAGGCAGATGACGACCGCAATCACGGCCGCCCGCCGTCCGGTGGTGGTGTACGTCACACCGGCGGGCGGGCAGGCGGCTTCGGCGGGCTTTTTCCTGCTGATGGCGGCCGACGTGGCGGCGATGGCGCCGGGGACCAACGCCGGCGCGGCTCACCCGGTGGGTGGGGAGGGGGCGGAGCTCGCAAAGACGATCGCGGAGAAGGTGACCAACGATGCGGCCGCGCTCATCCGCTCGCTCGCGACCCAGCGGGGGCGCTCTGCCGAGTGGGCCGAGAAGGCGGTGCGCGACTCGGCGTCCTACACCGAGCGCGAGGCGCTGGAGAAGACGCTGATCGACGTCGTCTCGAACGACCGGGGCGACCTGCTCAAGTGGCTGGACGGACGCACCGTCAAGCGTTTCGACGGGAGGCCCGAGAAGCTCGAAACCTCCGCGCCCGAGGTGGTGGTCATTGGCCCGAACATCGGCGACAAGCTGCTCTCGGTCATCGCCCACCCCAACATCGCCTACTTGCTCCTTCTCCTTGGTCTGGTGGGGATCTACTTCGAGCTTTCCCACCCGGGGGTGATCCTGCCGGGTGTGTTGGGGGGCGTGGCGATCCTGCTGGCGCTGTTCGCGCTCTCGGTGCTGCCGGTCAACTACGTCGGCGTGCTGCTGATCCTGCTCGGGATCGGCTTCTTCGTCATGGAGGTTAAGGTGGCGAGCTACGGACTGCTGACCGTGGCGGGGCTGGTGAGCTTCATTTTCGGCTCCCTGATGCTGGTGAGGTCGCCGTTCCCTGCGCTGCGGGTAGGGCTGGCGGTGGTGCTACCCACGGCGGTGGCGGTCGCCGTCGTGGTGATGTTCCTGCTGGGGCGCGTGCTCCGCAGCCATCGCAAGCCGCCCATCACGGGCGCGGAAGGCCTCGTGGGCGAGGTCGGCGACGTCTCGGTCGCTCTCGAGCCCGTGGGCAAGGTTTTCGTGCACGGTGAGTACTGGGAAGCGTACGCCCGCACACCGATCTCGGCGCGCGCGCAGGTCCGTGTGGTCAAGGTTGACGGTAAGAGGCTGGAAGTGGAGCCGGTGGGGAACGTCAGTTCCCGGCCGGGAGAGTAGGAGGCAGTCATGGCCCCGCAACTTCCCTTTGGTCTGATTCTGCTGGTGTTCTTCGGACTGGTGTTGATCTTCAAGTGGATCAACATCCTGAACGAGTACGAGCGCGCCGTGATCTTCACCCTCGGGCGCGTGGACAAGGAGGCCAAGGGCCCCGGCCTCATCTTCGTCCTGTGGCCGATCCAGCGCATGGTGAAGGTGAGTCTGCGAACCGTGGTGCTGGACATCCCGCCCCAGGACGTGATCACCCGCGACAACGTCTCGGTCAAAGTCAACGCGGTGGTGTACTTCCGGGTCATCCAGCCGGTGCACGCCATCATCGACGTGGAGAACTACATCTACGCCACCTCGCAGCTTTCCCAGACCACGCTTCGCTCGATGCTTGGCGAGGTGGTGCTGGACGATCTCCTGGCGGAGAGGGAGAAGCTCAACCAGAGGCTGCAGGAGGTCATCGACCGCCACACCGACCCGTGGGGCGTCAAGGTGTCACTCGTCGAGGTCAAGCAGGTCGACCTCCCGGAGTCGATGCAGCGCGCGATGGCGAAGCAGGCCGAGGCGGAGCGCGAGAAGCGCGCGAAGGTGATCCACGCCGAAGGCGAGGCCCTCGCGGCGCAGCGCCTTTCGGATGCGGCGGCGATCATCAACGCGCAGCCCGCCACCCTGCAGCTCCGGTACCTGCAGACTCTCACCGAGATCGCCACCGAGAAGAACTCGACGATCATCTTCCCGCTCCCCATCGACCTGCTCAGGCCGTTCTTCGACATCGGGAAGGAAGGCAAGTAGAGCCTTGCCGAGGTACTTCGAGATCATCATCACCGGCCGGCAACTCGCGGCGCTGGTGGTGGGTGTGGCCCTTGCCATCGCGGTGGCGTTCGGCCTCGGGGCCGGTGTGCGCAAGCTGCAACCCGCCCCGCAGCAGATGGCCGCCGTCGCGCCCGCCGTTCCGACCCCGGTGTGGCAACCCACGCCGCCGGCCATGCCCACCGCAGCCCCCACCCCCCAGGTCGTTGCGGCGCCGCTCCCGACGTTCGCACCGAGTCCCGTTGCCACCGAGCGGCCCAGGGCCGCCGCCCCGGCAGCGGCCGCGAAAGCAGCACCCCGCTGGGTCCAGGTGGCCGCGCTGGGGAAGTTCGATCAGGCGGAGGGGGTTCGCAACCGGGTGGTGGCCCTGGGGTACACGACCAGGCAGGTGCTGGTACAGACGGCACCCGGCGGGAAGTTCCGCGTTCGCGTGGGGCCTTTCCCAGATGTGGAGAGCGCCGGCCGGGTGGCGGCACGGTTGCGGGCGGAGGGGTTCGGCGGCGCCTTCGTGGTGAACGAGTGAGCAGCGTCTCCCTGCCGGTGTGGATCCGCGAGCGCAAGCTGAACCTCGGCGAGCTGCACGAGGTTCGCAGCGTGATGAGGCGCGGGCGGCTGCACACCGTGTGCGACGAGGCACGCTGCCCCAACCGCAGCGAGTGCTTCTCGCGGGGCACCGCGACGTTCCTGATCATGGGTGACGTTTGCACGCGCTCGTGCCGCTACTGCTCGATCACCCATGGCCGGCCTCGCCCGCTCGACGCCGGCGAGCCGGCCGAGCTCGCCCGTGCCGCCCAAACCATGGGCCTCAAGCACGTGGTGGTCACCTCGGTGGATCGCGACGACCTGCCCGACGGCGGCGCCGCCCACTTCGCGGCGGTGATCGCGGAGCTCAAAAAGCTCGAGCCTCGCCCCACCGTCGAGGTGCTCACGCCGGACTTCCGGGGCAACATGGGCTCGGTGCACGTCGTGCTGGGGGCTGCGCCGGATGTGTACAACCACAACGTCGAGACCGTGCGGCGCCTCTACCCGCAGGTTCGGCGGCAGGGCCGCTACGACTGGGCGCTCGAGGTCATCAGGCACGTCGCGCTGCACGGCAACGGGCTGGTCACCAAGTCCGGTCTCATGGTGGGCCTGGGCGAGCAGAGGCACGAGCTCGATGAGACTCTGCGGGACCTCGCCTCCGTGCGCTGCCAGGTGGTGACGATCGGCCAGTACCTGCGCCCGACCTCGAAGGAAGTTCCCGTGGTGCGCTACTGGTCGCCGCAGGAGTTTGCGGAGCTGGAGGGGTTCGGGCGCTCGCTCGGGCTCGAAGTGATCGCCGGGCCGTTCGTCCGCTCCTCCTACCACGCCGAGGAAGCGTTCCTGAGGGTCAGCGGCGCTGACTCGGCCGCTGCCGACGAGTGAGACCGAAGTTTGTTGGCTGTGGCCGCCTTGGTTCGACTCTGGTCGTTGCTGCTGCGGGCAGGTTCCTGCTGATACCCTGGGCGAGGGAGGTCGGATGACCACGCGCAAGGTCGATACCGAAGTGAAAGACACCGCCGCGAACGCGGCCAGCGCCCTCGGCAAGGCGTTCATCGGCATCGCAGGCATCATCGGTGCCGGCAAGACGACGCTCGCCACCGCGCTGGGCCAGCACCTCGGCCTCGACGTGCACTACGAGCCGGTCATCGACAACGAGTACCTGGCCGACTTCTACCGGGACACGAAGCGCTACAGCTTCGCCATGCAGATCTACCTCCTGAACCGGCGCTTCCAGCAGCACCAGGAGATCATCTGGCGGGGCCGGGGCGGGGTCCAGGACCGCACCATCTACGAGGACGCCATCTTCGCCAGGACGCTGCGCGACATGGACCTAATGGACAATCGCGACTACGAGACCTACGTAAACCTCTTCCGGAACCTGTCCAACTTCATGTGCCGGCCGAACGTCATCATCTACCTCGACGTGACGCCGGAGAAGTCCATGGAGCGGATCCGGGAGAGGGACCGCGGCATCGAGTCGGGGATCACGGTCGAGTACCTCACGAGGCTCTACAAGAACTACGAGGAGTTCCTGCACGAGATCAGCCGTCTCATCCCGGTGCTGCGGGTGCGCTGGGACGACTTCTGGGAGGTCGAGCGGCTGGCCGAGGCCATCACGCGCGAGTACATGCGCAACAGTTTTCTCCGCGAGGTCGCACGCCTCGCATGACACGGGAGCGGTCGACGACGAGGCCGGAGCGCTGGAGGCCGTGGCTGCTGGCAGCCGGGGCCGGTGTGGCGCTTGCGCTGGCGCTGCCGGGGCCGGGGCTGGTGCCGCTGGTGCTGGTCGTGCCGGGGCTGCTGCGGCGAGCTCTCTCGGGCGCGCGCGGGTGGCGCGCGCTCCGGCTCGGGTGGCTTGCCGGCTTCGCGCAGTGGGTTGTCGCGGTCGCCTGGGTGTTCATCGTCCTGCACCGGTACGGCCACCTGCACGCCGCGCTCGCGGTGCTGGGCGTGGTGGTGATGGCGGCGATCCTGGGCCTCACCTGGGCGATCGCGGGGTGGGCGGTCAGCCGCGTCCCGGAGGGGTGGAGCGTCGTGGCGCTGCCGCTGGCGATCGCCGCCTTCGAGGAGCTGCAGCGGCTCCCGCCGTGGATCTTCCCGTGGAACCCGGTGGCGGCGGCGCTGACCCCGGTGCCGGTGCTGCTTGCCCCCTTGCCCGTGATCGGCGCGATCGGCCTCTCCCTGCTGACGCTGCTCGCCGGCAGCTCGCTCGACGCGCTGCTGGAGCCGACGCTCCGGCGCACCGGCGCACTCTGGCTCGTCGTGACGGCGCTCGTCTGGGTGGGCACCGGTCTCCTTGCCCCGACGTTCCGCCCGGCCGGTCCGTTCGTGAAGGTCGCGGCCCTGCAGCCCAACGTGCCGCTCGAGACCCGCTGGGACCCGGCCAACGAGCAGAGGATCGAGGACACGGTCTGGCGGCTCTCTCGACAGGCGGCAGGCGACGGGGCGGCCTGGATCGTGTGGCCGGAGAGCGCGGTCCCCCGCATCCTGGAACGGGACGGCCCGTTCCGCAGCGAGGTCGAGGCGTTCGCGCGGGAGCACGGCGTGTGGATGCTTCTGGGCTCGATCGGATTCGGGCCGGGCGAGGACGAGTACTTCAACTCGGTGTACGTGGCCTCCCCGGCCGGGCTGCTGCCCTGGCGCTACGACAAGATTCACCTGGTGCCGTTCGGCGAGTACGTGCCGCTGGCAGGCAGAATCGCCGCACTGCGCGCCCTGATCCGCGAGGTCGGCTCGTTCAGTCCCGGGACGCGGGCGCTGCCGCTGCCGGGGCCGGCCGGCGCAACCGGCGTCGCGATCTGCTACGAGGTGGCATACCCCTCGCTGTATGCAAGCGAGGTGGTGCGCGGGGCACAGGTGCTGGCCACGATCACCAACGACGGCTGGTACGGCGACTCCGCTGCACCCCGACAGCACCTGGCGCTCGCGATCCTGCGGGCGGCCGAGGCGCGGCGCTACCTGGTGCGTGCCGCCAACACCGGGATCTCCGCAGTCATCGACCCGTACGGGCGGGTGCTGACCCGGTTGAGCTTCGACCGTGAAGGGCTGATTACCGCCGAGGTGCGAGCCGGGGAAGGGGCCACACCCGCGGCCGCCTTTTCGGGATGGCTGCGCGCCGGCGTCGTGCTTTTGGCCGCCGGTGTTATCATTCTCGGGGATCGGCGACGAGCCCTGGGCAGGTGACCCATTTCGTTCGTCGCCGACCCTGGAAGGTGACCGATGTTGGAAGAGGTGGTAGCCCGAGCGCAGCAGGTGCGCGACACGCTTGTGAGCGTGCGGGGGTACCTTTGACGCCGGGCGCCTGCAGAGCGAGTTAGACAAGCTCACCGAAGAGACCCAGCGCAACGACTTTTGGAGCAACCAGGAGCACGCCCGGGAGGCCATGCGCCGGCAGCGCGCCCTGGAGGCCAAGCTCGCCAACGACCGCTTCCTCGCGGACGCGGCCGAGGAACTCGAGATCCTCGTCGAGCTCGCCCGCGAGGATCCGGACGGCGAGCAGGAACTCAAGGCCGCCCTCGCCCGCGTCGAGCCCAAGCTCGACCGCATCGAGCTCGAGACCAAGATGACGGGCGAGTACGACGCCAACAACGCCTACCTCGAGGTCCACCCGGGCGCCGGCGGCACCGAGTCGGCGGACTGGGCCGCGATGCTGCTGCGCATGTACCTGAAGTGGTGCGAGCGCCGCGGCCTTGGGGCGGAGCTGCTCGACACCCAGGATGCGGAGGAGGCGGGGATCAAGTCCGCGACGGTCCTTGTCAAGGGCGAGTACGCTTACGGTTACCTGAAGAGCGAAAGCGGCATTCACCGGCTGGTGCGCATCTCGCCGTTCGACGCCCAGGGCCGGCGTCACACGTCGTTCGCGTCCGTGCACATCTACCCCGAGGTGGACGAGGCAGTGGAGGTCGAGGTCGAGGACAAGGACATCCGCATCGACCGCTTCTGCTCCTCGGGGCCGGGCGGCCAGGGCGTCAACACGACGTACTCCGCGGTGCGCCTCACCCACCTGCCCACCGGCATCGTGGTCACCTGCCAGAACGAGCGCTCGCAGATCAAGAACCTCGCGACCGCGATGAAGGTCCTCAGGGCGCGCCTGTTCGAGCTCGAGCGCGCCAAGAAGGAGGAAGAACTCGCGAAGATCAAGGGCCCGAAGAAGGACATCTCATGGGGGAACCAGATCCGGTCGTACGTGCTGCAGCCCTACCGGATGGTCAAAGACCTGCGCACGGGGTACGAGGTGGGCGACGCGGACAGGGTGCTGAACGGGGACCTCGACCACTTCATCGAAGCGTACCTGAAACAGCAGGCCAGCGTGGCCCCCGAAGGATGACGACTCCAAGGATCCTGTGGGGTTCTCCCCTCCCGCTGACCCGGTCGGGGATTGCAGACTATGCGGCGGAGCTACTTCCGCACCTGGCCCGTCAGGTCGAGGTGACGGTCCTGGAACCTCCAGGCTGGGAGCCTCCCGCCGACGCGGCCTGGCTCTCCGGACTGAAGCGACTGCCGTGGGACGCCCCCACGCCGGCTGGCTCTCTGACGCTCCTGCACCTGGGCAACAACCCCTACCACCTCTGGGTCGCGAGGCGACTGCGCCGGTTTGGCGGGATGGCCGTGCTGCATGACACGGTTCTTCACCACCTGCTGGTGGAAGAGGCCGCGGCTGACGGCGACTGGGAACACTTCGCGAAAGAGCTGGGCGAGACGCACGGTCAGGGGGGGGCCGCGCTCGCGGCGGCGCGGCGCTGGGGATACCACGGGCGCCTCGACCCGTTCCTGTTCCCGGCGCGAGCCAGCTTCCTGCGGAGCGCGTCGGCGGTGATCGTGCACACACGCCTCGCCGAGCGCGAGGTGGCGTCCACATGCCCAGGCCTGCCGGTTCGCCGGGTGCCACTGGCGGTTGCGGAGCCTGCGGCGGGCGACCGCCTGGCCTGGCGGGACAGGCTGGACACGCGCGGGCAGGAGCTGCTCCTGGTGCACCTCGGGTTTCTGACCCCCGCGAAGGGGCTCGACGTCATTCTCCGAAGCCTGGCAGCGTTGGCCACGATGGGGGTCCAGGCCCGCCTGGTGGTTGTCGGGGAGGGGAGCGAGGCCGGCGCGTTCGAGGCCGCCGTCGCCCTGGCCGGTCTCGAGGAACGGGTGCGGGTCTGGGGGTACGCGAGCGAAGACGACCTTGGCGGCATCCTGGCTGCTGCCGACCTGGGGCTGGTGCCGCGGTACCCGACGGCGGGGGAGACCTCGGCGGCGGCCCTGCGCTTCTTCGCCGCCGGAACGCCGGTGGCGGTAGCCGGCTACCGGCAGTTCCTCGAGCTCCCGCAGACGGCCGCGCTGCGCATCGCCCCGGGGCGGGCCGGCGTGGCCGACCTGGTGCGCGTCGTGGTGGGGCTCGCGAGGGACGAGGGTCAACGCACCAAGGCCAGGGCCGACGCCCGCAAGGCGTGGACCGACGGTGGGCACAAACCGGCCGAGGCGGCCTCGGCGCTGCTGGCGGCGCTGGGGGAGCTGGCACGCGATGTGGCTTGAGGAGGTGCAGCGGCTCCTGGCGGCGGTGCCGGTGCGTCGCAAGGCGGAAAGCAACGGGCTGGTGGTCGCGGCGGTCATGGTCCCGCTCTACGTGGCAGCCGGCCAGCTCTGGGTCCTGCTGACCCAGCGCACTGACTCCCTTCCCCAGCATGGCGGTCAGGTCGCGTTCCCCGGCGGTGCGCGCGAGGAGGGCGACGAGAACGAGGTCGCCACCGCGCTGCGAGAGGCGCACGAAGAACTCGGCATAGATCCGTCGCACGTGGTCGTTCTGGGCCAGCTCAACGACGTGTGGACCCCAAGCGGTTTCCTGATCTCGCCAGTTGTGGGCGCCATCCCTTACCCGCTGATGGTCCGGCCCGCCTCCGAGGAGGTGGAGGCCGTTGTGCAGGTGCCCTTCAGCTACCTGGCAAAACCGGAGGTCGTGGAGGAGGAGGAGCTGGAGATCGCCGGAGAACGGCTGGCCTCACCTATCTACCACTACGGCAGCCACCGCATCTGGGGAGCCACCGCGCGCATCCTCGCCGACCTGATCGGTCGGCTCACCGGCGGGGCGGCGGCGGTGGGGGGGTGACGGCGGAGTCCAGGACGTCCTGGGCGCGGCGCGCGCCCTCCGCGAGCTCGACCGCGTCCCTGGCCATCGCCGGGGCGCCCGGAAGCGCCGCCGCAACCGTGAGCTCCTTGGTGGCGTCCTTCCAGTGCCTCTGGGCGTGATGGGCGACCCCGAGCAGGTAGTGGGCCTCGGCATCCTGGGGGAAAAGGGTGATGAGGTTTGTGAGGACGGCTTGCGCCTCCGCGGGCCGCCTGGCGTCGAGCAGGCAGCGGGCTCGTAGCAGGCTCGCCTTGGGTTCCTCCACCTTCGCGCCGTCCAGGGTCGCGAGCGCCTCCTCCAGCTTGCCCAGGCGACGCAGCGCCTCGACCAACGCCAGGCTGAACTGCCCCTTCTCGGCCTTGACGGCAGTCTGGAGCCTCTCCGCGGCACCGGCGTTGTTTGCGCTTGCGAGGTAGGTCGCCCCCAGCCATCCGGTTGCCCAGGGGTCGTCGGGCTTGACCTGGAGCGCGCGCTGCAGGTGCTGGAAGGCGGCGGTCGGCTGGCCGTCGGCGAGGGCGATCTGGGCACGCACAACCCTGGCCTCGAAAAGCGTACCGTTGGCGGCCAGCGCCTTGTCGAGCGCTTCTCGCGCCGAGCCCAGGTCGCCCATACGAGCGGCGAGCAGCCCGAGCGCTGCCCACGCCCGGTCGTTCCCCGAGTCCACCTCGACGACGCGACGGAACGCATCCCGTGCCCCGGTGAGGCGCCCACGCCGCAGCTCAACTTCGCCGAGAGACATGAGGAGGTCGGGCTTCTCGTTGCCGAGCAGGGCGGTGCGCAGGACGCTGTAGGCATCGTCCAGCTTGCCCGCCTCGAGGAACGCCTCGGCCTCGAGCTCAAGCGCGGGCAGGCACGAGGGCTGCGCCGTGAGCACCCCGTGCAGGAAGGAGATCGCATCCTGCGGCCGACCCGCGGCCAGCATTCGACGGGCGTCCAGCAGCGCTTCCAGCGGGACCGGAGAGGTCCCCGGCAAAGCCTGCGCCATGGCACGCATTGCGGCCACTCGGCCGCGTAGCTCGAGCGCGTCGGCGGTGCGCCCCAGGCGCTCGAGCCCCTCGGCTTTGACCTCGAGCACGTCGGGGAGCGTGTTCACCGGAGCCGAAACCTCCAGCGCCTCGATGTTTGGGAGGATCGCCTCGACGGCCGTGCTGTCCGCCGCCTGTGCCAAGCGTTGCCGGATCTGTGCGAGAGAACCGGCTCCGGTTCCGGTCCTGAGCGGCGCCGAGCCGGCCACCGGGGTCGGCGGGACGGTCAACCGCGTCTTCACCCGGTTGAACAGCTTGATGAAGTCCGCCTCGTAGAACTCGGGAAACAGCTCGAGCTGGGGTGCGTCCTTGAGCGCCGCTGTGAGAGCCTCCTCGGCCCTGGTCCTTTCCCTGGCGTTGTAGTAGGCCATCGCGAGCTTCACCCGGATCTCCGCCCGCTTGCCGGGGTCCGGCTCGCCTTCGGCCGCCGCGGCGTAGTTCTTGGCGGCAGTCTTGAAGTTGGCGTTGTGGAAGGCCTTGTCACCCTCAGCCAGAGGGTCCTGCGCCAGGATGACGGCCGCGACCAGCAGGACCGGCACGGCCATCGCGGTGCCCTTGTGCATGGCGCGAGTCTAGCAAACCTCGCGCGGGAAGGCCGGGCTACTGCGGGCGCACAACCCTTGTCTGCTGGCTTGAAGCCGTGACCGCGGTCTCCTCCCGGTACTCGGAGCCGTCCGGCCACACGACTCGCAGCTCGTGGGTGCCCGCCTCCACCTTGCGGTCGCGCACCGGCAAGGGCCCAAGCAGGCTGCCGTCCAGGTAAACCTGGGCGCCCTGGACCGTGACCCCGAAGTCGTTGACCACCGTGAGCAGGCCGAAGGGCGGAAGGTGCAGCGTGAAGGTCTGCCCGGTGCCGGTCACCTCGACCTCCCGTGTGGCCTCGCGGTAGCCTGGGATGCGCTGGCGAACGCTGTGCTTGCCGACGGTCAACGTGACCCTGGTGGACTGCACCCTTCCGAGTGCCTGCCCGTCCACCTCCACCTCCGCCGGGGGGTCCACGAAGAATTCGACCTCAACCGTGGCCGGGGTGGGTGCGACGGTCGGGACCGGGGTGGCAAGCGGCGTGGGCACGGACGGCGGCGTGAGGGGTACCTTCTGGCCTGTGGCCACGAGGCTGCCGGCTGGCGCCGAGGTCCCCGGGCCGAACATGTACCACCAGCCGGTCACCGCGAGGGCCACAACCACGAACGCCGCGCCGATCGCAACGCTCCGCCAGCGGTGCGGCCTCGACTCGGGCGTGAGCCCGCTGGTGGGAACTTGGTCCAGCCGGCGCGCGGCCAGTTCGGTGGCGGCGGTGAGTCCGTCCGCTGGCGGTGCGGCCAGGCGCGCCAGCTCCTCGCGCACCATGGCGGTAGTGGTTTCCGGGCGGCGCGATGCCCCACGCGGCGGCAGGGACGCCAGCACCTCTTTGAGCTCCGAGGCGAACTCGCGCACGCTTCGGTAGCGATCCTCAGGCTCCTTGGCCAGCGCTTGGAGGATCGCCCGCTCGAGCCGCTCCGGGCAGGCGGCGTTCCGCTGCCGGGGCGGCACTGGATCCTGGTTGAGGATCTGATAAATGACGTTGGAGAGATTTGGCCCGGAGAAAGGCCGCACCCCGGTGACCATCTCGTACGCCATGACGCCGAGCGAGAAGAGGTCGGTGCGCGGATCCAGCGGTTTGCCCGAGAGCTGCTCGGGCGCCAGGTAGCCTGCCGTTCCGAGCGCAACCCCGGTCTGGGTGAGTCGCGATTCGGCCTCCATGGACTTGGCGATGCCGAAGTCCATGATCTTGATGATCCCATCCTCGAGAACGCGCACGTTGGCAGGCTTGATGTCGCGGTGGACGATGCCGCGCGAGTGGGCATAGTCGAGCCCGGAACACACCTGCAGCAGGATCGCGAGCATCCCGTCGAGGGTCACGGTGCGGCTGGCCAGCAGGTCATCGAGGTCGGTTCCGCTCAGGAATTCCTGCACGAAGTAGGGCGTCTTGCCCTCGACGCCGAAATCGTAAATCAGGGTGATGTTGGGATGCTGAAGAGCGCCCGCGAGCTGAGCCTCGCGGAAGAACCGCTGCGTCGCTTCGGGGTCGGTGGCGCTGCAGGTCTTCAGCGCAACCCACCGCTGGATGAAGGGGTCCCACGCCTTGTAGACGACGCCGAAGCCGCCGACTCCGATCTGCTCCGCGATCTCGTACTTGCCAACGCGCTTCGCCGTGGTCATCGCTCGCGCATTTTAGCGCCTTTTTTTGCGCCCGACCCCGAGGGTGCTACGCTTCCAGCGTGCGTCCGAAGTGTCGTGCGCTCGTTGCTCTTGCGGCTGCAGCGCTCGTCCTGTCGGCCTGCCGTGGGCGGGAGATGCCGGGGCCGGCGCGCGCCGCGTCGCCGACGTTTGCCCGGGCGGGCGACCAGGAGCCGCTCACGCCCTTCGACGTTCAGATGTTCCTGGCGGTGCGGGGAAGGGCTCTCCAGCGGCTCGAGGACGCATTGACCGAGGTGGAGGGGAGCGGCGGGGACGTCCTCGCCCACGTGCAGGAGCTGACCGTGGCGGAGCGCGAGGCGGCGAGATCTCTCGGCGTCGAGTGGCGGCGGTTCACCTGGGTCCGCGACCAGGTGGGCAGGCTCATGACCAGCCAGCGGCAGCACGAGGACCAACGCGTGCTCGCCGCCGAGCTGACGCGCGCGAGGCAGGACCTGTCCGCCCAGCTCGCGGCGGCGCGCGACCCGGCGAGCCGCCAGTTCCTCGATGCGCAGGTGAAGGCGCTCAGCGTGCAAATGGAAAAGCTCAACCGCGACCAGCACTTGCCTGCACCGCGAGCGGAGGAGGCGAAGGTGCTGGAGTCGGTGCGGGCCGAGATCGCGACGCTCCAGGGGCGCCAGGACAAGGTGCAGCGCCGCCTACAAGCGCTGCTCGAAAGTGCGGCCGGCTCGGCCACCCCGCACCCGACGGAGCCCACCCGCTAGCGGGTCTCCGACTGCAAGGCGTGCCTTCGAACCGGCAAACCCTTTAACGACATGGCAATCGCAGCCGTGGACGAGCCCGTCTGTGTGGGGCGGGGGTGAAGCTGAATTCGAGATATTGACAAAGTCTCAAGCTCGTTTCAGAATACCCGTGCGCACCAGTGCGAACGTTCGTCTCCCCGCACGAAAGACTCGACCTGGCCACCCACGCGCAGGCTGGGCGGATCGGCGGGCGGACCGCAGTTGGGCGATGGAGGGCTGCATGAAACGGGTCGTTGCGTCTGCGCTTGTGCTCCTTGGGTGGGCGGTCGCTGCGCGCGCCACGGACTACCAGAGTTCTTTCGGGTTCACTTTGAGCATCCCCGACGACTGGCTGGTCTTGACGAAGCAGGCGATCAAGGAAAACGCGGCCTTCACGGACGCTCAGGACGCGAAGGTCGGAAAGGTCAACCCGGAGCTGCTCAAGAACCTCAAGGCCAAGGTCGAGAGCGGCTCCATCGAGATGTTCTTCGACCGCACGACCAGCGACGTGACGTTTGCGGACAACATCAACGTCATGGTACGCCGCGGCCAGATCCCGGACGCTCCGGACAAGGTCCAGCAGGTGTGCGACGCCTATCCGGCCAAGCTCGCCAAGTACGCCGGCCGCAACCTGGCGGTCGTGCGCTGCGAGACCCGGAACCTGGGCACGACCGAGGCCATGTACGTCGAGTACGAGGGCATCGTCGCCGGAACCGTCACGATGCAGTACCAGATCCCCCGCCCGAACAATGAGCTGTTACTGGTGACCGCGACCTGTAAGCAGGCCAGCCTGGAGAAGATCCGCACAGAGTTCGAAGCGATGGTCAGGTCGATCAGACTGATCTGAGACCACGAACCACTCCGGGGGACCTTTCCTCGGACGGTGCGGCGTGTATGCTGACCGCGCGTGTGCCCGGTTTGCGCTGCCCGGCGCCGGCGCGGGAGCCGGCCGGGATTCGAAAAAAAGGGGAGGACTATGAGAGGTGCCGGTTTGGCGGCAAGCGTGCTCGTCTTGGTGATCGTTTCCCCGGCCCTCGCGGGCGGGGAAGCGGCGAACCGGTCCCCTGCAAAGGGCACCAGCGCTGCCCAACCCGCGTCGGACGTGTGGGCGAGTGTTCGTTACCTCGTCGGCGATTGGGTGGGCGAGGGGAGCGGCAAGCCCGGGGAGGGCTCGGGGTCGTTCTCGTTCCGGTTCGATCTCGGCGAGAACATTCTGGTGCGGCGCAACCACTCCGAGTACCCGGTCTCGGGCGGAAAACCCGCAATCGTGCACGACGACCTCATGGTTTGCTACCCGGACCCCGCCGAAGGTCGAATCCTCGCGATCTACTTCGACAACGAGGGGCACGTCATTCACTATGCTGGCGAGACGGACGAAGGCGGACGCCTCGTCCTGGCGAGCGAGCCGAAGCCGTCCTCACCCGGGTTCAGGTTGACGTACACCAAGCTCGCGGGCGAAACGCTTGGGATCAAGTTCGAGATCGCGCCCCCGGGGCGCGCCGACTTCGTTCCCTACCTCTCGGGGAAGGCCACCAGGGCGGCCAAACCATAAACCGCGCTCAAGGCGAGGTGCCTCAAGTCAACGAGGCCAGCCGCGATGCGTGGGTCAGGAAGAACGACAGCAGCTCAAGGTGGATTTTCAGGTCCACGTTTTTGAGTTTGACCTCGGGGTGGCCCTTGAGCTGCGCCGCGGCGAAGTTGAGCACGGCCTGGACACCCGCCCCGACCAGCTCGTCGTACACCTTCTGGGCGGAGCTGGAGGGTACGGTGATGACGGCTATGTGCACCTTCCGTTCTTTCACAATCTTCGTCAAATCAGAAACATTCTCAACCACCAACCCCCCTGGCACCCGCTTGCCGACCTTGTGAGGATCGGAGTCGAGGATCGCGACGATCCTGAAGCCGCCGGTGTTGAAACCCGAGTAGTGCGAGAGGGCGGTGCCCAGGTTCCCTGCGCCAACCACGAGCACTCGTCTCTCCTCGTGCAGGCCCAGGATGTTGACGAGGTGCTCCCGGAGCTGGGTCGCGTTGTAGCCGACACCGCGGATGCCGAACTCGCCGAAGTACGCGAGGTCCTTGCGGATCTGCGCGGAGTTGAGGTGAAAGCGATCGGCCAGCTCCTGGGACGAGACTGTGGTGGTGCCTTCGTGCTCGAGCTGCTGGAGGCACCGAAGGTAGACCGACAGCCGGTTTATTGTGAGCTCCGAGATGCTTTCCACCGGGATGTAACGCTTGAAGGCCATCGCTCACCTCACCAGGGTTCGTGCCGCCAGCTCACCGGCGCTCAGCAGCCAGCCCGGAACGACGCCCAGCACCAGAATTGCGAGCGCGCAGGCACCGGCAACAATCCTCACCAGCCAGGGTTCGGAGTACGTTGGAACACGCCTTGGCAGCGGTTTCATGTAGAGGAAGTATACCACCCGCACATAGAAGAAGACCGACACAAGACTGTTGAGAACGCCGACCACCGCGAGCCAGACGAGGTGCTCATTGACGGCGGCACGGAAGACCAGGAACTTCGCCACAAAGCCGACGGTGGGCGGGATCCCCGCCAGCGAGAACATCGAGAGCGCAAGCGTGAACGACAGGAACGGGCGCTGCCAGCCCTGGCCGGCGAGGTCCGTGATCAGGTGCGGCTCGTCCTCGCTCTCGGAGAACGCCGAGACGACCGCGAACGCCGCGATGTTCATGAAGGTGTACGCGGCGAGGTAGACGAGCACGCCGGTGAGGCCGTCGAAGCCGAAGGCGACCAGCCCGACCAGCGCGTACCCCATGTGGGCGATCCCCGAATACGCCAGCATGCGCTTGATGTCCCGTTGCGCGATTGCCACCAGGTTGCCGAGGGTCTGAGAGGCCACGGCGATCGCAGCCAGCAGCGGCAGCCAGCGGGGCGTCAGGATCTGAGGGGAGACGCTCGCAACGACCCGAGCGAGGACTATCAGAGCGGCACCCTTCGGTACCACTGACAGCAGGGCGGTCACCGGCGTGGGGGCTCCCTGGTACACGTCGGGCGCCCAGGCGTGGAACGGCACGAGGGCGAGCTTGAACGAGAAGCCTGTGAGGATAAGCGCCAGCGCTGCGAGGAGCAGAGGGTTGCCGGACAGTGACCCGTCCGCGACGACCTTTGCAGTCGCGCGGAGCGAGAAGGTTCCTGTGGCGCCGTACAGGAGCGCGATACCGAAGAGCAGGAACGCCGAGGCGAACGCGCCCACGACCAGGTATTTCCAGCCGGCCTCCAGGGAGACACCGCTCTCCCGGTGGAACGCGTTGAGGACGTACAGCGAGATCGAAAGCAGCTCGAGCGCAATGAAGACCACCAGCAGGTGGTCTGCCTTGGCAAGCACCATCGCACCGGTCGCCGACCACAGCAGGAGCCCGTGGAACTCGCCGTAGCGAGCGCCAGTGCGCGCGAGGTACGGGTCCGCCATCACCGCCACGAGCAGAAGCGCGGCCAGAATGTAGGTGTCCACGAAGCGGGCGAGCGGGTCCACCATGAGGGCGCCAGACCAGACAGGGCCGGGCAAAGGCTCGACCCACCTGAGCGCGAGCGCGCCGACCGCCGAGAGGCCGGCGAGCAGCCCGAAACGGGGTCGCAGCCAGGGCGCGAAAGCGTCGGCCAGGACCAGCGCGCTCCCCGCCAGGACCAGCACCAGCTCCGGGAGAATCGTGGCGAGATCGATGGGGCTCACGCTCAACCTCCGATGAGTCGGCGGGCCGCCGCCTCGGACAGCGAAAGGAAGGTGCCGGGGTGAACCCCGATCCACACCATGAGGACCCCGAGTGGGGCGAACGCTAGCGCCTCCTGCCACGTGAGGTCCGGCAGCGTTCGGTTCTCCTCATGCCGCAGGGCGTTCCAGAACACCCGCTGGACGAGGGAGAGCATGTACACGGCGCCGAGCACGATGCCAGTGGCGGCCAGCACCACCGCGGTCGGGTAGCGGGGGAAAGCGCCTGTGAGGATCAGGAACTCGCCCACGAACCCGTTGAGACCCGGGAGGCCGATGGAGGCCAGGGTGGAGATCAGGAAAGCGCCGGTGTAGAGCGGCATCACTGCGGCCAGGCCCCCGAAATCCTCGATCATGCGGGTGTGCCGACGATCGTAGATCACCCCCACGAGCAAGAAGAGGGCGCCGGTGGAGAGCCCGTGGTTGATCATCTGGATCAGCGCCCCCTGGGTCGAGGTCAGCGTGCCGGCGAAGAGCCCGAGGACGATGAAACCCATGTGGGTGACCGAGGAGTACGCGACCAGCCTTTTCATGTCCCGCTGCGCCCAGGCGACGAGGGCGCCGTAGATGATCGCGATGACCGCCAGCGTCAAGAACAGCGGGGTGGCGCGATGCCACGCCTCGGGGAATAGCGGGCGGTTGAAGCGGAGCAAGCCGTAGGTCCCCAACTTCAGGAGCACGCCCGCCAGGATGATCGAGCCGCCGGTGGGTGCCTCGGTGTGGGCGTCCGGCAGCCACGTGTGCAGGGGGAAGACCGGCACCTTGATCGCGAACGCCAGCGCGAACGCGGCAAACAGCAGCATCTGCGGCGAGTGCCAGAACCCTTCCCCCATCGGGATCGGGAGGCCCACCATGTCGGCGTAGTTGAACGACCAGATACCGGTCGTGGCGTGCTGGAGGGTACTCAGGTAGATGATCCCGACCAGCATCAGCAGCGAACCGGCCAGCGTGAAGAGCACGAACTTGACGGCCGCGTAGATTCGGCGGTCGCCGCCCCAAACGCCGATGATGAAGTACATCGGGAGCAGCATCAGCTCCCAGAACACGTAGAAGAGGAAAAGGTCGGTGGCGAGGAACGCGCCCAGGATCCCGGTCTCGAGCAGCAACATCGAGACCATGTACCCTTTGACCCGCTCGTGGATGGGCTTCCACGATGAGATGAACACCAGCGGCTGGAGGAACGCGGTGAGCAGCACAAGCACCAGGGAAATCCCGTCCATTCCAAGGCGGTACGCGATCCCCACGCTGGGGAGCCAGGGCCGCACCTCGACGAGCTGGAAGCCGGGGTTCGCGGGATCGAAGCGAGACCAGGCGGCAACGGCGAGTGCCAGCGTGACGAGCGAAGCCACGAGCGCCGCCCAGCGCTGCAGCCGCACGGCCTCGCGCGGTGTGGCGAGGAGCAGGAGGGCGACCACCCCAGGGGTGAGGACGAGGGCGGAGAGCAAGGGTTCGGTCGGCACGATCACCCCCTAGAGCAGCAGCCAGGCCACCGCGGCCAGTGCCCCTGCCAGCACCATCAGGCCGTAGTTGCGTACGTTACCGGTCTGCAGGAAGCGCAAGAGGTCACCCGCGATCTCCGTCAAGAACGCGGCGACGTTCAGCGTGCCGTCGATGACCACCGTGTCGATACCCTTCCACGAGAAACGCGCCAGGCCGGCGAGCGGCCGGACGAGCGCTCGGTCGTACGCCTCGTCCACGTAGTACTTGTTGGCGACGGTGGAGTAGAGGGTGGGGAAGCGCTCGGCGAGGGCGCGCGGGCGTTGGAACGCCTCGGGCCCCCAGTAGAACCTCTTCGCGAGCAGGATCCCCGCCACTGCCACCGCCACCGAGAGGAGGATCAGCGCCCACTCGGTGGCAAGCACCGGTGCGTGCTCCACCTCGAGCGCGGGCGAGATCGGGTGCAGGAAGTGCTCGAACCAGTTCAGATCCCTGCCGAACGTCAAGGCGGCACCCACCCCGAGGAACCCGGCCACGATCGAGCCGACTCCCAGAATCCGCAACGGCCAGGTCATGCTCGAAGGCGACTCGTGCAGGTGATGGGCCGCCTCGTGCGTCCCCCGAAACTCCCCGTGGAACGTCATGTAGACGGCTCGAAACATGTAAAACGCCGTCATGCACGCCCCCGCGACCCCGAGCACCCAGAGCACCAGGTAGACGCCCCCGAAGCCGTTGAGGTTCCCCGCCCCCGCCGCAAACACCTTCCCCAGGATCTCGTCCTTGGAGAGGAACCCCGAAAACGGCGGAATCCCAGAAAGCGCCAGCGTCGCCACCACAAACGTCCAGTAGGTGGTCGGCAGGTGCCTGGCCAGCCCACCCATCTTGCGCATGTCCTGCTCACCGGCCATCGCGTGAATCACCGACCCCGCCCCCAGGAACAGACACGCCTTGAAGAACGAGTGGGTGAAGACGTGGAAGATCCCCGCCCCGAACGCCCCCGCTCCCGCCGCCAGAAACATGTACCCCAACTGCGACACCGTGGAGTACGCCAGCACCTTCTTGATGTCGTTCTGTGCCAGCCCGATACTGGCCGCAAACACCGCCGTCAACCCCCCCACCACCGCCACCACCACCAGCGCAGTCGGCGAAAGCGCAAAGATGAAGTTCGACCGCGCCACCATGTAGACACCCGCCGTGACCATGGTCGCCGCGTGAATCAACGCCGACACCGGCGTCGGCCCCGCCATCGCGTCCGGCAGCCAGACGTACAACGGCAGCTGCGCCGACTTGCCGATCGCCCCCACGAACAACAACAGCGCAATCGGAGTCGCCGCCGCGGCGTACTTGCCAGGATCCCCCTCGATCAACCCCTGCATCCCGGCAAAGTCAATCGTCCCAAATACCTTGAACGCCCAGAAAATCGCCAACAAGAACCCGAAGTCCCCAATCCGGTTGACGATGAACGCCTTCTTCCCGGCCGAGGCACACCACTCCTTCTCGAAGTAAAACCCGATCAGCAAGTAACTGCACAGCCCCACACCCTCCCACCCAATGAACAGCACCGCGAGATTGGCCCCCAACACCAACGTCAACATCGCAAACATGAACAGGTTTAGGTACGCAAAGTACCGCGCGTACGAACGCGACCCCTCCGAATGCATGTACCCCACCGAGTAGACGTGAATCACAAAACCCACAAACGTCACGAAAAACAACATCACCGCCGACAACGAATCCAAACGCAACGTGAAGTCGATCGAGACGTCGCCGGCAGATATCCAGCGGAACAGCCGCTGCACGAAGGTCTCACCGTGGGTCCCGGCGTACTGCACCAGTGCACCCAGCGCCGCCGCCAGGCTCAGCCCCACCGACCCCACGCCCACGATTGACGTCGTGCGGTGGTCGAAACGCAGGGCCCCGGCCAGGAGTACGACCGCGCCGGCCAGCGGGAGGGCGGGTATCAGCCAGAGCAGGTCGAGCATCGCCCCTCCTACCAGCGCAGCACGTTGAGCCGGTCCACGTCGATGGACTGCCGCTTGCGGAAGATCGCGACGAGCAGCGCGAGGCCCACCGCCACCTCGGCCGCGGCGACCGCCATCACGAAGAACACGAAAACCTGGGCATCGAGAGTCCCGTGCATGCGACCGAACGCCACCAGTGCAAGGTTGGCGGCGTTGAGCATCAGCTCGATGCCGAGCAGGATTGAGATGCCGCTGCGCCGGAGGAGCACGCCGGCGGCGCCTATCGCGAAGAGAGCGACGGCGAAGAGCACGAAGTGCATCGGGGTTACGTTCATGTCAGTGCTTCCTTTTCACCAGCACAAGCGCACCCACCAGGGCGACCAGCAGCACCACCGAGATGAACTCGAACGCGAAGAGGTACGGCCCGACCAGCAGCCGCCCGATGGCAATTGCATCCCCGGAGACCGTGGCCCCAGGCGCCACTACTTGGATCCTTACCAGGAAGGCGACGCCTCCGACACCAGCGATCGCGGCAAGCAGCAGGCCGGCGGCCCGCTGGAACGGACGCGGCTCCTTGGCAGGCTGCTCCTCGGGTGCGTTGAGCAGCATCACCACGAACAGGAAGAGGACCAGGATCGCGCCTGCGTAGATGAGGATCTGTGCAGCCGCCAGGAACTCGGCGCCGAGAAGGGCATAGCTCACGGCGATGCAGAAAAGCGTCACCACCAAGGAAAGCACGTTGACCACCGGGCTGCGGTGTGACATGGCCACGACCGCCGAGACGACCCCGATCACCACGACCAGGAAGAACACCCCTGCCGTCATCACCGCCCCCTCGAAAACGGGATGAGGCGCGGGGCGCGTGCCGAGAGTGCCCCGGGCCAGGCCATTCGGCTCGCCGTCCTCTTTCCTCTTCCCTCTTGCCTCGTGCCTGTCTTCATCCGAGCCACCTCATCGCCATGGCGAAACCGACCCAAACCAGGTTCAGCGTCGCCAGAGGCAGCAACCCCTTCCACCCGAGGCGCATGAGCTGGTCGTAGCGGAAACGGGGGAGCGACCAGCGCACCCAGACGAACAGCCAGAGGAAAAAGGCGAGCTTGACGACGAAGGCCGCGACGGACGCGATAAGCAGCCACCAGCCCGAGAGCCGGCCCATGCCGGGGAACGACCAGCCGCCGAAGAAAAGGGTGACGATGAGGGCCGACGCTGTGACCATGTTCATGTACTCGCTCATGAGGAACGCTGCGAACTTCATCGAGGAGTACTCGACGTGGTACCCCGCCACCAGCTCGGTCTCCGCCTCGGCGAGGTCGAACGGCAGACGGTTGGTTTCGGCAAAGACGGCTGTAGTGAAGACAACGAACCCAATGAACTGTGGGATGAAGTTCCACACGTGGCTGGCCTGGTGCGACACGACGTCGTCCAGGCGGAGAGAGCCCGTGGCCAGCAGCACGCCCAGCACTGCGAGGGTCATGGAGAGCTCGTACGAGATCAGCTGCGCCGAGGAGCGCAGGCCGCCGAGCAGCGAGTACTTGTTGTTGGAGGACCAGCCCGCCAGCACGATGCCGTACACGCCGAGCGCGGAGAGCGCCAGCAGGTAGAGGATCCCGACCCCGAGGTCGGGGGCAACCGTGAGCCCGCCCAGCGGCACGCCGAAGACCGTCACGTCCTTGCCCGCGCCGAACGGAATCACGATGAAGGTCACGAGGGCGACGAACACCGAGATCATGGGCGCCAGATAGTAGAGGCCCTTGTTGACCGACGTCGGGGTGACATCCTCCTTGAAGAGGAGCTTGACGGCGTCCACGACCGGCTGGAAGAGCCCGAGGGGCCCCACCCGGTTTGGGCCGAGCCGGTCCTGGATGAAAGCGGCGCCCCGTCGCTCGACCCACTCCATGATCGCGACGCAGGTGAGGATCGAGCCAGCGACGACCACGAGCTTGGTGGCGGTAACGGCGAGGCTAGCCCACATGCTGGCGCTCCCGGTACGACTCCTGCTGCCCGCGGCCGCCCAGCGCCTCCCACTCCAGGCCCGCGAAGCTCTTCTCCGTCCTCGTCATCAGGGCGAAGACCTCGGCCGGCGAAGCGAGGTCCAGCGTCGGCACCCCGGTCTCGCGCGCCAGCGCCGTCAGGACGATCCAGAACGGCCGGGCCTCCCCGGGCGGGCCCCAGGGTGAGGCAATCGTCGGGCAGGTCGGGGACATCGCGCCGGTCGCCGTGCGGTGCACGGTGCCGGGCGGCGCGAAGGCGGGTGCAAAGCGCTGGACGACCCCGGTGGAGGAGGTGAACGTTCCCTCGTTGCTCGCGAGCGAAGGTGTCGGCAGCAGCCAGCCGGCCAGGTCCGCCACTGGGTGTTGGGTCCGCGCGAACGCGATTAGCGTACCGGCCCGCAGCAACTGCAGTGCCTCCTTGCCCGCCAGGAACGGATGGGCCGCTGGGTCGAGGATGACCGTCAGGTTTGCCGCCCCTTGGAGGAACCGCGCCAGGCCCTCCCCGTCCACGGTGGTCAGGCCCAGCCAGCGGGCGCCTGTGGAGTTGGGGTGCGCGTCGGTGGAGGTGAGCCACTCGTGCTTGCCGTTCTTCATTCGGCGCTGCTCCCCGGGGAACACCGGCACCACGATTTCGGCCCCGAGGTTTTGCCCGAAGATCTCCCGAGCCAGGTACAGTTCCTCGTTGGAGAGGCTGGCCGAGGCCACGATGCGGAGTGAGCGCGCCGCTTGCAACTCGGTCGCAAGGGCCCGGAGCGCCTTGCTCCACGTTGTTCGGACGAGCTGCCCGTTCACCCGCTGCTGCGGGCTCAGGCAGTCCTGCTCGTTGAGCGACTCGGCCAGGAAGCGGCCGTGGTCGCACAGCCATGTCGCGTTGATCCCCGGGTTCTCGCGCGGCGAGAACCGGTACACCACGCGCTCGTGGTGCTGGATGAAGATGTTGCAGCCGATCGAGCAGCCGGGACAAACCGATGGCGTGGATTGCAGTTTCCATGCGCGCTTGCGGAAGCGGAACTCTCTGACGGTCAGAGCGCCCACCGGGCAGACGTCTGCGGCGCACGCCGACATCGGATCCTGGAAAGGTTTGCCGTCGAAGGTGTCTATGAAGGTGGAGTTCCCGCGCGACTTGTAGGTGAGCTGAGAGGTCTCGGAGATCTCCTGTGTGAGGCGGATGCAGCGCGAGCAGTGGATGCAGCGGTTCTGATTCTGGATGATGTGCGGACCGATGAGCCGCCGTTCGTAGCCGGGAAAGGTCCGGCGCGTCTCGGCCATGTGGGTGCTGAAGGCGGCTTTCTGCTCCTCCATCGAGTGGTCCTGAAGCAGGCACTCTCCGGCTTGGTCGCAAACCGGGCAATCCAGCGGGTGGTTGGCGAGAAGGAACTCCATCACCGCCTCGCGAGCTTCCTTGGCGCGCTCGGAGGTCTCCGACCTGACCACCATGCCGTCCGCGACTGGTGTCGCGCACGCGATCACCAGGCGGGGCTGGCGCTCGACCTCAACCATACAGATGCGGCACTGCCCGACGACCGTGAGGTACGGGTGGTAGCAGAAGTAGGGGATGTCGATCCCAGCGGCGCGCGCGGCCTCGATCAGGTTGGTTCCGGCCGCGACATCCACCGTGCGCCCGTCGATTGTGAGCTTGGGCATGGCGGGCCTCCCTAGACTCCGAAGCCGGGTCGGCCCCCGGCCCACGGCAGGACTGGAAGCTTCTTCTGCTGGGGGGGCGTGGCCGCGGCGACGCGCTGCTCGAACTCCGCCCGAAACTTGTTCACCATGCTCGAAATCGGCAGGGCGTACGCGTCGCCAAGGGGGCAGATGGTCATCCCGTTCGAGGAGAACCGGCAGATGCGAAGCAGCGTGTCGGGGTCCGCGGGCCGCGCGTGCCCGTCTGCCATGCGGTCCAGGATGTCCATGCACCAGTCGGCGCCCTCGCGACACGGCGTGCACTGCCCGCACGACTCGTGCGCGTAGAAGTGCGCGACGTTGGCGGCTGCCTCCACCATGTCTACGGTCTCGTCCAGCACGATGATTCCGCCCGAGCCCAACATGGTGCCAGCCTGGGCGCACGCGTCGAAGTCGGCCTGCACGTCCACCTCGGCGGCGGTCATGATCGGAGCGGAGGTGCCGCCGGGGAAGAAAGCCTTGAGATTCCTCCCGCCACGGATGCCCCCGCAGTGGTCGTAGATGATCTCGCGGAAAGTCACGCCGAGGGGCAACTCGTACACGCCTGACCTGATCACGTGCCCGGATACGCAAAACAGCTTCGGGCCGGTGTTGCGCGGGCGGCCGATCGAGGCGAACCAGTGGGCGCCACGGCTCATGATGTGGGGCACGCAGGCGAGCGTTTCCACGTTGTTGACGACCGTAGGTTTCCCGAACACCCCGACCACCGCAGGGAAGGGGGGTTTGAGGCGGGGAAAGCCGCGCTTGCCCTCGAGGGACTCGATGAGCGCGGTCTCTTCGCCGCAGATGTATGCGCCGGCACCGCGGTGCACCCAGATGTCCAGATCGAACCCGCTGGCCAGGATGTTCTTGCCGAGGAAGCCGGCCCGGCCAGCCTCCGCGATCGCTTCTTCGAGGATCGTCGCCCAGCGCACGAACTCGCCGCGGATGTAGACGTACGCGGTGTTCGCCCTGATGGCGTACGAGGCGATCACAATCCCCTCGATGAGCTGGTGCGGGTCGTGCTCGATGATCTCCCGGTCCTTGAAGGTGCCGGGCTCGGACTCGTCGGCGTTGCAGATCAGGTACCGGGGGCCCGGATGGTCCTTGGGTACGAAGCTCCACTTGCGTCCCGTGGGGAAGCCCGCACCCCCGCGGCCGCGCAACTCCGAGTCAATGACCTCCTTCGTGACGGCATCGGGCGCCATCGTGAGCGCCTTCCTCAGCCCTTCGTAGCCACCCGCAGCCAAGTAGGTCGCGATCGCCCTTGAGTCGGGCGCGCCGCGGGCGCGCAGCAGAACTGCCTCCATTCAGCGCCTCCCCTTGAGCTCGTCCAGAACTGCATCGAGCCTCTTGGCGTCGAGGTTCTCGTAGTAGTCGTCGTTGATTTGGACGACCGGCGCGCTCCCGCACGCCCCCAGGCACTGCACACCGATGAGCTGGAACTCACCGTCGGGGGTTTTCTCGCCGAAGGCTATCCCGAGCCTGCCCTTCAGGTGCTCGACCAGCTCCCTGCCGCCACAGTATGCGCACGAGAGCGTCCTGCACACCTGGAGCACGTAGCGCGCTGGCGGCTCGGTGTAGTACATCGTGTAGAAGCTCACGACGCCCTCGACGAACGCCGGGCTCTCGCCAAGCCTTTCCGCCACCGCGCGCAGGACGCCGGGCGAGATCCACCCATAGCGCTCCTGACAAAGCCAGAGTACCGGCAGGATCGCGGCCCGGGGGACTGGATACCGCCGGATTATCTCGGCGATGCGCTCCTCCATTTTGGCGTCGAAGGTTAATTCTGCGATGGCTTCGGGGGGCGCGGCCACGACAGGCCGTGTGGTCACGAATCACTCCCGCGGCGGGACCAGTCGAAGGCCCCCTCGCGCCAGAGATAGACGTAACCGACCGCAAGCAGCACAAGGAAGATCAAACCGTCGAGGAGGACCGAGGCGTCACCCCCGGCGAGTAGGCCGCGGGTCGAAACGGCCCACGGGAACAGGAACGCCACCTCGACGTCGAACACGATGAACACCATCGCCACCACGAAGAACTTCACCGAGACGCGCTTACGCGAGCTGTCCAGTAGCGGCATTCCGCTCTCGTAGGTCTCCCGGGTGCGGGTCGCGTCCAGGCGGCCGCGGCCGAGGAGCGCCGAGAGCCCCACGAGGGCTCCCGCAACCAGGGCCGCGAACGCGAATGCCAGCAGGACCGGAACGTACTGGGCAGTCATCCCCTCCCCCTCGTGCCCGAATTCACAAAATCGGGTGATGCTAGCCTTAATACCAAAAGCAGGTCAAGCACCGGCTGTGGCTTTGCTTTGCCTGGGGGAGCGGGTAGACTCTCGGCGCGTGGCCTTGAGCCACAGCCGGAGGTCCTCATGGCCGCCATCTCCCTCGACGCCACCGACCGCAAGGAGCTGCTGGCGCGCTTCCTGCGCTACGTTCAGGTGGACACCCAGTCGGACGAGAACTCGACGAGCAGCCCGTCTACGGAGAAACAGAAAAACCTCGGCAGGATCCTGGCGGAGGAGCTCAAAGCCCTCGGGTGCACTGGCGCCGTCATGAACGAGTGGGGCTATGTCTACGCCACCATCCCCGGCAACCTGCCCAAGGGTCACAAAGGGACCGGAGAGGTTCCCACCATCGGCCTGATCGCCCACGTGGACACCTATCAAGGCACGGCAGGCGCTGGGGTCAAGCCCCAGGTCATCGAGGCGTACGGCGGCGGGGACCTCGCGCTCCCCGGCGATTCCCGTCAGGTGATTCGCACTGCCGACAACCCCAACCTTGCCCGCTGCGTGGGACACACGCTGGTCACATCGGACGGGACCACGCTGCTCGGCGCGGACGACAAGGCGGGCATCGCCGAGATCATGACCGTCGTCGCGTGGCTGGGGAAGCACCCGGAATTCCACCACGGCCCCGTGCGCGTCGCCTTTACGACCGATGAGGAGGTTGGCCGCGGCACCGAGCACTTCGACGTCGCGGCATTCGGGGCCGACTACGCCTACACCCTCGACGGGTCCGACCTGGCGGAGATCGAGGATGAGACTTTCTGCGCCGACTCCGCGCTGGTTGTAGTCGAGGGCCACGATGTCCACCCCGGCTACGCGAAGGGCAAGCTCATCAACGCCGTGCGGGTCGCGGCCGCGGTCATCGAGCGGCTGCCGCGCGAGTTCCTGCCCGAGACCACCGAAAAGCGCCAGCCGTACCTGCACCCCTACGACATCCGCGGTGACGTCACAAGGGTCGAGGTCAAGTTCCTGGTACGGGCGTTCTCCGAGGAGGAGCTGCACGAGCGCGAGGAGACGCTGCGCGGCATCGTCCGCGAGGTGGAGGATCTGTTCCCTGGCGCTCGGATTACGGTCGAGGTCAAGGAGTCCTACCGGAACATGGCGTACAAGATCGCGGAGGACCCCAAGGTTCTTGAGTACGCCTTCGAGGCGGTGCGCCGCCTTGGCCTCGAGCCGGTGCGGCGGGCGATCCGGGGCGGGACCGACGGCGCGCGGCTCTCCTTCATCGGCCTTCTGACCCCGAACATCTGGGCCGGGGGCCAGAGCTTCCACTCCGTCCAGGAGTGGGTCTCCCTCGAGTGGATGGCCAAGGCCAGCGAGGTCACGCTGCACCTGCTGCAGGTCTGGGTCGAGCGCTCGGCTTCCTAGCGGGGCTTTGCCCCATGCCCCCGTTGTTTCCTTCACTGCGTGGCGGCTCTTTTTTTGCCAAGCGGGTGCGCGTCCGCTCGTCGCTTGCTCGCCCCCGCTCGCTGCGCTCCGAGACTCCCTCGACCGCGACCCAGAGGCGCTTCCGGTGCCGGGGCTCCTCGGTGTCCGCAAGAGACCGCGTCACCGACACCCCGTCCCGGTCCGCGCGCTGGGTCCCCGCGGCCTCGGCAGGCATGGCCGCTGGCACCCGCTCGGCGGATTGGTTTCCCCCTCCCGAAGTGTGATGGGGCGTGCCCGCGAGACCGACGCTCCAGCATGGCGGGACAGGTTGTTTAGAAACGTTGCGAAAGGGAGGGTGGTGGTGAACTCCGCCCCGCGGGCGAAGAGAAGATCACGGAGTGAAACGAAAGGAACAGGGGTACGGGGCGGAGTCCCGGGAGGTTCTACGACGCTGCGAGCGTGCTGCTGCTCTGCAGCTGGGTGAGAAAAGCCTGGAAGCCGGCCTGATCCCCGGGGTCCCAGGGCTCGCGGGCGAGCCGGCAGCGCGCGAACCCTCCCAGCAACTGGCAGACCCACAGCCGGGCGAGCTCCAACGGGGGGTGTGCGGCGCTTGCAAGCCTCAGCTCCTGCAGCTGCTTGAGGTAGACGGTCATACGGTTGGTGTACTCCTGGAGGAACTCGGCCCCGGCGGCCTGGAGCGCCTCCTCCCGTCCGCCGGCGCCGAACAGCAGGAGTTCGAGGAGCAGGCCCTTGCGCAGCGCGAAACGCTGGATGTGGCGCTGAAGCTGGAGCTCCATTGCGTGGCCGTGCTGAACCGCCTCGGGCATCAGCTCCAGCAGCATGGTGGCGAAGAGACGCTCGGCCATGTGCCGCAACGCTGCGGCGATGATCGCGCCCTTTCCGGGGAAGTACCGGTACAGCGCAGCCTCGGTGAACTGCAGCCGGCGTGCCAGCCCGGCCGTCGTCACACCCGCGACGCCGCGGTCCTCGGCAAGATCGAGGGCCGTGTTGACGATTGCCTCTTCGCGCATCGCGTGGTTTTTCACCACGCGGGATTATATACGAACTGGTGATGAAATGTGCAATATGTCAAGAAAGCGTAACTGTGCCCTAGGCTGACTTGCACCGTTTGCCGTCGGCTGCCGGGGTCAGGTCTCTGGGTCGGGCTGGCCCTCGAGCTCCGCGAGGGCGGCGAGCCGAGCTCGGCCCAAAATACTCACGAAGGGCCCGATAAACGCCTCGGGCAGGCTCAGATAGGTCAGCTCGGCGTTGCCCTCCAGCTGGCCTGCGAGAAACCTCTCGCGAACGGTCTTCACCTGGGCGCGGGCGAGGTCCCGCTGGGTGAAGGCGAGGGCAAGGTAGACGCGGGCGAAGATCCTCGCCTCCGGGGCCGGCAGCGTGATCTCCACCACCCGTTCGGGCGGCCGGGCGGGAGAGAAGCGTTCACTGGCGAGCTCCCGCGGCCGCCCCCGCATGAGCGGCCACAGCCGACGATACAGCCGCACCGAGGCCTTGCTGAGCCGGGTCCGGAACGCAGGCACGAAGAACTCCTGCTGGAGCTGGGGGCGATCGCCGATCTGGTCGTACGTCCCGTCGATGCCGTCGGTGAGGTGGGGGAGGTCGACGATCAGCTCGCCGGTCGCCGTGCGCAGCCGAAGCGGGAAACGCCAGAACGGCACAAGCCAGTGGCCCGAATCCGGCTCCTCGTGAAGGTACGGCATGGTCACCCAGCGGTTTCCCCGCATGGCGACGAGGCGGTAGCAGTTGCGGCAGAGGTGGGCCTCCGCGTCGGGGGCGAACGGCAGCTCGGCACCGCACTCCGGGCACCGGCTCGGAGCCAGCGTCGGCACGTCCCCCTGCAGGTCGCCGAGAGGTCCGGGCGCAAGGTCGAACGCCGGGGCTTCACCCTCGACGGCACCGGCGCCCCCGTCAACGAGCAGGTCGAACCGCTCACCGTCGAGCTCGAGCGTTGCCAGGTGCCAGGGCCGGTAGACCAGCGCCACCACCTCGGGCACCAGCGTGGCGTGGAGGGCGATCGGCTTGACCGGCAGCTCGGTGGACCGGCGGCCGAGCTCTTGGACCCTCCGGTCGATCTCCTCGGCACCGAACTCGACGGGGAGAGCCGGCACCGCCGCCTCCGGCGCTCCCAGCAGGGGCCGCAGCGCGCGCAGGTAGGAGAGCTTGCCCATCGGCGGCAGCGGCGCGCCGGAGGCCGCCACCGAGCCCTCGATGGTCGCGACCGCAAACTCCATGCGCTTGAGCCCCTCGGCGTCCCGCCCGAATGCGACCTGGTAGAGGGTCCCGAACCGGTGCCAGTAGGGGGAGAGGAAGCGCCGCCAGGCACGCACCGTAAGGCGCGGCGCGATCCTGGCTGCGTAGGCCTCGGCGGCGCGCGCGACCTCGGCCTCGACGGCGTTCACCAGCGCCGGCGTGCGATCTTGCGTCAGCATCGGTTCATCCTGCCCGCGCTCGTCCGCCGCGAAGCCGGAGTCGGGAACGAGCGGCCGCACCCTCAGGTCGTAAAGCTTGAGGTACTGGCGGTGGCCGAAATGCTTCAGAACGGCGGCCTTCAGGGCCTCCTCGTCCGTCACGGCATCGGGGATAACCACCGTGAGGGTGTCCCCACGTCCGGCGACAACGTGCACGGAGGCGCAGAAGCCGCATCTCGCCATGCGGTGGTAGACCGGCACGGCGAGGGCCGCGCCGCACGTCGGGCAGCGCAGCTCGAGGGCGAAGCCGGCCTCCTCCGCCTCGCCGCGCCGCCCGCTCTCCGGCGCGGGCGGCGATTCCGGCCTGGACGCCGGAGCCAGCTGCGGGGGACTGACCCGCAGCGTCTTGAGCCCCAGCGCGAGGCCCCAGACCGCCCCGATGAGGCCGAACGCGGCGAAGAGCTGAGCGTCGCGGACCACGAACGCGCCTGCCCACGCCATCACCGAGACAACCCACGCCACCAGTTGCTCCGGGAACGGCCTCCCGCACCACCGCAGCAGACCTGCAGGTGTGAGAAACCCCGCCGCGCCGTAGACCGCGAACGACGGCTGGCAGGCGTTCCGCCCCGAAAACAGGCCGCCGACGGCCCAGAGCACCGACGGCACCAGGAGGGTCAGGGCCCAGCCGATCATCGGGGGCTGAGGAGCTGCGTCAGGTCAAGCGCGCCGCTGGTCACGGCCTTGAGCAGCCTCATCACGTCCTGAGCGTCGGCGATGCTGGTGGCGGAATCGGCCATCGAACCCTCGATCAGCAGGCGCGCCGCCTCCCGCCCCTCAAGCGTTCCCGGCGCCGCCGCCAGCACCTCCCGGCAGAGCTCGAACTGCTCACCGCGCGGGGCTGGGCCTCGCTGCAGGCGCTGCAGCACGCCGCGCCAACGCTCGATCTCCTCGGGGGTAACCACGCGGCGAGTGTATCATCGCGGCCGGTGTACGCCCGAGTTGCCTTTCCCACCGCGCTTCCCGACGCTCTCTCCTACCGCGTCCCGGAGGCGCTCGAGGCCCTCACGGTGCCGGGCGCCAGGGCTCGCGTGCGGCTGCGCGGCCAGGTCAGGGTCGGCATCGTGGTGGAGCTCGTCGAGGACCCCGGCGTCCCGGAGGAGAAAGTACTGCCGCTCGAGGAGGTCCTCGACCCCGAGCCGCTGGTTCCGGCGCACGTTTTGGAGCTGATGCGGTTTGCCGCGGAATACTACGCGGCGCCGATCGGCAGCGTCGTGCGCTCCGCCGTTCCGCGGGCGCTCCTGCGCGTGCCGCCCGCGCTCGTCCAGGTTGGGCCCCGTGCTCGAGAGATCGCGGAGTCGGCGGGGCCCGCCGAGCGCCGCCTGCTGGAACGGCTCCTGGAGGCGCGGCGGATCACGGTGGCGCGGCTGCGCACGGAGGGGTGGGGGCAGAAGGAGCTTTCCGAGCTGCTACCGGCGCTCGAGTCGCGGCACGCCCTGCGGGTCGTGGAGCGCGGCGCTGGCCGGCCACCCGGTGCAACGGTCAGCGCGGTGGTCCTCGCGGAGCTGCCGCCCGAGGAGCGGGCCCGCCGCGTCGGAAACGCCCCGGCACAGGGGCGGGTCGTGGCCTGGCTTGCCGAGCTGGGCCGCCCGGTCCTGGAGGGCGAGCTGCTGGCGGCGTGCGGCTGCACCCCTGGGGTGGTGAGCGGGCTGGTGCGCAAGGGCGTGCTTCAGCGCTTCCGACAGGACAGGCACAGGGACGTGAGGCGGTGGGAGCTGGCGCCTCCGCCGCCACCCACCGAGCTCACCGGCCACCAGCGCCGTGCCCTGGACGTCCTCGTGAGCGCACTGGGGAAGGAGGAGTTCCAAGCTTTTCTCCTGGAGGGCGTGACGGGCTCCGGCAAGACCGAGGTCTACCTGCGGCTTGTGGTCGCGGCTGCCGCGCGCGGCCTCCAGGCAATCGTACTGGTGCCGGAGATCGCACTCACACCGGCGCTTGCGGGGCAGCTCGCCAGGAACTTCGGTGAGCGCGTGGCGGTGCTCCACTCCTCGATGGCGGAGGGAGAGCGCCTTGCAGCCTGGCAGAGCGCCCGCCACGGTAAAGTGGACGTGGTGGCGGGGCCGCGCTCCGCGCTGTGGGCGCCGCTGCCGCACCTGGGCGTCGTGGTGGTGGACGAGGAGCAGGACGCTTCCTACAAGCAGGAGGAGGAGCCCCGGTACCACGCCCGCGACCTGGCCCTCACCCTTGGTCAGCGGTGCAGGATCCCGGTCGTGCTGGCGTCGGCCACCGCCTCCCTGGAGATGCTGGCGCTCGTGGCCCAGCGCCGGGTAGAGATCCTCGACCTCCCCGAGCGGGTCGCCGGCGGCCGCCTGCCCCAGGTCGAGATTGTGGACCTGCGCGGGGAGCCCCCCGAACCTGGCGAGCACGGGCAGCGTTTCCTCTCACGGCGCCTGCGCGAGCTGCTCGAGCAGACGGCTGCGCGTGGCGAGCAGGCGATCCTGCTGGTGAACCGGCGCGGATGGGCTCCGGTGCTGCTGTGCCGGGTGTGCGGGCATCAGGCCACGTGCCGCGACTGCTCGATCCCGCTTACCGTCCACCGGAGACAGCGCGCGCTCATGTGCCACTACTGCGGATTCCGGCGCGAGATCCCCGAGGCCTGCCCGCGCTGCGACGGGGAGGTGCTGGACCACGTCGGTGCGGGCACCGAGAAGATCGCGACGCTGGTACGGGCGCTCCTCCCCAACGCGGCGGTGGACATCCTCGACCGCGACACCGCCCGCTCGCCGGCGCAGCTGCTCGCAACCCTCGAGCGGTTTTCCGCGGGGGAGAGCCAGGTGCTGGTCGGCACCCAGATGGTCTCGAAGGGCCATCACTTCCCGGCGGTCACGCTCACCGGCGTGATCAACGCCGACAACCTTTTGGGCTTCCCCGATTTTCGCGGTGCCGAGCGCACCTTCCAGATGCTCACCCAGGTGGCCGGGCGGGCGGGGCGAGGGGAACGGCCTGGAACTGTCGTGATCCAGACCTACCATCCGGATCACTACGCGCTGCGCGCCGCCCTCACCCACGACGTACGGGGCTTCGCCGAGGAGGAGCTGCGCTTTCGCAAGGCGTTCCGCTACCCCCCGGCCACGCACCTCGTGCTCGTGCGGTTCGAGTCCGCGAACGAGAACGCGGCGGTGGCTGCGGCGCAGGCGGCGGCGCGGGCGGTCGAACCGGTCCCGGCGGGGATGCGCCTGGTCGGGCCGGCCCCGGCACCCCTCGTCCGGCTACGCGGCAGGTGGCGCGTGCAGCTGCTCCTCCTCGCACCGACCCGGCCACCGCTGCGCGACGCGCTGGCGGCGATCTCGACGCTCCCCATCCCACGCACCGTCCACCGGGTCATCGACGTGGATCCGCAAAGTACGGTATAGCCTTCCGCTTCCCCACCCAGGCTTGGGGCTTGCCCTCGCCAACCCCACCCAGGCGTGAAGCGTGGGGCTTCAGGCCCCCACGCCTTCAAGCCTTCGGGCCTGCTTTACGTCGGTGCGGGCCAGCCGAGCAGGTACGTGACGCGACAGCCGCCGAACGACCGGAGCCTGCCTGCCTCCCACCTGTAGCCTTCGGGGCCGGGGTCCGGGGTCAGCGCCAGGAGCTCGACCGGCGAGTAGGTGCGGAGGCAGGAGACGAGGCCGTCCCAGAAGGCCAGCAGCGGCACCACCGGCACGAGGTTGGTCCACAGCACCCTCTGCCAGGTGAACGGCCGGATGAACGGTGTGGCGAGCCAGATGAATACGGGCATTGCCAGTAGCGTCGGGCCCCGGATAAGGAACGTACGCTCGGTGTACTCGAAAACGCCGATCCCTCGCCGCCGTTCTGCCGCATGGGCGAGAATCGCACGCGCCGTCTCTTCCCGGAAGTGGTGAAACGATGTGAACATCGTGCGGAAGCCATCGAGCTCGGGCGGGACGTCGGTGGCCTCGACGGGCGTGTTTACGGTCGTGACCGTTCCCGGCGATTCGCGTGTGGCGCGCTTGAACGCCGGCTCGTTCGGGAACTTGTCGGTCAGGACAACACTCACCTCGAGGCGGTGCCGAGTTGCGAGCTCCTGGGCCACCGTGAGGGCCGACTTGCCCGCGCCCGAGCAGAGGTCGACGATCGAGCTGGCACCGCATGCCTGCATGGCGGTCCACAGCCTGTCGGCCACGGGGTGATACGGCTTGAAGCCTTCTGCGAAGTAGGACATGACGTCGGTGAGGAGGTTGCGCCACACTTCCGGAAACCACCTCAGCTCGTGGAGTTCCACCAGGTGAACACGTCGCATCGCTTGCCGCGAGTCTAACGCACCGCACGGGCTTGAGGCTTGAACAAGGCAGGGCTTCCCGACCTCAAGCCCCAATCCCCACGCCTCAAGCCGGGGGGCTGGGGGCACGCCTCAGCCGCGCTCGAGGGCATGTGCCAGCCTTCGGGCGCCCTCCACGATCTCAGGGCCTTGCGCGAAGGTGAAGCAGAGGCGCGCGTAGGGGTTGCCGTCCACCGTGTCGCCGACGGTCTCCGCGGGCTCCGGGAAGAACGCCGGGCCGGGGAGGAACGCGACGCCCTCGTTCACCGCGCGCTCGAAGAGGTGGCGGCTGTTGCCGCCCACCTCCAGCCAGAAGAAGAACCCGCCGCTGGGCTCCGCGAAGCGGATCGCTGAGGGCAAGTGCTCGCGCAGGGCCGCGGCCATCGCGTGCGCCTTTCCGGCGTAGTGCGCCCTGATCTTGCCGAGGTGCGCGTCGAGGAAGCCGCGCCGGCAATACTCGGTGACCAGCACCTGGGCCACCATCGACGTGCACATGTCCATGCCCTGCTTCGCGATCACCATCTTGCGGATGAGCTCGGCATCGCCCACTGCCCACGCCACCCGTACCCCGGGGGCGAGGATCTTGGAGAACGAGGACGCGAATACTACGCCCCCGTCGGTGAGCGAGAACAGCGTCGGGATGCGCTGCCCGCGGTAACGGAGCTCGCCGTAGGGGTCGTCCTCCAGCACCGGGATGCCGAGCTCGTGCCCGATGTCGGCGAGCTTGCGGCGCCGCGCCTCGGACAGGCAAGCGCCCGACGGGTTGGAGAAGTTGATGATGGTGTAGATCAGCTTCGGCACGCGACCGGTCTCCCGCCGGCAGCGCTCGATCACGTCGGGAAGCAGCTCGACCTTCATGCCGTCCTCGTCGCAGGCCACCGTCGCGAAGCGTGCGCAGGCGCATCGAAAGGCGTGCAAAGCGCCAGGGTAGGTGGGTGCCTCCACCACCACCACGTCGCCGGGGTCGAGCAACACGCGGGCAAGCATGTCCGTGACCTGCTGTGAGCCCGAGGAGATCATCACCTCCTCAGGTGCGATCGGCCGACCAAGGAGCGGCTCCATCCGCCGCCGGATCTCATCTACGAGCGGGCGGTGGCCCTCGCTGGCGCCGTACTGGAGTGCGACCGTGCCCTGCGTGCGCAGAGCCTCGGCGCATCCCGAAAACTCCTCGACCGGGAAGATCGCGGGGTCGGGCAGGCCACCCGCGAAGGAGATCATCCCAGGGCGCTGCGTCATCTTGAAGAGCTCGCGGATCGGCGAGGGGCGCATCCCCTCGGCCATCCGGGAGTAGCGGTAGGAAAATGCCACGGCTCACCTCGTACCGCAATGGCGGCCCGGCGATTGTACGACCTCGGTGTTCGATGGCATTCTCGCAACGAGAATCTGGGCACCCGCGGTCTCTTTACAGCCGGCTTGAGGCTAGAGAAAGGCGTCTCCCTCAAGTCCCAGGCCTCAAGCCTCAAACCTGGGTGGGGCGGGGGTGGGCAGGCCTCAAGCCAGAAGTCGCATTGTCTTCCCAGTGGGACGAAGCGTCCTCTAGGCGCAGCGGATGGACGCGGCCGGGTCCCCGGAACTGACACTGATCTTGGCACACGGCTTGCTAAGCTAATGACCCGGAGGACGAGAGTCATGCTCCTGAAGGCTCGTGTTGTTCTTGGCTTTGTCACGGTGGCGTCGGCAGCACTGGCGCAGCAGCCCGCACCGACCCCGCCTGTCTATGTAAGTGAGGTGACCGTCAACAACATCACCGTGGACGTCAAGGTCGTGGACGCCCACGGTGTGCCGGTCCCGGATCTGCGAAGGGAAGACTTCCGCATCCTGGAGGATGGCAAGGGGCAGGGGATCACGAACTTCCTCGCCGTGATCGGTGGGCAAGTGACCGCATCTCCCGACGGCACGGTGGTCGGCCAACCGGCCCCGCGCCAGGTTGTCGTCTTCTTCGACCTGTTTCAGCTCATCGAGTCGGACAAGCGGCCAGTACTGGACTCCCTCCGGGACCAGATCTCTGTAGGCCTGCCTCCGGCCGAGACGATGGCGATCGTGAGCTTCGACGGCACGCTGCGGGTGCACGTGCCGCCCACGTCCAGCCGCGAGAAGCTGATGGAGGCTCTGAAGGCGGTCGAGCGTCTCCCGGCCACCGGCCTGCAGCGCCAGATCAACCTCTCGACGTTCAGGACCGATGACATCCGCGCCGGAAGGAGCCTCGCCGGCTACGAGTATCGCCACGCGCAGAATGAGGAGTACTGGACCCAGATGAGGAACATCGTGGGCCGGGTGGAGACCGCGTTTTCCGCGACCCTCGACCGTTTTTCGGCGGCTCCAGGGGCCCGCAAGGTCATCGTCCTCATCTCGCCCGGTTTCCCCCGTGTCGAAAACGTCCCCACCTACCGCAATTACGACTTCTTCCGGGGTACCTCGCCGTCGGAGTACCGCAACGTGGGGCTGTTCGACCACGCGGCGCGCCTCGCGAGCGAGCTCGAGTTCACTCTGTTTTCCCTGGACCCTTCGGGGAACAACCTGAACGAGGCCGACGCGAGCAGTTCGCGCCCTTCGGGTTTCACCGACGTCGCCAACGCGAGGTTCTGGCGTGAGTCGGACCGCAAGGACAACCTCATCAAGGCCGCGCAGATCACCGGCGGCGAGGCGATGTTCACAATGAACGGGGGCGCGGCGCTCGCGGACGTGGAGCGGCTCACCTCCAGCTACTACTCGCTCGCGTTCCAGCCCGACCACGTCGGCGACGGCAAGGAGCACCAGCTCAAGGTAGAGGTCATCGACCACCCCGACTACCAGCTTGCCTACCGGACGAGTTACGTGGACCGCCCGGTCGAGCAGAGAGAGGCGGAGCGCACGCGTGCAGCCCTGCTCACCGGCCAGACCGAGAACTCGCTCGGCGTCGAGCTCGTGCTCGACAAGCCGACGAGCAAGTTCCGCTGGGGCGCGGAGGGCATGCACGTCTACCGTTTCAGCGCTGAGCTGCGCATCCCGTACGCCCGCCTCACCATGCTTCCGCGTGGATCGGTCGCCTGGGGCCAGGTCCGGGTCGTGGTGATGGCCACCGATCCCAAGGGGAACCAGTCGGAGCTCTCCCACCAGAAGGTGCCAATCGAGATTCCGGCCGAAAAGCTCGAAGATGCAAAGCAGCGGGGCTACTTCGCCTACCGATTCACCCTCGAGATTGAGGGGGGAACCCGCTCGCTACGGGTGGCCGTGGACGACGTGCTGGCGCACACGACATCGGCGGTGATTGCGGACCTCAAGCTCTGACGGGCCGGAACACTCGAAAGGGGCATACTCGCCGCCCCTCTTTGCTAGACTCCGCACGGGGAGGGCGCTGTGAGGACCAACCCGACGTTCCGTCTTGTCTTCGCGCTCCTGCTGCTGGCAGTTGTGGTGCTTGCCCAGGAGGTTCCGCCGCCGGACAAGCCACCGGCCGAGAAACCGTTCACTCGTCAGGTCGGCGGGCTGCGCTTCCTCGACGTCACCGAGGTCACGATCGTCAACGTCGAGGTCACGGTCACCGATAAGAAGGGCCCGGTCCTCGGCCTGAAACCCGGGGACTTCGAGGTGTTCCAGGACGGCAGGCCGCAGGACGTCACGAACTTCGCACTTTTCACCAGGGCCGTCCCCGGAGCGCCCGCACCTGCTGCCACGCCGGTGCCCACAGCGGCGCCCGCCATCCCAACCCCGGGACCGACGCCGGCGCCGAAGCGGGAACCGCGCTTCGTGGCGTTCTACGTGGACAACGAGTACGTCATGCCGATGAACCGCAACCGGGTGATCAACAAGATGGCGGACTGGGTGTACACCTACCTTCAGCCCCCGGATCAGGCCATGGTGGTCTCCTACCAGCGCAGCCTGAAGGTCCTGCAACCGTTCACCTCCGAGGCCGAGGCGGTCGCTTCGGCGCTCCGGGTGATGAAGCGGTACACCGGCGGTGCCACGGACGCGAACAACACCAGGCGGCAGGTTGAGGATTACATCGAGGAGAACGGCAACAACGCCAACAGCGTCACGCAGGCGATGGACCAGGCGCGGAGCTTCGCACGCGAGCAGCGCAACAACCTGACCTTCGCGGTGGGGGCTATCAAGGAGCTGGTGGGCATGATGAGTGGGCTGCCGGGGAAGAAGGCGATCATCTACCTCTCGGACGGCCTGCCGATGACGCCCGGCCTGGAGCTGTTCTACGCGATCCAGGACAAGTACCGCGCTCCAAGCGTGCTCTCCGAGTCCCGCGAAGAGGATGCCACCGAGCTCTTCCGCGGCCTCGTGAACATGGCTGCGGCGGCCGGCGTGACCCTGTACACCATCGACTCCGCCGGCCTCCAGTCCGACATGGGCATCGAGGCGGAGAACCGCCAGCCCCGTTCCGCCATAGCGGCCAGCATCATGTCCGCCAACTACCAGGATTCGCTGTCCTACATGGCCGAGCAGACCGGGGGGCTCGCGATCCTCAACGCCAACGACCCAACCCCGGGACTGGAGAAGATCGCCAACGACTTCGAGACCTACTACTCGCTGGGGTACCGTCTCATCCCCTCGGGCCAGGACCGCGTGCACCACATCCAGGTCAAGGTCAAGGGCCACTCCGAGTACCGCCTGAGCTACCGCAAGTCGTTTATCGAGAAAACACTGCCCACCCGAATCGGCGATCGCGTGGTGAGCGGGCTGACCTTCGACCTCGAGGACAACCCTCTCGGGATTGAGCTCTCCACCGGCGTGCCGGCCCCGGCCGACAACGGGCGGTGGACCCTACCTATCGAGGTCCGCATTCCTCTCGACAAGGTGGCGCTCATCCCCGAAGGTGAAGATCTGGTTGGGTACCTGATGGTGTACTACGCGGCCCGGGACGACGAGGGGAAGCAGTCGGACCTGCAGCGCACCGAGCACCCGATCCGCATGCCGGCTTCTCGATACGAGACCTCCCGCAGGCAGTTCTTCACGGTGACCGCAAGCCTGCTGCTCGAGGCCGGGAGGTACCGCATCTCGGTAGGTGTGCGCGACGAGCTCACCAACCAGGCCGGCTACGCAGCCGCACGCCAGGCCGTGCACCCGGAGTCGCCGTGACCGGCGTTACCGCGCCCCGCCGTGTCCCATGCAACGTTCCCTTCATGCGCGCGGCACTCGTCGTCTTGCTGGTGTGCGTGGCGGAAGGGGGCGCCCAGACGCCGACTCCCGGCCCTGCAGCTCGTGTCGGCGGCACCCTCGACCAGGCCTGGGCCACGGTGCAGGACCAGGTGGCGGATGTGCTGCTCCTGACTCGCATCCGCGTTGCCCTGCTGGAGCGCCTCAAGGAAGAAGGGATGCGCGTGACGATCGAGGTTCACGGCGGAAGCGTGGACCTCTCCGGCCAGCTCGAGCGGCGCGAGAACGTGGAACTCGCGGAGCGGGTTGTGGCCTCCGTGAACGGCGTCCGGACGGTGCGCAACCGGGTCACGCTGGCCCCCAGCGGTCAGGTCCTGGAACCGCCGATCGCCCACGCTCTGGGCAAGGCGGAGCGTGCCGTCGCCAACGCCCTGCTCGAGGCGAAGGTCAAGGCACGCCTTCTCGAGCAGCTCGGCAAGGTGGCCTTCGACATCGAGGTCGAGGCCACCGACGGGATCGTGAGCCTTTCCGGGACCGTCCCCGACAGCGCCCGGGAGAGCCTGGCGGTGAAGATCGCGAAAACGACCCCGGGTGTAAAGGAGCTTCACGATCTCCTGAGGGTCAAGTAGACGTACGAGGGAAAGGGGTAAAGGGCAAAGGGAAACCCACCTCTCCCCGAGTGTTGTTCCACTTTCCCTTCCTCGTGTTTCCCGTCTGCTCTTTCCGTTTCCCTCTTCTCCTTTTCCCGTTTTCCCTTCTCTTGCGGCGGCGTACAATGCCGGCGGCCGGCACAAGCCGAAAGGGAGGGTGCCCCCCGATGGACGTAAACCTCGAGCCAGATTTCATGAGGGTCACCGAAAAGGCCGCCATTGCGGCGGCTCGGACCATGGGCTACGGCGACCGCAAGCACTCTGACAAGATCGCGGTGGAAGCCATGCGCGAGGAGATGGACACCCTGGCGATCAACGGAACGATCGTGATCGGAGAGGGCGAGCGCGATAAGGCGCCTATGCTGTACGTCGGCGAGAAGGTCGGCGCCGACAAGGACGGCCGCCTGGGCTACCCCGAGATTGACATCGCCGTTGACCCTCTCGAGGGGACCAACCTGTGCGCAACGGGGTCGGCCAACGCCATCGCGGTGCTGGCCGCAGCCAGCAAGGGTGGGCTCCTCTACGCCCCCGACATCTACATGCAAAAGATCGTGGTCGGGCCCACGGCCCGCGGCTGCATCGACATCGACGCCCCGGTCAAGGACAACCTCAAGCGCATCGCCAAGGCTTTCGACCGCGACGTGCACGACCTCACGATCGTTGTCCTCGAACGAACTCGCCACGACCAGCTCATCTCCGAGATCCGCGACGCCGGGGCGCGCATCAAGCTGATCTCCGACGGTGACCTCTCCGCCGGCCTTTCCACCGCGATCCGCGGCACCGGCATCCACGCCCTCATGGGGATCGGCGGGGCGCCGGAGGGCGTGCTCACCGCGGCCGCCATCCGCTGCCTGCACGGCCAGATGCAGGGGCGGCTGGTGGTTCTGGAGGACTGGCACCGCCGGCGCCTCGAGGAGATCGGGATCAGGGACCATCATCACGTCTACAGCGAGGCGGAGCTGGCATCGGGCGAAGACGCGATCTTCGTGGCCTCGGGCGTGACTAAGGGCGATCTGCTGGAGGGGGTCCGCCTATTCGGGGGCGGCGTGCGCGTCTCCTCTGTGATCATGTCGCTCAACACCCACACCGTTCGCTTCATCGACTCTGTCTACATGGAGGAGGACGGGGTTCTCGAGGTGATGCGCTAGGAGCCTGTCCGGGTAGACGACGAAAGCGAGAATTCCGAGGGCGCCGGATGGCAAGGAAGCCGAGCGAAGAGCCCGGAGGCGTAGCCAGGGCTACGTCGAGGACTTTTCGCGAAGGGTGACACAGCCGGCCGGATGCCATCGGGATTCGCAGCCGGAGTACTACCCGGACAGGCTCCTAGCTGCCCCGCGCCCCGCTCGGCCAGGGTCCCGGGGGCCGGTTGTCGGGGTAGAATGCCCAGTCGCCGGGCCGGAAAGCCACGGCGACCCGCAAAGGGAGGTGCAACGTGGCGAGTCCGTTGGACAAACTGGAACCCCGCCTCATCTGGAAGCACTTCGACGCCATTCGCCAGATCCCGCGTCCGTCCAAGCACGAGGAGCGCATCGCCGAGCACGTGATGAACTGGGCCCGCTCGCGGGGCCTCGACGTCAAGCGTGACGGCACCGGCAACGTGCTGGTCAAGGTGCCGGCGACCTCCGGGCACGAGAAGGCCCCGGTCATCGTGCTACAGGGTCACCTCGACATGGTGCCGGAGAAGAACTCGGACGTCGCCTTCGACTTCATGAAGGATGCTATCCAGGTGCGGGTGGTTGGCGACTACATCTACGCCACGGGGACCACGCTCGGCTCCGACAACGGCGTAGGGGTCGCGGCGGCGATGGCCGTCGCCGAGGACCAGAAGGCGGTACACGGTCCGCTCGAGTTGCTGTTCACCATCGACGAGGAGACAGGTCTCACCGGGGCGATGCAGCTCGACAGCAAGCTTCTCAAAGGCCGCACGCTGATCAACCTCGACACCGAAGAGGATGCCGCGCTCTACATCGGGTGCGCGGGCGGCGCCGACACCCACGCGACCTTCACCGTATCGCGCGAGGAGGCCCTGAAGGGGACCATCCCGGTGCGCGTCTCGGTGCGCGGCCTGCGGGGCGGGCACTCCGGCGTGGACATCCACGAGAACCGCGGCAACGCCCTGAAGTTCCTGCTGCGCATACTCAACGCGCTGCGCGGAAAGGGGATCGAGTTCGGGATCGTCTCGCTCGCCGGCGGCAGCAAGCACAACGCCATCCCGCGCGAGGCCGATGCAGTGCTGCGCATCTCGAGAGACGCCGAGAGCGCGGTGGCAGCGGCGGTGGACGAGTACGCCCGGGTCCTCAAGGAGGAGTACGGCGAGATTGACCCCAACCAGCGCCTCGAGTTCGTGGCGCTCAAGGACGAGGAGGGCAACCGCAAGGTCTGGATCCGGTTCGACAACGACCGCGTGCTCGACGCCCTGCTGGCCGTCCCCCACGGCGTGCTGGGGATGAGCCGCGCTGTGCCCGGCCTGGTCGAGACCTCCAACAACCTCGCGGTGGTGACCACCGAGGGGGACTCGGTGAAGGTCACGACCTCCAGCCGCTCCTCGGTGATGCCGTCCCTGAAGGCCACTACGGAGCAGGTGGCGGCTGCGTTCCGGCTCGGCGGCGCCGAGGTCGAGCAGCGCGACGGCTACCCGGGGTGGAAGCCGAACCCCGAATCGGCCGTGCTCAACACCGCGCTCAGGGTGTTCGAGCGCGAGTTCAAGAAGCAGCCCGCGGTCAAGGCGATCCACGCCGGCCTCGAGTGCGGCCTCATCGGCGAGAAGTATCCCGGCATGGACATGGTCTCCATGGGCCCGCAGATCGAGTCGCCGCACTCGCCCGACGAGCGCGTGCAAATCTCCACCGTGGACCGCTTCTACACGTTCCTCAAGGCCACCCTCGCCGAGCTGGCATAGCCGGCTCGCGAAGCGCCAACTCAAGCCCCGGGGCCGCCGCCCCGGGGCTGGTTTCTTACCCCCGAACCGAATAGTCTTTCTGGCGATGGCTGGAACCGTTTGCGGGCGGGAACGTATCTAGCGGTGGATGGCAAATCCTGGGCGAGGGTTGCCACCCGGACATCCTTCTCCTCCGGCGGGGGCGGCGATCCGCCCCCATTTGTTCTCGGGGCAGCCTGTGCTGCATGAGAGACGGGTAGCCGCGAGGCGGCTCGACCATTTTCGCAGTCGGGTCGGTCAACCGTGGGTGCGAGGGGACGCAGAACGAACTGAAGGATCTGGAGGTTGTGACGGGGAAGCTCCTTGCGTGGCTGGCGCTCGGCCTCATCTGGGGCGCGACCTGGCTTTTCATCAAGATCGGCCTGGCGGACGTGCCGCCGTTCACCTTCGTTGCCATCCGGTTCTTCATCGCGGCGGTACCGCTGCTCGTGCTCCTGCGCGTGCGGCGGACGCCGCTGCCGAGGAGGGTGAGCGACTGGGTCCTGACGGTGGGCACCGGCGTGCTGGGCTTCGCGATCGGCTACGGGCTCGTCTACTGGGGGGAGCAGCACATCTCGGCCGGGCTGACGGCGATCCTGTTCACGACCTATCCGCTGTTCGGCCTGGTGTTCGCACACTTCCTGGTTCCTGGCGAGCCCATCACGGTGCGCAGGCTCGTTGGGGTCGTGCTCGGGATCGCGGGCGTGGCGCTCATCTTCGGCGAGCAGCTCACCCTCGGCTCCTCCGGGGCGGTGCTCGGCAGCCTGGCGGTTGTAGTCTCCGCGGCATGCGCCGCGCTCTCGAGCGTGCTGATAAAGGCACGCGGCGGCCATCTCGACGCCGCGTTCCTGACCGTTGCGCAGATCCTGATAGGCGCGGTCCCGCTGCTCGTGGTCGGTCTGCTGCTGGAGGGGAGCCCGTTTCACCTGCGTTGGACCCCGATGGCGCTGGTCTCGCTCGCCTACCTGGCGTTCTTCGGCTCCTCGCTGGCGTTCGTGCTCTGGTACTGGCTGATCCGGGCGATCAAGGTCACGACCGCGCAGCTGCTGCCGTTCGTCAACACGCTGGTCGCCGTGATCCTGGGCGCGCTGGTCCTCGACGAGGAGCTCGGCTGGCGCGCCCTCGCCGGCGGCGCCGCCATCCTCCTGGGCCTGGCGGTCGCCCTCGTGCCCAACAGCCGCAGGCGGCACGTTGCCTAGACGGCGGGCAGGGTAGGGGTCAGGCCTCCATCACGTAGCGAGGGTTGCAGCAGTCGTTCCCCTGCATCAGCGTCTTTGTGAGGGAAAACTTCATCTTGGGGTTGAACGCAGGGACGGCCGCGAACTCCGTGTGGCACAGGCAAGCGTAACCGATGTCCGCGGCGTCGGCCTCGCGGAACGTCTTCGCCCACAGGCACTCGGTGATGCGCGCCTCCACGGCGGTCGGAGTGTCTTTGACGAGCTGAAAGGTAAGCGCGTGCTTGAACAGGGGGTTCGGGTTTCGCAGGTCCTCCGTGTAGGTGGCCAGGTCGTTCTTGGGGTTCTTCTTCAGCCGCTCGCGCACCTGCTCCACCGCCGCGGTGGAGGACGCCCTCGTGAGCATCTCCACGAGCTTCTCCCTGCCCATCTCGGCTCCCATGGCCTTCATGGATGGGATGAAGCCGTAGGCGTACGCGAACTGGAACAGCTCCTCGTACGACATCTCGCACGGCGCCTGGAACTTGTTCTTCGCCGGTGGGGCCGCGCCCTTGGTCTGGCCGGCCGCAGCCAGCGCGTTCCTGCAGAGCAGGCACGCGAACGCCCCTGCCGGCAGCACCTGCAAGAGGAGCTGTCGGCGATCCGGGACCGCTGAGACACCTTTCCCTTCCATGCTCACCTCCTTGCGACTGTTGTGTACCGGCAATCTGCGTCCCGGCTGGCGCCGTGTCAAGGCAGCCGCGGGGAACGGGGGGGATGACGCGCTAGACGGCGAGCTCGCCGCGCAGCACCGTGACCGCGCGGCCGCCCAGGAACACCCGGTCGCCGGCGACGCGGACGTTGACCACCCCGCCGCGGGCCGACACCTGGTGGCCCACCAGCTCGGTCTTTCCCAGGCGCGCCGCCCAGAACGGCCCCAGGCAGCAGTGCGCCGAGCCGGTGACCGGGTCCTCGTCCACCCCGACGGCGGGGGCGAAGAAACGCGAGACGAAGTCGAACTCGGGTTTCGCCGAGGGCGCGGTGACGATCACGCCTCGGACGGCCACCGTACGCAGAAGGGCGAAACCCGGGCTTACGGCGCGCACGGCCGCCTCACTGTCCAGCAGCATGAGGTAGTCGAATTGGTTGCGCCCGAGGTACAGAGGCTTCACGCCGAGCGCCTCGAGGAGGTTCTCGGGCGGCGCTGCAGGCTGCCCGGGCTTGGCGGGGAAGTCCAGCTCGATGAGGTCGCCGCGGCGGGACGCGCGCAGCTCTCCGCTCTTGGTGGCGAAGCGCGCGGTCTGGGCGGACGGCAGAACGCCCTCCTCCCACAGGACGTGGGCGGAAGCCAGCGTGGCGTGGCCGCACAGCTCCACCTCCACCGCGGGGGTGAACCAGCGCAAGCGGAAGCCGTCCCCCTCGCGCAGCAGGAAAGCAGTCTCCGAGAGGTTCATCTCGCGGGCCACGGCCTGCATCCAGCGCTCGTCGCGTGGCTCGCTCAGCAGGCACACACCCGCGGGGTTGCCGGCGAAGGGCTCCGCGGTGAACGCGTCCGCCTGGAAGATCCTGGTTCCCATGGTCACGACCTCTCCCTCTCGACGGCCTCGAGCTCGACGAGCGCGGCGTCGGCAACGAAGCGCACCAGCTTCGTGCAGACCTCGGCGTGCACCCGGTCCAGCTCTTCCTTCGGGTTTTCCTGATTGAAGTCGAGGCCGGTAAGCTTCCGGCACTCCAGCGTGCCGAACTCCTCCTCGAAGCGGCGAAGAACATTGCCCACCACGCGGTAGGCCAGCTCCTTGCCCTCCTTGTCGTCGGGGGAGGTGCGCCCCAGCCGCAGGCCGACCGCGGCGGCACACCCCGTGAGGCAGCCGCAGGTCATGCCACGCCGCGCGATCCCTCCCCCGAACGCCGCGCCGGCGCGCTGCGGTTCGGCCAAGGCAGCGGGCGCGAGGGCCAGCAGCATCGCCTCGGCGCAGTTGTAGCCGCGGTCGAACTGCTCGACCGCCAGGTCGCGGGGATCTCCCGGTCGCCGGCCGGTGATGTTCATGCCGCCTCCTAATCCACGATGAACAGCTTCGCCCCGCTTGCGGTCCGCGACCGGTGCGGCGCCGCGCCCTCTGCCACCTGGTAGCTCTGGCCGGCGCGCAGCACGTATGACTCGCCGCTGGCAAGCTCGGTGACCAGCTCGCCCTCGAGCACCAGCAGTGCGTGGCCGCGCTCGCACCAGTGGTCGGCCAGATAGCCGGGCGAGTACTCGACCATGCGAACGCGGAGGTTTCCAACCTCCACGGTGCGCCAGGTTGCGACTCCTGTCTCGCCGGGGTGCTCGGTGACCGGCACGAGGCCCCAGTCGGTGGTGAAGAACGGCACGCCTTCGATCCTCATGGTCCCCTCATCGTGTTCATCCCACTGCTCATGTGCGCCCATGCTCGTCCCCCCGTTTTTTCCTGGGCCGGTGCTCTCACCCCGCCACTGCCAGCTTGTCGTTTCTGTCATCGCCGAGGATTTCCCGCAGCACCGCACCGAGGCGGCTGATCCCCTCGTCGATGCGGTCCTCCGGCATGTTGGAAAAGTTGAGGCGTAGCGTGTTCTCGTGGCCGCCGTTGGGGAAGAACGACCCGCCCGGCACGAACGCCACGTCGCGCTCGAGACACATGGCCAGTACATCGCGCGCGTTCAGCCGCTGCGGCAGCTCCAGCCACAGGAAAAGCCCGCCCGAGGGCCGGGTGAAGCGCACGCCCGGCGGCATCTCACGCTCCAGCGCGCGCACCATCGCGTCGCGCCGCCGGCGGTACGCATCCCGCACGCGCCCGAGGTTGGCGTCCAGGTCGAACATCTCGAGGTAGGCGGTGAGCTGCATCTGCGCGAGCGTGGAGGTGTGGAGGTCGGTGCCCTGCTTGACCAGCACGTACTTCTCGAAGATCGGACCCGCCGCCGCCACCCAGCCGATGCGCATCCCGGGCGAGAAGATCTTGGAGAAGGTGCCGAGGAACGCGACGAGCCCCTCCTCGTCCATGGACTTGAGCGCGGGAAGCCCCTCGCCCTCGAAGCGCACCTCGCTGTACGGGTTGTCCTCGATCACCGGGATCCGGTAGAGCGAGATCACCTCCATGAAGGCGCGCCGCCGGGCGAGCGACCAGGTGCGGCCGGTAGGGTTCTGAGAGTCGGGAACCACGTACACCAGCTTGACCCGCTCGCACGCCAGCAGGCGCTTCTCGAGTTCCTGGATGATCATCCCCTCGTCGTCGGTGGGCACCTCCACGAAGCGCGGCCCGTAGGCTCTGAAGGCGTTGATCGCGCCCAGGTACGTCGGGCTCTCGCAGAGCACCTCGTCGCCTTCGTCGAGAAACACCTTCCCGGTGAGGTCCAGCCCCTGCTGGGAGGCGCTGGTGATGAGCACCTCCTCGGCTTGCACGCTCGTTCCGAGGCGCCTGTTCATCCTGTCGGCGATCCAGCGCCGCAGCGGCGGGTGTCCCTCGGTGGTGGAGTACTGCATCGCCTGGCGGCCGTGCTCCTCCAGGACTCTGAGGGTGACGGCCTTCAGCTCCTCGGTGGGGAAGAACTCCGGGGCGGGCAGCCCTCCCGCCAGGGAAATCACCTCGGGCCTCTCGGTTACCTTGAGCAGCTCCCGGATCTCCGACGCCCGCAGGTGGTTCATGCGACGTGCGAACTCGACGGCCATACCAACCTCCACGCCCCGGCGCCGCAAGGGCCGGGACACGTCTGCCTCACACGATCGGCGGTGTCGCCGCCCCCTCCTGTCTGCCGGTCCCGGCGCCCCTGGCGGCGAGCCGAAGCGCCTCCATCAGGCGGCTCACACCATCGCGAATTTGCTGCGGCGGCGCAAAAGTGAAGTTGAGCCGCAGGTGGTTTTCGCCGGGTTCGTCCGCGTAGCAGGCGTCCCCCGGCAGGAACGAGACGCGGAGCTCGGCCGCCCTGGCAAGCAGCTGCGACTGCCGGATCCCGCCTGGGAAGCGCAGCCAGAAATAGAAGCCGCCCTCGGGCTTTGCCCAGGAGACGCCGGCGGGGGCCTCGGCTCGCAGCGCCGCGTCCATCAGGTCGCGCCGCCTCGCGTACTCGGCCCGGACTGTCATCACGTGGCGCGCATAGTGGCCGCCGCGGACGAAGCGGTCGAGGAGGAACTGGCCGACGGTGGAGGAGTGCAGGTCCACCGTCTGCTTGGCGAGGGCGAACTGGCGGGCCGCCGGGCGGGGCGCGGCCAGCCAGCCGATCCGCAGCCCCGGGAAAAGCACCTTCGAGAACGAGCTCAGGTAGATCACATAGCCGTGTTGGTCAATGGCCTTGAGGGAGGGGAGCGGCTCGCCCTCGTAGCGCAGGTCGCAGTAGGGGTCGTCCTCCAGCACCGGCACCTGGAAGCGGTGCGCCAGCTCGAGCAGGCGCCGGCGCCGGTCCAGGCTCATCACCGCGCCGGAGGGGTTCTGAAAAGTGGGAAGCGTGTAGATCAGCTTCGGCCGCTGGCGCTCGAGCAGCGACTCCAGCGCATCCGTGCGCATCCCCTCGGTGTCGGTCGGAACCCCCAGCACCCGCGCCTGCGCCCGGTGGAAGATCTGCAGGGCGCCGAAAAACGTGGGGCGCTCCACCACCACAGCGTCGCCGGGGGCCAGGAAGATGCGCGCCGCGAGGTCGAGCCCCTGTTGGGAGCCGGAGAGGACCAGGACCTCGGCCGGCGAGCACTGGATCCCGCGCGCGACCATCAGCTGGCAGAGCGCCTCGCGGAACGAGGTCAGGCCTTCGGTGGGGCTGTGCAGAAGCATCGGTGCCCCGACCTCGTCCACGATCTCTGCCCACAGGGTATGGAGCGTGTCGAGAGGGAGAAGCTCGGCGGCGGGGAGCCCGACCGACAGCGAGATCACGTCCGACCGCTCCGACAGCTCGAGGAGGTCGCGGAGCAGCGGGTCCTGGGCCTCCGTGACACCTTCCCGGACGAGCTGGCGCCAAGGGAGCGGCTGTAGCTCCGATGCGGCGGTCCCGGCGAAGCGGCGGGGGAGCACGGTTGTCCCGCGCCCTACGTGGGCGTCCACCAGGGCATCGGCCTTGAGTTCGCGGTACGCCGAAAGGATCGTGCTGCGGTTGACGCGCAGAGCCGCCGCGAGCCGCCGCTCCGGCGGCAGCCGGAACCCCTCGGGGAGCTTGCCCGAGAGGATCATCTCCTTGATCCCGCTACAGATCTGGCGGTAGATCGGAACCGTGGAGTCCCTGTCGATCCGGATATCCACCCTGTCGCCTTTCCCATCGGCAACCATCCAATTGACAAATGGACCGGTCCTAATGTCAATCTACCACCCATTTATGGCGCGTCAAGCACCAATTTGAACGGTCCAATACCAACCAATTTTCAGATGCTGGCCAGGCGCGAAGCTGCCAGAGCGATGGGGGAGGACGCTACTTCGCGGCGGGTGCAGGCTCGATGGGGAGCCCCTGGCGCTGCCACTCCGTGATCCCGCCCTCCAGGTGAAAGAGGCCGGCAAAACCGAGGCGCTGCAGGATCGGCATGGCCAGGCTCGAACGGTGACCGGTGCGGCAATAGACCAGGTAGCTCTTGGCCCGTTCGAGCTTGGAAACCTGCTCCTTGAAGTCGGGAGCACGGAAGTCCACGTTCGCCGCACCGGTCAGGTGCCCGGCCGCGAACTCCGCCGGTGTGCGCACGTCGAGCACCGTGAAGCGCGGGTTCCCCTGGTTCTTCTTGATCAGCTCCTGCGCCTGCCGCCCCGAGAGGTTGGGGAACTTCGAGACCGGCGTCGCCGCAGGCTGCACGATGCATGCGACGGTCGCAAGCAGCCCTACCGTGACAAGCACACCGCTCGGAAGCCGCCGGCTCAACCGCATGGGCCACCCCCACTGAAATTGTATTGCGCTTTCCGTGGCGCGGCTGCCCCGGGCCGCGCACCACGCTCGGAGGAGGAGGCCGCCGTGTGCATCGCGATCGCCAAGCAACGGCTGTACCGCAGCTGAGCCATCGTCTCAATATCCGCAGCGTTCGAGATTTTGGATGGCTTATCCAACCGTTCGGACAAACCCCGCGTTGAGCGTGCGCGAGGCAGAGCTGAGCGCGGGCACGGCACTTGCACTGTGAAAAAGTGTGCTGTCGTGTATAGGCTCGCCTTTGCCGCCCGCAGGGGCGGAAGCGTCGCATTTGCATCCAGGAAAGGAGGGACCCTGCCGAGCGCCCCCGAAGGCTTAGCGCAAGCGTGCTGTGTCCGAACCGCTGTGTCCGTATCGAACACATACCAGAAGGAGGAAGGGATGAAGCGTTTTGCGATTCTTTCGTTGCTGGTTGGACTCCTGGCATTGCCGTTGTTGGCTCAGACCAACCCCACCGGAACCCTCAACGGTCACGTCACGGACGGCAAGGTCGCCCTCCCGAGCGTCACGGTATCAGTCGCGTCGCCGAACCTGCAGGGGACCAGGACCACTCTCACCGCAGGCACGGGTGACTACATTCTGACGTTCCTGCCGGCCGGAGAGTACACCGTCAGGTTCGAGCTGGCGGGGTTCCAGACGCTGGAAACGACGATCAAGATCTCCGCAGCGCAGATCTCCCGCCTGGACGCCACGATGCCGGAGGTCAAGGTCGCCGAGGAGGTGACGGTCACCGGCAGCTACGAGACCATCTCGACGTCGCACCAGGTGGCGAGCACCATGGACCAGGACATGCTCAACAAGCTCCCAGTTGCGCGCAACCCGGTGGCCGCGGCTTCGCTCGCCCCGGGCGTGACCGTAACCGGGCCGAACAACGCGCTCGTCATCTCCGGCGCGCAGTCGTACGAGAACCTCTACCTGGTCAACGGCGTCGTGGTCCAGGACAACATCCGCAACACGCCGAGCGCGCTCTGGATCGAGGATGCGGTACAGGAGACCACGACCCAGACGGCCGCGATCTCCGCCGAGTACGGCCGCTTCGCCGGCGGCGTGGTCAACACGCTGACCAAGTCGGGCGGCAACGAGCTGCACGGCTCGCTGCGCGACTCGCTTTCGAGCGACAAGTGGGCGGCCGAGACCCCCAAGACGGTGTCACGCAGCGACACGGTCAACAGCATCTACGAGGCGACGCTCGGCGGCTGGATCTTCAAGGACCGCCTGTGGTACTTCCTGGGCGGCCGCAGTCGCAAGACCGCGACCACGGGGCAGACCTACGCCACCAACATCTCGTTCCCCCAGACCGACGATGAGAAACGGTTCGAGGGCAAGCTCACCTTCTCGATCAACCCCAACCACCGCCTTATAGGCTCGTACCTGAAGATCAACCGGACCCAGACCAACAACGTGTTCGGGACGATCCTCGACCTCGCGAGCCTGGACGCTCAGCGCGAGCTCCCGACCGACCTCCTTGCGGTCAACTACACCGGCGTTCTCACGGACAACTTCTTCGCTGAAGCGCAGTACTCCAAGAAGACGATGTCCTTCGTGGGATCCGGCGGCGACTTCACCGACATCGAACGAGGCACCGTGATCCGCGACAACACGTACTCCTACAGGTCCAACTCCCCCGTCTTCTGCGGCGTGTGCGGCGCTGAGAAGCGCGACAACGAGGACTACCTGATCAAGGGTTCCCTGTTCGTGACCTCGAATACTCTGGGCTCCCACGACATCGTGCTCGGGTACGACAGCTTCAACGACTTGAGGAAGGCCAACAACTACCAGTCGGGCTCCAGCTGGGTGTGGTACCCGACGCAGTACCTGCAGGACGATGCCGGCAACTTCATCCTCGACCCGACACTGCACGAGCCGATCCCAATTGCCTACGGCGACGGCACTTCCGACATGAGCATCTGGCCGGTTCTGATTCAGTCGCAGGGGACGAATTTCCGGACGAACTCGTTGTACGTCAACGACCGGTGGCGCCTCAACAACCACTTCAGCCTCAACATCGGCATCCGGTACGACAAGAACGACGGCGAGGACGCCGCCGGACACAAGGTCATCACGGGCAGCCGCGTCAGCCCCCGCCTCGGAGTGACCTACGACCTCGACTGGCGACGGCAACTGGCTGTTCAACGCGAGCTACGGCCACTACGTGACGGCCGTCGCCAACTCGATAGCCGACAAGGGCGCCGGCGTCCCGTCGCAGCTCGGCTACCTCTACGAAGGCCCGGACCTGAATACGGACTGCACGGCCGCCAACCCGGGCGCCTGCCTCAACGCCCACCAGATGCTGGACAAGGTGTTCACGTGGCTGTTCGAGAACGGCAAGACCGACATCGGCACGCCGATCGGACGCGACCTCGCATACGGCGGGGTCGCGGGGCTGTCCCAGATTGTCGGGCCCGGCCTCAAGGCGCCGTACGCGGAAGAGATCCAGGTCGGCTTCAGCAAGAGGCTGGGGAACCGCGGCCTCGTGCGCCTCGATTACGTCAACCGTCAGTACAAGGACCTCTACGCTGTCAAGGCCAACCTGACCACGGGTCAGGTGACCGACGAGTTCGGCAACGTCAACGACATCCAGGTCACCATCAACGACACGGGGACCTACACGAAGAAGTACGACGGCGTGACGCTTCAGGCTTCCTATCGCGCCTCCGACCGGCTGAACGTGGGCGGCAACTACACGTGGGGCCACGCCTATGGCAACTACGTCGGCGAGACCGCGGGCTCGGGCCCGGTCGAAGGAGCCTCGCCGTACTACTACTACCCCGAGTACGTCCAGGCGAAGTGGAACCTCTCCGAGGGCGACCTCCCGACCGACCAGAGGCACACCGGCCGCGTGTTCCTGGTGTGGGACCTCGTCAACGCCAAGCACCACCTGCTGTCAGTCAGCTTCATGGAGAGCTTCTTCTCGGGGACGCCCTACGGCGCGAACGGCAATATCTACACGTACCCTTATGTCCCGAACCCGGGGTACGCAAACTTCCCGATCACAGTGGGATACTGGTTCACGCCCCGCGACGCCTTCCACACCGACAACATCACCCGCACCGACATCGGCTTCAACTACTCGTTCCGAATGGGGGCTCTGGGCACGGACCTCGAGCTCTTCGTGCACCCGTACATTACGAACCTGTTCAACGAGCAGGGGGCGGTCAACGTGGATTCGACAATTTACACCCGCTACAGCGGCTCGAGTTGGCCGCTGTTCAACCCGTTCACCACGACGCCCAAGGAGTGCCCGCAGGGCACCGCTAAGGCAACCTGCAAGGCGACCGGAGGCAACTGGCAGAAGGGGCCGAACTTCGGCAAGCCGGTAGGGACCGCCGACTACCAGACGCCGCGCACCATCCAGGTGTCGTTCGGAGTTCGCTTCTAACTTTCTTCCGCAACCTTTCTCAGGTTGCTTTTGAGCCCCGGTCTCCGGACCGGGGCTCTTTCTTGCCCCTCGTGTCTGCGGCCGTAAGCCCTCGCGGCTGCCCTCTCTTTGCCCGCGCGGTCGAGGCGGTCCCGGGCCGGACCTCGCGGGTGGACGGATGGGTGTGGGACGCGGCATGGGAAACGTTCGCCTTGAGGGGTGAGGCGCTGCGCGCTCGCCTAAGCAGGCCGGGATTCTGCACGCAACGCGTACCCCAAAGAGACAAGGGCGGACGGCTTACCCGGCAGGCAACGGCGCGCGGCTGTTGCGGTTGCCGGGAAGTCGCCGTATGTTGGCGGTAGAGTCAGGTGAAAACGATGGGTTGTGCGAGCCAGTCTCAGAACTGTGACCGGGGGGCAGAGTGCCGCTGACTACGGGCACCCGTTTCGGCCCTCACGAGAGCGAGCCGCTTTGCGGGCGTGAGCGAAGCGGGAACGCGCAGGCGAAATCCCGAGCCCTTCGACGTGGCTCAGGGCAGGCTCCGCGAGGGATCCCGTGCTGACATCCGGTACGCGCCTCGGCCCCTACGAGATTGCCGCCTTGCTCGGGGCGGGCGGGATGGGTGAGGTCTACCGCGCCCGCGACACGAGACTTGGCCGCGACGTGGCGGTCAAGGTGCTGCCTGCGCGGCTCGCCTACGACCCGGAGCGCCTGCGCCGCTTCGAGCAGGAAGCACGGGCCGCGGCGGCCCTGAATCACAGCAACATCCTTGCGCTCTACGACGTGGGGAGCCACGAGGGCAACCCGTACCTGGTGACGGAGCTGCTCGACGGCGAGACGCTGCGGGAGCGCCTGCAGGGCGGGTCGCTGGTGCCGCGCAAGGCCGTCGAGCTGGCAATGCAGATCGCCCACGGCTTGGCCGCGGCGCACGCGAAAGACATCGTCCACCGTGACCTGAAGCCCGAAAACGTCTTCGTCACCAGGGACGGGGCGGTCAAGATCCTCGACTTCGGCTTGGCCAAGTTGAAACCCGAGCGGCCGGATGCCGCCCAGATCGGCGACGCCACGACCGAGCTGAGCGGCACAACGCCCGGTATGGTGCTCGGCACCACGGGCTACATGTCCCCGGAGCAGGTGCGAGGCCAGCCTGCAGATCAGCGCTCCGACATCTTCGCCTTCGGGGTGGTGCTGTACGAGATGATCTCGGGGAAGAAGGCTTTCGTGCGGGACAGCCTGGCCGGCACGCTCAGCGCGATCCTCGAGCAGGACCCTCCTGACCTCGCGGCGATCGGCCACCCGGTCGCCCCGGCGGTCGAGCGCATCGTGCGCCGCTGCCTCGAAAAGCGGCCCGAGGACAGGTTCCATTCGGCCCATGACCTGGCGCTGGCGCTCGAGGCGGCCTCAACCGGTGAGCTGGCGCCCGTGCAACCGCGTGCCCCGTCACGGCCTTCGGTGCGCGTGCCGTGGCTGGCGGTGGGTGGCGCGGTCGTGGCGGTCCTCGCCGTCGGCGCCTGGCTGGGAACGCGCGCTCTCCGCACGGAGCGGCACGTCCCGTTCAAGGGTGGGGGTCGCCTGAATCTGTTGCTCTCGCTCTCGGAGCCGGTCCTCGCGCAGGCGTTGTCGAGCGACGGGAAGATGCTCGCGTACGTCCTCGAGACGCAGGGCCAGGCGGACCTGTACGTAATGCGCGTTGCTGGCGGGGCCCGGCTCCGCCTCACCAACGACCCTGCGCGCGAGAGCTCGCCGGAGTTCTCACCCGACGGTGAACGGATCGTGTTCACCCGCTTCCCACCGAGCGGGGAGGCGCCCGAGGTCTGCGTGATGCCTACCCTCGGCGGCGAGGTCACGCCGATCCTCGCTGGAGGCGTGCACGCGTCCTGGTCGCGCGATGGGACCCGGCTCGCGTGCCTTCTGTTGCGGCCCGGGGAGCCCCAGGAACTTGTGAGCGTCGATCCTTCCGGCCGGGATCCCAAGGTGCTGGTGCGCAGCGACTCGGTCTACCCCTTCATTCGGAGGTTCTCCTGGGCGCCCGACGGTTTCTCGTTGGCGGTTGCCCGCAGCACAGGTGGCATGGCGGGTGAGGTCTGGCTCGTGCCGACGGGCGGCGGACAAGCGCGAAGGCTGTGGGCCGACGCGCCGGGTGTTTTCAGCAGGGATCCCAGCTTTACGGCTGACGGCTCCGGCGTCGTGCACGTCTCGAACCGCGGCGGCTCCGAGAACATCTGGTTCATGCCCCTGGGTGGCGGCGCGCCCGTGCAGCTCACGAGCGGGCCCGGCCCGGATGGGCAGCCGAGCGTGGCCCGGAGCGGCGCGGTCTCCTTCATGAACGTTCGCGAGCGGCGCGAGCTGTGGCTGCACGACCTGACCGCGGGGACAAAACGAGAGCTGGTCTCGCACCCGGGCCCATTGTGGGCGCCCGTCTTTTCGCCCGACGGGAAGGAAGTCGCCTTCAGCCGCGCCGAGGCGGACGGTTCATGGCACATCTGGGTCGTGTCGGTGGATGGCGGCGAGCAGCGGCGGCTGACGTCGTCCGCGCTCCCGGAGATCTACCCGCGCTTCTCCAAAGACGGAAAGTGGATCATCTACTGCACCTGGAGCCCGCAGGGCGACCGGATCTGGCGTGTTCCGCTCCGCGGGGGACCGCCGGAGCCGCTCACCCCGCAGCGCGACGAGGACGACCAGTACGCGGACCTTTCCCCAGACGGCAGGTGGCTCGCCTTCACCCGCGTCGAGCACGGCGAAGCCCGCATCGTCCGGCAGGAGGTCGGGAGCAGCACGGTGCGTCTCGTCACGAACAGGCTCTCCACCGTGCCGCGGTGGTCGCCGGACGGGCGCTGGATCGCCTTCGCTCCGGATCGGTCGGACTCCGCTGGGGTGTTCGTGGTCGCTCCCGACGGCACCGGGGAGCGCCGCGTCAGCGACACGGGCGGCTGGCCGGTGTGGTGGCCGGACGGGAAGCGTCTGGCGTACCAGACTCTCGGTTTCGACAACCTCCAGCGGATCGGGGTTGTTGATCTCGCCTCCGGCTCGAAGGTCGAGGTCCCGGGGCTGCCGGTCGTGGGTCCGAATGCCCCGTTCGACATCTCACATGACGGGCGCTACCTTCTCATCACCGACGGCACGACTTTGGCCAGCGAAGTCTGGCTGCTGGAGCCCAACAGATGACACCAGGGACCCCCAAGGGGGAGGCATCCCGGGTGTGGGCGGCGGGCGGCTGGAAGAGAAGTGCGTCCGTGGGGTGTTATGGAGTACCGAGTCACGATGAGCCTTGAGCAACGGCGCTACGAATTCGATCCGGACACGCTGAAATCGCGTGTCGATCTCACGATTCCGGGCGAGGTCGGCGCAATCGCCCCGGCGGTGGATAAGATAATGGCGAACGTCCGGGAGATGGGGTGCGCCTCGGGTAAGGAGTTCGAGATCGAGCTGGCGCTGACCGAGGCGCTCGCCAACGCGGTCGTCCACGGTTGCGAGCACGACCCGGGCAAGGACGTGCAGGTGTGCGCCGGCTGCGACCCCGGGCGCGGCATCCTGATTGTCGTCCGCGACCCGGGGCTGGGCTTCGACCCGTCACAGGTCCCGAGCCCGGTGGTGGGGGAGCAGGTCTACGCCGAGGGGGGCCGCGGGATCTACCTGATCAACCAGCTTATGGACGAGGTGCGGTTCGGGCGCGGCGGCACCGAGATCTGGATGCTCAAGCGCTAGCGCCGCCCGATTTGTCATCCTGAGGGAGCCCACCGCAGGCGGGGCGACCGAAGGATCTCACCGAGCCAGCAATGCGACGGGTTTCTCCGGCCCTTCGGGCCTCCTCGGGATGACAACAGCGCAAAGCGGCCACGCCTGGCCGCGCACCTTCTTCTTCCCTGGCAGATGTGGCGCCGACGCCCCGCGCCGGCATGCACGCGCCGAGCACGTGCCCCACAGAGACGAGGGCAGGTGAGGCGCCCGCCCCACCACAACACCTACGGCGCCGGCCCTACCGCAGCAGCCGCGCGACGCCCGAATCAGGCGCCAATGTATAATAATTACAAGGAGAAACGCCGGGCCCAGCCGGGCACCGACTTCGGCGCGCCCAAGGCTGCGCGCGGTCCGGCGCGAACACCAGCCTCTTGCTGTAGCGGTGAAGGGAAGTTGATGAGCTTGAGAGGAAGAGGTCGCTTGCCTCATGGAACCCAGTGACGGAACCGGTTCGCCCGGGACTGGGGCGGCGCGAGATTCGCGAAGGAAGCGCAGTCGGCGCGAGCGCAGCCTGAAGGACCCGTGGACCCTCGGGGAGTTTGTCCGCAACGTGCAGGAGGGGGTCTACATCACGACCATCTCAGGGAAGATCCTCGACGCCAACCCCGCGTTCCTGCGCATGTTCGGCGTGAAATCGCTGAGCGAGCTACGGCAGTACACCACCGAGCAGCTGATCGTGAAACCGGAGCGCCGGCAGGAGGAGCTTGCGTTGATCGCCAAGGATGGGTCGGTGCGCGAGTTCGAGCTGGACATCCGGCGCCCCGACGGCGAGGTGCGCACGGTCCTCGACACAGCCTACCAAGTCAAGGATCCCGACACGGGCGAGACCCTGTACCACGGCATCCTGATTGACATCACCGAGCGGACGCAGCTGGAGCAGCAGCTTCTGCGGGCGGCCCTGCGCGACCCCCTCACCGGCTGCTTCAACCGGAGGTTCTTGGGGGACATGGAGCAGGCGCTCGATCCTAAGGAACAGGGCTGGGGCACAATCGTCATCGACATCGACAACTTCAAGGACTACAACGACCGCTACGGCCATCACATCGGTGACCGCGTGCTGTTGAGGGTCGCCCGGTTCCTGCTGAGCCTGGTGCGCGCGGAGGACGCCGTGATCCGCATCGGCGGCGACGAGTTCCTGCTGCTGCTGATCGGGGCCACACCCGAGGCCACGGCGGAAGTCGCGCACAGATTGCGCAAGACCGGCCCCGGGGCCGTGCCGGTGTCGGTCTCCGTCGGCTGGGCGGTGCGCCGGCCCGGGGAGAGCCTGGAAGACACCATCCGGCGCGCCGACCGCCAGTTGATCCAGATCCGCGTCAAGGAGCGCCAGCCCAGCTCCCGGCGCAGCGGGGGCCGTCGCCTGCCCCCGATGTAGCAACCCCGGTCGCGGTCGCGGGCGACCCGCTTTCGGACATCACGGAGCTGGAGCGGGTTACGTTCGTGATGAAGGACGGCGTGGTCTACAAGGGCACCGGCGCCCGACCCTGCGACGAGTAGGGTGCGACTTCGGCGCCGTTTTCTGTACAATGAGGCACCCGGCCAAGAATCCGTGGACCTTCGAGCGGACCCGGGCAAAGGAGGAGTAGGGCCATTCCAGCGAAAGTCTTCGTCGGTAACCTGAGCTTCCGCACCACCAAGGAGGAGCTCACAGAGTTGCTCTCTACAGCGGGAACGGTGGTGGACGTCTACATGCCCGCCGACCGCGCGACCGGCAAGCCCCGCGGCTTCGCCTTCGTCGAGTTCGCGACCGAGGCCGAAGCGAACGAGGCGATCCGGCAGTTCAACGGCCGGGACATCGGTGGGCGGACGCTCAAGCTGAACCTCGCCGAGGAGCGACCGCAGCGCCGCCCCGGGCCGCGGCCGTTTGGCCCGCCCGAAGCCGCTGCCGGGCCGAGCTTCTTCGCCGTCGAAGGGCGCTTCTCGAGGCCCAAGGGAAGCCGGCGAGGCACGCGCGGGCGCAAGCGGTCTCTCTAGCCGGTTGCTCCTCTACTTCCGAGAAGAAAAGGCGGGGCTGTGCGCCCCGCCCGCCCCACGCTGAGTGGAGTTTCCCTACCGCCGGTTCGGTGGATAGGGCGGCTGCAACGGCGGCGGTGGCGGGAGCATCATCGGGTTGGCGTTGATCGTGTCCATGACGAACTTGATTGCCGTTTCGAGTTGGGCGTCCCTGCCCGCCATCTCGTCGCCGGGGAGGTTGTCCACCTCGATATCCGGGTCCACCCCGTAATTCTCGATGACCCACTGCGAGTCGAGACCGTAAAGGCTGTCCTCGGGGATGGTGACGTAGCCGCCGTCGGAGAGCGGCCAGTAGCCGCGGATGCCCCGCACGCCACCCCACGTCCGCTCCCCGATAAGCGGGCCGAGGCCGTACTTCTTGAAGTAGTACGGGAAGATGTCGCCGTCGGAGGCCGAGAAGTGATTGAGGAGGCAGGCCATGTGCCCGTGCAGCATCTGCTGCGGGATCGGGAACGGCACGCCCTGGCGGTTGACGTCCATGCCCACAAGCACGCGGCGCAGACGCTCGAGCACGAGCTGATCGATGAAGCCGCCGCCGTTGTACCGCACGTCGACGATCAGCCCCTGTTTGCGAACCTGCGGGTAGAACTGGCTGATGAACTGGTTCATCCCTTGTTCGTCCATGTCGGCGAGGTACAGGTAGCCGATTTTTCCGCCGGAGGTCTTGTCAACCTTGTCGCGGTTGTGATCGATCCACGCCTTCATACGCAGGTTCAACTCGGCGGTGATGGGTTTCACTGTGACGTCACGGCGGTTCTTTCCAGTGGCATCGTCCGCCACACCGAGCGTGACCGTGCGGTCGAGCGTGTTGACGAGAAGGCTGTTCGGGTCGGTCGGCACGCGCAGCTCGTGACCGTCGACCGCCAGGAGGTAGTTGCCTTCCTTGACGTTGATCCCGGGCTCGGTGAGCGGCGAGCGGTAGGCCTCGCGGGCATTGTCGCCCGGGTAGATCTTCTTGACGAAGTAGCGGCCCGCTTTTTCGTCGACGCCGAAGTCAACACCGAGCAGCCCGGTCGGCACGCGCTTTCCGCGGGGCTCGTCGCCGCCGCCGACGTACGTGTGGGAGTTTCCGAGCTCACCGATCATCTCGCCGATGACGTAATTGAGGTCCTCGCGAGTTGTGACCTGCGGCAGCAGCTTCGCGTACGGGTCGCGCATTCGCGGCCAATCCACGCCGTTCATCTCGTGACTGTAGAAGAAGTCACGCTCGAGCCGCCACGCCTGGTGGAACATCTCGTTCCACTCGGCCACCGGATCGATGAGTGCCTGCATGTGCGAGAGGTCGAGGTCCTTGGACTTCGCGTCGCCCTCCGCCTTGCCCTCGGCGGCTGTGCTGCTGATCGCGTACGCGTCCTTGTTCTTCGTAATGACCGCGGTCGCGTCGGCACTGAGCGAGTACCCGTCAACCGGGCTCAGCAGCACCGCATCCTTGGGCTTCTCCATGTCGAAGGCGTGAAGCGCGGGCTCCTCGCCGTGCAGCGCGGTTTCAAAGCTCCTGATCGGCGTGGTTAGGTAGAAGAGGCGTCCGCGCGCGGCGCTCAGGTGAGCGATCTCGCCGGCCGGAACGGGCAGCGGGACGACGCGGTCGGCGAGGCCCGCGAGGTCGATCTTTATGGGCGCACTGGCGCCGGGCTTCCAGGCCTCGACCTTGGGTTCGCCGTCCTTCTTTTCTTCCTTCGGCGTTCCCTCGTCGGAGCGCGGCGCGAACGGTGAGGGCTCGCTCGCCTGCAGCGTCACGACGTAAATACCGGCCATCTTGAGTGTCGCGACGTTGAATTCGCTCTCGCTGAACACCGGGTTTTCGTGCTTGAGTGCGATGAAGTACAGGTACTTGCCCTGAGGGTCGAACGTCGGATCGAAGTCGCTGGTCCGGGCCCCGGTCACCTGAGTCGCCTTGGCCGAGGTCAGGTTGTAGAGGTAGATCTGGCGCAGATCGTTGTCGGCCGCTTTGCTGAATGCCACCCAGAGCGCGTCGGGAGACCAGGCGAAGTCGTGCATCTCGGCGCGAGGGTTCGAGTCCACATTGGTCAGTTTCCGGTCCTGGACGTTCAGAATCCAGAGGGCGTGCTCGCTGTCGGAGAAGGCGATCTTTTTGCTGTCGGGGGCCCACGCCAGGTCGTACAGGTACCCCTTGCGGCGGTCGGTGAGGATCTGCTCGGTGCCCGTTCCGTCTGCGGGCCGGATCGCGATCTCCGCCTCGCCGGTGCGGTCGGTCACATAGGCGACCCACTTGCCGTCGGGGGACCACGCGGGGTACTGCTCGCGGACGCCCGAGGTCTGGGTCAGGTCGCGCGTGTTGCCGTGCTCTGCGGGCACGGTGAAGACCTCTCCACGGGCCTCGAAGAGGGCGCGCTTGCCGTTGGGGGCGATGTCGAACGACTGGATGGTCTTGCTGGCGTCAACCCAGCGTTCCCTCGTGCGCACGACATCGGAGGGGATCGCGACCTCGATTCTGTTGAGCTTTTCAGAGGGAAGGTCGAGGACATAAAGCTCGCCGCCGCAGGCCAGCACGATCCCCGTGTCGCCGAGGCTCGGCCAGTCCACGTCGTAATCCTTGAAGCTGGTGACCTGCCGGAACTGCTTCGTCTTGAGGTCCTGGGCCCAGATGTTGAGGCGCTTCTCGGGGCCCCGGTCGGAGGCGAAGTAGACGGTGTCGCGGTACCACATCGGGAAGGTGTCGGTGCCTTTCCAATCGGTGACCCTCTGGATCTCGTGGCTCGCGAGGTCGTAGATCCAGATGTCCTGGGCCAGGCCACCGTAGTACCGTTTCCAGGTGCGGAAGTTGCGGAAGATCCGGTTGTAGGCGATCTTGGTACCATCCGGGCTGAAAGAGGTCACGCCCCCCATGGGAACGGGGAACTGCGTCGCCGCGCCGCCTTCCCTCGGGACCAGGAACAGCTGCCCGAACCAGTCGTTGTAGGTCGTTCGCCGCGAAAGGAACATGATGCTCTTCCCGTCGGGGGTCCACGTCACGACCATGTTGTCGGGCCCCCAGCGCATCGGCGCTTCAGGTACCACGTCGGAGTGGAACGTCAGCCGCCGCGTCAGGCCGCCCTCGGCGGGGATTACGTACACGTCTCTGTTGCCGTCGTACTCGCCTGTGAAGGCGATCTCCTTGCCGTCGGGGGAGAACCGCGGCATGAGATCAATGCCGGGGTCGGTTGTGAGGCGCTGGGCCACGCCGCCCTGGTGATCCACCCGCCAGAGGTTGCCGCCCGCCTCGAAGACGATGGTGGTGCCGTGGAGGGTCGGGAAGCGTATGAGAGCGCGCTGCGCAGCGCCGGCTGCCAGCGGCATTCCTAGCAGCGCGACACCCAAGACGAGGAGGTTTACCAACCCGGTCCGCACCGTCGCGGGAAGGTTACTGCCAGAGAATCCACGTCGTTCGTGGTGCATCGAAGTCTCCCTTCGGGTTCGAGTCGCTGATCCTGCCGCCGCGTCTCGCATCAGGCCCCGCATCATAGGCCATTTCTGCTTGCGCGATGAGACCGCTTTTCCGTGATGAACGCGCGCCCGGTGTGGCTGCCGCAACGGAAGGGCGGGGCCTCGCGCCCCGCCCGTCTCTTGTTCCTCGTTCCCCTCACCCCGCCCTCTCCCTGGGGGAGAGGGAGATAAGGTCCTCTCACCCGACCCCTCTCCCGCAAGCGGGAGAGGGACGAGCAAGGCAGCTCCACCCCTCTAGGCGCGTTTCTTGGCGAACTCCTCCATGAACCCCACCAGCTTTTGGACCTGCTCGACGGTTATGGCGTTGTACATGGAGACGCGGATCCCGCCCAGGTCCCGGTAGCCCTTGAGGCCAACCATCCCGGCGGCCTTGGACTCCTTGAGGAACGCGTCGGTGGCCTCATCGTTCGGGAGGAAGAAGTCCACGTTCATGTAGGAGCGGTCGTCCTTCACCCTGACATGGCCCTTGTAGAACTCCGGGTACTTGTCGATGCAGCCGTAGAGCAGCTCCCCCTTCTTGAGGTTGTTCTTGTGGATCGCGTCCAGGCCGCCGATCGATTTGTTGTACGCGAGGACGTTGCGCAGGATGTAGATGGAGAGGCAGGGCGGGGTGTTGTAGAGCGAGTTCTTGTCGGCGTGGATCTTGTACTGCAGCATGCTGGGAAGCTTGTCTGAGCAGGCGGCGAGGAAGTCGTCGCGGATAATGGCCACGACGAGGCCCGAGGGCCCGAGGTTCTTCTGGGCGCCGGCGTAGATCAGGCCGAACGGTCTGACGTCGAACGGCCGCCACATGAAGTCCGAGGACATGTCGCTGGCGAGCGGGATGCCGCCGGTCTCCGGGAAGCTCTTCCACTGCGTCCCGAAGATCGTGTTGTTCGAGCAGAAGTGCACGTAGGCGGCGTCGGGGTTGACCTTGATCTCGTCCTTGCGCGGCAGGCGGGAGAACTTCTCCTCCTCGGTGGAGGCGATCACGCGGGCGGCATCGCCGGCGACGATCTTGGCCTCCTTGTACGCCTTCTTCGCCCACTGCCCGGTGATGATGTAGTCGGCCTTGCGTCCGGAGTGGAGGATGTTCATGGGGAGCATGGCGAACTGCAGGTTGCCGCCCCCCTGGAGCAGCAGGATCTTGAAGTTATCGGGGACGGCGAGGAGCTCCTTGACGAGGGCGATCGCCTCGTTGTGCACCGCGTCGTACTCCTTGGCGCGGTGAGAGATCTCCATTACCGACATGCCGGTGCCCTCGAAGTCCAGGAGCTCGGCCTGCGCGCGCTCGAGGGCGGGGAGCGGCAGGGCGGCGGGACCGGCGTAGAAATTGATGACCCTGTGACTCATCGAAGCCTCCTTTGCGTTCACATCTTGCCGAACTCGTCGCACGAGCCTCGACGTTGGCGGTCATCATCCTGAGCACGCCACACGCGGGCGAAGGATCCCACCAAACCCGCAGGTCCACGGGATCCTTCGTCGGGCTTCGCCCGCCTCAGGATGACCGTGAAACGCTGCATCCGACCGTTTAGCACCCCGAGCGAGCCTCCGCGCGTTTCACGGTCACTTCTTCCACTCCTCGAGCAGCGTGACGACCTCGTTGCCGATGCGCAGCAGGTTTTCCTTGGAGCTGGCCCCGATGTGCGGGGTCATGATCACGTTGGGCGCCGAGAGCAGTGGGGATGACGGGTCGGGTGGGTCGGAGTACCAGACGTCGGTGGCGTAGGCTGCGACCTTGCCGGTCTTGAGCGCCTCTGCCAGGTCGGCCTCGACGATGCACTTGCCTCGGCCGGTGTTGACGATGACCACGCCGTCCTTCATTCCGGCAATCGTCTCCTTGTTGATCATGTTCTTGGTCTCGTCGTTGAGCGGAACGTGGAGGGAGATGTAATCGGCCTGGCGCAGCAGCTCCTTGAGGCTGGGCACCAGAATCGCGACGTCGGAGTGCTTGACGTAGGGATCGCAGGCCATCACCCGCATCCCGAACGCCGCGGCGCGCTTGGCCACCTCGGAGGCAATGCGGCCGATGCCGACCAGGCCCAGCGTCTTCCCGAACAGCTCGGTGCGTTTGAGCTCCTTCTTGAGGAACTTCCCTTCGAGCTTCATGGCGTTGTGCGCCTCGATGAGACGGTTAGGCACCGCAAGCATGAGGCCGAACGCGAGCTCCGCTACCGCCACCGAGGAAGCCGCTGGGGTGTTCTTGACCTGGATTCCGCGAGCTTTTGCGGCCGGCTGGTCGATGTTGTCGAGGCCGACGCCACCGCGGATGATCATCCTCAGCTTGGGGGCTCCGGCGATCCATTCGGGGGTGCACTTGGTTTTGGAGCGCACCAGCGCGACCTCGGCCTCGGGGAGCCGGGCCGCGTCCTCGGTGACCTCCCCGAACTTCTTGAGGCGGTCGGGGAGCGACTTGTCGAAGGCGTCACAGATCAGGATCACCATTGCGACCTCCCTTTCATGCGGGGCGCTCTGCCCCGCTCACCACGTGTCCAAGGTCCGCACCAGCAGGCCGGAGCGGAGCTTGGGCTCGAACCAGGTGGACTTGGGCGGCATCACGAGACCCGCGTCGGCCACCGACATGAGCTGGTCGAGCGAAGTCGGGAAAAGGGCAAAAGCCGCCGCCCACCCTTCTTTGACGCGCCGCTCCAGCTCGCCGAATCCGCGGATGCCGCCGACGAAGTCGATGCGCTTGTCGGTGCGGACATCGGCGATGCCCAGGACCGGCGCGAGCAGGTTCTCCTGGAGGATCGCCGCGTCCAGCGAACGCACGGGATCGTTGGCCGGGAAGGTGCCGGGCTTGGCCTCTAGCCGGTGCCACTTTCCTCCTAGAAGCATCCCGAAGCGCCGCGGGGCGTCTGGGCGCGGCTCGGAGGCCGGCGCCACCGTGAACTTCTCTCCCACCTTCTTGAGGAACTCCTTCTCCGACAGCCCCCCGAGGTCCTTGACCACCCTGTTGTAGTCCAGGATGCGCAGCTGATCGTGGGGGAACAGCACGGCCAGAAAGTAGTTGTATGGCTCGTCGCCGCGGTGGTCAGCGTTGGCGGCCTTGCGCTCGAGGCCGACCCTGGCTGCCGAGGCGGCGCGGTGGTGCCCGTCGGCGACGTAGAGGGCCGGTACCTGGCCGAACGCGGCCCGAATCCGCTCGGCCTGCTCGGCCGGGACGACCCAGACGGTGTGGGCGATGCCGTCGGGTGCTATGAAGTCGTAGGTCGGCGACCCCTTGCGGATGCCGTCCACGATCGCGTCGATGTCGGGGCGCTTGCGGTACGTGAGGAACACCGGGCCGGCGTTGGCGTTCAGTTCATGCGTGTGCCGCGTCCGGTCGTCCTCCTTGTCCTTGCGGGTGAACTCGTGACGCTTGATGAGACCGTCGGCGTACTCCTGGCAGCTCGCGGCGACCACCATGCCGGCCTGCACGTGGCCGCCCATGCGCTGCTGGTAGACGTAGAAGCGCGGTTCCTTCTCGCGCACAAACACCCCGGCGGCCATGAACCGCCGCAGGTTTCGGGCGCCGGTGGCGTAGACGCGGTCGTCGTAGATGTCCACCTCGCGCGGCAGGTCGATCTCCGGCTTGTTGATGTGGAGGAACGAGAACTCGTTGCCCTCGGCCATCTGCCGGGCCTCTTCCGAGTTGATCACGTCGTAGGGAGGTGCTGCGACGCGCGCGGCCAGGTCGGTGCGGGGCCGCAAGGCTCGGAATGGACGGACATCAGACATCGGCCAACCTCCGGTGCCGGAGAGCCGGCTTCCGGCGTGAAATTTATCACGAACTCGCTTGCCCCACCACCCCCCGACCAGCCTCAGGCCTATCCCCCACCCGGCCGAGGCTTGATCGCAAGACTCTAAGTGATTCGTCCCTTGCCCCGGTCTCGGGCCCGAGCCTGCTTCTGTGGTACAAGAGCGCATGGCCTCCAGCAGTCGCGCGCGGGCGGTCGCACGCCTCGGCGTGTTTGCGGTGGGCTCCTGGCTGGTTGTGGCGCGGGCGATCTTCGCGGTTCTGTCGCGCTTCCCGGAGCGCTGGCCGCGCACCGCGCCGCACAACTCGCGCTGGGCGCGTTTGGGGCAGCGCTGTCTGGGTATCAGGATCCGTCGTGTCGGCGAGCTGCCGCCTCCGGGCTCGCTCGTGGTCTCGAACCACTACGGGTACGCAGACGTGGTCACGATCGGCGGGCTCTTCCCGGTGCGTGTTCGCGGCCCGGCACGACATGCGGCGCTGGCCGTTGTTCGGCGCGCTGGCCGCCTCGGGCGGCACGATCTTCATCAACAGGCAGCTCAAGCGCGCCGGGGCCCGTGGGGTCGCGCAGGTGGCGGCGGCGCTGGCGGTAGGCGCCACGGTCCTGGGCTTTCCCGAGGGCACCTCGACCGACGGCACCGACTCCGCTGCCTTTCCGCAGCGGAATCTTCCAGGCCGCAGTGGATGCCCGGGTGCCCGTGGTACCTGCGGCGGTGCGCTACCTGGAGCTCGACGGCGAGCCGGTCACCGCCGAGAACCTGGATGTGGTGGCCTGGTTCCGCGGCGAAGGCTTCCTCGGTCATGTGCTGCGCCTCGCCTCCCACCGCTCGGTCCTTGCCGAGGTCCGGTTTGGCGAGCCGCTGCGGCCGCCGCACGCGAACAGGCGGGCTCTGGCAGCTGCGGCGGAGGCCCGCGTTCGGGAGCTGCGCGGGCTGCCGCCCCGGCCCGAGGGGGCCGAGAGGGGAGCAACGGCATGACGGAGTTAACGGTCGGCATCGCTGTCCTTGCCGGGGCGATCGTCGTGCTCCTGCTGATCCAGCTGGCCCGCTCGCTGCGCCAGGAGCGGGCGGTGCGGGACGAGCTGGCGCGGGTCTCGCTGGCGCTGGCGCAGTCGCAGCGCGACGCCCTGGCACAGGTGAGCGGCCAGCTCACCTCGGTTGTGGCGGATTTCTACCGGCAGCTTGGCGAGTTCGGCCAGCAAGTCCAAGGGGTCAAGACCACGACCGAGGAGGCTCTGCGCCAGGGCCAGCAAGGCGTCATTAAGGTGTTCGGGGACCTCAGGGGGCAGCTCGGGCAGGTGGCCGAGATGGCCACGCGCATGGAGGCGCTGGGGCGCGAGATCGACGAGCTTCAGGGCATTCTCAAGGCGCCCAAGCTCCGCGGCCAGATGGGGGAGTGGCAACTTGAGGAGTTCCTGCGCCAGGTGCTCCCGCCGGGTTTTTTCGAGCTCCAGTACCGGTTCGCCGATGGTCAAGCGGTGGACGCCGTGATCAAGCTGCGCGACCACCTTGTGCCGGTGGACGCCAAATTCCCCCTGGAGTCGTTCAAGCGGCTGCTGGCCGCCGAGGACGACACCGCGCGCAGGACGGCGCGCAAGGAATTCGAGAGATCCGTCAAGGGGCGCATCGACGAGATCGCCAAGTACATCCGCCCCGGTGAGGGGACGTTCGAATTCGCGCTGATGTTCATACCCGCGGAAAACGTCTACTACGAAGCGTTCGTCCGTGAGGGCGTAAGCGCTGACGAGCGCTCGCTCCTCAACGACGCGATCGCACGGCGGGTCGTGCCGGTGTCTCCCAACTCGTTCTACGCGTACCTGTTGACCATCGCCACCGGCCTGAAGGGGATGCAGGTGGAAGCGCAAGCGCGCGAGATACTGAACGAGTTGGCTCGCCTGCAGACCGATTTCGGCCGGCTATCGGAGGTGTTCCGGCTGGTTGGGACTCATATCGGTAACGCTCAGAAGAAGTACGAGGAGGCGGAAAGGCTCGCCGGCAAGTTCGAGGACCGCCTGCAGTCCGTGACCGAGCGCGAGCCGGAGGCTCCTCTGCCAGGCGGCGACGCCCCGCCGCTCCCGGACAAGACCTAGCAGGCAGAAGGCAAGATTCAAAAGGCGAGAGGGAAACACAGAGGGGGGCTGCAAGGTCCCTTGGCGAGCCGCGTTTGAAGGTCGCACCGTGTGCCGTCGTGTGCCTTCCCTCGTTCGTCGTGCCTCGTCCCTTTTGTCGCTTCTGCTACCTTCTCCGTTGATGGGGAGAGTGGCTTCGCGCCTGCGACACACCTTCCGCGCGTTGCGGCACCGCGGCTTCCGCGTGTACTGGGTGGGGCAGTGGGTTTCGGTGAACGGCACCTGGATGCAAACGACCGCCCAGGCATGGCTCGTTTACCGCCTCACCGGCTCGCCGCTGGTGCTGGGGCTGCTGTCGGCGGCGCGCTTCGGTCCCTCGCTGGTGGGTGCGCCGATCGCCGGGGTCGTGACCGACCGCTTCCCCCGCCGTCTGCTGGTGCTGCTGACCCAGTCGGCCAGCCTGGTACAGGCGAGCCTCATGGCCGCACTCACGCTCTCGGGCGCAGTCAGGGTCTGGCACGTGCTGGTGCTCGCGTTCCTCCAGGGGATCGTGGACACGCTGGACATGCCGGCACGGCAGACCCTGCAATTTGACATCGTCGGGATCGAGGACCTGCAGAGTGCGGTGTCGCTCAACTCCTCCGCGTTCAACGCCGCCCGAATGGTGGGGCCCGCGCTCGCCGGCGTGCTGGTGGCGGCCTGGGGCGAGGGCGTCTGCTTCGCGGTGAACGCGGCCAGCTACCTCGCGGTGCTGGTCGCGCTGCTGATGATTCGCACGCGGCCTGCGTTGGTTGCGCCTTCGGGCTCGATCCGTTCCCATCTCCTCGAGGGGTTGCGCTACGCGTGGGGCGAGCCGAAGGTGAGGCTGGTCCTCGCCGCGGTGGCTGTCACCTCCGCCTTCGGTCTCTCGTACATGACGCTGCTGCCGGTGTTCGCCCGCGACGTCCTGCACTCCGGCGCACGGGGGTTTGGGGTGCTGATGGCAAGCGCGGGCCTGGGCGCCGTGTTTGGAGCGCTGGGGACGGCGGCCCGGCGCGGCACGCGAGGGACGCGCGCGGTCATGGCGCTGGGGCAGGGGGCGCTCGGCGTGGGCCTGGTGGCGCTTGCGCTCACCAAGCACTTGGCGGCGGCAACGGGATGGCTCGTTCTGGTTGGGCTGGGCGTCGCGATCCAGCTTTCGACAACCAACGGCTTCCTGCAGACGACCGCCCCGGACCACCTGCGCGGGCGGACGGTCTCGCTGTACATCTGGCTGTTCTCCGGGCTCTCGCCGATTGGGGGGCTCGCTGCGGGCTGGGTGGCCGAGCACGCGGGCGCCCCGTGGACGGCGGCCGGTGCAGGCGCGGCGTGCGTGCTCTCCGCGATGCTCCTGGGATTCGAAATGCCGGCGCTGCGGCGTGCGTTGCTGAGGCCGTTGGGGCGCGCGAGCGGGAGGGAACCGTGAAGGTCGAGATCACCTACTGCGTGGCTTGAAACTACGAGCCCAGGGCCGCCGGTCTGGCGGCCGAGCTCAAGCGAGCTTTTGGTGTGAACGCCAAGTTGGTCAAGGGTTCCGGGGGCATCTTCGACGTCGTCGCGGACGGCAAGATGGTCTTTTCCAAGCACGAGACCGGGCGTTTCCCCGAGCCTGACGAGATCGTCGCGATGCTGCACAAGCCCGCCGGCTGAGGTTTCCTGCCGGAGCTGCCACGCGGCGCGTTCACTCGGCTAGAATGGCTGCGTGGGGCCTGCGAAGTCTCACCTGCCGCCCGCGAGGGTGGGCTTGGCGGTCAAGCTCTCCAGCCCGGAGGCGATCGCTGTCGGCAAGCAGATCCTGCGTGAGCTGGCCAGGCGGGGCGTCGAAGGCGTCGCGGATGCGGAGTCGGCTTCCGCCCTCGGTGTCTCTCCCGGACCCGTACGCGCCGAGCTTGGCCGCCACGTGGACGCGGTGGTCGTGCTGGGCGGCGATGGGACGTTCCTCTCGGTGACCCGGGGCTGTCCGACGGCCACGCCAGTGGCCGGGGTCAACATGGGGACGCTCGGCTTCCTCACCGAGCACAGGCGCGAAAAGGCGCTCTCCCTGATCGAGGACCTTGTGTCGGGACACGTGAGCATCGAGGAGAGGGACCGGCTTCAGGTCATTGTGGGCGAGGGTGGGGAGCGGCAGGAGTTCCTGGTCCTCAACGATGTGGTGATCAACAAGGCCGCGCTGGCGCGCATCCTGACCATCAACGTGGAGATCAACGACGAGTTTCTATCCCGCTACAACGCCGACGGCTTGATCCTTGCCACCCCCACAGGTTCGACCGCCTACAACCTCTCCGCCGGCGGGCCGATCGTGCACCCCGGCCTGGGGGCCATGCTCATCACCCCGATCTGCTCGCACACTCTTCGGGACCGCCCGCTGGTCGTGCCGCTGGACCGCAGGGTGCGGGTGTGGGTGGACAGCGGTGACCAGGAGGTCTACCTGACCCTCGACGGCCAGGTCGGCATGCCGCTGCCCGCCGAGACACGAGTGGAGGTCAGCGCCGCGACGGAACCGCTTTCGCTCATCCGCGACCGCACTGCGAGCTTCTTCTCGATCCTCCACCAGAAGCTCAAGTGGGGCGAGCGGGAGGGGTGAGGTGCTCCACCGCCGTCCACACCTGACCCGGACCACGATCGGGTTGCTGCTCGCTGTCGTCGGCTGGATTGCGCTTGTGGCCCTCGCCGCCTGGGTCCTCGACCTTCCGCGAACGCGGGCCTGGCTGGCGAGCCAGCTCTGCCTGCGAGCGGCCGCCGCGGCTGGCCAGCCTGTGCGGGTCGCAGACCTGCACGTCTCGCTGGTACCCCCACGCATTGTCGTCACGGGTTTGGAGGTCGGCCCTGCGGGGGCGCCGATGCTGAGGGTTGCCTTCGCGGAGGTCGCGATCGGCGATCTCAGGCTTGCGGATCGCGAGATTGGGGTGGACAGCGTTCGACTCGTCGGCGTCCGTCTCGACATCGAGGCCGCACCGCCCCCCCGGCAGACGTCCGGTGTCGGCTGGGTCAGGGTGCTGGTGCGGCAGCTCGAGCTGGAGGACGTGCAGATCACCAGGCTCGCGATTCCCGGCGGGCTGGTGTTGACGGCGCGGGACGTGGAGGCACGCTGGAACGGGACACGGCGAAGCCCGATCAGCTCGGCAGTCGCGCACGTCGGATCGTTCACGCTCACCGTTCCAGGCATGCAGCCAGTATCGGGAAGCCTGATGGCGTGGGGCAGGAAGACAGAAAAGGGTTGGGAGCTCGGCCGTCTCCGGGGCCGTGGTGCGGAGTGGTCGCTGGAGGTGAGCGGGAAGCAGGCCGGCGCCGCAGCGCGCGCCGAAGGGACGACGGAGCTGGAGCTCGCGGCGCTCGACCGCACGTTGCAGATCGGAGCGGGGCTCGCTGGCAAGGTCGCGGCGCGTTGGCAGGCGAGCGTTCAGGGCAAGGACTTCCGGATCGACGCCGCGGTTTCGGGCCTGAAGGTCAACGTGGCCGGCCTGGGGCTCGAGGACCTGAGCGGGGAGGTCCACCTCTCGCCGGAGGGGCTGGAGGCCACCGTCTATCAGCTGACGTTCCTTGGCGGCAAGTTCGAAGGTTCCTACACGCTCGGGAGCTTCGGCCCGCCGTGGCCCCACCGGATCGCCGCCCGCGGCGAGGGAGCGAGCATCGCGGAGTTCCTCAAGCAACTCGGCGCCAACGATGCCGGGCTGTCGGGGATGTGCCGGGTCAACGCGGACGTGGCCTGGAACGGCGGGGCTTTCAAGCGGGGCTTCGGCACCGGCGTGGCGGAGCTCCAGGCCGGTAGCGGCGACGTACCTGTGGCCGGGAGGGTCGTGGTCAGCCTCGAAGGTGACGGGGCGCTGGGCATTGCCGCCAGGAGCGCGAGTCTCTCCGGGGCACCGGTCAGCTGGGAGGGCCGGCTGACGCTCGGCACGTGGATTCCCACGTGGAGGATCCAGGGTGAGAAGTTACCGGTGCGGACGATCGCGCGCCTGCTGCGGGGCTGGATCGGTACCGATGTCCTGCCGGCCGAGCTGCGCGGGGAGGTGGCCGCCGAAATCGCCCTGCAGGGCCCGTTCCAGGATCTCGAGGTCGACGGCACCGTAGCGGTCGCCCCGGTCTCCTTCGGCCCGGTGGACGCGGACGGGCTCGAGGGCTCGTTCCGCGTCGGGCACGGGATCCTTACGGTCTCCAACGGCGTGATCCATGTCGGCGCGGGGCGGGTGAGGTGCAAAGGGGAGCTGCGCTACGGCAAGGTCAGCGGCGTGCAGCTCGACCTCGAAGGCCAGGGGGTGCCGCTCGACCGGATGGTCGCCTGGGGCGGTGTCCACGCCCCGCTCGCCGGACACGTGAGCTTCACGGGCTCACTGTCCGGCACGATTGATGCGCCTCGAGCCGATGCCCAACTGCGGCTCGCCGACGTCGCGGTCGCCGGGGTCGTTTTCGGCGCCGGCACCGGCCAGGTGCACCTGGAGAACAAGGTCGTCGCCGTCTCCGATCTGGCGGTCGGTCCTTTCAGCGCGTCGGCCAGGGTGGACCTCTCCAGGCGCGAGGCGCTGGTGGACGCCAGGCTCTCCGGCTTCGGACTCGACACGATCGCGCCGCCGCTTGCCCGCATGGCGGGGGGGGCCCTCGACTGCTCTCTGCACGGGGCCTTCCCCTTCGACAGTCCCGCCGGCAGGCTGGAGGTAACCAGTGCGGGAGGGGCGCACGGGCTGGTCGATCTGGACGCCCAGGGGATGCGGGTTGAGCTTTCCCGGCCGAGCGTCTGGCACCTGGCGGGCGATCTCCGGCGCAACAAGGGCGAGTTCAGCGGAAAGCTGGAATTCGGTGTCGACTCGTGGCACGTTCTGGCGAAGGATCTCGCCGGCTACGATTTTCCATTGGAAGGTCGCATGGTCGGCGAGGCCGATGTACATCTGGCGCCGCCTCAACCCGCCCGGCTCGACGGCGTCGTGCGAGAGCTCGAGGTCGAGATCGAAGGGGAGCGGGCCGCGCTCGAAAAGCCGGCCCACTTTGTCGTCGAGGGTGGGTCCGTTCGCCTGGACGGCGCGACCGTAGCCGGAAAACGGGCAAACCTCTTCGTCAGGGCGGCACGCGCAAGCGACGGGAACCTCACTGGAAACGTCTCGGGTGAGCTTCCCGGCCAACTTCTTGGCCTCGTGTGGAGGGAGGCCCGCCCGCGGGGGCGCGTCGAGCTCATTGGCGAGATCACGGGCACCGACACGGCTCCCAGGTTCGAGGGGATCGCCCGAGTTTCCGAGGGCTCCCTGCGCCTTCCGGGGCTGCCGGAGCCCGCCACCCGCATCTCGGGCGTCGTGGAGTTTGTCCCGGAAGTGATCCAGCTTGACGGGGTGGACTTCTCGCTGCTCGGGGGCAATGGGGTCTGCAACGGGCGCGTGGTGCTCATGCCGCAGCTCGAGCTCGACCTGGCACTTCAAGCCAGCAACGTAAGCTGGCCGCTCACGACGGGCCTCAGACCGAATCTCTCCGGGGAGTTGCGTCTTGTCGGGCCGCTGGCCGACCTGCTGCTGAGCGGCAAGCTCACGCTGGGCCGCACCTACTACCGCCGTCCGGTTGACCTGCAGAAGCTCGTCGTCGAAGCGCTGCTGGCGCGCGAGCGAGCCCGTTCGGACGAAGGCTCGCCGATGACGCTGAACGTGGCGGTGGATGTGCCTGGCACGTTCGAGGTCGAAAGCCCGCTAGCGCGCCTGACCGCGAAGGGCTCGCTGCGCATCGTCGGCACGACCGCGAAATACGGGGTGCTGGGGAGGCTCGAGGCTCTGCCGGGCGGCGAGCTGGAGTTCTCCGGCACACGCTACCAACTGGATCGCGGGGTCGTGACGTTCACGAGCCCAGACCGTCTTGAGCCTCGGCTGGACGTGCTGGCACGCACCATCGTTCAGTCGTACGACATCACGGTCGGCCTCGTCGGCACGCTCGACCGCATGACCCCGACCTTCACCAGCGCCCCAGCACTCCCGGAGATGGACATCATCTCCCTGCTTTTCGTCGGGCGGCGGGAAAGCGAGGCAACCGCGTCGCAGACCGGAGCCGCAGCGTCGTCTTTCATCACCGGGGAGATTGCCGGGGCCGTCACGAAGCGCGCCCGCACACTGCTGGACGTCGACCAGCTCCAGGTCGATCCTTTTGCCAGCACCCAGAGCGGCAGTCCCACGGCACGCCTCACCGTCTCCAAGCAGCTGACGCGCGACTGGTTCGTCATCGTGTCCACGAACCTCACCTCCAACCGGGAGGAGATCGTCACCAGCCGCTGGCGGTTGGGCCTGGGTATCTACCTCCAGGCGGCGCGCGAAGTCGATGGCTCGTACTCCATGGGGATACAGTGGCAGCGCCGGTACTGACCGCGATGCTGGTGGCCGCCTCGATGCAGTGGGGCGCTGTTCCGGTCGCCACCGTCGTGTTCGATGCGCCCGGGTACCCCGCGCCCTACCGCCTCCGCCGAGTGTTTGGGGTGCCGGAAGGGAGCACGCTGTCGCGGTCGGAGATCCGAAGCGGGGTGCAGGCGCTGCTGGCTACAGGCGTCGTCGAGGACGTGGTGGTTGCGGTCGAGGAGGGCAAGGGCGGCGCCGTAATCCGGGTTCGAGTCCAGCCGGTGTCGCGGGTCCGGACGGTGAACGTTCTCGGGTTGCCTCGCCTGGAGACGAAACGGGTGCTGGCCGCGCTCGGCCTCGTCAAGGAAGCTCCGTTTTGGGTCCCGATCTTCGAGAGTTCGCTCGAGCGGGCACAGCAGGAGCTGGCCGACAACGGGTACCCCGAGGCGCGGCTGGAACCCGACCTCCATTTCGATAGGCAGAGCGGCGAGGTCGCCGTGACGGTGCGCGGCGAACTTGGAAGGCCGGTCACGGTCCACCTGTTGGAGGTTCCCGACTCGTCGCTGAAGCCGGGGGAGCTGTGGGCTATCTGCAAGCTGAAACCCGGCCAGCGTCTCACCACGGCCAACCTGGAGGTGGCTCGCCGCCGTCTCGCGGCGTACCTGCGGCGGGAGGGCTTCTGGGACGCGGAGGTTGAATCCCCGGCAGTGAGCCAGGGTGCCGAGGGTGCTTCGGTGAGGTTCGAAGCTCGCAGAGGCCCGCACTACGAGCTCGAGCTGGAAGGGCTTAAACGCAGCAAGAGCCTGGAGGTGGAGGCGCTGCCGTTTCTTCGGGGCGAGGAGACCTTCAACGAAGCGGCTGTGGACACGGTCGTCGAGCGGGTGCGGATCTTTCTGCAGCAGGACGGAAGGCTGCTGGCAAGGGTCCAGGGTGAGGTTCTTGAGAAGGGCCGCGACAGGGTCTTGCATCTCAAGGTGGAAGCCGGTCCGAGGACGCCAATACTCGCAGTGCGTTTCCCGGGGCTGCACTCACTGCCGGAGAAGGACCTGCGCCAGAGGGTCGGCGCCCACCCTGGGCGATTCTGGCGCTGGGGCAGCGAGTCTGTGGACGACGAAACGCTGGAGGCCGACACCTCGTCGGTGCTGGCGGTGCTCCGGGCGGCCGGATTCGCCGATGCCCGGGTCGAGGCCCCGCGAATCGTGCCGAGCGGGGACAAGGTGGTCGTGGAGTTTCCCATCGAGGAAGGCGCCCGGCGTCTCGTGCGGGACGTTGTGGTCGAGGGTGTGCCGGTCGATGTCAAGGCGCCGGTGCTGCCGATCAAGAAGGACGGCCCCTGGAGCCAGGGCCTGGAGGAGGAGGCCAGGGCGACGCTCGAGGTGGCAATCCAGGACGCGGGCTACCCCGACGCGCGCGTGGGAACCTCGCACGCCTGCGAGGAGCAGTCCTGCTCGGTGACGCTCCGGGCCGAACCCGGCACGCATGCGGTCGTAGGAAGGGTCGTCGTGGCGGGCCTCGAGAGAACGAGCCCGCGCGTGGTCGAGAAGGTAGCCGGGCTCAAGCCGGGTGAAGTGGCGGGACCGGAGGCACAGCTTGCGGCCCAACGCCGCCTCCTCGCGCTCGGCATTTTCCAGGGCGTGAGCATCCACCCGGTCCCGGATCAGGACAGCGGCAGCCGCCGCGGCCTGGTGATCGGACTTACCGAGGGCCCTACCGGAGCGTACGCCTTCGGTCTCGGCTACGACACCGAGCAGAAGGCACAGGTGTCGCTCTCGTGGTCCGAGCTCAACCTGTTCGGCACCGGCCGCAGCCTCACCTTCGATTCCCGGTTGTCGTCCCTGCAAAACCGCTTTCAGCTCACCTATCGGGAGCCGCAGGGCCTTGGTCTGCTGGGCTTCCCCACCTCGCTCTCGATCTACCAGACGCAGGAAAGCTTCCCCTCCTACGAGGTCTTCCAGCGCGGCGCGTTCGTGGAATTCGGCGACCGCAGAAAGCGGCCCCTGCGGTGGCTGCTGCGGCTCGACTACCAAGTCGTCGATAACACGGCGCCCCAAGGGATCCTGTCGGACATCGAGCGGAGCCAGCAGCGTCTCCACATCGCGTCGCTCACCCCGAGCCTCACCTGGGACACGCGCAACGACATCCTTGTGCCTCGCCGCGGTGCGTACGCCTCGATCGAGTGGCAACACGCCTTCAAGCTCTTCCAGGCCGACGCGGCGTTCGACCTGCTGAGCCTGTCCTTCTCCTCGTACCTGCCGGCCGCGGGCGGTGTGCTGGCCTTTTCGGTACGCGGCGGGGGGATCGAACCGCGCGACCGCCAGCCCGGCGAGGCGGACAACCTCCAGGTGCCGGTCAACGTGCGCTTCTACGCAGGCGGCCGCGTGACGAACCGTGCGTTCCAGATCGACCTGCTGGGCATTCCAAACCAGACCCTGAGCTGCACGACGCTGGCTGACAAGAACTGCCAGCTCCCTGTGGGCGTGGTGGCGGTCGGCGGAGCCGGCCTTTTGATCAACAACCTCGAGTGGCGGTTCCCGATCTTCAGCGTCGTCGGGGGCACCCTCTTCGTAGACGGCGGGAACGTGTGGGCTGGCTGGCGTGCAGTCAACTTCAACGAGATGCGCTGGGGCGGCGGAATCGGCCTGCGGGCCGACACACCGGTGGGGCCGATACGCCTCGAGTACGGTTGGAAGTTCCACCCTGAAACGTACCTCATCAACGGGACCGTTGTGAAAGAATCGCCCGGCGAGCTGTTCTTCTCCTTCGGCAACGCCTTCTAGGACGAGCGTACAGTTCACAGTGCCGGCAGCAGACGGCTGCGGCCTGTATCGCGGCGTGGCATGCCAAGCCTCGTTCCGTTGTTGCACAAGGGGTGTATGATGGTTGGCCCCGTCGGACGACCGGCGGCGCAATAAAAAGGAGATCGTCATGCGGCGAACCTTCGTCCCCCTTGCGCTGGCCGCCTGGCTCGCAGCGACAGCCGCGACCGCGCAACTTTCCCAGACCTACAAGGACTGGTCCGGCGGACCGGCCGGCTTCCTGCTCACCGACACCGAGCGCAAGGCGTACGCCCAGGTCAAGACGGACGCCGAGGCCCAGGCCTTCATCGACTTGTTCTGGGCAAGGCGTGATCCCGACCTCAACACAGTCCAGAACGAGTTCAAGCTCGACTACGACATGCGCGTCGCCGCCGCGGACAAGCAATTCTCCACCGACAAGATCAAGGGGAGCATGTCCGACCGGGGCAAGGTGCTCCTCCTGATGGGACGCCCGCTCGCCGCACAGAACCTCCTACCCGGCGCCGACGAGGAAGAGGGCAACAGGCCGGGGTTCATCGAGCGTGGCGGGATCCAGATTTGGATGTACACGAAGGACGGCAAGCCCGCCGCCAAGAAGACCGACGAGACCCTCTTCGTCTTCTCGGAAACCAGAGTGGGGGCCGGCGACTTTCTGCTCGACCGCGCCGACCGGCGCAACCTTCAGGCCCTGAAGCTCATTGCCACCAGGGCCGAGCAGCTGCTCCTCCACCCCAAGCTCACCGAGGTGCCCCGCATGGGCCTGCTACCCGGCTCCAAGGCCGCAACCTCGTCCCAGCAGATCGTCTTCGGCTTGGAGCCGCGGCCGTGGCCGGACGGCGCGGCCGCCCTCACCGCCTCGGGCGTCGCGGGTGAGACGGTCCACCCGATCTGGGTCTACCTACAGTTCCCCGATGCGGTCCCGCCGGCCACGCAGGCGGTTGGCCGGGTTCGCAAGGCCGAGGGCGGCGACGTCGTCGGCAGCTTCGCCTCTCCCGTTCTGCCGCTCGGCGTCCCGGGCGGGCGTTCCTACGAGTTCTCGCTACCGGTGGAAGCCGGCACCTGGAAGGTCGACATCGCCCTGTTCAACGACGCCGGTCCGGTCGCGGTCACGTCGATGGATGCGACAAACGAGCCGGTGCCTGCTGATGGCCCGTACATCTCCCCGATCTACTGGGGTGCGGACACCCGCCAGGCGGCGCAGGCTCACCTGGGTGACTCGTTCCACCTGGGCGGTATGCAGCTGATCCCGCGGCTGGATAATCGCTACAAGTCCGAAGAGAACATCACATACGCGGCGTACGTCGCGCGGCCGAGCTTGGACGAGCAGGGGCAGCCAAAGATCGAGCTCTCGATCGGCCTCTACTCCGCAGGCAAGAAGCACGACGAGCAGCCTTTCCAGGCCACGACCGGGGCCCGCGTGATCGGGGACATCTGGGTGTTCGGCCAGGTGCTGCCGCTCTCCGGGTTCCGCCGCGGCGTCGAGTTCGAACTCCAGGTGAGCCTGCGCGACCCCAAGGCCGGCGTCACGCGGACCAGCCGGATCCCGTTCACGGTGGTCAAGGAAGAGCCTCCGGCGCCCGCCGCCGCGCCCAGCGCCGTGCCCAAGGGCTAGGTTGAATGGCGGACGCAAGGCAGGACGGCAGCGTTTTCGCGAGCGTCGAGGAGGCCGGGGCGGAGTTCCGCCGCGGCCGCTTCGTCCTCATCGTGGATGACGAGGACCGCGAGAACGAGGGCGACCTGACGATCGCAGCCGAGAAGGTGAGCCCCGACGCAATCAACTTCCTGGCCACCCACGCGCGTGGCCTGATCTGCGTGGCGCTCACCGAACAGCGCTGCGACGAGCTGCAACTGCCCCCGATGGTCGAGCACAACACCGCACCCCACCAAACCGCTTTCTGTGTATCGGTTGAAGCACGCCACCATGTCACGACCGGAATCTCGGCCGCCGACCGGGCGGCCACGGTGCGAGCGCTCATCGACCCCCAAACCCGAGCGGAGGACCTGCTGCGGCCGGGGCACACGTTCCCGTTGCGGGCCCGCAACGGCGGAGTGCTCAAGCGCGCTGGGCACACCGAGGCCTCGGTGGACCTCGCACGGCTCGCCGGTCTCAACCCTTCTGCCGTGATCTGCGAGGTCATGGACACCGACGGGTCCATGGCGCGCCTCCCGCGCCTGCTCGAGGTGGCGCGCGAGCACGGACTGGTGGCCATTACCGTCCGCGATCTCATCGCCTATCGCATGCGACACGAGCGCATCGTCGAGCGCATGGCGGCGCCCTTGTTGCCGACGCGTTACGGCGAGTTCCACGTCCACGCCTACCGCGCCCCGGTCACCGGCGAGGAGCACGTTGCCCTCGTCATGGGCGAGATCAACTCCGAGGAGCCGGTGCTGGTCCGGGTCCACTCGCAGTGCCTCACGGGCGACGTCTTCGCCTCGGCGCGATGCGACTGCGGTGCCCAGCTGGAAACCGCGCTTGAGCGGATCGCCGCCGAGCGGCGCGGCGTGCTGCTCTACCTCCTCCAGGAGGGACGCGGCATCGGCCTCGTGAACAAGCTGCGCGCCTACGAACTGCAGGACGCCGGCGCGGACACGGTTGAGGCCAACCAGAAGCTCGGTTTCCCACCCGATCAGCGCGACTACGGAGTGGGTGCCCAGATCCTGCGTGACCTGGGCGTGCGACGGATGCGGTTGATGACCAACAACCCGTCCAAGTACGTGGCTCTGGCGGGGTACGGGCTGGAAATCGTGGAGCGCGTCCCGCTCGAGGTCCCGCCCACCGAACTCACCCGCAAGTACCTCGAGGCCAAGAAGCGCAAGATGGGTCACCTGTTGCGGATGGTCTAGGGACTGCACAACGGCTGACAGTTGACGGTCGAGAGTCAAGAACTGCAAGCCCGAGTCTGGAACAAAACGGCGCCCGCCGCTCGTGGCCCTGAGGGGCAGCACGAGGTTTTAGCCGAGGAGCTCAGTCGGGGTCCTGGCGGTTCTCGCGCGCGTGCGGCCGGATCGCGATGGTGCAGCGCGCGACGCACACCAGCTCGTCCCTCTCGTCGGTAATCTCGATTCCGTAGACGTGGGTCGTGCGGCCACGAAAGAGCGGGCGAGCGGTCGCGAACAAGGTTCCGCCGCGCTTGGCACGCAAGTGGGTGGCGTTGAGGTCCACGCCCGCAATGATGTGCTTCGAGAGGTCCACGCTCATCGCGGCAGCCAGCGATGCCGCCGATTCCGCGAGCAGCGCCGAAACACCTCCGTGCAGCATCCCCAGGTGCTGGTGATGGCGGTGGTCCACATCCATCGCCACCTGCATGGCGTCGGGGTCGTATTTCGTCACCCGGATTCCCAGCGGCTCGAAAACCGTGCGGGGGTTTCTGCCTTCCACGATGTTGATGAACTCGTCACGATCCACCGCTGCCTCCTCGAACGGAGCCAAGCATACGCCGCCCCGCGTCACCAGGCGCCCGCTATACTTGCTGACAATGAGCGCGGAACGAGTTCGACTTGGCCTCGAGCGGCTGGTTGAGGACCCGGCGTTGCTTGCCGGCCGGCGCTTCGCCCTGCTCGCCAACCAGGCCTCGGTGACCTCCGGCCTGGTTCCTGCATGGCGTGCCCTCGCCGGTATCGGGGGTCGTCTGCTGCGGATCTTCGCGCCCGAGCACGGGCTGTGGGGCGTCGCCCAGGACATGGAAGCGGTAGTTGAGGAGCGCGAGCCGGCGCTGGGTCTGCCGGTGGTCTCACTCTACGGCACCTCTGCCGAGACCTTGGCGCCGCGCCCGGAGCACCTCGCGGACCTGGATGCCCTGGTCGTGGACCTTCCCGACGTCGGGTGCCGGTACTACACCTTCGCCGCGTCACTTGCCCATGTGATGACCGCGTGCGAGAAGGCCGGAGTCGAGGTCATCGTCTGCGACCGGCCGAACCCGCTCGGCGGCCTCACGGTCGAAGGCGGCCCCGTGGAGGATGGCTGCCGGTCTTTCGTCTCGGAGCTGCCGGTGCCGGTGCGCCACGGGATGACCCTGGGCGAACTGGCGCTGCTGCTGCGGGCCACGCGCCACCCCGACCTCGCGCTTGCGGTGCTGCCGTGTGAGGGGTGGCGCCGCGAGCTGTGGTGGGACCAGGCCGGACTTCCCTGGGTTGCGCCCTCGCCCAACATGCCGACGCTGCTCACCGCGATGATCTACCCGGGTGCGTGTCTGGTGGAGGGTACCAACCTCTCGGAGGGGCGCGGCACGACACGGCCGTTCCAGCTCATCGGCGCGCCCTGGCTGGACGGGGAGAAGCTCGCTGCGAGGCTTGCCACCCTCGCCCTCCCGGGCGCGGGCTTCAGACCAACCTCTTTCCGGCCGGAGTTTGGCAAGCACGCGGGGCAGGTGTGCGCTGGGGTCGAGTGGCACGTCACCGGTCGGGCCGTGCTGCGGCCCGTTGAGGCCGGGGTGCGACTGCTCGCCGAAGTCCGCGCGCAGAACCCTGGCGAGTTCGCGTGGCGGCGGGAGGCCTACGAGTTCGTCTCGGACGTGCCCGCCATCGACCTGCTCACCGGCTCGGATCGCGCGCGCGAGGTGATCGAGGGGCGTGCCGACGCTTCCGAGCTTTTCGGCTCCTGGGTCTCCTACTGCGAGGGATTCCGGGCGGAGCGTGGCGCCTTCCTGCTCTACCCGGAAAACTCTTGAGCCTTCACTTCGGGGCTGGTGTGGCCGCCGGATGGTTCTGCTCCGGGAAGATGTAGACCACGGGCGCGGCTGGCCCGCGGATCACCGAGGCATATGCGAGGAAGCTGCCCCCCGGGGTGATTGCCGCCACGGCGGCCGAGCCGTCCCTCACTGTGCCGGCCTTCACTTTCGCGAAGATGTCGTCGACCTGCAGGAACCCCCTCGACGGGAGTTCCCCCTCGAGCTGTCCCAGTCGGTGCCCCTCTGCGTCGTACGCCTCGATCCGGATGCGGATCCGCCGGGGCACGAGGTTCAGCAAGCCGACGTTGGTCCGCACCGCGGCCTCGCGGGACGGATCATGCGAGAGACCGCGGAGGGTGGCCTGCTCCCCGGCGCCGATCGCCCGGTCAGACCCGAGGGTGGGTAGAAGCGGCTCCTGTGCGTCGCCGCCTGCGACGTTGGCGGTGCGGCTATTGACCGAGACGGACCCCCCGAGCGGGGACAGGCGCAACGCGCCGGATCCCGAGAAACCGAAGAGCTGGCTGAGAGTGTTTCGCCACGATCTGGTCTGGTGGGGCCCCAAGGTGACCGTCACGCGCAGAGCCGACGAGCCCGCGCGGCCTGCCGGGAGCAGTTCCACGAAGACCCTGTTCTCGGTCGTGGAGAGGTTCGTCAGCTCGAGCCATGTCTGCCACCTCGCACCCGCGCGGCCCCGGGAGTTGGCGACGGGCAGCACATAGAGAGTGGGCAGGCCGTCCACCGTGGGGCCCCCTCCCTGGACCGGCTTGCCCGTCGCGGCCGTTCCGGCCCTCAGCGCTGCGAGCAGGCCACGGCCGCCAATGGCCTCGCGTACTTCCCACCGCGTCATCGTCAGCCCCGCAAGCAGGTAGAAGAGGACGATCGCCCGGAGAGCCCACCTCTGCCACCCAGAGCGCCGCCGCTCGGCGATCAGCGCCGCGAGAAACGGCACCGCAATCAGGATGCGGCCGTACCCCCAGGTCTCGTAGTAGGCGTCGTAGGTGAGGACAAGGCCGAGCGCGCCGAATGCGAGGAAGGCCAGCTCGGGCGCGGCCCACGCCGACGGCTGGGACGCCACGAGGATAAAGGCCACAGTCGTGGCTGCGATGGCGAGAAGACCGAACACCTCCTGCCATGCGATGCCGGAGCTTGCGAAGACTTCCGGGAGCTTCTCCGGGGCCCACGCAAAGGGAGTCGTGAACCTGCTGCCGCCAACGGTGATGGAGGCGCCCAGCACGCTCCCGAGGTACAGCTGCCACGCGGCGAAGGGCACGAGCGGAACGAGGGCGAAGGCGGCGGCGCGCGTGACGCGCCGGCGCCCAAGCTCGCCGATCGCTATTGCGAGAACCGCCAGGTACGAGGTCTCGCGCGCCAGGACTGCGGCGGCGGCAACGGCGACGGCGAGAGCGTAGCGTCCGCGCGCGTGGAGCCAGAGCGCCGCGAGCATGAGGAAAAGAGCGGCAGCGTCCGGCGTGCTGCGGAGCATCGCTGCGGCCAACCCCGCGGTGCAAACGAGGGGAAGCGCCCTCCACGGCGAGCGTCCATCCGCGGCGAGCCATCGAGCTACGAGGAACACCGCGGCCAGCCCGAGGCCCCAGCAGAGGAGTTGGTACGCGATGATGGCGGGAGCCGGCTTTCCCAATGCCAGGGCCCACGCCAGCAGCGGCACAAGGATCCTGGTGGCACGGTAGGGGGGAGCGTCGAGGGCCTCGGCCGTGTCGAACTCGCGCATGAACGGATCGGTCGCCAGCGCCGCGTACTGCTGTCCATCGTAGCCAGCGGGGCCCGCCCTCGGCACCGCCTCGAAGACAGCGGGGAGGTAGAAGTTCTCACCGATGCAGAGCAGTGCGCGGATGTCGCCGCCATAGCGGACGTGGGCCACGAAAAGCACGACGAGCGCCCAGAAGAGCACGGCGACCAGCGTCACGGCGTGCACGCCTCTGCGGGCGGAAGGCGGGATGGCGCCCGGGATCGCTGTGCTCACGATGCCGGATTCTACGTCACGGCTCGCGCCGGCCGGGACCCTGCGGCGCCGGCCCCCGACTGCAGGGGCGTCGGTAACAACTGCACCACCTTCCGCTCCTCCTCCGGCCCGGGTGGGCGGATCAGTCGCGCGCCGGGCCGATCACCGGCGGCTCCTTGTCCGGAAAGACGTAGACCGCAGGAGCGGTGGGGCCGCGGATCACGGACGCATAAGCCAGGAACGCTCCCCCCGTGGAGTGCGTCTGGAGGATGGCCGAGCCCTCGTTCACGCGTCCCGCCCTCACCTTGGCGAAGATGTCATCGATCTGCACGAACTCGGACGGTTCGAGCGACGCCTCGAAGCGCCCGAGCGCCCGCGAGCCCCCGCCGAACGGCTCAAGGCGGACCAGGATAGGGATGGGCGCGAGGTTCAGGAAACCGATATTCGTCCTCACCGCCGCCCCCTCCGCAGGGTCATGGGCAAGCCCAGCCAGCCTGGCGCGCACGCCGGTGTGAATCGCATCCGCATCGGTGAGTGCCGGCAGCAACTCGCCCGGTGGCCCGGCGGCGAACACGTTCGCGGTGAGGCTTCGGACCACAACCGGGCCGAAACGCGGCAGCAGGCGCAGCGCGCCTGCACCCCCGAAGGAGAACAGCTCGTCGACCGCGTTCTGCCACGAGAGCGTCTGACCGGGCTTCAAGATCAGGGTCTTCCGGAGCGGGGTGCCGTCGGTGCCGCCGGGGAGCAGCTCGAGCTTGACTCGATTCTCGATGGGGGCGAGGTTGGCGATCTCAAGCGTGGTCTTCCACTCTGCACCTGCCCGCCCTCCCGCGTTTGCGACGGGAAGCACGTAGAGTGGGCGGCCACGCGCCACCGGCACGCCGCGGGTCGCGCCTGTCGAGGGCGCCCCGGACGCCGCCGGCTCTCCCCGCAGCGCCGCGAGCAAGCTGCGGCCTTCAAGCGCGTCGCGCACTTCGCTGCGCGTCATCACGGCGCCTGAAAGCAGGTAGAAGAGTGCGACAGAAAGGACAGCCCACCTGCGCAGCGGCTCGGTCTGCCTCCCGGCGATGAGCACCGCGAGAAACGGCAGCGGAGCGAGCGCCCTCGCGTAGGCCCAGGTTTCGCAATACACGTTGTAGGAGAGGAAGAGGCCCATGGCGCCGAAGGCGAGAAACGAGAGCTCCGGGGCGCGCCAGGTGGAGGGCTTCGTCGCCACCGCTACCATGGCGAGGACCGTCGCCGCAACGGCGCAGAGGCCGAGGAACTCCATCCACCAGATCTTTCCGCCCGCGAAAACGGTGGCGAGCTTGGCCGGCAACCAGGCGAACGGCACCGAGAAGTTGCTGGCCCCGGTGACGAACGCGGAGCCGAGGACACTCCCCAGGTAGAGCTGCCAGCCGATAACAAGGGTAAGGGGGACGAACACGAACGCCACCGCGCTGGAAAAGCGCCGGCGACGCAGCTCGTCGAGCGCGATGGCCAGCACAACCAGGTACGACGTCTCCCTCGCAAGCACGGCGGCGCACGCCAACGCGAGGGCGAGCCGCGGTCGGCGTTGGGCGTGCAGCCAGAGTGCCGCCAGCATGAAGAGCAGGGCTGCTGCGTCCGGTGTGCTGCGAATGATCGCGGCAGCCAGACCGGTGCTTGTCACCAAGACCATCGCCCACCAGGGAGAGTGGCCCTCGTCCGCGAGCCAGCGCGCGACCAGGAAGACCGAGCCGAGGCCGAGCCCCCAGCAGAGAAGCTGGTAGACGATGAGGGCCGCAGTCGGGTTGCCGAGCGCCATCAGCCACGCGAGCAGGGGAACCATGACTCGCGTGGCGCGATACGAAGGGGTGTCGAGCGCCTCGACCGTGTCGGGTTGCCGAAGAAACGGGTCGGTCGCGAGCGCCGCGTACTGCTGCCCATCGTAACCCCACGGCCCCGCTGTCGGGACGGTGTCGAACGCGGCCGGGTGGTGCGTCTCCTCACCTACGCACAGCAGCGCGCGAATGTCTCCGCCGTACCGAAAGTCGGCGATGAAGATCACCACGAGCGCCCAGAAGAGCGTCGCCACCAGCGCCACGAGGCGCGCCGCGTTGCTCCGGGAGGGCGCGAGGCTGCCAAGTACGGTCTTTTGCACGACGCCGGATTCTACGCCAGGAAGGCTGCATTGGCGGTCCGGGACCCTTCGGCAGCTCGCATCTGATGGGTCTTTTGACGAGTCGTATAGACTGGCAGGGCACGGAGGCCGAAGCGGCCGCGGCAGCGTACGGCCCCACCGACGAAGGAAGCCAGGGCATGGACCGACAAGGCAAGGACGGGCGCGGCTCCCAGCGGCTCCTGTTCCCGGAGGCCGGGAGCGCGGAGTCCGCCGGTGTGAGGGACGTGCTGCAGACCCCCCTCGACGGACGCGAGCCCGCCCCGCCGGAGCCGGAGGACAGGCCCGCGGGCGAGACCTGGCAACTCTACCGCGATGAGCGCATCGCCCACTGGGACGAGGTCGCCCGGTCTCTCGACCGCTGGCGGGGTTTCGGCGGGGCCTACCACCGTCGCCTGGAGCGCGTCTATCAGACTCTCGTCCCTCCCGGCCGGCGAGTGCTTGAGATCGGCTGCGGCGAGGGCGACCTGCTCGCCGCGCTGCATCCCTCGTTCGGGGTGGGGGTGGACTTCTCCGGCGAGATGATCCACCGCGCGACTATTCGCCACCCGCAGCTTCACTTCGTCCAGGGCGACGCGCACGACCTTTCCGACCTGCAGGGCGAGTTCGACGCGATCATCCTCTCCGACCTCGTGAACGACGTCTGGGACGTACAGGCGGTGCTCCAGCAGGTGGCCCGCCTCGCGCAGCGCCAGACGAGGGTGATCGTCAACTCCTACAGCGCACTGTGGGAGCTGCCGCTGAGCATCGCCGGGTGGCTACAGCTGACCAAGCCCAACCTCCCGCAGAACTGGCTGACCGGTGCCGACATCGTCAACCTGCTCCGGCTCACGGGGTTCGACGTGGTCCGCCGGTGGCGGGAGGTGCTCTGGCCGCTCCCGACGCCGCTCCTTGCCTCCTTCTGCAACCGTTTCCTCGTGAAGATCTGGCCGCTCGACCACCTCGCGCTCACCAACTTCATCGTCGCGCGGGTGCCGTGGCGGCGGAGGCGCGGGGAGCCGGAGCCGGTGATCTCGGTGGTGGTGCCTGCGCGCAACGAGGCGGGCAACATTGCAAGCATCCTCGAGCACACCCCGGAGATGGGGAGCGGCACCGAGCTGGTCTTCGTGGAGGGCCACTCCTCGGACGACACTTACGAGGTCATCGAGGAAGAAATGGCCAACTTCCCGGAACGGCGGTGTCAGCTCCTGCGGCAGAGCGGGAAGGGGAAGGGCGACGCCGTCAGGCTTGGCTTTGCGCGCGCCAGCGGCGACGTGGTGATGATCCTGGACGCCGACCTCACCGTGCCCCCCGAGGACCTCCCGCGGTTCTACCGGGCGCTGCTGGAGGGTAAGGGCGAGCTCATCAACGGGGTCCGCCTCGTCTACCCGATGGAGCGGCAGGCCATGCGCCTGGTGAACCTCTTCGGCAACAAGCTGTTCAGCCTGGCGTTCTCGTGGCTGCTCGGGCAGCCGATCAAGGACACGCTGTGCGGCACCAAGGTGCTTTGGAAGCGCGACCACGAGGCTATCGCTGCCAGCCGCTCCTACTTCGGCGATTTCGACCCGTTCGGGGACTTCGACCTGCTGTTCGGCGCGGCGCGTCTCAGCCTCAAGATCGTGGAGGTGCCGATCCGGTACCGCGAGCGCACCTACGGCAGCACCAACATTCGGCGCTGGAGACACGGCTGGATGCTGCTGAAGATGGTGTTCTTCGCTGCGGGCCGGCTCAAGTTCGTCTAGGCTGGTGCCGAATGGCGACGGCCGACCAGCACGAGCGGGCCCACCCGGTTGACCGCGGCGTCGCCGCGCCGCGATTCTTAAACGTGACACGCTGCGCGATCTCGGCGCTCGCGGTCTACGGCGCCTTCCTCTGGCTCTTCCGCCCCGCCACACCGTTCGAGTGGGACGAGGTGCTGGCCCAGCGGGCGGTGCTCAGCTACGACGTGGCCGCGCACGCGCCCCAGCCGCCGGGGTTCCCGGCTTACATCGGGGCGGCCAAGGCCGTCAACTGGCTCGTGAGGGATCCCCTTTTGGCCCTGCAGACCGTGGGGATCTTGGCGGCGCTGGGGGCGCTCGCGGCGGTCTGGGCGCTTTCGCGGCAGCTGGGCGCGCCCCCGCTGCTGGCGGGGGCCGCCGCGGCGCTGCTCGCGGCCAGCCCGGGCTTCGCGTTCATGGCCAACGTCGGGACCTCGGACGTGACCGGCACGGCGATGGGCGTGGCGACCGTGCTGGCTCTGATGGCCGCCGTGGAGCGGCCGAATCTGCTGCCGCTCGCGGCGGCGGTGGCCGGGCTCGCGATCGGCGTCCGGCCCCAGATCGCTGCGGTGTTCGCCCCGGCGCTGGTGTGGGCCGTCGCGCGGGCGGTGCGGGCAAGGGCGTGGGGGAGGCTCGCGCTCGCCGCCGGGGTCGGGCTGCTGGTGGCAGCGGCGTGCTGGGTTCCGGCGATCATGGCGACCGGGCCGCAGCGGTGGTGGGCGGCTACCACATGGCACCTGCACTACATCGCCACGGTGGAGCGGCCGTATCACCTGCCCAGGGCCCACATGATCGATCTGCTCCAGTACTGGGTCCTGAACTCGTTCGTCGGGTGGCAGTTTGCCGTCCCCCTGTGGCTCCTGGTGATGGTGGGCGCCGTGACCCTCGTCCGGACCGGGCGCGGGAGGCTGGCGGCGGTTGCGGGCATGTCGGCCGGGTCCTACCTCGTGAGCGCCCTGCTCACCATGAACCTGACGGTCTCGCTACGCTACCTGCTGCCGGCCACGCCGTTCCTGGCGATCCTGGCGGCGGGCGGGCTGTGTGCGCGCGGCACGACCCTGAGGCGAGCGATCGGCACGCTGGTTGGCCTGTGGTGTGTGGCGGCGGTGGCGTGGGCGTCCCCGGCGTTTCGCGAGCGGCTCAAACCGGCGCCCGTCTGGGCCGCCCTCACCTGGGTGCGCGAGCACTGCGATCCGGCCAAGACGCGCATCGTCTACGACGGTGTCGAGACGCCGCAGGTCGAGTACGTCCTGAAGGGCAGCGGCTTCCAGGTGATCGAGATGGGGAAAGGCCCTGCCTTCGAGGAGTCGGAGCAGCCCGGGGAGCAGACGCTTTTCGTGACGCCGCTCCCGGTTCCTGGGGCGGACCTGCTCTTCGAGGCGCACCATGACACGCAACGTGTCGTTGAGCTCGCGTGGGGGAGGTACGGCTCGTGCGCCGTGAGCCGCCTGCGGGCCTCCCCGGAGGCCGTCTTCTCGCCCGAGTGGCAGCTTCGCAACGACGGCTGGCAGCTGGCGGGGACCGGGCGCATCCACCTCCCGCTCGGCTCCAAACCGGCGCTGGTGCGGCTGTGTGCGGGGCACGAGACGATCACGCTCAAGCGTCCCGGGATCGCCGTCGAGACCCTCGGGCCCAAGGAGTGCGTGGCCATCCCGCTGCTGCCTGGCCCTGCCGGCGAGGTGGCGGTGAGCGCTCCTCGCGACTCGGCGACGCTGGTCCCGCCGATCCAGATCCTGCCGCTCGCGGCGCTGGAGGCGAGCGATCGGCTTGCCTCGGCCTACATGGTTCCCCAGGTGGCCCACGCCCCCGGCTACGCGGGCGCGTTCTGGCGCACCGACCTGGTTGTGATCAACCCGCAGAAGCACCCCCTGCGGGTTGCCGCGCAGTTCCTCCCGACCGGAGTCGACAACCGCCTGGCGGCGATGGTCGCTGACACGCTGGCACCCGGGCAGATCCTCCACGTGCCGGACATCTTGACGCTTCCGTCGTTCAAAGGGCTGGGCAAGCTCGGCGCGATGCTCGTCTACGCGGTGGACCCGGCAGGAGGGTGTGCGGGCGACCGCTGCAACTTCCTCGTGCTCTCGCGGACCTACAACAGCAGCGCTTCGCCGGGGAGCTGGCGGGCCGTCGAGTGGCTGCCTGGCGTGGCGCCGGCAGACGCGGTCCGAACCGGCGACAGGGCGTTCTTCACCCAGGTCTCGAACCGCCGGGGCGTGAGGACCAGCGTTGGGCTGGCCTCGTGGTCTGCGGGGTCCGTGCAGGTGCGGGTGAAGCTCCTGGCGTCGAGCGGCAACGTTCTCGAGAGTCGCGACGTTGAGCTGCCGCCGTTCGGGCACCTGCACCTCCCCCTCGAAGCGGGTGTCTTCAGCGGACGCGTCGAGGTGGAGGTGCAAGGAGCGCGGCAGGGCGCGATGATCGTCCCGTACATCTCGATGGTGGAGGAGGCGAGCGGCCTCCCGGCTCACCTCCTGCCGGAACGGATCCCCGGGCCCGCCAGGGCCGGGAAGCTACCGCCCCCGACGCCGAGGCCTCTCCCCCAAGACTGAGTGCGCGTGTTCTTCGGCTGGGCCGGCCCGCACGCGAAGGGCCCTCGTGCGCCCGCGCGCACTGGCACCTGCAGCCCTGTTTTCGGTGGTGCTACGCTGCCGCCCCAGTGGAGGTGTGTCGCTGGAAGCTCTGAGCGAAGAGGGGCACGTCGAACGCGCGCGTCGCTCGGTCAGGCGCGAGGTCCTGCTGCTGGCGCTCGTGTTCGTCGCCTACGTCGGGATGGTGCGTTACTTCTCCAGCGACGTACCCGGCGGCTCTGACTCGTGGGGCTACGTCTCTGAAGCTGTGAGGCTGAGCCGCGGTCACTTCTACGAGCGCGAGCACGTGCTCTCGCGGTTCGGCCTGCCCGAGGATGCGAGGCTCACGCACCCCCTCGCCTACATCGAAAAGGGAACCGAGGGCGCCGTTCCCATCTACCCCTTCGGCTACCCCCTGTTGATGGCGATGGCGATCAGGCTGCTGGGCTTGCAGGCGGCGTTCTGGGTGACACCGCTCCTCGCGGCGGGCGCGGTGCTGCTCACGTACTGGCTCGGGAGGGCATGTCTCGGGCCGGCCGGCGGTGTGGTGGCCGCACTGCTCCTGGGCGTCCTCCCGAACTTTCTTTCGGGTGCCTTCCCGCCAATGAGCGACGTGCCCGCGGCGTTCTTCTGCGCTCTCACCCTGGTGGCCCTGCTCGTGATGCCCGCGGGGCTCCTGCCCGATGTGGCCCTGGGTTCTGCGCTCGGCTTCGCTTTCTGGGTGCGGCCGAACATGGGGATCCTGATCAGCGTTGTTGGGTTGTGGCTCATCGCACGGCGAGAGTGGCGCCGGCTCCTTCGGGTGGCGCTGGTGGTGGCGCCTTTTCTCGTGGTCGAGGTGCTCCTCAACTGGTACCTGTTCGGTGCGCCATGGCGGTCCGGCTACGGGGACCTGCCCCTCGGCGGTCCCCTTGCGGACATCCTGGCACGCGGTGCGCGCCACCTTCTGCGCCTGAACGGGCAGCAGGCGGGCGTCGGGCTGCTGCTCTTCGCGGTCGCCCTCATCTGGAATCGGTTTGACCCCGCGCGCCGGTTGCTGCTGGCAGGCGTGTTCGCCGCGTTCCTGTTCTTCTTTGCCGCCTACCGGATCGACGATGCCTGGTGGTACTTCCGGTTCCTCCTGCCGGCCATGCCGGCGGTGGCGGTCCTCGAGGCGGGGTTCCTCGTTCACCTGGCCGGCCCGGGCCTGCTGCGGCGACTGCGGATGGCGGCAGTGGCGCTGGCGACGTGTGCCCTCGCCTTCGGATCGCTCCGCTACGCCGAGGAGAAGGGGGTCTTCTCCGCCAAGGAGGGCGAGCAGAGGTACCCGCGCGTCGCTGCGGTCGTCGCGGGCCAGGTTGAGCAGCCGGCGCTCGTGCTGGCTATGCAGCACAGCGGCTCCATCCGGTTCTACACCGATCTCACCACGGCGCGCTATGACCTCGGCACACCCGAAAAGCTTGCCGACACGCTGGCCCGGGTGGCACAGGGCGGGGGCAACCTCTACCTGGTCGTCGACGACCTTGAAGATCGCCGACCTCAAAGTCCACGGAAGGGGTTTTCTTCTCGCCGGCGCCGATCTGCTCGGGGTCGTCACCCCTGGCCACATTTCTCTGTTCCGCCTCAAACCCGCAAAGCTCGCCCAGCGTTTCGCGGGCGGAGCAGCGGCCCGGGGGGCGACGGGGGTGGAAGCCGAACTTTGATGGTGGGCTGGGTGAGGACCGCAAGCCAGTGGCGGTTGGACGGGACCGGCATCGTCCGCCTCTCACCGGATGCCGAGCCCGGGGCGGCGCGGGTGTGTGCCGGGGCCGAAGCGCTGCCCGTGGGGCGACCCGGTTTTCCTGCGGCCTCCGTGGCCACCGGGGCCTGCACGGATGTGCCGCTGCTGCCCGGCTTCACCGGGCAGCTGGCCGTGTCGCCCCTTGGCGGCAGGACGGCGACCCTCCCACCAGTGCGCGTGCTGCCTGTCGGAGCGATCCAGTTTCAGGACCAGCTGTCCTCGGCCTACATGGTGCCCCAGATCGCCCACGTCCAGGGGATGAACGGCTCCCTCTGGAAGACGGATCTGCTCCTCGTGAACCCTCAGGCGCATCCGCTCCAGGTGACGAGTCGTTTTCTGCCCAGCGGGCGGGACAACCGTGATGCGCCTGCGGCCACGACAGTGCTCGCAGCAGGAGCAGTACTCACGCTGCGCGACGTCGCGAAGCTGACCGAGTTCGCGTGGCTCGGCGATTCCGGGGCGTTGCTCGTGTACGCGGGCGAACCCGGGAAACCCTGCGCAGCTGCAGATTGCCGTTTCCTGGCCTGTTCGCGGACCTACAACAGCGTGACCAACCGCGAGTCGCAGAGTGCGGGGGAGTGGCTCCCGGGCTTGCCGCCCGAAGCGAGGTCGGCCGGGGGCCACGCCTCTTCGTCGACGTCCCCGGCGGCGGTGAGGACCCCGAGCGTTGGCCTGGCCTCCTGGACCGTCGGCGCGTATCTGTGCGCGTCCACTACGGCTCCAGCCGCTGACGGTCGGGAGAGTCGCGGAGTTGTGGTGCCCGCGTTTGGCCACGTTCGAGTCTCCCTGAAGGGACAGGTAGGGCGAGTCGAGGTGGACGTGATTGCGCCGCCCGATGGTGCGCGGCTGTTCTCCCTACGTATCGGTTGTGGACGGGGAGAGCGGGAGGGCCTCCCACCTGTTCGCGGAGCGGTGTTCCAGCCTCCGGGGCGCCCGGAAGGGTCCGCCACCGGCCCTTCCCCGCGTCCTGTCAGCGAGCTGAGACATGATATCTGAGACACCCTACGGCCCTCTGCGCTCCTCTTCGACCTGGACGGCACGCTCGCCGACTCTTTCACGGCCATTCGGGACGCCCTCAATGCGGCGCTGCGCGAGCACGGGCTTCCCGAGCACGACCTCGTGTGGGTGCGGACCCACGTGGGCAGGGGCGCCCCCGCGCTCGTGCGCGACGCGGTCGGCCACGAGAACGACGAGGCGCTCCAGCGCTCGGTCGGCGCCCGCTTCGGAGCGCACTACCGCGAGATCTACCTGGACCAGACGCCACCCCTGCCGGGAGCGGCGGAGGTATTGGCGTTCGTCGCGGCGAGGGTGGGCGGGAAGGTGGCCGTGATCTCCAACAAGTACGAGGAGCTGTCGCGGGCATGGCTGACCCACTGGGGTTTGGCGCCCCACGTCGCGGTGGTCGTGGGGCCGGAGACCTACGGCGTGCGCAAGCCGGACCCGGGGGCGCTGTTGCCGGTGCTGCAGGGTTTCGGCGTGGCCCCTGCCGACGCCCTTCTGGTCGGCGACATGGAGGTGGATGTGGCTGCCGCGCGGGCGGCCGGTGTCCCGATGCTCGCGGTCCAGGCCGACCCTGCTGTGGCCGAAGCGCTGCGAGCTGCGGGCGCTGTGGACGTGCTCCCCGCCGTGGCCGAGGTGCCCGCGTGGCTCGTCCGGCACGGCGTCGGGTGGCGGTAACATTGCCGAACAAGACGGAGGGCCGAATGGCTGATCCGCTACGGGTGGCGCTGGTCTTTGGCGGGCGTTCAGGTGAGCATGAGGCGATCCCGGCTTGCGCCGCAAGCCGGGATCGTCCCGAGGCCAGCCAAGTGCGGGCCGAGGGATCTCGTCGCAGTCGGGGATGATGCCGCCTAGACCTGGGAGGGGTATGAGCACCAAGCTCCGTGTCGCGTTGGTTTTCGGGGGACGCTCCGGCGAACATGAGGTATCCGTTGTTTCCGCCCGCTCGGTGGCGGCGGCGCTCGATCGCGAGCGCTACGAGATCATCCCGATGGCGATCGACCGCGCGGGCCGGTGGGCCGATGGCGCCACCGCCGCAGGGGTGCTCGCCGAGGCCGGGGCGACCCCCGACCGGATTCCCGCGTTTGAGGGGTCCTCGCGCCTGGACCCGCGGCTAGTCGAAGGCGTGGTGGATGTCGTGCTTCCCATCCTTCACGGGCCGTTCGGGGAGGACGGCACCATCCAGGGTCTGTGCGAGATGCTCGACCTGCCGTACGTCGGGTGCGACGTCGAGTCGAGCGCCGTCACGATGGACAAGGTCACATCGAAGCGCCTCTTCCGCGAGGCGGGCCTGCCGACGCCACGCTGGGCCACCGTGAGCGCCGCCGAGTGGGGTGCAGCCGCGGCGGCCTGCAAGGAGCGCTGCCTGGCGCTGCCGCTGCCGGTGTTCGTCAAGCCCGCCCGCCTCGGCTCGTCGGTCGGGATCACCAAGGTCAAGGAGGCAAGCGCGCTCGGGCGCGCGGTCGAGCTCGCGCTCGGCTACGACAGCCTCGTGATCGTCGAGGAGGGGATACCCGGGCGGGAAATCGAGGTGTCAGTGCTGGGCGGGGACCCTCCGATCGCCAGCGTCCCCGGCGAGATCGTCCCCGGGCACGAGTTCTACGACTACGCCGACAAGTACCTGGACGACTCCTGCCAGCTGCTCGCCCCCGCACCGCTGGAGCCCGAGCAGGCGGCGGAGGTCCGGCGCCTGGCACTGGCGGGGTTCGCCACTCTCGGTTGCGAGGGGATGGCGCGGGCGGACTTCCTGCTCGATGGGCGGGACGGTCGGTTCCTGCTCAGCGAGCTGAACTCGGTCCCCGGCTTCACCGCGATCTCCATGTATCCGCGGCTGTTGGGCCTCTCGGGCGTGAGCTACCCGCAGCTCCTTGACGCGCTGATCGCCCAGGCGCTCGCGCGGCACAAGCGCCGCCGGCGCTTCGCCGAGGCCGCGCTGCGCCCGCTCTCCGAGCGCTCCCGTTGATCGCCGGCGCACCTGCCACCGACAGGCAAGTGAGACGCCGTCCACGATCGCCGCGCTTGAACCCGACGCGCCGAGCGCGTACGATGCACTTTGTGAATTTCTTCATTTGCGACCAACACAACGCGAGGAGGTCGTCATGAGCACAACCAAGGTCACGCGCGAGGACTCTCTCGCGTATCACACCGGCAAACGCCACGGCAAGGTTTCGGTGGTCCCCACCAAGCCGTGCCTGACGCAACGCGATCTCTCGATGGCCTACACGCCCGGGGTGGCGGAGCCGTGCCGCGAGATCCACCGGGACCCGGACCTGGTCTACGAGTACACGAGCAAGGGCAACCTGGTGGCGGTGGTCTCCAACGGCACCGCGGTGCTTGGCCTGGGCGACATCGGCGCGCTCGCCGGCAAGCCGGTCATGGAGGGCAAGGGCGTCCTGTTCAAGCGGTTCGCCGACATCGACGTGTTCGACATCGAGATCGACACGCACGACCCCGACGAGGTCATCAAGTTCTGCCAGCTCATCGAGCCGACCTTCGGCGGCATCAACCTCGAGGACATCAAGGCGCCCGAGTGCTTCTACATCGAGGAGACGCTCAAGAAGACGATGAAGATCCCGGTGTTCCACGACGACCAGCACGGCACCGCGATCATCTCCGGCGCCGCGCTCCTGAACGCGCTCGAGCTGGTCGGCAAGAAGATCGACAAGGTCAAGGTGGTGTTCTGCGGGGCGGGCGCGGCGGGCATCGCCTGCGCCAAGCTCTACCTCAAGCTCGGCGTCAAGAGGGAGAACCTGTTCTTCGTTGACACCAAGGGGGTGATCTACAAGGGGCGCAAGGAGGGGATGAACCCGTACAAGGAGGCGTTCGCGCAGGACACCGACGCCCGCACGCTGGCGGACGCGATGCGCGGGGCCGACGTGTTCATCGGCGTCTCGGGCCCCAACCTGGTGACGCCGGACATGCTCAAGACGATGGCCGAGGACCCGATCGTGTTTGCCATGGCCAACCCCGATCCGGAGATCACCTACGACGTGGCGGTGGCGACGCGCAAGGACATCATCATGGCCACCGGACGGTCCGACTACCCGAACCAGGTCAACAACGTGCTCGGCTTCCCGTTCATCTTCCGCGGCGCCCTCGACGTCGGCGCCAGCGAGATCAACGAGGAGATGAAGATGGCGGCGGTGAAGGCGCTCGCCGACCTCACCAAGGAGGACGTGCCCGACTCGGTGATCAAGGCGTACGGCGGCAAGCCGTTCAAGTTCGGGCGCGAGTACCTGATCCCCAAGCCGTTCGACTACCGCGTGCTGCTCTGGGAGGCCCCGGCGGTCGCCGAGGCGGCGATCAAGAGCGGGGTGGCCCGCAAGCCTTACTCCTCGAAGGAGGACTACGTGCGCGAGCTGGAGTCGCGCGTGTCGCGGATCCGTCGCGTCATGCACGTCGTCATGGACCGCGCGAAGGCCGACCCCAAGAAGATCGTGTTCGCCGAGGGCGATCACCCGAAGATCGTGCGCGCCGCCAAGATCCTGGTCGAGGATGGCATCTGCAAGCCGGTCCTGCTCGGTCCGAAGGCGGCGGTAGAGGCGCTCCTCAAGGAGTTCGAGGTCCCCAAGGACAAGGTCGAGGTCGTCGAGCCGGCCTCCTACCCGAAGTTCCAGAAGTACGCCGAGAAGTTCCACCAGATGCGGTGGCGCCGTGGACTGGCCCTTGAGGACGCAACCAAGGCGCTCAAGGATCCCGTCTACTTCGGCAACATGATGGTCCACGAAGGAGACGCGGACGGCCTGATCTCGGGCCTCACCATGCACTATCCCGACACGATCAGGCCGGCCCTGCAGATCCAGCACACGAGCCCGGACGTCTCGCGCGCGGCGGGCGTGTACCTGCTCCTGCTCGAGGACCGGATGATCTTCATCGCCGACACCACCGTGAACCTGGATCCGACTGCCGAGGAGCTGGCCGAGATCGCGTACCTGGCGGCCGACGTGGCGCAGACGTACTTCGAGGTGGAGCCCAGGATCGCGATGCTCTCGTACTCGAACTTCGGCTCCAACGCCGACAAGAACACCGCCAAGGTGAGGAAGGCGGTGGAGATCGCCCACGAGCGCTGGCCCGAGCTGACGATCGACGGCGAGATGCAGGCCGACACCGCGGTCGAGCCCTCGATCGCGCAGGAGACCTACCCGCTCTCCGCGATCAGGGGTGACGCCAACATCCTCATCTGCCCCGACCTGGAGTCCGCCAACATCGCCTACAAGCTGGTCTGGCGGCTCGGAAAGGTCGAGGTCATCGGGCCGATCCTTGCCGGCGTCAACGCCGCGGTGCACGTGCTGCAGCGCGGCGTCGAGGTGGCCGACATCGTCAACATGACGGCGATGTGCGTCCTCAAGGCCCAGAACATGGAGGAGCTGCGCAAGCCGGCCAAGAAGCGGTAATGTACTGGCGTCACGCCTCTACCGGGACCCCGCGCCCGCGCGGGGTCCTTTTTCCTGGGGCTTCGCCCCAAACCCCTGTGTTTGTCGTTTTACTCCGTGACGGCCTTGTTCTTGCCCCGCTGGTGGGAGGCCCCTTTTCCATCTTTCACTGCGAGCGGCTTTTGTTTTGCCGGTGCCGCGGTGGCCGACATGTCTTCTCCCACTCCGTGGAGGTTTTGTTTTGCTCGCCGGGTGCGCGGCTTCTCGGCGCTTGTTCACCCTCGCTCACGGCGCGCCGAGACTCCTCCGGCCGCGACCCAGCAGTGCGTCCCGGGGCCGGGGCCCCTCGGTGTCCGCACAAGCCGCGTCCCCGACACCCCACCCCGGCTCCGCACGCTGGAGACCCCGCGGCCTCCGGAGGCATGGCCGCTCGCACCCGCCGAGCGGATTGAGTACCCCCCACCCGAAACTCAACTTCTCACCACGCGCCGCCGGAGTACGGTTCGGTGAGACCTCCCGAGCCGGTCCGTGGCGAAGGGGGGGTGGTGGTGAGATCCGCCCCGCGGGCCACAGGAGCCATGGCGCCGGAGCGTGCGGGTACCGAGCGGGCGTCCCGCGGTGGGGTATCGCTGGCGTGGCTTCTTACGAACAGCGAGGGGGCCCGCCGCGGGGCGTCCCTGCTCGGTCGCACGCGCAGGCGGGTCGGAGGGCTGGGCTCGAGGCCCAGCCCGAGCGACCGCTCCAGGCCCGCGGGGCAAGAAGAAACCTCACGCAGTGGAAAGAGAGACATGGCCGCGCAGCGCGACAATTGTGGCCGAGAAGGGAATTCTCGCCCGGGGGTGGATCGCGTGTACAATTTCACCAAGGGGGACTAGCCATGAGTCGGAAGTCCAGAGTTCTGGTTCTGTCGTTGTTGATCGCGTCGATCCCGATCCTGGCCCTGGCCCAGACGGGCGGGCTGCGCTACTCGATCACCGTCAGCAAGTTCGAGAACAAGGCCGGCTGGTACGGTCAGTGGGACATCGGCGATGCCTGGGGCACCATCATGACCGACCTGCTCAACCAGACCGGCAAGTTCATCGTGCTGGGCGAGAAGGACATGCGCCAGGAGGCCATGGCGGAGCAGGACTTCGCGGCCTCCGGACGCGCGGCGGGCGGCGCGAAGGCGCCCGCCACGGGCCAGATGACGCCGGCGCAGCTGCTCGTCAAGGGCGCCATCACCCACGTCCAGGACAGCACCGCAGGCGGTCATGGGGGCCTGAACATCGGCGGTGTCCGTCTCGGCGGGGCGGGTGGCAAGGGCGAGGTCAACGCAACCATCTACATCGTCGACTCCACCACCGGCCAGGTGCTGGCCTCGAAGAGCGTCGTCGGGGTCTCGACGCGGAAGGGCCTCGACGTCGGCTACAGCGGCGCGGGCTGGGGCGCGACGCCGGCGGGTACCAGAAGGACAACGTGGGCAAGGCCGTCACGGCCGCCTGCAAAGAGGGCGTCGACTTCCTCGTGGAGCAACTGCCCAAGATCGCCTGGACCGGCTCCGTGGCGCAGGTCGCCGGCGACAAGGTGTACATCAACCGCGGCTCCCGCGAGGGCGTGAACGCCGGGCAGGAGTTCGTGGTCGGCGAGGCCAACGTGGTCCGTGATCCTGACACCGGCGAGGTCCTCGACCAGAGCGTCAAGGAGATCGCCCGCCTTCAAGGTGACCCAGGTCAAGGAGAAGCTCTCGATCTGCACCGTCACCAGCGGCAGCGCGGGGGCGATCAAGAAGGGGATGATGGTGCAGGCGCCCTGACGGGTCGCAATGGCTGTTGCAGTCGGCCTTACCCGACCCATGCCGTCACCGGGGCGTCGGCAGTCGCGGTGACGCACGTGCAGCCGCCGACCGGGCCCGTGGGGCTGACCCGAGCACAGGGGGATCCCAATGGCCACAGGAAAGATCGGCCACTACACGATCGTGTCCGAGCTCGGGCGCGGCGGCATGGGGGTCGTGTACAAGGCCCACGAGGAGTCGCTCAATCGCTACGTGGCGATCAAGGTGCTGGGCGAGCACCTGTCCGGCGACTCCACCTTCGTGACGCGATTCGTCCGCGAGGCCCAGGCGGTCGCTGCCCTCAGCCATCCCAACATCATCCAGATCTTCTTCATCGGCGAGGACAACGGCCGGCACTACTTCGTCATGGAGTACGTGAACGGGCAAGTCGCTTGCTCGCCATGGTGAAGGAGGAGGGCAGGATCGACAACCCGCGAGCGGCACAGTACATGCTGCAGGCGGCAAACGGCCTCGCCGCAGCGCACGACAGGGGTTTTCTCCACCGCGACATCAAGCCGGCGAACCTCCTCGTGGACGAGCGTGGGCTCGTCAAGATCGCCGACTTCGGGCTTGCCCTCCCGCAGGACGCCGCCACCCGGCTGACCGCCACCGGGATGCTCGTCGGCACACCCGGCTACCTCTCGCCCGAGCAGTGCATGGCACAACCGGTAGACCGGCGGACCGACATCTACTCGCTGGGCGTGACCTACTACGAGGTCCTGAGCGGGGCGATGCCGTTCCAGGCGGACAGCCCGCTGGCGCTGCTGCGCAAAATCCTCCACGAGGAGCCGCCCGACATCACGACCCTCAACCAGAAAGTGGACGAGAAGACCCGCCGCATCGTGAACCGGATGATCGCGAAGGACCGCGACCAGCGCTACCAGAGTTGCCACGAGCTGATGGCAGACTTGGAAGAGTGCCTCGCCGGCATGGGTGTACGGGTCGCCGCGACCGGCCTGGCCGGCGCCGGTCCCACGGCAGCAGCAGCCGGAGGCGCCGGAACCGTTCGCCGGGATCCAACGCTGCCGAGTGCCTTCCAGCTTGACGGGGAGACGGAACGCATGCCGTCGGGCGCGCCACCGGCCGTCACCCGGCCAGGCTGGAAACGTCTTCCCTCCGCCGCCGGAGGCCGCTCCTCCGCGAGCGGCGGGCTCGGGAGCCGCACCGCCTCCAGGCCCGGTTGCCCAGGTGATCACCTCATCGCCGCCTGCTGCAGCCGTGCCTTCCCCACCCGCCGGCTCCGCACTGGTCGCTGCGCCACAGGCCATGCCGGTACCGGCACCCGCAGCGCGGCAATCACGGGCAGCCGTGGTGGCCCTGGCCGTTGTGGCCGTCCTCGTGGTCGCTCTGGCCGGTGCGACGTTCCTGGCCCTTCGGTCGCCCCTCGTCAAGCGCTTTCTTCCCTGGGGGAGCACGGCCGGCGAGGTCCCTCAGCCGGCGAAAGCCGCCCCGGCCCCGGAGGAAGTGGTCGGCGGGATCGCCCGCGAGGCCGGCGAGGCGCGTACGACGCAGCCGAGCGCGCCCGAAGAGGCAGGCCAGCAACCACATGCGGCACCCGGTGTGGCAGCCCCCGGGGGCGCTGCCTCGGCCTCTCGAGGGGTTGCACAGCAGGTCACAAGCCAGAGCGTTCCCGCGCAAGGAAGCACGCGTCACGGTTCGCCCGGCACGATCCCCGCAGGGCGCAGCGACGCGGCCGTTCCGGCAGCTGGTGCCCGCCAGGAGGGTGCAAGGGCCGTACCGGCACTGGCCGGCGTGGCCGTCGCGACGGTCGGGGAGCAGTCTCTCGTGGGGACCGTGTCGAGCTTCCTGCAGTCCGAGCTGCAGGCGGCAGGGCTGCAGCCGCTCGATGCCGCCGCGCTGCCCGCCACGGAGGATTTGGTGCACGGGCGGGGCGAGCCGGGGAGCGAGGAGCTGATGCGGGCGCTGCGTGGCGAAGGCGTGGCCGTGCTCGTGCTGGCTCGGGTGGTCCCCGCCGGCGAGCGCGAGCTTCGCTACATGGGCCGCATCGACGTGGCGTACACCTCGCGGGTCACCCTGACGTGCTATGACGTGGCAACCGGGCGGCCGAGGGGACGCTCCCTGAGCGCCACCATCGAGTACACGACGCTCACCGTCGAGCGGGCCACCGAGAAGGCTCTGGGGCCGCTGACCCAGGAGATCGCACAGCAGGTTCGGTGACGCCCGCGAACGAGACACGACGTCAGGTCTGGAAGGCGGACATCCCGTGGGGTAGACTGAACCTCGTGACCACTGGGCGAAGTGCGCCTCACCCGTCTCGAAAAGGCGGCATCCACGGCATGGCTTGTGCGCTAGCTGCGCTCGTGCTCGCGGGGCTCGCGGTTGCGCAGGAGGGTCCCCGCTACGCTCCCGCCGAGAACCCGTTTCAGGCTGACTACGCCTTCCGCCTCGGGGAACCGATCACGGTGCGCGTGGAGGTGCTTGGGGTTCGCCTCGACACGTTCACTCTGACCGCACAGCAGGACGTGCGTGAGGGGGAGACGGTGAAGTGCCAGGCGCAGCTGGTGGGGAGCAGCGTTGCCGAGAAAAAGGCCACGCTGACTGTCGTACTGCTCCTCGAGGACGCCGACGGCCAGGGGCTCGGGCGCGTCACGCTGGAGCCTTTCAAGGCCAAGCCCGCCAAGACGTTCGACGAGAAGCAGAGGGTCACCGTGGGAAGGAGCGCCCTGGTTGGCGCGGTTCGGGCGTATCTCTTCGTGCAGGTGGCGTTTTAGCCCCGGACGGGCGCTACCCCTGGGGCGCGCTGAGCGCCCGACTGACTTTCCCGGCAAGCTCCACGTCACGTGAGGTGAGGGCCTTCGCGCTGTGGGTGGTGAGGCGGACCTCAAGCTTGCCCCAGCCGATGCGCATGTCCGGGTGGTGGTCCGCACGTTCGGCCAGCGCCCCCACCCGCACCGCCGCAGCGAGCGCCGCCGCGAAGTCGGCGAAACGCCAGCGCCCGACCAGCTCCTCGCCCTCCAGCACCCAGCCGGGAAGCTCCGTGGGGATCCTGCTTTGCAGGGCCTCGTCTACCACTCCTTCGTCCTCCCCAGGAAGTGGAGAAACTCGCCGCGTACCTTCCGGTCCTCGAAGCAGCCGCGGATCGCCGAGGTGATGGTGAGGGCGCCAGGCTTTTTCACGCCCCGCATCTCGACGCACAGGTGGCGCGCCTCGATCACCACCATGGCGCCGAGCGGCTGCAGCTGGTTTGCGAGGTAGTCGGCGACCTGCTCCGTGAGGCGCTCCTGGATCTGCGGGCGCTTGGCGTAGAACTCGAGGATCCGCGGGAGCTTCGACAGCCCCACGATGCGCCGGTTGGGGATGTAGGCGATGTGGGCGTGGCCGTAGAAGGGCACCAGGTGGTGGGCGCACATGGAGTAGAAGGGGATGTCGCGCTCCATCACCATGGACTGGTAGTTCTCCTCGTTGGGAAACGTGGTGACCTTGGGCTCGGCGCCCTCGACCAGGCCGTGGAACATCTCGAAGTACATTTGGCGACCCGCTCGGGCGTGCCGGCCAGGTTCGGGTCCTTGCGGTCGAGGTGAAGCAGGTCCAGGATCGCCCCGACGTGATCGGCGATCTGGACCATCCTCTGCCGCTCCTCCCCGTTGGGGATGAGGTTGGAATCCCGATCCGCGATGGACTGCTCGTGCTGTGGTCCCAGCACCAGGGTCTTGCTCATCCGGCCTCCTCGGCCACCCGCAACAATGGCCCGGGCTCCATAGTCTATTCCATCGCCAGCCTTCCTGGGCACGCCCCTCGCCGGTCCCACCGCGCGGGCCGGCCACGGGTCCGCGTACAATAAACGACGGAGGCGCGATGAAGGGGATCATCCTCGCCGGCGGCTCAGGGACTCGCCTGCACCCGATCACGCTCGGGGTGTCGAAGCAGCTCGTGCCCGTTTACGACAAGCCGATGATCTACTACCCGCTCTCGACGCTGATGCTGGCCGGCATCCGCGACGTTCTTGTCGTCACGACGCCGCAGGACGCCCCGCTTTTCCGGACGCTCCTCAACGACGGCGCCCAGTGGGGCATCCGCCTCTCGTACGCCCAGCAGCGCACCCCCGGGGGGATTGCGGAGGCGTTCCTGATCGGCGAGGAGTTCATCGGCAGCCAGGGCGTCTGCCTGATCCTCGGCGACAACATCTTCTACGCGCAGGGTTTGGCCAAACGCCTGCAGGCCGTTGCGGCCCGGCAGCGCGGCGCCACGATCTTCGGGTACTGGGTGCGGGACCCCGAGCGGTACGGTGTGGTCGAGATCGACGGTCAGGGTCGCCCGGTCTCGCTGGAGGAGAAGCCGTCCCACCCGAGGTCCCACCACGCCGTGACGGGACTCTACTTCTACGACAACAGGGTGGTTTCGGTCGCCAAATCGCTCGAGCGTTCGGGGCGAGGGGAGCTCGAGATCACCGACGTGAACCGCCGCTATCTGGAGTGGGGCGAGCTGGCGGTGGAGCTTCTCGGCCGGGGCGCGGCGTGGCTCGACACGGGGACCCACGAGTCCCTGCTTGCGGCCTGCAACTTCGTGCAGGTTGTCGAGCAGCGGCAGGGTCTGAAGATCGCCTGTCCCGAGGAGGTCGCGTGGCGCATGGGTTTCATCGATGACAACCACCTGCGCCTCATTGCCGAGCCGCTCGCAAAGTCCGGGTACGGGGAGTACTTGCTGGGGCTCCTCGCGCAGAGCTGAGGCGCCGGTTTCGGGCAGGAGCGGCACCGTGGTTGACCGAACGTAAGTGCACGACGGCAGGGAAGGGGCGATGACGACGAGGATCCTGGTCACCGGCGGTTGCGGGTTCATCGGCTCCAACTTCGTCCGCTTCGTGCTCGGCGAGCGCCCGGACTGGGAGGTCGTCAACCTCGACAAGCTGACCTACGCCGGCCGCCTCGAGAACCTCAAGGACGTGGAGCACGACCCGCGCTACCGGTTCGTCCAGGGCGACATCTGCGACCCTCAGGTGGTGCGGGCCGCGATAGCCGGCTGCCAGCTCGCGGTCAACTTCGCGGCCGAGACCCACGTGGACCGCTCGCTGCTCGGCGCCGGGCACTTCATCGACACCGACATCAAGGGGGTCCTGGTGCTGCTGGAGGAGGCGCGCCGCGTAGGCCTCGAGCGCTTCGTACAGATTTCCACCGACGAGGTCTACGGCTCGATCTCCGAGGGCTCGTTCACCGAGGAAAGCGTGCTCAACCCCCGCAACCCCTACGCGGCCTCCAAGGCGGGGGGCGACCGGCTCGCCTTCGCGTTCTGGGCCACCTACAAGGTGCCCGTCGTGATCACCCGCGCCTCCAACAACTACGGGCCGCACCAGTACCCCGAGAAGCTCATCCCGCTCTTCGTCACCAACGCCCTGCGCGACGAGCCGCTGCCGCTCTACGGTGACGGCCGCAACGTGCGCGACTGGCTGCACGTGCTCGACCACTGCCGGGCGATCCTCCACTTGCTCGACTACGGGGTGGACGGCGAGGTCTACAACATCGCCGGCGGCAACGAGCGCGAGAACATCGGGATCACGCGCGAGGTGCTGCGGCTGCTGGGCAAGCCGGAGAGCCTGGTCCGCCCGGTGGCCGACCGCGTCGGCCACGACCGCCGCTACTCGCTGGATGCCTCCAAACTGCGCGCCCTCGGCTGGCAGCCGCAGGTTCCCTTTGAGCGAGGTCTCGAAGAAACCGTGCGCTGGTACGTGACCAACGAGGCGTGGTGGCGCCCGATTAAGGACCACGACGGGGAGTTTCGTCGCTACTACCAGGAGCAGTACGGAGCGCGGCTGTCGTGACTGCCGTGCACCTAGTTCTGTGGGAGCACCTTCCAGGTGCGACCATCACGGCTCCCGGGCACCTGCGGGTCGCGGCAGGATGCCGCTCCCACTCTCGCATTGGGAAGGGCGGCCCTTGTGGCCGCCCGGGCGGGGGCAAGCCCCGCCCCTACGGCCCACCCCGCCGGCGCTTCCAACTCCTTTGCGATTCTGGCGCTGAACCGAGAACGAGGTGCGCATGCGCCTCCTGGTGACTGGCTCGCGCGGCCAGCTCGGCCGGGCGCTGCAGCACGCGGCGCCGAAGCACGGGCACGAATTCTTCGGCTACGATCTCCCGGAGCTCGACATCACCGATTCCGCTGTGGTGCAAGCCGCTGTCGTCAGTGCGCGTCCTGACGCGGTCATCAACTGTGCGGCGTTTACCGCCGTTGACGCCGCGGAGAAGCAGGAGGCGGCCGCCCTCGCTGTCAACGGCACCGGGGTGACGAACGTGGCCCGGGCTGCCGACGCGGCAGGGGCGCTCCTCCTCCAGCTCTCCACCGACTACGTGTTCGACGGCAAGGCAGATCGGCCGTACCGCGAAGGGGACCCGGCGAAGCCGATCTCCGCCTACGGCCGCACGAAGTTCGCCGGCGAGCGCGCGACGGAGCTGGCGCGCCGGCACCTGATCGTGCGCACCGCGTGGCTGTTCGGGGACGGGGCCAACTTCGTGGCTTCGATCCGCCGCCAGCTCGACGCCGGCGCCAAGACGCTGCGCGTGGTGAGCGACCAGCGCGGTTGCCCGACCTACACGGTTGACCTCGCCGACACCCTGCTGCGCTTGCTCACGTCCGGCGCCCAGGGCGTGATCCACGCAGTCAACGCCGGCAGCGCCACCTGGTTCGAGTTCGCCCAGGAGATCATCCGCCGGCTCGGCTCCGACGTGGAGGTGGTGCCGATCTCGACCGCCGATGCCGCCCGCCAGGCTCCCCGCCCGGCCGTCGCGGTGTTGGACACCTCGGAGCTGCGGAGGATCCTGGGCTCAGAGCTGCCCCCCTGGCAGGACGCGCTCGCCCGGTACCTCCACGAGGGCCTGCAGCAACGCCCGGGAGGTTGAGTGCCTTCTCTGACGGTGGCGAGCGTCGAGAAGGTGAGACGGTGATACCGGCACCGATGCGAAGTCCGCGCTGAGTCAAGGCGGCGACGCCAAGGCCTCAGCCCAATCGCAAGCTAGAATTGGCCAGCTGTGGGAGCGGCGGTAGGATTGCCGCGATGCGCAACCGCAAGGTCGTCCTGGCAGCAGCTATCACTGTTGTGACCTGCAGTGCGGTCATAGCCCATTTTGTGGGCAACTCCGCAGGCGGCGCTGACACTTCGGGGTATCTGAACAGCGCACGCCTGCTCGCCCAGGGGCGACTCTCCGAGCCGGTCCGTACTGTCCCTGGCATTCCGGCTTCGGCGTACCCTCCGGATACCTTCGTGCCCCACGGGATGCGGACGGGCCGAGAGCTAGGGAGTGTCGTTCCGACGTACCCAGTCGGTCTGCCGCTTCACCTCGCTGCCGCGTCGTTCCTTGTTGGGCTGGACCATGCCACTACTGTGGTCAACACGGTGGCCTGGATCGGTGCAGTCGTGCTCGTCTACCGCCTGGCCCGCCTTATGGGTCTGGCGCGCCGCTGGTCCACCGTGGCGGTCGTATCGTTTGCGGTTTTTCCTGTGACGGTTCTTCAGTCCGTCCGCCTCATGAGCGACCTCCTCGCGTGCACATGGTGCCTGGCGGCCGTCACCTTCGCAATCCGCAGCAGGAAGCGTCCCCGGTACGCCGTTGCCTCGGGTGTAAGCTTCGCCGTCGCGGTCCTCGTCCGCCCCACGGACGCCCTTGTGGCGCCTGCCATTGCAATCGCGATCGGCGCCAACCCGGCGCCACTTGCTCTCGCAGCGGCGGGGGCGGCGCCCATCCTCGCGGGTTTGGGGCTCTACAACCTGGCGCTGTACGGCAGCGCATTGACCACAGGCTACTTTGGGATTGGGCCATTGGTTTCGGTCGTCTACCTTGGCCGCGGGCTGCTTCACTTTATCCGCTGGCTGGGAACCTTCCTGGGCGCGCCCGCCCTCGTCCTCCTCGCTGCGGGGCTCCTCTTTGCGGTGCGCGGGGATAAGAGACAGATTGTTTTGCTGTCGTGGAGCGGGGCGCTACTCGGCTTCTACGCGCTATACGAGCAGTCGCTCTACGGGTGGTGGCGCCTGCGTTTCCTGCTTCCAGCTCTCCCAGCCATCATTGTCAGCGCCCTGCTGGCGGCGCTCTTTCTGCTGCGCCTCGTGCAAACACGGTGGGGCAACCGCCCGGCTATCTGGCGCACTGTGGGTGCAGCGCTCATTGGCTGTCTGATCTGGGATATCGGGGCCTCCGTGTACTGGGTCGCAGCCCAACGGCTCTGGGAAGTTGGCTCCAGCGACGATATCTACCCGCGCTGCGTCGCCTGGGCCGAGCAGCAGGTGCCCGAGAACGCAGCCTTCCTCGCGATGCAGGCCAGCGGTGCCATCTACTTCTACGGACGACACCCTATTATCCGCTACGATCTCCTCGACGAGGCCTCGTACACGCGGTTCCGCGCGGACGCCTTGGCAGCCGGCGTGCCTCTCTACGCGCTACTGTTCCGGATAGATCGGCTGGAATTCGAGCGTCGTTGGCCTGGCGCGTGGGAGCGTGTCGGTGGTCTGGAGCAGGCCTCGCTGTGGCGGCCTCGGACGTCGCCGGCGCCTGGCCGCCTCAAATGATGCCCCGCTGATAGGTGCCGGGTATCACCATCTCACCTTGTTGTTGCAGAATGACTCAGCTCTGCGCAATCGGGGAGGCGGGTGATGCCTCGGCGGGCGAGGGTCTTGGTTTCGGGGCGGTGCACGACGCCTGATTGCCTTAGATCTATAGGCCGGGGCTCAGCTGAGCGGGCTTTGGGGCCGGCCCAAGGATGAGGCCACAGCCTGCCTGTGGGAGCGGGTCATCGTGGTCGGGGTCGAGGTGTATGGTTTGAGGGTGAAGGACCTGTCGGAGGGCATGCGGATGAACCCCGGCAGTGCGACCCGCAGGCTAGCGCGGGCCACCAAACGCGAGCGGAAGGACGGCACCTTTCACGAGCACCGCCTGGCGCTCGAGGAACATCTCGCTGACCTGACAGTCAGCCGCACAGGATCAAGAAGGTGGGACGGTGATCCCCGGTACCCTTTTGGATACCTACTTATGTGGTACCTATGAGTGATACCTGGTACCTATCTTGTACCTAAGAAGAACCAGTGGTGTCTGTCAGGGTCTAATGACCATGACTCTGGGTTGGGAGCGAGCCAGCCAGGGGTCCACACCGACCAGTGTATTTGAGACGCATTTCACAAATGCATTTTCAAAGCAAATCTCAATTTTGCTAGTAAGATTTAAGTAATAAGTAAGAGGGTAGTAGAGCAATTTTCGTTTCTGGGACAAGGAGGCGGACCATGCGGAAGGGCTTGCGTTACCTCATGCTTGTTGTACTGTTGGCTTGCATTGCGTCGCCGAGCCTCGCGGCCGGGGGGTACGGGTTTTGGAATTGGTATCTCATTCCGGCGGCCGCGAGTAACCCCGGACTGAACAATACGTACTGGCGACTCGACCTGTCGGTGCTCAACCCTTACACGTGGCGCTCCATCACGGTCAGAATCAAGTTTCTTCGGGAGAAGACCGACAACACCACAGCCCCCTACATGGACTTCGTGATCAGCGCCGGCCAACAGTTGTTCATTGCTGATGTCGTCGGGAGTCAGTTTGGCGTGACGGGCAAAGGGGCGCTCTTGCTGACCACAGCCGATGGGGCCTATTTCACCCCTAATGCCCGCTCCTACACTACAAGCGCGAATGGCACCTACGGGCACGAGGTGCCCGGCCAACAATTTGTCATTATTGGGGAGGGTACGGCGTTCACAGCTGGCATCCGTGTTGACTCTGACTACCGTACGAACATCGGCGCGGTCAACGCGTCTTCAAGATCCGTTTCGATCCTGGCCGAGGTCTTTGATGCGAACGGAGTCGTCAGGGGCTCGTATACATTCAACCTCTTGCCATGGAGTACGGAACAGGTTGGGGTGTCCACGTTTGCCAGCAACTTCGGCACCGGTTCGGTCCGGTGGACCGTAGGCGACCCTTCCTCCTCGTCGCAGTGGGTTGCATATGCCACTCCTGTGGACAACACGAGCGGCGACGCGATTTATCTGGAGGAACGAGACGACGATATGTCCTTGACGGCCAGACCACAATTTGCACTCTCTGGGCGCTGGGAGGGAACGCTTTCCATCGTTAATCTTGGGAGTGAACAGGTGACTGCTAGGATCTCCCAGAGCGGTGCCTCGGTCAGCGCCTACCTCTACAACGCCGCAACCGGCTGTCGGGAGGCGTACCTGTACGGCACTGAAGATCAAGGCACGATCACCTTCAGCGGGACGCCATACCTTCTCCCCTACTATGGCAAATCCCTTTGGGGAACCGCGACTGTGATCTCCTCGACGGCAATCACCGGCACGTTCTCGGGCACTGGACCCTATGCAAGCGGGGGCACATTCGCGTTATCAAAGGTGTCTTCTTCGTTCCCAGAGCCGCCTGAGGAAAGCCCAAACCCCGCGCCGCCTGAGATCAGTGGAAAGCAGAATCGGCGCGGGCGCCCCTTACCCATTGGGAACCCGATCGAGCCGTAGCCGACGTGAGGTAACACGTCGGCGTCAGCAGACTGGTACCTGATAGGTACCGGATATCACCATCTCACCTTGTTGTTGCAGAATGACTCAGCTTTGCGCAATCGGGGAGGTGGGTGATGCCTCGGCGGGCGAGGGTCTTGGTTTCGGGGCGGTGCACGGCGCCTGGTTGCGAGAAATCCACGGGCTGGAGCTGAGCGAGCTCTCGGGCCGGCGCAAGGATGAAGCCGCCGCACGTTTGCGGGAGCTCCTCACCCTCATCAGGGTCGAGCTGTATGGTCCGAGGGTGAAGGACCTGTCGTGAGGGCATGCGGATGAACCCGGGCAGCACGAGCCGCGTGCTTGCACGGGCCAGCCAACGCGAGGGAGAGGACCGCACCTTCCGCGAGAAGCGGCTGGCGCTCGCAGAGCGCCTCGGGAACCGTGACGCGAACGGGCCAAGATCAAGAAAAGGTGAGATGGTAATACCTGGTACCCAGTCCGTCTTGACGGCAGTCACAGGAGGCGTACTCTCAGGGAGGAAATAAAAAATGCGAACGCCGCAGACGTCGCGAACACCGCAGGAGCCGTGGGTCGAGTTGAACCGCCAGCAACGAGCGAAGGATGTTGGGATGAATCTTGCCCTCAGGTGTCTCTGCGCAATCGTCGCGATTGTTCTCGGGCCCGGATCTGTGGGTGCACAGACGGGATCCTCCCGAGTTGCGGAGCTCATCGGATCGGGGCCGGTCAGTGTCCTCGTCCATCCTCCGCAGACGAAATTCGCAGCGCGATTGCCGAAACAGCAGGCGGGCGCGGCGGTGCTCTCCCCTCTGTTCGGCGGCGCCGTAGCCGCGGCCAAGACCGGGGAGGCTATGCGGGAGGAGCACCAGATTGTGGACCCCGTGTTGCACTTTCGTGACGCGTTTCTCCAGCAGATGGGAGAGAAGCGCAAGATCGATGTCGTGCTCATTTCCGAGAGCGGCAGCGAGAACCCGTCGGAGCTCAGGCAGGGGCTCTCGACGGAGTTCGCGCTGGACTTCAAGACCGTCGTCTGGACGCTCGCCGTCTCGGGCAACCACCACCGGATCGAGTACTGGGGGCGCGCGCGGCTCATACGCCTCGACAGCGGGAAAGTGGTCTGGAAAGACACGTGTAAATTCAGGACGGGAGATCCGAAAGGGGACCAGCCCACGCTCGAGGAGTTGCTACGGGACCACGCCGCGCTCCTTAACAAGGAGTTTCTCGCCGCGACAGAGCAGTGCGTTGCGAAACTCGAATAGGTACCAGGGATCCCGATCTCATCTTGCTGTCGTAGGATGACCCAGCTTTGCGTAAACAGCAGAGGTGGGTGATGCCTCGGCGGCCGAGAGTGCTCGGTGCGGGGGACGATGTGTCGGCCGCCTTCAGCGCCCGGATCGTGATGGCCGTTACAGAACCACAGGCCTCGTGGGCGGACGATGATTTCCCAAGTGGACTTTTCCAGGGTTTGATGGTGTTCTCTCGATCGAAGGTCCAGAACTGGAGAAAGGGGGAAGGCATCCAATGAAAGCCCTCGTTTTGTCTCTCACCCTGTGCCTGGCGCTCGTCGCGGCCGCGCCAGGCCCGGACGAGGCGCCGGCGGCGTTCGACGGCGTCACCAACGGGCTCGTGGACCAGGCGACCCACGAGTCCGACAGGAGCAGCTTCGACGAAGCGGAAGCCGTGGGTGATGGCCTCGGCCCGCTGTACAACGCGCAGGCGTGCCGCGAGTGCCACCAGAGCCCGGCCTCGGGCGGCGGCAGCCAGATCACGGAGCTGCGCGTGGGTCACCGCGACCGCAAAGGGCAGTTCGTCAGCCCGAGCATCCCCATTGGAGACGGCACCGTGGTGGTCACGGGTCGCACCCTCGTCAACGACCGCGCGATCTGCCCGAACGCCGCGTTCCCGGATCAGGAGATCCAGGAGCGCGTGCCCGACACGGAGAACATCCGCGCATTGCGGCTCTCGCTGAGCCTCCTCGGGGACGGTTTCGTGGAGGCAGTACCCGACGAGACCTTGAAGGCGATTGGCGCCCGTCAGGCGCGCGAGACGCACGGCCGGATCTGCGGCATGACGATCTCCGTGCCCGTGGTCGAAGCGCCGGGTAAGTACCGGGTCGGAAGGTTCGGCTGGAAGGACCAGCACGCCAGCCTGCTCTCTTTTTCTGGCGACGCGTACCTGAACGAGATGGGGATCACCAGCCGCCTGTTTCCCGCGGAGGTCGCAACCCTCTGCGACAGCGTGAAGGACCCGGAAGACGCAACCGACGCCGACGGAACGGCGGACATCGACCGGTTCGCCCGCTTCATACGCGCCACCAAGGCGCCTCCGCGGGACGCCCGGCTCGCCGCGACCCCGGACGCGAAGAAGGGCTCCGCGATCTTCGCTTCGATCGGCTGCACCTCGTGCCACGTTCCCTCGATGGAGACCGCGCCGGCCGGGACGCAGGTGAACGGCGGAGCGTACACCGTGCCGCCGGCGCTCGGGGGCAAGGTGTTCCACCCGTACGGCGACTTCCTCCTGCACGACGTGGGGACGGGGGATGGCATCGTGAGCGCTGTCCCGGAGCACTTCGGCATGCGGTACATGAACATGCAGGCGACGTTCAACCCGACCGCCAACCGGCTTCGCACGGCTCCCCTGTGGGGGGTCCGCACCCGCACCCGGCTGATGCACGACGCGATGTCGGTGACGTTCGCGGACGCGATCGCGCGCCATAGAGGCGAGGCCGCCCGCGAGAGGAAGAAGTACCTGTGCCTGAGCGAAAAGGAGAAGCAGCAGCTCTTCGCGTTCCTCCGATCGCTCTAGGGGGCGTGAGATTCACGCTGGATGTGGCCCGGAAGCATCGAGGGTAGGGGCGGCCCTTGCGGCCGCCCTCTTGTCTCTGTGGGGCACGCGCTCCGCGCGTGGTGTCATCGCGAGGACCCCGAGCGAAGCGAGGGGGACGACGCGATCCCGTCGAATTCGGCGGGATTGCTTCGTCCCGTCCTGCCCTGCAGGACGGGACGAAGCAATGACGAGCACGCGTGGAGCGCCGGCCGCAGAATCGGTGAAACGCGCGCTGGCGATGGGGTCGGTGGCGCGGTAAAATGCACACAGTGAAGACGAAAGACGTCACCTCAAGCGCGTATCCCGGGCTCACGGCCGAGGCCGTGGAGGCGCGGGAGGCTGCCCTGGCGCGGTTCGCGCGCTGGGAGGCGGACCATCCGACGCGCCTGGAACCCGCCGCTGCCATCGCTGGAGTAGCGGCACTCTACGACCTCTTGCCGGCCTCGAGCCGCCTCTGCCCTCCGGACCCCTCGGGCATCATGGCGTTCCACGCGGCCCTTCTGCAGGCCAGAACCGGCTCGCCATGAGCGCACTGGAAGGCGCACTCCTCGGGATCGTGACCTTTCTGGAGGAGCGGGAGGTCCCCTACATGGTTGTCGGGGGCCTCGCCAATGCGGTGTGGGGCGAGCCGCGGGTGACACTCGACATCGACGTAACCGTGTGGGTCGAAGATCGGGAGATTCCTGGTGTCGTCGCCGATCTGACCTCAGCCTTCCCAGCGCTCGACGCCAACCCCGAGGCGTTCGTTCGACGGACCAGGGTGCTCCCGTTGGAGTCCGGCGAGGGTGTCCGAATCGACGTCATCTTCGGCCTCCTGCCGTTCGAGCGCGAGGCGATCCGGAGGGCCGTTTCCATTGCGATCGGGGGTGGGTCGGTCCGCTTCTGCACGGCCGAGGATCTCGTGCTGATGAAGATCATCTCGAACCGCGACCGAGACCAGGCCGACGCGCGGGGGATCGTCCTGCGCCGTCTCGCCGATCTCGACCTCGGCTATCTCGAGCCTCGGATCCTTGAACTGGCCGGGCTCCTTGCACGCGACGACATCAAACGGCGGTGGGAGGAGTGGAAGGCGGCCGCCGCGGGTCGTGGGTAGGTCGCGACAGGATGCCGCTCCCACCGCTGGTGGGGCTCGGCCCGAGTCTGTGGGAGCGCCTCTGATTCAGTGGGAGCGCCACTGATTTAGTGGGAGCGCCACTGATTTAGTGGGAGCGCCTTCCAGGCGCGACCAACATGCGACCTGGGCACAAGCAGTCGCGGCAAGATGCCGCTCCCACTGAGAGGGAAGGCTTCCGGCCTCACCTGTGTGGAGGTTCCTCTTGTATGTGGAGGTTCCTCTTGCTCCGTGGGAGCGCCACTGGATCTGTGGGAGCGCCTTCGAGGCGCGACCGATGGGACCCGAGTACTTTCAGTGGGAGCGGCCTCGCAGCCGCGATCCTGTCGTAAGCAGGATGCTCCCACGGAGGCGCGGTAGGCGCTGATCAGGCCGGTTCCACGCGCGGCAGGCGAAGCGCGGTCGAGCCGATCAGCGCCGCGACGGCGAAGTTGGCTGCGGAGCAGAGGAATAGAAGGATGCTCACGGCCAGCATAACGGGACCGTGCCCCGGGAACTTAATGGCTGGGAGAGCGAGGATACACGCGGACACGAACGCGAGGAACGCCAGCAGGCCGAGAACGGCGGGCGAGGAACGGCGAGCTCGCCCCCCCGAACCGCGATGAACGCCAGAGACGCTGAAACGAGGATGTCAAGAATGACGATCGCCCAAAACACGGGCACTGAGCTCCCGGGTGTGCCGTCCGGGAACGTACCAGCCTTGTTGGTCAGCGGAATCACGCCTGCGGCGATGACCAGGGCCGCCGCGCCCAGCAGGGCGGCACATGCCCACATTGAACGCCGACAGAACGTGAGGGACACCGCCGAAAGCGTGACGCGCGCCGCCACAAGGACCCCAGCCAGGATGCCGAGCCAGCCGGAGATCACGATTGGACCGTACATGAAGGCCCGTTCCCAAAGGTCCTTCGCCTCCGCAATGAAGGACAACACCAGCAGCGGCGCACCCAGGGCGACCATGCTGGGCCAGTTCGCGCCGGGCTTTCGGCTCTCCCTCGGCGTAACCAAGAACTGACAGATCGCGAGATAGATGGCAACTGCGAGACTCCCGGCTACACGTTCCTGGATAGGGTTCTGCCCCGGGACCTCAACTATCGCCGCTGCCATGAAGGCCACAACCGGCGCAAAGAGGCCGAGAACGATGGAAAGCAGGATACGTCCCACAGGCCACCTCCGCTGTTTTCCGAATTTGTTACTTGGCCCGATCGTACCCCGGGGAGGGGAGGTGTCAACACCTCAGGGGCGCGAGAAGCAGCAGCTTTTCGCGTTCCTTCGCTCGCTATAGCGGGCGTCGCGGCAAGATGCCGCTCCCACTGCTTGTGGTTCTCGGCCTGAGTCTGTGGGAGCGCCTTCCAGGCGCGACCGAAAGGGACTGGGTTGCCTGTGGTCGCGGCAAGATGCCGCTCCCCCTGAGGGGAGTCTCCCGGGGTCAACTGTGTGGAGGTTTCTCAGCTCGGTGGGAGCGCCTTAGCTCGGTGGGAGCGCCTTAGCTCGGTGGGAGCGCCTTAGCTCGGTGGGAGCGCCTTCCAGGCGCGACCCACTAAAGGGTATCCAACGCGAAGATGCAGAAGCAGAACGGATACTCCCCGGGTGTGGCGGCCATCCCCGTTCGAGTCGGGTTGAGCACGCAGTAGCGAACCGCCTTGCGGATGGCGGACGCGTCCCGCAAGGCCGTTTCGTGGTACTGCCGTTGCCAAACAGGGCCGCTTCGCCCCTCGATGGCATTGACCCTCTTAGCACTGAAGCTCTTTAGGGAGTGCATTAGGGACGCAAGGCTTGTGCTCCTGAGCTCGAACACCGCGTGCAGGTGGTCGGGCATGACCACCGCCGCGAGTCGTCGAATGCGATCGTGCTGTTCCAGCCAGGCAAAGCAGTCAAGCACAACTTGGGCGCATTCGGGCCGTTTGAAGAAGGGCCGTCTCTCCGCGGTCGCCGTGGTCACTAGGTAGTAGCGGCCCTGCTCGGACCACCTTCCGGCCCGCAGGGCCCTTGTCCGTCCAGGAAACGACACGCAGCGATTCTAACGAGACATGTGGTCGCGGCAAGATGCCGCTCCCACCGCTGGTGGGGCTCGGCCCGAGTCTGTGGGAGCGCCACTGGATCTGTGGGAGCGCCACTGATTTAGTGGGAGCGCCTTCTAGGCGCGACCAACATGCGACCTGGGCACAAACAGTCGCGGCAAGATGCCGCTCCCACTTGGGGTGAGGAGGGCAGGGAGGGTCGCGGCAAGATGCCGCTCCCACTCGGGGTGAGGAGGGCAGGGAGGGTCGCGGCAAGATGCCGCTCCCACTCGGGGTGAGGAGGGCAGGGAGGGTCGCGGCAAGATGCCGCTCCCATCGAGAGGGAAGGCTCCTGGCCTGACCTGTGTGGGGGTTCCTCTTGTTCCGTGGGAGCGCCTTCCAGGCGCGACCAACATGCGACCTGGGCACAAGCAGTCGCGGCAAGATGCCGCTGCCACTTGGGGTGAGGAGACCAAGGGTGGTCGCGGCAAGATGCCGCTCCCACAGCAACGCTGGAGGACGGGTAGACCGAGTCGCAAATTCCTGTGAGCGCTTGCTTTCGTGAAGGGCTTCACATACAGTGTCGCGGGGGGGAAGTAGTCTGCTGATCGTGTGCGTATGGATGCCATGAGCATGCCCATCGGGCGCCGCGACGCGTACGAGGTCCTCACTGCACCCGTCGTCATTCTCGTCGGTCACTTCGGCAGTGGTAAGAGCGAGATCGCCCTGAACCTAGCTTTCGGGATGCGGGAGCGGGGCCAGGACGTGAGCGTGGTGGACCTGGACGTGGTCAAGCCGTACTTCCGCTCACGGCTGGCGCGCGAGGAGCTGCAGGCGAAGGGCATTCACCTGGTCGTGCCTGAGGGCGACCGGTTCTACGCCGACCTCCCGATCATCGTCCCCGAGGTGCGCGGCGCGCTCTCGCGGACCGACAACGAGAACGCCCGCGTGATCGTGGACGCGGGCGGGGACGACCTCGGGGCCAGGGCGCTCGGGCGCAATGGCGGACCTGGTGGACCCCGAGCGCACCGACCTGCTGTTCGTCGTCAACACCAGGCGACCGTTCGCCGAGGACCAGGCCGGCCTGGTCGCCATGCTGCGCGAGGTGGAGGCGGCAGCACGCGTGAAGGTGACCGGCCTGGTTGCAAACACCCATCTGATGGAGGAGACCACGGTGGAAATCGTGCTGGGTGGCCTGGCGGCGGCCCGGGAGCTGGCCGCGGCGACCGGGATCCCGGTGCGCTTCTGCGCTGCGCCGCGGCGCCTGATCGGCGCCCTCGAATCCCAGGGCTGCCCGCTGCTCCCGATCGACCGTCACGTGCTGCCGCCCGATAAACGCCGGCGGCGGGGCCCGCTCGGGCGCCCGATGGGGATCTGAGAAAGGAGAGCATCCGTGCCGACCGTGTACATCGACAAGAACAGGTGCAAGGGGTGCGAGCTGTGCATCCACGCCTGCCCTGAGAACGTTCTGGCAATGTCCGAAGAGATCAACGCCAAGGGGTACTTCGTCCCGGTGGTGGCCCACCCCGACGACTGCACCGGATGCCGCTACTGCCTCATGGTGTGCCCCGACGTGGCGATCCAGGTCGAGAACAAGGGGAAGGTGACCAAGCCCCCCGAGGCGCTCACGGGCAAGCCTTTCTCCTACTGCCCGGGCTGCACCCACGGCGTCATCCACCGCCTGGTGGCCGAGATCATCGACGAGCTCGGCATCCGCGAGCGCACGGTGGGCATCGCGCCGGTGGGCTGCTCGGTGCTGGCCTACGAGTACTTCAACTGCGACATGCAGGAGGCCTCGCACGGCCGGGCGATGGCGGTGGCCACCGGCATCAAGCGCGGGCGGCCCGACCTGATCGTCTTCACCTACCAGGGCGACGGCGACCTGGCCTCGATCGGCATGGCCGAGACCGTGCACGCGGCCAACCGGGGCGAGAAGATCACCGTGATCTTCGTCAACAACGCCATCTACGGCATGACCGGCGGCCAGATGGCGCCGACCACGCTGCCCGGGCCAGGTGGCCTCCACCTGCCCGACCGGGCGCGACGTCAAGCTGGCCGGCTACCCGATCCGGGTGGTGGAGCTGCTGAAGTCGCTCAGGACGCCGGCGTACCTGGCGCGCGTGACGGTGCACCGACCCCAAGAACGTCCTGGCCGCGAAGAAGGCCATCCGGAAGGCGTTCAAGTACCAGCTCGACGGCACCTGCTTCTCGCTCGTCGAGGTGCTCTCCACCTGCCCGACCGGCTGGGGCTGAGACGCCGCACGAGGCCTGCGAGTGGCTGCAGGAGAACATGATCCCGTACTACCCGCTCGGCGAGGTCAAGGTGCCCGAGGAGGCCACGGTGCAGGCGGGGAGCTGAGCATGCACAACGAGATCGTCATGGCAGGGTTCGGCGGGCAGGGCGTGCTGCTGATCGGCAAGCTGCTGGCCTACGCCGGCATGAACGCCGGCAACGAGGTGACCTGGATGCCCTCCTACGGGCCGGAGATGCGCGGCGGCACCTGCAACTGCACCGTGGTGCTCTCCGACCAGCCGATCGGCTCGCCGATCTCCAAGCGCCCGCACGCGCTCATCGCGCTTGAACCTCCCCTCGCTGGACAAGTTCGAGGACGCGGTGCGGCCGGGCGGGATCATCGTGGTCAACACCTCGCTGATCAACCGGCTGCCCGAAGCGCACCGACGTCACGGTCGTCCCGGTGCCCGCCAACGAGATCGCCGTCGAGGTCGGCAGCGCCAAGGCCGCCAACATGGTGGCGCTCGGAGCCTTCCTCGGCGCGTCGGGGCTCGTGGACCAGAAGAGCGTGGACAGGCTGCTCGTGGAGGCGTTCGCCAGACAGGCAGAAGCTCGTCGACGCTCAACCAGGAGGCACTGCGGCGCGGGTTCGAGATCGGCCAGGGCCACACCGCGGCCGTGGCGGCAAAGTAAGGAGCGGGCGATGGCGAAGAAGCTCATGAAGGGGTGCGAGGCGATCGGCGAGGCCGCGATCCACGCCGGCTGCAGGCTGTTCTTCGGCTACCCCATCACCCCGCAGAACGAGATCCCCGAGTACATGTCGGCGCGCCTCCCGCAGGTGGGCGGCACCTTCGTCCAGGCCGAGAGCGAGGTGGCGGCCTCAACATGCTGTACGGCGCCGCCGGCGCGGGGTGCCGGGTGTTCACCTCGTCCTCGAGCCCGGGGATCAGCCTGATGCAGGAGGGGCTGTCCTACATCGCTGCGGCCGAGCTGCCGGTGGTGGTGGTCAACATCATGCGCGGCGGCCCGGGGCTGGGCGGCATCCTGCCCGTCCCAGTCCGACTACTTCCAGGCCACCAAGGGCGGCGGCCACGGCGACTACCGGGTCCTGGTCCTGGCGCCCTCGACGGTGCAGGAGGCGGCGGACCTGGTGATCGATGCCTTCGACCTGGCCGACAAGTACCGCAACCCGGTGATGGTCCTGGGCGACGGCCTGATCGGCCAGATGATGGAGCCGGTGGAGTTCAAGAAGGAGATCAAGCCCGAGGAGCTGCCCGAGAAGCCGTGGGCCACCACCGGCTGCGCCGGCCGCAAGCCCAACATCATCAACTCGCTCTACCTGGACCCCGAGGAGCTCGAGGCGCACAACTGGGATCTCCACCGCAAGTACCAGGAGATGGCCAAGGAGGTCCGGTACGAGCGTCTACAACGTCGAGGGCGGCTGCGACGTGCTGATCGTCGCCTACGGCACCGTGGCGCGCATCACGAAGACCGCCATCGACATGGCCCGGGAGAAGGGGCTCAAGATCGGGCTGTTCCGGCCGATCACGCTGTACCCGTACCCGAGCGAGGCTCTGGTGAAGGCGGCGGAGGGGGCCAAGGTGGTGCTGGTCTCGGAGCTCTCCACCGGCCAGATGGTCGAGGACGTGCGCGCCGCCATCGCCGGGCTGCGGCCGGTGGGGTTCTACGGGCGCGTCGGCGGCATGGTGATGGGCCCGGACGACCTGGTCGAGCAGGCCGAGAAGCTCCTGGCCGCGCACGTGGGTCCGGCACGCCGGCCGCGCCGCGCCGTGACCGCAGAGGTGGCGCGATGAACGACCGTGAGGTGGTCCTCGACGTCCTCAGGAAGGCGTACCAGATCGAGGTGGACGGCTACACCTTCTACTCGATGACCGCCGAGCGGGCGACCAAGCCTGCGGTGGAGGAGCTGTTCACCAAGCTCGCGGAGGACGAGGTCCAGCACCAGGCGTTCCTGCGCACCGTCGCCGGCAACTACGACGAAAAGGGTGTCGAGGCGTTCAAGCTCAACCTGCGGTCCCCCGAGCTGCGCGCGATCAACCAGGCGGTGTTCACCGCCAAGTTCCGCGAGCAGGCGGCCGGCGCGGAGTTCGAGCTGGGGGTGCTTTCCATCGGCATGACCCTCGAGAGCAACGCCATCAAGTACTTCTCGGGCGCCGCAGGCAGCGCGACCGAGAAGGAGGTCAAGGGGTTCTACCAGTTCCTCGCGGACTGGGAGAAGCAGCACCTCGAGGCCCTGCGAACCCTCTACAACTCCGTGCGCCAGGACTTCTTCGCCGCCGGCAGCTTCGCGCCGTTCTAGCGGCGTGCGGCGCGGAATCCACCGTGCCGCCACGGAAGGTCAAGGAGCGGAGAGGGCGAGGCCTCGCACTGATTAACGCCAGAAGCAGCCACGACGCCTCCACCCGACGCAAACTCCTGTAGAATTCGGCACTAGGGGCCCAACGTAGGTGGCTTCTTCGGATGAGCAACACCCTGTCGAGCCTTTTACAGGCGATCCAAAGCGGCAGGCCTCTGACGCCATCCGAGGCTATTACTATCAGATTCTTCACAGCGTTCATGCTTGGCTCGACCTCAGCGACCACCAAGTCCTTTACCTGGAGTGTGGGGAAGACATCGACGTGGTTGAGGCTGGAGCTGCCACTGCCATCCAGGTGAAAGACACCGCAGCCCCGGTAACGCTTCGCTCGGAGTGTGTCCTCAAGGCTATCAACAGCTTCTGGAAACTGAAGGGGCAGTCCGGGCGCGAGGTGCGCTTTCGGCTCCTTACCACGGCAAGTGAGGGGTTTGAGAAAGGCGAACCTTTCGGCTCCGCCGTCGGAGGGCTCACGGCGTGGCGCCGTGGGACCCGCGACAAAGAATCGGCCAAAGCTGTGCGTTCTTTCCTTCTTGCGGAGGGAAAACTCTCCCCTGATGTTCTCACCTTCCTGCAGAATGCAAGCGTGGAGGAAGTGCAGGCCCACCTCCTACGTCCCATCGCCTGGCTGACCTCGAGCCCAACCGCGCGGGCAGTCGAGACAGAAGTGAGGAGGAGGCTAATAGACTACGGCGCGGCGCGGCAAATCGAGCCGTCTCGGGCCGCCAAGGTGATGGACCGCTTGCTCCGCGAGGCTTGGCGGGCCGCGAGCTCCAAGTCCAGCAGTGGCCTTGCACAGGCCGACTTCCGCGAGATTTTCGAGCAAGAAACCACGGAGCGGATACCGGCTGAGGAGTATCACCGGTTGGTACATGCCGCGAGCCTTTTGGCCACGAACTTCCTCGGCCTGCCAGGAGCCGAGGGACCCCTCGCGACCCCCCAGCCCTTGCTTGCCGTGAGCCCGCCGCCAATTCGTGGGGCTGTAGCGAGGCGAGGGGAGCTATTGAGTAATCTCACCACCAAGCTCGCGGATTTCGGAGCGTTGGTCCTTCACGGCTCAGCTGGAATGGGGAAGTCCACCCTTGCCAAGTTGATGGCGCAAGGGCCCGGAGGGGCCTGGGCCTGGTTCGACCTCGCCACCAGGGGCGGGGACGACGCTGAGCAGAGGCTGGGCCGGCTTGCGACCTTCTTGGACAACAGCACCTCTCCTCTGAGCATCGTCATCGATGGGTTCCAGCACGTTCAAGCACCATCCTCATCGGTGGGCGAGTTTCTTTGCGGGATCCTGTACACAGCCCTGGCTCGCGGCGGCCGAGTGATTATCACAAGCCAAAGAACCTTGCCGCACCGGTGGCTGGGGAGCCTGGGCCTGCCAGAGGCTTGTCAGTGCAGCGTTCCGAGGTTCGATGAGACCGACATCGTTGAACTCGCATGTGCGCTAGGTTGCCCAACGGACCTTGCAACCGAGCACTGGTCTCGGTGGATTCTGGCACAGACGCAGGGGCACCCACAATTGGTGCACGCCCGGCTCATTCGCCTCAGCGGAACCGGTTGGCCTAGCCCTTCCGCGGACGAGCTAACTACACAGCCGACCGAGCTCGCGGAGGAGCGCTCGCAGACCTGGCAACAGCTATTGGCGGAGGCGTCCAGCGAGCAACGGGAGCTGATCTGCCGCCTGAGCCTCCTTCTTGGCCCGTTCCGGCGTGACCACGCACTGGCCATCGGCGAGGTTGAGAAACGCATTGCCCGTCCCGGGGAAGCGTTTGATCCTCTCGTCGGTCCGTGGGTTGAGGAGGTCTCGAACAAGTACTACCGGCTCTCGCCCCTCTTGGCGAACGCGGGCAATGACGCATGGTCACCGCAACGCTCGCTGGTGTTTCGCGCGCGCTTCGCAGCGGTCATCCTGAGCTGCAGTCCACGGACGCTGATCGAGGCATCAGAGGTCCTCTTTCAAGGTCTCTTGTCCCAAGCCGCTGGCCCGGTTATCGCCGTCATAGGGTCGCTCTTCGATGCACCGGACGAGGTCCTGCGGAGGGCCGGTGATGAAATGCCTTGGTTCGTCGCGTGGGCTGTCGGGGATGGCAAGCGTCCGTTCCCTGCCGACCGCATGGCGAATTTCGTCGTCCGGATGTTGCAGTTCCGGATTGCGGTCGCGGCGCGACCTGACCTGGTCCCTCGGATCGCAAAGGCCTGGGACAGCGAATCAGCGAGGGGGTCGGGTGAGCCGGACGCCCTCCGGGAGCGATTCCTCCTGGCCTCACTTATATCTCTCTATTATCCGCAGCTCGACGCCGATCGCTTGGTCTTCTACCTGACGGAAGTCGCTGAAATCGAGAAGCGTGCGGCAGCTTTGTCGGATGATCTTTTCCCCAAACTTTCACAATTCGGCGAGTGGGCAACCTCTGACATCGTGACCGAGCTATTCCGGATCGGAATCCTCCGCAACGCCACACCTCACTTCCTGGGCCGCTTGATCAGTGCAATCTCCGACGCAACAGAGGAGGTAAGAACCCGAATGCTCGCGGCCTTCAGGACCCGGCCTGAAGATGGGCGCCTTCTGATAGATGGCACATGGACATACGAACAAAGGCAGGACAAGCCCAACTGGGATGAGTGCATCAAGGCCTTGCAACTTTCATCAGAGGCTGCTGAAAAGTGGGGCCTGCTGGAGTTGGCAGCGGCAGCGGTGTCGGCAGTCTCAGTCATATACGACGAGTATCTGGACCGGGAGGAGGAGGCTCTCGGTGTCCTTGCCGCCGCTGAGGCGCGCTTGGGCAACAATCGCATTCTTGCTGAGCAACGTGCGACGGTAGCGCTCAACCGGAAGCGCTACCACGACGCACTGGGACTCTGGGACCGGTTGTACCCTCTGGACTACCCCGAGCCTACCGCTGACGATCTTCGCGGCATGCTAGCAGCGCGGAAGGGTGGCGAGGCCGCTGGTCGGGCTGAGGAATGGCGACGCGCGGCTGGGTTCTTCCTGACTGCCCGTGCGTTCGCCAAGGAAACGAAGCATGCCGATGCCGCTGCGGAGCTGCTGGCGGACGCCGGTTTCGCGTATTGGAAGGACGGCGAAGGGAGTCGTGCGGTCGATTGCTTCGACGAGGCGCTCCGCTTACTGGACACGCTACCCGATCCGTCGAAAGAACTTCGATCGTTGGTCGCTTTCAAGAGAATCGGGCACGTGCTCGTTTGGATGTCGAAGGCACCGTATCACGATGTCACGAAGCTGCTCGCGGCGCCCTCGCCGGGAATGTGTAGCCAACCCGGACTCCCCGAGGAATTCCGGGGACTGCCTCAGACGCCCGCCCCGGGGCTATGGATACTCCTGGCTGAACTGGAATTCCGGCACCGCTACGGTAGGTCAATCTTTGAAGAGGCTACACGACGCCTAGCATCGTCACCCATCCTCCTCTTCTCTCTGCCTCAGGTTGAACTCGACATTCGGCACTCCCTACGGGAAGGTGAAGCCGCGCGAGCCGTAGACCAGTGTCTGCGACTGAACACCGTTGTTGCGGCCCTGCAGCAGATCAGGGAGTTGGGCGGCGACGTGTTCACGACGAAATGGTCAGAGATCCCATGCCCGGCGGACAAGTTTGGCACTAGTGTCCTGGAGGGGTTCCTGTTGCGTGCGGTTGGCGATAAAGGCCTCTCGATCGTCGCGCCTGTCCTCGGTGCATGGAAACATGTTGCCTCGGACCGACCCAGGACAGACCCAATCCTCGCGTGGCTGGACGAAGCGAATGAGGTCCTCTCCCTAGAAACTCAGGCTGCGTACGGGCTCCTGGTGGATCAGGAACAGCCTACACCGCGCCGGTTGCTCGCTGCGCTCCGCATCGCGCCAGATCAACACTGCACGCCCGAGGCAACCTACGGGGCCAACATCACCTTGTTTGATTGGCTCCAACACCACCCGTTCAGCGAGGAGCTCCTTGGCAGCCTCGGCATCCTCGTCTCCACAGCTTGGCGGAGGCACGCCAAGTCTCCTGCACTCCTGCTATCACCACGTCTCACGGTGCCCGAGATAGAGCTCGAATGCGCCTCGGACAATCCTCCACCCAAGAAAATCGCGAGAATTCTGCTGGCTGCGCGCCACGCGGTCACGGTGCGACTAGCTAATGGGCTAGCGGATATGCTCCGGCACAATGCCTGAAACGTACAACATAGACCGTATGGAGCGACCGGCTCGCGATCGGAGAGTCGCGCATCGGTACCTGATTGTATGAGCAGGTCGGTCTCCCGATTTGCGGCGTAGCGCAGAGCTCGCCAAGAAAGTCATTCGGGCTCGACGAAAAGAGGTGAGAGCGGGTTCGGCAACTGCGCCGGACCTGGTCCGTAAATGGGGGTGGCGGGCGACGCCATTTACATCCCCCGTGGTGACGACCCGTCGTCATGAGCGGCTGGTACCTATCCCAGTGCCCTTGTGGTAAAACTCCTGCATGCTGAATTTTCAGCGGATCTACTTTGACAGCGAGCCATTCGTGGCGAATGGATGGCCGTCACTCTCGGCCAGGATGCGGCGGGTCCTCGAACTTGCGCGTAGCCTAAGCGTGTCGGTGTACCTGCCGCACGCCGTGCGCGAGGAACTTGAGGCTCGTTGGGGTGCGGAGCTCCAACGGCACATTGACGCCTTGAGGAACGACGCCAACACGATCAAACGGGACCTCAAGGTGGTCGGAGGCAGTTTCGAGCTGGGGGCAGTGCCAAGCCACAGTCAGTCCCTCGCGATCTACCGCCAGACGATCGATGCCACCGTTGCGAGGTGGGGGCTTCAGCTCGTTGACCTTACCTCAAGGTCTGCTACCTACGTGTTTCGCCTTGCCTTGGCGAGGAAGGCCCCCTTCCACAGGGAGACTGACGCCGGATTCAAGGACACGATCATCCTCTTGTCGGTCATCGAACACTTGGAGCATGATCCTGCCCCCTCGGTCCTGGTTACCAGGGACGACCGTTTTGGGGAGGCAGATGTCTCTTTCTTCACAAGGGAGACAGTCGCCTTACGGGTTCTCCCGCTCGAGGCAGTCGAGCATGAACTCGAGGCCGCTCTTGACGCCATACAACGAGAAGCCATGGAGCAGGACCGCCAAAAGGCCTGGAAGGCCATAACAGGCGCTTGGTCCGCGCTATCTGAGTTCCTGCGCGCGGATCCAGAGCGCCTCCGCGAGGCGCTCGGCATTTTCTCGGTTGTCGGTCAGATCGTGTCCGTCGAACCCACGATCCTTGTGGAAGTGAAAACTCCCTTCCCACTCGAAAGGACGGTTGGCGAGGACGTCACGGTTGCCGCTGACATCGAAGTAGACATCGAGTACGTCCCCACCTGGTACGTCGAGCAGCCGAAGGAGCAGGCGACCCCCTACAGCCCACTATTTGAAGCCCGATCCGCCCCGATTCCTCACCGCGAGGCGTGGGCTCTGATAGTCGAGGCCAGCGTTCCGGTTGTGGAGGATGGCTATGGTCAGCCGAAGTTCATCTCGGTCCGCGAGGGCTCAAGGAAGGCGTTTTGGTCTGAGTTCCGCCGGTTCATGCGGGGCGCTGCCGGCATTGCCCTGGATGAGAACCAACTGGCCGAGGCGTACCGGGAGAGCGTGATCCGGAAGCAAGGCGGATAGGTACCAGATAGGTACCTGATTGCATGAGTAGGTCGGTCTCCCGATTTGCGGCGAGCGTCGCTGGTCGCCCACTCTCGTTCGGTGGCTTATGCTTCTCGAATGGGTTGTTGCCGGTGCGCCGATCACTTGGCCACCCGCGCCGTCGCTGAAACCGAACATTGGGCGTCAGGGAGGTGAATAGTGCCGAGGAGGCTCAAAGTTGCCTTGAAGCGCGATGAAGCGCTTCGCGCCACACGCGTAACAATCGGGAAGAACAAGCTCGTCTACATACTCATCGCCGATAAACGGCTGAAGTACAAGACGGGAAAGTCCCGCATTGCGTATATCGGCACCACGAGGAAGGGCGTTGCGCGCATTGCCCAGAGCGTGGCGGCCCGAGCGGACGATATTCTCTCGCTCCATGGGGTCCGCACGTTTCACGCGCGGATCGCCACATGCAAGCCTCGGCAGAACGTCGCTACTTGGAAAAAGCTTGAGCGTGCGTTACTCCTCACCTTTCGCGAGCGCTTCGGTGAAGTACCCAAATGTAACTCTCACGGCAAGCGCATGAAGGTCACCGATGAGTTTCGCTACTTCGGCACGAAGGGCGTTGCCAACGTGATCGACGAGCTGAGCTAGTGCCGTCATGACGCGTGGCCAGCGACTAGGTACCTGATCGGTACCTGATCGAGCCGGCTCCATAGGGTCTATCTCGGGGCGGAGGCTAGTCGGCCGGCGCGCCGGCCGCCGCGGCGAGGGGCTCGCGTGGTGCTCAACCCGTCGCTGGGCGGACCACTGGGCCGCGTCCTATGACAGCCTCGATCCGTTTCGCCAACCTTTCGCGCAGCTCATCGCCTGTCTCCCAGTCGATGCAGTTGTACTGCCGAACATCGAAGTGCAGCTTCTCCATCTCGTCCTTGCGGCAAGTGAGAAAGACCGGAAGACCAAGGCCCGCCCCGAACCCGGCTTCCCAGTAGACACCGTACCGGTGACCGGTAAAGTCCGCGACGACGAAGCGGCTCCGGCGGATCTGCGCCACTATCTCGTCGTCGATCTTGCCCTCGAACTCGCGCCGGTCGACCCGGTGCGGTTGGTAGCCAGCGTCTGTGATCGCTGGAGCTAGCGCAGTGTCGTAAACGGGTCGCATCTCCCCGCCGAACGACATCGCCACAAAGCCCTGTTCGCTTCCGGCACTACGACGCCGGAGCTCCTCAAGCCGCTGCCAGCCACCCGCCGAGATCATCACCGGAAATGCGCTGGCGCTGGCGGCCACTGGTTCGATCCACCCCATAGATTGCATCAGCCGTGCCAGGTTCTCGGTCTCGGTGGCATCTCCGCACCAACTCGCCGCCCACCACCTTGCCTCCTCGAGGTCGTGCCGCTCGCCCACAAAGGTCGTCTCTCCATCCAGCGCAAGGAGGAGCTTGTCAGCGCGCTCAAGGACCGTCGGTGTGGGCAGACTCGCTAGCTTTTCGATTTCGTCACTCGTGAGGGGGTGTTCCTGCCATTCTCGGTCCTGATTTGCCCGAAGCCACGCCGATGCGTTGGCGCGTCTGCGATCCCCGCGGGTTCCCAGACGGAACTTGCCCGTCTCGCTTCGGTCAATCTCGGCGCTGAGCATTGGCTCAGCCGTGCGGGTGAACGAAAAGCGGCCACACCGCGGGCACACGACATACCAGCGGTCCCGGTGGAGGTCTTCGTGGATCTTCTCTGGCGTGAGGAAGCATACGGGACAGGTGCTTTCGCTCATGACAAACCCCCGCCCAAGAATTTGGGCATTGTGACGTCGGGAAGACGACCGTACGACCCCGAAGTCATCATACCTAGAATCCGTTGTTGTCGGCACCGGTCGGCAGCTCTTGAAGGGGCGCGGACGAGCTTGGGAACGGGCCCTTGTAGCTGGGCGCGTGAGAAGCCTCCGGTTAGGCGAGGGTCTAGTGCGCCACCTGGCGCAAGGTACGGGCGAGGAATGTTGGCCATTGCTTACGGCGCGACGCCGTTTCCTGCTAACGTGTCCTGGTGAATAGTCGCCAGCCGTTGCTGTCGGAGAGAGACAAGCCTGTGGTGGAGCGCTACCTCGCCTTTGCCCACGAGCACTTCGAGGCCGCCAGCGGCCCCGGTGAAGGCGTGTCGGTTGCGGGCGCGGATCTCGTGTACCAGTATCGTGCCATCATCCGCGTGCTCGCACACCACGTCAGGGGCGTGCGGCTACCTGTGGGGGTATGTCAGAAGTTGTGCTCCCAAGGTCTCTCGCGGTGGCTGAGGACGGGCGGTGTGACGGTGGCGGACTACGCCAAGGCGCTCGAAGGCGTCTTTGCGGAATACCGGCGTCGGCATTTAAGCAAGTTCTTGCTTGTCTACCTGTTCGACGGTGAGGAGATGCCGGGAGCAGAGCAGGGGAACCTGCATTTCCTGGATGTGAGCTTCTCCACCCCGACCTGGCGGGAGCTTGGGAGCAACTTGGAGGTAGACAGGTGGCTGGAAGACGCAGGCCTTCACGTTCATGACATGGACGCGATTAGGCGCACAAGGCCGCTCGTGGCTCATGCACGCGGCAGACTTCCGATCGAGGCGTTTGCCGCCCCTGACGAGGCGTTTGCAGGCTACGTGGCGCTTGTGAACTTCGCCCTGGATCTCGGGCGCACTCACTACCAGATCCGAGGATGCAGCGCGCCGGTGCCCCCGTCTCCCATCCACGGCACCTTCGACGAGACGGGTCACTTCCTCCTCACCCGATATGCCGTCTTTGAGGGGGAGAGGCGGTGGCCGCACGGGCAGGCTGATCCTGAAACCCGGGACTGGATTGCATGCGTCATGTTGGAGTATGCCCGGCGTCCGACGAGCAACAGCACTGCCCGCCTTTGGTTCGATGCCCTCTTGCGGTATGGCGGCGCGCTCCACGAAGCGTCGGTCGACGGCGAGCTACTAATGTACTGGCAGGCCGTGGAGGCTCTAACACTCTTCTTGCCCGGGGAGGCGACGGCACACGAGGTCGCCCGACGGACGGCAGTCCTCCTCGGGGACGAATTCATTGTGGAGGAACATGTCCAGGCGCTGGGTGCGGCAAGGAATGCGATTGTTCACTTCCAACGAGGCGATCACGCCGGCCATGACTACGAGTTCGGCTCGCTACGCGACAGCGCCGACGCCTTGAAGCTGCTGGTCGAGCGGGGCCTTAGGATGCTTCGCCACCGGGGCACCGAGCTGCGGACCATCCGAGACTTGGCGCTCTTCTATGGGATGGGGCGCGAACACTGCAGCCAACTCAAGGCCCGCCAGCGGGTGGCGAAGTACATCGAGAGGACACGGGACCAAGCCAAGGCGTGATGACTCCCATAGGTACCACATAGGTACCTGATTGCATGAGTAGGTCAGTCTCCCGGTTTGCGGTGTAGCGTAGAGCTCGCCAGATGAATCGTACGGGCTCGAAGCCCAAGGACTAAGGGAGGCCGACCGTGGAGCACGGACGATCTGGTTCGCGGCGAGGGCTCTCACTCTGGCGTGTCAACTCGCTGGCGAAAGCCGCACCGCCGGCATTGCCATTCGAGCGCGAGAGGGACAGAGGCAGCAGCAGACTGCAGACCGATGACCCCCGGACTGATGCTCCCGCCGCAGGCGGGGCAGACAGGGCCGGCCCGGCGCCACGTCAGGGCCCGATCGACCTGGACGATTCGTGACCGTACCCCGCTGAGCAGCATTTCCGAGACCTCAATCGTGACAAGGGTCCCATCGGCGATCGTAACACTGAAGCCGCGATCGGAGTGTCCACCAAGGACACGAAACGAGGTCGGAATGCGCTTGCCATGCTCCAATCCCTGGACACGCTCCTCGATGTGCGAAAGAGAATCCCTGACCCCCCTCACCCACCGCAACTCAAGCCGCAGGGCCTCGGCAATTTCTCGCGCAGCATCGGGAAGTTCCCGTATCTCCGCGAGTTTCCGCGCACATCCCTCGACGCCGTCGAGCGCGACCACATAGGACCTGGCGAAGATGCCGACAAGTTCGCCCTCCACGTCGATGGCCGGGCGCGGCATCGACAGGTCCCTGGCCCGCGCCACGCAGCGCGCCCATGCCTCCCGGTAATACGCGGCAGAGACGACCGCAGTGTTGTACTGAGAGGCCATCTCTCCCATGAGCAGAGTGACCGCGTCTTCACGGTCCTTGCGCGTCGCATGCTCTTGCCTGTCGGCGATCTGATCGGCTCCCAGATCGGCCCAACCAGAGTCAAGATGGAACCAGTTGCGCTCGATAAAGGCATCGGAATCGAGCGTGCTTCCCGGTCGACCGTCGCCTTTGGTGTCGGTCACTCCAGTACCTCACAGTTCGCCGCGGAAGGCACGCTGGACGAGCGACGCAAAGAGTTGCGAGTCCTCCGCCTCGAGATGTTCGACATGATGGCGAAACCCTCTCACGGCTAGGAACAGGCGGCTGAACTGCTCCTGTACCTCGAAAGGCGGGAGCGGGATATCAATGTTGCTCGCCTGCTCGGCGTTGATGTTGAATTGAACTGCTGTCTGGCGCGCCCGGCGCATCATGAGTTGGCGGCCGCCGGGGGTTCGCAGCCACTGCCACAGGAAGATTGGTTGGAGCCGCCGAGGGTCAAGGCGGAGGCGCATCACGTGCGAATCGAACACCATCGGCTCTGCAGAGCCTTGGAAGACCGATGCCTTCCCCAAATGGTCCTCGCTCCCTATAGCCCTGGTGAGCAGGAAGTCGTCCTCGACAAGTCGGTGCTTCTCCGCTTGATCGGAGGGAAGATCGACACTCAGGCAGTGCTCAAGATTCACCTCGAACTCTCCTAGTTCGCCAACCCTCACGACCCGGTGTTCTCCCACGTCTGCTGCGGGCGTTATGGTTCCGATTTGGGGCCTGGAGGCAAGCAGCGCCCCGAGCTTGATCGACCGCCACCGATGTGGGTTAGTGATGGGGTCGCCGAACATGTCGAGGAAGGCGGAGCGGAGGAGGTTGTCCGCGAACTGGATTGCCTGTTGGCGCTTGCGGCGGATGGTGTCGGCCTTGTCAAGGATGGCCGCGATGCGGCGCTGCTCGGTCACTGGGGGCGCCGGCACCAACTGGGAGAGGTAGAAGCCGATATTGAGGTTCCGTAGCCCGGACGTTGTAGTGTTCATCGCCGCAAGCACAGCGCGGCCGCGCGGCGAAGACAGCCAGAAAAAGAGCCATCTGCTATCGGCGCGGTTGTGGTCTGCCCGCAGTCGTAGCGTGAAGTTCGAGAAGTAGAACTTCGTTCCTCCCTCGGGCTGAGTGAACTGGCAGCATTTGCCGATCAAGTCCGGGCTACCGCTCGATTTCGTTATTAGCAGATCGCCCGATTCAAGTAGACGCCGGGCGATATCCGCTTCGGGGATCAAACGCCACGCAACCTCCGAGAGGTCCAGGCGCCCTCCCTGGATGTTGGAGCTTCGAAGAACTGGGAAGCCGGCTCCCTCAGGGGCTTCGTCGCCCCAGGTCCCGCTGTCCGCGAGACAAGTCAAGTCACGAAGGGGGACCACTGGCCACGTCACCGGAGCATCCCCTCCAACTCATCAAGGTCCTTACGGATCTCGTCCTCGAGGGCGCGGAGGCGGGCGAGGATGACTTTGGGCGGGTCGTACTGCTGTTCCTCGTAGCGGACCTCTTTGTAGCGGTTGATGGAAAGGTCGTAGCCGTTTCCCTTGATCTCCGCGGCGGGGACAAAGAACGACCTGGCGGTGCGGTCGGTATCCTTCTGCGCCTCGCGGGCGCGCCAGCGGGCGACAACGTCCGGGATGTCGTTGGCCTCGATCTTCTCGCGCTTGTCGTCGAGCGAGTAGCCGTCCGCCTGCATGTCGTAGAACCACACTCGCTCGGTGCGGCCACCCTTGATGAAGATGAGCACGGCGGTGCTGACACCGGCGTACGGCCGGAAGACACCGGCCGGCATCTTGACGATCCCCTGCAGCTCGCACTTCTCGAGCAGCATCGTGCGCAACCGCTTGTGGGCGTTGGACGAACCGAACAGGACACCGTCGGGGACGATGACGCCGGCGCGGCCGCCGATGCGCAGGACGTTGATGATGCGGTTAACGAAGAGGAGTTCAGTCTTGGTTGTGGCAAGCTGCAGGTCCTCGTTGATGTCGCCCTTGTCGATGCTGCCTTTGAACGGCGGGTTGGCGAGGGCGACGTCGTAACGGTCGCGCTCGTCGTAGCGCTTCGAGAGGGTGTCCATGTAGTGGAGGTTCGGCGTGTCGATGCCGTGTAGCAGAAGGTTCATCAGGCCGATCCGCACCATGGTGGTGTCGAAATCGAATCCGGTGAGAGTGCGCTCCTTGAGGACGCGCCACTGCCGCTCGTCGGTGAGCCGATCACCGACGAGGCCGCGTTCCAGCCCGTTTTCGTCGGTGTGGCGCAGCTCCGGGCTGGTGTGCTGGGTGAGGATGTGTTGATACGAGCCGAGAAGGAAGCCGCCGGTTCCGCAGGCGAGGTCGACAACCTCCTCGCCGAGCCGCGGGTCAATCAGCGCACAGATCATCTGGATGATGTGGCGCGGGGTACGGAACTGGCCGTTCTTGCCGGCGGTGGCGATCTCGGAAAGGAGGTACTCGTAGAGGTCGCCCTGCGTGTCGTGGAAGGTCTGGCCGTTGGCCTGGCGCTCGCGCTCGATCTCCGCGTAGATCTCGTCAACGATGCCGACCGCCTCGACGAGCAACGACGGCTTTGGGATGATGAACACCGCATCCTGCATCGCCTGGGCGAACGGCTGCGACTCGCCCCCGAGTGACTTGATGAACGGGAAGACACGGTCCCGCACGTGAGTGAGCATCTCGTCGCCTGGCAGGTGACGGAACTGGCTCCAGCGCAGATCGTCGTGCCGTGCGAACAGCGAGACGCAGGTCTTGCCGAGCCATTCGGCATCCTCCTGCGCCTTGCGGTCCATCGCGTCGAGCCGCCGCATGAAAAGCAGATACGAGATCTGCTCGATCGCAGTGAGCGGGTTGGCGATCCCTCCGGACCAGAACTTGTCCCAGAGTGCATCGACCTTCGAACGAATCGCGGGTGTCAGCATCGCGGCTCCATCAGCCGGTCCTCTTCTTGGCGCCGCGGGCGCCGCTTAGCTCAGGCGCTGCCGCGCCAACGGGCGCAGGCTGCCGCTTCGACCACCGGGCGCCGCGGCCCGCGCCCTCAATCGTGAGCACTCCGTCCGCGCGCATCTGCCGCAGCACCACGCGGATCATGTCCCGGCTGATGCCGGGGCACTCAGCCTCGAGCTCGGAGATGGCGAAGGGCGTGAGCTTGCGTTCGACGAGCCGGCGGATATGCGCGGTCTTCGACCCTCGCGCGGTCGTGATCTGGCCGACCCTCTCCTCGAATTCGCGATAGGCGCGCAGCATCACGCCCCAGAAGTAGCGCAACCAGTGGCGCACATCGTGCTGGGCATGGTGCCAGCCCCTGGACGACGCCTCCAGCATTTCGTAGTAGGTCTCCCTGGACTCCTCGAAGATCCGTTCGAGGCTGATGTAGCGCCCGACCTCGTACCCGAAGTGGTAGAGAAGGAGCAGAGTGAGCAAACGCGCGGTCCTGCCGTTGCCGTCGGTGAACGGGTGGATGCAGAGGAAGTCGAAAACGGCGAGTGGCACAGCAACGAGCGGCTCGACGTGCCCGTCGGTGATGGCGGCGCCATAGCGTTCGACGAGCTGGCCCATCGCCCCCGGCGTAGCGACCGCGGGCACGGTGCGGAACCGGACACGCAGGAGCGAGCCATCGGGGTTGCGCTCGATGATCTCGTTGTCGGCCATTTTCCAGCGACCGCCCTCGGCCGGTAGGTACCGGTAAATCATTGAGTGGAGCTGCAGCACAACGTTGACGGTGAACGCCATGTGGGCGGCCGACTCGTGGACCAGCGCGAGCGCGTCGCGGTACCCGGCGATCTCCTGTTCAGAGCGGGTCGCCGGCATGGAGGCCTTGAGCACGAGGGCTTCGACGCGCTCGTGTGGCGCGGTGATGCCCTCGAGCCGGTTCGACGACTCGCTGGATTCGACGATGGCCACCTGGCGCAGGGACTCGAGGATCTCCGGCGTTTGCTCGGTGAAGAGCGCCTGCTTCCCCTTGTACTCACCAATCCTTTGGAGCGTGGAGGCATCACCGGCGGAGAAGTTCAATTTTCGCAGATAGATGGAATCGAGCGAGTGTGGCATGCCTCTCCCCGGAAACGGGGTAACGTGGGTTCGAATAAGGGTAACAAGATGCATCTATTACCCCGTTTCGAGGACAACCTTACCACCTTCCACTTGGGTTGTCTATGCCACCAAGCTCCCGGCGAGCCGCAGGACCTCCTCGATCTCCCCGGGCTTGAAGACGCCCCGGATGCCACGCGGGTGAATCTGCGTAAATGGCAGATCTACAAGATCTTGCTTGGCAAGTCTGCCGGTTTGCAGGATGAACGTCTTGAGCGTCTGAAGGAAGCGGATCTGCAGCCCAGTGAGGCCGGTATGGGCGGCGATGAACGCGTCGAACGCCTGAGTGACCGTCTCGGGCCACGACTCGAGGCGCTCGACACCGAGCACGTGGCGCATGAGCCGCACAAAGGTGGCGGTGCGGTGGTTGTACACCTTGCGCAGGAGTTCGACGGTGATGTGGGGATCGTGTCGCTCGAGGAGGTCGGCTAACTCATGGATCTCCTGGTCGGAGATGGCCTCGCCCGCCTTGATCCTCGCGATGACGGGATTGGAGGCGACAAGCCCCTGAATGTACGCCTCGACCCTTGCCCGATATGCCGACGAAGTCATTCGTTCGTGCTCAGGCCCGACCTCGACCCACTCCTTAGTCGCCAACAGGTCCGCGATGTCGAGCTTCATCATGGGATCCGACCGGCGTTGCCGGAAGCGCATCAGCGGCGCGAGGCGCCGGGCCAACTCGCGCAGCTTCTCGTCGGTGGGTTGTGCCCACCAAGCTGGGCCCTGCACGGCTTCAACGAGGTCCCGCTCCTTCGCCACGACGTTGACAGAGAGCGGTAGCTCACTCACATGGAGGATGACGCTCTCCCGGATCGCCTCGAACGCGTCCCGATTTTCTCGCAGCAGCGCGGTGCCCAACTCGACCACCTCGGTCTCGAAGCGCAACGCCTTGAAGTCGGCCTCGGAGCGCGCACGCAGAACCGGCGCGACGACGGAACGTAAGAACGCGAGGCCGGTCGCGTCAAGATGGTTCCAGAATTGATCGTCCCCGACCGCCGCAAGATCGGATGCGGCTTCCCTCACCACAACGTTATTCCGCGGCAACGCGGCCAAGTCCGCGCGCAGATCGCTCTTCACGAGCCCGGCAATGTCGCTTCGGGCGGCGGCAAGAGCGGCCTCGAGCTTGTCAAGCCGCGCCCGGAACAGCCGCACCGGCAGCGGGACCTGTTGATCCGGTTCACGCCCCTTCGGGTTCATCTTGAAGTACTCGAAGTTGCCCCAGCAGTCGATGATGAGGAAGCGATCCTTCTCGGGGCACCACGGCCGGCGTTTCGCCGGATCGGTCTCGAGCACCCGGGTACCGCGGCCGATCATCTGCCAGAACTTGACGTAGGAGTACACGGGTTTGGCAAAGACCAGGTTCACGATCTCCCGAACGTCAATGCCGGTATCGAGCAAGTCCACGGAGATGGCGACGCGGGGCATGTCCTGCGTTTTGAACTGCTCGAGCAGGCCACCCTTGCCGTAGACGAAACGGTCGTCCGAGACGAGCACGCGGGCAAGGCGCCCGGCGTGCTCCGGGTAGAGTCGATCGAAGAGCGCCTCCAGCCTGCGCGCATGCCCTTTGGAGATGGCGAAGACGATGGTCTTGCCGGGCAGCACGCCTGAGGGGTCCTTGATGCACTCCTCCATGAACTCTCGCACGATCAGGGCGTTCGTGCCTGAATTCGTGACCTTGTGCTCGAGATCCGTGCCCTCGAAATCGATGTCTTCAAGGTCTTTGCCTTCCGCGACGAGTCGGGCCTGCACTTGGGCGGGGAGCGCTCCGCCCTGGATGCCCTCGATCTGAAACTTGGAGCGGACCTTCAGCACCTCAAAGTCACAAAGGAACGGCGGCCTGTGGGCGATCGCCTCCTCGTACGTGTAGGCAAAGGTCGGGTCGTAGGTGTCGCAGTCGAAGAGCTCGAACGTGTCGTGGTCGATCTGGTCCGTCGGCGTCGCGGTCAGCCCGATCTTGATCGCGTTGAAGTAGCCGAGGACCTGCTGGTAGACGTTGTAGATGCTGCGATGACTCTCGTCCGCAATCACCACGTCGAAGAAGTGCGGCGAGATCCATTCGGGTGGAGATTCGACGCCCTGGATCAGGTTGAGAATCGTCGGATAAGTGGTGACGTAGATCCGGCGCCCACGGGCGAAGCCCCTTTCACCGTTTTGCGGCCATGCAGGCTCGGAGGGCATGAACTCCTTGAACGCCGCCAATGCTTGGTCGCGAAGCGCGATGCGGTCCACGAGGAAGAGGACGCGCTTCGCCCAGCGAGCACGGAAAAGGGCATCGATGAGCGACACCGCTGTCCGCGTCTTGCCGGTGCCGGTGGCCATCACCAGGAGGAAATTTGTCCGTTTACCCTCGAGCGCTTCGAGCACTGCTCGGATCGCAGCGATCTGGTAATCGCGCCCCGAGATCTTTGCGTCTATGAGTTCGACGGATAGGGGTCTCCTGGCTTCCCGCCGTTGGGCCATCCATTCGAGGTCATCGGGTGTTGGAAATCCATGGACTTTCACCGGAGGGTAGAAACCATGCTCCCAGAGGAAGGTGTCGTAGCCGTTGGTGTAGAGGATGAAGGGCAGCTGACCACCGTGGATTTGCTGCAGGTTCGTTGCGTAGCGCAGGGCCTGCTCCCTGCCAAGCTCGGCATCCTTGCTTGTGCGCTTGGCCTCAACCACGGCGATTGGCCGGCCGTGCATCAGGAGGCCGTAATCCGCGAACTGATGCCCGGCGTATAGCCCTTCCGGCTCGGCGACTCGGTGTGCTTCCGGCTCCCCAAGCTTGATGTCGAGCTCCTGGATGACCTGCGAAGGGTCGTCGAGGTTCCAGCCGGCGAGCCGGAGGTCCTCGTCGATGAGCCGGCGCCTGGTTTCCGCCTCGTTCAGGTCCACTTCGCGCACCCCCGACTAAGGTAGGGCTGCACCTCCGTCTCGACTTCGCGTTGCCAAACAGGCCCATTCACTCTTTTGAGAATACCGCACAGAGACGCGTCAGGCACTGAGCGCGCTGGCTCACCTCGCCCTGCGGGTCGTCGCGGGGAGCTCGGTGCGACCGCCCCGCAGCTCCCGCCGCCACAGCAACGGCTTTCCATGATCATCGCCGATGTCGTATTGGCGGCATCCGTCAACAAGGGGCAGGATAAGCGGCCCGATAGGTACCTGATTGCATGAGTAGGTCGGTCTCCCGGTTTGCGGCGTAGCGTAGAGCTCGCCAAGAAAACCGTACGGGCTCGAAGCCCAAGGACGAAGGGAGACCGACCGTGGAGCATTGTGGCATTGACCTGCATCTGAAGTCGAGCGAGGCGTGTGTGGTTGACGGGGCCGGTGCGGTGAGCGAAAGGTCACGGATTCCGACGATCCAATCAGAGCCGGCTGCAATTGAGGTATGTTGCGTAGAGATCAGCGTGAGCGTACGACGCTGGCGGCACGGCGTGATAGATCCGCTTCAGCTCGAGGCCCTGCGGAGACCGAGCCGGCGCCATCAACGCAATGTCGACGCGCAACACGGGGAAAACGTACTCCTGGTGCTCGGTCGCCCCCAGAGCGTGATACGCCACCCGAATGTCCGTAACGCGGATGCGGTATTTGCGCTCCGCGTACTGCGCAAGTTCTCTATCCCGCGTAAGCGCCGACTCCAGCGCCGCCTCGACGCCCGCCGGCCGCACGTCCTTCGCTGCGCGGACGGAGCGCCAGCAATGGAAGAGGCCCGTGGCTCGCGGGCCGTTGTCGCCCGGGTTGAAGAACACGTAGGTCTTAGCGCCCGGACCCTCGACGCGGATTCCATCCAGCGAATAGATGAAGCGCGCGGTCGCCTCACCCGCTAACCGCTCGACCTCCTTGCCCTTGGCGTCAAGCCGCGCAAACTGCTCGAGGGAAACGCCCGCAAACGTGGCCTCTCGCGCCAAAAGGCTCGCGCGCGTGAGCAGGGCCTTGGCGAGGCTGGAGATCAACTCCTCCGCCTCCTTCACAAGAGCGAGCTTCTCGCCCTCCCTCGTGTCCGGATCGGCGACCTTCTCGAGCTGCTTCCAAGGCCGCCGTTCATCCTGGTACTCCCGGTTTGCGAGCGCGTTCCGCGCCCACAGCGCCCCCGATGGCCGGTAGAACTGAATCTCTCCTGCCTCACCCGCGAAAAACTGCGACCCCTCGGCTCCCACGGCGTGCAGCTCGCCCAGCTTGAGGACATCGCCCAGGTGGTCAATCGTCGGCTTGCGCTCCTCAACGGAGGCGCCTCGCACGATGAACACGGGCATTGTTGCCGCAATTGCTGGCAACCGACCTGCCATTTCGATGTCGCGAAGTTGAATGGGCATGACACCTCTCCTGGCCGCTTCAGCAGCTTCCCCGGCACGTATAGAATTCGCGATCGTTGACGGGATCGTTGGGCTCGGCAACTTCCAAGCGCTCGTCGTAGGTGTCAACCCACGTGCCGCCCGTCGTGCGCCCGTTGGCACGCAGGTAAGCCCACTGCACCGAGGAATCCTCCGTTTCGATGCACGCTTTTTTCCAAGCGGTCCTGATCGGGTACGACGCCGCAAACCACGGCATCCCCGGGGGGAAGAAAAGGTGGAACGCCGCGTACGTCGCGAACTTGCCCCCGCGGTCCTCTTGGTCCTTGCCGCTGTTGGACACGGTGTGGAAGCCGAACATGTAGTGAAGCCGGGAGAACGCCGGGATCCACCGCCCCACGGAGTTCGTAGCTGAGTGGTAGAGCAGCTTGCACGCGTGGGACGCGAAGAACTCGAGATCGGAGTGGCCCCATTCGATCGCGTCTGACGCCTGCACGACGCCGTCATAGGTGCAGAATGCGTGTCCCCAGGTAGGCTCGTCGTCGGGGTTGTAGGATCCATGCGACGACATGTATAGCCCGTCGACCTTGTCGACTCTCTCGGCGTAGCCTGGCGTTTTGACGAAATCCTTCTTGACGACGTCGCCCTCCCCGTGGTCCTCGGTCCAATACATGGAAGGCACGTGCTCGAGGACATCGCCGAAGCTCCGGGCCTCGTCTCGGCGCTCGTCCATCCCACTCTTGATCCACCATGTGCCGAACTGTCTTGCCATAGCTACCTCCTGTGGAACCGAGCCGAGGCACTCCATTCATGGATACCGCGTATCACCATCTCACCCATTTGTTCGCCCGTGCGAAGAGTCCGCTGCCAATCGGGGGCGGTTGCGCGGCCGCGGTACCTCGGTGGCGGTGGCCCGTTGCCGTTCCGGTCGCCGCCCGGCGCACACAGGACGGAGGTTCCAAGGCACGTGACCGCGCAATGACCCTTCCGTGCTTTCCATTCCTGCCATGTCGGTCGCAGGCACCTGGTCGTCAAGGTCTTCTCCTCTTGTCGTGTGCCTGCCGCCAGGACCCCTCGGACGGGCGGGCGCGGCCGACGCAGCAACAGGGCTGCCACAGGGTCGACCTTTCCTACTTAGAACCTATCGGTCGGCCCGGGCGCCGTGTCATCACCCGTTCGGGTGATGCACCACCTCGTCGATGGTGCGAGCATGCCGCGATGAGACCCGCGGAATGAAAATGAAGATGACCGAGCCTCCCCTGGTGCCCGCATCGTGCGAAGCGGGCCCACCTGCTCCACCGCGGCGACCAACGCCGGCAAGCCGGAGGTCAAGAAGTTCTACCATTCCCTCGCCGACTGGGAGAAGCAGCACCTCGAAGCTCTGCGCACCCTCTACAACTCCGTCCGCACGGACTTCTCCGCCGCCTGCTCCTTCTCGCGGTTCTAGGTCGCACTGGAGGCGCACCTGTGCCGCGCGCGGTCGAGAAGGTGAGTCGTGATATCTGGTACCAAACGATACCTGACCTGGGCTTGCAGCGGTCGATGGCTGGCTGGCCCTCCGCGATGCCGCTGAGGCGCAGCCTCGGTCGGGTACCACAGAGAGGGTAGGACATGTCAAGCGGATCCATTCGGGCCGTTCATGACGACGAGCTAGACGAGGTCCTTGCACGCCTCGGACTTGACGTCCAGCTACGCGCGGGTCACTTGAAGTGCGCGGTCTGTGGTGAGGTCGTCACTCGCGAAACGCTGCAAGCTTTCTTCCCAGACAGCGGCACGATCAAAGTGCTTTGCTGCAAACCGGCGTGCATGAGGGCACTGGTTCGAAGTCGAGAGGGCTAGGGTCATATGGGCGAGGTACTGAAAGTACTCATTCCCAGTGTTTCTACCGGGGTCCTCATATTACTTGTCCTGTTGTTTATTCCGGAGAAGATAGAGAAGTGGTCCGCCCTCCTTTGGAAGTGGCTGTCGCGTTTCGGTGGCCTCTTCAGGCGCGCCCACAAGCGCTACGTCAAACATGACCTGCAAGGGCGCATCAACAGCTTCGTAAAGAAGTTGCGGGTGCAGGTGCCGGGTGTTGCTGCAGCGAAGATGCGCATTGACTGGGTTGGCGGCGAAGTCGACAGGAAGGCATTCATAGAACAGGATCAACTCATCATTCGGCTGCGTCGTGACGACCCCCAGGACCACAATTTCATCCACGGCGCGTACCTGTTTGTGTCCGAGATGCTGCTCAGGAAGCCCAAGCGCTACGTTTCCCCGTCACAGGGTGAAGCGCTCGATCTCTTCGTCTGCAGCAAACTGCTTGAGGCCGAGAAGCCGTCTGTTGTGACTGTCTTCCTCGACGAGTATCTGCACCCACGGACACAGGCCACGAAATCGAAGGTGGCACTTTACATCGATGACTTCGGTGTCATCGACAAAAGTGGTCTCTTCTTTCCGGTTCTGGTGCAGGAATTGGAATTCCTCGGTGAGAGGGTGTTTGGGCGCCGGCGTGATGATCGCATCATCAAGGAAGTCGACAGCCTAATCCAGTTTCTGAGGCCAATCGCCACCCGTCAGATGGGTGACCACGGCGATCTAGATCACGACGGAGAGTATTGCCGCTTCGCTTTGGTGATTGTCGGAAAGCCCTCGAAGCTCCTCACGTCCATCGAGCCCTACGTTGGCTTCGTCAAGAACGTTCTCTCGAAAAAGAATGTCGAGACCATTTACGTCCTCGGGCGACTCGAGAACAAGCCGAAGCTCGACGAGATTTGCGCCCGCATAGAGGATCGGTACGAGTGCATGCGGCGAGTCCAGTTCAGTACGTTCCTCAGGTACAGCGACCGCCGCGAACTTGCTCTGCAGTACCTCATGGTTTTGCGACTCCGTGGTATCCCAATCGTCCGGACATCAGCATGAGGGAGTCCGGGCTAGCCAGATAAGTACCAGGTATCCCATTCAATCCATTGCCACCTGCGAGCATCGGTACCTGATTGCATGAGCGTGTCGGTCTCCCGAATAGGTACCAGGTATCCCATTCGATCGATTGTGTGGTAGCCTCCCCTTTGAGGAATGGGTACCGCCTATCACTATCTCACCATTCCTATAGGATCGTGTCTCGAACGGCCCATCACCTCGTCAGCCGTGGGTGCGTGATGCGGCGGGGGTGGGTGGCGGCGTCCTCGACGCTTGTCGTGTGCCACGACGCGAGAAAGTGAGGCATCACACGCGGTGGGGCAGGCGTGGCCACCTCGGCCAAGAGGCGTGCCCGGGCCCCTTTTCGCTTTGTTGGTATGCTGGTACGCCACTGAAAGGGCCCAGCGACTGAGCCGGCCAGGAGTGATGCCGAAAACAACAAGCCCGCGATGGGCGGTCTTTGAGAAGCAAGTGTTCGAGCATTTCAAGGAGTACTTTCCGGCCGCAAAGGTCCGACGCAACGTCCGGGTCAAAGGCCGCTTTTCTAAGAGGCACCGCCAGATCGATATCCTCGTCACTGAAGTTACTCCAGCGGGAATCCGGAAGACGGTTGTTGACACAAAGCTGTTGAAGCGGAAAGTCGACGTCAAGGCCGTAGATGGACTTGCGGGCTTTGTCGAGGATGTTGGCGCAGACAGGGGAATGCTCATCACGGATCGGGGTTACACTCGGGCCGCTCTCCGCCGCGCCTACTACGGTCCCAGCGACCTTGAACTGGACATCCTCAACTTCTCGGCGCTTGCGCAGCATCAGGGATTTGCTGCGATCCCCTATGTTGGCCCGAGGGGTTACCTAGTTGGGGCTCCGTTTGGGTGGATTATCGATGCAACGCGAACCGAGGGCCGCCTTGCCAACATGTACCAACGTGGGTTGGACCTTGCGGGCGCCATGCGTAAGAAGGAGTTCCTGTACGTCAACTCTTGGGACCGAGGGCAGGATCGAATCACCGCAGCTGAACTCGACGAACGACAAGTTGCGGGTATGAGATTGGTCCTTGGTGCCATCACCGTCAGTCATCGTGAGACCGTTAGCAGGCTGGATGCGCCGACACGATTGCGGGTGGCAGAGGTCAAAAGGTACAGGTGCCTCGAGGTCACGGGATTTGTGGAATTCAAGGAATCAATCTTCTTTGCGGTCCTGCTCACGCCTGTCGAGACGCAGCGCTCGAATATCCGCCGATTGGAGTCCGTCCTGCGAGACGTCAGGCCGATTACGCTCAAGTTTGACAACTCAGTGAGCATAGGGAAGATTCAAGGCCGACTTAAGGAAGTGGTGCCTCCAACCGAGCGGCCACGCCTGCTTGGTGAGCTCGGCCGCTTATACCGTGAAGCCGGCAAGTTCAACGAGGCCCTGGAGTACCTTGAGGAAAGCCTGGCGCTAGATCCTAACAACTCCTATCACACGATCCGGGAGCTGCTGCCCGTCTTGTGTAACCTTGGGCACCGTGACCGTGCAAAGCAGGTAATGGCGTATCTGTTGCGTCTAGATTCAGGGAATCCGACTGTTTTCAACGACTGCGTGAGTTTCGCGAGTGCCTGGATTGACGCAACAGAGCTAGTGAGCCTGTTCGATGACCTGATGGCGGATCGGCCCAACGATCAGCTTGTCAGAGCCAACTGCGACTTCTACGCGGGGCAGGTGCTGTTGTCTCGCGATCTCGGGATGGCTAGGCAACGGCTCCTTGCGGCTCGGCAGGCCTTTCGCGCCATTCTGCCCCGAGGGCACCAGATCTTTGGCGAATTGCGCCGGGGCCTGCAGCTTTGTTCCCGGTCCACAGAGCGGTCAGCGAGCGAACGCTGAGACAGCCCGAGATAGGTATCGATACTTATCGGTACCCCGTATCACCATATCTCAGCTTCTTGGATAGGCACGATAGATAGACCGAGAAGGGGGTCAGGCTTGCGCATTTGCGTTATCGCGGTTCGGGGTTGCAGGACCTCCCACGCCACGCCCAATAGGCACCTGATTGCAGGAGAAGGTCGGTCTCCCGATAGGTACCAGGTATCCCACTCCATGCTTTGCCGGCATGCAACTGGGCACCTATGTTGCGGGAATTCTGGACGCGCTTGGACCGTGCGTCATCACCCATCTAGGTGATGTGCCGCGGCATTGTTTCCCTGAAGATATTGGCAGACGAGACCGAGGCAATGGCGAAGACCGTCCCGCACCCCGTACTGCGATCGCGCGAAGCAGCTCGGCTTGGTCAAGACGGTGAGATCGTGATACGCGGTACCTTTACGCATCATCTGCAGTTCATAAAGTGGGGTAAGGCTGAGGTGTCAGTCAGAGGTTGGCCTGCGCTGGAGGGGGGCACCGCCAAGCGTGCGTGGATTAAGGACTACTCGGATCATGGGCCCCTATACGTCGAGGTGTTGGAGCCGTAGAGGGGGCTACCGTGCGCAAGGATTGGAACGCTCGCTGTACGCGGCATGCCGTCGCGCCGCTGCTAATAATCCTCCTTTGGGGGTGTGGGGACGGGGCACCCTTTGGGGGTAAGTACCGGGCGGCTCGCAAGGCCCCCCCCAAAGCCTACCCCAAAGCGAAAGGTCATGCACCCGCCGTGCCGGGTGTCGATCCGGTGGAAGAGTATCTCCGGAGCCTGCGGGAGGGGACGTATGCCTTCAACGCGCCATCGCGGATGGAGCGCACGGAAACGGTTTCCGTGCAGCTTCGTCTCGGCCCCATGCGGAAAACTGGGGAGGTTGCATCAGGGATCACGGAACCTGGGGAAGTTTATAGTGGTACTGCCCTTATCGCCCCCACTATGAAGGCCGAGCTGCGCGGCTCCGACTTTGTCATCACCGCACTTACCTCCGAGCGAAGAACTGTCGCGACATCCTCCGTGACCGAGTGGCGGTGGGAGATCAAGGCGAGACGATCAGGAACGCTTTCGCTGACACTGGCGCTCTATGTGATCCGACCCGGAACGGAGGACCTCCTGCTCGCGACGGCCAAGCGGACGATCGAGGTCTATGTGCCTCCAGGGAAGGCCATTCAAGGCTTCGTCCAGAAAAACTGGCAGTGGCTGTGGACTGCCATCTTCATTCCGATCGGTGCGTGGCTAGTCAAGAGGTTCCGAAAGCAACGGCGAAAGCCGTCCTGATCTGGCGGGCGGCTGCCTGGGTACATATGGCGTTCGAAGGGTCAACGGTGGAGTGCTGTCCCACGGTCAGGATGTCCCTGTTGTTCAGGATTGTGGGGATCGACTCATTGTGGGCGCGGGGTTGTGCGCGGCCAGCCGCCCGCTCTTCGATCTGACGCGAGAATAGGCACCAGGTATCCCATCCGGTCGATTGGACAGGTAGCTGATTGTATGAGTAGGTCGGTCTCCCGGTTTGCGGCGTAGCCTGCGTCATCACCCATTTGGGTGATGTGCCGCGCCGCCGTTTGTCAGAGACTTTTGTTTGAGGAGACCGAGGCAACGAGGGAGACCATGTCGCATCCCGAACGGCGATCCCGCGGACCAGCTCGGTTTGGTCAAGATGGTGAGATGGTGATACGCGGCACCTCTACAGCACCTCTACAAACCCATCCGCGAAGACTTCTTCGCCGCCGGCAACTTCGCCCCTTTTTGGAAACGCGAGGCTAAGAAGATGATCCGTGATGGTTGTGGTGCAGGCGTTCGGTCGACCGGGGGTCTCAAATGTTAGAACTTCGGAAGGGAACCGAGCTGGAGCAACGGTATGTGATCCACGATGCGATCGGGCAAGGTGGTTTTGGAGCTATTTGGAAAGCCTCCGACAAACAACTCAGCCGGGATGTTGCAATAAAGCGACTGCTAAAAACCAGTGCCATTCCAGCAAAGGAAGAGCTTGATGCCCTCCTTGGCGAGGCGCGCAAGAATGCTCAGCTGGTTCACACCAATATCGTGCAGGTTTACGACATCATTCACGTCGATGAAGAGCCGTTAATCGTTATGGAATACGTGGACGGGCCTTCTCTTTATGACTCCCTTCGCGAGAGGGCTCGCAAGGGTGAGGCGATGCCCCTGGATCAGGCTGTGTCGGTCATGAAGGACGTGTTGCACGGGGTAGCCTTCGCTCATGCAAAGGGCATCTGCCATCGTGATCTCAGTCCGATGAACATTCTGCTCACAAAAAGCTGGGTTCCGAAGATCGCAGACTTTGGCATTGCACGCGTCATCGGCGCGGGTGAAACTGGGCTAAGCCCTTCCGCCGCGGTGCAGGGGGGCACAGGTAACCCCAGTTTCATGTCGCCTGAGCAGGCCCGCGGCGAAGCAGCCGATTTTTCGTCGGACCTTTTCATGGTGGGGATCGTCGGATACTTACTCCTCACTGGTAGGCACCCGTTTGCACACCCAACTGGTCTCTTCTCAATCCACGAGCTGATCGCTGATGCCGATTACACTGCGGAAGTACCTCGCCCGCCCTCATCTCTTACCAGCAGTCAGCAGCGGCTGTTCCGGGAATATGCCGCTGTCGTTCTGAGACTTTTACACCGCGAGAGGGTAGGGCGGCTCAGCTCAGCAACAGACGCTCTTAACGCAATCGAGGCCGTCACACCATCCATTGACTGTCCCGCCTGTGGTGAACGTGTGCCCGAACACCACCGATTTTGCGGTTTTTGCGGCGCACAGCTAACGCCGGACCAGATGGCCTTGCCGCCGACACCCTCAACGGCTGAGGGTCTAACGGAGCAAGGCTTCAAGCTTACAAGGGAGCACCGCTGGCGTGAGGCGATCGAGCTCTATCGGAGGGCAATTACTACAGACGCTAGCTGTCAACGGGCATACTGGAGCCTGGGCTTCGCTCTGAATCACGTTGGTAGCCATGAAGAGGCCATTACCGTATTGGAGCAAGGACTTGCGCTGCGAACCCAAAAACCCGAGCACCTGGGCCAATTTCATTATTCGCTTGCATTCGCACATTCCAGTTTAAAGAGGTACGACGAGGCACTTGATCACGCCAATGAGGCCCTCGCTGTCAACCCTGGGTCCCCCAAAATCCTCTTCCTTCGGGCGAGAATTCACGTATTCCTTGGCAATCTAGAGGAGGCTCAGAACGATGCGAGGAGCGTCCTCCGCAGAGACCCCGACCATAGTGGCGCGCTCGCTTTGGTCGGGGAACTGGCATCATTAGAAAAGTCATGACGAAAGGCGTTGTCGCCCCCATAAAGGCCTATCTTCATGGCGAAAGCTACTAGGTCCGGCGTAGTTGCCTAGATCAGGTCGGTACCTGATTGTATGAGTAGGTCGGTCTCCCCGTTTGCGGCGTAGCGTGAAGCTCGCCAAGAACGGCATACGGGCTCGAAGCCCAAGGACGAAGGGAGACCAACTATGGGATACTGTTCCGCCGGCCCGCACCCGGATTCGAGTCTTGGGTTGTGTTGAGAGGAGCCGCGCGATGAGCCCAGATGCGAAGTTGGCACTGACTCCGCAGGAGTGTGCCGAACAGATGTTTGAAATGCTGGTGCACACCCCCAAGCTGGGCGCGTGGAAAGTCAAAACCGCGTTCGGTCTCGGTTTTTTCAAGACGTGGACGGTCGCCGAGATCCAGGACGAGATCTACTGCCTCAAGGCCGTGGCGGTATCGCTGACCGTTCTGCGCGCATTTGGTACCGAAAGAGCCGCGGACGCTATCCAACGCTTCCATTCCGTTGTCTCGACTGCAGCAAGGAGCCAAGAACTGTTCGAACGCGTGGAACGGCACTACGGGGAGTACTGGCGGCTCCTGGAAGGCACCCTCGATGACAGATGGATGGGCCCAGTCGAGACCCTCAATTTGGACACCGTATCCGAATCCCTTGGAGCAGTGTTCGCAGAGCACTGTCACCTTAAGGACGCACGGCAAGCGGTCACCTTAGTCTCGGCCACACTGCGAGCCGCCTTGGACGCTGCGAACGACCTGAGTGTTTACGAAATCACAGAGGAGGAAAAGGTACGAGGTCCGGCGTAGTTGCCTAACTCGCATCGAGAGCCACCCAATTGCATGATCGGATCGGTCTCCCGATTTGCTGCATAGCGTAGAGGTCCGCGCACGGAGTTGGAGAAGAGCCCGAATTGCCGGAGGGGCCAATCTGCCGTAGCATTGTTGTCAAAATGAACGATTGTGCCATTGGGGATCCTCAATCTCACGGCACTGTGAGAGCCTCTCTTCTATGCGTGTTGTCAATCCTCGTGGCCGCGACAATGGGATGCACGCGAGCAGCGCCTGGCCCCGATCCACGGTTCTTCATCTGGTCGTGGGAGAGGCCTGACGACCTGACCTTCATCGATCCCAGCTGCGTGGGCGTGGCGCTCCTCGCTGCCACCATTCGGCTCGAAGCCAACGAGGTCAGGATCGAGCCTCGGTTCCAGCCACTTCGCGTCCCGGCTCACACCTGGTTGATCGCCGTCGTCCATATCGAAGGCCCAGGTCGCGGCCCCTCCCAAGGGTCGGAGGAGTGGAACCAAATGCTGGAATGCCTCGTCGATGCCGCTTCGCTTCGGACTGTTCGGGGGCTCCAGATTAACTTCGAAGCCACCGTTTCGCAACGTGCGTTCTACCGAGATCTCCTCAACGCCTTGCGACCACGACTTCCGAGCGATCTCCCGCTGACGATCAACGCACTCGCGTCGTGGTGCCTGGACGATCCGTGGATCAGCGACCTGCCCGTCGACGAGGCCGTTCCCATGATGTTCCGGATGGGGCGCGAGGCGGCTGGTATTCGCGCGTCGTTAGCGGCAGGGCGCGATTTTGGGCCTGCGATATGCCGCTTTTCGGTAGGTGTCTCGACGGATGAACCGGTTCCGGCGGTGTCCCAGGGAAGGAAGAGGTTTGTCTTCAACCCTAAGCCATGGACGAAGTCGACACTGCGTCAGGCGTGGGAGACCCTCCGATGAAAGGTTGCTCGAAGTACTTCGTCGCTGTAATGCTCCTGGCCGGGTTGCTGGACCCGCGAGCCGCGATCCCGTCCGGCGGATCGCCGTGGCAACCACCGGGGTTCGTCCACGGGGGCGGACCGGAGGACCTTGAGGCGTTCGCGGCCGGGGATCTTGGCATCCTCCTCCCTGGGTTTGCGCGCTCGTACCTGATCGTCGCGTACCGGGCCATGATTGGCCGGCCCCTGACGAAGGAGGAGCAGGAAGGTGCGATGCATGTGTGGAACGTGCGCTTTGGCCGCGAAAGATGGAGCGAAAGGGAGGGCGTGGGCGCGTGGCTCTCCGCTCGGATCTCCGTCTGCGGCTCGGAGGGTCACCAAGGCTCGAACAAGGCGGTCATGCTCGAAGATATGGAGGCGAACACTGTCCGTTACTACGCTTGGGGCAATTGCTATCCTGACGCCTTCGAGACCGCCGCGGCCCGGCTCGAGGAACTCATACGCCAACACGGGAGGACTGCACCCGAGACCCTTGAATGGCTCGCCGCCCAGGACACCGTCTTCCACAACTGCTCCCGACAAGAACTGGCGCTTCCCACGGCGCTGGGCGCCGGCACACCCGAGCAGCGTGCGGACCGTGATTACCAGCTGGCCGCGGCGTGGTTCTACGCAACCGACTTCGATATGGCGGAGGCTGCGTTTCGTGCGATCGCGCGCGATCCGGCCTCGAGATGGCGGACGCTCGCGCCGTACCTTGTCGTCCGCTGCTTGGTGCGCCGGGCGGATTTCGACTGGAAGAATCGAGTCCCGTACCTGTCGCAGGCGCTCGTCGAGATTGATAACTTCCTCCAGGACAAGACGGCAGCCTCACTCCACGCGGCTGCCACCCGTATGAGGGGGATCATTCTCAAGCGCTTGGATCCGGACCGCCGGACTCCTGAGCTCGCCGAGCTGATTACCGCGGGTGAGCGTGCTGACGAGTTCGCCCAGAACCTGTGGGATATTACGCAGTTGCTGGACCGGTTCTTCTATTACCCGGCCCCGAAGTGGACCGAATCGATAGTTCGCCCCGACCTCATCGCTTGGCTTGGAGCCTTCCAAGGGTGGTTGGCGCGAAAGCCTGGGGAGTCAGCGCTCGACAAATGGCGGCAGAGTCGGACTGCCCCGTGGCTGGTGGCAGCGCTGGTTCATGCGCACGGCGAGGATGCCGCCGCGAACGAGCTGATTGAGGCTGCCGGAGCGTTCGACGCGCGTTCGCCAGCCTGGCCGACGGTCGAGTACGACCGGCTCCGTCTTTTGGTCGAGCAGTCACGCTTGGGCGAGGCTCGGCGGGGTCTGGAGGCCGCCTTCGACGACACGCGATTCGGGACCTCGCTCAGTGTCGACAACCTCCTTCGCGGGTTGCGCGCCCGCGTCGCGCGTGACCGTGCTGATTTCCTGGAGTATGCGGTCCGGTCGCCCGTAAGCTATCGTTCGTCGAAGTATTCGGAGATGGGCCGTTGGGTCACCGAAGACGCACCTCGCCTGGCGGACACCGGGGTCATCGAGAGCCTGCTACCGCTGTCCGAACAGCGCGCGCTGATTGAAGAACCCGGGCTCGATGACGCTACAAGGGAGCGGCTTGCGGTGACCGTGTGGGTGCGGGCCATCGTGCTGCGGCGTCTGGCGATCGCGAGGCAGGTGACGCCGAGACTCCAGGCCATCCTGACCAGGTTGCACTTGCGCGAGGGCGAAGAGAAGTCCCTGCGGACGTTCCTTGACGCCTCATCAGAGCGCGAGGCGTACCGCGAGGCGGTGTTCACCCTGCTCCACCTGCCCGGGGCAGTGCCGTTTGTGGAACCGCGCCTACGGGGCCTCGATGAGCTATCCCATGGATGGATGGGGAATTGGTGGGACCGGTCGGGAGACACATGGTCTGGTGCTTGGGACACGACGTGGGGGGGCAGGGTGCCTGGACCGGCGGACGGAGCATATCCCCCTGCTGCCATGCGGGCAAGGGCGGCGGAGGAACGCGCCCGCCTCGGAGCCGTTGGCTCGCCGCTGACTTTCCTCGGGAGGGAGATACTGCGCTGGGCGAAGGAGGCGCCGAGCGAAGCCCGAATCCCGCAGATGCTTTCCGACCTGATCATCGCGGGTCGCTACACGAGAGGTGACGAGTACTCGGCGGATCTCCTGGAGCGGGCGTTCAGATTGCTCCACACTCGCTACAAGGACACGCCGTCAGCCGCCGACACGCCCTACTGGTACCAGCCTACCTGGGTGGTCAGAGCTACGCGATAGGTATCAGATCCGGCGTAGTTGCCAAAGTCAGAATCCGCACCTGATTGCATGAGCAGGTCAGTCGCCCGATTCACAAAGGTACCAGGTATCGCATTCCATTCATTGTCTCTTGAGAGACTCCTTCGCGCTCTTCCGCAGCGCGTGCGTCACCTTTTCTGCGATCGCTGCAAACGCCGGGCTTGCACGTTGCTGAGAGCAGCGGGGAACGCCAGAGTGATACAGTATGTGCCATTCGCGCGACCTTGCCTGGAGGCGAACCATGTGCCGCACCCTCTTCACGATGTTCCTTGTCGCCGTATCCTTCTCGATTCCTCTCGCGGGCCAACAAGCTCAACAGACGCCGCTGTTCCGTGACTACATTTCGACCGTTGTCACGGCCCCTCCGGATCAGCTGCATCTCGATCCGTTCTACAAGAAGTACTGCGATGCACTGGGTATCCCCGTTGTCAGTTCCGAGAAGGTGCCTGACGCGGCGCTTCTGGTGGCACGCGACATCGTCAACCATATGTTGAGCCGGCGAGTTGACCTGCGCGATGCGCTGATCGCCAAGAACTGGCGCATCGGCGTGATGGCGAGGTCGGAGAAGACGACGGACATCCCCGAACACCGCCATCTCAAGAAACCGGACTTCGACGAGGTGACCGACATCGAGCGCGCCCATTGGGACCACATTTCAAAGATGACCGACAAAGAGTACTGGGATATTCGGGCTCGCGGAATTGGCGGAAATCCCACCACGTGCTCCGAGGAGAACCTGCTCGGCTATCCGGGTACACGGTACTACGGGGAGAACATCTTCGTTCACGAGTTCTCGCATGCCATTCATGCCGCCATTCGCATTGCCGACCCGAAACTGGCCGCGGAGATCGACCGGGCCTATCGCGACGCCATGGCGCTTGGCCTGTGGAAGGGTTCCTACGCCACGACGAACGCGGACGAATACTGGGCAGAGGGAACGCAGTTCTGGTTCTATTCCAACTTCGCGTATGTCGACGAAAACAAGCACATCAACACGCCGCTTGACCTGTTGCGCTATGACCCGAAGATTTACGAGGTGCTGGGCCGCGTCTATCCAGACCACGAGATTCCGGTTGACGTTTACCATGGCAAACAGATCAAGGCAACCCACAAGTCCGGCGCGGAGCTGGTAAGCGAGCAGTAAAAGCTCCCTGCCGTATGGGTATGGGTACCGGGCATCACCACCTCACCTTCTTGTACGGACCTTGCCAGCCTATCCTGCACCCCTCTTGATGCACACCACCAAATAGACATAGGCGATGATCGTAGGAGGTCGTCGTCGGGCCTGTGGGAACGGCGGCCCGAGCATGCCGAGGACGCGCGGGAGTCGGATCAGCCCTGAGCCTCCATCAGCTCCTCGAGCTGGAACCTGTGGCGGTGGGGATGCATGACCGCGTCCTCGAGCATCGACTCGCACGACATGTCCTCACCCCACCGCGTCTTGTGGATTGACTCGAAGCGTTTCTCTTCCACCCCGGCGAGGGGAAGCCGCCACCTCTCCAGTAGGTGCTCGAGGTAACGCGCGGCCTCGGCTTCGACATCGTCGGCTTCCGGCGCAGGCTCGATGCCCGGATCGGGCAGTCCGAGCTTCTCGCAGAGCCACGTCATGTAGCCCCGGGAGGCGCGAAGCACGTGATGAAGGAGCGCCGGGAGGGAGCCGTACGCAGGGTCGGTCGTGGTCGGCAACGTGGTTCCCCTTTCCTTCGCCCTCCTCCAGACGGGGACAAGCTCCCGCATCGCCGCGTCGTGCAGGAGCACAAGGGAGCGCGCTCCCCGGTACCTGTAGTCTCTCAGCTCACGAACAGGCATGGAGCCTCCTTTTGTCGCTGCAGGGGAAGTATACGGCGCCGTGGGCAGCTTCATGGGCACCAGCATGGGTCGCAGATCCCACGATCTCACCTTCTCAACGGATTTTCGACCGGTCGATGCGCCAGCGTGCGCCGGTCCTGATCCAGACCAATCAGGTACCAGGTATCCCATTCGATCGGTTGTGTGGTCGCCTGCCCTGCGAGTGCCGATTGAAGGGAAGGGCAGCGTGCCCGGGAGCTGGTGATGCTGGTCGGGGTCGAGCGGTGCGCGCTGAAGGTAAAGGATCTCGCTGTCACAGTCTTTAGAGGGGCGCATCGGTACCGTGTATCACCATCTCACCTTTATCGGTCGAGCGCATCGGCCACATCGGTACCTGACTGCATGAGTAGGGCGGTCTCCCGGTTTGCGGTGTAACGTAGGGCTCGCCAGAAAGGCCGTGCCGGCCCGGCGTTTGCGGCGATTATAATGGGTACTAGCTATCCCATTCCATCAGTTGCGTACCAAGCTCCCCTCCGATTGCGGATCGGAAGAGAAGCGGCGTGCAACCAGAAGTGCTACGGGGGTCCTCAGCTGAAGTGGTCGTGCCCCCACCCATCGTGCGACACTCGTGGCGCGTGAGCCGGTGGATGGTGCGGGCGGCGCAGGGCGTGGATGTCCGCGACCGGTTCGCCTTCCACGACGATCACCAGGAGTGCGTTCCGACGCGGGTTGTGCGGATCGAGTCGGAGGCGGGGGATCACTGACCTCGCCCGAAGTGGAAAAGAGCGGCCAGCTGCACCCGGTTTGTTACCCCTGTCTTCTGGAAGATGTTGGAGATGTGGTCCTTCACCGTCGGGAGCGAGATGAGAAGGGCCCGCTCGATCTGCTTGTTCGTCTCTCCCAGGCAGATCAACTCGAGGACCTGCCTCTCCCGATTGCTGATGCCGTAGCGTTCGATCAGCGATTGGAACTGCGCTTCCTGGTCCCGGCTGGGGTCTTCCCGGGGAAACATGACGGTGACGAAGGAGTCGACGAAGAGCACGCAGGCTGCAAACAGGAGCGTCGCCGGAAAGATCGAGAGAACGCTCCCCGCCGCGGTGCCCGTGATGACGAACGCATTGCCGAGATCGACGGCAAGGGTGAAGGCGACAAGGGAGAGGACGGCCCTGCCGAACCACTGGAGGTACCGAGCCTGAAGACGGCTCAGGTGCGCAAAGTTGTGCGATTGCGCTCGCAAGGAGACGGCGATGAGGCTCCCGTAGGGGACCAGGAGGGAAACGATGAAGGCGGTGGGGGAGAGGCGGCCGCGCAATCCGGCTGACAGGGCCAGAAACGACACGGCGTCCAGGAGGTAGTACATGACCGGAAGAAGCGCAGCCCCCCAGTAGAGAACGAGCCAGAGGCGCCGCCACGCATCCCTCTCAAGCGTGAGGAAGAGGCGGATCATGAAGAACGCGATCAGAGCGAGCATCAGCGGGGTTTCAAGGGTGTGGGCGAACCCCAGGGCCCGCCACGAGGCCCCGGTGAGCAGCGACCCGTCGTTGGTTTCGAGGTACCCGAAGACGAAGCTCGGCACGAGGTGACCGAGCAAGAGGGCAAGGGCGATGGTGAGGGTCTTCTGGAAGCGAAGGTGGGAGCGCTGGTATGAAACGGCGGATCGAGTAAGCGCCACCAGTCCCAGTCCCAGACACGCCATGGCCAGGAAGAGGACGGCGTGCTTCACAAGGCGACGCTAACACGGTCCTGATGGGCGAACAAGCCGGCTTTCTGACTCCTCCTTTGGTTGGGTTTGGTTGTTTCCCGACCTTCGGACGATTGCGCGCCCCCTGCGCCGGCCCTATAGGGAGGGGGAGGCGAGAGGAGTCTCCGAAACCGGAGGGAATCCGAATGAACGCGCAAGACCGAAGCCGGCGAGGATGCACGAGCGGAAGGGTCTGGATGTCTCGGCGGGTGCCTTCGTCCCTCGCGAACCGCGTCCTGAAGGGCCTTGTCGTCGTCGCCGTCGTTGCCGGCGGCCTCTCGCGCGGAGGGGCGTCGGGTCAGACGGAGGCGAAGGTTTCTCGGCTGGGAGAGTATCGGGGCTATTCGTCGGTGGAGTCCGACGGATGGGTTCGGACCTCGGATTACATCACGATGAGGGACGGAGTTCGACTCGCCGTCGATGTGTTCCGACCGATCAAGGGGGGCAAGATGGCGGAGGCGAAACAGCCCGTCGTCTGGGTCCTCAAACGCTACCAGCGCGCCACCGAGGCGAGCGGCAAGGTCAGCGACATCCTGGCCCAGGGCGGGCCACCCCTGGCCGCCCTCCTCGAGCACGGCTACGTGCTGGCCGCTGCCGACTCGCGGGGAACGGGGGCCTCGTTCGGGGTCTGGGAGGGGCCGTGGACGGAAACCGAGGCGATGGACGCCGCCGAGATCACGGAATGGCTGGCGTCTCAGCCCTGGTCGAACGGCCGGATCGGAATGATCGGAAGCTCCTATGAAGCCACCAACCAACTCATGGCAGCCGCCAGGAAGCCGCCCCATCTGCGAGCAATCGTTCCTGCGATGGCGACGTTCGACATCTACGACCTGGCCTATCCGGGAGGGATCTTCCGATACGACTTGGTCAAACGCTGGAGCGAGCTGACTCGCGAGATCGACACGGGGTGGGTCCCGGCGCCGGTCGACGGGGACGCCGACGGGCAACTTGCGAAGGAGGCCACCCTCCTGCGCTCGAGGAACCGACTGGCCTACGATATTGTCGCACCCCTCCGGTACAGGGATGAGCGGGACCTGCTCTCCGGACGAATGATCTACCGGGACTGGCAGCCGGCGGGCCATGTGGCGGAGATCAGGCGGTCCGGCGTGGCGGTCTACCTCATCGGCGGCTGGTACGACGCCTACGTTCGGGATGCCTTCTTCATGTTCAGGAACCTGGGACCGCGATTCAAGATGGCCGTTCTGGATTGCTCGCACGCGCCCGGCGATCCGACGATCCTGCCAGAGGCGATCAAGGTCATCACCTTTGAGCAGCTGCGTTGGTTCGACTACTGGCTGAAGGGAGTCGACAACGGCGTGATGGAGGAGCCCCGGGTTTCGTTCCAGACGCGAGTCCGGGCTGCAGAAAGGGTGTGGCGGACTACCGATACCTGGCCTTTGCCCGAGTCGAAACTCCGGAGCTACTTCTTCCATGCTGGGCCGTCCGGAAGCGTGCACTCCGCAAACGACGGCACCTTGACGATCAAGACTCCTACCGACGGGGGAGGGCAGGATCTCTACGCCGTTGACTTCTCGGCAACCTCAGGGCGCGCGACGCGCTGGTCCAACGTTGTTGGCGGGGAGCTCGACTACCCGGACATGACGGCGAACGATGGGAAGGGGCTGACGTACACCACGGCGCCGTTGGCCGAGGACCTCGAGGTCACGGGCCATCCGGTCCTCTACCTGTGGCTGAGTTCGACCGCCGAAGACGGGGACTTCATCGCGTACCTGGAAGAGGTCGACCCGAAAGGATTCAGCCGGTACGTCAGTGAGGGCTGCCTCCGAGCGTCGCACCGCGCGGTGCGCCAGGCCCCCTACGACAACCTCGGCCTGCCATATCACCGCAGCGACGGGAAGGACCTCGCCCCGCTCGTGCCCGGGGAGCCCACGGAGTTGGTCTTTGACGTATTGCCCGTGTCCACGGTCTTCGGCGCGGGGAACCGTCTGCGGGTGACCATCGTCTGCGCCGACAAGGACAACCTGGAGACGCCGGCGACAAGCCCTCCGCCTCGCGTCACCATCTTCCGGAACGCCAAGGCAGCGTCCCGTCTGGATCTGCCGGTTCTTGTCCACAGTCAGCTGCAGACCGGACCGTGGCGACGAGAGGGGCAGGCCCCCTGACCCGTCGTCGAGAAACAGCGCGCCCGGCGGTGGCGCCGGACATCGGACAAAGACGGGACGAAGGGCGCTGGGGGTGCGCGCCCCAAACGAGACTCGGCTCACCTGCTGTCCCGGACCTGCCCGGATGGTCCCTCAGCGAGCGCGCACCGCGGCCACCGGCTGGACGCCGAGCGCGCGGTCGAGCGCGGAGACGGTGTAGACGACGCCGCCCTTGACCACGGTTTCGACCCGGCGCAGGGCGCGGATGTCCGCGACCGGGTCGCCATCGACGACGATCAGGTCGGCGAGCTTCCCCGGCGCGACGGAGCCAAGGTCGCGGTCGCGTCCCATCACCCGAGCGCCGCGGAGCGTCGCGATCTGACGGACTCTGGCGCTCGGGATGCCCGCCTCGACCCAGAGCTCCTATCGGTACCTGATCGTATGAGTAGGTCGGTTTCCCGGTTTGCGGCGTAGCGTCGAGCTCGCCAAGAAAGACCGGACGGGCTCGAAGCCCGGGCGGCCGAGCGGGCGGCAGTTCTCAGGGTGAATGGACCAGGTGGCGTCGCGGGCGGTACAACTGCTCACACGTTCGGACCAGCACGCTGCCATCGGAGGTCAAAGCGAGGGTTCGCTCGCCGGCGGCCACGAGGCGGACGATCATGGACTGCGTTGGCACGCTCTCGGTGCGCCAGAGCGTGCCATCGGCGCTCGCCAGCACCGTGCCCCCCTCACCGCCGCAGACGAAACCGTCGGTCGTGGTGGCGACGGCGTACAGCGACGACAGGACTCCACTGTTTCGCACGCTCCAGACCAACCCATCCGGGCTCGTGACGATCAGCCCGCTCATGCCCACGGCGACCAACGATCTGCCGTCCCATGCCACATCGTCGAGGTGGGGGTACGCGCCGACCGCTGGCGGAAGCGGCTGTGCCGACCATGAAACCGCATCCGGTGATGTATCCACCCAGGGGTTGGGGCCGCCGACAGCGACGAAAAGACTCCCCGTATAGATCACCCGGAACACATCTCCGAGGCGCGGCTGCTCGACGACCGACCAATGCTGTCCATCCTGGCTGGCCTTGAGTTCTCCGGCGCCCCACAGAAACGGTGGGCAGAAGGCGAAGAACCTATCTCCCGCGAAAGTCAGGAACCGCGGATTGAGGTACCCGAAGTCCGTGGGCACTTCTAGCCAGGTGACGCCATCGGGACCCCTCCAAGCCTGAGGGGGCATGATGGCGAGGAACTCCTGTCCATCCCACGCGAGCTGAGGCCCTGAGGGCAGAGAGAAACGGAGCACGATCGTCCAGTCGATCCCCGTGGAGCTTGTTGCCACGAGTTGCCCGCTCGCGTCCCAGCCAACTGCGACGAAACGGGATCCGGTCCACACGGCGGTCCCGATGCGTAAGGAAACGTCGGGGACCTCCCAGCGACACTGGGCAGAGGCTGCCACCGCTACCAGACAGGAGCAAGCAAACCACACCGCCCTAAACGCAGGCCTCATCTCTGAAGCAGTATACGTTCCGGAATGGCTTCCTGATTGTATGAGTAGATCGGTCTCCCGATCTGTGGCGCAGCGTGCTTCATCACCCATTAGGGTGATGTGCCGCGGCGTCGTTGGTCCGAAATTGTTGGTTGACGAGACCGGCGCAATGACGAAGACCGTGCCTCCCCCGGTGCTACCAACGCGCGGAGCAGCTCGGTTTGGTCGAGATGGTGAGATGGTGATACACGGTACCTCTAAGACGGTGCTCTAAGACGGTGGGATGGTGGTACGCGGGAGCTCTCGCGCTTGGCGCCAGCTTGCCACGTTGCGTCCCAGCGCTATCGCGGAGGGGTTGACGCGCACATTCCGAATGGGACAAAGCCTCAACAAAGAAAGGAGGCGTCGCATGGGTCGAGCAAAGGTACCGCCAATGGCCTTTATCCTCGTAGCCCTGTTCTTTGTCAGGGTTCCGAGCCTCACCGGACCCAGGGCCAATCCTCACCCTGAAGTCGTGACGACGACCGGTGAGACACTTGCCAGCGTCTATGGCGGGTTGCCAGCCAAGCCGAGCCGTGTAGAAATGATGGAACGCTTACAGCGAGCGGGCAAGGGATTGCGGCCGCTGAAGGAGGAGCCTCCGGAACCGGGCGGATGTTCGTATTGCGGCTTTGCTCCTGACCTGTATCAGTGCTGGTGCGAGGGAATGCAGGGCCGGCTGTGTCGCTACGACGGAGGATGTTATGAGTGTGGCACGGAGGAATACCCGCAGCCTTGCGGCTGTGCGTTTGACTTCTATTGCTACACAGGTACATGTTGCCACGAGTAGCCTGGCTTCGGGGAGTCGGTGAGAAAGGAGCGTCTCATGCGCACCATTGGTTCGATTGGACTCGCTTGCTTGCTATGCGTTTGCATGACAGCCACCACGGTGAGAGGGGGTGTGCTCGGAACGAATGCCGTTGTTAAAGAGGTTTCGCTCAACCAGGAGCGCGGGGATCCGGCGGAGGTCAAGTTCCTTGCGGGGCGACTCGTGCTCATCTTTCGCGGCGCATCCCGGGTTCCCGGACCAGACGACGACGCAGTCGGCGTGCTCGACCGCGACGGGCACCAGGTGTTCGCGCGAGCACCCGGGCTCGATGTGCCCGGGACAAAGGTGGCCAATGTTCACGATGCAACCCTCGGCGAGAATGGCATCTTGGTGGTTGCCATGTCGCTTGTGGACACGGCGGGAAGGGCTGCCTCCGCGCTGATGGAGTATGACGTGGCCAACGGTCGTCTGGTCCGCACCCTAAGGACGAGCCCGGTGAATTGCCTTCGCGTTGCAGCTGACGGCGAGAAGGTGTGGTGCCTTGGGTACAACGCGGAGAGAGTACGGGCGCATGCGATGGACTTTGATGTCGTTTATTGCTTTGCGCTGCCAGGTGAGTTCTTGCAGAGCGTCTTTCCGCGAAGCGGCTTCTCCCAGCCTCCTGTCAGGTGGCGGGGCCACACACCAAGTCAGCTCATTGGCCTCCATGGCCAATTCGCCGCATGGCTGCCCGGAAGCGACGCACTGCTCCGCTGGCAAAGCGACGGGGGCGGGGCGCAGCAGCTGCCGCTCACCTCGCCGGCCCCGGAAGGCAGTTGGGGACGCGACGAGATAGCAATGCTCCCGGACGGGAAGATTGTGGGGCTACTGTACGCGGGGAATGAGTCCGCCGACTCGACACGACCTCTCCGTGCTCCCTTCATTCTGGACAGCGCGGGCCATTTCTCCCGCCTGCCGAGCTGGGGCGACGTGCCATTGGGCTACTACCTGGCCGGCGCCGACGGAGAAACTCTCGTGTTCTTCCACGCGCAGACTCATAGCGTTGTATGGCTGACCCCGAACATGGCCCCATCCACAGTACCCACACCCATGGTGCAGCCGTGATTCATGTGGGGGCGGTGGCTGAAGTGGGGAATAGGTGTCAAGTATTCAAGTAGCCGAAGTGTATACATGGTCCTGATTGGATGAGCAGGTCGGTCTCCCGATTCGCGGCGCTACCCGCACGTCGCGGCGACGTTGGTGGAAGCGAGCTTGATGGAATCGACGAGCTCGAGGCACTTTCCCGTCTAATAGGTACCTGATTGTATGAGTAGGTCGGTCTCCCGGTTTTGCGGCGTAGCGTAGAGCTCGCCAAGAGAACCGTACGGGCTCGAAGCCCGGGCGGCCGAGTGGGAGCGGGAGCATGGCGGCTTCCCCGATCGCCGATCGGAACCGGGGGGAGCCGCTCGCTGCATGGGAGACTGGCAGGCGCGTGCCAAGAAGGTGAGAAGGTGATACGCGGTACCTCTGGGGGTGCGGCTTCGGCGAGTCGGCTCTACGCAGACGCAGCCGCCATGCGACGCAGCGACTCGGGCTTTGCAGCGATTGTGGAGCAGGTGACGCACGCACTGCGGAGGAGCGCGAAGAAGTCATCTAGGCGACAATCGACGAAATGAGATACCTGGTACCTATCTAAACGACGCTGACAAACTTTAGCACGCTGTGGGTTGCCAGGGTCGCCACCGCGACGGTCTAACTCACATACTGGTGCCAGCGCTCCCTGCCGGGCATCACCTGGTTGGGTGATGTCCGGTCACCCCTGCGGACCGATCTTTATTGGAAGGAAAGGCATCACCTTCATGTCGCCCGCAGCTTCGGCCGGATGTTGGTCTCGCCGGCGCCCGGCGTATTGCTGCACGCCTGCTGCTGGAGCCGCGCCCCGCGATTCATGCGCCACCTCAGCCCGGTGTCTTGTGGTCGTCTCGCTGTGGCACGCACTTGGTGGATCGGCAGATTTGGAGATCGGACAAGGGGTGTCAAACGGCGTCGATTCGATAATGGAGGCGACCATAATGAAACCGATCCTGAGCAGCGGGAACTCAATCGTGAAGACGGCCATTCTCGGCGTGGCATTGGCTAGCCTTGCCCTGCCCACGCTTTCCCAGGTCAAGAAGCCGGAGCCACCTGGCACGCCAACAGCCACCGCCAACCGGACCGCTCAGGCGGAACAGCAGATCATCGCCCTTACTTCGAACCGGAACACCCCCTTGTCGAGCCGCTACGTTGCCGAAGAGGCTGTCCTCGTCGGAAGACCAGTTATCGATCTCAAGGCGCTCAGATTCACCAATGGTGAAACCGGCAACGTGCGAGGTTGCCGGTTTCTTGCCTTTTCAGGCCCGCCGCAGAAGCGTCCGGTAGCGGCGGCAGGCACGCGGGAGCCGCGATGCGTGGAGGGAGGCCGCGCGACGGTCTCCAGGGTCGGAGGTGCCATGCAGCTCACCGGGAGTCGATCGGTTTGAGCTATCCACGGAGATGGCGTGCAATGACCCCCCCCCCAACCGTTTCGCAAAAGAAATTCTTCTTGAGTTTGCCCGTGGCCGCGGCGATCTGTCTGTGCCTCGCCTCGTCCGCCCGGGCCACCGCCATCACCGGCACAGCCAGGGACTCGGTGACCAACGCGCCGATCCAGGGCCTCAGGGCCATCGTGACCCAGCAGTCGGGCCTGTACGCCAACACGAACTCGTTGCGCGTCTACTCGATCACCAACGTCGCTGCCGGCGCCGTCACTCTCACCGCCTCCAAGGCGGCGTATATCACCCAGGTGACCGGCGACCTGACTGTCCCCCGTTCGGGCACCGTCACGGCGCCGCTGATCCTGCTCGTCAAGATGGACACCATATGACAGCAGCGAGACGCCGCTTCGACGACAGAATCGCGGCCCGTGGGCCACCCTCTTGCTAATACCTGCGTGTCTGTACATCGAAACACAGAACTTGTCACTGCTCGCAATGGTGGCGTTTCCGTTGGTGATGCTAGTTGCAATTCGAAGAGAAGGGAAGGGAGACATATGAAACGGAGCATCTGGGTACTAGCCGTGATTGTGTCGGCGTTCGTCGTTGTTGGCACACTTGTTACGGCAGCCCCCGTCCGCGGGGCGGATCCCCTCGTTCGCCACCACATCACCGCCCCCCCGCAGGCTTTGGATCCGCGCGTCGAGGAACTAATCAAGGCAACATACCTGGGCCACGGTGAAGATTTCCCAGACCCCGACGAATCGTACGATATCTTGGCCCAATACCTACGCCGGGACACCCACAAGTACCTCACGAGCCCTGGGAGTTCGACAACGGCTCAGGACCTCGATCTCGACATCTCGCTGTGGGAGGCCCTGGTGGGCGCGGTCCCTCAAAGCCGCCACGGCTACGCCGCACTCGGCGACCTCTATCAAATCAAGTACGAGCAAACCGCGGACAAGTCCTGGCTCCGGCAGGCGGCCGTCATGTACGAGAAGGCCGTTCGAACTGCGCTTGACCATGGTCGAATCCGCTACACAGACAAGCTCGCAAGCACTCTGTCCGGAATCGAGGACCTGGGGCGGCTTCACGCGGTGTTCGGGACCGTTTTCTCGCAGCCGCCAGCGTCGGAACCGGGGAACTACTACTTGGCGCTCGTTGACTACGCCGACGCGCTCGCGAAGCTCGGCCAGCTCAACCTGGCGTGGCATTACTTCGAGCAGGCCATTGCCTCGAATCCAAAAGGGTGCATCTTCGCCGTCAACCTTTACACTGGCCATCTCTTGGACCATGCCCTCCCCTTACAGGCGTTGGGCGTTATCGAGCGCACATTCACGAAACAAGAACGGATCATACTCGGCCAGCCCGCGTTTATCCGTAAAAAGGCGCTGGAGATGGCAGGGCTTAGCACCCAGTCTGCCGACGATGAGATCAAAACTGTTCGCGAGAACTTCCCGCCGGATCCGATCGGTGGAGGGATCGGAGCACCACCATCCTCGGGTGGCAAAACAGCTAGCGCAGCCTTCGCCCACACGAACGCTGGAGATGACTGCCGTGTCGTCGACTATCACACGATCTTCGTAGACTCCGCATCGGGATACTGGTACTACTCCTTTACCGTCAACGCCGCCGAGGTGCTCTACAACGAAGCCCGTGGCGAGTCTCGGGGCGCCCAGAGCGCCGTTGCTTGGACTATTCGCGACAGAGCGCTCGAGGTACTCAAGGGTGTCAGGAATCAGGATGGATCCTGGGCTGGGATCTCCTGTGACTCGTACCCAGGGGGCGGCTACTCGCGCCCGACCTGCGCGGCGCTCCCCTGCAACGATGTGAATCCTCCGAACTGCGACCTTTCTCGGTGGTACTGTTGTGCGATCCATGGCGGTACAACAGGGTTGGGGGCTGTCCAGTACCAGTTCAACGACGCCCACGTAGACTGGGCGACTCTGGCGGCCTCGGGCCTGCCGTACCTCATGTTTTACGTCGAAAACGGCAGGATCCCCGACCAGTCCACGACTTGGGCGCCTCCCAATGTCTACAACTGCTACTTCGGTTGTCCCTCGCCCTACCCCTGGTGCTTCACAGGATCGAACATCAGCGACGGTTCGCCGAACGGCCCGATGGAGTACCGAAGCGGGGCCTACACCCCCTTGATCTGGCAGGACTGTAAGTACTCCACCGGCTACGTTTGCCCCAACGGAGGATCGGAGAACTACTTCTGGAACCGTCTTAACCACACTGCAGTTGGTCGGCTCGATTCCGTGACCAGTATTGCTTCGGGCTGCTCGGCAGACCCCGATACACCCTGGATGACCAACTCGGTCGACATCTACGTTGATGGCGCGCCCGGGTCAGGCGTGTACCTCGGCAGGGCTAGTGCCAATCAGTACTACTCTGGTGGGTGTAACGTGAACGGGCAAAGCTACGGCACCAACAGGGGCTTCACGTTCACGGTGCCGAGCAACTACAGGACCGGCTATCACCTGTTCTACGCGTACGGGACCGACACGTCGAATGGTGCACCGAGCGCCAATCTCCTGCAGTCGCCAATGGCGAAGTGGTAGCGAGAGGAGGAATCAGGCTGGGAGTGGGCCATTCCCGCTCCCAGCCGACTCAGAACTGGAGACGACAGTGAAGAAGCACTTGGTGATCGCAGCGGCGACTCTATCCCTGGCGTGCATGTTCCTTCGGATTGGGCTGCGAGAGCGATCGCGAGCGCGACGGACTGCAGGGCCCCGTCCGCACCGTGAGCTTCCTGGCCGGTGTTTCGCTCCTCGCCAAGCCGAACCAGGAGGTCACCGTGACGTACGGCCGTCACGGGTGGCGAACAGGAGCAGGTAGTCGTCGACAGTGCCCTTCATCTGATCACGAAGACCGTTTACCGGCACGACCTGCAAAGCCGAAGCATCGAGGCCTTCGAGATCACACCAAACGGGCAACGCGGGACAAAACTTGTGACGACGTGTGACCCAGAGCACAAAGCCGTGACAACGAAGACATTCGATCAACAGGACTCACTTGTTGGCTGGAAAGGGGCTTTGAGACGATTGCTGAGAATGGTAGGGTCGAGAAAGCAATCTTGTATTACGGCGACGGGCAGGTCCGCCACAAATCAGACTTTAGAGTATGACAAGGATGGACGCAGAATCGAGGCCGATGGAGTGGGACCCGCACGGACCCGATGAGACACGAGTCGCGTTCAAGTACGACAGCAACGACCGGATTATTGAGGAGATTTCGATGAATCTAGACGGGTCCGTTCGGGGTATCACGCGCTTAACGTACAAGCTTGACTCACACGGCAATTGGGTGGAGCGGACGTCGCAACTGTGCTCGCCCAAGACCAGGGCAGCCGGGGAGCTTGTTTGTGACGAGCCCTTAACCGAGAAGCGGACGATTACCTACTACGAGGATGGACCTTAGCGCCGCTGCAGCTACGGTGAACCATGAGGGGCGGCGGAGCGGCCGGCCCTCCTTTGTCGTGGGTTGTGCGAGCGTCGATAGGTACCGATAGGTACCAGGTATCCCATTCAATCAATTGCGCACCAAGCTCCCCTCCGTTTTCGAATAGGCACCTGATTGCATGAGTAGGTCGGTCTCCCGGTTTGCGGCGCAGCGTAGACCTGGCCAAAGCAGCCGCATGGACTCGACCCTTCGTGGGCCTCGCACACAGGCTCGACCAGAAGATGAGAGCTCGATCAATGAGAGCGAGCGCAGATTCGGCAGCTTCGCCAAACCCGGCACGGATCTCAGTAACCAGGGCGGGTAGTCGAGACCCGGGGTCGCATCTCGCCGGCGTTCGTTTCAGCGGGCTACTTCGGCCGCCGAAAAGTGACAACGTAGTACTCGAAGTGCTGGGTCTTGCCGCCGACCAGGGACGCCAGGCACCCAGGCCGCACTACGACACCAACCGTGTCGACACGGTAGAACTCCCAGCCTTGGCCGGCGTACTGGTTCGCCAAGTTCTGAAGGTAGAGCGCCGCTTCATTCCCCTGCTGGTTTTTTGCCTGCACCGAAACTGTGGGTGGCATCTGGACCATCGTGTACTCAAATCCAGGCATCCTCGGCCTCCTTTCTGTTTCCCAGCGGACGGCCAGGCACCCTGCCGTCGCTCGGGCGACGATGAACCCTTCCCACTGCCGGTTGTGCCGGCCTCTGTACTAGGAGAGGCGCCTCACCTCAGAGGCTTGCCGCACAGCGGGCACGACTTGCGATCGGTGCGGCCGATCAGACCTGGTGCGGACCAGACGCAGTCTTTGCAGAGGAAGTGATCGGTCTCGCAGGTCCTCCCGCCAGAGACATCCTTCTGCTTGCCGCAAACGTCGCAGGTCCTTTCTGCCATGTTCCTAGCTCCTTTCCGGCAAAGAAGTGCAAGTCTTTTCTCCCTCAGCTCAGGGTTCGGTTGCGGGCTATGTTCGCGTAGATGATGGCCTTCGCCGCGTTCTCGGGGATGTCAAGCCTCTTTGCGAGGTCCTCGACAAACCGCTCCTCCGACGTCCCAAGCACCCCGTCCGCGAGGACCATGTCGCTCGCGAACACGAAAGCTGTCTCCCGTAGCGCGGGTGAGAGCGCCGCAGCCGCTTTGACCACGGCCTGGTCGCCCAGTTGACCTGTTACCATGTCCGCGAAGTTGATGTTCGCACTATCTTGGTCCGCGCTGTTGCTAGCGAAAATCGGGCTGAGTGCGCAAATGCCACGCAGACGCTGCAGTTCCTCGCCTGAGATTTGGCCATCAGCTTTGATCGCGGCAATCACGATTGTCATGATTGCCTGCTGTTCGTTGAAACTCTCCGTCGTCCTTTGCTTGAAGCCATCAAACAGGCCCATCGCGGACTCCTTTCCCGGCCCCAACGGGCCGCGCTTTGCTTCATAGGTACCAGGTATCTCATCCCATGCATTGCCGCCGTGCCACCGGGCGCCTATGTTGCAGAAATTCTGGACGTGCTCGAACCGTGCGTCATCACCCATTTGGGCGATGTGCCGCGGCGTCGTTAGTCCGAAGTTGTTGGTTGATGAGACCGACGCAAGGACGAAGACCCTGCCATACCCCCGTGCGGCGATCGCGCAGAGCAGCTCGGCTTGGTCAAGACGGTGAGATGGTGATACGGGTGCCATTTGGCGGGAGGAACGTGCGGCTGTTGGTCGCGACGCGACCAGGCTATGAGGAAGGGCCACAGACCTGTGGATGTCGGAGGAAAGCCATGCGCAAACTGACGACCAATGCTCAAGACACATTCCGAGTGAAGGCCTACGCCGGCACTAACGGCGTGCTGCTGGCATTCGATCTCGACGAAGCACGCAAACCGGGCTTTCTGGGCTTCGCCATCCAGCAGAAAGAGAGCAGAAGCCTGGCAGTGGCTGCTGAACAGCCTGACGTTTCCGGGCAAGGCACATACGCTGCCCAAAATGGAAGCCACCCCGAGCAACCTCGCGCCGATCCAGAAATTTCGCTGGGCCGACTACAGCATCGCACCCGGCACTACCTGCAGGTACCGCGTGCATCTCGGCTATGGCGTTACGCCGGACGCAGCCGGTGCTGAAGGATCTGCTGGAAATTGAGGTCACGACCGACGACGGCAAGCCCGGGGAGCACCGGGTATTTTTCAATCGCGCCGTGGCGGCCAGCCAGTCCTTCGGGCGCAAGTTTCCAGATCTGGATGAGCTGTCGACAAGAACAAGGAACTGCCCATCGAAGAATGGCCCGACAGCCCGCGCAGATGGCTGGAGAACGGGTGCTGGATCGTATCCTCGGCTTCATCGGCCGCGCCAAGGACGGGAAATGGGCGCTGGACGTGGCGATCTACGAGTACGAACTCAAGGCGATCGTCGACGCGGTAAATGCGGCCCACAAGCGCGGGGTTGAGTTGCGTGTGCTCTATCACGCCAAAGAGGATGACGAGCAGACCGCCAGAACGAGACGAGCCTGAAGAAGATCCCCGCCGCCAAGAAGCGCGCCAGGGTCACCTCGAAGATCTTCCACGACAAGTTCATCGTGCTCAGCAAGATCAACGCCGCCGGGAAGCGCGTGCCGCAGGCCGTACTGTGCGGCAGTACCAATTTTACCGAGAACGGCGTCTACCGTCAGGCCAATGTCGTCCACGAAACGACGCAAGGCCATCGCAGCGGCTACCTAGGGCTGTTTCAACGTCATCTGGAACGCACCCGCGGATGTCGCCGCCACGCGCACGTGGATCAACGAGAACAACCCGATCGACCCCGGCAAGACGCTGTTTGCCGGCTTTTCTCCGCGCTCCGGGAAAGGCCGACCTGGCGGAGTTCATCAATATCATCAAGGCCGCCGACAAGGATCTGCTGTTTGCAACGGCCTTCAAACTTCCGGAGGATATCCTCGACGCCCTGCTCGGCAAAGACCACGACGACGTGCTGCGCTCGGCATTCAGAATACCGCCAGCCGGATCACCGGTTTCCACGCCGACCGGACCGCCGAGTTCACCGCCCCCGCTCTGCTGTCCAATGGCCTGGAAGGCTGGGTGAAGGAAGGACTCAAGGGCCAGCGGGGCAACCTGCTGGTGCACACCAAGGTCATCGTTGCCAACTTCACCACCGACAATCCCGTCGTCATCAGTGGCAGCCACAACCTCAGCGTACCGGCCAGCAACGGCAACGATGAAAACTATCCTGATCATGCGCGGTGACACCGATCTTGCCGACCGTTATGGGCTGGAGATTCTGCGCTTCTATGAGCACTACCGGTTCCGCTATTACGCGAAGCTGCTGAAGCTGAAGAAGGCGAAGCCGTTGGAGGTCGACGATCATGGGCCAACGACTACTACAGCCCGGGCCATCTCAAGGAATCGGCGCGTCTGCGTTTTTCGGGAAGATGATGAAGCGCGGATCCCGGCGTGCACCGACTGCCCTTGAGCATGCTTGGAGGATAGGTACCTGATTGTATGAGTAGGTCGGTCTCCCGATTTGCGGCGTAGCGTCGAGCTCGCCAGAGACACCCTACCGCTACTACACCCTGAAGAACCTGTGCGCCTCCGTCCGCGAGGCCTTCTTCGCCTCCGGCAACTTCGCGCCGTCTTAGCCGCCAGCTGCGCGGTCAAGAAGGTGAGATGCTGATCCCTGGTACCGATGCCGATGCGCGATCATAGCGTTGTGACAACTCAACAACTACAGAATCAAGTCTGAACCAGGACGGGCTTAGCATGTCCCCTAATATCCTCTTCTGCCAGGCAGCAGGCTACCTGAGTGCATTGTAGAGCTGGGCGATCTCGGCGCTGGTGAGGGGCCGGTTGTAGATTAGTATTTCGTCGATCGCTCCTTTAAAGTAGAAACCAAATCCCAGGTGAGCGCCGATGATCACGTCGTTATTGGCAAGAACAGGCGCAGTGACGGCTGACGCCGCATACGTGCGGGCTCCGTTATAGTAACCGGTGAATGCGCTTCCGGAAAACGTTACGGCGACATGCACGAACGTGTCTACCGGGATTGCGCTCGATGTGACGATGTTGCTCCAGTTGCCCATCGGTATATCATGCACATACCCCGCTTTCCCCGCATTTCCAGGAGTTGAGGCGGGGAGAATATCCAGGCAGTAGTTGCCGTATCCGCTGGTATCTCTGGGTTTGTCGATGATAATAGCATGATTCTGAAAATCCGGGACGCTGACAATAGCATAGAGAGTGAATGCGGTGAGATCAAAGGATGTTTCGTCCGGCAACTGGACGTACTGATTCGTCCCGTTCAGCTGGATTGCGCTGTTTGCGGTCCCGTAGCGGTCGGCCGTGAACGCGGGGCTACCCATGGGAGCGCCGTTATGCCCATTGACCATGTCGTTTGCGTTCCCGCTGAAGCTGTACCTTGCTACGAGGCCTGTCGCGGGTACAGAAGGCCGGGTTGTTGTAAAGCTCCACGTATGGTTCGTCGCCCAAGCATTCCCTGCCAGGTCCTTGACCCCTGTTGTGATCGTGGCCGTATACTGGGTATGGGGAGCAAGCCGCTTGCCGGCACAAACGTCGCCGTATTGGTTCCAGCATCATCGGTGACCGCGCTTGCAGTCACCCCAGCCACCATGAACGTGCCTGTATTGATGGTGCCGGGATCAATAGCCTCGGAGAATTGGGCGGTGATCACGGAATGAGAGGAACATCCGTGCCGGTGGGAGTTGAACCTGTAACAACAGGCAGCGTGAAGTCGAAAGTATAGGCCTCAGTCTTAACGGTCTCGACGTTGCCCGCTTGGTCTATTGCAAAGAACTTGAGCGTAGTCGTGGCCGAAATCGCTAGGGGGCTGGTATATGTCGTGGACGACGCCGTGGGATCGGTCCCGTCCAAGGTGTAGTAGATCGCCGCCATCTCGTTTGTAGTGAGGGTTACGTTTTACTCGAGTTATAGATTCCGCCCGGGGGAAAGGCGGTTGTTGTCGGAGGCGCAATATCGAAGCTTGCACGAAACATGCCCCTGCCATGAGTGGCGGCAAGCAGAGCCCCGTCGTCAAGCCAGAATAATTCGCTGATTTCAACGTTTGCCGGACCGTCATTCGTCGTGGACCAGCTTACTCCGCCGTTCTCGCTCCCAAAAAGCCCTACTTCGGTGCCGGCATAAAGCCAGCCGGTATTTCGCGGATTACGAACAATTGTGAAGATCGGTACGCTGGCAGATTGCCGGCAATGTTGGTCCACGTGAGGCCGTTGTCCGTTGTCCGGTATAGGTTGTCGGCATCATACCCGCCGAATGCCACATAAACAGTATCGGCGCTATTTTTGTCGATCAGGATGCGGGTGACCATCCTGGCCGGCAGGATGCCGGCCCCGACCTGGGTCCAGGTCGGAGATGAACTGAGGCTGTTGTCGGTCCGGTATACGGCTCCGTTGTTATGCCCGACCCATGCCTTGTCCGCATGCCCTTCGGCAACGGCTATTGCGCTGATGTAATAGTTAACACCGGTGCCAATAGGGGCTTTGACGGATGCCCACGCCGGAACAGCGGCCTTCACGCTCGTGCTCTGCCACAAAGACGCACCGCCTGCCAGCATCCGGTTGTCGTTGTTGGGGTCGGGTATGAAGGGAGCGATGAAATTCGCATTCGAAGTGGCATCGGTTATCCCGTTACAAATGGAAGATGCCGAGGACCCGCCGTCCATGGAACAAAGAGCTGCAGGTACACATATTCCCCGTACAGATAATTAGAATCAAGGCTGTCTACTGCCGAGAACCGCCGTCGCCGCCGTAATACTGCTGCCAATTGGTTCCCCGACCAAATGAGCAGGGAACCGTTGTCCTGCGTGCCCCCGATGATTCTCGTTCCTGCGGTGCTATGCCCCGCCCCGCTGTAAAACTGTGTGATGGCCAGGCCATCGTTCAAGGTCTCCCAGCCACTTGTTTGGCCGGCAATGGAGATGTCCACTGCCCGGAAAATGCCGCCGTCGTTGCCGTTGAAAACAGCCCTGTTCGTGGTGCCGTTATAGTTCGGGTCGGCCAGAAGGATGTGATGGTCCGCGTGGGGGATGAACGGCATGTTGTTGTACGTGTTCTTTACCCAATTGCTGATTCTTGTCCAGGTTGCGCCCCGTCCGCGGATCTCCAGAGATCCAGACCACCGATGATCACACGAGCAGCATCGGTCGGATCCACCCATAGAGCATTGTCATACCACCCTTGCGTGCCCATATGCTCAGGCGTCGAGACCAGCGTCCAGTTCGCTCCGGCGTCTGTGGATTTCCATATCTCTCCGGAAGCGTTATCCCGCGAGGCGTACACGATCTGCGAGTTCGACTTTGCATACGCAAGCTCGATTCTGCCGTCGCCTGGATACGGAAACGTCTTCACCGTGGTCCAGGTCTGGCCTGAATCCAGGGAGCGGATAATGTATGCTTCCCATTGATCTGTGGTAAAGTTATATGCGTGGGCGCTTGCGAGCGCCTTGTTCGGATCGTTGGGATCAAAAAGAACATGCCAGGGCGAACCACCTGAGTACGGCCGTGTCCAGGTTGCCCCTCCATCCGTCGAGCGATGAATCAATCCCTGGTTTCCGTAATACCCTCGCGCGGCAGCCAGTATGGTCACCCCGTTATTCGAAATGGCCAGGCGGTTTACATAAAACCAGGTGTAGGCCGGGCTCAAAACATTCGTTGACGGAGTCGTTGCCGAGAGCAAATTCCAGGAAACGCCTCTGTCCGTTGACTTGAAGACGCCGTATCCGCGGACTGCATCAATGTTATAAAATCCCTCTCCGGTCCCTGCATACAAAGTGCCTGGGTTGACGGGATCGACGATCATGGTGCTGACCGCAAGATTCGGCATGAAGTCATTGACCGGGCTCCAGGAAGCGCCTCGATTGGTGCTCTGCCAGATTCCACCGCTCACGCTCCCGAGCCACACGTTAGCTGTGTTCGTAGGGTCGATGACGATGGCCCGGATCCTTCCTCCGATGTTCCCCGGGCCAAGGGCCGTCCATTGGTCCGATCCGATGCCCGCAGCGGAAGGCAAAATACGGCCATGCCCGGCTGCGCCGCCGGTCGGTGCTGCTGCTTTCGGAGAAGCGTCCCGTAATAGAGTCTTGCGGTGTTCGAGCGCCCTGATCAGGCCGTCCGGTTTGACTTTACCGTCTGCGCTGCGCCTCTGGAGGTTGCGGAATTCCGCCCATTCCGCGGGATGGTCGAGGTCCTTCTTGGTTAATGATCTTTGAAGCGCCTTTTCCGGCATGGTGCATATATCTTCGTTTGAGAGGGAACGGGCTCTTCTCAAGGCAGATAACTGCTCGACCGACAGATGAACGCTTCTTGCGACAACCTGGTCCGTCAGAGGCTGCACATCTGGACACCGCCGCTTTGTTACATTCGTTTTTATGCCTGGCTGTGCCGGTTGAACGACCTGCTTTCGAGATCCGGCGCCACTCCTGCCCGCATGGTCTTCCGGGCTGGTCTCGGGTGGAGGGCAGCATAGAGAGGCACCCCGCACACGAGACCGGCAAGAAGCGTCAGGCTGCCGAGCAAGAAGCGTTTCCTACTTTTCAGCATATTAGACCTCCCGATAGGTACCAGGTATCCCATTCCATGCATTGCATGCGTGCGCCCACATCGGCACTTGATTGCATGAGTAGGTCGATCTCCCCAGAAGCACCCTCGTAACTCCACGTTCCGAAGAATCTGTGCGCCTCTGTCGGCGACGATGTCTCCGCATTCACGGCCGGCAAACCTTGTAGAGTCTATAGCCGGCGTCGATCGCCTCCTGCCGGGTCTTGAAGATCTTCGTGCAGTGGGCACAGTTGTAGTAGCGGCAGCTCGACCCATGGAAGATCTTGCTCCGCGTGTTGCCGTGGTATTCGGCGGACGTCAGTGCAGTCGCGTTGGCGATGACGAGCGCTGCCGAACCCGTAGTAACCGCCTGGCAAGACCCATCGTCAGGTTCCTGGGCGGATACCCCGGGGGTACCAGGCGCGATGGTCAGAAAGCGGACCATCAGAGCCAGAAGCCCAACCAGAAGCACTGTCTTTCGCATAGCATGCTTCCCGTTCTCCTCGGCTCGTGCCGGTGGAGATCCGCGGGCTGAGTCCGTCGAGTGCATTCGGCTTCTTGCATTTAAGCTCGGCTCGCAGGGACCCTTCGTCATCACCCATTTGGGTGATGTGCCGCGGCGTCGTTGGTCCGAAGCTGTTGGTTGGCGGCACTGAGATGGGTACAAGGTCCAGCATGGAGGTGATGGATGAGAAGAATGCATTTGAGGGCTACTGTTATCGCCGGCTCCGCTGTGCTCCTGGCCGTGCTACCAGCACTAGCCCAGCGGCCGGCCACAACGAGTAAAGAGAAGGGCGTATTCGACCGGTGTGGGACGGCGATGGAACACCTGGCGGAAGACAGTAACCAACTGCTCGACGAGCTAAGAACGCTCACGAAGGAGCAAAGAAATGCGGTCGTTGCTTTGATGGCAGTCACGAGAGCCGCGGCAGCCTACGAGTCGCGGCTCATGAGGCAGGACGACGCGCCACTGCGCGCGCTCTATGGGTCCTTGAGTCAGTTCTCGCCAGCGTACATGGCTCCTGGCAAGTTCGAGACTCTCCTCAACGGGTGTTTCGACGCAACGGTCGCATGCCTTAGCGCTCAGAAGAAGTGCCTCGATGAGGGCGGGAAGAATCAACAATGCGACCAGGATCCCAAAGTTGTGGAACCGTGCGCCAACGAAGCCATTTGTTTCATGAACGCGTTCATGAAGCTGCACCAAGGAATTCCGGAGATCCTCGTAGGCCGAGATCCCTGGCCACCGCAACCCTTTCCGTACTGAGGTTGGGAGAATCGGGGAGGTTCGGTTCTGATAGGTGCCAGAAACGTAGCTGATTGCGTGAGTGGGTCGGTCTCCCGATTTGCGAAGTCGCGCAGACCCAGCACAGAAGACCGCACGCGGCACTCGAACCTGGAGAGCCCTTGGACTCCTCCCGAGAGTGCCCCTGCGCCTCTGGCCACTGTCCGCGTCTCCAACCCGTCCTGGTCTCTTAACCGTTCGTGCGACTGCTCACCAGGACCTTGGTTGACACCTTTATGAGCCGCTCTACATTCGAGTCTCGGGAAGAGGAAACTCGCGGTTCCCCAGTACCCAGGCGGAGGGACCAATGAACAGGGGACGTTTCTTGGCGGGTATTGCCTGTCTCACCTTCGCGTGCTTCGGATGTGGGCGCACACCCTCCGACGCCAACAGGCCCGGGCTGTTTAAGCGCTGGTCCGAGGGTGTGCAGAGAAATGAAAGCCAAGTACCAAAAGGACCGATGACGTGGTGGATTTCTTTGCGTACCAATGGAACGCGGTTGCTTTCCAGGCGATGGCCGAAGACCTGCTTGAGTCACGCTTGCGCGAAGAGACACAAGAGGCACCCTGGCCGATGGGGAACGAGCCTCGACCTTTCGGCAGACAGGAACGCCGCGCGCGGGAGGATTTCGTAAAGCGATTCGGGTTGTCGCCGCCTCCTTACTTCCCGCCGGCGCTTCAAGAGTATAGTTTGGTCAAGCCGCCGTGGGCCGAGGGAGTGAATCGGAATCACTGGGAGAGGGAGCTACGAAGCCATGGAATACGGACAATCCAAGATGCCAGCGAGTTCCTGGAGAAGAGAGAGGCCGACCAGAAAAGGAGAGAGACCGCGGGCAGAGAGGAGAGGGCCTTTCCCCCGAAGGTGAAGGCGGCCGACCCACTCAAGCAACAGATACTGGATCTCCTGGGAGAGTTCCGGGCACAAAGCTCGAGTACCTCGACACTGGGAAGTACTACATGGAAATCCGGCTGAATGAATACCTGGAGCTCGGAACGGATGCGGCTTGCGCGGCCGCGTCGAAGCTGTTCTTCGATCTGTGTTCCTTGGCCGAGGGGAAGTTCATTGTCAGGGCCACGAACCCCTGGGTCCCCTCGCTTGTGAACCCCATGGATGTGACATGGGCGCGAGAACTGGCCGACCTGGGGGGAGCGCCAGGGCTACCGAATATCCCCGCGGACGACTGGCAGAAGAAGGTGCATGCCGAGCTGGTCCGCCGGGGGGTAAGGCGCTTCTAGCAGACTGGCCTTTGGCCGAAGGGGCGGTCGCGCCCCACATCCCCGATCAAGGCGCTCGTCCGCCCAGATGCGGATGATACCTGATTGTATGAGCAGGTCGGCCTCCCGATTTGCGGCGTAGCGTGCCTCATCACCCATTTGGGTGATGAACCGGGGCGTGGATGGTGCGAACCTCCTTTCGATGAGACCGGCGCAATGACGAAGACCGCGCCCCGCCCGGTGCTACCATCGCACGGAACAGCCCGGCATTCTGGTGGGCCAGGTGCCGGCGACCATCGAGAGCGGGGGGGGCGCAAGGCGAGCGCCTCGTTGGATGCGATGCAACGGGGAGTTGTCACAGCGATCCAGGCGGTCTACGAGGCGGTGGCATCGCCCGCCGCATGGCCGGAGGCGCTTGCGGCGGCCGCCTCTGTGGCCGGAGCGAGCGCCGGCATCCTCCTCTTCGGCCCTAGCGCTGGTGAACTTGCGCCGCTCGCGACCTGCGGCCTGGACGAGTTGGACCCCACGCTGCTCGCCGGCAGCGTGGCTGCAGCGCTCCTCCGCCTTGGTGGTAGCCCCCCGGGCGTCCTGGTCACCAGCGAACTCCCGAGCGCGCCGTTGGGGCGTGACGGGGAGGATGCGCTCGCGGCGCTCGGCGCGGGCGGTCGTTTCGGCGTGGCGGTCGGTGCCTGCCTTCTGCGCGAAGAGGGTGCCTTCGCCGCGCTCTGGCTCCTCCGGCCGCCGGGAGAGCGGTTCGACTCGGCCAGCCTCGACAGCCTGCGGGAGCTCGTGCCGCACCTCGTCCGCGCGATGAGCGTCCACCTGCGCGTGGAACAGGCGGAGCGCCGCGCCGCCGAGGCGCGCGACGCCTTCGACCGCGTCGCGCTGGGTGCCGTCCTGGTGGACGAGGGCGCTAGGCCAATCCTCGCCAACCGGGCGGCCCACCGCATCGCAGCGCAGCAGGACGGGTTCGTCATCGCCTCCGACGGTCTGCGTGGCGCTACGCCCGCCGACACGCACGTGCTGCAGCGCGCCGTCGCCGACGTGGCCCGCGGAGGCACCGGGACCGGGCTCGGCCTGCGCCTCTCGCGCACCTCGTCGTCTCGTCCGTACGAGGTCATGGTCGTGCCGGTCAGCCGAGGGAGGCGATGGCTCACGCGGCGGCGGCACACCGCGGTCGTCTTCATCTCCGACTCAGGGCTTTCTCTCGTGAGCCCCACGGAGCTTGTCCACGACCTCTACGGCCTGACCCCCGCCGAGACGCGCCTCGCGCTTCTTCTCCTCGGTGGCCAAACCATGCGTGAGGCGATGGCGGTGCTCGGTGTGTCCCGCAACACCGCGCACACCCAGCTCGCCAGCATCTTCCGCAAGACCGGGACGAACAGCCAGGCGGAGCTCGTCCGAGTCCTGCTCCGTGGCCCGGGAGCCGTCCGCCTGCCCGGCGACTCCTCGGACAGCTACCCGCCGGTGGAGGGTGAGCCGTGAGGCACGATCAGGGGTTCGCGTCGCCTGGCGATGGGCGGGGCAGGATGCGGGTCGCGGGGCCGAATGCGGAAGGGGGTTCGAAAGGGCTCCCGAGGGTCGGCGCTTGCCAAGGGGTCGGGTGTGATCGTCTGGGATCGTGACGCGACGAAGTCCATATCGAACGCACGGGGTTCTTGCTTCGGCGTGGCTCCACCAAAGCCAAGAGCATCGGAAGACGTTGTTGTGTCGAACGAGGTCAACCGGCAATCGACTGGAGGAAGGGGGACAAGATGCCCACGAAGACGTACGAGGTTGTCACCGTTACGATGCAGAGCGGCAAACTAAGGTGCACTCCAGACTGGGTCCACCTCTACTGGAAGGACGGCCCCGGGGACATCCGGTGGGCGTTCAACGGCGTGCCGAAGAGCGCGGTAGGCGCGGTCGTGGAGTTCCTGACTGCCGTTCCGACCAAGTACGAGGCGCCGCTGAAGCCGCCGGGGGGGTTCCGGCCGCGCGGGGTGCACCGTGGCCTCGGCTGCGACCAGGCCTCCGCCGGGTCGCACCTGCCTGACATCGTGACGTCGGGTAACACCCAGGAGGCGGGGTACTTCTACTATGACGTCAAGTTGCTGGACAGTGCGGGGAAGGTCATTGCCCAAGCGGACCCCGGCGGCGACAATGACCCGGACCCCCCCCACTAGATCGCTGATTCGATCACGAACCGGCAGGGTCACCTTCTCGAGGTGAGCGCCCGAAAGCGGGGGTCCTAGGCGAGGCGGGCGAACTCCGGCCCCGTGAACCAGACGAGCCGGCGCGTGCGCTGCGAGGGCCTTGCCGGTCCAGGCGAGGGCAGCGTTGGTGTCTCCGGCCACGGCGGCGACCAGGGCCGCCATGAACATCGTGGCGGGGTTGTCGGGGTAGTCCGAGAGCGCCTCCTGGATGGCGAGGAACGCCTCGGGCCCGCGGCCGAGCTGGGCGAGACAGCGCGCCCGGGTCTCGAGCAGGGCCCGCCGGCGCATGCCCCTGGCCGTACTCGACATCGCATAGGCGCAGCGCCTTCGCGTAGCTCACCCTGGCGAGCTCGGTCTGGCCCATCGCGAGCTGGGTGTCCGCCAGGTTGGCGAGGGCGAGATAGTCGGTGGGGTCTTTGTCCGCCGCCTCGCGGTAGAGGGTGCCGGCCTCCGCCAGCTTGCCCTGGTAATAGAGGCAGTTGCCGAGGTGGATCCGGTCGAGCCGCGTGCCCCGCCGCGCGAGGAGGTCCCGGTACAGCCGCTCCGCCTCCGTGTTGTTGCCCGGCGTACATCTCGACCTCCGCGAGCAGGCCCAGCAGAAAGAGGTTCCCGGGAGAGATCGCGAGCGCGCGCCGGATCGCCTGGCGCGCCCCGTCGAAATCGCCTCGGCTCTCGCGTGACTGCCCGAGGGAGAAGAACGTGTGCCACGACGGGAGCAGCGCGAGCGACCGGTCGAAGGCGGTCTCAGCCTCGCGGTACCGCTCCATGCGGCCCAGCACCACCGCCAGTGTTTCCCAGGCAGTGCTGTCGCCGGGACGGGATGCAGTCCACGCACGGGCCCTCTCGAGCGCGGCGGCGTTGTCCCTCTGGTCGAGCGCCAGCCACACCTCGAGCTCACAACACCCAGGGGTGATCGGGCGCCAGCTCATGTGCGCGCTCCGCCAGCGCCATGCACCGGTCCCCGTCGGCGGGCCGGCGATACAGCTCGTGCAGGTAGCGGTACCTTGTGGCGAGCGGGTTACCGGCGCGAGGAAACGCGGCGCTTCCGCGATCGCCGTCTCGAGCAACGCGATCTCCTCCTTGAAGTCCTTCGAGTACTTGCCGGAATCAATCCTGCTCTTCGCCTGCAGGTACGCCTCGAGCGCGGCCGGCGTGGCGTCTTGGGAACCGGGGTGGCCGCTCGTCGGAACGCCACGGTACGCGTCACCCAGAGCAGTGACGATGCGGTCCTGCAGCAGCATCAAATCGTCGGTCCCGACCTCGAGCTGCTCGCTCCAGATGACCCGGCCGGTGCTGCCTTCCAACCGCTGGAGGTCGACGCGAATCGGCTGTCCCGGTTGACCTGGCGTCAACGATGTCTCGACGAGCTCGCGCACCCCAAGCTCGCGGGCGATCTCAGGCACCCGCTTCCCCTGGCTCGACACCGCGCGCACGTCTCGGCCGGAGACAACGATGAAGTTCTTCATTCGGGCAAGGTTGGTGACGATCGCATCCTCGATCGCGGTCGACGCGAGCCCGGCAACGTCACCGGGGGTCGGGGACTCGACTGGCAGCACGGCCACGGCCAGTGGCTTCTTGACTCCGAACCAGCCCAACATCACGCCGGTGACCGCCACGGTCGTAACCACGGCCACGACCCCGATCAGAGTGAGCAAATGCCCGCGCGCCCGAACCAGAATCTGGCTCGACCTGAACCCGGGTTGTGTCACAGATGCCCCAGTAGCGGTCGCAGCCACCCGGCGCAGCTCGTGCGCCACCTGTTCGGCCTTCTGGTACCTGTCCGACGGGTCTCGTGCCAAGCACCGCTCGATCACGGCAGCCAAAGCTTCCGGCGTGCCCGGGGCAACCGTGGTCAACGGCTCGTACTTCACGCCGGCGATCTTGTGCATGGTCTCGATCGGCGTTGTCCCGCGGAACGCCGGCCTGCCGCTCGCCAGCTCGTATAGCAGCGAGCCGAGGGAGAAGATGTCGCTCCGGCCGTCGATGTCTCTGCCCAGCGCTTGCTCGGGCGACATCGCCCTCGAAGTGCCTACCACCATTCCGTCGGTCGTGATCCGGTCGTCGATGGCGCCTCGTTCACCCGTCCATTTGGCAAGGCCGAAATCCAGCACCTTCACGTGGCCGGACGGCATGAGCACTATGTTCTCCGCCTTAATGTCACGGTGCACGATCCCGTGTTGATGTGCCTCGGCGAGCGCCTCGGCGATCTCGACGCCGATGTTTGCCGTCTGGCCCGGTGAGAGGGGACTCGACGCAATCACGTCGGCAAGGGATCTGCCTTGGACGTACTCCATGACGACCCAGTCGGCGTCGGCCTCGCTGACGATCTCGTAGACGTGAGTGATCGCAGGGTGCGAGAGCGCCGCGGCGGAGAGCGCCTCACGGCGCAGACGCTCGCGCCGTTCCAGGCTTACCCGGTCATGTAGTAGGCCTTTTATGGCGACCGGTCGCTGAAGCTGGTCGTCGAACGCCTCGTAGACCTCGCCCATCCCGCCGCTGCCAACGAGCCGCAGGACCCTGAAGCGGCCGATGCGGTGGGGCATCACAACCAGCAATGCTAGCGCAATGACGACACCGGAGCCAGGTCTCAGTTGGACTGGCCGAGCAGCGCCTCCCGCCAACCCCGGCACGCCTGCTCGGCGTCCGGAAGGGGCAACTCCGCGAGCGCCTCCAGCTCGTGTGTCCTGCCTGTGCGGCTGGGATCACCGGCACGAAGGCAAGCCCATTAGGGATGAAGGTCTGCTCCCGAGCTCTTCGTGGTTCATTTGTCCACGGGAAACCAACTCGCCGAAGCTCTCACGACGGGCAGACACCGGCGCAAGGCTTCGGTCAAGGAGGACGGACGGACACAACCGCAGGACACTAGCCGCAGCCCGCCAGGGACCTCGTTGGGACATGCCAGCTTCGCGCCGGCAGGGGGGCAATACAAAACGATCTGTCGGGCAGCGCCGCGTAAGCTGCGCCAACCACGACCTTCCGTGGCCGCTCCCGGTGCGCGGAGTCGTGTCCCCGGGCAACCTGCCAGACCCAACCTAAGCCAACTCCAGCCTTGCACATTTCCCCCGCTCTCGAAGTTAGGACACGACCGGACGTCGGCCCCCCGGCATGACCCAAACGGGTGATGACAGCAGCCTTAGGAAGAAGGAAGCTGGTTTTGGGATAGCCAGGAGGGCATAACGCATGAGAGCATCTATCCGCCCCGTCGCCAGGAAGATTGTCTTGACCAGGGGTCGTACCTCCTCTCACGTCCGAGTCGTCGCCGAACGCGGTAATGGCCCCCACCTGACGCTCGTCGTCCTGGAGGATGAGCTCCAAAACCAATTCGGCCTAGCGATTGGCATTTTCGCCCATCTTCCGAAACCAGCGCAGGCCGACATGGTGGTAGATCTGGGCGGCGAGGTGTCCGTGAGGCTGACCAAACAGTTGCCAGTATCGGGAACCGCAGTGCACGGTGTCGACCAAGCATGGCGAGGTCGGCCGATCGTCGCGTGAAGTCTAAAGGCTACCGCGTATCACCATCTCACCTTGTTGGGGTAGGATGACCCAGCTCTGCGTAATCGGGGAGGTGGGTGACACCGCGGCGGGCGAGGGTGTTCGTTTCTGGTGCGGTCAATCACGTCTATCGCTGGGGGGCGCGCGGTGTCGACGGGCCGGCTGTACGCGGAGGCGGTCTAGGTTCGGCGCAGCGACTCCGGCCTCGCAACGACTGGAGAGCGAGTGACTGACGCACTGCGAAAGAGTGGAGTGGATTCATCTCGCCGACAACGAACTGAGTGGGATACCTGGTACCTACCAGGATTTCGCGCTGTACGTGTACTTTGCGCGTTAATGAGGTGCCCGATGAGAACGAGACACGTACTGTCGACCATAGGAGTCCTGTTGGCGAGCCTCGGTGTCCTTCCTTTTCCGTCATGGGGTGAAACGGTCGTACTTCCGGTGGTGGTCCACGGTGTCCGTGGCATGTACGGCAGCTACTGGGACAGCGAAGTGCGGATCCTGGGCAAATACTTGGTACCCCCGGTGCAGGTCAAGAGGGTGTGGGTCGCCATGCCGGCGGGTGGCTTCGTGGATGATCCAGCGACGGCCCCGAATTGGGTGTTCCCGTCGATTCCAACACCCGGTACTCCCCCGTTTGGGGCCTATGTATTAACCGGCGGGCAGCTCCTGCAAGGCACCAACGCATCAAAGGCTGCGATTGCGTTGGAGATGGACGGGACCGGGAACGAAGTGTACCTGCGCAACGCAAACACGGGAGGCCAGGGACCCCTCCCGGAGGATGGCGGGGCCTATACCTGCTGCTTGCCGGGAAGCGGCCAGCTGATACGCGCATTCCGCGCTCCGCTGGTTAGCTATGGCTTCATCCCATGGGTCACGTCGGGCAGCGTGCCTTTCCGGGTCAGCGTCGGTGTGATCAACGCCAGCAACCAGCCGCGGCGAATCACTGTCTACTTGAACGTTTTGGTTCCCAAGGATCCGCTTGTCCTTGCCGGCGAAACCTATTGGTTACCCGAGGCTCCTACTCCCGCTAGTCTCGATGTCGACTTGGCACCCTGGGGGTTTCGACAGATCGATGATTTCATCTCAGTCATGCGCCAGCAATGCACTTGGGGCTGTGAAGTGCTTGACGGCGTCAGGCCGGCGGCGGTGTTCCTTCAGGATCTCGCCACGCAGTTGCCCTTCTACGCCTACGCCTCGGTGATTTACTCGCCGCTCAACGACCCGGAGTTCATTCCCGCCGTGCCACCGACACACTGAGGCTGTGGTGGGCGTCCGCTTCTTCGAAGAAGATCAAGCGACAGCCGCTCCGCGGCGCTATATGCCAGCAACAGCAGCTGGTCGACGGGTCTTCAGGTCGCCGGCATGAGCAAGGACGTCGTCGTGGTGCTGGCGTTCACCGACGCACCCGCCGCCGTCGGCGCCTCGCCGCTGAAGGTCAACGATCTCGACCTTGTCATCCGCAACGGCATCTACAACTACTCCGGCAACTACTTCGACAGCTCGGGATACAGCGTGCGCATCCCGTACGGCCTTGTCAGAGACCCATCTAACAGGGTGGAGGTGGTTCGAATCAGGCCGGGCGAGGTCGCAGGCGGTTCCTTCACGGTCGAGGTTCAGCCGACCGCGATCAGCGCGAAGGCCGTCCCGGGCCTCGACGGCTCAGCGGCCAACCAGGACTTCGCGGTGTACGTCTACAACGCGCAAGCGCCATAAGGAGGCAGCCATGTCTGGAAAACTCAAGGTGCTGATGACCCTTGCACTGACGGTGGCGGCCTTCGCCGGGTCTCCGCTCGCCGTGGCCGAGACCTACGTGCTGCCGGTTATCGTACGCGGCGTGCCCGGATTGAACGGCAGCTACTGGGACAGCGAAGTGCGGATCATGCAGCTCAACTTGGCGGAGCCCGTGACCGTGAAGCGACTTTGGGTGGCCACGGCTACCGGAGGGTTCGTTGATGACCCCACGACGGCGCCTACTTGGGCTATACCCTCTTTCAAGGGCTACCTGGGCTTAGCCATCCTCACGGGCGCCGACCTGCTTCAGGGGGTCGATGCCACGCACGCATCGGTTGCCCTGGACGTCCAGGGAAAAGCGGCCGTGATCGTCCACAACACGAACACCAACGGTGCGGGGCGCCTGCCCCCGACGTACTGCTGTCTGCCGGGGAACGGTCAGCTCACGTCGGCACTGACGGCACCCATTCAAGGACCCAGCATCATCCCCTGGGCGACGAGCGGGAAGAACGTGTTTCGGGTGAACGTGGGGATCATCAACCCCAACCCCGTGAGAGCCACGTTCCACATCAAGGGAACCATCTTTGGGAACGGGGCCGGCAATAACCCCTATTGGACGACGGACGTGGCGACGCTGAGCGGGTTCGATGTGGTCCTGCCGGCGTGGGGTTGGCTCCAGATCAATGATGCCTTTGCGGTGCTCGAGGTCATGCTGCAACCGGGGTGGGGAACCCCGATCGAGAACTGGCTGGTACCGGCATCCGTGATCGTCGAGCCGCAGGGTGACCTCCCCTACTACGCCTACGCGACGCCGATCTACTCGCCGCTCAACGACCCGGAGTTCATCGCGGCGATCCCAATCACACCGTAAGGCTGGCCGGCTGGGGTGCGCTGCGGGTAGTCGATAAGGGAGAGTTCGCCTCTACGGGGTGCGTGGTTCGTAGTGAGCCATAAAGCGAAGCGGAGTGGCGTAACCGGCGAACCTAGGGAATACCCTCCGATGGTGAAAAGCAAGCTGAACCAGCACTCCGGACGTCTGAATCCGTCCTAGGTGGGGGAATCCATGCCGAAGGTGAGAGTGGCGTTTCATAAGGTCCTACAGAACACCCAGAACTACCACAGCTTTGACAAGAAGGCGGACCACATGGTCTCCACGCTGTTTTTCTCGCTGGAGGTAGGCGGGCGGCATTACCCGGATCTCCGAGTCGAGATCCGGCACCCCTTCGGCACGGACTTTAAGTTGGAACCCGTCGAGGTCGCGAAGCCTGTAGGTTCCTATGTTGGCCCTTGGAACCATGCAGCCTTCCGCGATCTGTGCGAGAAGTGCTACCGCAAGGCGGTCGGCGCGGAGGGATCTGGCATTCGGATCACCGGGGGTAAGGACGTCCGCATGTGGGACAACGTCATCGGGCGTCACCTTTTCAGGCGAGTTCGAGGTGCCCGAGTCCGGCGCGGAGAGTTGGTAGCGCTTACCGAGGCGGCTGTTTTCCGTGATGCCGTGGTACTACCCCCTTCCACGCGGGAGATCGCCAGCCCCAATAGGTACGAGGAATCACCATCTCACCTTCTTAACGTAGCTTCGACCAGTCATTGCGCCAGCGTGCGCCGCTCTTGATCCAGACCAGGGGCTTGCGGTTCATTAGTACCAGGAGAGCAGGCGAGACCCCGAGCCCCCTTGCCCACCTCTTCCGCCGCTCTACAATGGGCCGGGGTGAGAAAGGAAATTCCTGTTCAGTGGTACGTGCAGTTTGTCGGCTGCACACCTGGGGCAACGACGTGTCACGCGTAGGCGGCGTACGATGTGCCAGGCCGAATTCAATTTCAGTGGGGCGGGCCCCCGGCTTTGCCCGGGGGTACCTGACTGACCCAGACGGAGGAGCGAGGAAATGAGAAGAGCGAGACTGGTTAACCTTCTGCTGGCAGCCGGCATCATCTGCTTGCCTCGCGGCACCACTTGCCGCGAGCGCGCAGGACGTGGCGATCGTTGGCGCCACTGTAATCGACGGCAACGGCGGTCCCCCGATCCCCAACGCGGTCATCGTGATACGCGGCGACAGGATCAGCGCCGTCGGAGCGCGCGGAAACGTCAGCGTTCCCCGCGGCGCCACCGTCATCGACGCGGCCGGGCGCTACGTGGTCCCGGGCTTCATCGACACCAACGTCCATCTTTCGCTCTACGGCGGCATGCGCGATCGCTACGAGACGCTCGCCAAGTACTACCCGCGCGAAAACGAGATCGTGCTCGAAGCCGCGCAGATCGACCTGACGTACGGGGTGACCACGGTCCGCGACAGCTACGGCTTTCTCATCCCGCTGACGCAAGTGCGTGACAGCATCGCGAGTGGCAAGGCGACGCGGCGCGCGCATCCTTGCCGCCGGGAATATCGTAGGCTGGGGCGGCCCCTATTCCGTGTCTTCTCTCTCGCGCCGCAGCGCGATACCACGCGCTTCCAGGCCGAAGTGGATGACGCGATGGCGCAGGACGCGGGCGAGCTGCTCGCCGACATGACGCCGGACGAATTGCGCGTCGCCATCAACAAGTACCTCGACAAGGGCCCGGATTTCCTCAAATTCGGCGGCACCAGCCATTTCGACCAACCTACCTACATCGGATTCTCGCCGGAAGCACAGAAGGTGATGGTCGAAGAGACGCATAAGCGCGGCCGCGCGGCGGAAACCCATTCGACGACCATCGAGGGCCTGCGCATCTCCGTGCTGGCGGGCGTCGACCTCATCCAGCATCCGGAAGCGATCACGCCTCGGGAGTGGCCGGATGAGCTCGCCAAGCTGGTCGTAGAGCGCAACGTGATCTGCTCCATGCTGGCGAGCACGATGACCGGCGAGGCGTGGGAGAAGCACCTGAAGGACAAAGCCGAGGCGGAGAAGAAGCTCGCGGAGGCGGCGAAGAAGCAACCGCCCCCCAAGACCCTCTACGACCAACGCAAGCGCGACCACGATCTGGGCATCGATCTCGAAACCCGCCGCAGCAACGCGCAGAAGCTGATCAAAGCCGGTTGCATCACCACGGTCGGCACCGACAGCTATTGGGCCGCGGCCCCGGAGTTCCAGATCGATCCCAAGCCCGCCTGGCAGAACCAAGGCATCGGCACCATCATGGCGATCGAAGGCCTGGTCGAGCTCGGCATGACGCCGATGCAGGCCATCACCGCGGGAACCAAGAACGGCGCGATCGCAGCGCGGCGCTTGAACGACCTGGGTACCTTGGAAAAGGGCAAGATCGCGGACCTGGTGATTCTGGAGGCCGATCCTCTTGCGGACATCCACAATATCCGCAAAGTGCGGTCGGTGATGCAGGGCGGGAAGGTTGTGGATCTGGCCAAACTGCCGGAGAATCGCGTGCTCTCGACAAAGCCGCCGGTGGTGGCGGAAGGGGTGGCGGATAAGGCTAAACAGTGAGCTGCGTACCGGGACCGGGTATCACCATCTCACCGTCCTAACGTAGCTTCGCCCAGTCGATGAGCCAGCGTGCCTCCGCGCGGCTCGCCGCGGGGCGCCGTATGGCCCAGCTGCGAGCGGAGGGGGTGATCCGCGCGATGGCCGAGGGCACTGCAGCGCGAGCCGCAGTGGATCCACATGGCGCCCAAGGCGCGCCACACCCGCTATTCGAGGGCAACCCCGCCCAGTTGTTCGCGCAGCCTGGGGATGTCCTTGGTCGGCGGGCTTCCGAAGAAGCGGCCGCATTCCCTGCTGAACTGCGAAGCGCTTACATGGCCCACGCGTCGGCTTGCAATGCCTGTGTCCATCATCGCGGACAACATCAGACGCCCCGCCTCTTGAAAAGGTTCCTTACTCGTGCTTGACTCCTCGTTCACCTAACGACCGGTCATTTGCTCCAGCTTCTCGGGGTACCGGGCCCCCTGCACCGTGATCTTGGATGCAGCGTCTTCGATCTCGCGGAGGTCGTCGGGCGTGAGCTCGACCGCAACCGCGCCGATGTTCTCGTCCAGGCGCTCCAGCTTCCGGGTGCCCGGGATCGGGACGATCCAAGGCTTCTGGGCAAGCAGCCACGCGAGCGCGATCTGAGCAGGCGTCGCCTTCTTCCGTTTTGCGATCTGTGCAAGCAGATCGACCAGGGCCTGATTCGCCTTCCGGGCCTCCAGCGTGAAGCGAGGAACGATGTTGCGGAAGTCCGAACTGTCGAACGTAGTGTTTTCGTTGATCGTTCCCGTGAGGAAGCCTTTACCGAGCGGACTGAATGGAACGAACCCGATTCCGAGTTCCTCGAGGGTCGGCAGCACTTCCGCCTCAGGGCGTCTCCACCACAGCGAGAATTCACTTTGAACCGCAGTGACGCGCTGGACCGCGTGGGCGCGACGGATCGTTTGCGCCCCGGGTTCGGAAAGGCCGAAGTGCTTGACCTTGCCTTCCCGGATCAGGTCCTTCACCGCCCCCGCCACGTCTTCGATGGGGACGTCCGGGTCGACACGGTGCTGATAGAACAGATCGATGGCATCGACCTTGAGGCGCTTGAGCGAGGCCTCGGCGACCTGCTTGATGTGCTCTGGCCGACTATCCAGCCCGCTCAAGCCCCGCTCCGCCGTGGGGTCAAGTTTGAAACCGAACTTGGTGGCGATCACGACCTGCGCTTGGAAGGGAGCGAGGGCTTCGCCCACGAGCTCTTCGTTTGTGAAGGGGCCGTACGCTTCAGCGGTATCGAAGAACGTGACACCGCGTTCGACGGCTGAGCGAATCAGTGAGATCATCTCCTGCTTGTCTGCGGCCGGACCGTAGCCATAGCTCATTCCCATGCAGCCAAGCCCGAGAGCCGAGACCTCCAGGCCGCTTTTCCCCAAGGTACGCTTTTGCATCTTCTCGTCTCCTCTCACCTGTCTAGGACCGGACAACTTCGTACTGTGACGAATCTCTGCACGAGTCATCTCCGGCTGCTCTACCGGCAACGCTCCTCTGATCTGTCCTCGTCCCCAAGGTCAGGGGTTGCGTTGTTCGCCGCTAACCCGGTCCATTTCCGAAGGTCCGTCTCGGCGCGGGTCAGTGGTGGTATTCCCCGTGCTGACGAGTACATGGTAGCTGACGCTGTCCCAGGCGTTGTGAATGCCGATGAAGAGCAACAGCAACGCCGCTGTTCCGACGCAAAACAGGGCCTCGCGCGGATTCGAGGGCGCGGCGAACGGCGACAGCGCGAGGATTGCGTACGCGGCCGAAGGCAGCACAATGTGAAACAACCAGTCCTCGAGCCCTGGTCGGTATGCGGCTTGCCTCCGCATGCGCCGAGCTACGACCACCGCGTACGCCAGTCCGCTGAAGCCCATGAGTCCCCAGAGAGCTGCGGCGATGGTGATCGTATGCCATGGGACGTTTAGAAGCGCTGATAGGAGCAAGGCGGCGCCGAAATGGACGATCGTCGGGCTTGCAAACGCGGCGCCTGCCGCCGCCGCATCGATGGGCGGCCTGTCGGCGAGGAGCGTCATGACGACGAACTGCAATCCGATCAGGGCGCCCGCGGCCGCGCCGACGATGACGTAGAAGCTGCCCCATTCGGCGAGCTCTGGCATGAAGGCGCTCATTTCCCATACCTTTCGAACCGGTACGCCAGCTCGGGGCCACCTTTGCCCTCGTACGCGAGTTGGGCGACGAGTAGCGCGAAGGGCTCGGTGTAGCGGGCAATCCACAAGGGCCCGGCATCCACGGGATCGAAACCTACGTCGTGAATCAGCTCAGTAGCAATCCCTTTGCTCCTCGAATCATCTCCGCAGTACACGAGGCTGGGTCTGGCGGCCTTGCGGCGTGCCTCGAAGACGCCAAAAAGCACTTCGCTCGGCACGGTGTTGAACGCGCAGACGACCCTGGCCTTCGGAACCTTCTTCGCAAGCGCCTCCGCACCAGACGAGGTGTGGGCGATAACGAGTCCGGTATTGTCAGCATTCATCGGCAGCGAGCAGGTGACGATGACCTTGCCCGACAGGTCGCCAGCCTGCTTCAACACGTCGCCGAGTCGGGACCAGTGCACGGCAAGCAGGAGGGCGTCCGCGTCCTTCGCGGCCTCACGCGGTGTCCCCGCCCGTGCGCTTCCCTGCGCATCCCGCGCGAGCCTCTCCAGCGTCCTCTGGCTGCGCGAGTAGCTGAAAACCACTTCATGCCCGGCACGCGCGAAGAGCGTCCCGAGCTTGCCCCCCATCAGCCCTGAACCAAGAATGCCAACTCGCATGCTGCTCCTCCGTCAGGTTGCGTGCCAGCCCGGTGGTGACCCTGGGCTGCCTAAGCCATCCTTCACTCACCCGTGGCGCCCGCGGACATCGCGGGCGAGCATTAGGAGTATAGGGGTCGACGCACGAGAATTTTTGCCTAAACCTGCGCATCTGTAGCCCAATTCGCTCGGCGGTTCGGTCTCGCGCGACATACCCCCTGTCCGTGGAGACCACGCCCGAGCGGATCGCATGGGTACCAGATTTCACCATCTCGTCTTGCTACCGTAGCTTCGACCAGTCAATGCGCCAGCGAGTGCCCGTCTGGATCCAGACCAGGGGTTTGCGCGTGTCGGCGGGTGTGCCGAGGGCCAGGTGGTAGAGGGCGTCCACCCTCCAGTAGAACCCGCGCGTGTGGGGCGTGTCGGGCCAGCCGAACAGGCGGATGTCGAGGTGGTGGGCGAACTCGTGCAGGAGCGTGTTGAGCATCCCGCGGTAGCTTGTCACCTTGCCCAGGATGGCCGTACGCATCCAGGCCCGGAGAACACCGGTCTCGATCGTGTAGTCGCCGTGGAGCTCGGACGCGAGGTGGCCGTCCCGAACCCGGTGCGGCCGCACACCCAGGATTCTGAGTCGGGGCGCAGGCACGCGGTAGAAGTCCGCGAGATGGTCGAGCAGCTCCTGGCCGGCGCGGCGTACCCCCGGAGCCTGCGCAGCCTCGAGCGCCGCGCGCAGCCGTTCGGCGTTCCGCTGGAGCGGCTCTGCGGGCGGAAGCTCCAGCGTGTGCCGCGCGTCGCTCGCCTCGTACTGCTGGCGCAAGCGGGCCGGCCGGGGGACCGGGTCCGTGACCACGGGCGGACTATAGCGCCGGGAAGAGACGCCGGGTACGGAACGCGTCACCTGACGGGCGCGAGATCGCCGCGCTCTCCTCGCTGAGCTCGGGACGTCCGCGATGTCACGGGAGGGATTGGCGTCGGATGGGCGGCGGGTCGCCGCGGCCGCGCACGATCGGTGGTATCGTGGCGGTGGAGGCGGGGCCCGGCCCCGCCGGAGGGTGGATGAGAACCGGGATTCTCCATGGGGATCTTGCCTGAGGGTTTACGCGAGCCGTAGGCGCTGAGCGCTGCGGCTTTCCGACCTCAACGCGGATCCGTGCCCACGCAATTCGCCGGCGTTCCCGGCGAACTCCGCGCGGGCGAACGCGCGCTCCCTCAGGCCGCGCGCATGGAGGACTTCAACGTGAACGAGCTTCTCGATCTGGGCTTCGGCCCGTTCTTCGAACGACAGCTTCAGCCCCTGAAGGACCGGCGGATGATCCCGGCCCGAATTGCCGCCGAGCACCGCGGCGCGTACGAGGTCTGGTCCGCGAGCGGCGCGGGCCCTGCGCGGCTCGCAGGGCGGCTTCGCCTCGAGCCGGAGGAGGACAGCCTGCCGGGCGTCGGCGACTGGGTCGTCCTCGACGACGCGCCCTCGCCCGGCCGCGCCTCGGTCATCGAGCGCGTCCTCGCAAGGCGCACCGTGTTCACCCGCGGGGCGGCCGGCCGCCGGGCCGTCGCGCAGGTCGTCGCCGCGAACGTGGACGTGGTGTTCGCCGTCTGCGGCCTCGACGCGGACTTCAACCTCCGCCGAATCGAGCGCTACGTCGCGCGCATCTGGGCGAGCGGCGCTCAGCCCTCCGTGATCCTCAACAAGAGCGACGTGTGCGAGCACGCCGACGCCCGACTGGCCGAGGTCGAGAGCCGAATCGCCGGGGTGGAGATCCACCTGACCAGCGCGCTGCGCTCCGAAGGCATCCACGCGGTGCGCGAGCGTATCGGGCGGGGGGTGACGGCCGCGTTCGTGGGCTCTTCCGGCGCGGGTAAATCGACCCTGATCAACACCCTGCTCGGCGAGGAGCGGATGCCCACGGGGGAGATCCGCGCCCGCGACGGCCGCGGCCGCCATGTCACGACTCGCCGCCAGCTCGTCCTGCTGCCCGGAGGCGGCCTGGTGCTGGACACGCCGGGGATGCGCGAGCTGCAGCTCGTGGACGACGAGGGCCTCGATGCGTTGTTCGGCGACATCGCGGCGCTCGCCGCGCGCTGCCGCTTCCGCGACTGCCGCCACGACACCGAGCCGGGATGTGCCGTGAGGGCGGCGGTCGAGTCGGGGAGCTGGCCTCGGATCGCCTGGAGCACTACCGGCAGCTCGAGCGGGAGGCGCAGGCGTTCGAGCGGCGCCACGACGAGAGGCAGCGCCGGCGCTACGAGCGGGTGTGGGGCCAGCTCTACGACGAGGTCATGCGGATGAGGCGGTGGAAGGAAGGGAAGTGAGTGGAGCGGGCGGCGACCGTCATGTCAATCATTGGGGATTCCAATTCTGCACCGTTTGGTGCTGCCGCCGCACGTGAGAGAGACGCTGTGGGTACGCGCGAACGTGGTACTCGCTGGCGCGACCTGGATCCGTTCTCTTGTAGGGCGGCGCGAACCCCGGGGGGTTTCACCACGATGTGCGCGGGGCTAGGATGGTGAGCATGGAAAAAACAAGTGCTGTCCACGCCCTCCTGTTCGTGGCGCTACTCCCCATTGCCGCTGTTGATGCGGCTCCGCCGGCCCAGGTGACACCGCTGGTGGTTACCCACGCTCGTCTGGTGGATGGCAGCGGTGGGCCGCCACTGGATGGTGCGACCATCGTCATCACGGGCGACCGGTTCACTGCAGTTGGGCCGTCAGGCCAGGTCCCGATCCCTGAAGGTGCCGAAGTCCTGGACGCGAAGGGAAGGGTGGTCATTCCCGGCCTCATCGATGCCCACATACACGTCAGTTGGCCACAGCCTCCCATGGACCCGCGCGTTCCCAATCGCAGCCTGGCGGCGTTCAGCGCCGCGGACCTGCTCCGGCGCTGCCTTCTGGAAGGAATCACGACGGTGAGGGATCTCGCCTCCATCGAAGACGTGGGTATCGCCGCCAAGCGGGCTTTCCAGGAAGGAAAGTTGGAAGGCTCCCGCCCCATCGTCTGCGGCCAGGGCGTCACAAGCACCGGGGGGCACGGCACGGAGAACTACACCGAGGGCCTCGTGATGGAGGTGGACGGTCCCGATGGTTTCCGGCGCGGCGTCCGAACCCAGTTGAAGGCCGGGGCCGATCTCATCAAGGTGTTGTGTCCCTTCTCCAGGGAGGAGATCCTGGCCGCCGTGGAGGAGGTCCATCTCCACGAGAAGTTCGTCACGGTCCATCCCAGCCTTTTCAAAGCTCAGTACGACTTCCTGCGGTGGACCGTGGAGGCCGGAGCGGACTGTTTCGAGCACGCCTATGCCGTACCCGACGACCTGATTCCGAAGATCGCCGAGAAGCGGATGTACTGCGTGCCGACGCTTTCCATCCTGCTCATCCTCGGGGACCAGTACGAGAAGAAGGGCCCCGAATGGGCCTGGAAGGTCAAGAAGTACCGCGAGTGCAAAGAAATCTTTCAGAAGCTGCGGAAGGCAGGCGTACGGATGGCCGTGGGTACTGACGCCGTGGCCGAGAACATGTCCGAGTACCCCGGCCTCTTCTTCAAGGAGACCGACCAGTTCGCTGCTTTGGGTTGCTCACCCATGGAAGTGATCGTGGCGGCTACCAGGCTCGGGGCCGAAGTGAGCGATGCGGCCGATCGCCTGGGCACCATCGAGCCTGGCAAATTGGCGGACTTGCTGATTCTGGACAAGGATCCACTTGTGGACATACGCAACCTCCGCACGGCCCAGGTGATCGTACAGGGCGGGAAGGTGATCAAGCGCTGATACAGCAATGACTCTTCATTCCTGAGAAGACGGTGCCGTTGAGGAAGGGATGCCCTCGCTTGGGTCCAACGGCCAGCGTGCCTCGGTGTCTGTCTTGAAGTGCTCACCGGGCATCTTGTCGGTACCTGATTGTATGAGCAGGTCGGTCTCCCGATTTGCGGCGTAGCGTAGAGCTCGCCGAGGGAACCGGAATGGGTCCCAGGTATCCCATTCAACCGATTGCGTGCCAACCTGCCCTGCGAGTCCGGATCTGATCTGAGCGTGGAGCAAGGTGCCACGGACTCCTGCGCCGATGCGCTCCGCACACCCTCGTCACGCTCCGCCATGCTTCCGCTACTTGGTCGCTGCGCCCCGCGCAGCGGCGCTCACGCCAGCTCGCAGTCGATTCTATGCTGCGCACAGAACCTCCGTACGGTGCGCGACTGCCGAAGGTAGAACGCCTCGGCAGTGCGGTCCTGGCTCACACGCGAGCTGTAGTTCCAGCCACCGAAGAACATGTGGTCGACGAACTTCACCTCGGCAAGGATCTCGGACAGGTCCTGCTCGAAGATGCTCGGCGTCGGATAGGGCTCGATGTGCACGAGCGTTCGTCGCCGGGCGTCGTGCAGCCGCCGCACGGCGGCGATGCGCTCGGTGGGGGGTGCGGCGCCCGGCTCCCACTCGCGGCGGAAGTCATCGTTCAGCGAGACGAGGCTGATGCCGTGCGTGTTGTCGCATGGGAAACGCCCGCGGTCGGCGAGTTCTACGGGCAGTCTGCCCTTGGTCAACAGGGAGCACAGGATCCCGGACCGGTTCAGTCGCGCGATGATCGCGAGCGACATGGCCCCGACCTCCGGGTGGTCGACCATGAAGGGGTCGGTCGTAAGGCACAGGTGCACCTCGGGGGGGAGTACCCGCTTCTTTTCGAGTTCCCGGTCGAGGAGCACGAGGGCATTTGCCACGATTCGGGGGCGGCACCACTCCGCGTAGTCACGGACGCGCCCATGGTGCCTGGCCATCAGGTACCCGTAGCAGGGGTAACGGCAGCCGTGACTACAGCCCAGGACGTGGTTGATGCAGTGAAACCCGAGGCCGCTCTTGTAGAGCAGGCTCTTCCGCTCGATGGGTTCGAGTGGTTTCTTGGAAGGGTCGGGCACAGCCTGCACAGTGTAGGCCGAAGTAAGGGTCTTTGGGGACGGACAGACAGGTACCAGATAGGTACCTAATTGCATGAGTAGGTCGGCTCCCGATTTGCGGCGTAGCGTGAAACTTCCCAGAATAACGATAGGATAGGTACCCGATAGGTACCAGGTATCCGATTCAGTCGGTTGTGTGGCCGCCGGCCCTGCGAGTGCGGATCGGAGGGAAGGGCAGCGTGCCCGGGAGCTAGTCTTGCTGGCCGCGGCCGAGCGGCGGGGGCTGAAGGTGAAGGACCTCGCGGTGGTCATTGGCAGCGGCGCGGGCTCGGCAAGTCGGCTGTACGCTGAGGCGGCCGCCATGCGACGCAGCAACTCGGGCTTTGTAACGATTGCGGAGCAGGTGCCGCAAGCACTGCGGAGGAGCGAGAAGAAGTAATCTTGGCGGCAATCGGTCAAGTGAGATACCTGGTACCTAACCAAGTCGGCCCTTCTCTCGCGGCCCCTGAGCTGCCAGTCGTCCCATCCCAAGTGTGCTAGACTCCATTCAGGGCAATAAGGAAGTTTCTACTTTCTCGGGGGGGGGAGATGACCGTGGTGGATTGCGTTCCCTGTAGGCGCGTGTTCGCCCGTGCCTTCGGATCGGTCCGAGGGTGGCTGGGTGCGACGCTGCCCGTTGCCGTTGCGGTGCTCGCCACGCCGATGATCACCGGCGGTCAGTCGGCGCCGACCTGGCCGCCTCCAACGCTGCGCGACACCGGGCTCTATTCCGACTGGGCGACGAAGACCGTCGCCGCCGACAACCTCCCGTTCAGCCCCCAGTACCCGCTGTGGACCGATGGCGCCCGGAAGTCCCGGTGGCTGCGCATCCCGAAGGGCAGGTTCATCGACGCCTCGAACCCCGACGTGTGGCAGTTTCCCGTGGGCACGCGCGTCTGGAAGGAGTTCCGGTTCGGGCGCCGCGCCGAGACGCGCTTCATCGAGCGTACGCGCGGCGGGTGGCAGTTCGCCAGCTACGTGTGGAACGAGGACGAGACCGAGGCCCCGCTCGCGCCGGAGTTGGGCATCTCTCAGAGCGTGCCCATCCGCGACGGCATCCGGCACGCGATCCCCTCGCGCAGCGACTGCCGCGTCTGCCACGAGGCCGGGCCCGTGCGGCTGCTGGGAGTGACGACGCTGCAGCTGTCGCCCGATCGCGATCCGAACGCGCCGCATGCCGAGGCGCTGCCGCCCGGAGCGGTGGATCTCCCGGCGCTTGTGGCCCGTGGCCTCGTGCGCGGGTTGCCCGCACGCCTCACCGCCATCCCGCCCCGCATCATCGCCCGCTCGCCCACGGCGCGCGCCGCGCTCGGGTATCTCAACGGGAATTGCGGCGGCTGTCACACGGGCATTGGCGAGCTCTCGTCGCTCAAGTTCGCGCTCAATTACACCCTCAATCGGGCTGAGGGAGAGGCGGCGCCCGCGCTGCTCACGACGGTTGGGCAGCAAAGCAAGTTCAAGGTGCCGGCGGCCCCTGACACCGTCGAACGCGTGTGCGCAGGGCATCCGGAAAGAAGCGTCCTCGTGGCGCGCATGTCTTCGCGGTACCCGCTCGTGCAGATGCCGCCGCTCGGCTCGCGAATTGTGGACGAAGAGGCCGTCAACTTGATCAGGCGGTGGATCTCGGAAGACACCGGCTCACCCGAGCCGATGCCAGCAGCCAGGGAGGAGCAACGATGAGGAGGAGAGCGATGCGACAAGGTATGGCAAGGCTCGTGACGATGACGGCGGTGATTGGACTAATCGCGTGGGCCGCGGGATCGACCCGCACGACGGCGCAGGTAGGCGGGGCGGCGCCCCAGGCCACGCCCGCGAAGCCAGCCGCCGCGAAACCGGCGGGCGCCGCCGCCGCGCGCGGCAAGTACCTCGTGATGACGAACGCCTGCAACGACTGCCACACTCCGTGGGTGATGGGCGCCAACGGGCCGGAGCCCGACATGACGCGGATGGTCTCCGGGCATCCGGCGAGCATGACCCTGCCGCCACCGCCGGCGCCCAGCGGTCCCTGGGTCGGCAGGTTCACCGGATCCATGACCGCGTGGGCTGGCCCGTGGGGCATCAGCTACACGAGGAACCTCACGCCGGACAAGGAGACGGGCCTGGGCTCGTGGACGGAGCAGCAGTTCGTCGAGACGATCCGCAACGGCCGCACGCAGGGCCGCGGCCGGGAGTTGCTGCCGCCCATGCCGTGGCGGATGTACCGAAACATGACCGACGCGGACCTGAAGGCGATCTTCGCCTACCTCAAGACGATTCCGGCGATCAGCAACAAGGTGCCGGATCCGGTGATTGCGCCGCCGCCGACGCAGTAGGACGACAAACTCGGCTGCCAGCTGCGGGCAGCAGGCTGTGTCGGGCCAGGGGCTAGATGTTGTTTCTCACGAGGTTGTTCGCAAGTCCTCGCCCAGGCCCACTCAGTTGATAGACGTCGCGCGTCCCACACGCACCGAGCAGCGAATCTCGTAGGGGCGAAGGCGGGTGCAAGGCTGCACGTGTCGGGTCTCCCGGTTGAGATTGTACTGGGAGTTGCCAGAGGGAGCGTGGATTTCGGAGCGGACGATGCCTGACCCCAAGGCCGGAACCTGGCCCAGGTGAAGGCTGAGCTTGGCGGCAATAGGTGGTCTCCTGGCGCGGCGCGGAAGCGGGACGGGAGGCCGAGGTGAGAACGCACTCAGCTCAAGACGGGCTACGGCGAGGTCTTACGGCCTTCGGTTTCTTGTGCGTTTCGTTCACGTTTTTTCAGGCGGCTCCTGCGCAGCAGCCTTCCGCAAAGAGCGCTCGGGTCACGCTGCGTGACCTGGTTCCGCCGAGCGATCTGCTGGCAGGGCACGATCTCAGCTTTGACGCGACCTTTGCGCTTCAAGCGATCGAGTATTTGCGGACAAACGACCCCAAACTCGCCGCTCGTATGGCTGAGTCCCCGGCGATCACGCACATCCTCAACCACGCCCGCAACTTTGACTACGATGTCCCGAAGGAATCCCGCACGGCACTGGTGAGCAGCCTGCTGGGCCCGCAGAACCAGGAGGCTGAACGCTCAACCATTTGCCAGGGAAGCCTCGCATACTTCTCCGGGTCAATGCTTGCGGATCCACATTGGGTGAACGATGCCGTTCGCTATTTGCCGGCCGACTTTCGATTTCACGGGACTCTGTTCCTGACCTTCGGCTATGACATTGGCGTTGCATTCGCTCCGAACGCATCCCTCAATTGCACACACCCGCATTTCGCCAATCACCAACGAGAGTTGCTCTATTACGCAATTCACGAATTGCATCACGCCGGCTTCATGAGTTATCAAAAGCCACCGAAACTGGCGGACGTAAAGTCCTGTGCCGACCTGCTGAAGCTCGTCGAATATTCCACGCAAATGGAAGGGATGGCTGTGTTCGCCGCATATCAGCGCCGCCGCGACGATCACGCGCTGGCGGATGATCCCGACTACATCGCGCTGGAAGATGCGAAGCGGATGCAGGCCGACCTGGCGAGCTACTTCAAGGATTACGGCTATTTGAAGGGCCGTGGCGCCCAACCCGCCAACGCAGATGCCTGGGCGGTTATAGATCGCATGTCTTCCGGGGAACGCCTGTGGTACCGCGTGGGTGCGTATATGGCGCAACGCATCGAGGCGTCGAAAGGCCGTACCGCGTTGGTTGCGTTGGTAAAGCGCGGCCCGACACAGTTCATGGCAACTTACGAATCTCTGTTCCCGTTTCACGCTGTGCATCTTGACCTGCCGCCCTGAAACGAGTCCAGGCTGAGAGGTAGAGTTTGGGCCTTATCGGCACCCGATTGCATGAGCAGGTCGGTCTCCAGGTTTGCGGCGTAGCGCAGAACTCGCCAAGAGAACCGTACGGCTCGACGCGCGGGCGGCCGAGCGGGAGGGTGGCGGCTTCCACGAGCGCCGGTTGGAATTTAAGGAGCAGCTCGCTGAACTGGAAACCGGCGGGCCCCTGTCAAAAAGGTGAGAAGGTGATAGCTGGCCTCGATAAAGGATCCGGTCAGCGGACGGTGACAGGGCCGGTCCGCGGCGTGGCGCCCGCCCCTAGGCGCGTCAATCTAGGGTGATCGACAGCTCCACCTTCTTGCCGGCCTGGACGTCAACCCTCAGCGTCTTGCCGGTGCGACCCGGCGCCACCACGTCGATGCGGTGCGGGCCCGGCGAGACCGCGAGGCCCTCCTCGAGCTGCGCCAGATTCTCGCCCGTGCCGAGGAGCACGCCATCCACGTACACGGCGGCGCCCCTCGGCGAAATGTGCAGCACGAGCGTGGTGGACCCCGGCTCCCCGGCGGCGCCGGCCGGGGGTTCCGGCTGACTCGTCGCCGGCCCGAAGCTCGGGCTGAACCTCCTGCCGTGGGGCAGACCGGGGGAGGGGGGCGCGGTATGTTCGGCGCTGGCCGCCGGATCGGCCTGGAGGTCCAGGCTGACCAGGGTCTTGTTGCCGCCGCTGACGTTCAGCCACAACGTTCTGGTGCGAAAGCCCGGTGCGTGGAACTCGAGGTTGTACTTGCCCCCGTCGAGGTAGAGGTAGTCGGAGCCGCGACCGAACTCATCGACGGAGCCGACGAGCACGCCGTTGAGGACCACGAGGGCAGTCGGAGGGGAAACTTGGAGCTCCACGGGCGAGGTGCCCGAGACCGCCGCGGTCGCCGCGCCGGGGGTCTCCGACGCGGTCCCGACCGTGCCCGATTCAGCCTCCGCAGGGTTCGAGGGCACGAGGACGACACCGGAGTTGGGGTTTCCGTTGTAACCGTAGTACCCATAGTACCCGTTGTACCCGTTGTACCCGAAGTACCCGTACGGCCAGCCCCAGCCCCAGTAGGCGTCCCACCACAGGGGGAGGCCGAGGTAGAGGCCGCCCCATCCGGGGTAGCCGTGCCAGCCGAAGCGGCCGCCTCCGTGGAACGGGGCCCCGTGAGGGTTGCCGCCGGGGCGGCCCCGAGGCCCGCCGCGACCGACGTGACCCGGATGTCCTACCGACCCGGAATGCCCGCCACCGGAGGAGTGCCCGGCAATGCCACGATCAGCGCCCCTTGCCTCACTCGAGCCGGGGAGTGTAAGAGCGACCAGACAAGCGATCAGGACAGGTGCAAACACCCTCGATCGCATACGCGCCTCCGGGCCGGAAGCCGGAGGAAACCCCCGGCCCCTAATCACCCCGATTGGAAAGCAAACACTCTGCCAGTTGCAACCGCGTTCCCACCGAGCCGCAAGGCGGCCTCGACCACCGGAGGCAACACCGCTGGGAGACAGCCTGTCCCCACCGGGAGACGGCACGGAGGCGAGGGATCTATGGGTACCATGTATCAGCATCTCACCTTGCTGTGATGGGACCGAGTCCTCCCCTGTTTGAGGATCGCCACCACAAGGGCCTTGGGATGGCCTTCGGGCAGGCCTCAGATGCCGGCCACTGGATGCGGCACGTACGGCGCTTCCAGGGCCGCGATCTCCTCGTCCGTGAGCTTCACGCCCAGGGCTGCCACCGCGTCCTCCAGATGCTGCGCCTTGGTGGCGCCCACGATGGGCGCGGTCACCACGGGCTTGGACAGGAGCCAGGCCAGCGCCACCTCCGCCCGAGGAAGGCCCCGCGCCGTGGCGATCTCGCCGACCCGGTCCACCACCTTGCGATCCGCGTCCTCGGTGGCGCTGTACAGCTTCTTGCCGTAGGCGTCGGCCTGGGCTCGCGTCGTGTCCGCCCGCGATTCCCAGGTGCGCGCCAGGCGGCCGCGGGCCAGCGGGCTCCAGGGGATCACACCGATGCCTTCCGTCGCGCAGAGGGCAAGCATCTCCCGCTCCTCCTCGCGGTAAAGCAGGTTGTAGTGCGGTTGCATGGAGACGAAGCGCGTCCAACCGTTGCGGTCCGCGAGGTCCAACGCCTTGCAGAACTGCCAGGCATACATGCTGGAGGCGCCGATGTAGCGTGCCTTGCCCGCTTTCACCACGTCGTGCAGCGCTTCCAGCGTCTCCTCTATAGGTGTCTCCTTGTCCCAGCGGTGGATCTGGTAGAGGTCCACGTAGTCGGTGCCAAGGCGTTTCAGGCTCGCATCGATCTCCGTCATGATCGCCTTGCGCGACAGGCCGCCGCCGTTCGGGCCGGGGCGCATGGGGAAATACACCTTGGTGGCGATCACCACTTCCTCGCGCTTGGCGTAATCCTTGAGCGCGCGGCCCAGCATCGTTTCGCTCTCGCCCTGGGAGTACATGTTCGCCACATCGAAGAAGGTGATTCCGTGCTCCAAGGCCCGCTGGATGAAGGGCCGGCTCTCCGCCTCGTCCAGCTGCCAGGTGCGCTTGTTCACCGCGTAGCTCATGCAGCCCAGACAGATGCGGGATACCTTGAGGCCGGTCTCGCCGAGATTCACGTATTCCATTTCGCCTACCTCCTGATGGGGGGCTCGTGCTTCTTAATCCTTCGGCATATGGTGCAGCAAGACCCCGCCTGCCACCAGCAGCACACCGCCCGGCTCCGGCCGGCTCGGGATCTTAATGGGTACGAGAGTGGGTACCAGGTGTCGCTTTCCATCATTTAAGTACCAAATCGCCATCAAATTGCGAATAGGCAGCTGATTGAATGAGAAGGTCGATCTCCCGATTTGCGGCGTAGCGTGGGGCTCGCCAGGAAAACCGCCCGGCTCGACGCCCGGGCGGCTGAGCGGGAGGGGGAGGATCGCGCCTTCCGCGAGCAGCGGCTCGGCCTCGAGGAGCGCCTCGCGAAGCTCGACGCGAGTGGCCAAAGATCAAGAAGGTGAGATGGTAATACCTGTTACATATGCTAATCGCTCGTACCGGGCTGAACCGCCGGCTTGATCTTTTCGCGGAGTCGCTTCGCTCTTTCGACGACTTCCGGGGTCTTGGCCACCGGCAGCAGCTTCTCGAGGATATTCCACGACCCACGGTAGTCTCCGGCCTTCGCCTTCTCGAGCGCCGTGTTGTACGTCGAGACTTCCCACTCGCGCGAGACAGCACTGCGCATTTCGCGGAGTTCCTGTTGGACACTGGGATCGGAGCTGTTCTTGGATTGCCTTGTCGATGAGCGCAAAGCCCTTATCGGAATGCCCTTCCCTGACCAGGCGTTGCCCTTCCGTGCCGTCCCACAGGGCGATCAGCCGTTCAACCTTCGGGGCGAGCTGAGGATTGGCACTGCCCTTAACAAAGCGTCCTTGCACCTCTGCGGCCTTCGATCGCTGGCCCGCATCGAGGCAGAGATCAACGAGGGCCACGATCGCAGCTTCCTGGTTGGGGTCGATGGCGAGGCTCTTCTCAAAGGTGGCGATCCCAAGCGCCATGTCCTGACCCGGGAACGAGTAGGTTCTCGCCAGGTAGGTGAGGGCGAGCGTTGACTCTGGAAACTGATCCAACGCCGCTTGGAACACGGCTCGGGCCTGCAGGAGCCTGGCTTGGGATTCGGGGTCGGTGGCCGGCGTGCCTTTGAGTTCCTCGACGGTGTTCTCCGCCGCGGAGAACTCGGGCGTGACCTGGAACTGCGCGCTTTGACCAGAGCGTTTCTGGGTTGTCTGGTCCGCGCCGAATGCAACACCGCAAACCAGAGCGAGCGAGAGAATGAGCACAAGATTCCTTTTCATGTCACACCTCGCGCACGCATTCTAGCGCGGTTTCGCTGGCGCTGGCGCGAAAGTTAGCGGGTCCGCCAATGGTGACGAGACCCGATCGGTACCGTATTGGACATAATGAGAGGTAGCTGATCGAGAACGTGATTGAGTCCGTTGCTCCGTAGGGACCGTTTCGGGGCGGAGGCTAATCGGCCGGCGCGCCGGCCACCGCGGCGAGCTGGTCGGCCCTCACCTTCGCCGCGTCGAAGCGCCGCGCGGCTGCGATCATCCTCTCGATCGTTGCGTCGAACTCGGGGCTACCGCCGCGCTGAAAGCGGATCGGGTTGACGCGCGCCACTACAAAGGCCTTGAGGTAGGGGCTCTCGAAGCCGCGGGCTTTGAGCTGCTTCACTGCCTCGGCCACCGCTTCGTCAAGGACGAGAAGCTTGTCCGCGTGCGCCGCGCGCTCGGCGAGGGCGAGCGGCAGCTTGGCGCGGAGGAAGTGTTCGACGCGCCTGAGCACCGGGTTGTAGGCGCCACCGGCGAAGCGGCCGTTCTTCTCGTAGCAGCAGCCGAGCGTCAGCAGGGCGGGCTCCTCGAACTCGAGCGCGAATTCCGATTCGGGCCGGCCCGCGTGCGCCGCGGCCAGTGCCCGCGCCATCCGGATGACCTCCAGCGCCTTCTCCCGGATGTTATGCGCCTTTTCGGTGTTGAGCGCCAGGATCTTGAAGGCAACCTCCTGGTCCGGAAGGACCAGGGCGATGATCGAACGGCCGCCGAGCCCGCGCACGGCGGCAAGTCGGTGATGCCCGTTCGGTGTCCACCAGCCGCCCTCTGCGCCGCGCACCGCGACGATCGGATCGACGAAACGGTCGAGCTTGTCTATGACACCGGCAAGTCGTTCGACGTGCGGCTCGGAGAGATCGCGCTGGAACGGGGTAGGGGCGACCTTCGCAATCGGCAGCGCCGCGAGGATGTGCCAGTGCCCACCGACCGGGTCCCGATAGGCGCCTAGGAACGAGCCGCCGTCCTCCTCGATCGCAGCACGGAGCGATTCGACCTTGGTCGGCGGGTTCCCCGCCGCGACCTGCGCCGCCGTCAGCCCGCGCGAGGCCGGCGCGGCCCCGGTCTTCTTTCGCCGCGTCCGCGTCTTGCCGCCTTTGGCCGTGCTTTTCTTTTCAGCCGCCATCGCCGCCCCTCCCGGGAAACGCCCCTCGCCCCATATCCTAATGCCGGTTGCAAGGTTCCGTGTCGTCGGGTGTCGCCTTTGGACCGTCGACCGACTGGAAAGGGGTCAGACAGGTACCAGGAAACGTACCTGATTGGATGAGAAGGTCGGGGTCCCGGCTGAACGTCGATCCCTGGAGGCGAGTTACTGGGGATTACGCGGGCGTCGCGCGGTGTTACCCTAACTGAAGAGCGAGCCCTGCACAGGATGCCACTCAAGAGTCAGTCGACCGGAATGGTTGGACGAACGCTCGGGAACTTCCGAGTGCTCGCGGAGATCGGTGCCGGGGGCATGGGCGTCGTGTACCGCGCACGGGACGAGCGCCTCCAGCGCGACGTCGCGCTCAAGGTGCTGCCCGCGACGACGGTCTCCGATCCCGCGGCCCGCGAGCAGCTGTTGCAGGAGGCACGCACCGCTTCGGCGCTTAACCATCCGCATATTTGCACGATCTATGAGGTCGGGGAGGTTGACGGACAGATCTTCGTCGCGATGGAGTTGGTCGATGGCCGGCCGGTGACCGCGTCCCTCTCGAGCACCGGGCTGCCGGTCGAGAACGTTACCCGGTACGGGATCCAGATCGCCGACGCCCTCGCACACGCACACGAAAACGGTGTGGTTCACCGCGACCTCAAGTCCGCCAACGTGATGATCACACCTGAGGGCCGGATCAAGATCCTGGACTTCGGTCTCGCCACGCACGGCGAGGGCGAACTGTCCGACGTCACGCAGTCCCAGGCCGACCTCGCCGAGGCTGGAAGCATCGCCGGCACGCTGTCCTACATGGCGCCGGAAGTGCTGCGCGGGGAGCGCGGCGACAGCCGCAGCGACATCTGGGCACTGGGCGTGATCCTCTACGAGATGGCCTCCGGGCGCCGGCCGTTCACCGGTGGGACGGGTTTCGAGCTGACCTCGGCGATCCTGCGCGACCCTCCCGCGCCGCTGCCCGCGAGCGTCCCGTCGGGCCTCCAGGCGATCATCCAACGCTGCCTGGCTAAAGGGCCTATGGAGCGCTACCGGCGTGCCGGTGAAATCCGCGCTGCGCTGGAGGCGGTGGAACTGAGCGCCGGTTCCCCGCCCGTGTCTTCTCGGCCTGCTGCGGGAGATTCCGCCGGCCCAGCCGGGGCTCCGCGGCGCGCAGGTGTCCTCGGCCGTCCTGCGCTGGCGGCGGCGGGTCTTCTCGCAGTCGCGGCGCTGGCATGGTTTGGAACGGACAGGCTGCGTCACCGTGGCACCGGGACGGCCGGCACGGCCACAATCCAGTCCATTGCGGTGCTGCCCCTGGTCAACATGTCCGCTGACCAGTCAGAGGAGTACTTCGCCGACGGCATGACCGAGTCGCTCACGAGCAGCCTCGCCCAGATCCGCGCGCTTCGGGTGACCTCGCGGACCTCGGTGACGCAGTACAAGGGGACGCGGAAGACGGTCCCGCAGATTGCGAGGGAGCTTGACGTTGACGGGGTGGTCGAGGGCTCGGTACTGCGGGCCGGCGGGCGCGTAAAGATCACCGCGCAGCTGATTCGGGCGGCGGACGACACCCACCTCTGGGCGCGGGAGTACGAGCGCGACGTCCGTGACGTGCTGACCCTGCAGAGCGAGGTAGCGCAGGCAATCGCCAGCGAGATCAAGGTGGAGGTGACCCCGAGCGAGCGGACCCGGCTGGGACGGGAGCGGCCCGTCAACCCCGAGGCGCACGAGTTGTACCTGCGGGGTCGTTTCGCGCTCACCCGCGCGGCCGACGAGCCGGCGATCCGAAAGAGCATCGAGCTCTTTCAGCAGGCGCTGGCGCTCGACCCTGCGAGCGCGCCCGCGTACGCCGGCCTCGCCGACGCCTACGAAGCCCTCACGGATTACTACGTCGCACCCAAAGAGGTCATGCCCCAGGCCAGGGCCGCGGCGGAGAAGGCGTCGAGCTGGAGGAAACGCTGGCCGAGGCCCACAACTCCCTGGCGTATGAGAGCTTCATCTTCGAGTGGGAGTTCCCTCTGGCCGAAAAGGAGGTGCGCCGCGCGCTCGAGCTGAACCCCAGCTACGCCCGGGCGCACGACACCTATGCGGCCTACCTCACCGCAATGGGACGCTTTGAGGCGGCGGATCGCGAGAGCCGACGCGCCGCGGAGCTCGACCCGTTCGCCGTCATCATTGCCGTGAACCGCAGCTGGTACCTAACGGCCGCACGCAAGTACGACGAAGCGATCGAGGTCGTTCGAAAGACCGTCGACCTGGAACCAGGCTGCGGCCAGTGCTTCGCGCAGCTTTCCCTCGCCCTCGCGTGCAAGGGCGACTACGCCGCCGCGATCGAAAGCGGGCGAAAAGGGGCCCAGTTGGACAGCAGCCCGCTGGTCCTTGCCGTTCTCGGCACCTCGTACGCGCTCGCGGGCAGAGAGAGGGAAACCAGGCAGGTGATCGCACGGCTCAAAGAGATGTCGAAGTCCCGCTTCCTCTGCCCGTACGAGATCGGCGTGGCATACCTGCACCTCGGTGAGAAGGACGAGGCGCTCCGATGGCTCGAAAAGGGCTACGAGGACCGGTCGTACTGCATGATCTGGCTGAAGACCGACCCCCGGCTGGATCCGTTGCGGTCTGACCCGCGGTTGACGGACCTCACGAGGCGGATCGGGCTGCCTACGACGTAAATAGACCCTGTGGAGCAACCGGCTCGGATATCGGTATCAGGTATCTCCATCTCACCTTGCTGACCCCCCTGAAGAATCGTAAGTCCTCGCCGCAGCCCGTCCCAAGGTGAGAGGGTAGTTGGATGATGCTCCGGGCATGCACGACGATCTCCCTGATTCCCATTGGCAAGGGAGGGTCTGCAAGGTCCCGGTTCTCAACCTACCGTTGGTCCAGGTTTCCGGGGCGGGTCAGTCATGGAAGGACTAACATAAGATTTGGAGATCTAGCCCCGCAACCGGGGGCAGGTCATCCAGTGGAGGATGTCATGAAGACCATCATCATGCTTTTCGCAGCCATCCTCGCGGCCGGCTGCACCTACAATGGCGGGGCCAAGGCGAGCGCGCGCGCGCAGGCGCAGGCCGCCGAGGACGAAGCCGGCCTCGCTGCGGCGCTGAGCGGCAGAATCGCCGGCCCGCCGCAGGATTGCGTCGACGGGCGCGATCTGGGCGGCAACAAATCCTATGGCAGGGGCGTGATCCTGTTCAGCGGTCGCACCGACGACGTGGTCTATGTGAACCGGCCGGCGGGCGGCTGCTCCGACCTCAACTTCGGGCGGGCGCTCAAGACCCGGACCACAACGACGCAGCTTTGCCGCGGCGACATCGTCACCGTGTTCGATCCGATCAGCGGCACCGAATATGGCGGCTGCGGCCTCGGCGAGTTCACGCCCTACCGCCGCGCCCGCTAGAGACGCGATTTCCGAGTTGTATCGGTACCACGTATCACCATCTCACCGTGTCTGGACGGTAGTCGCTCCGGGTTGATGCTTCCCTAGGCACGTTGCCCTGGAACGCGTGGGAGGCGCCTCGGAGTCGCCGGAGAAGGCGATACCAGGTGCCCATTGTCCATTCGTGCATCTCACTTCGGCGGGCCGGGGGCGGCGGGTTGTGCCGAAGCTGTCTCGACCTGGATCGTCATGGCGGGTTCGGCAAGCGTCACCGGTTGGGCGACCGAGGCGACGACGAACCCGAGCGGGCGTTTCTCCGCTGCTTGCCAGTAGGGGTGGTCCGTGATCGACAGCTCGATGGCTACTCGCTCGGTCGTCTCGTCGAGCACGAAAGGACGCAGCAACAGGGTCTGAGGACCTCCTGGCACCCGCAAAGCCATGGTGGCGCCCTCGGTGTCCTGCAGCACCACAGGCGGGTACCCGGCGGGTTGCAGGCGCAGACGGACCACGCGGTTGGCAAGGTGCAGGGCAGGGAACCTCTCGCGCTCCGCGGTCGGGAGCTTGAGGTAGACCTCGTTGACCAGCCACTGGGCGTAGGTGACCAGGTCGCCCTCGCTGGAGAACTGCTCGCGGTCGAAAGCGACGCACCCGCCGACCCCGTCGGTGCGCGCCCGGTAGGCGGCGCCCCACATTTCGACCGGCCCGGTGGGGGAGCCGGCGCGAGAAAGCTCCCAGGCGCCGCTGCGCGGAAGGGCAACCCGGAGCGCTTCCCCGTTCGCCTGGCCGAGCCGGTGCCCGCCCAAGAACTCGGCTCCGGACAGCAGCAGCATCCCCCGCTCCGGGTCGAGGAGTACTACGAACGCTCCGTCGATCGCCGGGCAGCCCGACGCCGGCGCCGCCACCAACAGCTTCGGGCGCCCGCCTGCGGCTGCAGCCACGCCAACCAACACCGAGAGCCAGATAGCGGTAAACACCGCCAGCCACCTTCGGACAGACCGTCTCATTGTCGCCACCTCTCGCCCGAGTTTACGCGACCACCGGTAAGGCTCCTATGACACGGGTCACAGAATGGTTCACTCGTCCAGGTCGAGCACGCAAGCAAAACCCAGCGTCCCTCATCGCCCGGCAGAAAGGTCCGAAACTGAGAGCCGGTACCTATCGGTAGCTATCAAGAATAAGAAGGTGAGATTGCAATTCCTCGTACCTATGCCTGGACTTCGTGCCGATCGCCGCGCAAGCGACGTTGACTTGCCTCATCGCAGTGCGTAGCGTGACGCTCGTGAGTACAGCCAAATATCGCCTGGCGGTGTGCGCGCTGGCGATTCTCCTCCTTGGACTCATGACCATTCACATTACGGGGCCGTGGCAGTACCGCCACGAGGACAACGGGGCCTGGTTCAGCGCTGTGGCCCGGACGCACCTGCGCGCCGGGTTGTCGGCCACCAGGGGCCAGGACTTCTTTCAGTACCGAAGCACGGGGCAGTTGAAGCCCTATCTCCATCATCCGCCGTTGCTGGGGCTGTATGTGGCCGCGGTCTTCAGAGTCACCGGATCGAGCACCCCTGCCGTCGCCCGAAGTGCGGTGATGGCGATTCACTTCTGCTCGTTCCTCGTCTTTGTCCTGCTGGTGAGACAGATCTTCCCCACATCCAATGGGGCGCGCCTCTGGGCGCTCATGGTGTTTGCCGCCTCACCCATGAGCGTCGTCTTCGGGAAAAACCCTTCCCACGAACCCCTTGGGCTCTTCTTCTTCCTTCTCGGTGTTTATGTGTGCTTCATGGTGGCGGGCGCGCAGTGGAAGCGGAACGCGTGGATTTACGCAGCGGGCTTCGCCTGGGCGCTGGCCGCGTTTTCCGCGTGGCATGCGGTGTTCTGCATCGTAGGCTTTGTCCCTTACCTACTACGTCATCGAAAGGACTCGGCGCCGGGTTACGCGGGCATGACGCTCATGGCCGTTCTGGGCGCGAGCGCGCTGGTGGAACTCCAGCTCGTGTGGGCGAATCATGGCCACCTCGAGTCCAGCGCGCTGCCCGCAGCGGTCCACTGGATCGGTATGGGCTCGCCGAGTGCTTGGGGCGCGGACTACGTGCACTCAATGACGAAGGCCTTGGTGTATGCCCTTGAGTTCTACGGGTACGTGCCGCTGGTTCTGGCGACAGTGTGGCTTGCCGGTCTCCTTCGAAGCCGCCTGCGCGGTCGGCGCCTTGCGGATCGGGATCTCTTCGTGCTGTTTCTGAGCCTTGGATCGTGGATCTTCAGTTTGATCTTCAGCCGGGCGGTGGGTGGGCACGTTTACTATCAGTTCTACCTGCTACCGTCGATCGCTCTTTCCTCGGCCATAGTTATCGAAGCGTTCCTGCGCGGCGGGTTCCTTCCTCATCACCGGAGAACCGCCTTGATTGGAGTTGCGCTCACTGTGCTTCTGACGGCGGCAGGCTGCGCGGCGATCCTCGCGGCTTTCTACCACCAACCGTACGAGTACGCAGTTAATGCAGCCAGAAACATCCAGCAGCAGTTCTACTGAGCGGTCCGTCATTCAATCGGGTAGGGAACCGATGCCCGAGGCGAGAACGTGACGCTGGAGCCCTCGAAGGTGAGGATGGGTCCAGAGAACAAAGGCGAGGCCGCGTCACTCAAAGAAGGTGAGATGGTGATGTGTGGTACCTATGTGGTTCGGAGCTCATGCCAAACCCTCTGGAATTTGACAGGTCGGGATCCCGGTGGGAATCTTGTCCTGGGTAAGAACTTCTGTGTTTGGAGGAAGGCATGAGAGTCGCACTTGCCTGTCTCGTAAACGCAGGAATAGCCGCTGTCCTGGTTGCGCAGACGCCAACCCCCACACCAATGGTTACCGCAAGTGGCCCATCGCAACGTCCCCCGGTATTAGGCCTCGGCTTCGGGCTGACGCCAAAGGTCGAAGCGACGCCTATACCGTCAAAAGCGTTGTCCGGCCAGGAGAACACCTTGGCCGGAGTTGCTGGCCGAATTAAGCTACGCAAACTCACAGCGGAGGACCGCAAACAGATAAGAGAAGCCGGCGCGGCGTCATCGGCATCCACCGGAGACAACAAACCGGGTGAGCCTTCGGGCACACAAAAGCAGCGAGAAGAGGCGATGGCTGAGTACAACGAGACAGTTGGGCCGCTTTTCCAGCAGGTACAGCAGGCAAGGAGCGAGTGTCGCGCATGCTCTTACGCCTGTGAAGGAAGGAACACAGGGTTCGACGATAACGACGGATACAAACGGGAACTGGGTCGTGTCGTTCACGTCTATTGATAACTCCACGACGCCCCAGTGCAAGAACTGCGTTGCCATGTGCTACGAGAACCTCTCCAACCTCGCGCGACGAATTAACACCGCAAGAGATAGCGCAGTCAGCAAGGGTGTTTTTCGGCATGAGCTTGATAGCGGTCGTCTGGTGTTTAGCAACGTGAAGGACTAAAAGGTACCAAGAAGGCACCAGTTATCGCCATCTCACCCTGATGTCGGAGCGTCATCTGGCAAACGATACCTCGCTGGCGGCGTCGCTTGCGGATAGGGTGTGATCCGCGTTGGAATGGTCATCGTGATTACGTCAGCTCGCCTGGTCGAGTCGGGCGCCAGGAGACCGCAGCATGTTGGTTCCGGGGGCGAGCGACCGAAGGAGTATCCTTCCTGTGTGACCCCGGAGTTGGGGGCACGCGGCCGAAGCGCCGTTGGACGCACTGTGACGTCAGGAGGGGAAGATGGTCGAAAGCGAAATCTCTGCACTCAGCTCCGTCGAACTCATGCGGAGGCTCGTCGCCCTGTTGCCCGATAGTTCCTCCGAACAGGTCCAGCTCTTCGGGGTCATCAAGGGTCTCTCGACCGTGGGTTTCGACGGGCAATTCGGTGATGGCAAGCCGTGGCAGGCGGGCGCAGAGGGTCGAGCACGGCACGTCCTGCGGGCGATCCTCCCGAAGCTTTCAGAGCTGCTCCCCGGCAACCCTCTGGTCGCCGAGCTCGTCAAGCGGTACAGCGCTTCAGGCGCCAAGGTCTGAAGGTCGTCGGTGTGGAGCCGTTGCCTGAAGCCGATCGAAGCCGGCGTCCGCACGCAGCGGCGACTCAAGGGCACCGTGAGGCTGCAGGGAGGAGTGCTGAAATGGCAAACAAGCTCTACCTGATCCTTTCCGGAGTGATTTTCTTGCTGGTCGGCGTTCTTCACTTTCTCAGGCTGGTGTATGGCTGGCCGATCGTGGTTGGACCCAGGACGATCCCGTACGCGCTCTCCTACGTCGGCTGCCCCGTCTCGCTTGGGTACTCGGTGTGGGCCGCCTGGCTGCTCGGCCGCCTGAGGAAGCGCCAGCGGGGCGATTGAGCAGTCCGGGCACTTCGGAACAGTCACGGATTGGCTCCGTGTGCCCCTCGCCGGGCCCTGATCAATCCAGGTGCATTCGAGCCATGAAGCCGGAGACCCGGGAGTCGCGCGGGCCGTCAAGGTCGGCCAGGCGCTGCCCCCGCAGCAGCGCGCCGTAGACGACCAGGTCGCGTGCCATCATGACAAGCCGCTGGCGCACCTTTGTGTCGGCCACGGCGCCGGCGTCATCGAGGGCGGACTCCGGGGCGCCAACCCCATAGGGAAGCGACCACGCGTAGCACTGGCGCACCGACGTCCTGAGGTGGTCCTGCACGGTGAGCCCCTTCTCGTTGGACGAGACCGCGATGGCGAAGAGCTTGCCCGCGAACTCCATCCAGAAATGGTCCAGGAAGTTCTTGATGATCCCGGAGGGGGCACCGTGGTAGTCCGGGGTGCCCAGAACGAACGCGTCGGCCCACACGACGAGCTCCCGCGCCTTCGCGACCGCGCCGTTGACGTCCACGTCCGGCTCGAACAGCGGCAGCGGCTGGCTAAGCAGGTCCAGCTCGCGCACCGTCGCACCGTGGGTAGCCGCCTCGGCCAGGACTGCCTTCACGAAGCTCGCGCTCACCGCGTCCGCGCGGGGGCTCCCGATCACTCCGAGGATGTTGACCTCTGCCGCCGGCATCGCCTCACCACCCGGTTCGGTAACCTGTGGCGCGCGCGGGTGATTCCACGGCGCGCGAGATCGGCTACCATGAGATGATGCGCGTCCTGATCACGGGCATCTCGGGGTTCGTGGGCCTCCACCTCGCCGAGCACCTGCTCGGGAGCCACCCGGAGGTGGAGCTGTTCGGGTTGCGGCGGTGGCGCTCCGAGATGCCGGCGGCGCCGGCGCTGGTGCCTGCTATACGCATCGTTGACGGCGACCTGCTCGACGCAGCGTCGCTGGTGCGCGTGCTGCAAGCGAGCCGCCCGGAGGTCATCTTCCACCTCGCCGCGTCATCCTCGGTGGCCGGCTCGTGGGACACGCCCGCGGAGATGGTGCAGGTCAACGTCCTGGGGACCCTGCACCTGCTCGAAGCGGTCAGGCAGCTCGAGATGGACGCCCGGGTCGTGCTCGCCTGCTCGGCGGAGGCCTACGGCGTGGTGCAAGAGAGCGAGCTCCCGATCAGGGAGAGCCAGCCGTTCCGGCCGGTGTCGCCGTACGCCGTCAGCAAGGCAGCGGTAGACCTGCTGGGGTACCAGCACTGGCAGGCGTTCGGCCTCAGTACGGTAAGGATGCGATTGTTCAACCACTGCGGGCCGCGCCAGCCGGCACGGTTCGTGGTCTCCTCGTTGGCCCGCCAGGTTGCCGAGATCGAGGCCGGCCTCCGTCCCCCGCACGTGGAGGTGGGTAACATCGACGTCCGGAGGGACTTCGTGGACGTGCGCGATGCCGCGCGTGCCTACTGGCTGGCAGCCGTCCGGGGGGTCCCCGGGGAGGCGTACAACGTGGCCGGGGGACGGGCACGCTCGATCCGCGAGGTCCTGGACCACCTGCTCGCGCTCACCGACACCCCGGTCGAGGTTGTGTTCGACCCGACCCGCTTGCGGCCGGCCGAGTTGCAGGTCCTCCAAGGCGACGCGACCCGGTTCCGCGAGGCCACCGGCTGGCGGCCGGAGATCACCTTCGAGCAGACGCTGGCCGACACCCTGAACTACTGGCGCAGCACCCTCAAAACCTGACGACGGTGACAGGTTCCTGGCTTCGACTCTTCGGACTGTCGGGCCCTTGAACGCAAGGCTCGCTATACTCCCAGCATGAGCTCCGAGCTTGCCCTGCGCCCCCTGGTGAAGTGGGACGGGTTCGCCCTTCAGGTGGACCTCGACATGGTCGAGCTGGTCGCGAACAGGGAGCTGGCGCGGCGGGTCCCCGCCATCCGCCGCCTGGGTGTGACCGGGGAGGACGACGTACTCGAGATCCACCTCGACGTCGCTCTCAAGGGCTTGCCGGCCCGGGTCTCGGCAAGCCTGAGCGAGCTCCGCCTCCTCCGGCGCTTCTTCGGCTGCCGGGTCGAGGCGATCCACGGTCCGCTGGGGATTCCACTGCCGATCGCCCTGGCGGGCGCGCTCGCCCGGCGCCTGGCGCCGGAGCTTCTGCGCTTCGACCCGGAGGACCGGATCCTCGTCGTGGACCTGAGGCGCTTCCTCCCCGACGGGCTCGAGGTGAGGATCTCCGACGTGCGGTGCATGGGTCGATGGCTGACGGTGGAGCTCGCCGGCGGCTCGGTGGCGGCGGTGCTCGCGGCAGCGCGCGAGGTGTAGCCCTCCACGCCCGGCGGCAGCCCCGACCGGGGTTGCCGAATCAATCCTCGGCCGAGGGTGGGAAGAGCTCCTCCAGGAGGCTGATCGTCTCGGGTGCAAGCTGTGCTTCGGCGGCCTTGAGGTTCTCCTCGAGCTGTTCCAAACGGGTGGCGCCGGTGATGGCGCTGGTCAGCTGGCGCTTCGAGAGCACCCAGGCGAGGGCGAGCTGGGCGCGGGTCAGGCCCGCGTCCTCGGCGATCGTCCGCATCTTCTTGACCCGCTGAACGTTCTTCTCACTCCACAGGCGCTGGGTGAACTGGGGCAGGCGGGCGAAGCGCGTGTCCTCGCTGATCCCTTCGTCGTACTTGCCGGTCAGCAGACCCTGCGCGAGGGGGCTCCACACCACGAGGCCCAGGCCCGTCTTGGCCGAGGCGGGGAACAGCTCCTGCTCCACCCTGTGGCGGCGGAGCAGGGAGTACTCCGGCTGCTCCGCTGTGGGCGGGTGCCAGCCGTTGCGGCGCGCGAGCTCGAACGCCTCCTGGATCGCGGCGGCGGGCCACTCGCTGGTGCCCCAGTAGAGCACCAGCCCCTGCGAGACGAGGTCGGAGAAGGCACGCACCACTTCCTCGATGGCGACGTCAGAGTCGTACCGGTGCGCGAAGTAGAGGTCGAGGTAGTCGGTCTGCAACCGCCGGAGGCTTTGCCGCACCGACTCGTGCACGTGCTTGCGCGAGAGGCCGCGGTCGTTGGGGTCCTTCGACATCGGGAAGTAGACCTTGGAGGAGAGCACGAGGTGGTGGCGGGGAAACTCGCGCAGCACTGCGCCAATCTGACGTTCGGCCTCACCGCTGGCGTAGACGTCCGCCATGTCGAAAAAGTTCACCCCCGCCGAGAAGGCGAGCGACACGATCGTGCGGATCGTCTCGGGGTCGCGCACGCTGGCGGCAAACGTCGTCCAGCCCCCGAGGCTGATCTCGGAGATCTTGAGCCCCGAACGCCCAAGCTTTCGGTACTTCATGGCCGCCCCCTGAGGTCTCGATGAGCCCGGCTGCTGCACCCAACCGGCCTCCGCTCATTCTAGGCCAGCTCACGCAAAAGCGTGTAACGGCGGCGGCACTCCTCTAGAATCTTGGTTGGGGCAGGACACCCCGGGAGCGGGAGGGGCCGGGCCGCAGGATGGAGACCTTCGCCTACTGGCTGAGCCACTACGGTTACTTCGGGCTCTTCTTTCTGCTGATGCTCGGGATCATGGGCCTGCCGATTCCCGAGGAGACCCTGCTGACCTTCTCCGGTGTCCTGGTCTCACGCGGGCACCTCGAGCTCGGCCCGACGATCCTGGCGGCGTTCCTCGGCAGCTGCTGCGGCATCACGGTGAGCTATGGGCTGGGGCGCGTCTTCGGCATCGTGCTCACCAAGAAGTTCGGCCGGGTCCTGCACGTGACCCCGGAAAGGGTCGAGCAGGTGCACGTCTGGTTCGAACGGGTGGGGCACTGGGGGCTGTTGTGGGGCTACTTCCTCCCGGGGATCCGGCACGTCACCGCGTTGCTGGCAGGGGCGACCAGGCTCAGGTACGCGGACTTTGCGCTCTTTGCCTACGCGGGGGCGCTGCTGTGGTCGTTCACGTTCGTGTCGCTGGGCGCCTTTGCCGGCCGGCGGTGGGCTCAGGTGTCCGAGCAGGTTCACCACAACCTCCTGATCGCCTCCGGGATCGTGGCAGTCTGCCTTCTCGGCGCGCTCTTGGTGAGGCAGGTGATGGCGAGACGCCGCTGAGGTTGCTGGAGCGCCGCCCAGCCGGGCGCGGCGCTCGGCGGCCACTTCTGATACCGGCGTCCCCGGCGCAGGGCTACACTTGAGACGACGCGGACGATGAAGAAGCTCTCGCTCCACAGCCTCGGACCCCTCGTGGGTCTGGCCCTGTTTGCGGTCGCCCTCTGGGTTCTGCACGGGGAGCTGCGGCACTACAGCTATCACCAGGTCCTCCACCAGTTCAGGTCGCTGCCTGCCGCAGGCGTGGCGCTCGCGCTCGTGCTGACGGTCGTGAGCTACCTGTTGCTCACCGGCTACGACACGCTGGGCCTGCGCTACGCCCGCCACAGGCTTCCCTACCGCAGGACCGCGCTGGCCTCCTTCGTCGGCTACGCCTTCTCCAACACCGTCGGCTACTCGCTGATCAGCGGGGGCTCGGTACGCCTGCGGCTGTACTCGGGCTGGGGCCTCTCGACGCTCGCGATCACCAAGGTGATCGCCTTCTGCGGGCTCACGTTCTGGTTGGGTTTCTTCGCGATTGCGGGAGGGGTGTTCGTCGTGGAGCCGTTGGCGCTCCCGGCCTCGCTGCACCTGCCGTTCGCGAGCGCCAGGCCGGTGGGGGTGTTGTTCCTCCTGCTGGTGGCGGGGTTTGCGGTCGTGAGCCTCAGGCGCAGGGAGCCGCTCAGGGTGCGGGATCTGGAGTTTCCGGTCCCGGGTCCTCGCCTGCTGGCGGCCCAGCTCCTGGTGGGCTGCCTGGACTGGGCCACGGTGGGCGGCGTCCTGTACCTGCTGCTCCCGTCCGGCAGCGGTCTCACCTTCGCGGGGTTCCTGGGCGTGTTCCTGCTGGCGCAGATCGTCGGCGTGGCGAGTCAGGTCCCCGGCGGCCTCGGAGTGTTCGAGACCGTGATGCTGTTGCTGCTTGCGCCGGTGCTGCCGGCCGCGGCCGTGCTGGGCTCGCTGCTGGCGTTCAGGATTGTCTACTACGTGCTGCCGCTGGCGGCGGCGGCGCTTCTGCTGGGTGCCCACGAGCTCATCCTGCGGCGCGAAGGGGTCCGGCGCGTGGCGAGGGTGTTCGGGAGGTGGGCCCCGAGCGTGGTGCCTCAGGCCCTGGCCATTGCGAGCTTTCTGGGTGGCGCGATCCTGCTCTTCTCCGGGGCGACCCCGGCCTCGCGCTGGCGGCTCGCCTTGATGCGGGACTTCATACCGCTGCCCGTGATGGAGCTTTCGCACTTCGTGGGGAGCGTGGCGGGCGCCGCACTGCTGCTCCTCGCACACGGGCTCCAGCGGAGGCTTGATGGGGCGTACCTGATGGCTGTCTCGCTGCTCTCGACCGGGATCGTGGTCTCGCTGCTCAAGGGGCTGGACTGGGAGGAGGCGGCCACCCTGGCCGTGATGCTGCTTGCTCTGTTGCCGTGCCGGCGGCACTTCTACCGCAAGGCGTCGCTCACCGGGGACTGGCTCAGCCCGACCTGGATCGGGGCAATCGTGCTGGTGCTGGCGACATCGCTCTGGCTGGGCCTGTTCTCGTACAAGCATGTGGAGTTCTCCAACGAGCTCTGGTGGCGCTTCGCGTTCTCGGGCGACGCCCCGCGCTTCCTGCGGGCCACGGTCGGAGCGCTCGGGGTGGCGCTACTGTTCGCCGTCGCGCGCCTGCTGCGCCCGGCGCCGCCGGAGCCCTCGACCGCCACCGGCGCGGAACTGGAGAAAGCACGGGCGATCGTGACGCGCTCACCGAGGACCTACGCAAACCTGGCGCTACTGGGGGACAAGAGCTTCCTCTTCAGCGTGAGCGGCGAGGCCTTCATCATGTACGCGGTCCAGGGGAGGAGCTGGGTGGCGCTTGGTGACCCGGTGGGGCCGCCGGAGGAGCTGCCGGAGCTGGTGTGGGCCTTCGGCGAGTTGTGCGACCGGCACGACGACTGGCCTGTCTTCTACGAGGTGGGGAAGGAGAACCTGCCTCTCTACCTCGACCTGGGCCTCGCTGTGCTGCGGCTGGGCGAGGAGGCGCGGGTGCCCCTGGCAGAGTTCTCGCTCGAGGGGCATGAGCGGAAGTGGCTGCGGCACGTCAACCGCAGGCTCGACACCGAGGGGTGCAGCTTTGAGATGCTGGCGCGTGAAGCGGTGCCCGAGCACATCGCAGAGCTCGAGTCGATATCCAACAGCTGGCTGACCGGCAAGAACACGCGCGAGAAGGGCTTCTCCCTCGGTTTCTTCTCTCCCGAGTACGTGGCGCAGTTCCCCGTGGCGATCGTGCGCCACGGGGGCCGGACCGTGGCGTTCGCCAACGTCTGGGTGGGCGGCGACCGTGAGGAGCTTTCGGTCGACCTGATGCGCTATCTGAGGGACGCACCCAACGGCGTCATGGAGTACGTCTTCATCAAGCTCATGCTGTGGGGGAGCGAGCAGGGTTACCGCTGGTTCAACCTCGGGATGGCGCCGCTCTCGGGCCTGCAGAACCGCGCGTTGGCGCCGCTGTGGATGCGGGTCGGAGCGCTGATCTTCCGGCACGGGGAGAACTTCTACAACTTCCAGGGGATCCGGCAGTACAAGGACAAGTTCAACCCCACCTGGGAGCCGAGGTACCTGGCCTCCCACGGGGGTCTTGCCCTACCGCGGGTCGTGGCGAACCTGGCCAGCCTCATCTCGAGAGGTCTGAAAGGCGCGGTGGCGAGATGACGGTGCGGTCCCGGTGGGTGGCGCCCCTTTTCGCGGCCATGGCATGCCACGCCTTCGCCGCCGAAGAGTCGTTCCGGTTCGGCCGCTTCGCAACGGTCACCGTGTATCACGAGGCGCCGCAGCCGCAGCAGGTCGTGCTGTTCGTCTCGGGCGACGGAGGTTGGAACAAGGGGGTCGTGGACATGGCGCGGGAGCTCGCCACCACCGGGGCGCTGGTGGTCGGGATCGACATCGTCCACTATCTCGGGGAGCTTGCGACGAGCACCGATGTGTGTCTTTACCCGGCCAGCGACTTCGAGGCGCTCAGCCAGTTCGTGCAGAAGAAACTGGACCTGCCCCGCTACGTGGTGCCGGTACTTGTCGGCTACTCCTCCGGGGCGACCCTTGTGTACGCGATCCTGGCGCAAGCGCCGCCCAACACCTTTCAGGGGGCTGTGAGCCTGGGGTTCTGCCCGGACTTCCCCGCCACGAAGCCGTTCTGCAAGGGAAGCGGCCTCGCGTGGGAGCCTCGCCCCAAGGGGAAGGGGATCAATTTCCTGCCCGCCACCCACCTGCAGGCGCCCTGGATAGCACTCCAGGGCACGGTCGACCGGGTCTGCGACCCAGCGGGCACCGAGGGCTTCGTGAAGCAGGTCCCGAGCGGCGAGATCGTGGTGCTCCCGAAGGTCGGACACGGCTTCTCGGTGCCCCGCAACTGGCTGCCGCAGTTCAAGGAGGCGTTCCTGCGCGTCGCACAGGCGTCACCCGCGGCCGCGCCGACGCCTGCGACGCCCGCGAGCACGGAGAGCGCCGATGTGAGTGACCTGCCCCTGGTCGAACTGCCGGCCAGGGGTGCACAGACCGACCTGCTGGCGGTGATCGTCTCCGGCGACGGCGGGTGGGCCGGGATCGACCGCGAGCTGGGTGAGACGATGGCCGGCCGGGGGGTGGCCGTTGTGGGCCTCGACTCCCTGCAGTACTTCTGGAGGAAGAAGACGCCGGAGATCGCCGGGCGCGACCTCGAGCGCATCCTCCGCCGCTACCTGACGGCCTGGAAGAAGGGAAGGGCGCTTCTGGTCGGGTACTCGCGCGGGGCGGAAGTGGTGCCGTTCATGGCAAACCGGCTTCCGGCCGAACTGCGCTCGCGCGTCGTGCTGCTCGCACTGCTGGCACCCTCCCCTAGCGTCGAGCTCGAGTTCCACGTCGGCGACTGGCTGGGCGGCGGGGGCGGCAAGAACCAGCTACCGGTAAGGCCCGAAGTGGAAAAGCTCGCGGGAACCCCAATCCTCTGCTTCTATGGAGAGGAGGAGCATGACACGCTGTGCCGCGACCTCCCCTCGTCGCTCGCCACGGGTGTTCCCCTCAAGGGTGCCCACCACTTTGGCGGCGACTACAAAGCCATCGCCGAGACCATCCTGCGAGAGGCAAAGATCGTCCTTCCCTGACGAGGCTCCTGCGCTAGTTGCGCCCGCCGAGGGAAGGTCCAATGCGTCACAGAGGGTTGTGGTGAACGGGAGTGTGTGTGAAAGAGCACGACCGCATCGAGGTGTTCTACGACGGGGCGTGCCCCCTGTGCAGGGCCTCGCGCCGCTGGGCGGAGGAGCGCGACCCCGATGGGCGGCTGGCGTTCCGCGACCTCGAAGATCCAGCTGCAGCAGGGTGCATTCCCGCGGTACCCGGGGGTCCCGGCGATGCGATGTGGGTCCGTCTGCCCGGGGGCGAGACGGCAAGCGGCTTCGCCGGCTGGCTGGCGGTGCTACGCGTGCTTCCCCGTTGGCGCTGCCTCGCCCGTGCCCTGGGGCTCCCCCCCTTGCGGTGGGCGGGGCCAAGGGTGTACCGGTTCGTAGCCCATCACCGGCACGCGTTCGCGAGCCGGTGAGATCGCCGCGGCCTTGATACACTCCGCAAAAGCGCGGCCCCGGACCGTTCTCTCCGGCTCTCCCTCGGCAACACCGCGCTTCGGAGATGAGGCCTCGAACATGCCTGAGAGGACGTTCGACGTGGCAGTGGTCGGCGGGGGAATCGTCGGGTTGGCGACCGCGATGGCGGTGCTGGCCCGTAGGCGTGTCTCCCTCGTGGTGCTGGAGAAGGAAGACCGCCTCGCGACCCACCAGACCGGCAACAACAGCGGCGTCATCCACTCGGGGCTGTACTACAAGCCGGGCTCGCTGAAGGCGCGCAACTGCACGGTTGGCCGCGAGGCGCTCTACCGCTTCTGCGCCGAGCACGGAATCGTTGCCGAGCGATGCGGCAAGGTCGTGGTGGCGACGGTGGAGGAGCAGCTTCCGGTGCTGGAGGAGCTGCAGCGGCGCGGGGAGGCCAACGGATTGGCTGGTTTGCGCCGCTTGCGGCCGGAAGAGATCCGGGAGACCGAGCCCCACGCCACGGGAATTGCTGGCCTGTTGGTGCCGCAGACGGGGATCGTGGACTACGTCAAGGTCACCGAAGCGTACGCAGAGGAGGTGCGCCGGGGCGGCGGCGAGGTCCTACTCGGGGTATGCGTGCACCGCATCGTCCGCGAGGGCGGCGGCATGGTGCTCCAGACGGGCGCGGGGGAGGTGCGCTGCCGGCACCTCGTGAACTGCGCCGGGCTCCAGAGCGACCGAGTGGCGCGCATGGCCGGGGCCGAACCCGGGGTGCGCATCGTGCCGTTCCGCGGCGAGTACTACGAGTTGGTGCCCGAGCGGCGAAATCTGGTGAGGAACCTGATCTACCCGGTCCCGGATCCCGAGTTCCCGTTCCTCGGGGTGCACTTTACGCGGAAGGTCGAGGGGGGCGTGGAGGCAGGCCCCAACGCCGTGCTCGCCTTCAAGCGCGAAGGCTACACGCGGTGGAGCTTCTCCCCGCGCGACCTCCTCGACGCAATCTCGTACGGCGGCTTCTGGCGGATGGCGGGCGGCTACTGGAAGATGGGGTTCGGGGAACTCTGGCGCTCCTGGAACAAGGGCGCCTTCGTGCGGGCGCTGCAGGCGCTCGTGCCCGAGATCCGCGCGGCCGACCTCGTGCCCGGAGGCGCCGGCGTGCGAGCACAGGCGCTGGACCCCGACGGCAAGCTGGTGGACGACTTCCGGATCGTGCAGGCGGAGCGACAGGTGCACGTGCTTAACGCGCCGTCGCCGGCGGCCACGGCGTCGCTCTCCATCGGCGACGCGATCGCCGAACTCGCCCTGAAAAGCTTCGACGTCGGCTAGCGCCGTTCCGACTCCGGAGGCTCGCAGGCGCTCACCCGGGGCGGCCACCGGTGTGACGGACCGCTGGTCGGGGTTTGCCCAGGCCGTGGTTGCGTGGAGGGCCGCGTCCTGGCGCGACCTGTTCGCGGTGCCGACGTAATCCGCTCACACCCCCACGCTGCGCGCCGCGAAGAATGTGGGGCTGGGGCCCTCGTTGGACCTGCCCCACGCCTGGGACATCTCTGCGGAGGCGATCCCGGCCAACCGGGACGCTTAGTGCTCCAGCACCGCCTGGGCGGTGGGGTTCAACAAGCGGATCCGCGGACACGCCTTCCTGATCCACCTCAGAAACTCCCGCGTCACGGTCACGGACCTGATGGCCGGCTCGGACATTCTTGGGGGATTCAAGGCCGCCGACGTGCGGCTCGGCTTCACCCTGATCCGCCGCCTCCCCGGGTAGCATCGCCGGTACGCGCACGGTGTCCGGGGGAATGGCCGTCCTCCGGTATCAGTTGGGTGGCAGGGGGGACGAACGCGTGGAACGGAGATCACCTCAACGGTGTTTCGCGCTCAAGGCGGCCACCGGCTTCGTGGCAGGGTTTGGGGTGCTGGCGGTCGCAGGGTGTGGCCGTCAATCCTCGGCGCCGGTGCCGCCGCCGGCCCTCGCCCCGGTCACCGCCCGTGACCTCCTGAAGAAGGTGCAGGACGCGCGGGGCAACGTGGTGCTCGTCAACGTGTGGGCGACCTGGTGTGATCCCTGCCGGCACGAGGTCCCCGCACTGCTCCAGGTTCGGCGGGAGCTCGCGGGGCGGCAGTTCACGCTCATCCTTGTCTCGGCGGACTTCGCGGACCAGCGTTCGAAGGTGCTTGAGTTTCTGGCGGGGCAGGGGGTCGGCTTTTCCACCTACCTGAAGGCCGAGGAAGACATGTCGTTCATCAACACCCTCGACTCCCGGTGGTCGGGCGCGCTCCCGGCGTCGTTTCTTTATGACCGCGTCGGGAAACTGCGCGACTTCTGGGAGGGTGAAGCGAGCTACGAGAACCTCGTGGGAAAGGTGAATGCCCTCCTGGGCAGCGTCCCCGAGCGGGGTGTGGAAGGAGGTTGGCCGTGAGAGTCACACCGTTGTTGGTTGGCACAGTTGCCGTCTCCGCCATCCTCTCTGGCTCCGAGGCGTTGGCGCTCTCCGTCGGGGATGCGATTCCCGCCACGACCGCCAGGCTCCTCAACGTGGACGGCCACGAGCTTCTGCTGGCCAAGGTCGGCGGGGAGAAGGGGACACTCGTGATCTTCTCCTGCAACCACTGCCCCTGGGTGAAGGCGTGGGAGGACAGAATGGTCGCCATCGGAAACGCCTACAGCGCGAGGGGCGTGGGCGTCATCGCCGTCAACTCCAACGACCCGAGGGCGTACCCGGAGGACGGTCTGACGCAGATGCAGGAGCAGGCGCGGGCCAAGAACTACCTCTTCCCGTACGTCGTCGACACGACCTCCGAGGTCGGGCGCGTCTTCGGGGCGACGCACACCCCAGAGGCGTTCCTGTTCGACTCCTCCGGCCGGCTCGTCTACCACGGCGCCATCGACGACAACGCCCGGAACGCCGAAAAGGTACAGCATCACTATCTGCGCGACGCCCTCGAGTCGGTTCTCGCGGGGAAGCGGCCGGAAGTCCAGGAGACCAAGGCGCTTGGATGCACAATCGTTCTTCGCGCCAGCTAGCCAGGCCCCGGAAGGACGGAGCTGGGCCCAGGGCAGGGGGGGACACCAGTTCGGATTCGTTCCGAAATGGTGAGCCTCCCCGTTCGGCGTTCCGAACCCCGAGCCCCGTTCTATTCAGGCACCAGCTTCGTGGATAGGTAGCGCTCACCCCGGTCGCAAGCCACGGCGACCACGGCTCGGCCCTCGCCGAGCTCACGCGCCTTTTCGAGGGCAACGGAGAGGATTGCGCCGGTGGAAGGGCCGCAGAAGAGCCCCTCCTCCCGCGCCAGGCGCCGGGCAGTCTCGAAAGCAACCTCGTCGCTGACGCGCCTCTGCTCCGAGATGAGCGACGGATCCCAGATGGCGGGCACGAAGCTGCCGTCGAAGTGCAGCAGCCCCTCGATCTTGGAGCGCGGGCTGTCGGGCTCGGCGCCGACGATGCTCGCCGGGGCAACCCTTGTCGCGCAAATAGCGGGCGACGCCCATGAGCGTGCCGCCGGTGCCGGCGCCAGCCACGAAGCAGTCGAGCCGCCCCCGTGTCTGCTGCCAGATCTCCGCGCCCGTGCCGTGGTAGTGAGACAGCACGTTGCCCTCGTTGCCGTTCTGGTCGAGGTAGAAGAAGGTGTCGGTGTCCTTCGCGGCCTTCTGGGCCTCCCAGATGTGGGAGTTCTGGTCGGCGCCGGAGGTCAGCACCAGCTCGGTTCCCCAGGTCTTCATGATCTTGCGGCGCTCGATGGACTTGGTCTCCGGCATGTAGATCCGCGAGCGGTAACCCTTCAGCGTCGCGACCATGCCGAGGGCGATTCCAGTGTTCCCCGAGGAGGCGTCGATGATGATGTGGTGGGGCTTGAGGACGCCTGCTTTCTCGGCCTCCTCGATGATGTACTTGACGATGCGGTCCTTCAAGGAGCCCGAGGGGTTCCAGGCCTCCATCTTCATCAGGACTGCGGCCATTCCGGGCGCGACCATGCGGCGCAGGGGGATGAGCGGGGTGTTGCCGATCGTGTCCAGGACGCTGTTCGTGCTCACGTGGGCTCCCGGCCCGCGAGACGCGGGCGACCCGTACCCGGGTCGGCGAAGCATACACCACGCCGCGGGGCGGTGTGTTAGGCTCTTGCGATGATCAGTGAGTGGCTCGTACGCGCCTTCGTCGCAAGACCGAAGGAGATCGGCAGCCCGCGCGTGCGGGGGGCTTACGGGGTGCTCGAGGGATGGATGAGCATCGCCGTGAACCTGGTGGTGTTCGCGGTCAAGTTCGTCCCCGGCATCCTGATCGGCAGCATCTCCCTGATCGCCGACGCGTTTCACTCCCTCGGCGATGTGGCGTCCTCGATCGTGGTGATCTGGGGCTTCAAGGTCGCCGCCAAGCCGTCGGACAAGGAGCACCCCTTCGGCCACGGGCGGGTCGAGAGCATCGCCACCCTGGTTATCGGGGTCATCCTCTTCGTTGTCGCCTGGGAGTTTGCCCAGAACTCGGTGATTCGATTGATGCACCCCAAGCCGGTGACGGCCTCGTACGGCCTGCTGGCGCTGCTGGCCGTGACGCTCGTGCTCAAGGAGTGGCTCTCAAGGTTTGCCCTCATTCTCGCGAGAACAATCGGCTCGAGCACGCTCGCGGGCGACGCGTGGCACCACCGCAGCGACGTGTTCGCAACCGCGGTCGTGATCGTCTCGTTGATCGCCGCGCGGTTCGGCCTCGACTGGGTTGACGGCGTGGGTGGCCTGGCCGTCGCGGGCTTCATCGCAGCGCTCGCCTACAAGCTCACCAAAGACGCGGTCAACCCTCTGCTCGGAGAGGCCCCTTCGCCGCAGCTCCTCCAGGAGATCCGCGAGACCGCGCTGGCCATCCCCGACGTGGACGAGACCCATGACGTAATCGTGCACTTCTACGGTGGCCTTCTCGTGACCTCCCTGCACATCGAGATCTCGTCGGAGCTCGACCTGACCCGCGCCCACGAGGTGGCCGAGGCGGTCGAGACCGCCCTCAACGAAAGGTTCAAGGGGTGGTCGGTCGTCCACGTCGATCCGGTCAACCGGCGCCACCCTCTCTACCCCGAGGTGCAGTCTTTCCTGAGGGAGGAGTTGCCCCGCATCGCGGGGGCCGAGGGCTTCCACGACCTTCGCATCGTGGGGAGCGACAAGCCCTGCTATGTCATCTTCGACCTGAAGGCCGACGGCCAGCACGCCCCGGCAGCCGCCGCGCAGCTCCGCAGCGCGGTGGTAAAGCGCTTCCCGGAGGTCGCCAAAGTCGTGGTCAACGTCGAACCGGCGTACGTCTACTAGGGGTCTCTCACGCCAGTCGCCATTGACTCGGGGCGACGGGCTGTGCGAACGTGACCGGGCATCAGGGAGGTCCGCATGCCCGACATCGCGCGCATCCAGAGGGAACTCAAGGCGGTTGGCGTCGACGGCTGGCTCCTCTACGACTTCCGCAACCGCGATCCGATTGCGCACGCCGTGCTCGGCCTCGACTTCGGCGGGTTCACCACCCGCCGCTGGTTCTACTGGGTCCCCACCAAGGGCGAGCCGGTGCGGCTTGTCTCGGCGGTCGAGTCCAAGAAGCTCGACCCGCTCCCCGGGGAGAAGATCGTGTACCTCTCCTGGCGGGAGCTGCACGCCAGCCTCAAGTCGATGCTCGGGTCGGCGAGGAAGGTCGCGATGCAGTTCTCGCCGCTGGGGAACGTCCCGTACGTCTCCATCGTGGACGGGGGCACAATAGACCTGATCCGTTCGTTCGGGTACGAGGTGGTCTCATCGGCCGACCTGGTGCAGACGTTCCAGGCGGTGCTGGACGAGGCGGCGTACCGCTCGCACCTGGACGCTGCGGAGCACGTGCAACGCATCAAGGACGAGGCGTTCGCCCACATCGGCAGCGAGATGCGGGCAGGCCGCACCGTCACCCAGTACGACGTGCAGCAGTTCATCGTGAAGCGTTTTGGCGACGAGGGGCTCACGTGCATGAACGAGTTCCCGATCGTCGGCACCAACGAGCAGCCCGCCGACCCGCACTTCGAGCCCACGCCCGAGAACGCCCGCCCGATACGCAAGGGCGACACGTTGCTCATCGACCTGTGGGCCAAGCTCGACCGGCCCGGCGCCATCTTCTACGACATCACCTGGTGCGGCTTCCTCGGGAAGAACCCGCCGGCCAAGTACGTGGAGATCTTCAACGTCGTGCGCGACGGCCGCAACGCGGCGCTGGAGTTCATCCAATCCCGCTACGCGGCGAAGAAGCCCGTTTACGGTTGGGAGGTGGACGACGTCTGCCGCGCAGTGGTCGAGAAAGCCGGCTACGGGAAGCAGTTCGTCCACCGCACCGGGCACTCGATCGGGGAGGACGTGCACTGGAGCGGGGTCAACATCGACAACCTCGAGACCCGCGACGAACGCGAGCTGGTGCCCGGCGTGTGCTTCTCGATCGAGCCCGGCATCTACCTCGAAGGGGAGATGGCGGCGCGCTCCGAGATCAACGTCTTCATCACGCCTGACGGCAAGGTGGACGTCGCCGGCGAGATGCAGAAGCACCTCGTGCTGATCGACGTTCCCTGAGGTGGGTGATGGTCATACCCGAAGACCAGGTCGAGGTCCTGAGGGTCGACGGAGCAATCAACGCCGAGCCGATACTTGCTGCGCTGCGGGCCAACGGAATCCCGGCTGGCGTGGTGGGGGAGGCCGTGGGCCGGGTGTACGGGCTGACCCTGAACGGGCTGGGGGTGGTGAGCATCGTGGTGCCGAGGGAGTACGAGGAGCAGGCGCGCGAGCTGCTCGCGGCCGGCGAGCTGCATCAGCTGGAGATTCGAGAAAACGACAACCTTGAAGGATAGGGGCGAGAGAACGGTCCGGGTCTCCGAGCGAGAGGTGGTCGGGAGGGAGTGGCGATGAGCTGGTACCTGTGGGTGATTCTTGGCTACCTGTTGGTGCTGACGGGCTTCAACTTCTACCGATCCCGGCAGATCAAGACGCAGGACGACTTCATGGTGGCGGGGCGAAAGCTCTCGCTCACCACGATGGTGTTCACGCTGGTCTGCACGTGGATCGGCTCGGGCACGTTCATCGCCGGGGCCGAGTACGCATACTACGCGGGCTGGAGCGCCATCTGGCAGCCGGCCGGGGCCTTCCTCGGCATCGCGATCATCTACTTCATCGCTGCCAAGATCCGCACCTTCGGGCAGTACACCGTGGGAGACATCCTGGAGGTCCGCTACGGCAAGTTCGCGCGCCTTTTCGGTGCGATCGCCCTGATCATCGCGTTCACGACCATCGTGTCGTACCAGTTCCGCGCCGGTGGCTACATCCTGAACATTGTGACCGACGGCAGGATCTCGCTCGAGGTGGGGCAGACGATCGCCGCAGCGTTCGTGATTCTGTTCGTGGCCATCGGGGGCATGGTGGCGGTGGCGCACACGGACCTTCCCAACGGCATCATCATCGTGCTGGCCTGCTGCCTGGCGGTGCCGTTCGTCGTGCTCGCCGCGGGAGGGTGGTCGCACGCCGCCCAGGTCCTACCGCCGGGAAACTTCAAGGTCTTCTCGCCGGACTTCGGGAAGTACCCGGCTCTCAAGGGGCTTTCGTACTTCCTTTCGACGCTCTTGCTGCTGATGGGCGTGCAGTCGATGTATCAGAAGTTCTACGCGGCGCGCTCCCCGAGGGAGGCCAGGCGTGCGGTGGCCATCTGGATCGTCGGCACGATCGTCGTCGAAACGGTCGTGATCGCCATCGCCGTCTATGCCGCTGCCTACAACGCCGAGCATCAGACCCACTGGGATCCGAGGTCGCTGGTGCTCAACGCGGCGCGCCACATGGTGCCCGCTCCGGTCGGCATTCTGCTGCTCGCCGCTGCGTGTGCGGTCGTCCTGTCCACCGGGATGAACTACTTGCTCTCGTCGAGCTCGAACGTGATCCGGGACATCTACCAGCGCATGATTCGTCCGGATGCGGATCCTACCAAGATGGTGGCGCTGCAGAAGGTGTTCGTCGTCGCGCTGGGATTGTGCGCCTTCGCGATGATCTTCATCCCGACGGCGCTCAAGCTGCAGATCTCGGTCCTTCAGTACGCCTACTTTGCCTACACGATGTACGGGGTGGCCGTCACGCCGGCGTTGTTTGCAGCGCTGACATGGAAGCGGGCCACCCGCCAGGGCGGTCTGGCCTCGATCGTCAGCGGCGCCGTCGCAACGGTGTTTTTCGAGCTCATCCTGCCGCGCATCGCACCTTCGATCATGCAGGCGGCACAGGGAAAGTCGGGTGCGCAGGTTTTCGGCGGGGACCCATGGGGGATTCCGAGCATCTACCCGGCTGCGCTCATTTCGATCGGGACTCTGGTCATCGTGAGCTTGTTGACCAAGCCGCCGGGCCCCGAGCAGCTCAAGCCCCTCTTCGGGGATCAGCCGGCCGAGAGCTAGGCGGCGCGGGCGAGGGGCACGTGCGTGCCCACGCTTTCGCAACTTGGACTACAATGGCCCGGCCAGCGTAGGCGGGAAAGGGGGTCGGCGTGGACGAGAGGGGCAAACCAGCGGTAACGGAGTCTGCGGATCCTGCGCTTTCTGAGCTGTTCGAGGGAACGCACGTGATCCCGGAGCTGAAGGCCACAGCGCGCGAGGCGATCATCGTCGAGGTGGTCAAGCAGGTCGCCCAGCGCGGGCTGGTGAGCGACGCCAGGTGGCTCGAGACCGCCCTCACCGAGAGAGAGCGCATGGTGCCGACCGCGATGCCGAACGGGGTGGCGTTCCTGCACGCCCGCCACCGCGCCTCGGAGAAGTTTCCGAAGCAGTTCCTGTTTCTGGCCAGATCGAGCAAGGGCGTCGCATTCGGGTCGCCGGACGAGCGGCCGACTCACCTGTTCTTCCTGCTGGCCCTCCGCAAGGACATGGCCCACCTGCGCTGGTTGGCGCGGCTTTCGTGGATCTGCCGCAACCGCACAACGGTGGCCAACCTGCTGAAGGCCTCGGGGGCCGAGGAGATCGCGCGCATGCTGCGGCTGGCCGTCGAGGAGCTTCCGGGCAACCTCAAACAGAAGTAACCCGGTCCGCCACGCGGATCGAGTCATCCTGAGGTCCGCCGGAAGCGGGACGAAGGATCTCGTCGCGTTCCCTGAAGTGTGAATTCTGCTAAGGGTGGGAAAGCGCTCCAGGCGCCGGGGGATCCTTCTGCCGCCCACCTGCGGCGGGGTCAGTTCAAATAGCCGGCGAGGGCGCGGGCCTGGACGCCGCGCCGGAGCTTGGCCAAGGCCTGGTTCTCGATCTGCCGCACGCGCTCCCGAGAGATCCCCAGGGCGTCGCCGATTTCGCGCAGGGTGCGCGGGTTGTCGTCATCCAGGCCGAAGCGCATGGAGAGGATCTGGCGCTCCTTTTCGGTGAGCTTCCCGAGAGCCTCCCGCAGCGTCTCGGCGAACGACCGGCGGACCATCTGCTCGTCGGTGTCGGGGATGACGTACTGCTCCAGGAGATCCCCGAACTCGGCCTCACCCTCGTCACCCACGGGCTCGTTGAGCGAGAGGATGTTCTGGTTCGAGGCGAGCAGGAGGCGAACCTCTTCGGGGTCGATGCCCAGCTCGTCGGCAAGCTCCTGCTCGCTGGGGGACCTCTCCAGCTCGCGGCCGAGAGCCTGCCTGGAGCGCTCGAGTCGGTACAGCACGTTCGCCTGCTTCTGCGGGAGCCGGAAGGTGGCACCGTGCTCCGAGAGGGCGTGCAGGATCGCTTGGCGGATCCACCAGACGGCGTACGTGATGAACTTGACGTTCTTGTCCGGGTCGAACTTCTTCGCCGCCTGGATGAGGCCGATGTTGCCCTCGTTGATGAGGTCGAGCAGCGAAACCCGCGAGTGCCGGAAGCGCTTGGCGTAGGCGACCACGAATCTCAGGTTGGTTTCCACCAGCCGGCGCAGAGCCTCCGCATCTCCCTGCTGAACCCGCACTCCGAGCTCTCTCTCCTCCTCGGAGGTCAGCTGCTTGAAGCGCCCGATCTCGTGAAGGTATCGGCGCAGCAGGGCGGCTTCAGGGTCACCCTGGTGGTCGTCGTGGCTCATTCGCCCTCGTTGGGGACCAGTCCCTCACGGGGCCGAAGGGCAAGCGCATGCTCGCGGGGCACCGCCTTGCGGCGTGTCGCCTCCCGCTGGAAGGCGACCATCAGACGCTCGACCTCCCCTTGGAGTGCGTCGATCTGATGCTTCATGTTGAGGATGACCTCCACCCCCGCCAAGTTTACTCCAAGGTCACGTGTCAGGGTCAGGACGAACTCCAACCGCTGGCAGGCCTCATCATCGAAGAGTCGGGTGTTTCCGACGCTGCGGGTCGGCTTGATGAGGCCCTCCCGCTCGTACAGGCGCAGGGTCTGCGGGTGGATCTCGTAGTGCTCCGCCACCCAGCTGATCATGTGGTAGCGCTTCTTGGACTCGCTCAAGCTCCCTCCTTGACGATGCTCACGCGGCGGCGTGCCGTCCCGGCCTTTGGCAGCCGCACCTGCAAGACGCCTCCGCGCAGCGTGGCGCGCGGCTCACCCACGACCTCCACCGGCAGCGAGACCACGCGGTGGAAGCGGCCGCGAAGTCGCTCGATTCGCAGGTAGGCGCCACGGGGCTCCGCGTTCTCGGGCAGGTCGCCCGACAACACCAGCGAACCACCATCCAGGCGCAGGTCGATATCGCCGCTTCCGGAGCCGGGAAGCTCGGCCTCGATGATGATCTCCGTGTCGGTCTCCCAGACGTCGACCGGAGGCTCGATCGTCGCCGGCCTGGTCAGCGCGATGGGGGAGGAGGGGAGGAGCGCACGCTCCACGAGCTCTCTGAGACGCGTCCCTGCCGCCATCAGCTCCCGAACGACACGCCAGTCAAGGTCGCCCATCCCGTCCTCCGTGGTCGGCGTTGCCTACAAGCGACGTCGAACGCCCTTGAAACGCGTCCGGGATCCCTCGTCCCGCCAGAGACGGGACTCGGGATGCCGTGGACGCGCTCAGGCAACGTGGTGATTTTGTACGGTGGCTCAGCCTTGGTCAACTTCGCTCCTGTGCCACGGGACCCCTCGCTTCGCTCGGGGTGACCCCAATTCGCCCCTGCGAATTGGGGTCAATTTGTGGGCTTCGACTCCACGTCCACATATTCAGCATCCACGACCTCGCCCTCGGTGGCGGGTGAAGGCGTCGGTCCGGTCCCTGCGCCGGCGCCGCCGGGGGCTGGGCCGGGCGCTGCGGTCCGGTATATCTCCTCGGCCAGCCGGTGCGAGGCCTTGGTCAGCTTCTCGTAGGCCGAGTCCATGGCCTCCTTCTTGCCTTCCTCGAGGGTGCGCTTGGCGTCGGCAACGGCCGCCTCGATGTCCTTCCTCTGAGCCTCTGGAAGCTTCTCCTGGTTCTCCTTGACAAGCTTCTCGGTGGAGTAGACCAGTGAGTCGAGACGGTTCCGAGACTCGACCTCTTCGCGGCGCCGGTGGTCCTCGTCGGCGTGCTGCTCGGACTCGCGGACCATCTTCTGAATCTCGTCCTCGTTCAGTCCGGAGGACGCGGTGATCTGTATCTTCTGCTCCTTGCCGGTGCCGAGATCTTTGGCGGACACGTGCAAGATGCCGTTGGCATCGATGTCAAACGTCACCTCGATCTGTGGAATGCCGCGTGGAGCCGCCGGAATCCCTATGAGGTGGAAGCGACCAAGCGTGCGGTTGTCGTGGGCCATCGGCCGCTCACCCTGCAGGACGTGGATCTCGACCTGCGTCTGGTTGTCGTCGGCTGTCGAGTACACCTTGGACTTGCGGGTCGGGATCGTCGTGTTGCGCGGGATCACCGTGTCGGTCACCGATCCGAGCGTCTCGACGCCGAGCGACAACGGCGTCACGTCGAGGAGCAGCAGGTCGTGGACCTCGCCACCCAGAACTCCGGCCTGAATGGCCGCGCCCACGGCCACGACCTCGTCGGGGTTGACGCCCTTGTGGGGCTCCTTGCCGAAGAGGTCCTGGACAAGCTTCTGGACGCGCGGGATACGGGTCGAGCCGCCCACGAGCACGACCTCGTCGATGTCCTTCGGCTCGAGGCCGGCGTCCTTGAGCGCCTGCTTGCAGGGGCCAACGGTGCGCTGGACGATGTCCTCGACGAGCTGCTCGAACTTGGAACGTGTGAGCTTCATTGTGAGGTGCTTGGGCCCGGACGCGTCGGCCGTGATGAACGGGAGGTTGAGATCGCTCTCCTGGGTCGTGGACAGCTCGCACTTGGCCTTCTCGGCGGCTTCCTTGAGCCGCTGCAAGGCCATGCGGTCCTTCGATAGGTCGATACCCTGGTCGCGCCGGAACTCCTCCACAAGCCACTCGATCAGACGCTGGTCGAGGTCGTCCCCACCCAGGTGGGTATCTCCGTTGGTGGACTTGACCTCCACGACGCCCTCGCCGACCTCCAGAATCGAGATGTCGAAGGTGCCACCGCCGAAGTCGTAGACCGCGATCGTCTCGTTCTTCTTCTTGTCGAGTCCGTAGGCGAGGGCAGCGGCCGTCGGCTCGTTGACGAGCCGCACGACGTCGAGGCCGGCGATCTGACCTGCGTCCTTGGTGGCCTGGCGCTGCGCGTCGTTGAAGTACGCGGGGACGGTTATGACCGCCTTCTCGATCTTGCCGCCCACGAAATCTTCAGCTGCGGCCTTGAGCTTCTGCAGGATCATCGCCGAGATCTCGGGCGGGGAGTAAGGCTTCCCTTCCACCTCCACGCGGGCGGTATCGTTCTCGCCCCGCACGACGTGGAACGGAAACATCTTGATCTCCTGCGTCACCTCGTCGTAGCGGCGGCCCATGAAGCGCTTGATCGAGAAGATGGTCTTCTCGGGGTTGGTGATAGCCTGACGCTTGGCCACCTGGCCGACGGGGCGCTCGCCGTTCTTGCCGAACGCTACGACCGAAGGTGTGGTCCGGCTTCCCTCCTGGTTGGCGATGACGACGGGCTTGCCACCCTCCATCACGGCGACAACCGAGTTGGTGGTTCCCAGGTCGATTCCCACGATCCTTGGCATTGATAAAACCCTCCTCAGGTCGACTGCACGAATGCAATATAGGACCTGAGTGGCTTACTGTCAAGGTGTGACGAGAGTCGCCCCAGGGCCCCCGGCCGCCTCTTCCCCCTCGGTCCCCAAGTGCTGCGATAACAAGAGGTTCGAGTCCGGAGCCCCGCTCGCGTTGTTGCCCGCGAGCAGCACAGACTGCTCACGCAGTACGTAACGGTACGGCCGGCCCCAGGGATCCTGAAGCTGGTTCGGAGACATGAGACGCTCGCGGGCGAGCTCGGCGATGGTGTCGGGGAAGCTACCCACCAGCATGGCGCGCGCCTGAAGTGTGTGCCAGATCCCTGCCATCTGGGCCCAGGAGGCAGCACCCTTGACACGGGGAGCCAGCTTGGGCCCGGGGCCGAGCAGGGGGTTGACGGGGTTCTTCGGGGCCAGGAGCACCGTGAGGGCAAGCAGCGGCATGAGCGCGAGGGCGAACCACGGGAACTGCACCCGCCAGGCGGTGCGGTGGGCAACATCGGTTACCGCCCTCTGCGCCGCGCGCGCGATCTCTTCCCTGGTCGCCTGGCGTATCAGCGAGCGGGTGAGCAGCGTGTAGAGCGCCTTGCAGGTGTCGAACTCGCCGTGCGGGCTCTTGCGTACGATGTCGTCAACCGCGTTCACGCCGTTCACCTGGGCCAGGATGTCGCGCTCCATCGGCGTGATCTTGACCCGGCCGGGGGTCGGCGGCTTGGAAGGGACGGGCTCGAGGTCCATGTCGAACGTGTCGAGGTTCTCCTCCTCCTGCTCGAGCGTCACCTCGGCCTGGCGGGCCGCGGGTGTAGACACGAAGATCATGCCGCGGTGCGGGATGCGCTTCTCGATGATCGGCCACTCGTCGAGCATCCGCGCCCCCTCCATGAGGATGCTCTCCGACCCGAGCGGCGTAACCAACTCCGCGTCGTAGTCGACGCTGGTCTCCTGCGAGAAGTGGTAGTCCCCGTCCTGCCACCGGAACACCCGGAAGATGATCTGGAGAATTTGCTGCTCGAAAGCCTTGCGCAGCTCCTCCTTGGATATCACGGTGCGCTCGAGCAGGATGTGACCCAGGCGCTCGAGGGTCTCCATCTGTGTCTTGAGCGCCGCGTCGAGCTCCGCCTTGGTGACGGCACCGGTCTTGAGCAGGACCTGTCCAAGGCGGTCCTCCAGGCGTTTGTTGAGTGAGTCGGCCCCGACCACCTTGCCGTCCAGGAACGACACCGTTACCACGTCTTCCGATGCGCGCAGGGTCAGCACACCGGTCTTCCGCTGCAGGCCGATGAGCTGGAAGATGTCGGAGAGAGAGAAGTCGCGGAGGGTTCCTTCGAGCGCCATCTCTACCTCCACTCCACCGGGAGTAGCTGCGCGACCACAGCCGCGGCGACCCAGATCGCGCCGAACAGCATCTTGAGCGGCCAGACCTGGATAGCCATGAGCGCTGGGGAAATGAACGCCGGGAGCCACACCAGGCCCAGCATCGCGCTGACAAGGACAAGCAGCACAAGCGCACCACCCAGCACGGGCCGGCCGCCGAAACCGACCCCGACACCGGGCAGCAAGAGGTCGCTCACGCGGCGCTCCAGGCGCAGCCAGAACAGGCGGCGTGACAGCTGCTGTCGTTTGGCCAGCTGCGCCTCGATGCCGACCATGTCCTTCTTGAGGAAGATGTTGATGCACTGGGTGCAGTAGCTCTGGCTCTCATGGGAGAGCTTGCAGCGCCGGCAGAACGCTCGCCCGCACTTCAGGCACGCCGCCGCAAACCCCCCACTCCGCTGGCGGATCAGGCGGTGGAGCACGGCGAGGATCAGGGCCACCACGCCACCAATCGCAATCGGGTGCTCGTACGTGCGCTCGAGCAGCAATGGCGGCGGCGACAGACCCCGGTTGAGGAGAAGCAGGGGGTCCTTGCGGCGAAGCATCTTGAGCGCTTCGTCGTTGGAGAAGGCGGGAAGGACGACGTCGTGCTCTCGGCCGCGCGTCAGAGCCTGCAAGCGGCGGTCTCCGGCCTGGCGTGCCGCGGCCATCGCGTCTTCACTCTCGCGGAAGTGGTACGTTTGAGCGTAGGCGAGGGAGAGGTTGTAGTTGGCGACGACCGTGTCGTACCCCGCCTCGAGGGCGGTCTTGAAGGCTTGCAGCGCTGCGTTGTAGTCCCCCTCCACGTATTGCACGGTGCCGAGCGCCTCCGAGAGAGCCGGGTTGCGGCTCGCGGTTCGCAGACCCTCACGGTAGGCAATGGCGGCGCTGTCCAGCAGCCCGAACTGGCGGTAGCAGTCGCCCATCAGCCTGCGAAAGTCGGGGTCATCCCCAAAGGTGTCCGTGAGCGCGTCAAGCTCCTCGAGGATCTGGGGCTCGTAGCGCTGATCGGCCAGGATCTCGGTGGCCGTGAGGATCGCGTTGGGGGGATGAGTGATATTGCGGAACCCGAGCTCGATCAAGGTGGGAGTCGCTGCCAACAGAAGAAGGCCAACCGCTCCGAGTACCCTCTGACCTATGGGCAGGTACGCCCAGCACAGCGTGAACAACCAGAGCAATACCCACACCGGGTCGCCGCCGGCGAACACCGGCAGAGCGATGATCAGGACGCCGAGAACAACACCGTTTGGCCCCAGACGCCACTGAGCACCCATCTCGGTCAGGTCGTGCCAGAGGCGCGGTACGGCCCTTCGAATGGCCAGCAAGCCCCAGACCACGAAAGCGACCAGCAGCGTCACCACCCCCGCCAGGATGGCACTCGCACCCACAAGGTTGTGGAGCCGGGGATCGGCGAAGAGGTTGTAGATGCCGCGGCCGAGAGCCACCGATCCCGAGGCCAGGTTTGCACGGCCTAGGCGGATGCTCGCAAGGGCAAACCAGGCCTCCGGGCCGTCCGGGTCCAGGCGGGTGGCCTGGGTGAGCGTCACCTCGGCCTGCGTTTGCGGTTGGGTACGGGCGTGTGCGACCAGGGCCAGCGCCAGAGGCGTCATGCGCACGATCTCGGACTTGTCCGCCACCAGGACCAGCTCGTCGACGCGCTCCTTGAGCGCATCGGGGCTCAATTTGTCGAGGCCCTGAGCGAGCCGAAACCACGCCTGTTCGATGTCGCCGCCGCGACCACGCTCGGCCGGCCCGGCGGCGAGAGCCGTCAGGGGAAGCAGGACGAGCGCCAGCGCGCTAGCGCGTCGCAGCCACGAAAAGCGAGCGCAGTTGAAAGAGGATGTCCTCAAGGTAGCGGTTCTCCTCTGGGGCAAGCTGCCCGGCCGTCTTCTCCTGCACCACTCCCAGCAGGTCGATGAAGAACCGGGCCATCACGGGGTCGCGGCCGCGCCCCGGCATCTGCCCGGACATGAGCGCCACTGCCTGTTGTGCCAGGAAATCCACAAGGTCCAGGAGCCCGACCTTGGAGGGCAACTGATCAGCGCCTCCGGCCGTCCCTTGCGGGTCTTTCGGCTCGGGAGCCGGCGGGGCGGGCGGCGGCGTGATAGTGGGGGGTGCGACGGGCCTCGGGGACGTCGGGTCCTTGAGATCGCCCTCGGCGGTGAACCACCGGCGATCCACAACCCGCATCCTGTCGTCCTTCTTGTCGTCAACCACGTGCCCCTCCGCGCCGCGAGCCTGAAGCCATCTTAAGCATTTCTTGCCGAAGGGACAAGCGCAACCCCCGCGGTATACTCCCGAACCATGAGCCAAGAGCACCCTCTTGACGCCCTGCGCGCACTGAGCGCGCGGCTGCGGGCCCCGGACGGCTGCCCGTGGGACCGCGAGCAGACACTTGAGACCCTCAAGACCTATGTCATCGAGGAGGCGTACGAGGTGGTGGATGCGATCTCGAGCGACGACCCCGGTGCCCTCGCCGGTGAGCTGGGGGACCTGCTTTTCCATATCGTCTTCGCAGCACAGATCGCCAGCGAGCACGGCTGGTTCGACATCGAAGAGGTCTGCCGGAGGATCCACGCCAAGATGGTGCGCCGGCACCCGCACGTCTTCGGAGACGTGGAGGTCTCTGGTGCCTCCGACGTGGTGCGCAACTGGGAGGCGATCAAATCGCGCGAGCGACGGGACACCGGGGCGCTGGCGGGCGTCCCGCGGCAGCTGCCGGCGCTGCTCAAGGCGCTGCGCATCACCGAGAAGGCGGCCGCGCTGGGCTTCGACTGGGAGCGCACCCGCGATGTTGTCGCCAAGCTCGAGGAGGAGGTCAAGGAGCTTTCGGCCGAGCTCGGGCCCGACCCCGCCGCCCGCCCGCGGGAGGGAGCCCGGGAAGAGCTCGGCGACGTGCTCTTCGTCCTCGCCAACCTCGCCCGCCAGCTGGGGATCGACCCCGAGGCCGCCCTGCAGGGCGCCAACGAGAAGTTCTCGAGGCGCTTCGCGGCAATGGAGGAGCTCGCCGGCGCCCGCGGGGTCGCTCTTGCTTCGCTGAGCCTCGCCGAGCTCGATGCGCTCTGGGAGGCCGCCAAGCGGCGGGAACCCCGCCGGGACTGAGGCTCCCACATCTCGTCTGGCCGCCGCAGCTCTTCCTGGGGCTTGGCCCCATGCCCCTTTTCTTTCTCGTCACTCCGTAACGGCTCTTCTTGCCAGGCGGGTGCGTGGTCAGCTTCTTCTTTTTCACTGCGTGGCGGGATTTTCTTGCCGAGCGGGTGCGCGGCCGGCCCTATATTCACTGCGTGGCTGGTTTTTCTTTGCCCCGCGGGGTCGTAGCAGTCGCTCGCTGCGGCCATCGAGGCCGCAGCTCCGACCCGCTTTCGCGTGCGACCGCAGCGGGTGGGGAGACGCAAGGCCGCACCCAGCCACCCGCGGGACCGGCAAAACATCAGCCGTCACGCAGTGACATGACGAGACACAACCGTGCATCCGCGTGGCAAGGCAGAGCCGTCAGGTGAGACATGAGACGGTCTTGTTTGACTTTTGAGTGTTCGGCGCCTAAGGTTCGTCGGGTTTGCTCCGCGTGCGGAGCATAGGGAGAAACTCAATGACTCCATCCCGGCTCATCGCAATCCTCGCCGCCCTCGCGGCGTCGGCGGCCTTTGCCGCGAAGCCTGTGCTTCGGGTCAACAGTGACGAGATCACCGACGTGGAGGTCAAGCTGGCGCAGCGGGCGGTGGCCTCTCAGATGCAGGGCATGCAGACGAATGAGGCTGCGCTGCTTCGCCAGACGGTCGACCAGGTGATCGGCCGGACCCTGATTCTGCAGGCCGCCCGGGAGGCGAAGGTGACCGTCGACCCCAAGGAGGTCGCGGCGACCATCGAGCAGCAGCGCCAGCAGATCGGCGGGGCCGAGGCCTTCGCCAAAGCGCTCGCGCAGGTCGGACTCACCGAGCAGGACCTCGCGCGCAGGGAGCAGGACCGCTTGATGGTGCAGAAGTACGTGGAGGTGGACCTGCTCGGCAAAGCCGGCGTAAGCGAACAGGAAGTGCGGGCCTATTACGACGGGCACCCCGACAAGTTCAAGCACCCGGAGCTGGTCAAGCTGCGCATGATCTTCGCCCAGGTGAAACAGGGCGCCGACCAGGTCCAGCAGGACGCGACCAAGGCGCGCGCGGAGGCGGCCCGGAAACGGGTGCTGGCGGGCGAAGATTTTGCCAAGGTGGCCACCGAGACATCGGACCACCCCAACAAGGCCGACGGGGGCGCGTTGGGCGGTTGGGTCCGTGAGGCGGCGCTGCCCGAATTCGAGAGCGTACTGAAGGGCACCAAGGTTGGTGAGGTCACCGAGGTCCAGAAGAGCCAGTACGGTTTTTTTGTCTTCAAGGTGGAGGACCGCCGGCCGCCCGGGATGATGGGCTACGACGAGGTAAAGGAGAACCTGACAAAGATCGTCAGGGACCTAAAGGTTAACGACAGCCTCATGCTGATTGTCGCAACCCGCCGGCCGAAGGCTAAAATCGAGGCCCTCGACCCCGCGATCAAGGCCGCACTGGAGCCGCCCGCCGCCAAGCCGCCCGCGGCCGGGGAACCGCCCGCCGCCGCCTCGACGAAGCCGGCGCCTCCCGCCGAGCCCAGCCCTGCCGCCAAGCCTCCCGCGGATGCGCCGAAGAAGCCGTAATCCAGTGCGCCGACTGGTGGTTGCGGCCGTCGTCCAGCGTGACGACGGCCGTTTCCTTCTCGCCCGTCGGCTCCCGGAGTCCCACCTGGGCGGGCTCTGGGAGTTTCCCGGAGGCGCGGTCGAGGAGGGCGAGAGCCCGCCCGACGCCCTCCGGCGCGAGCTTCTGGAGGAGCTCGGCGTGGAGGTCGTTGTGGGAGCGCCCGTCACCTTCGCGTTCCACCGTGACGAACATCGGGACGTGGTTCTGCTCTTCTACGAGGCCGACATCGTGACCGGCGAGCCCACCGGGAGGGATGGGCAGGAGTTTGGATGGTTCGCCGCTGCTGATCTCCCGCTCCTCCCCACACCTCCGGCCGACGCGGTGTTGATCGCCTGGCTCGCCAGCCAACAGACTTGAGACTTGCCGCCCACACTGCCGCACGGCTTGGGGCTTGAGAGCAGCGTCGTTCGCGAGCCTCAAGCCTGGGGGCCGGGGGGATCCGCAAGCCACACGGCTGGCTGCGCAACCGGAAGGGCACGGCTTACTGGAACAACGGCCGCCCATCCACGAGCAGAGGCTCGCCGTCGAGAGTCAGCGTGGGCTTCAGAATGATCCCATCGACGTGGAACGGGATGTCCACGCTCCCACCCATGGAGGCGTTGTTGCCGAAGGCGATGTGAACCGTGCCGAGGATCTTTTCGTCCTCGAGGATCTTGCCTGTGAGGGCGGCGCGGTCGTTGGTGCCGACGCCGAGCTCTGCGACGGTTCTGGCCAGCCGTCCAACATAATCGAGCTGGCCTGCGAAGCGTTCCGCTGCCTCACCGCCCGCGACCTCGACCGCAGCGCCAGCCTTCACAGTGATGCGCACGGGCTCCGTTACCGTCCCGATTCCTGCCAGCGCCCCGTCCACCACGACCACGCCGTTCGATTTGCCCTCCTCGGGGCGTAGGTAGGCCTCGCCGGAGGGGAGGTTCCCCCACTCGCCGGCCTCCAGAATCAGACCGGTCGACGCGATGGCCGCGATGCCCTGGATGGGGATGGTGATGTCGGTGCCGAGCCGGGTGGTGAGACGGGCGAGCCGGGCCCGTGTGAGGAGCTCGGCCACCCGCCGTGTGCGCGCGGCGATCGCGTGGTAATCGGCGTTCATGGTCCGGATCAGGCAATCCGCCGTGATGCCCGGCATGGTGGCGACGCGGGCACCGGCAGCGGTGGCGGCTCGCCGCGCGGCAGTGTGCGTGATGGACTTCGAGGTCACTGCGACCACGGCGTGCACGGCAGCCATCGCGGCCGGGACGGGTGGAGGGGGCTCCTGGCCGTTGAGCTCCCGCTCGCGGTACTCGATCAGGACGACCTCGCGCGCCAGCGGCCGGGCCGCCTCGGCGAGCACGTGGGCCAGCGCCGCGAGCGGCGGATCGGTCACCACGAGCAGCACCTCGTGCTGCTTGAGCCCGAGGCAGTCGCGCACCGCCGTGAGAGCCGCGCTTTCCAGGGCGCCCATGGGAACCTCCGCCCGGGATTGTAGTCTTTGATGTGCCAAAAGCGGCAGGGGCGGCTCACTTCTCCGAGCTTTGTTTGTCACTGCTTGACGGCTTTTGTTTTGCCCCGCAGGCTCGTAGCGGTAGGCCTCTTCCTTCTCACTGCGTGAGTTTCTGCTCTTGCCCAGCGGGTGTGCGGCCGCTCGGCGCTTGCTCGCCCCCGCTCGCGGCGCCCCGAGACTCCTCCAGCTGCGACCCGGCAGCGCGTCTCGGGCCGGGGGCCCCTCGGCGTTCGCATGAAGCTGCGCCGCCGTCTCCCCAACGCCGCTGGCGCGTCCGGTGCCCGCGGGCTCCGGAGAGATCCGCCACCCGCGGCACCGGCGGATTGAACGCCCCCCTCCCGCAAATCGGGAGCTCATCCGAGGGGCCGGAGTGCCAGAACGGCGAGACGGCGCGTGCAGCTAGATGGCGAACGGGAGGGTGGCGGTGAAAACCGCCCCGCGGGCGGCAGGAGCCATGGCGCCGGAGCGTGCGGGCACCGAGCGGCCAGACCGGCGGGTGGAGGCGCTGGCCCCGACCGAGCGTCTCTTCCGAGGGAGGGGAACAGCGAGGTTCCGCACGACGGGCTGCGCCTGCTCGGTCGCACGCGAAGGCGGGTCGGAGGGCTGCGCTCGAAGCGCAGCCCGAGCGACTGCTCATAGCCCGCGGGGCAAGAAGAAGCCTCAAACAGTGAACAAAGAAGAGCCGGCCGCGCACCCGCCGGGCAAAGAAGAACCCGGCACAGCGTGCCATGAACAACCCACCCCTGGGGCCGGCACAACAACGGCCTCACGTGGTGACAGAACGAGAGAGGTTGGTCGTGTGGGGGACGGCGGGGGTCGCAGACCCCCGAATCCATCAGGCGCGGGTGACGCACCAGACCGGGACGGTCGCCCGCCGCGCAACGTACTGGCTGGTCGAGCCGAGGGCAAGCTCGACGATCCGGCGGTGCCCGTGGGCACCGAGAAAGACGAGGTCGAAGCCCCCGGGCTGCAGCATCGCGAGCAGCTCCTGCTCGACCTCGTCCCCATGGCGGAACTGGTAGTCCACCTGAACGTCGTGGGGCGCGAGGTACCGGGCAGCCTCGTCCAGCCGGGCGCGCGCGCGGTCCTCCTGCTGATCAACCGTGACCACGGCGAGAGCGAGCCCAAGGGCGCGGGCAAGCTCGGCCGCGTGCTGCAGCGCCCGGACGGCCTTCGGGCTGCTGTCGTAAGCGGCCAGGGGGCGGCGCGGCGTTTCAGACCCTTGCGGGACCACGAGCACCGGAACCGACGACCGCCGAAGCAGCGTATCGGCGGCGGACCCGAGGAGATCCTCGTGGAAACGGGCGTTGACCCCGCGCTGGCCGACCACGATCAGGTCCGCGAGCTTGGTGGCGGCGAGGATGCCGTGGGCCACACCGGCGCGCTCGAGGTGGAACTGGCTCTCCACCCCGGCGGCCTCGCAGCGCGCGCCGAAATCTGCGCGGATCAACGCCGCAACGTCGTCGAGGGTCGCCCGCATCTGTGCCTGCAGGTTCAGAAACGGCTCGAAGCCCATCGCGCCCGAGATGTCGGTGATAAACGCTCCCTCGAGAAAGGTGGCGTCTATGACGTGGACGCCGTGCACGACGCCGTGCAGGCGCTGGGCCAGGTCGATGGCGAGGCGCTCCGCGACGGCGGCATGGGCGGATCCGTCGAGGCCAACCGCGATGTGCTTGACCATTGTCGGTCTCCCTGAGAGCAAGGTAGCGCGTGGGTGTGGAGGCCGCAAGGGAGTGGGAATGCTGCGATCAAGGCAGGGATTCAGCTTAGAATGAGGACCTTGACGCCGGTCGCGGTGGAGTTCTTGGCTGGGCGGGCCGGGCGCTGGCAAGGAGGGTGGGGATGGCCACGGTGGCGAAGAACGAACCTGCGGTGCTGCCGCTCGCCGTGGTCCTGGGCGCTTACCGCCTGATGCTCACGTCGCGGCGCGTGGACGACAAGGAGATCCAGCTCAAGCAGCAGAACCTCGCGTTCTTCCAGATCAACGGCGTCGGGCACGAGGCGGTCCTCGTGGCGGCGTCGTGCCACCTCTCAGCCGAGAAGGACTGGTTCTTCACCTACTACCGCGACCGGGCCCTGGCGATCGCCCTGGGCATGACGCCCTACGAGATTTTCCTCGGCAGCGTCGGGGCCGAAGCGGGCCCCGACTCGCGCGGCCGGCAGATGCCCAACCACTGGGGGCAGCGCCGGCTTCACCTCCCGGCGCCGTCCTCACCGACCGGCACGCAGTGCCTGCAGGCGGTGGGCTTCGCCGAGGCGGGGAGGTACCTGCTGGCGCTGCAGAAGGCCGACGAGCGCGCCGGGGTGGCACCCGATGAGGTGGTCTGGCTCTCCCTCGGAGACGGCACCACCTCGGAAGGGGAGTTCTGGGAGTCCCTGAACACCGCCTGCAACAGTCGGCTGCCCGTTCTTTACGTGATCGAGGACAACGGCTACGCGATCTCGGTGCCGGTGGACGTGCAGATGCCCGGCGGGTCGATCTCCAAGCTCGTTTCGGGATTTCCCAACCTGGCGATCTTCGAGGTAGACGGCTGCGACTTCGTCGAGTCGTACCGTGTCATGGGTGAGGCGGTGGCCCGGGTCCGCTCGGGCGAGGGGCCGGCGCTGGTGCACGCCCACGTGGTGCGGCCCTACTCGCACTCGCTCTCGGACGACGAGCGCCTGTACAAACCGACCGCCGAGCGGGAGCGCGAGGCGGAGCGCGACCCGATCGTGCGCGCCGCCCGCCTCCTGCGCGAGCACTACGGCGTGAGCCGGGAGGAGCTCGAAAAGGTCGAGGCGGAGGTGCAGGCGGAGGTCAACGCGGCCGCGGAGCTGGCCGTGGCGGCACGCCAGCCCGACCCCGAGCTCGTGGGCGGACTTCATCTACTCCCCCGAGGTGGACCCGACCTCGGAGCGGTTCGAGAGCCAGCCGGCCTTCGACGACCCTCCTGCGCCGAAGACCATGGTGGACCTGCTCAACGCCTGCCTGCGCGACGAGATGGGGCGCGACGAGCGCATCGTGGTCTTCGGCGAAGACGTCGCCGACGCCTCGCACGAGGCGGCGCTCTCCGAGGTCAAAGGCAAGGGCGGCGTCTTCAAGGTCACACACGGGCTGCAGCGGCTCTTCGGCTCGCGCAGGGTGTTCAACTCACCGCTCGCCGAGGCCAACATCGTTGGCCGCGCGTTCGGGATGGCGCTTGCGGGGGCTCAAGCCGGTGGTGGAGATCCAGTTCCTGGACTACATCTGGCCCGCCTACATGCAGATCCGGGACGAGCTGGCCAACATCCGCTGGCGCTCCGGGGGCCAGTGGTCGGCCCCGGTGGTCGTGCGCGTGCCCTCGGGCGGCTACCTCAAGGGCGGCGGGCCGTACCACTCGCAGTCGGGCGAGGTGCTCTTCACGCACATCCCGGGCCTGCGCGTCGTGATGCCTTCCAACGCCCTCGATGCCAATGGCCTTCTGCGCACCGCGATCCGCTGCGACGACCCGGTGATCTTTCTCGAACACAAGCACCTGTACCGCCAGACTCACAACAAGGCCCCGTATCCCGGCAAGGACTACACGGTCCCGTTCGGCAAGGCGGCCACTGTACGCGAGGGGGGCGACCTCACCGTCATCACCTACGGGGCCACGGTGATTCGCTCGCTGCATGCGGCCAAGCGCCTGGCGGATTCGGGCGGCGGCGAGGTCGAGGTCCTCGACCTGCGGACCCTCGCCCCGTACGACTGGGATGCGGTTGCTGCTTCGGTGAAGAGGACCCACAGGGCGCTGGTCGTCTACGAGGACTGCATCTCCTTCGGCTACGGCGCCGAGATCGCCGCGCGCATCGCCGACGAGCTGTTTGCCCACCTGGACGCGCCGGTGCGCAGGGTGGCGGGCAAGGACAGCTTCGTCGCCTACGCGCCGACCCTCGAGGACGTGATCCTGCCCCAGGTGGACAGGATCCTCGCCGGGATAAGGGAACTCCTGCTCTTCTGACAAAGGAATCGACGCTGAACGTCCGGCGCTCCCGGCCCAACCGAGCCAAACGGGAGCCGCGGCCTGCAGACATGCGAAGGCGAGTTCCATTCCCGGCTTCCTGCTGTTGACGGCTGACCGTCCATCGGCCCGCTCGCCCCGGCCAGGGCTCGCTCGGCGGGCTGGTACACTCACCGCTGCTACAAAAGGGGGCGAACAGGTGGGAGCATTCCGCATCGCGAAACGCTTCGAGATCGAGTCCGGGCACCGGCTTTCCAAACACCCCGAGAAGTGCCGGTTCCCCCACGGCCACACGCGAGCCATCGAGGTCGTGCTGGGCGCCGACTCGCTCGACAGCAACGATATGGTGTGTGACTACAAGGCGCTCAAGACCGTCGTGGAGCGCGAGTTGGAGCGCTTCGACCACGCGATGCTGCTGGCCGCAACCGACCCCCATCGCGAGAGCTTCGCCCCGTTCGGGGAGCGGGTGGTGCTGCTGGAGGAGGGGGACCCGACGACCGAGGTCCTCGCCCGTCACCTCTTCCACCGCATCGCGGCCGCCTTCCGGCCCGGGATGGAGGTCGCAACCCCCGGCGGAACCGTGTACAGGGTCCCAGAATCCGTCCGGCTGGAAAGCGTGCGCGTCTGGGAGACACCCAGTACCTGGGGTGAATACGGAGAAGAACCGGGGCCCGGGGGTCGGGGCCCGGGGTCCGGGGAATGAGCGCCAGCGGCGGGACGCGATGGCGTGCGCTGCCGACGACGATCTCACTTGATGAGCTCGGCCCCTGGTGCTCGCGGATCCCTTGTCCGGTCGCGGTGACGGGGGCCACCGGTTTCGTGGGATCGCACCTCGTCGAGGCGCTGCTCGACGGCGGCGTGCGCCCGCGTCTCCTGGTGCGGGAGCCCTCGCGACTCCCGGGGCGCGCAAGGGCAGAGGCGGAGGTCGTGCATGGAGATCTGGATGACCACGATGCCCTCGCTGGGCTGGTCGCCGGGTGCGGCGCGGTCATCCACGTCGCGGGGCTTCTGCGGGGCGCGCGCGCCTCGCAGTTCGACCGGGCCAACCGGGTGGGGACCGAAAACCTCGTCAGGGCCCTGTCGGAGCAGGCCCCCTTCGCCCGCCTGGTTCATCTCTCCTCGCTGGCGGCAGCGGGCCCGAGCACGGATCCGCTCGGGAGGCGGCCCGAGGACCCGCCACATCCCGTCTCCATCTACGGCCGCTCCAAGCTTGCCGGCGAAGCGGCGGCCCGACGCCACCGCGGGAGTTGGGTCATCCTGCGTCCCCCGGCGATCTACGGGCCGCGAGACACAGACATCCTGCAGTTCTTCCGTCTGGTGGGGCGGGGCGTGGTCCTGATCCCGGCCGGGGAGCGCTTCCTGACCATTGCGTTCGTGGCCGACGTGGTGCGGGCGATCCTGGCGGCAGTGGCGGGGGCGGGGGACGGACGTACTCTTTGCCTTGGCGAGCCGGTTCCACGGACCTTGCGGGCGATGGTCGCCGCCCTCGCCGAAACCGGCGGTGTCGAGGCGCGCTGCCTGTCCGTGCCGCCGGTCCTCGTGCGGGTGACCGGGCTGGGCGGCGACCTGCTCCAGCTCCTCGGCATGCGGAGGGTTCCAATGACCACGGACAAGGCCCGCGAGATGGTGGCCTGCCACTGGTCGGCCCGTACCGGGGAATCGCTTGCAGCGCTTGGCCTTGACGGCTTTGTACCCTTTGAGACGGGCGCCGCCGCCACGTGGGCGTGGTACCGCGATCACGGCTGGGTTCCGCATGCTAAGATTCGCGCGCGGCACAGGCGAGATTCTGATAGAGGGTAGGAGGAGACGTGGATATATTCGAGAAATGCCGCAAGTTCCGGGACGCCGACGCCGTCAAGGAAGCGGGCCTCTACCTCTACTTCCGGACCATCTCCTCGGCGCAGGACCCGGTCGTGACAATAGACGGCAAGCCGGTGCTGATGCTGGGCTCAAACAACTACCTCGGGCTCACCAACCACCCGGAGGTCAAGCGCGCGGCTCAAGAGGCGATCTCGAAATACGGCACCGGCTGCGCCGGCTCTCGGTTCCTGAACGGCACCCTCGACATCCACATCCAGCTCGAGGAGAAGCTGGCGGCGTTCATGAACAAGCCGGCGGCGGTCACCTTCTCCACGGGGTTTCAGGTCAACCTCGGCGTGATTTCGTGCCTGGTCGAGCGCGGCGACGTGGTCTACCTGGACAAGCTTGACCACGCCTGCATTATCGACGGTGCCAGGCTGGGCTTTGGGTCGGTCGTCAAGTTCAACCACAACGACATGGAGGATTTGGGGCGCCGCTTGAAGGTGCACGACGCCGGGAAGGCCGCACTGGTCGTGGTGGACGGCGTGTTCTCGATGGAAGGCGACGTCGTCGACCTGCCGGGGTTGGTAAGGGTCGCGAAACCCCACGGCTGCCGGGTGATGGTGGACGACGCCCACAGCATCGGCGTGTTCGGCGCCCACGGCCGCGGGACCGCGGAGCACTTCGGGCTCGAGGACGACGTGGACCTGATTATGGGCACCTTCTCCAAGTCCCTTGCCTCCGTGGGGGGGTTCGTTGCCGGCGAGGAGAGGGTGATCAACTTCATCAAGCACCGCGCCCGCTCCCTCATCTTCTCGGCGGCACCGCCGCCCGCCTCGGTGGCCTCGGTGCTCAAGGCGGTGGAGATCATCGAACGCGAGCCGGAGCGGCGCGAGCGGCTGTGGGAGAACACGCACTTCATGGCCGAGGGACTGCGTTCGCTCGGGTTCGACACCGGCGAATCCAACTCCCCGGTGATCCCGGTGCGGGTCGGGGAGGACACGCTCGCCTTTGTCATGGCCAAACGCCTTCAGGAGGAGGGGGTCTTCGTCAACCCCATCGTCTCGCCCGCTGTGCCACCCGGCGGCGCGCTGTTGAGAACGTCGTACATGGCGACCCATACCCGCGAGCATCTGGAGCGCGCCCTGGGCGCCTTCGCCAAGGTCGGGCAGGAAATGGGGGTGTTGGCGTGAGCGCACAGCAACTCCGCATCACGGTGGCGGCGTCGCGCGCGGACATGCGCCGTTTCGTGAACCTCCCCTGGCGGCTCTACGCAGGCGATCCCTGCTGGGTTCCGCCGCTCAAGAAGCAGGTGCTGGGCTACCTCGACCCGAAACATCCCTTCTACGCCAACGGAGCCGCCGAGCGCGAGGTGTACCTCGCCTGGCGTGGGACCCGCGTGGTCGGCCGGATCGCGGGCATCGTGAACCGGGCGTACAACAACTTCCACCAAGACAGCTCGGGCTTCTTCGGCTTCTTCGAGTGCGAGGACGACCCGGATGCCGCGGCCGAGCTCGTGGCGGCCGCGGGCGCCTGGGTCAAGGCGCGCGGCTGCGACACCCTCGCCGGGCCCGTGAACCCCTCCACCAACTACGAGGCCGGCCTGCTGGTCCACGGGTTCGACTCGCCGCCGTGCGTGATGATGACCTACAACCCGCCGCGCTACGCGGAGCTGCTGGAGAGGACGGGTCTCACCAAGGCCAAGGACCTCTACGCCTACCAGTCTGACGTCCACCCCAAGTCGCTCGAGCGCCTCGCGAAGTTCGCGGAGCGCACGCGCAAGCGCGAGCCGCAGCTCTCGACCCGGCCCGTCATCATCAAGCAGATGGTGTCCGAGGTCGCGATCGTCCGCCAGATCTACAACAGCGCCTGGGAGAAGAACTGGGGGTTCGTGCCGGCCAGCGAGCCGGAGTTCGACTGGCTGGCCAAGGAATTGAAGCCGCTCGTCGATCCCCCGCTGGCCCGCATCGCGTTCATGGACGGCGAACCGGCCGGCTTCCTGCTCGCCATACCGGACGTCAACCCCGCGTTGGCGGCGCTCAACGGCAGCATGGCCAACCCGATCCGCGTGTTGCGCGCGATGATGATCGGGCGGCGGCGAGAGGGCCTGCGTTGCATCATCATGGGGGTCAAGGAACAGTACCGGCTGCGCGGGATCGAGGGAGTCATGTTCTACGAGGGGCTCCAGGCCGCGCTGGACCGCGGGTACAAGACGTGCGAGTACTCCTGGATCCTCGAGGACAACGAGCTCACCAAGCGCACGGTGCGGCTGATGGATGCGGTGCACTCGAAGACGTACCGCATCTACTCCAAGCCCCTCTAGCGCTGCGCTTGCGCCGCCGATATCGGACCATCTGCGTTGTCGGGCTTCGGCGGCTCGGATCCTCATGTAGCCTCCGGCTACACTCCGGCGCGGGCCTCGCGCGCCTTGCATCTGGCCCACTCTGCGGCGGCGCGGCTACACGCGTTTCGCGTACACTCTGCCTGGGCGCGGGCCACTACTGTCCAGGTCTGGCCTGCACACGGGGCGGTGCGGCGGGCTTCCCTGTCGACACGGCCGCACGCCCCTCTCTGCGTCATTCTGAGGCCCCCCGCCGACAGCGGGGGGCCGAAGGATCCCACGTTGCTCGGAACCGGCCGCAAGTAGCCTCCCGGCGGGGCTGCGCTGATATACAATTTCTCCGGAAAACACAGTCATGACATTGAGGCCCGGCACACACGTTGGCCCGTATGAAGTCCTCTCGCTCCTCGGCGCCGGGGGAATGGGCGAGGTCTACCGAGCCCGCGATGCCCGGCTCGGGCGGGACGTCGCGATCAAGGTGCTGCCCGCCGAGTTTGCAAGCGATCGCCGAGCGGCTTCGTCGCTTCGAGCAGGAGGCACGGGCGGTCGCTGCGCTCGAACCATCCAAACATCCTCGCGATCCACGACATCGGCACGCCACGAGGGCGCACCGTACATCGTCACTGAGCTGCTTGAGGGCGAGAGCGCTGCGGGAGCGCTTGCGCTCGGGCGCGATGCCTGTTCGCAAGGCCGTCCAGACCGCTGTCCAGATTGCTGAGGGTCTCGCGGCTGCTCACGAGAAGGGCGTCATCCACCGCGACCTCAAGCCAGGGAATGTCTTCATCACCAAAGACGGTCACGTCAAGATCCTCGACTTCGGGATTGCGAAGCTTGCGCCTCCGCGCAGCCGCGGAGGAGCGGGACGAAGGCAACCACGGTCACGGAGGCGACGGACGCCGGGCACGGTGCTCGGCACCGTCGGCTACATGTCGCCGGAGCAGGTCCTCGGGCAAGCCTCTCGATGCCCGCAGTGATCTCTTCTCGCTTGGCGTCGTGCTCTACGAGATGCTCTCTGGCGACGCGGCCGTTCCAGAAGGACAGCGCTCCGGAGACGATGGCCGCGATCCTGAACGAGGAGCCGCCGGACCTCGCAGAGATCGGAAAGTCCATCCCGCCGGCGCTCGCCCGGATGGTGCGGCACTGCCTGGAGAAGGACCCCTCCAGCCGTTTCCAGTCGGCACGGGATGTCACGTTTGACCTCGAATCCCTCTCCGAGGGCACAACAAGCGCCACGGCCCCCCTCCTCCGGGCAGTGACTCGAAGGCGGTCGCTTGCGATCGTCGCCATTGGCCTCGTGACGCTCGGTGTTGTTCGCCGCCACCTTCTTTGCGTTGGGCAAGCGGGCGGGTCGAAGCCCGGTTCCCTTCGTTTCACCGTCTTACCTTCCGCCCTGGCTGCCTTCACGGCAGCCCGGTTCGCACCCGGACGGTCAGACAGTCGTCTCTAGCGCCATCTGGGACGGTGCACCGGCCGAAGATTTTCAGCGTCCGCCTGGACAGCCCTGAGTCGCGCCCTCTCGGCTACCTGACAAGCTGACTTGCTGGCAGTGTGCCCCGTCGAGTGCACTGGCGATCGCGCGCGGCCGCCACAGCCTCGGACTTCTCTGGGGGAATGTCGGGACGCTGGCACTGGCGCCTTTCTCGGGGGGGTCACCGCGGGACCTCGAGGAGCGGATCTTGTGGTCGACTATCTCGCGCGATGGCCAGCGAGATGGCGGTGGTGCGGGAGACCGACCAGGGCTATCGGCTTGAATACCCCATTGGTACAGTGCTCGCGAGGACCAGTGGCTGGATCTCGCACCCCCGCATTTCACCCGATGGTCAACAGGTAGCCTTCCTAGATCACGCGAGCACTGCTGGCCTTACGGGTTCGGTTGCGGTCGTGGACCGCGCCAGGCAAGAAAAAGGACATTGACCGCCACGTTCGCCGTAGGCGTCCGGGCTCGCGTGGTCGCCACGGGGGAACAAGGATCTGGTTCACTGCTGCCAGAACGTCGCAGGCTGGTGCGGCGAAAGGTGACGAATGGTGGTTAGAACTGGCCATCCTCATCCAGGAAGTTCGAAAGCTGCTGGCGGGCAATGGTACGGTCCTGGTTATCTCTCGCGGGACCCGCGATCGCGCATCTTCTTCCGCGGCGAGGGCGACACGACGGAGCGCGAACTCTCTTGGTTGGTCTGGAGCTTGGCGGTCCTGACAATGCATGGATGCTTTTGGAGCAGTATGTCACCATCTCGACGGGACGTGGACCTCAGCAACCTGTCGGGAGCGATTATCAGCCCCGCATCGGGGTCCCCCTCTGAACCCTGGGCTGTCAGTCGTGTCGTGCGACGAGACTCTCTAAGCCGACAGCCGCCGTACCTCGTGCTCTGTCCGACTGAGCCCGGCAAGGAAACGACGATCTGCGTTCCAGGCATTTTTGTCCTCCGTGCCGTGCCGTTGCCCGACGGTCGGACGATCTGGTTTCTCGGCCACGAGCCGACCGGTGGCGACAGGTTCTAGCTGACGGATCTTGCCGGCGCGAAAACTCGTCTCGTCACACCTGACGGTGTCCGCCCTGTCCGCCCGTTCATCACACTTCACGCAAACACGCTATCGGTCGGGCGAGCGGCGCGATCAGGCTGTATCCGCTGGCAGAGGGCGACCCGCGACTCCTGAACGGGGTGCAGGAAGGAGAAGAGATCGCTGCGTTTGCGGCAGACGGCCAGGCTGTCTATGCGTACCGACCAAACGACATGCCCGTGAAGGTCGACCGGGTCGACCTGCGGACCGGCCGGCGCGACCTCGTGTGGGAAATTGCAGCGGCCGACCGAGCAGGTCTTCTCCCTAGCCTCCTCGTTCTCTTGACGCCGGACTTCAGCCGCTATGCCATCATGGCTCACATGCCAGTACTTTCGTACCTCTACCTGATCGAGGGTTTGAAGTGACGCTCGCCGCCGGCACGCGCCTCGGCCCATACGAGATCGTGGCCCCGATCGGTGCGGGCGGGATGGGCGAGGTATACCGCGCGGGGGACACGCGCCTAGGCCGAGACGTCGCGATCAAGGTGCTGCCCGCTGAGTTCGCAGCCGATCCCGAGCGCCTGAAGCGCTTCGAACGCGAGGCGAGGGCCACGGCGGCGCTCTCCCACCCCAACATCCTCGCGGTGCACGACGTCGGCACTCACGAGCGCGTGCCGTACCTCGTGGAGGAGTTGCTCGAGGGGGAGTCGCTCAAGGAGAGGATCGCGAGAGAGGCGATCCCGGTCCGTGAGGCCATGGGGATCGCCGCGCAGGTCGCGCACGCGCTGGCGGCCGCGCACTGGAAGAACATCGTGCACCGCGACCTCAAGCCTGAGAACGTCTTTCTCACCACGGAGCGGACTGTCAAGATATTGGCTTCGCCTCGCGAGCTCGTTCATCACATGCCGCTTTATTAGCCAACATGCTCACGCATGCCCCGACGCGCGCGACGGAGGCCGCCGTGCTGGGGACGGTGGCGTACATGGCGCCGGAGCAGATCCGTGGGATGGCGGTCGATGAGCGGTCGGACATCTTCTCGTTCGGCGTTGTGCTGTACGAGATGCTGGCCGGGGAGCGGCCGTACCTTGGGGAGCCGGTGGACTGCGACCTCTGCCGTGCGATCATCAAGGACGACCCGCCGGCGTTGCCGGCGACGGTGCCTCCGCAGCTGGCCGTGATCATCAAGCGCTGTCTCGCGAAGGAACCCGCGCACCGCTACCAGCGTGGCAGCGAAATGGAGGCGGCGCTGGAGGCGGTGCGGTCCGAGGTCCCCCTTCGCTTTCCGATTCAAAACTCCTACGGCGAATTTTGTCTCGTTTGCTGTTGTGAACTCGGCGATTTGGCTGCTGGCGGCTGCCGTTATGCTGCGCCTTGCTAGGTGCATTAGACAGCTTGGTCGTGGCCGACCGGCGTAGCCGAGTGTCGTGGTCAATAGGGAAATACCAGGTACCCGATCACCATCTCGCCATGTCTGGTCGAGCGCGTGCCGGCTCGGACTGCCTAGATGCCCCGGTTTCTACTTACAAGTCTCGCGCGAAGACCTCGACAACGCCTAGAGGTACTTCAAGCTCGCGCTCTAGAGGGACCCGAACTACGCCCCGGCCCATGAGGGCATAGCGAGTGTCTGGCTGAGCCGCACCGACACCGGCCTCGTGGCCCGGTCCGAGGCGCTGCCGCGTGCGAGAACCTCGGTGCTGAAAGCCCTCGAGCTGGACGACACGTCCGCCCAGGCTCACGTTACGCTCGCCAACGTCAAGGTCTTCGAATGGGACTGGGTAACCACCTATAAGGAGTTCCGGCGGGAGCTCGAGCTCAACCCCAACTCGGCGGAAGCCCACTTCATGTACGCGGACTTCCTCATCACAATGCGGCGCACCGCCGAGTGGGCAGTGGAGATCCGACGGACTCTGGAACTGGACCCGCTCAGTTCGTTCAACCGGTGCTTCTACGGGTGGCACCTGATCTACGAGCGCCGGTACGACGAGGCCATAGGGGAGCTCACGAAGGTCCTGCAGGCCGAGCCTGACTTCTCGTCGGCGCACCTGGGCCTCTGGGGGGCTTACTTCAACAAAGGCGCAGACGCCGCGGCTCTGGGCGAGGCGAAGAAATTCTTCGGCGTCTTGGGCGACCAGGAGGTCGTGGAGGCGCTCGACGCAGGGTGGGCACAGGCCGGGTACCGCACCGCGATGAAGCGGGCCGCTGACCTTCTTGTGTCCCGCTTCCAGCGGACGTACTACCCCGCCATCCGCGTCGCGCGTGTGCTCGCCCACGCCGGCGAAGACCAGCTCGCCTTGGAGTTTCTGGAGAAGGCCTACGAGCGCAACGAGACGCCCCTCTATCACATCGGTGTCGGTTGGGACTCGGACGCGTTGCGCCCCGACCCGCGCTTCCAAAACCTGTTGCGCCGCATGGGCCTCCCCACAACCGCAAAGGACTGAGAGACCCCCGGGCCCCGAGCGTCGGGCGTCAGACCTTCTCGAATGTGGCGGTGAAGTGGGGGAGGACGGCGGGGCGGTGGACGAACTTGAGGCCGCGAATCTCTCGGCGGCGCTGGTGGAGCTCGGTGATCCCCTCGACGACGTAGTCCATGTGGCTCTGGGTGTAGACGCGGCGGGGGATCGCGAGGCGCACCAGGTCGAGCGCGGGCCACTTCCACCTTCCCGTGCTCGGGTCCTGAGTGCCGAACATGACGTTGCCGATCTCGCACGCCCGCACGCCGACGTGCTCGTACAGAGCGACCGAGAGCGCCCAGCCAGGGAGCTGCTCGTCCGGCAGGTGGTCGCAGAACTTGCGGCCGTTGAGGTAGACGGCGTGGCCACCGATCGGCTTGAGTAGCGGCACGCCGGCCGCGGCGAGGTGGTTGCCGACGTACGCGGTCGAGGCGATGCGGTACTTGAGGTACTCCTCGTCGAGGATCTCCTCGATCCCGATCGCGAGCGCCTCGAGGTCGCGGCCCGCCAGGCCGCCGTAGGTGATGAACCCCTCGGTCAGGATGAGCGCCGTGCGAATCTTCTCGGCCCACTCGTCGGAGTTGATCGAGATCACGCCGCCGATGTTGCCGAAGGCGTCCTTCTTCATGCTCATGACCGCGCCGTCGGAGAGCGCGAACATCTCGCGGGCGATCGCGCGCGGGGTCCTGTCCCGGTAGCCGTCCTCGCGCAGCTTGATGAAGTAGGCATTCTCGGCAAAGCGCGCGGCGTCGAGCAGCAGCGGTATGTGAAATCGTTCACAAGTGGTGCGTGTGCCCTTAAGGTTGGCCATGGACACTGGTTGCCCGCCGCCGGAGTTGTTGGTGACGGTGATCAGCACGAACGGCACGCGCCCGTGGCCCACCTCCGCGATGCAGCGCTCGAGGGCGGCGAGGTCGATGTTCCCCTTGAACGGGTGGTCGAGCTCGGGATCCAGCCCCTCGGGGATGACCAGGTCGCGCGCCTCGGCGCCGGCGTCCTCGATGTTGGCGCGAGTCGTGTCGAAGTGGGTGTTGCCCGGGATCACGTCGCCCGGCTTGACGACCGCATGGCAGAGCAGCCGCTCGCTGGCGCGCCCCTGGTGGGTGGGGATCACGTGGGTGTGGCCGAAGATGCCCCGCACCGCGCCCTCGAAGCGGAAGAAGCTGCGCGCCCCGGCGTAGGACTCGTCCCCCTCCATGACGCCGGCCCACTGGTGGGTGCTCATCGCGCCGGTGCCGGAGTCGGTCAGGAGATCGATGAGCACGTGCTCTGCCTTGAGCCGGAAAGGGTTGTAGCCGGCGTCCCGGATGAGCGCCGCGCGCTCCTCGCGGCTCGTCATGCGGATGGGCTCGACGACCTTGATGCGGAACGGCTCGATTATGGTCCTCACGGCGGCCTCCGGTCCCGCTGTAGCGGGCCTTGTGGGCGGCCCGGGCCGCCCCGCCCCGTGGGGCAGGGTACACCAGGACTGGTCGTCAGACGGCTCTACGAGCGGGGCGGCGTGCCGGCCTGAGCGGAAGCCTGCACAGGCACGCTGCCAGGTCGGGCCCGGGCCTGCAACTTTGCGGCCTCGTCGAAGTACTTGCGGGCTGCCTGGACCTGCTCGTCGGACTCGAGGAACACGTGGTAGCCCTCGGTGAGCGAGACGCCGGCGTTGAGGACTTCGGAGCGGAGAGCGATCTCGATGTCCCGTCGGTCGACCGCATTTGCAAGCGCAACGTCGATCTCCTCGGCGGTCAGCCACTTGTCGGCCACGACGCGGGAGCGGAAGGCCTTGATGGCGCTGTCATCCACCACAAATGCTCGAGCCGCCGCGGCCTTGTCAGGCTTGTCGGCGAGGTAGGCGACCGCGAACTGGAAGAACGCCGAGTTCCCCAGCAGGCGTGCCACCCTTTCCGAGTACTCGCCCAGGCGCGCGTCGTGATCCGGAGCGATGCCCCCGCCGCCAAACACCTTACGGCCGGAGTCGGTGAAGTAGACGCGCGTGTCAGGCAAGGGTGTGGGTCGCGGCTCGGTGGGGTGCGGGCTACTGCCGGGGGGGACGGGGGACAGGTTGACCGGTTCTCTGGGATGGATGTAGTCGAAGAAAGAGTCGAAATCCCGCTGGATACAGCGCCCGGACGGGGTGTAGTACTTGGCAGTCGTCAGCGCCATGCCGGCATCGCGAGCCGGGAAGATCGTCTGCACCACGCCCTTGCCGAAGGTGTTCTCACCCACCACGAGGCCGCGGTCGTGATCCTGAATGGCTCCGGCCACGATCTCGGCGGCCGAGGCCGACCCACGGTTGACCAGCACCACCAGCGGTCCCGAAAAATGCAGCCCGTCGCGGGACGCGCGATAGTCCTGGTAGGAGTCGGCGGTGCGACCCTTCGTGGAAAATACCTCCTGACCACCCGCGAGCAAAAGGCCTGAAACCGCCACCGCGGAGTCCACGATGCCACCCGGGTTGTCGCGCAGGTCGAGGAGCAGGCGCGTGGCGCCCGCGGCCTGCAGCCGCTCCAGCGCCAGCCTCACCTCGTCACCGGTTGAGCGGATGAAGTCGCTGATCCGGATATACGCCGTGTCCTTTCCGACCATGAAGGCGTACCGCACGGAATCGGCGGGCACGCGGGCGCGCTTGATCGTCAGCTCCAGCGGGTCTGCCAGCCCAGGTCGACTCACCGTGATGTGCACGGTCGAGCCCTCGGGCCCGCGCAGTTTGCGGGCGGCATCGTCAAGGTCCATGCCCTCGGTGGACTGCCCGTCCACCGCCTCGATCGTGTCACCTGCGCGCAGGCCGACGCGGGCCGCAGGGGTCCCCTCGATCGGGGTGATGATCGTGATCTTCCCCCCGCGCAGCGAGATGATGACCCCGATGCCGTGGAATGCACCTTGCTGCCGCTCCCGCATGTGGGCGAAGGCGTCCGGGCGCAGAAAGTTCGTGTGCGGGTCGAGGAGCGCCAGCATTCCGTCAATGCTGGAGTAGACCAGGTCGTCCGGACCCACCTTGAGCGGTGCGTTGTCCCTTACGAGGCGCAGGAGTTCGGTGTACCGCGTCAGGAACTTGTCGGACTTCGAGAAATCGGCGCGCGTGCCCTCGCCGGCGACCGCACCTGCCAGGGCTCCCGCCCCAACGACCACCGCCGCCAGGAGACCGCGTTGAACAGCCCGCATCGCACCCCCTTGGGATCGTGACTTTATCACACTATACTTCTGGCGCTGGAGGTGGCACAGGGCCACGGGGGGCGGTATGTTCGGGTCGATCGGTCTTCCGGAGCTTCTGCTGATTTTTGTGATTGCGCTGCTGCTGTTCGGGCCGCGCAAGCTGCCGGACATCGGAAAAAGCCTGGGCAAGGCGATGGGCGAGTTCCGGCGCGCCTCCAACGACCTCCAGAGGTCGCTGGAGGAGGAGGTGGCTGCCGACGAACTGCGAGCCGCCAAGAAGGAGATCGAGGACGTCACCAGGCCGGCCCCCCTTGCCGAGCCAGCCGCGGCCCCCGCTGGGGGCACACAGCCGGCAGAGCCGAAACTACAACCAGCGGGACCCGAGCCGCAGCCGAGAACCGGCCGCAGCCGACGGAGCCCAAGTAGCTGATGGGCGAGACCTGGCAACGGTCCGGCCAGGCCGGGGAAGAGCTCAACCGCATGACGCTGCTGGAGCACCTCGAGGAGCTCCGGCGTCGGCTGGCGTGGTCGATTGCGGCGATCTTCGTCGGGTTCCTCCTGTGCTGGTACTGGGCCCAGCCGATCTTCGCCTGGATGGCCGTGCCGATCACGCAGTTCCTGCCCAGCGGTGAGAAGCTCGCCTTCACCGGACTCGTGGACCCCTTCATGCTGTACATGAAGGTGGCGTTGCTGGCAGGTATCTTCCTGGCATCACCGGTAGTCCTGTATCAGTTCTGGCTTTTCGTGTCGCCGGCGCTCTACCGGCATGAACGCCGCATCGCGGTGCCGTTCGTCGTGTTCACCACTGTTTTCTTTGTGGGGGGCGGGTACTTCGGCTACAAGATTGCGTTCCCGATGGTGGTTCACTTCCTGCTCCAGGTCGGGCAGGACTTCCGCCAAGTGGTCACCATCAACGAGTACTTCTCGATGGCGAGCAAGGTGATCCTCGGGCTCGGCCTGGTTTTCGAGCTGCCGGTGCTGATCCTGCTGCTTTCCCGCCTCGGGATCGTCACCCACCGCTTCCTGCTGCGCCACTTCCGCTGGGCGGTGCTGGTCATCTTCATCGTCGCCGCGGTCATCACCCCGACCCCGGACATCCCGACCCAGTGCGTCTTCGCTCTCCCGATGGTCGCCCTCTACCTCCTGGGTGTGTTGGTAGCCTGGATATTCGGGAAGAAGAGACCCGTCGAGGAGGCATGAAGGCCTAAAGGAAGGCGAAGCCGGTCTCTCAGGCCTCCACGCCCAAAAGTCTGGAGGGCTGGCGGGAGGGCACATCTCCCCCCGTCTCTGTCCGATGCGGCAGAGGTTTGAAACTGGTGAGTGGCAGACCTACCCAGTCAGTTGTTCGTAGAGCTTGGCGTACTCGCGGGCGGAGGCTTTCCAGGAGAAGTCGCGGGCCATGGCCGTCTGGCGCACCGTGGCGAGCCGGGCGGGATCGGCCAGGAGCTTGGCAGCGCGCGCGAGCGTCGAGGTGAGCTCGGCGGGCGTCAGCTCCTCCATCACGAAACCGGTGCCGTTCTTGCTGCTGGCGTCCGTCACCGTGTCCGCCAGGCCACCCGTACGGTGAACCACCGGCAGGGTGCCATAGCGCATCGCGATCATCTGTCCGAGCCCGCACGGTTCGTAACGGCTCGGCATGAGGAAGAGGTCGCTCGCCGCGTAGATCCGGTGTGCGAGCCGCTCGTCGAAGCGGGTCAGCACCGCGACCCGGCCCGGGTGGGCGGCCTGCGCCGCGCGCATCGCATCCTCGTAGCGCCGCTCGCCGGTCCCCAGCACGACCAGGTCGAAACCCATCGTGACGGTGTCGTCGAGTGCCGCTGCAAGCAGGTCCGCCCCCTTTTGCTCGGCGAGGCGCGAGACCATGCCGAGCAGCGGCCGCGAAGCGGCGCCGACGCCGGTTTCTGCCGCAAGCAGCGCGCGGGCCGCACGCTTCCCCTCCACAACGTCCTCCGGGCCGTAGGGGAGCTCCAGGTGCGGGTCCCGTCCGGGGTCCCACTCCTCGAGGTCGAGCCCGTTGAGAACTCCGAACAACCTGTCGCGGCGGGCCCCCAGCACGCCCTCCAGCCGGCAACCGAACGCCGGGGTGAGGATCTCTTTCGCGTACGTTGGCGAAACCGTGGTGATGGCATCGGCGCTCACGAGCCCGCCCTTGAGGAAGCTCACCTGCCCGTAGAACTCCAGGAGGTCCATGGTGAAGAGCTCGCGCGGCAGTCCGCAGGCCTCCAGCACCCAGGGGGCGAAAAGCCCCTGGTACGCGAGGTTGTGAATCGTCAGCACGGTCTTTGCGCCCCGGAGGCCGAAGCGAACCTGGCCGTCGTGGCGGAGGAGCACGGGGGCGAGCGCCGCCTGCCAGTCGTGCGCGTGAACGACCTCGACCCCCCCAAGTTTGGCGAGGGCCGAGAGGGCGGCGCGCGCGAAGAAGGCGAAGCGTACGGGGTTGTCCGGGAAGTCACCGTCGGGCAGTGAGTACAGGGACGGCCGCACGTAGAGCGCGGGGCAGTCGAGCAGCACGACCCGCACGCCGCGATGCATCAGGACGTTGAGCCTGGCGGAAAGCCCGAGCGCGCTCACCTCGCCGCGCGGCTCGCCGGGCAGCGTGTCCTTCAGCGCCGCGCGGTGGCCGGGGGCGACGATGGTGACCTCGTGGCCGAGAGCGGCTAGGGCCGGAGGAAGGGCCCCGGCCACGTCGGCCAGACCGCCGGTCTTTGAGAACGGCACGACTTCGGACGCGAGGTGCGCGATACGCATGCGTGGCTCCCGGTTCGCAGTTAAGAGTTAACCGTTCACACCCTACGAAGACGGCTTTCAGTGCCTCCGCAATCGATGATGACGCGCTGTCTGTCTCAACTGTCGACTGTCTACTGTCGCCTGTCAACCGTCTTCCGTGGTGACTTCCCGCAGGAAGCGGGCCGCCTCCTCCGGGGGGGTCGGATTGATGGAGTAGCCGGAACCCCACTCGAATCCGGCGATGCGTGTGATCCGCGGGACGAACTCGATGTGCCAGTGGTAGTCGTACTCGATCGTGGTCCAGTAGCGTGGTTGCCCGGGACGCGGATGGGGGCTGGGCGCAGTGTGGAGGATGAAGTTGTACGGTGGGTCGTCCAACAGCGTTCGGATGCGGCGGAGGAAGTCGCGCACGAGCTTCGCCAGGTCCTGGAGGATCTGGTCGGTGCAGAGCGCGAAGTCGTGAGAGTGGTCCTTGGGCATCAGCCAGGTCTCGAACGGGAACGAGGAGGCGAAGGGCTCGAGCAGCACGAAACGGTCGGTCTCGAGCGCGACCCGTTCGCCGAACGCCCTCTCCTGTCGGATGAGGTCGCAGAAGATGCAGCGCTCCTTGCGCCCCCAGTGTTCCCGCGCGACGTTGAGCTCCTCCACCAAGAAGGTGGGGATGATCGGGGTGGCGATGAGCTGCGAGTGCGGGTGGTAGAGGGAGGCGCCGGCCTCGCGCCCGTGGTTCTTGAAGAACAGGATGTAGCGGATCCGGATGTCCCGCCGAAGATCGATGAGGCGTTCACGCCAGGCCTTCAGGAACAGGAAGATCTCCTCCGGCGTCATGTCCGCGACCGTGCGGTAGTGATCGGGTGTCTCGATGATCACTTCGTGCGCGCCGACGCCGCTGACCTTGTCGAACATCCCGACCGCCTCGCGGGAAAGCTCCCCTTCGATGCCGAGGGCGGGGAACTTGTTGGGCACAACGCGCACCTGCCAGTTGGGAGTGTTGGGCTGCCGCGGTCCCTTCGCGATGGCGAATATCTCCAGAGGCGTGGCGCCCTCGTTGCCGTACTCGAACGGACAGGCCCCAACGTCCCCAGGCTGCTCCGGGCCCGGGCGCTTGAACTCGTGGGGGCGGAACCGGCGCTCCGTGGCGATGATCGACCAGCGCCTTCGTATGGGATCGAATCGAAGTTCGGACATTGGTTACTCCAGTCGTTTCTTCACGCAGAAGACGGCCGAGGGGCCGCCGATTCCGGATCGTGCCGTTTTGAACCGAGGGTTGCGGCCTGGGGCTTGGGGCTTGGGTACGACGGTTTTTTGCCAAGCCTCGAGCCGTGGGGGGAGGAGGGCGGCAAGCCTCAGGCCGGTTCTCACGGTTCGTCCACCTCCAACAGTTGGAGCTTCCAGAAACCCTCCTGCGGCAACCGCTCGCCCCCGCTCTCCAGGGCGAGCAGGACCTCCCCGCCCGGGAGCGGGAGCACGGCCTCGAGGCAGCGGCCCACCGCGCAGCCGTGTGGGAGGTCCGCAGGCAACGTCCAGCTCGTGCGCGCCTTCGCGGTCACCAGCGACACCACCAGGGGCACCGGAGGCCCAATCCCGGAGCGCCCCTCCACCCGCAGCCAGAGGCGGCCGGGCTCGGCACGCAGGGCGGCGCGGGCAAACCGCTGGTGGGTACCGGGGGCATCGACCCAGGTCGCGACGCTCCACTCGAAGTAGCTGGTGGTGACGCCGTCAAGCACCGGAGCCGGCCACTCGCTGGACAGCGGGACCTGCAGGCGCACGGCGGCCGAGCGCACCGGAGCCGCCAGCTCCGCCGGCGCACGGACCCCGGCGGCTGTGCAGGCATCGCGCAGGTGGGCGCGGAAGAGCTCGTCGTAAAGAGGGGCCAGCAGGGTCGGGTTGTCGTCCCCGAGCCACCACCACCAGTCGCTCCCCTCGGCGGCAAGCCAGGACGGTCCGCCGCGAGCGGCGCCCAGCGCCCGCACGCGGGCGAGCAGCTCCCAGCCGCGGTTCTTCTCCTCGTGCCCGATCCAGGTGGCGAACGTCCCCCCGATCCACGAACCGGGGTGCAAGCGGGGGAGCAGCACGGGCGTTTCCTCTTCAACCCTCTCGGCGAGGGTTGAAAGGCGCATTTGTGTGGACTGCTCCAGTTCCCGAGCCAGCGTGATCAGAAAGGAGGCTCCCCCCTGGGGGTAGCTGGTCCAGGGGTTCTCCCCGTCGAGGGCCACCACGATCCCTGCTTCATCCGGCAGTTGGGACGCGGTCCGCCGCAGGTGCGAGACGAAGTCACGGGCGGCCTCGGCCTCGTCCCCGAAGCGTGAGGCCTGGAACCCGATGAAGTCCGAGAAGCCTCGGTGGCGGAAGAACACGGCCGGGCCACCGGCGGAGAGCCGCCACGGACGGAAGAGCTCCTGGCCGACTCCGGACTCGCTCGAGAGGGCGCGCCCTAAAGAGGCGGCCAGGATGCCCTCGTCGGTCGCGAGCCAGCGCACGCCGTACTGCCCGTAGAGCGCGACGGCTGCCTGCGAGACCGAACCCTCCGGTGGCCAGCAGCCCACCGGCGCGAACCCGAACGCGCGCGCAGTCTCGAGTCCCAGGCGGAGGTGCTCCGCCGCATCGTCCGGGGCGGAGAAGGGCGGTACCGCGGGCGCCGGGTGCGGCGCCCACGATTCCTCGACCACGTCGGTGCCGAGGAGCAGCGGGATGATCGGGTGGGCATACGGCGAGGTCGAGATCTCCACGCCGCTCTGGCCGGCGAGCCTGCGGTACCCCTCGAGGAGACGGCCGGGGCACGCTGCGAGCCACTCGACGGCTTGCCGGCGCGCCGCGTCGGAGAAGCTTGCGCCCTTCTCGGCGAGCTCCTTGAGCTCCGGCTCCCACGGCAGGTTGGGGGCGGCGTACGCCAGCACGAGCAGCACCTGCAGGTCGGTGAGGTCCTGAGTGGTGAACCGCCGCTTGGCCTCCTCGCTGGGCGCCCCGCCGGCCCGGGCGGCAAGCTCGGCGAGACGCGGCCACCGGCGCAACTGATTGGAGTGGAGCAGGAACGCCCACCGCAACAGTTCCCTCTGTCCTTCGGGGGCGAGGGACCGGGCCGGCGTGCGGAGCGCCTCGAGCAGCGGGTCGCTGGCGGTGCCGTCCCGGTAGGCCGCGAGCTGGTCGAGGAGGACCGGTGTGAGGTTCAGAACCTGGCCCGACAGCCGGGTTGCCGAGAGAGCGTGGACTAGGGTCAGGTATTCGCCTCCGGCGTGGAGCAGGACCCAGGGGGCGTGCACGCGCCCGTCGGCGGTGCGGTACTGTGGCTGGTGAAGGTGCCAAAGGAAAGTGAGCTTGGCCATCGAGGGGTCAAGCGCTCCGCACCAGCCGCTGCACCTCCTCGCGGTGCTTGCCGAGCAGCTTCTGGGCCGCCTCAAGCGTTTCCGATTCAGCGTGAAGGTGAAGCGTGGGCGCCACCCTGTCCGGGCGCAGCAGGACCCAGCCACCGTCGAGGACGACCTTGATCCCCTCGAGGTAGGAGACCTCCTGGCCCTGGACCCGCTCGCCAAAGCGCCGCATCACCTCGCCTTTGCGCTCCAGGGGGCAGGCCACGGTCACGCGCGCCACCGGCACCGCAGGCGCGAGCTTCGCCACCTCGGCCAGCGGCTGCTCCGCCCGCGAAAGCAGCTCCAGTAGCTTGCCCAGGGCGAAAAGGGCGTCCGGGGCGTGGTGGAGGCTGGGGAAGATGAAGTCGCCCTCGCCTGCGGAGGCGAAAAGCACGTCGCGTTGCCGCGAGGCCTCGGTGAGGGCCCGTGGCGCCGAGAGCGTCTCTCGCAGGCGGTGGCCGGCTTCGGTGAGCACAGTGAGGAAGGTGGAGGGCGTGAACACGGGTAGCACGACCTCGCCGGGGGGCAGCTTGGCCGCGATGACCACCGCCACCATCAGCGCGACGAGATCAAAGTCCGCCCACAGGCGCTGCTCGCGGTCGGCCAGCACCATGCGCTCGCAGCTGGGGTACAGCCACACGCCGAGGTCCGCTTCGAGCGAGGCGACTATGGTTGCGAGGCGGCGGTGGGCGAGCGCGATCTCGCTCGCGAGCATCGCCTCGTGCACACTCTCGGTGTGCGCGTTCAGCGTGACCACGTCGCAGCCGAGGTCCGCCAGCAGGCGTGGCAGGACCACGACCGCCGCCGAGTGAGCGTAATCAACGACGATGCGCAGGCGGCGAGCCCGGATCTGCTCCACCGCGAGAGCCTTGAGGAACGACTCGGCGTAAAAGTCCACGAGGCGCGGGTGCTCGAAGATGACCCCGATCTCCTGGTGCTGGGCCCGACGGAACTCCTCGCGCAAAAAGACCCTCTCCACCGATTTGGCGAAACTGGTGGAGATGTCGAGCCCGTGGTCGTCGAAGAAGCGAATAGAGGTCATCCCGCGCACCAGCTGGACCTGCTGGAACGAGACCCCACCCACCTCGCCGAACCCCTCGAGCTTGTGGCGCATCACCGGCACCGGCAGCATCCCGAGGTCGACCACGTGGACTCCGGTGGAGCTCATGCCGCCGACGAACGCGCGCCGCAGCATGCGCGAGGCGGGGTGATCATCGCGGGCGGTGAGGATGGTGCTGCCCGGGGGCAGCAGCGTGCCGTAGGCCGCGCCCAGGCGGGCGGCAACCTCGGGTGTGAGCTCGAGGTTCGTGAGGCCGGTGACCGCTCCTTCCTCGAACGCCGATGTCCGCCAGCGCTCGGCGTACACGAGGTTCGAGTGCACGACCGCATGATCTTCGACGACCTTCGCGGGCCAGATCTTCACCGCTTCCTTGACCCGCACTTCCTGGCCAAGCACGGTGTCGTCGGCGATCACAGCACCCTTCTCGACCACGGTCCCCGCGCCCACCTGCACCCGCGCCCCGAGCACCGCGTCCTCGGCGCGTGCCCCCTCGCCGACGAGCACCTCGTCCCACGCCACGATGCCGCGCAGTTCGGCGCGCGGCTCGATCACGGTTCCCGGGCCGAGCACCACGTCCTCGAGCCGCACACCTGACGCCACACGACAGCCCGGGCCGATCACGACCGTGCCCCGCACCTCGACGTTCGGGTCAATGTCGGCTTTGCCCTCGATCCAGAGCGGCTTGCCGCCGATCTGGCGCAGCTCTCCGGGTGGCATCAGCCGCAGCCTGCCCTCGAAGTAGTCACGGTGGACGGCCAGGTACGATTCGGGGTCACCGATGTCCCGCCAGTAGCCTTGCAGCACGTGCCCGAAAAGCGGTGCCCCTGTTGCGAGCAGGCGGGGGAAGAGGTCACGCGAGAAATCCGAAGGCTCGTTGCGCGGGACATGGATCAGCGCCTTGGCCTGTAGCACGTACGTGCCGGTGTTCACGGTGTCGGAGAAGACCTCACCCCAGGTGGGTTTCTCGAGGAACCGCCTCACGCGGGAGTCTCCGTCGATGATCACGATGCCGAACTGGAGCGGGTTGGCGACACGGGTGAGGCCGATGGTGGCCATCGCGTCATGCTCTTTGTGCGCGGCGACCAGTGCCTTGAGGTCGAAGTCGCAGATCACATCTCCGGAGAGCACGAGGTACTGGTCCGCGGACACCACGTCCGCGCCGTGAGCAACCGCGCCGGCCGTTCCCCAGTCCTGGTCGGCGTTGGCGTAGTGCAGCTTCATGCCGAGCCGCTTGCCGTCGCCGAACGCGTTGCGGATCTTGTCGGGGTCGTAGTAGGTCAACAGCACCGCCTCGCGCATGCCGAAGCTCGCAAGGTGGGTGAGCACCCGTTCCAGGATCGGGCGGTTGACCACCGGCAGCATGGGCTTCGGACGATTCGCCGATAGCGGGCGGATCCTGGTGCCGAACCCCCCTGCCATCACGATCGAAATCATCGTGCGGCCCCCAGGCAACGCCGCACCGCCTGTTTGAGCTCGCCGAGCTCCGATGACTTGACCACGTAGGCGTCCGCGAGCCAGGACGAGAAGTCGTCCTGGTAACGGGCGTAGGCGGTGGAGAGCACCACCGGCAAGCTCGAGTCCTTCGCCTTGATCTCGCGCAAAAGGGCGAGCCCCGAGACCTCGCCGAGCCGGATGTCGAGAACCACGAGGTCGATGCCGCCCTGGGCCAGTCGGTCGCGGGCGCCCTCGATGGTCGCGGTGGTCTCCACCGTGTACCCGTCGCGGCTGAAGGCGGCCCGGTAAAGCTCCAGGAAGCCCTCTTCGTCATCCACAAAAAGCAAGCGCGCCGCCGTCACAACCACCTCCGCAGGAACAGAGTGAAACGCACCCAGCCCGGTTCCCTCTCATCGTACTCCACCTTGCCGCCCATCGCTTCCGCCAAAGTCCGCACCGACGCGAGGCCAAGACCGCTCCCGCCGCGCCGGGTTGTGATCCCGCCGGCGAAGGGGTCGACACGCATCGAGGCGGGGAGCGGCTGCCCGTTGTCCGCCACCACCAGGAGCACCCAAGGTGTGTGCTCGCGGACCGCCACCTGGATCTCGCCGCCGGTGTCGCCCAGGGCCTCGAGCGCATTGGAGAGCAGGTTCTCCAGGCAGCGCTCGAGCGAGGGGATTGCGGCGGCGGCCATCACCGGGCGCCCCGGGTGGTAGCAGAGCAACCGGACCTGCCGGCTGGTGGCCAGCGGCCGGAACGCCTCGGTGACTCTCTCGGCGAGGGCCCCCACCTCAACCGGTCCGAGAGAGATGCCGTCGGCGCGGCTCGCCAGCCCGGCCACCAGCTCCGCCACCCGTTGCTCCGCGCGGGTGACCGCGGTGGCAACGATGCCGAGCTGGCGGGTGAAGCTGTCACGGTCGGAAGCGGGGGCGCTCAGGATCTCGCGTGCGAGGCCCCCCGCCAGTGCCAGAGGGTTCTTGAGGTCGTGAGCGAGGGTACGGGCCGTGTCGAGGAGGGCGGTCGCGTGCTCCGCAAGCATGCGGCGCCGCTTCTCCTCCTGGAAGCGCCGCATCAACTGGGTGCGCTCCAGGGCGGCGCGCAGGTAGCGGGCGAGGGTCTCGGCGGCCTCGAGGGTGACGTGGTAGACCGGCGCATGGGTGACAAAGTTGTCGGCGAGGACGACGCCCCACGGCTCCCCACCAGTCATCAGCGGCACGACAACCAGCTCACGTGAGTCCAGCGCCGCGACCCAGTGGCGCACGCACGGGTTGGGATGGTTACTGCGCCCGATGAACGCTCGCTGCCAGCTTCCACACCCCCTGACTGCGTCGTGGGTGAGCGCCGCCAGTGTCCCGGCGTGGCGCCGCCGCTCGGCCTCCACAGCCTCGAGGTCCGGCTCCGTGAGGCGGTCCAGCGGGAGCACCTCGCGCTGCCGCAGCTCCGCCCAGAGTTCGCGTGCCTCCTCACGGGTGCGTGGACCGACCCCGAACCAGCCCCGAATTTGGTCTCCCTCCGCGAGCAGAAGGAACGCCCGGTTGAACCCAAGGCCCTCGCCGGCGGTGTAGGCCACCAGGACACTCCACGCGGCCACCTCCGGGTCCACCACGGTCTCCAGGACCTCGGACACGCGCCGCAACAGGTCGAGCACGCGCCGTGGACGGATGCTTCGGAGCGCCGACCCACGCTCGCGGACGTGCCGGCCGCGGGCAGGTCGCGATCTTGCCGGCGAGCGAAGCGGCAGGACGCGGCCGCTCATGCGCGCGATCCCGCGAAAAACAACCGAGCTGAACCCAAGTCCCCTCCCGCACACGAGTGTACCGCCAGCAGGGTGGCCGGTGGGTGGGGCCGGTTCAGGTGTCGGAGTGCGCCTGGCGTTGCACCGGTGGCAACTCCTTCCAGCCGGCCTCGTCGAAAAAGCCGAAGGCGCGCTCCACCTTAGCGAACAGCCGGATGCCCTCGGGGACGAGCTCGGCCGGAAGACGCAGGGTCCCCAGCCCGTTCCGCCCGTGAAACTCGGCCTCGCCAAGGGGTCTGCGGGTGCGCGGGTCGCACGCGATCGCCGCGCCGCCTCGGGCGGGGAGCACCACTGCGAGCCGTACCGCCGCCGTGGACGAACCGCCCACCAGGCACACGGTCCTGGCACCGAAGGAGCGCAGGAGGCTGCGAGACGCGAGGGTGAGATCGAGGAAGCGGTCGCCGCGGATCGCGCCGCGAACCGGATGCTGGGTGAGGCCGGTGGGCGCCTCGGCGAGGTAGAACCTCTCCTCGCTCCGCGCGAACGAAAGGAGCCAGGTGCTGCGCAGCACCAGTTGCGTCCTGTGACAGGCAATGGCTGCCCGTTTACGGCTCCGCTGCACGGGGGAGAGCGGCAGGACCAGCGAGTCCTCGTGACGGGAGAGAAGCCCGGGGTTGTGTACGAGGTAACGGAAGTGGCTGCGCGGCGCCACCGTGTCGGAGAGGCTTTCGAGCGCCAGGCTGAGCATCACGGCGAGCGCGCTGTGGTCGGGGTGGAGGTCGAGCAGGGAGGGCCCGACCACGACCGTGGGCCGCCACTCCCGCAGCACGTCGGTGAGCGTGCGCATCGCGACCTCGTTTCCGTGCAACAGAAGGTCGGTCGTGCCCTGGTCGGGGAAGCCGAGGAACCTGCTCGACGACCGGCCTACCTCGAGCCGCTCGAGGGCATGTAGGACCTCGGCCCGGCGACGGGCGGCGAAGCGGGCGCGGTCCGTGGTGGTGATTCGCCAGCGCAGCTCGTTTGCGCGCTGCGCCCACGGGTTGTTGTCGCCGCTGGTGAAGAACACCACCAGCGGCTCTGTCCCCACTTCGAGGGCGTGTTGGAGGAGACCTCCGGTCGCCACGGACTCGTCGTCGGGGTGGGGCGCGAGGACCAGGAGTCGGTCCGAAGGCTCGAGAGCAAGTGTCTGGATCACCTTGGACCCTCGCTGATGCGAAACGGGGAGAAGCCCCTTCCCACGGCCTTTGCCCAAACAACTGCCAGCCGTCCGTTTGGGCCGCCGGGCACGAACTCGTGCCGGCCCGGCGAAAGCTGCCGAGGGCCGGCGTACGGCGTGCCGTCCAGCAACCCGCTCACGGTGCCCCTTTCGGCCACCACCGCGTACGATGCAGGGATCGTTACGGTGAACGTGAGGAGGCGCGGGTCGGCGTCGCCCAGGAGGGTCCCGGCCACGCGCAGCTTACCCACGGGGACGTAGTTCTCATCGAGGAAGACCCTCGAGCGGTCGGTGAACCGCGCGTCGTCCACCGTTGCGACACAGGCGCGCGTCGCCACCGCGTCCTCGGGCAGCGTGTCGCGGATCAGGCCCCGGCGCAGCCGTTCCCTCGTCACGCTCTCCAGGGCCCAGGGGAAAGCCCGCCGGCGAAACACCGTCTCGCCCTTGGCGTCGATGACCCAGTCCCCTGGATCCGTCATTCGGAGGATCTCGCGCACCAGTGCCACCTGGGGTGCGGCGCGGTCCCTCCAGAACGGCCCCTTGAAAACCAGCACCCCGAGCCCGACGACCAGAAGCGCGCCCAGCACCGCGGCGGGGAGAGAGACAGCGCCCCAGCGTGCCACCCAGGCTTCGAGCCCCGCCACAACGAAGATCACGAGGAGCGGGTCGAACGGCAGCCAATCCTGTGCGGTGATGAAGGGCCAGAAGCTCTGGACCCAGAGGAAGTAGCTTCCGGCCGTGAGCAGCAGCACAAGGCGCAGGGAACGAAGCCTGTTCCCGGCGGCGGAGCGGATCATCGGCCCGGCGAGCAGCAACACCAGCGCCATGCCGAGGGGGAACAGCAGCCTGCGCCAGGCGTTCTGCAGCTCACCCATGCCGGGCAGCATGTTGTGCTGGACCGTGCCGTACCAGAAAGCGCCGAGCGCCCCGACGGCTGCAAAGAAAGCAACCAGGAGCACCGGCACCAGCAAGAAGCCCGCGGCGGCCACGCCGGCCAGAGTTGCCGCCCGGCGCCAGGGGAGCTGCCTTCGCGTCCTGGGGGCCAGCACCAACGTGAGCGCGGTCGCCCCTGCAAGGCAGGCGACGAGGAGAAGCGTCTTCTGCGAGACGCCCAATGCGGCGCCGAGAATCGCGCCGGTGGCGAATGCGCGCCCTGTTGTGAGCGAGCCGCTCACGGCCACCGCAAGCGCTGCCAGCCACGCCACGGCCCACAGGTTGTCGGTGCGGAACTCGAGGGAGACGAAGTAGAACTCGAAGTGGACTGCGAGCAGGACAGTGGCCCAGAGCGCGATTCTCTCGGAGTACAGCCGACGGGCGATCGTGAAGGTGAGTGCCAATGCCGCGAGCCAGAGGGGAAGCATTACAAGACGCATGGCAAAGAGGGTCTTCGCGTGCTCGCCCATCAGCGCCAGGAGCGGTGCCATGAGGAGGTGGAAGAGGGGAGAGTGGTTGTCGAAGAGGTCGCGGTACTGGACGAGGCCCCTGGTCCAGCCCCACACCACGTGGAGGTGCTGGGGCTCGTCGGAGTTGAAGCGGTAGTGGAAGACGTATGGGATGCGCAGGAGGAGGGCAACGCCGAGCAACGCCGCCGCGGTGAGGCGTTCCGGAAATGTCACTGGAGTCTCGGCGGCAGAACCCAACGGCCAGCACCTCGCTCAGACCCGCGAGTCTACCAGCCTCGCCTCTTCTTGGGGCGTCGCCCCAAACCCCTACTTGTCGTGCCAAGCGGGTGCGCCGCCTGCTTCTTGGTTGTCACTACGGCCACCTTCTCGAGTTCGCTAGACCGCTCACGCACGTTAGCGGCACGCGGGAGGGTGGTGGTGAAATCCGCCCCGCGGGCGGTCGGAGCCATCGCGCCGGAGCGTGCGGGTTCCGAGCGGGCGTCCCGCGGTGGGGTGTCGCTGGCACGGCTTCATGCGAACAGCGAGGGGCCCTGCCGCGGGACGTCCCTACTCGGTCGCATGCGCAGGCGGGTCGGAGCTGCGGCCTCAATGGCCGCAGCGAGCGACCGCTCCGAGCCCGCGGGGCAAAAGAAAACCCACAGGGAGTGGGAAAGAAAGGAGGGCCGCGCGCCCGCTTGGCAAAACAAAGCCGTCACGCAGTGACAAGATGACACCCGGCCGAGCACCGGCGTGGCGAGAGAGAACCCGTGGGGCAAGAAAAGCCTCCACGCAGTGGGAAGAATGGAGTGCCCGGGCGTGCGCGGGCAGTGAAGGAAGATAGGGGAATCGGGGCAAAGCCCCGGGGGACAGCCCAGTGGGGGAGCGCGACGGCCGGCCCGGGACAGAGTACCCTTATCGCTGCGGAGGCGCGATGGCCAGGAAGAACTGGATGCGGTGCGCTGTGGTGATGGCGATCATCGTAGCCGCGCGGCTGGCGGCGGGAGGCGAGGGCGTCCCCTCGCCGAACGACATCCTCGGCATGGACGTCGGCCAGAACCGTGTGTTGGCGAGTTACAGCGAGAGCGTGCGCTACCTGCGTGCGCTCGCGGAGCGCAGCAAGAGGGTGCGGATGATCGAGGTGGGCCCCACGGTGGAGGGGCGAACCATGGTCGCGGTGGCGATCTCGTCCGCCTCGAACATCGCGAGGCTCGACGAGCTTCGCCGGGGGTGGGCGCGCATCGCGGACCCGCGGGGTCTCGACGCCTCGACCCGAGACCGGCTTGTGGCCACTCTTCCAAGCTGCGCCCTCATCACCGCCGGTATTCACGCCAACGAGGTCGCCGGCCCACAGTCCGCGCTGTTCCTCGCCTTCGAGCTTGCCGATGCCTCACGAGACACAGTGGCGGCGGCGTGGCTCGAGCACACCGTGCTGCTGCTGGTGCCGTCGCTCAACCCGGACGGTCAGGAGGCCACGGTCGCGTGGTACCGGAAGTGGCTGGGCACGCCTTACGAGGGCTCGTCGCCGCCGTTCCTCTACCACCGCTACGCCGGGCACGACAACAACCGTGACTTTGTCTACCTCACCCAGCCGGAGAGCCGGGCGCTGAACCACTTCGCATACCACGAGTGGCATCCGCAGCTCTTCCTGGACCTCCACATGATGGGCTCGACCGGGCCCCGGCAGTTCGTGCCGCCCTTTGCCGATCCAATCGCGCCCAACGTTCACCCGTTCGTGTGGCGCATGACCTCGCACTTGGGAACTCTGATGGCGCTCCGGCTCGAGGAGCAGGGCAAGACCGGGGTTGTGTCGGCCTGGACGTTCGACGCCAACTGGATTGGCGGAACCCGCAACACGGGGTGGTGGAAAAACGTCTTCGGCGTGCTCACGGAGACGGCGAGCGCTGCCCTCGCCACCCCGGTCCAGGTGGACGAGAGCGAGCTGCACGGCGGCGGCAAGGGGCTCGTGGAGTACCGCGCGCAGGTCAACTTCCCCAACCCGTGGCGGGGCGGCACGTGGGGTCTCGTGGACGCTGTCTCCTACCAGCTCACGCTGATGCGAGCTTTTGTGGAGTTTGCGGCTGTCCAGCGCGACGCGCTGCTTCGCGACGTCTCGAGCATGGCCGCTGAGGCAATCGTCGCGCGGCGAGCGCGAAGCGCCGCGCGCGTACCTGGTCCCGCCCGAGGGTGATCCCGGACGCCGGGCACACCTGGTCGAGTTGCTCGTCGCCGCCGGGCTCGAGGGCTTCACCGCGAAGGAGGCGATGGTCGCCGACGGGCTCTCGTATCCGGCCGGCACGGTGGTTTTCCTCGCGGCGCAGCCGTTGCGGCAGTACCTGCTGGAGGTAATGGAACGGCAGCGCTACCCGGAGATCGCCCCGGCGCCCGAGGCGGAGATCCTGCTCCCCTACGACATCACCGCCTGGACGATGCCGCTCTCGCTAGGTGTTCACGCCGTGAGGGTCGAGGGTGAGCTGCGCGGCAATCTTGCCCACATGGGATCGCAATGGGTGGCGCCCGAGCCGCGCCCGAGCGGGGAAGGGGAAGCCCTGTTCGTACCGGCCGGGCAGCTGGGCGGCTTTGCGGTTGTGAATCGGGCGCTCGCAAAGGGGGCCTCCGTCGCCCGCATGACGGCCCCGCGGCAGTTGGCGGGAAAGGACGTCCCGGCGGGTTCGTTCGTTATCGAGGGCCTGGACGGCACTTCAATGGACCAGGTGCTGGCCGGTGCCCGCGTGGCGGCGGTGCGCACGGGACCGAGCACGGCCGGTGCGACCCGGCTGCGCCGCGCGGTCGTGGGCGTCTACCACCCGCACATCGGCCTGGAGGACGCGGGTTGGCTGCGTTTCGTCCTCGAGAAGGCCGGCTTCCCAGTCGAGGTGGTGGACACTCCGGCGGTGGCTTCGGGCGCCTTTGCCAGCCGGGTGGAGGTGCTGGTGATCCCGCCGATGGAGGGGAAGGCGATCGTTGACGGGCCACAGCAGCGCGGCCCGGCTCCGCCGCCCCCGGAATACCGCAAGGGAATTGGCAAGGAAGGCGTCGAAGCGGTCAAGCGTTTTTTCGCCGATGGGGGCACCGTCGTGGGCTTCGGTCCCTCGGCCGACTGGCTGGCCGAGGTCCTCGACCTTCCGGTCTCCGACTCGCTCCGGGGCATCAAGCGCGAGGAGTTTCGCTGCCCGGGCGCCCTGCTGGCGCTGGACGTGGACGACCGCTCCCCGCTGGGGTGGGGGATGCCGGCGCGAGTCGCAGCGATGATCGAGGGTGCGACGGCCTTTGCCACCAGGCCGGTGGTCGGCGAGCAGACGCGTGTGGTCGCCGCACGCTTTCCCGACACGCCGCTGGTCCTCTCCGGCTGGATGCGCGGTGAGGAGAAATTGCAACGGCGCGTCGCCGCGGTCGAGGTGCGGCAGGGTGACGGGCGCGCGGTGCTCTTCTCCTTCGCACCGTACTTCCGCGGCCAGACCGAGGCAACCTTCCCGCTCCTGTTCAACGCCGTGATGGAGAAGATGATGGAGGTCCCTCCGGTGCCAGGAAGGAGCGTCAAAACGTCAGCAAAACCCTAGACGGGGCAGGCGGGGGCGCTATGCTTGTTGGTGCGGGAGGTGTCGATGGACACGATGCAGATCGTTGAGAGGCAGGCCGAGCAGACCTCGTCGCGCATCCTGTTCCTGGTGCTGGATGGCCTGGGCGACCTGCCGCGCTACGGCGACGCTCTCACACCCCTCGCGGCTGCCAAGAAGCCAAATCTGGACCTCCTCGCCAGGGACGGTTGCTGCGGGCGGTTTGACCCGGTGGGGGTTGGCATAACGCCCGGCTCTGGCCCCGGCCACCTGGGCCTCTTCGGCTACGACCCGACCGAGTACGAGATCGGCCGCGGCGTGCTTTCCGCCGTGGGCATCGACTTCGCGCTCCAGCCCGGCGACGTGGCGGCGCGCTTCAACTTCTGCACCCTCGATTCCGACGGCTACATCTCCGACCGCAGGGCGGGGCGCATCGAGACCGGGGAGAACCGGAGGCTCGTCGCACGGCTGCGTGAGATCCCGACACCGCCGGGGGTCAAGTTCTTCGTTGAAACCGAGGCGGAGCACCGCGGCGCGCTGATCGTGCGGGGGGACAAGCTGGGCCATCGCCTGGGCGACACCGATCCCCAGCACACCGGCATGCGCGCCGTTGCCGGTGAAGGCCCTGGACGCTGCATCCAGGCCGACCGCGAAGATCGTGTCGGCGTTCGTGAAGGCGGCGCGGGAGGCGCTGAAGGACGAGCCTCGGGCCAACGGGATCCTGCTTCGAGGCTTCGACTCGCTGCCGACGATCCCTCCGCTTTCCGAGCGTTTTCGCCTTCGGCCGGTGTGCATAGCCACCTACCCGATGTACCGTGGCCTCGCGCGCCTCGTCGGCATGGAGATGCCGCCGGCGCCGCCGTCCCTCGCGGATTTCCCGGCGGTGTTGCGGGCAGCCCGCGAGGGGCGCGACTTCTTCTTCGTGCACGTCAAGTACACCGACAAGGCAGGCGAGGACGGCGACTTCAACCGCAAGCGAGAGGTCATCGAGGAGGTGGACCGGCTCGTGCCCGACCTCCTCGGTGACGGTTTCGAGGTGGTGGTCGTGACGGCCGATCACTCGACTCCGGTGGCCCTCAAGGCGCACTCGTGGCACCCGGTGCCGGCGCTCGTGTGGGCGCCTGGCCGTGTCTTCCGCGACTCGGTTGGGACGTTCTCCGAGACCACCTGTGCCGGCGGAGCGCTCGGGCGCATGCCGCTGCGCTTCCTGATGGCGGAAGCGCTGGCCGCCGCCGGCAAGCTCGCCAAGTTCGGAGCCTAGGAAGACCAGGCAGACGGGAGACGTGAAGGGGAATAGGGAGGACAGAAGGACACAGGTCAGGCCCGCAAAGCCCCCTGGATTTCCCGTCGTGCCTCTCCCGCTTTCCCTTTGCCTTCTCACTTCTTCGACAGGGGCTCGACGTGAATGACGACGCGCCCCAGGTGCGGGAGCCGCACTCGCAGGGCATGTTCGACCTGCTCGGTGATGGCGTGAGCGGTGGTGATGGCGGTGTCCGCGTCCAGGGCGCAGTGGAAGGACACCGCAAGCTCGCCCCCGGTGCGTCTCACGGTCACGTTGTGGGGGTGGCAGTGGAGGCTGTCCTCCCGTGCGAGCTCGTGCAGGACCTCGAGCACCTGAACCTCGTCCCGGGGTTCCGCCCGGTGCGGCGAGCCGGCGACGCCGACCGGCTCGATGTGGGTGACGATGTGCCCGACACCCGGCACGGCCTCCCGCAACGCCTTCTCGAAGGCGGTCGCCTGCCCGTGGGCGGCGGCGACGCTCAGACCGTCGTCGACCTCGAGGTGGAGCTCGACCGAACGCGAGCCGAGGACCTGCTCGACGTTGATATCGTGGGCGGCGAGGCCCAGGCGCGAAGCGATGGCCCTCACCACGCCGGGAGTGTCCTCGTCGCGGACGTCGGTCGCGCTGTCGGTCGGCTCCACGTGGACGACCACGTCTGCACCTGGCAACAGGCGCCGCACCTCGGCCTCCGCGGCGGTGGCCACCTCGTGCGCGCGCTCGAGGGCGACGTCGCGGCCGACCGTGAGGGTGACGTCGGCGAAGGCCTCCGGCCCGCTCCTCCGGACGCGCGCTCGCACCACCTTGACGACCCCAGGAACCTGCACCGCCTTCACGATTCTGTCGTGCAGCTCGGGTGGCACCTCGTCGAGGAGGTTGGCGATCGTCTTACGCCCGAGCTGGACGCTCACCCAGACCACGATCGCGGCGACGCCAAGGGCGGCGAGCGCGTCTGCCTTGAGCAGCCAACGGAGACCTGGCAGGGTGGAGAGCAGCACGCCCACGAGGCCCAGGAGCACGACTGACGAGGACCAGATGTCGGTTGAGAAGTGAAGGGCGTCGGCCTCGAGCGCCTGGCTGTCGTACTTCCTGGCAGCACGGGAGAGAGCGCGCGAGCGCGACAGGTCGACGACGATGGAGATGATCATGACGGCGAAGGCCCAAATCGTGGCCTGGACCTCGACCTGCTTGAAGAACAGGCGCTGCACAGCCTCATAGATGATCCAGCACGCAGGTGACCAGCAACAGCACCGTCTCGAAGAGCGCCGAGAGGTTCTCCACCTTGCCGTGCCCGTAGGTGTGCTCGCGGTCGGCAGGGCGGCCCGACGCTCGCACCGCGAACCACGTCACCGCCGGCCGCCACGAAGTCCAGCGCCCGAGTGAGCGGCCTCGGAGAGAATGCCGAGCGACCCGGTCATGAGGCCCACCACCAGCTTCATGACGGTCAGCAAGAAACCGGCAAAGACCGAGCTCAGGGCGACCGCCCGCTTCTCCTGGTCGGCGTGTTTGGTGCGGTGCACGGGCGTGGAGCCCGAGTCGTTCAGCGACATCTCAAAATCCAAGCCATCCGGAGAAGGATTCTACACAGGATCCACCGAGACCGGAAGGGTGCTACCGTGATGTGCGGCGGCGGATCGTGCCGAGGCTCGCGGAATTGGTCGCCGTAGCAGGGGGTTCTGTTCGGTCGAGGGGAGAAGCAATGCGAAGACTGTTCTCGATGCTGGCGGTTCTTGCGATTGGAAGGTCCGCCATGGCCGCAGGGATGCTCAAGCCCGGCGATGCATTTCCCGCCTGGGAGCTCGTGGACCAGACCGGCGCGAGGGTGACGTCAAGCGAGTTTGCCGGCAAGACCTACTTGCTGTGGTTTTACCCAAAGGCGATGACATCCGGCTGCACCACCGAAGGATGCGCGCTGCGGGACAACTTTGCCGGCTTCCAAAAGGCGGGCGTCCAGGTGGTGGGCGTGTCGTTCGATGACCCGAAGGACAACGCCGAGTTCGTCGCCAAGCACAACTTCCCGTTCCGCCTGCTCTCGGACTCGAAGCGCGTGCTCGCGGTCGAGGTGGGCGCTGCGGACTCCCCGAGCCGGCTCGGGGCGCGCCGCATCTCGTACCTGGTCGGGCCCGACGGCAAGGTGCTCACGGCGTACCCGGACGTGACTCCGAGCAAGCACGCAACACAGGTGCTGGCGGACATCCAGAAGCTCAGCCCCACCAAGTAAGGAAAGCTTGAAAGCCTGGCGGCGTGAAGGCGCGAGCCTCAAGATGCAAGCCTGGGCGGAGGGCGGGTGAGCAAGTCTTCGCGCCCTGGTTACAGGGACACGTCGCAGCGTGGCAACGGGCGCTAGCCGGTGGGGCAGTCATCCCAGCGGTGCTGAATGACAGTGACCGTCGCCTCGTGCTGGAGCCGGCGCGCCCAGGCCTCGACGTCCAGGGGGGCCTCGGCCTCCTCGCACGCGGTGGCTGTTGTGCGGGTCGCGGGATGCTGTGGCTGCAGGAACGAGCAGCAGTCCTGGTGGGGCAGGACTGACAGCTCGTAGGTGCCGGCCCGTTCCGCGATCGCGATGATCTCCTGCTTGTCCATGCCGATCAGTGGGCGCAGCACGGGCATGTGAGCGACGCGGTCGATGGCGGAGATGTTTTCGAGCGTTTGGGACGCGACCTGGTTCAGCGACTCCCCGGTGACCAGGGCCTCGCAGCGCCAGCGCCTGGCGATCCTCTCTGCCGTGCGAAGCATCATGCGGCGGTAAAGCACCACCCGCAGCCGCTCGGGGCAGAGAGCCACGATCTCCCGCTGGCAGTCCCCGAATGGCACGACCGCCAGGCGGCTCGCCCCCTGGTGGCGCGTGAGGAGCCGGACCAGCCTCTCGGCCTTGCCGACCGAGGCGTCCGTGGTGTAGGGCGCGGAGTGGAAGTGGACGTAGTGCGCCCTGGTGCCACGCTTCATCGCAAGGTACGCGGCGACGGGCGAGTCGATGCCGCCCGAGAGCAGCACCAGCACCCGGCCAGAGGTGCCCGCCGGCAGCCCACCCGGCCCAGGGTAACGGTCCCGGAAGAGGTACAGGCCGTCACTCTGGACGAGGACGTGGAGGGTGACGTCCGGATTCTCCAGGTCCACGGCCATGCCGGTGCGCTCGTTCACGAACGCCCCCAGCCGTCGGTTGACCTCCCCGGAGGTGAGTGGGAAACGCTTGTCGGAGCGCTTGCAGCGAATAGCGAACGTCTCCCCCTTGAACTCGTCGGCGTGCTCGCCCACGAAACGCTCGAGCTGGTCATACGTCGTGCCTGCGCGCTCCACCGGGATGATGCCGTTGATCCCGAAAACGGTGGACAGCCGTCCGAGGACCAAGGCCCAGGGGACAGGCTCGGAGAAACGGACCACGATCCGCGCCGGGATCGACACCTCAACCACCGGAAGCCCCCGCAGGGCAGCGCGCACGTTCGCCAGCAGCGTGCGCTCGAACCAGCCGCGGTTGGCCCCCTTCAGCGCCACCTCGTGGACGGTGGCGATGACGTGGGTGACGCGCTCCACTCAGCCTCCGCCCGGAGCGTAACACATGGACAACAGGGGAAAGGGGAAGCTTCGTTGACGTAGCCTCATGGCGACCAGACTTGGTTTCGCTTCCTCGCCCAGACCGCGCTGCCCGCTCGGGCACGCCAGGTGCACGTGCGAGCGGCCCATGGTGCCATAATCGCAAGCGATGATCCTCGTTGCTCTCGTCCTCGCTGCCGTTCAGCCGCTCCACGTCACCGTGACATACGACGCCGGGGAGGTGCGCAGCGGCTCCGAGGTGCTCGCACGGGTGCTGTGCACGGGAGTGGGCGGAGCCGATGAGTCGGCGATGACACCGGCACAGCGCCACGAGCGGACGGAGGTGCTGAGGCGCATTGATGCCTCGTGGGCAAACGAGGACAGACGGGGGAGGGCGCGTCTGGTCATGGCCCTCATGCGAGCCAACGGCGCCTCGCCACGCGCCCTGGTAAGCCAGACCGACTGCCGGTTTCTCGTTCCCGAGGACAAGATCGTCCGTGCCGACACCGTCTATTTGGCCCTGAATGGCTCCAGCGCAGTGGTGCTCGAGGACGTCGAGAGCGGCCAGTACCTGGCGGTCGTCGTCCTGGGTGAGCCTTCGCAGCTGCCCGAGCTCTTCCATCAGCTGTTTGCCAACGACGGTGATGCGGAGAAAGACCCCGCGGCGAAAGAGGAGCTGTTGCGCCGCATCCGCGAGGAAGCGCAGCGCGCCGAAGGCAAGACGTTTGCCGTCGCCGAGGTCAACGGCCGGCGCGACCTGCTGGCACGTGGGGCCGGGCGGGACGAGATCGGTCAGGCGCTCGCCGGAATGTGGGACAACCTCGGCGGTCAGCCGCGTGGCCGGCTCGCCTGGGTGCTCGGAGTGCTGGCGATTGTTGGAGTGGCACGCTCGAACTCGGAACAGCCCGGAGATTGGCCGGTCCAGCTCGACGTAGTGGCGGCGAACCTCGCCTACGATGGTTTGCCCGTTGCAAGGCTGCCCAACGGCATTGGTGTTCGCGGACCTCCCCGCCCGGAGCCCGTTTCCCTCGCTTGGAGCCACCCCCGGAGGAGATCACCAAGCCCTTCTTCGGGCGCAGCGGTTGGCGGGCGCCTGACTTCTCGCTGTCGTTTCCCGGCTCAGGTTCGGCACCTCCTCCGCGGCGACCGTCCCTGAAGGAAAAGCAAGGGGGACAGAAACGCAGTTCGTGAGCCCCCAGTCGAACCCTGACTGGCGTGGGCCGGCGCTTTCGCGCCGCCCGATAGAGGAGGGGCGGCCAGCCGGCCGCCCCGTCGTGCTTACGTCTGTATCTTCGAAGCCCGAACCCCGAGTCCCTGCCTCTAGGGGCGCCACCCCTGAAGGATGCGCATGTAGTTGGCGCGCTCCAAGGCCTGCGGGTTGGGCGATTTCTGGTGGCTCATGCTCGCGTGCATCTGCGACAGTGACGAGTACTCGTGCTCCTCCATCCAGCGCTCCATCCCCTCGCGCACCGTCCGCAGATACGCCGGCTCGCGCTTGAGCAACGCGGAGACCAGTTGCACGGCGTGCGCGCCTGCCATGACCGCCTTGACCGCGTCGAGCGGCGAGTGAACGCCGCCGGAACAGGCCAGCGAGCCCTTAAAGTGTCCCGAGAGGATGGCCAGCCACCGGAGCCGGAGCAGCAACTCAGAGGAGTCGGAGAGCTGCAGGCTCGGCACGACCTCCAGCTCATCCACGTCGATGTCCGGCTGGTAGAACCGGTTGAAGAGCACGAGGCCGTCGGCGCCGCCCTCGTCGAGCTGCTTGGCGAGGTTCGCGAGCGCGGAGTAGAAGGGGGAGAGCTTGACCGCGACCGGAATCTTCACAGCGCCCTTGACGACGCGCACGGCCTCGAGGGTGCGGCGCTCCACGCCCTCGCTGGTCTCCCAGGCCTGGGTCGCCAGGTAGTACAGGTTGAGCTCGAGCGCGTCGGCGCCCGCCTGCTCGATGAGCTTCGCGTAGTCGAGCCAGCCGGCGGGCGAGGTGCCGTTCAGCGAGGCGATGACCGGGACCTTGACCATCGCCTTGATCTTGCGGATCTGCTCCAGGTACGAGTCCGGCCCGAGCCGGTACTCCTCGGGCCGCGGGAAGTACGAGAGCGCCTCCGCGAACGACTCCTCGTGCATCTCGACCGTGTAGAGGTGCCCCAACTGCTCCTGGGTAATCTGCTCCTCAAACAGCGAGTGCATCACGATCGCGGCTGCCCCGGCGTCCTCGAGCCGCTTCACGTTGTCGAGATCATCCACGAGCGGCGAGGCCCCCGGCATAAGCGGATTGGAAAGCTTGAAGCCGAGATACGTCGTCGAAAGGTCCATGGTCTCCCCCTCAGTTTTCCTTCGGCTCACCGGTCTCCGACTTGGCGCCGGCCGGAATCATCAGCTTGGCGAGGTGCTCATAGGCCGCGAAGCGGTTCGCCACCTCGCGCTTCTGCCGCTCGAGCAGCATCGCGAAGCGCTTCGGGTCCTGCTGCTCCACCATACGGAAGCGTGTCTCGTTGCGTATGTACTGTCCCACGTCCACTTTGCCAGGCGCCGAGTCGAGCTTGAGCGGGCTCTCGCCGGCCGCGATGCGGCGCGGGTCCCACCTGTACAGCGGCCACACCCCCGAATCGACGGCCAGCTTCTGCTGCTCGCACCCATAGGCGAGGTCGTAGCCGTGGGCGATGCAGTGGCTGTAGGCGATGATTATCGACGTCCCAGGGTAGGAGTCGGCCTCCTCGAACGCCCGTACGGTCTGGGAGTCCTTCGCGCCGAAAGCCACGTGGGCGACGTAAACGTTGCCGTAGGTCATGGCGAGCATCCCAAGGTCCTTCTTGGGAACCTCTTTTCCGGCCATGGCAAATTTGGCCGCGGCACCCATGGGCGTGGCCTTCGACTGCTGGCCTCCGGTGTTGGAGTAAACCTCGGTGTCGAGCACGAGGAGGTTGACGTCGCGGCCCTGCGCGAGCACGTGGTCGAGACCGCCGTACCCGATGTCGTAGGCCCACCCGTCGCCGCCCACCGCCCACACGCTCTTCTTGGCGAGGTAATCGGCGAGGAGCTCCAGCTTGCGCGCCTCCGGTGACTTCACTCCGGCGAGCTTGGCCCGCAGCGCTTCAACACGCTTGCGCTGCGCCGCCACGCCGGCCTCATCGGTCTGGTCGGCGCCGAGGATCTCGTCAACCAGGGCCTGGCCGATGTTGCCGGCGAGCTGGCGCAGCAGGTGCTTGGCGAGGTCGGTGTGCTTGTCCACGGCCAGCCGCATGCCGAACGAGAACTCGGCGGTGTCCTCGAACAGCGAGTTGTTCCACGCGGGCCCGCGCCCGTCCCGGTTGACCGCATAGGGAGTCGTGGGCAGGTTGCCGCCGTAAATCGAGGAGCACCCGGTCGCGTTGCCGATCAGCGCGCGGTCGCCGAAGAGCTGGGTGAGGAGCTTGATGTACGGCGTCTCGCCGCAGCCGGCGCAGGCGCCCGAGTACTCGAACAGCGGCTCGAGGAACTGCGAGCCCTTGACGTCGATCTTCACCGCCGCGCGGTCCACCTCGGGGAGGTCCAGGAAGAACGCGTAGTTTTCCCGCTCGCTCTCGCGCAGCGGCATCTGCGGTGCCATGTCGATCGCCTTGTGCTTGGGGTTGGACTTGTCCTTTGCGGGGCACACCATCACGCACAGGGTGCAGCCGGTACAGTCCTCGGGGGCGACCTGGAGCAGGTACTTCATCCCCTTGAAGTCTGCCGCCTTGTAGTCGGTGGACTTGAAGGTCGGGGGCGCCTTGGCGAGCAGCTCGGGCTGGCAGAGCTTCGCGCGGATGGAGGCGTGCGGGCAGACCATCGCGCACTTGTTGCACTGGATGCAGATCGCCGGATCCCACACCGGGATCTCGAGCGCGATGTTGCGCTTCTCCCACTTTGTCGTGGCGGTCGGCCACGTCCCGTCCACCGGGAACGCCGACACCGGAAGGAGGTCGCCCTTGTTGGCGATCATCACCGCGGTCACGCGCTTGACGAAGTCGGGTGCCTTATCGGAGACGATGGGCGGCATTGCACGCTTCGCCGTGACCTTGGCCGGCACCTTGACCTCGTAGAGGTGCGCCAGGGTGTGGTCCACCGCCGCGAAGTTCTTCTTCACCACCTCCGGGCCCTTCTTACCGTAGGTCTTCTCGATCGACTTCTTGATCTGGGTGATCGCCTCGTCGCGCGGCAGCACGCCGGAGATCGCGAAGAAGCAGGTCTGCATGATCGTGTTGATGCGCACGCCCATGCCGGTGTCCTTGGCGACCTTGTAGGCGTCGATCACGAAGAACTTGAGTTTCTTCTCGATGAGAGTCTGCTGCATCTCGCGTGGGAGGTGGTCCCACACCTCATCCGAGCCGAACGGCGAGTTGAGAAGGAACGTGCCGCCCGGCGCAAGGTACTCCAGCATGTCGTACTTGTCGGTGAACACGTACTGATGGCACGCCACGAAGTTTGCGCGCCTGATCAGGTAGTGGGAGCGGATCAGGCGAGGTCCGAAGCGCAGGTAGGAGATCGTGATGGTGCCGGCCTTCTTCGAGTCGTAGACGAAGTAGCCCTGGCCCCAGTTGTCGGTCTCCTCGGCGATGATCTTGATCGAGTTCTTGTTGGCGCCGACGGTCCCGTCGGAGCCGAGGCCGAAGAACACCGCGCGCTTGACCTCGTCGGGCTCGATGTCGAATTCGGGATCAACAGGCAGCGAAGTGTGGGTCACGTCGTCAACGATCCCGATGGTGACGTGGTTGCGGGGCTTGTCGGCCGCCAGGTTGTCGTACACGGCCTTGATCATGGCCGGGGTGAACTCCTTCGAGGAGAGCCCGTAGCGTCCCGCCACGACCAGCGGGTCGTTCTTGAAGGGGGAGAGACCCTCGCCGCGCGCCTCCTGCAGCGCCGTCACCACGTCCAGGTAGAGCGGGTCGCCGATCGAGCCGGGCTCCTTGGTCCGGTCGAGCACAGCCAGGCGCGTGACGGTCTTGGGGAGCGATGCGATGAACGCGGGGACGTCGAACGGTCGGTAGAGGCGGACCTTTACGAGGCCCACCTTCTCGCCGCGGGCGTTCGCCCACTCGACGTACTCGTGGGCCGTCTCGCTGCCCGAACCCATGATCACAATGACCCGGTCGGCCTTGGGGTCGCCGAAGTAGTCGAAGAGGTGGTACTGGCGGCCAGTCAGCTTCGCGAACTCGTCCATCGCCTCCTGGACGAAGCCGGCGCATGCGATGTAGTACGGGTTGCACGCCTCGCGGGCCTGGAAGAACACGTCGGGGTTCTCGGCGGTGCCGCGGAGCACTGGCCTGTCCGGGGTGAGGGCACGGTCGCGGTGAGGCTTGATCAGCTCGTCCGGGAGCATCGCCTTCAGGTCGTCATCGGTGAGCTCCTCGACCTTGTCGACCTCATGCGAGATGCGGAACCCGTCGAAGAAGTGGAGGAAAGGCACCCGCGACTTGAGCGTCGCGGCCTGGCCGATGATCGCGAAGTCGTGGGCCTGCTGCACCGACGCCGAGGAGAGGAGCGCGAAGCCGGTCTGCCGGCAGGCCATCACGTCCGAGTGATCGCCGAAGATCGAGAGGGCGTGGGTGGCAACCGTGCGCGCCGAGACGTGCATGCAGTACGAGGTCAGTTCGCCCGCGATCTTGTACATCGAGGGGATCATCAACAGCAGCCCCTGCGAGGCGGTGAACGTCGTGGTGAGCGACCCCGCCTGCAGCGCGCCGTGGACGGCGGCGGCCGCACCCGCCTCGGACTGCATCTCGGTCACCTGGGGGATGACCCCCCAGATGTTCTTGCGGCCGAAGGCCGACCACTCGTCGGCCCATTCGCCCATGTTCGACGAGGGGGTGATCGGATAGATTGCGATCACCTCGTTGGTCCGGTGGGCTACTGACGCGGTGGCCTCGTTACCGTCGAGGGTGACCATACGGCGCTTGGACATGGCGTTCCTCCTTGTGCGCTCCGCAACCGACAAAGCTCGTGGGGGGCGGATTTGCGAACCGGTCCACTTTGCAGAATGTGAACCGTTTCACATGGGGAGTTTAGGTCCCAGTTCGCGTTTTGACAAGCCCGCCGAGGGGCGCGAGTTAAGAGTTCAAAGTCGAGAGTCAAGAGTTAAGAGTGAAGAGTGAAGAGTGAAGAGTTAAACGCGCCTCTCCTGATCGGGAACTATTGAATCCCAACTCTTCACTCTCAACTGGACGGATGCATGGGGGCAATGGCGGCCCTGACGGGAGTCGAACCCGTGCTGCTGGCTTGAAAGACCAGTGTCCTGACCGTTAGACGACAGGGCCGTCTCGTGCGCGCGAAGCGTAACACAGGCGTGCATGAGACATGGAGGGCCGTTCGGGTATCGAACGGACCTGGCGCACTGGCGCGTGACGCACAACATTGGAAGGTTGCCCGGGTCGGGAGAGCCGCCGAAGCGCCCTTGGACGTTGCTTGGTGCTGGGCGGGGACGAACGGTTGGCCAGTCAAGGCGTGGTCACTGGCTGGCCCCGCCACCGATGCGCCCGCCGGTATCCGAGGGTCTCTGCCTCAGCGACGGTTTCGACGAACCGTTCGGTGCGGGGATCCTGAATCTTGGTGCGGTCGTACTGCTGATCGAACGGAAGGTGATAGATCTTGCCATGCTCCTTGGTGAAGTTGCACTTGACGCAGGCGTACCGCTGGAGCGGAACCTTTTCGTGAACCTCAACACCCAGAATCCGCGCGAACGCCTTTGCAGGCTCAGATAGGGTCGTCGAAGTAAAGAGAACTGGCTTTACAGAGTTGCGTGCGAGCGCATCCTGAAACGAAACGGAGTCACCGGAAACATTTGGGTGTGTCTCGCGAAACCAATACTCGATGGTTGTGCCGAAGAGTTGGAAGACGTGCTTCTCGTGAATGGTCCTCTGTGTTGACCAGCATTTGCACTGCACAACCATCATGCGCCCGTCTCTTTGGACGAGTAGGTCACGTCCGAGATCTTCCAGGCCTTTGATGATCCCATGGTATGTAACGTCCCAACCAGCCGCCTCAAACAGGTACCCAACGTAGCGCTCGTAGTCACGACCAATTTGCCACCGCGTTTTTTTGGATTTCCAGTAGCGATCAAGGGCTAGTTGGAATTTCTCTGTTTGCGAGAGCTTGTCATACTCCGCCTGTGTGAGATAGTGGCGCACAGGATCTGATTCTTCCTCACCTGCGGTAGACTTGCGGGAACTCTCAACCGCGAGAAAGTCTTCGTCGTCCATCTCCTTGAACTCAGCGAGCCACGGAAAGAGTTTCTCGTAGAACTGCATTTGATAGCGGTGCACCCGCAGGAGATACTCGGCCTCGCGCCGTTTTGCCGCGATCTCGCGAACCTTCGCCGCGGCAGCTGGCGCCGGATGGGACTTGTGCGCAAGGATGTCCGCTTCCTTTAGGTCCTTCAGCTTGAAGTAGTCGGCATAGGCTTCTGCGAGCCAAGGAAAACCCTTTGCTTTCTGCTCGGTCAAGATGCGAATGGCTTCTTTATCGGCGGCAACCTTGGCCTCCCAGACCTGCTTGGCGGTTTCCATACTTCGTTTCTCGGTGGCAACCACGCCCTCCCATTGCTGTCTGTCCCTATCGAGGTTGTCGAGGCGGGGCTTGAGTCGTTTGTACTTTCTCGCGCCTTCGAGTTGGTGGTTCAACCACACAAAGAACCACACCACCAATACGAAGCCAACCAACCACAGCCAGCCAGTATTGTCTGCGGCTGAGTTTCTTGCCAGGTCGGCGCGGAGGAAAGGGGTAAGCGCTGGCATTAGCGTCATCCTCGCTCCAAAAGCGGCGAGGCCGGATCCAAACCCCGATTTCTGTTTAAGAGTAGCATCGATGCTCAGTTGAGCGCTCGCCGCTTCCCGTGTTCGTACCTCTGTTGATAGCGCTCAAGTGTTGTTGGCTCGACCGCTAGCCGAACAATCACGATGGGGGGACGCACTTGGAGGAATCGAAAACGATTGTCATCTCGGGCATATAGTGTCGAACCTGCTCGATATCTCCAGGCCAGAGACCCTTGGTGAAGACCATCTGGGCATCACCGGAAGTATAGATCTCGTAGTTCGTCCCGTCAGAGAATACGAGGAAGAGTTGGGTGGCTGGTGACTTGTCCTTTGGGTTGGTTTTGTAGACCACCGCTGTGATGGTTTTCCCAACTAGGCTTGCGAGTGGATGCATGAACCCATCCTCTGTGGTTGGCCCCTCTTACTCCTTCAATCTATGCTACCGCTGGATCGGGGGCCCGTTCCACGACTCGCTTCCGCTCCTACCCGCCGCCCCTCCCGACGGTGCGGGCGGGCGCTTCGTCGTGTGGACCGTCCACGGGCATCTCCTCCATGGGGGACGGCCGGAGCCGTTCATGTACAGGTACAAAGTCAGCCTTCACAGTGTTCAGGATTACAAAGACCACATTCTCAATGAACAAGCCAAAACCGTCGCGGGTTTCCTTACCGCCCTGCTTGTCCTGGTCGCGGTAATCTATCTCTCAGGCTTGGGTGTTGCTTGGGTTCGGACGGGTTTTCGAGCGAAGGCCGCCTGAGTCCTCCCAGTGCGAAAGCGTGGTAAGCGCCTACGAGGCTCAAGGACGAAGGGGCAGGGACAACGGGATCCTTGGCGAAGACCAACCCAACGGCCTCCAGCCTGGCCCGTTCTTCATCGGCCGCCTCGACCAGCCGCCACTCGAGCTCTGCCTCCCCGGGGCCAATGGTGAAGGCGTCCTTCGTTCCGACCCAGAGGACGGGCATCAAGTACGCCGTCTCCCTCTTCCCGGTGTTGATGTTCTCGACGATCATGACGCCTTCCTCTTCATGGTGCCCCTGGTGTCCTGGTGGTAGAGGGGGGTCGGCCCGTGACTCGCCCTTCAAGCGATTCGCCGTTCAAGGTGCCAGCTCACCACAACCCCGTCCTCAACTCTCAGGGCGATGAACGAATTTGCCAGGAACGCCTTCGCATCTTCTGCTACCGCCTTGTAGCCCGGAAGACGCTTCACTTCTGGGTCATCCAACGGCGTTGCCCAAGAACCTTTGGCTAAATTCTCCTCTTTGTTGTGCTTGCTCGCCCGTGTTTTCATGTTGTCCTCCCCTTACTGGTTACTTCTTGGCCTCAAGGTCCTCAAGGCCAGACACTATGAGAATCCGAGCGAGACCAGCAGCCGGGATGCCGTGGACCTTGGCCGCCGCGTAAAGTCTCTTGTGCTCGCCATCAGTGATTCGCACAGACAGCATTTGTGCGCGCCTTGCCCGCTGTTGTTCCTCCTTGACCATACTTAGGAGCTTACCGCGCGCCATGTCGCTCACTTTCCTCTATGTAAAGAGTAGAGCATGACATGGCGAATGTCAAGGGGGATGTCACTGGTTGCTGTGCATAGTGGCGTAGCGCTCCAGTCAGACAGCCCCGCTTAATGCCCGCCTCTCGCAATGCGGATGGCTCACAACAGGAGATCGGCGGTGGGCTGCACTGTTTTCATGGGGCACAAATGGGGGACAAGGCCAATCGTGGGGTGTCCCGAAAAGAAGAACGCTCCGTAAGTGCTTGAAAACGTGGTGGGCCGTGTGGGGATCGAACCCACGACCGGATCGGCGTTGCAGGAGACACCTTCTGCTGGTAGCTAGCACCAGCACGACTTCGCGGGTGGCTCGTGTTACCGCTCGGCCTGGCGGGGCGGCTTCGGCCGCCCTTCTTTTGTGCCCCTCGCACGCTCGACAGTCGTCAGCAAGCCTCTGGGCTGGGGTGGTGGTCGAGGATGGCGAAGTCAATGAACTGGTGATCGCCCACCACCACGACCAGGCGAAGCGCGACGGGCTGGCCTGAACCGTGAGAGAATAGATACACGGCGCGCTCTAGTCGGGGGCGCGCCGGCCCATGCGGAGCGCCAGCAGCGCACACTGCACCGGTTCAACGTCGCGCGGAGGACCGGGAGAAGAAAGACGGGGCCGAAATGGTGAGCATGAGCGTTATTAGGAGTGGTCTGGCGTGGTACTTCGATCAGAAGGTCACCTGGCGCCGACAAAAGTTCAGCGAGCACCCAGAGGACCCCAGGAACGAGAAGTCGGCCAGCGTGCTGGAAAGCATCGCCCGGTACATCGAACGTCTTCCCGACGATGACGTGTCCCTAGGCAAGCTTGCCGCGTTTCTCGAGGAAGCGGGGCGCGACCTCTTCATCGAAGGTATTGATGAGGGCATATTCCTGCCGGGCGAGGTCCCAGACGCACTCGCAAACAAGGCCGGTTTTCATTGCCTGGAAGATCCTGAGGTGTGGTTCCCGTGGTTCATTGACCAGGTCATCGAGGCCCGGCGCCACGAGATCGAGATCGAGTTCAAGGCCGACGGCCTGGGACCGCACGAGGTGCAGTGAGTCAGCACACGATAGCAGAGATAGGTGGGGCGCCTTCGGGCGCCCTTCTACTCCGGTTCAGCGGTGGTGCGGAGCAGCAGCGCGCAGTTAGGCGTCAATCAGATTGCCATTGGCGTCGTAGTAATGGCCCAACTCCTGCACCAAAGCGTTTGACGGGAAACGCTGACGGAGTGTGGCCCAAAGTTGCGGCCAGAGTGCACGCGCCGTCTCAAGGTTGTACGTCTGGAACGTCACGTTGTTTATGGCACCGTAAGAGTCCGGTGTTCCGAGGCCTGCGATAACCTTCGCCAGGTCGGCTCGTTCCTGCGAGGCCTCGCGCAAGTCCAGGCACAGCATTTTCATCAGCTCGATCGGGCCTGGCCGCTTCGGGTCGTTAGCCATGAGTCACCCCCTCCTGGCTGCTTGGGCACACCGCACTTCCCACCGACATCTTGGCGAGTGGTCGCCTCTTGTCGAGGAGTATAGGCGCATCGAGGTCAACAAGTGTCAGGCGATTTGTGACGCTTCACCGTCGCCAGCCCTGCTGACCTGGGGGATCAGATCGGGTACCCTGGCGACGTCCTAGTTGACCGCTCTTCGCTTCCCGTCTTCGTACCCCTGCTGATAGCCTTCGAGCTTCGCCCGCTCGACCGCCGACCCAACCAAGTTGCGGATTGCAGCCTACGATTGCGCGAAGGTCCCTTCCTTGTGCGATACCCTCCAAGAGAGGGGAAACAGGGCGGCGTGCACAGGAAGTTGCGGCGCCGCCACCCGGCCCTCAACAACAGCAGCCACGCCGAGAGCCGTCGCACGCGCGAAGCGAACGAGTTGGAAGCCGCTGCCGTTCTGGCTGGCTGTCTCCTGTTCTCAAGTGCGGTCCCGCCCGCACCGTTGTCAAGTACTCTCAGGATCCACTTGCTGGGCTTGACTTGGGTCGCGCGGGACCTAGATTGATTACAAGGGACAGACGGAAAGACTCTTCAAGAGGATCAGAGGGTCAAAGGAGGGCGCTATGGCAAAGCAACTGCGCAGGAGACCCAGTGTCGCCATCGATCCAGCGCGCCCTCTCGCACTCTCTATTGAGGAGAGCCTGAATCAAGGTTTAAAGTGGGTCGTCTTTGAGCCCAACGACGAACCTCTCTGGGCACAGATTCGCCTGAACGTTGGCGCTTTCATGCACGATCTCTTCCGCAAGGGGGCCTTGCAGGGCAGCACGCCCAAGGATGCCTACTTCGTCAAGTGTGATGCCGAGACCACTACGGAGACTGACCGCAACCTGGGCATTGTGAACATCTGGGTGGGCTTCGCGCCGCTCAAGCCTGCTGAGTTTGTCGTGATTAAGACTAAGCAGATCGCTGATCAGCTGCAAGCCTAGGCATGAATTCATGGCTCCGCACGACGTCAACGTGAAGGCGAAGTGCGCGGAGTCCTTTTTCCCAACTTGTGATTAGGCGAAGGATTCTTACCCAACATGAAAAGCCAGAAAGGGGGCAACGGGCACCCGTTCAGTTGACCGCTCTTCGTTTCCCGTTTTCGTACCCCTACTGGTAGCCCTCAAGCTTCGCTCGCCGACCGCCCGCCGCGTGCCCTCCTGAAGCCTTGACACCTCCCTTCACCGGGGTACCATCGGTCCAGGTGAGAAAGGAAATTCCTATCTATTCTACTGTCTACTGCTTTCTGTCGTAGGGTTCTTTATTCTCGCTGCTCAAGCCACTCTAGAAGGGCGAAAACGCTGCCTGTGGCCAGGGCAATGCTCGAATCCGCCGCGCCGTAATACAGGTACAAGGTGTCGCCATCCGCGGCCAGGTTGCAGCCACAAGGAAAGATAACGTTGTCCACATCTCCATCCCGCTCATAGGATTCCTCCGGGCCAAAGATCCACTCGTCGCTGCGCTTCAGGCAACGTTCCGGTGTGTGCAAATCAAACAGCGCGAGCCCGAGTCGGTAAATGGAGCCGGCGGCGTTCTGTCGCACACCGTGGTAAATCACCAGCCAGCCTTGCGGGGTTTCAATCGGTGGGGGTGAGAGTCCTATCCGGTTCGCGTCCCACCATCCCCCCAGCCGGGCTTCCAGCATCAGCTTGTGGCTGCCCCAGTGCCGCAGGTTGGACGAGTAGGAGATCCACATATGCGCGCCGAGTGCACCGACCGGGCGGTGGATCAAAGCCCAATGGCCGCCAATCCGATGAGGAAGCAAGGCCGCATCTTTATCTTCCGGTTGCATGATCAGCCCATAGCGTTCGAAGTGGGCGAAATCTTCCGTGAAGGCCAGGGCCACGCCCGGACCTTCGCGGGTGTAGGCGGTATAGACGACGGCATAGCGGCTTAATTCCGGGACGTAGGTGATGCGGGGGTCTTCGATGCCCCAGATCTCTTCCGGGAAGTGCTCGGGGTCGGCCGATAGTGTCGGGTGGGAATCGATCTGCCAGCCGTCCACGCCGTTCGCCGAGCGGGCCGCACAGAGGTGAGAATGTCCGCGCCGATCCTCCACGCGGCACAACAGCAGGGTGGTCCCATCGGGCAGCAGCGTCGCGCCGGGGTTAAACACGCTGTTGACCGGATAAGGCCAATGGGCGGCGGTCAGGATGGGATTGAGCTTATGACGGTGAAAGAGTTCGGGGTGTTCATTGCTCATAAAGAGGGTGCCTCCACAGGTGGAAGAGCGTTCTCGGCCAGGCGCAGCTCCAGCAGGGCCTGAAGGAAAGCCAGGGTGGACTCCGCCCCCTGATTCTCGTTCGGGCGGTCGGGATGCAGTCCGTCCCGGCAACCGCCCGTCGTGGGGTCGTAAACGGGGAGGTTCAAGTCGTTGCGTCCCAGGAACCACTCGAAGGCCAGCCGGGCTTCCTTACGCCAGCGCTTGTCGCCGGTGATCCGGTGGGCTTCGAGGCAGGCCGAGACCATGGTTTGAGCCTCCACCGGCTGTTGATCGAACCGCGCCCGCTCGCCGCCCCGCCGATAAAAGCCGTTGGATCCGATCGGGACGAAATGCTCCCCCTCCCCGTCGGCGCGCTGCACATCGGCCAGCCAGCCGAGCGACTCCAACCCGGCCTCGGTCATCGGGGGATTCGCCATCGATTGGCCGCACATCAGCAAGGAGTGCGCCAGCGCGGCGTTGCAGTAGGTCAGCCCTTCTTCGAACCAGCGCCAATCGTCCGAGCGGTGGCTTCGATACAAGCCCAGCAGCCGCCCGGCCAATTCCTCTCGGACCCGGCTGGCTTGGCGGTCCCCGGCGAACCGCTGGAGGTACTCGTGGACGCCGATCAGCGCAAAGGCCCAGGCCCGCGGGCTGGTCGTGTCGAGGATCACGGGCAGGGCCTGTTCGAATACCCGGCCGGCCATGCTCTGCAGGGTCGGGGTGTTTGAGCGGCCCAACACGGTGCCCAGGGACCACAACGCGCGGCCGTGGCTGTCGTCGGAACCGGTTTCTTCCAGCCAGCGGCGCTGGTAATCCATTGAGTTGCGCAAACGCCTGGTCTCAGGATTGAAGGCATACCAGAGGAAGGCGAGATAACGGGTAGCCAGTTCTAATGCCTCTTCGCTGCCCAGGGCCTCCAGGAGAGCGCTGACCATCAGCGCGCGGGCGTTGTCGTCGGTGGTGTAGCCCTCGCGATAATTGGGCACCGTGAAGATGGCGTGCTGCAGCATGCCGGTTTCGTCGGTCATGTGGCGCAGGTGATCGAGTTTGAGCGGGGGCAGTTCGCCCGGACGTTTGTCGAGCGGCTTGACCGCGAAGCCCGGAGGAGTAAAACCCCGGTGCTCGGTGCGGGCGCGTTTAAAACTCACCATATAACGGCGCGCCACCTGCGGCCAGATCATCTCCCGTCCGAACAGATAAGCCCGCTTGCGCATGGCGTGGCGCTTGGACTCGTCATCCAGCAGGGCGATCACCTGCTCGGCCAGCGCCGCCGGATCGCGGAACGGCACCAGGGCTCCCCGTCCCTCGGCCAGCATCTCTTCGGCATACCAATACGGCGTCGAGATCACGGCCTTGCCCGCGCCCAAGGTGTAGGCCAGCGTGCCCGAGGTAATCTGCTTCACGTCGAGATAGGGCGTGAGGTAAATGTCTGTCGCGCCGATGAACTCGACGAGCTCCTCCAGACTGACGAAGCGGTTGTAGAAGATCACCTGGCCTTCCACGCCTTTCTCCCGGGCCAGCCATTGCAGGGACAGCCGGTAGGTTTCGCCGTCCTGCCGCTTGACGTGGGGATGGGTCGCGCCGAGGATGATGTACACCACGTTGGGATGTTTGGCCAGGATGGCGGGCAGGGCGGCGATGACGTTTTCGATCCCTTTGTTCGGCGAGAGCAATCCGAAGCTGAGCAGGACGATTTTGCCCTCGACCCCGAACAGGTCTTTGTGGAAGCTCGGATCCACGAAGGGCACGTCCGGGATGCCGTGCGGGATCAGGTCGATCTTCTCCGGCTGGACCCCGTAGACCTGCTGCAGAAATTCCGCGCCGCGCTCGCTCATCACGACCAGCCGGTCGGACCGAGCCGCGACCTCCTCCAGCACCCGTCGCTGATCGGGGTCGGGGTCGCGCAGGATGGTGTGCAGGGTCGTGACGACCGGCATGCGCAGTTCCCGCAGCAGCGCCAGGATGTGGCTCCCCGCCTGCCCGCCGAAGATGCCGTACTCGTGTTGCAGGCATACCAGGTCAACGTTGTTGATGTTCAGGAAGTCCGAGGCCCGGCGGTAGGAGTCGATATCCTTCTCCGTCAGTTCGAATCGAACGCGGGACGGATAGTCGTAGCCCGTCTCGGTGTCGTTGACCGGCAGGGCGATGCAGGTCGTGTCATCGTATTCGGCCGCGATGGCCTCGCACAAGTCGGTGGTGAACGTGGCGATGCCGCACTGCCGCGGTAGGTAGTTGCCGATGAACGCGATGCGGCCGATGGTCGAATGGGTTGAGCCGTGTTTCATGGCTAAGACGGGCGTCCCCTTCCTGACTTCTGCTGCTCCCCTGTTACCGCTTACTGCTTTCAGCTTTCTGCTAGCTGTCTTTGATCGACGGTCTCGTCCCTTTCTATATTAACCCGATACAGAAGAACGACTGATGGCGTAGAAGGTGAAGGTCTGGTCCTTGGAGAAGCGCTGCTCGATCTGGATCGCCAGCAGCACCTCCTGCAGCTTTCGGTAGACGACCCTTTCGCGGGTGAGAAAGAGGGTGCGGGCGAGCTGCTGCAGTCCCGACAGCTCCCAAGCTCTTCGGAAGAGCTCTCGGCATAGCGCCTCGAAGTCTTGCTCGTTACTTGGCCGCGAGAACCGAAGCGATATCGATGGCATGATCCCTTCACCTCATTTCAGAATAGCTGCAAAAAATGCGGCCTGGGGGACTCGGTGGCAGACCTGAACGGCCCTTGTCGTCCCTGCAGCTGTGCTGGAAGCCAGGGGCGAAGCTGGTGGGACGGTCCACCCTCACCGGACCTCGCGGCTGCAATACCGACTGAGCGCCCATCTGCTGCGGCCTTTGTTCTCGGTGGGTCACCTCGTAAACCAGCCTTCCGCGCCGCGCGCATACGTCGGCGAGGCGGACGGCTTCCGGGATCGCATCCGGAGTCATGATGCGCAGAGGGAATGGAGGGCCGTCCTCGTGGTCTTCTTTGGCGCCGACGGCTCTCATGCGCCAAGTCGGGCCAGCGTGGCGGGGACCGCTGGAAAGTGCCCCAAGCGGACCAGGAAGGTAGGCGAGGTAAGTCACCTCACCCTGCCCAGTCCTAGCAGCCCGACGGGGGTCAAATCAGGTGCCCTGGCAGCGTCCTAGTTGACCGCCCTTCGCTTCCCGTCTTCGTACCCCTGCTGATAGCCCTCAAGCGTTAGGTCAGAGTGTCTGCTTTATGGGGGCAACTTCCAACTCCGGCCGCCTCGGTTGTGTGGTGAACCCTCCCGCGCTGGCGCTGCCACATAGCCTGCAAACTGGCTTCGGCGTGTCTCACTACACCTCGGCGCGAGGGGTGAAGGTGCGTGCGGTCCAACCGGCGTGACGACGACTCCTGACCCTAAGAGGTCTCAACTGGAAGCGGGAACAGCCGCCATGAGACTGAGCCGATCGACGAACTTCGGGTTGACCGCACGCGCCTCGGCGACACCGCTTGCCGCTTCGTCCTTGGCACCGGACCCTTGCAGGGCTCGCGCCAGGACGAAACGGTTGGTGATCTCGAGCAAACCCATGGGGAGGTCGCTGTACGACAGCGACTTATCCGCGAGGCGGAAGCGCTCGGCCGCCTTTGCGGGCTCGCCATCGGCCAGCAACCGCGCGCCCTCGATGTGGGCGACGAAGGCCTCCATGTAGCGTCTTCCGGGTTCAGTCGGCGCTATTTTCGCGAGGCGATCGTGTGCACTTTTCTCGATCGCGTCCGCCTCGGCGCGGCGGCCCGTCCGGAGTGCGACCCAGATTTGGAGCGGATCGTCCTCACGCTTCAGGTCGCCGCACGAGGTCTGCTGCGCCTTCCAGACCCCCTCCCAGTCGCCCGCGAAGAGCGGCGTCCAGGTCGCGATCAGACACCGCATCCCCTTGCCCGACGTGCCGCACGGGCTCGTGCTGTTGGCTCGCGCAAGCGCCTGCTCGGCCTCGCTTGCCCGTCCGTCCAGGAGGGCGAGCTGCACAAGGTTCTGGTACGGCTTGCAGAACTCCGGCTTGATGCGCAGAGCCTCTTCCAGTTCCTTTCTTGCCTCGTCGTAGCGGCCCAGCAGGATGAACAGCTCCCCGAGCGAGTCGTGAGGGTTGGCTTGATCCGGCGCGATGTACCGGTAGGTCTCGAACATCTTCTGAGCGTCGGCGAACCGTCCCTGCCCCATCTCAATGTAACCAAGTTGGTTGTACGCCACGACCCGATTGGGGGCCACCTCCACCAGGCGGGTGAGCAGGCGGCGCGCCTCGGGCCAGTCCTGCCGGGCCATCGCGATGGTCGCCTGCCTGTCGAGAACATAGGGGTCATCGGGCTTCTTGGCGGCGTACGCGCTCAGGATCTTGTCAGCGCCCGCGGTGTCCTTGGCGTGTGCTGCCACTCCGTACTGGACCAAGAAGCGCTCGCGGTCGGTGAGTTTCGACAGGTCGCCTTGCTCGAGGGCCTCGAGCAGCTTTGCCGACGCCGGATCGCTGCTTGGGGAATCGATGACGCGCATCAAGAAGTACTTTGCCATGAGAAACGTGGGATCGAGCTCCACGGCCTTGGTGAAGTGCGCACGCGCCTCGGGGTAGTACAGCTTGTCGCCGGCGTCGAGCCCTTGCTGGAACTCCGCGAGTGCCTCGGGCGATGAGGTGCTCCACTCCGGACGCTTTGCCGTGAGCGTCACGACCGCCGCTGCGATCACGACGATGCCCAGTAACACGCATACGATCAGGACGTTACGCCTCATTCGTCCTCCCAAGCCCAGGTCCATTCGCGCGACCGATCCCCTCGTGGGTACCGACATCGTACAGGGCGAGGATGTTGGGGTGATCAAGGGCAGCGACCGCACGGGCTTCCTGCTCGAACGGCCTCAATCTCTCGGGATTGGTGGCGTACTCAGCGGGCAATACCTTAATCGCGACGTCGCGGCCGAGCCGGGTGTCGCGCGCCCGGTACACCTCGCCCATGCCACCCGCGCCAATCTGGGCGACAACCTCATACGGGCCGAGGCGTGAACCCGTTTCTAGCGACATTGGCTTGCCTTGAGACGGATTGTATCCCTCTCTGCTACAAGTGTGGCCCGCCGGTGATCAGGACGAAGGGAGGCCCATCCGCCGCAGGAGGACCTGGAAGCGCGGGTCGGAGCGAATTGCATCCCAATCCCAGCCGACGCCGATGTGATACAGGGGGCTCTCGTGCCGCTCGTAGGCCTTCTCCAAGAAGTTCAGGGCTCGTTCGTTCTCTCCAGCGTGAGCAAACACACGGGCGATCCGCACGGCGGACACGTGGGTTCGCTCGGAGCGCGCCGCAAGCTTTTCGCCCGCCAGCTTCATGGCACCGTGGTAGCCGGCCCTGGTCCAGCCTTCGTCGAGCGCATCTACGACCTCGCGGTCGCCCAGAACGGCAAAGAACTTCTTCGCCTCGGCGAGGGCCTCGGCGTACACACCCTTCTTGTAGAAGGCGCCCCAGAGGCCCATGTGCGCCGACGAGAAGTCCGGCTCCGCCGCCAGGACCTTCTTGAGCTGCGCGACAGCCTCGTCGTACCGTCGCTCGTACACGAGGTGCCAGCCGTAGAAGCATTGCCAGAAGAAGTTGAGCGGGTCGAGCTCCAGGGCCCGCCGGATCTCCGCCCTCCACTCCTCGGTGCGCCTCAGTGTTATCAGGAAGTCCGAGTACATGAAGTGCGCTTCCGCGGAGTTGGGGTTGAGCTCAATCGCGCGCCGGAACTCTCTGTCAGCCGTTGACCAGTCCCAGTCCATGACCTTCAGGTTGGCCAACGTGACATGAGCTTCGGAGAGCGTGTCGTCCACCTCCAGGGCTCTGAGGGCTGCTGCCTTTGCTCGCGGCATAGCCTCGCCGGGCGACAGGAAGCCGGCGTCCGTCCGGCTCATCCAGACGATCGCCATGCCCTCGTGGGCCAGGGCGCAGTCTGGCTCCTTCTCCAGAGCGAGCTTGAAGTACCGCTCGGCGGTGTCCAGTTCCTCACGGGAGAGCTTGTACCAGTGGAAGCGCCCTTTCAGACATGCCTCGTAGGCCTCCGGGTTGACCGGCCGGGCCGTCGCGAGGCGGGCCTTTTGCTGCGGCGTCAGCTGCAGCTTGATCTCGCGCGTGATCGCCGCCACGATGTCGTTCTCCAGCGATAGCACGTCCCGCAGGGCGGCCTCGTAGCTGTGCGCCCACACCTGCGCCTGGGTCGCGGGGTCGATTAGCTGCGCCGTGACCCTCACGCGGTCGCCCGAGCGCAGCACCGCGCCGGTGATCAGGCCGGAGACGTTCAGCTCCCGCGCGATCTCTTTCGGCGACGCGTTCGTCCCCTTGAAGCGCAGCACCGAGCTGCGGGCGATCACGCGTTTGAGCCCGGCGAGCTGGCCGAGGTTCGTGACGAGCGCATCGTGCATCCCCGCGGCGAGGTATTCCTGCTCCGGATCGCCCGACAGGTTCTCCAGGGGGAGCACGGCGAGTGAGTCGATCCGTCCCGCCGCGGCGCCCCCGAACAACCGCCCGCGCACCCCGCCCACGTCCAACGCCAGCGCCAGCACGACCAGCGCCGCCGCCACGTTCGCCGTCACCAGCCACGGGCGTCGGCGCACCATCTGCTTCCACGCGGACCACGACACGCCGACCGCGCCCGACCGCACCGCCTCCAGCGCCGTCTGTACCTCGCCGCCCCGCTGGTAGCGATGCGCTGGATCCTTCGCCAGGCAGCGTTCGATCAGCGCCCTCAGCGGCCCAGGCACGCTCGCCGGCAACGGCGGCGGGTCGTCCTTGATGATCGCCGCCACCGTGTCGGTCGCCGTCGCCCCATGGAACGGCCGCTCCCCCGCCAGCATCTCGTACAGCACAACGCCGAACGCGAAGACGTCCGCCCGCTGATCGACCGGCATCCCCCTCGCCTGCTCCGGCGCCATGTACGCCACCGTCCCCAGCACCCGCCCGGGCTCGGTCGCCCCCGTCGGCGCGTGCGTGAGGGTGTCGGCCTCGTCGAGCGGCCCGCCCTCCACCAGCTTTGCGAGGCCGAAGTCGAGGATCTTGACCGTCCCCTCACTCGTGAGGAACACGTTTGCGGGCTTGAGATCCCGGTGGACGATATTCTTCTCGTGCGCCGCCGCCAGCCCGTGCGCCATCTGTGCCGCGATCCCCAGCGCCTCGGGCACCGCCAGCGCCCCCTGCGCGAGCCTGTCCTTGAGCGACTGCCCCTCGAGCAGCTCCTCGACCAGGTAGGGTGCGCCCTCGTGCGTGCCGACGTCGTGGACCGCGAGGATGTTGGGGTGCGAGAGCGTCGCCGTGGCCTTGGCTTCGCGCTCGAAGCGCTTCAGCCGCTCAGGATCGGCGGCAAATTCAGCCGGCAGCACCTTGATCGCAACATCCCGGCCCAGGCGCGTGTCTCTCGCGCGGTACACCTCGCCCATGCCCCCCGCCCCTAGCAAGGCGACGATCTCGTACGGGCCCAGGCGGGTGCCCGGCTGCACTTGTCGGGTCTCCTTGTTGAGAGTGTACTGCGATTTGCACGAGGAAGCGCGGGCGTGCCACTTGGCCCCAGGACGGGCGATCGGCGGAGGCTTCGGGCCTGTCCTTTCTCTGACTCCTCGCTGCGAGGCTCCAGGAGCCGCGATCTTGCCCAAGGGAGGCATAGACCTACATCCCCTGCGCCTCCGCACAGGCGGGGTAGTGGCGGTGCGCAGGGTACGCGCTTGCTGCCGTCCCGTGGGAGCACGCTTCTCACTCCTTGACATATGTACATGGCATCACTATAGTACGCGTAGATCGGACGACTGCGAACGGCGGCGTCCCGTCAGAAAGGGGTTTCAGCATGACGCCAACGCGGAACATCTACGTCAAGGAGGGCGACCGGGACATTTGGGATCATGCGCAGCAGATCGCCGGCGGCAACCTCTCATCGCTGATTACGAGGCTTCTGGCCGACTACGTCGAGGCAGCCAGGCAGGACGAAGAGAAGCTCCAGAAGGTCATCAAGCGCCTGGCAAAGAAAGGGATCGGGGAGTCCAAGGTTCGGGAGATCGCCCGGCGGTTCGACCCTCACTACGGCATTCGGAACTACGCCCTGGAAGACGCAGAGAGGGCGATCGAGACCGTTGCTCGTGGCAAAGGGTCGCCGGTGGTTGAGGCAGCCGTCCTGGAGGTGATGAGTGACAAGACGCTCGCGCCTGCGTCAGTCCAGCGGGCCTTGCAGGCGCTGCCGAAGCTCACGGAGTTGCACCGACAGGTACTTGTCAGCATCTACTTGGAGGGGCGTTCCCCCGCCGAGGTGGCGAAGGCTTTCGGCCACTCCCGCGCCTGGGTCAAGAGCACAATAGATAAGGCCCTCCGCGCCCTGAGAGGGAGGATGATGAAGCACGACGAAAACCGTGCGTTGTCGGGTCGCGGCGCAAAGAAGGGTTCCTGAAGGGATGGGAGCGTTTGGCGCAGTGAGGGGGCACCATGAAAGGGCAAGCAGAGGTGGTCGAGTTGGTCAAGGAGATGAAGCGGGGCTGCCTGCGAATGCAGGAACTCGCGCGGCAACTCGAAAGCATGTTTCAAAGGCCCACGGTGGCGCTTGCCAGGGACGGGACAGAGTACACGGCGTCGGGGCCAGCCGAGGACATCAGCGCGGCAGTCCACAGCCTCGACGTTGCCCTTGACGGATTCCTTGAGAGTCTGATCCGCGAGTCTGAGAGCTAACGGTAGAGACGGCGTGGACCCCGATGAACTCGCGGAGATCATCGAGACCCACATTAGAAAGAGGGCACCGTGAAACTGTCTCTTGGTACGGGGATCGGCAAGGGGCACCTGGCGCCGTGTGGCCGAGCCGGCGAGCTCGAGGTCAAGCTCGGCGATATCTCGATTCGACCTCCCGGACGCGGCTTCGAGTTGGTGGAGGCGACGACCGATGAGCGTCTCGCACTCAAGGCGGCAGGGTACAGATTCGCCGAGGCCGGCGACGAGGACTGAGGGGGATGCTATGGCGAAGAGAAAAGCGGACAGCAAAGCAGGACCGACGGCGAAGGTGGGAACGGCCGAGGCGCTCGAGCGGCTGCTTGAAGAGGGCATCCAGCCCCTCGCGAATGGGATCGCGAGCCTTGCAGGGAAGGGGTTGATTCCGATTATCGTGTTCGAGCCGGGGAAAGCGGCGAAGGCAGCGCTAAGGGTGTTCTTTCCCCGGTGGAAGCCAGGCGTGCGTCTTATCGGCGTCACCCGGGAGAACTTCGCTCGAAACCTTGGGCGAAGCGACCGTGTGACCGCGGAATGGGGCAGCCGAACCCGGCCGAAGGGGGACATCCCCATTTTCGTGTTCGCACAGGAAGGAACACTGCTCGTGAACTTCGTGGCCGGTGAGGGTTACAGCATCGAGACCGGCAGCCTTGACCACGCTCTCGTGCCCGGCCACTTGAGCTAGGGCACCGGTGATCTGGACCATGACACGGGGCGCCTTCGGGCGCCCTGTTCTTTTCACCGTCGCTAGGAGGCGATGGGGCGGGCGCTTCCATACGTCGGAAATGGTCTAAATTGGTCGCGTGAAGGGCGTCACCTACCAAGGCGGTCGCTGGCGGGTCCGGCGGCAGGTGAAGGGCCGACGCGTGGCCGTCTCGTTCACCGTCAAGACAGACGCTCTCGAATACCTCCGCAACCTTGAGCGCCAGGAAGCCGGGCTCCCGGCCCTGCAGAAACCCGTTTCGCTGGCAGAGGGGCGCAAGGTGTACGAGGACGGCCTGCACCAGCGGGGAGCACCAGAGACCACGTTGAGATTCTATGGTGCGAAATTCGCCGTCCTCGAGCGGCTCTTCGGCAAGGCGGGGCGTCTTGACCGGATCACCGAGGCTGACGTGAGCGCCTACGTTGAGGCGCGGCGCGGTGAGGGCGTCCAGAACAAAACGATCAACGAAGAGCTCGCGCTGCTCCACCGCACGACGCGGCGCAGCGGCATCACGCCAGCTTGGCACAAGCCCGCGCTGCGGGTGACCTACCATCCGCGGCGGGCACCCTCGCCTGATGAGGTGGCGGCTTTGTGGCGCGAGCTGAACGGACCCCCGAGGGTAGCCCTTGCCCTGTGCCTCTTGACGGGCATGAGGGCCAGTGAGGCGATGCGGGCGACGGTCGCGGATTGCGACCTCAAGGCCAAGACCATCCGGTTGACCGACCGCAAAACGCCGGACCCGGTGCACGTCGCCATCGTGCCCACGTTGAAGGCGCTCTTGCCGAAGGCAGGTCCGCTGGTGGGTGCGTCTGCCGACGCGGTACGCTCGGCAATGGTCCGTGCCTCGAAACGCGCGGGGACCCCGGCGACGTGGTACGGCCCCGGACTCGGCCGGCATTCGTTCGCGTCGTGGGCGGTGCAATTCGGCGGGTTCACGACGGCCCAGGTGGCTGACGCTCTCGGGCATCGGCTGCCGGGTGTCGCCACGCCGCTCTACATCCATGCTCAGGCGGTGGAACCCGTGCGGCGCCCGATGAGCCTCAAGGTCGAGTCGGTTTTGCTCAAGGCCCTTGGCAAGAGTGGCACGAAACGGCACAAGGGGAGGGCGGATGTCTCGTAAGTTGGTGGGCCGTGTGGGGATCGAACCCACGACCTTCGGGTTAAAAGCCCGCTGCTCTGCCAGCTGAGCTAACGGCCCGCCTGAGGGTACCGGCAGGGGTGCGCGTCGTCAAGGCAGTTGCGCGGGTCGAAATGGACGCCACTGAATGACGTTTGCCGGGCGTGGTAAGGCAATGGCATCATCGTTGGTGGATGCGGCAACGGGCGATTCTCTCGCGGCATGCTGCGCGGGTCGTCATCGCGCTGGTGGTGCTGGGCGCGGCCGGCTGCGGCCCGCGCCCGGTCTCCGAAGACGCCGGGCCAATCGACGTCTCACGGCCACCGGACCAGACCGCGATCGAGAGCGCCGATCCGATTCGCCTCGAGGCCGCCGGCTACGAGTTCGTGATCACGCCTCTCGCGCATTACGTGCTCAGGGGCGTTGTAGTGTCGCGCGAGAGCTACAGGACGGGCTGGAACGCGGAGCTCTCGCCCTGCGACGTGGCGGTTGTCTGGGGCGAGCTGGCGGCGGGCGACGCCTGGCGCACGCTTGCCTGGTCGCAGAGCGGCCGCTGGTACTTCTGGAAATGGCACGGTCAGCAGCCGTTCGCGAACGAACTCATTGCGAGTAGTTCCTCCAACACCCACGTGGTGCCCGCGTCGCCCAACCTCGCGAGTGCTGCCAGGGCGCTGGCCGCCGGCGACATCACGGAGCTGACCGGGGAGCTGGTGAGGATCGACGGCCGCAAGGGGCAGGAAAGGGTACGGTGGAAATCGTCGCTGTCCCGAACGGACACCGGTGAGGGCTCGTGCGAGCTGCTCTACCTGCGACGCCTCAGGGTGAACGGAAACGTGTACGAGTAGCGAGGGTAGGCAAGAGGCAACAAAGGCAAGAGCGTCGAAGCCGAAACCCAGGGGACGAAGCTAGGGGTTGACGGACCAGCGGGTGAGCGGCGCGACCTTGCGGACGATCGTCTCCTCGCGGCGAGGGCCGGTGGAGATCAGCACCGCGGGCACTCCAAGCAGCTCCTCGAGCCGCGCAACGTAGCTCCTGGCCAGCCGCGGCAGCTTCCCGAACGCGGTGACCCCTGAGGAGTTCGCCTTCCACCCCTTCACGGTCTCGTAGACCGGCACCGCGCCGCCGAGGTCGTCCACATCGTCGGGGAACTCTTCGCGGGCCTCGTCGCCGATCCGGTAGGCGGTGGCGAATCGGATCTCATCGAGTTCGTCGAGGACGTCAAGCTTCGTGAGGGCGATCGCCTCGATCCCGCTCCAGCGCACCGCGGCGCGCGCCGCCACCCCGTCGAACCAACCGGTCCTGCGCGGCCTTCCCGTGGTCGTGCCGAACTCGTTGCCGCGCCGCCGCAGGTACTCGCCGGTGCCGTCGACGAGCTCGGTGGGAAACGGCCCGCTCCCAACGCGGGTGGTGTAGGCCTTGAAGACGCCCAGCACGCCGGTGATGACCCTGGCGGGCAGCCCGCACGACGGTGCCGCAAAGCCCGCGAGGCAGCCGGATGAGGTCACGTACGGGTAGGTGCCGTGGTCGAGGTCGAGCAGGCTGCCCTGCGCCCCCTCGAAGAGGATCGGCTGGCCGGCGGCGTCGGCCGCGGCCAGCGCCGCGGAAACGTCCCCGAGCAGCGGTGCGAGGGCAAGCGCGGCATCCACAGCGCGTTCGAGCTCCTCGGCGGTCGGCACCTCAGCAGCCGGGAACCGCTGCAGCGCCTGCTCCAGCTCCTGGCTCGCGGCCGCCACTGCCTCGCGCAGGCGGCGCGGGTTGCGGGCGAGCCCGAGGCGGACACCGGTCCGCCCGGCGCGCGCCTCGTATGCCGGGCCGATCCCACGCCCGGTGGTGCCGAGACGCGCCGCCCCGCGCGCGGCCTCGCGCGCCAGGTCGAGGGCGCGGTGACCGGGAAGCACAAGGTGGGCGCGCGGCGAGATGGTCAGGCGGGAGCGCACCGCGACGGCCTGCTCCTCCAGGACTCGCACCTCCTCGAGGAGGGCGACGGGATCCACCACAACGCCGGGCCCGATATGGCAACGGCAGTCGGGTTGCAGAATCCCCGACGGAATGAGGTGGAGGGCGAAGTGGCGGTCGGCGAAACGGACGGTGTGCCCGGCGTTGTTGCCCCCGTTGAAGCGCACAACGTGCCCGAAGGCAGGGCACAGAAGGTCGACGACCTTCCCCTTGCCCTCGTCGCCCCACTGCCCTCCGACCACCACCACGTTCGCCATCAAGACTCCCAGCGCAGCGCGCGCAAACGCTGCTTCTTAGCAGATTCCCCTAAAAAGCTCAAGAAAGAAAGACGGAAAGGAAAAGGGGGGACGGTAGAGGGAAGAGGGAAAAGAAGACCGCGGCTGTGGTGGCTCGCTGCGGTCGGGTTGTCCGTTTTCCTTTTGTCCTTTTCCTTTTGCCCTTTCCGTGTCCCCTTGCTACTTGTTCTGCGGCTCCATCCCGATCTCGCGCAACAGGGCGTGGGCCTTGTCCACGTAGTCCATGCACCAGAGGACGTAGCGGATGTCGACGGAGATCGTCCTGGAGAGCGCCGGGTTGAACTGGAAGTCGGAGTCGATCGCCTCGTAGTTGCCGTCGAAGGCAAGGCCCACGAGCTCGCCCTTTCCGTTCATCACCGGCGAGCCCGAGTTGCCGCCGGTGATGTCGTTGTCGGTCAGGAAGCACGCCGGCACGTCCCCGAGTTGCTGGGAGCCATAGGTTCCGTCGGCGCCGGCCTTCTCGGCAGCGAGCAGACGCTGGGGAGATGCGAAAGGCTCCTGGCCTGTCTCCTTCTCGACCACGCCGTGGTGGGTGGTGAACGGCTTGTAGTAGACGCCGTCGCGCGGCGAGTACCCCTTCACGCTGCCGTAGGTAAGACGCAGCGTGGAGTTGGCGTCGGGGTAGAGCGGGGCGTGCTTCCAGGCGGCCAGGGCCTCGATGTGACGCGGGGCGAGGGTGACCATCTCGCCGTCGTACCTTGCGGTTACCTGCTCCTCGGCTGCGGCGTCCTGCCGCAGCGCCGCAGCGAAGGCGATCATGGTGTCGCCGGCGGCCATGAGCGCCTTGTAGTCCATGTCGAACATCGCGAGGCGTATCTTCTCGTCGGCCAGCTTCGTCCCGGCATAGAGTTTGTCACGCAGCGCACCGATGGTCTCGTCACCCGTCTTGCCAGTAGCGGCCAAGGTGTTGTCCACGGCGCCGATCCGCTGGCCCACGGGCAGATTCGCGGCGCGCCCGAAGAGGTACGCGAGCACCTTCCGCTCGGAGGGGAGGTCCAGGTTGCGCTGCATGCTGAAAAGGCGCTGGCGCAGCGTTCGTTCGTCGCGGGCCTGGTAGCCGGCCTTGCGCTCGAGGTCGGGCTTCGTCCTCTCGTACGACCAGCGCTCGATGATGGACGCCGCGGCCAGCAGCGAGGAGGAGCGGGGGACGGGCATCCAGAACAGCAGGAAGTCCCGCTGGCGGGTCGCGTTCTTTTGCGTCTGCGCTCTCTCCATCGCCGGGAGCACGTTCCCGAACCTGGCCCTGCGGGCCGGATCGGCGTCGATCCAGGCGGCGAGCTTGGCCTCCTCGGCGCGCTTGCGGCCGGCGAGGTCGCTCTTCGTGAGTCCTTCGAGCATCCCCGTGTTGTTCTTGACCGAGTTGTAGAACCCCTTGAGCTGCGATGCGAGCTTGATCTCCACGTCCTTACCGCGCTTGCTCTCGTCCTCCAGGATGGCGATCAGCTCCTTGAGGAGCTTGATCCTCTGCGGGTAGTAGAACTCGCTGTCCTCAGCCACCGAAGCCGCGGTGCGGTAGCGCATTGTCCTTCCGGGGTAGCCGAGGATGAACGCGAAGTCGCCGTCCTTCAGGGGCTCTCTGGCGAGCGAGAGCCAGCGGTCGGGCTTGAACGGCACGTTGTTCGGCGAGTAGTCGGCGGGTTTGCCGTCGGGGCCGATGTAGGCCCGCATGAACGAGTAATCCCCGGTGTGGCGCGGCCACACCCAGTTGTCCACCTCGCCGCCGTACTCGCCGATGGCACGCGCCGGGGCGTACACCAGGCGCACGTCCCGGAGCTCGAGCTGGCGGAAAAGGTAGTACCTTCCGCCGCCGAACATCTCGGCGACGCGGCAGCGCGAGCCGTCCTTCTCGCACGCGGCGACCAACTCCTTCTCGCGCAGCTCGATCGCCTTCGCCTGGGCCTCCGGCTCCAGGCCGGGCTTGATCGCCGAGGCGACGGCATGGGTGACGTCCTCGTACCCCTTGAACACCGTGACCCGGCCGGACCTGTACGGCAGCTCCTCGGAGCGGTTCGCGGCGAGGAAACCGTTGGTGATGTAGTCGTGCTCGGGGGTCGAGTTCATCTGGATGGCGCCGAAGGCGCAGTGGTGGTTGGTAACGATGAGACCTTCCGGCGAGACGAAGGACGAGGAGCACCCGCCGAGCCAGGGGACGGCCGAGGCAAGACCGCTGTTGGTCTTGGGGTCCCAGATCTCCTTGGGATCGAGCTGCATTCCCATCGCCTTGAGCCTCGGCGCGAGCTCGGGGATCTGGTCCAGCAGCCACATCCCCTCGTCCGCGAACGAAGGCGCCGCCACGAGCACGACGAGCGCCAAAACTACAATGAGACGTTGTCTCATTTAAGAGCCCTCCCGTTGAGCCCCGAAGCGGGGCGGCGCATTCTGACATAGTTCACCTCACGAGCCCGGAGGGTTTCGCGACCGGGCCGTGGCTGCTATCGTTGCCGGCTGTGACCGAGACCGGGTGGCTGGCCGACTGGAGCGCGGTGATCGGGGGGGGCGACGCCTCCGCGGTCGAGGAGTTCTGGCTCGCGCGCCTGGAGAGCGGGGTGGGCGACGGCGCCGTTTTCGTGGAGGCGCTCAAGCGGCTGCGGTCCGCCGGGAAGAAGACGCTTGCCGCCACGCTGCTCGAGATCGCCGCGGCGGAGGCGATGGAGGACGGCGCGTGGGAGGGGCGCAAGCGCTTCCTCTGCGAGCTGATCCGTCTCAGCATCGGAGATGCGGAGGAATGGCGGGCAGGGCTCGAGGAGTGTGTGCGGCGCCTCTGGGCGGGCCGTCCCTCCCTCGAAAAGCTGCTCAAGCGCTTCTCCCTCAGAGACGCGCGCAAGCCGCTCGAGGCCCTGGACTCGCTCGATGCGTGGCTCGGAGCACGATGTGGGAGAGGTGTTCGCGATGGCGGGGCGTGGACCGGGGAGGGTCGTGGAGTCCAACCCCCAGCTCGGGATGCTGCGCCTGGACTTCGAGAGCGAGAAGCACGTTCCCGTCCCCATCGACGCGGCGCGCAAGTACCTGACTCCTCTCCCGCCCGGCCACTTTCTGCGGCGGCGCCTGGAGGAGAAGGACGTCCTCGCAGCGGAGGTGACGGGCGACCCGCAGGGCGCTCTGGCGGCGATCCTGGACGGGTCCGAGGCGCCGATGTCTGTTCCGGAGATCAAGGCGGCGCTTGCCGGCCTCCTCCCCGAGGCCCAGTGGACCGCGTGGTGGACCCGGGCCAAGAAGAACCCCCGCCTGCTGGCGGTCGGGAGCGGCTCTCGGGTGCAGTACCGCCTCGCCGGCGGCCAGGGGGCGGAGGAAGAGATCCGCACCGAGTTCGCGAGTGCCCCGCTCGCCCGGCAGGTGGAGCTGGCGCGCCGCCACGCTATCCGTAACCGCGATCTGGCCGCCTTCATGGGCGCGGAGCTGCTGCGACGCGCGAAGGAGGCTGGCGTGGAGCCGGGAGCGGGGTGGGAGGCGCTCGCGCTTGCAGCCCGCACCGGGGCGGACGCGGGCGGGGTGCACGCCGCGCGCGAGGCCGTTCTGGCGCAGGTCGGGGCGAAAGCGCTTTTGCAGTCGGTGAGCGAGGCCGCGCAGCGCGAGGCCGTGCTCGAGTTCGTGCGCGAGCACGACCCCGCCGGGTGGTTTGACGTTTTCGCCTCCTGGCTGGAGCGCGAGACGAGCGCGAAGCTTCTCGGAAGGATTGCGGCGGCGCTCGTGGAAGCGGGTAAGTCCGCTCTCGTGCAGTCGTTCGTGGATCAGGTGCTCGTGCAGCCGGCGCGTTTCCCGGCCGCCTTCGTCTGGGTGTGCGAGGAGGCCGACGAGAGCCTGGCGAGCATCCTGGACGAGCGGCGCGGGGGCTATCTGCTGGTGCGCATGGTGGAGCTCGCCGAGCGCCGGGAGTTCGGCCCGTTGCGCGGCAGGCTCAAGGAGGTGCTGTCAGCCGGCGGGCTGGCCGAGCGGATCGTCCAGGAGCGCCTCACCGCCGACCAGGGACGGAGGATCGTGCAAATTCTCGAGCACCCCGGAGAGCTCGCCGACGAGAGGAACTGGCTGCGGCGCGCAGTGACCGCGCGGTTCCCCGAGCTGCGGCCGGGGGCGACCGCCGAGGACGTTGTGCCCGTGCTCGCCGCCACCGTCACGAGGCTTCAGGCAGAGCTCCGGAATCTGCTGGAGAAGGAGATCCCCGAGACGCTGCGGGCGATCCAGGAGGCCCGCTCCCACGGCGACCTCACCGAGAACTTCGAGTACCACGCGGCGCGGGCCCGCCAGGAGTACCTTTCGGCCCGCGCGTCGGACCTCCAGGCGGACCTCGGCCGGGCGCGCGTCATCAACCCGGCCACGGTGGACACGAGCCGCGTGCGGGTCGGGACGCGCGTCTGGCTGGCCCCTCCTTCGGGTGGGAAACGGCGCGCGGTGACGATCCTCGGGCCCTACGAGGCGGACCCGGAGAAGGGGATCCTGTCGCACGGGTCGGAGGCCGCTCAGGCGCTGCTCGACAAGTCGCCCGGTGACGCCGTCAAGTTCGACGGCGGGGCCTGGACGGTGGCGTCGATCGAGCGCGGATTCTGAAAAGTCTGGAGACCTGAAAGGCTCGAGTCCGGACGAGCGCGTGTGACCCGGCGCCTCCCGGGCTCCGCTGCTCAAGCTCATGCTCACCCGCTGGTGGCATCGAGGGGAGCGAAGTCGAGAAAGGAGCGGACGAGCGCCGCTTTCCGGGGCGCGCCGCTTGACGGTCGCGGACTTCCTGAATAAGATCACGTCTCATATGGGCGGCGAGGTTAGCGGTCGCTTTTTCTTTCCCAGGTGGACAAACCTGGCACGGCCGGCGCTTGCGGTTGCGCTCGTGGTAGTTCCGGTCTACCTCGTGCTGCTCCTCGCCTACGGGGCGTCGCCCCGGACAACTGACGTGGGCTACCAGCCCCAGCAGCCGGTGCCCTACAGCCACGCGCTGCACGCCGGACAACTGGGGATCGACTGCCGCTACTGTCACACCACCGTCGAGCGGGCGGCGTTCGCTGCCGTGCCCCCGACGCAGACCTGCATGAACTGCCACGCTAAGATCCGGGCCACGAGCGAGAAGCTGTTGCCGATCCGCGAGAGCTACGCGACGGGACTGCCGGTACCGTGGGTGAAGGTCCACGACCTCCCGGACTTCGTGTACTTCGACCACAGCGCCCATGTCAGGCGCGGCGTGGGGTGCGTCGAGTGCCACGGCCGTGTGGACAAGATGGAGGTGGTCGCACAGGTCCAGCCGCTCAGCATGGGGTGGTGCCTGGACTGCCACCGCGCCCCCGAGAGCCATCTGCGGCCACCGGAGCTGGTGACCAAGATGGACTGGGTGGCTCCTGAGGACCCCCTCGTGTACGGCCGGCGCCTGCGCGAGGCCAGCAAAACCAACCCGTCCACGCAGTGCTGGACGTGCCACCGGTGACGCCCGTGCGGAGCCGGCCTGCGCTCGAGGGAAGCCGCACCCGGGTGTCCGGCGTTAGGGCGAGAGCGGGAAGGGTGTCATTGCGAGGAGCCACGAGAGGGGCGAGTGGCGACGAAGCAATCCCGTCAGACTCGGCGAGATTGCTTCGCAACCCCTTGCTGCGCTCGGGGCCGCTCGCAATGACAGCGGGGCCGTGTGCCTGCCCGTTGGGGGCCCCATGGGTGTGAGAGGGGAGAGCGTGGGCAAAGAGCACTGGCGCAGCCTGGACGAGCTTGCGGACACGCCGGAGTTCCGCACCCTGGTGGAGAAGGAGTTTCCCGGCCTCGCCGAGGATCTCCTCTCCCCCCAGACGCGCCGCGCCTTCCTGAAGATCATGGGCGCCTCCCTTGGCGTGGCCGGCCTGGCTTCCTGCCGGTGGCCAAAGAAGCTGATCCTCCCGTTCGCGCACGGGCCCGAGGGGCGCACCCCTGGTGTCCCACAGCAGTACGCGACCGCGATGGAGCTTGGCGGGGCGGCCATCGGCCTGCTGGTCACCAGCTACGACGGACGGCCGGTCAAGATAGAAGGCAACCCTCTGCACCCGACGAGCCGCGGCACCGCGACCGCGCTGGCGCAGGCCTCGCTGCTCGAGCTCTACGACCCGGACCGCAGCAGGCAGCCGATCCGCCGGGAGGGCGGCCAGGAGATCCCCCAAACCTGGGACGATTTCATCACGTTTGCCGGGCCGCACTTCGCGGGGCTGCAGGCCGACCGGGGGAGGGGCCTCGCGGTGCTCTCCGACGAGAGCTCCTCGCCGAGCCTCGCCCGCCTGCGCAAGCGCTTCGCCGAGCTCTTCCCCGAAGCGACCTGGTTCGAGTACGAGGCACTCTCCCGCGACAACGAGCGCGAAGGCGCCAGGGTGGCCTTCGGCAGGCCGGTCCGGCCGCAGTACCACTTCGACAAGGCTGACCTTATCGTCTGCCTCGACGCCGACCCGCTGTTCGATCACCCGGCCGCCCTGAAACACGCCCGCGACTTCGCCTCGCGCCGGCGTGCCGAGGACGGGACCATGAACCGCCTCTACGCGGTAGAGCCGGTGGTCTCGCTGACCGGCGCGATGGCGGATCACCGCGCCGCCGTGCTTCCGACCGCGGTGCCGCTGGTCGCGGCGGCTCTTCTCGCCGAGGTCTCGCATCTCGTCGGCGGCGGGCTCGGCCCGATGACTGTCGGCGGCCGGCTGGGCGTGGGGACAGAGGCACTGATCCGCACCATGGCCGCCGATCTGGCCGCTGCTCGCGGAAAGGGCGTGGTGGTTGCCGGGCCGCGGCAGGGAGCTGACGTCCACGCGATCGCCCACGCCCTCAACGCCGCGCTCGGGAACATCGGGCGGACGGTCACCTTCACGGGTGAACCCGAGGCGAAACGGCCGGGCCACTTGAAGGCGATCCGCGACGCCGCCGACGCCGTGCGGGGCCGACGCGTCAGCACGCTGCTGGTCCTGGGTGGCAACCCCGCGTACGCGGCGCCTGCGGACGTGGACCTTGCCCGTGCGTTCGGAACGGTGGCGACGACGATCCACCTCGGCGTCTTCGACGACGAGACCTCCCGGCTGTGCCGCTGGCACCTCCCCCGGGCGCACTACCTGGAGGCGTGGGGGGACGCGCGGGCCTGGGACGGCACCGTCAGCGTGCAGCAACCGCTGATCGAGGCGCTCTACGGCGGACGGAGCCCGATCGAGCTCCTCGCACTGCTGTTGGGCGAGGCGACAACAAACGGTCACGAGATCGTCCGGGCCACGTTGACGGGGATGACGCGGGCGGCCGACTTCGAGTCCGCTTGGCGCCGCGCGCTTCACGACGGAGTGGTCGCTGGCAGCGCGGCTGTGACAGAAAGCCCCGGCCCACCCGACCGGTCAGCCGTGCTGGCGGCGCTGGAGCGTGTGGCTCGCGCGGGCGCCGCTCCGGCCCCGCCCGGCCTGGAGGCCGTTTTCTGTGGCGACGCCAGGGTCCATGACGGCCGCTTCGCGAACAACCCGTGGCTGCAGGAGCTGCCCGACCCGCTCACCAAGATCACCTGGGACAACGCGGCCACGCTCAGCCCCGCGACCGCGCAGGGGTTGGGCATCCTGCACGGCGACGTGGCCAGGGTGGCGCTCGGCGGTCGCACGCTGGAGATCGCGGCGTACGTCTTGCCGGGGCAGGCGGACGGCACGGTTGTCCTGCCGCTCGGGTACGGCCGCACGGCGACAGGGAAGGTCGGAAACGCCGTCGGCTTCAACGCGTACGTCCTTCGGACGACAGATGCGTTTCACTTTGCCGCAGGCACCACGGTGGAGAGGACCGGCCGCACCTATCGCCTGGCGTGCACGCAGGACCACCACTCCATTGACAAGGTTGGGTTCGAGGCGCGGGGGAAGCGGATCGGCGCCCTGGTGCGAGAGGGGACGCTCGCGGAGTACATCGCCAACCCCGCGTTCGCCCGGGAGCGTGGCGAGACGCCGGCGACGCTGCCGCTCTTCACGGCGCAGACCTACACCGGCGAGCACCAGTGGGCGATGAGCATCGACCTTTCGGCCTGCATCGGGTGCAACGCCTGCATCGTGGCGTGCCAGGCGGAGAACAACATCGCGGTCGTGGGCAAGGATCAGGTGGCGCGCGGGCGGGAGATGCACTGGATCCGCGTCGACCGCTACTTTGCGGGGAAGCCGGAGTCGCCGGGGGTCGCCTTCCAGCCCGTCGCCTGCCAGCACTGCGAGAACGCCCCCTGCGAGCAGGTGTGCCCGGTGGCCGCGACGGTTCACACCGACGAAGGGCATCAACGAGCAGGTCTACAACCGCTGCGTGGGCACGCGCTACTGCTCCAACAACTGCCCGTACAAGGTGCGGCGCTTCAACTTCTTCAACTACTTCAAGAGCATTCCCGAGGTGGGGAAGATGGTCTTCAACCCCGAGGTCACGGTGCGCGGGCGGGGCGTGATGGAGAAGTGCACCTTCTGCATCCAGCGCATCGAGGCGGTGAAGATCGCGGCCGGCAACGACAGGCGCCCGATCCGCGACGGAGAGATCGTGCCCGCATGCGCTCAGACCTGCCCCACCCAGGCGATCGTCTTCGGCGACCTCAAAGACCCGGGAAGCAGGGTCTCCAAGCTCCACGGTGACCAGCGCTCCTACTCGATACTCGGAGAGCTGGACACCAGGCCGCGCACCCGCTACCTCGCGAGGTTGCGCAACCCCGCGCCGAAGCTCGGGGAGGGCTCGTGAGCACTGTCCCGCGTCCCCTGCTGGATGCCGCCGAGGACCCGCGGCGGCGCCCTCCGCTGGTGCTGGGCGACAACGACTTTGCCTCCGTGACCGAAAAGGTGTGCTCGATAGTCGAGCGGCCCCGGCCGCCGGTCGCGTGGTACGTCGCGTTCGGGATCTCGTCGACGCTGACGGCGCTGCTGGTGGCCATGCTGGGCTACCTGTTCCTGGCCGGGATCGGGGTCTGGGGCCTCAACATCCCGGTGGGCTGGGGCTTCGACATCACGAACTTCGTCTTCTGGGTGGGGATCGGGCACGCCGGCACGCTCATCTCCGCCATCCTCTTCCTCTTCCGCCAGAAGTGGCGCACCGGAATCAACCGCTTCGCCGAGGCCATGACGATCTTCGCGGTGATCTGCGCTGGGATGTTTCCCGCGATCCACACGGGCCGCCCGTGGTTCGACTACTGGCTGTTCCCGTACCCGAACCAGATGTCCGTATGGCCGAACTTTAGAAGCCCCTTGCTGTGGGACGTCTTCGCGGTGAGCACCTACTTCACCGTGTCGCTGATGTTCTGGTACACGGGGATGATCCCCGACCTGGCGACGCTGCGCGACCGCGCCACGACGCGCCTCCGGAGGATCGCCTACGGCATCCTGAGCCTTGGCTGGCGCGGTTCGGCGCGTCACTGGCACCGCTACGAGCGCGTGTACCTGCTGCTCGCGGCGCTCGCGACGCCCCTGGTGTTGTCGGTCCACTCGGTGGTGAGCTTCGACTTTGCGGTCTCGCAGCTTCCGGGCTGGCACTCGACGATCTTTCCGCCCTACTTCGTGGCCGGAGCGATTTTCTCCGGCTTCGCGATGGTACTGACGTTGCTGATCCCGATCCGGAAATTCTTCGGGCTCGAGGAACTGGTCACCACCCGCCACCTCGACAACATGGCCAAGATCACGCTGGCGACCGGGCTGATGGTCGCCTACTCATATGGAGTCGAGTTCTTCATGGCCTGGTACTCGGGCAACCCGTACGAGAAGTTCACCTTGATGAACCGCGCCCTCGGACCGTACGCGTGGGCGTTCTGGATCATGTTCAGCTGCAACGTCGTCGTGCCACAGGCGTTCTGGTCGAGAAAGGTGCGCACGACACCCTGGAATCTGCTGGTGGTCTCGGTCCTGATCAACGTCGGGATGTGGTTTGAGCGCTTCGTCATCATCGTGACCTCGCTGCACCGGGACTTCCTGCCCTCGAGTTGGGGGTACTACAAGCCAACGTGGGTGGAACTCTGCACCCTCGCGGGATCGATCGGTCTCTTCCTGACGCTATTCCTGCTGTTCCTCCGCTTCGGCCCGATGATCGCGATGGCCGAGATCAAGAGCGTCATGCCCGCGGCCGGCCTGGAACGCGGGCCGCACCGCGGTCACGGCCAGTACTGGGGCGAGATCCCCCACCAGCATGAGCGCCAGACGGAGGACAGCCAACCATGAGCGAGCCGACGGTCATGACGCTGGCCCGGACCCCACAGACCTGGGGCCTGCTGGCCGAGTTCGACACGGTCGACTCTCTCCTCACCGCCCTTGAGAAGGTGCGGGCCGCGGGGTACGTGGCCTTCGACGCCTTTGCTCCTTTCCCGATCCACGGGCTCGACGAGAGCATGGGGATCAGGATGAGCAGGCTGCCCTGGCTCGTGCTTGGCGGGGGTGCGACAGGGGCCGCCGCCGGGTTGCTGCTGCAGTGGTGGACAAACGGCTTCGACTACCGATACCTGGTCAGCGGGAAGCCGTTCTTCGGGCTGCCCGCCGCAATTCCGATCACCTTCGAGCTGACGGTGCTGCTGGCGGCCATCGGCGCGTTCGTGGGCCTGCTGGTAGCGAACCGGTTCCCGCAGCTCCACCACCCCCTCTTCCCCGTCAGGAGCTTTGCGAAGGCCACCACCGATGGCTTCTTCATCGCCATCGAGGCGGGCGACCCCGCATTCGACCGGGCCAGGACGAGGGTGTTTCTGGAGGGCTTAGGGGCAACGCAGGTGGAAGAGGTGGAGGACTGACGTGGCGCCCCGCTGGCTCCTCTACGCGGTCGTGCTGCTCGCCGCCCTGGCTCTGGTTCCCTTTGCACTGATCGCGCGCTCGCGCGCCACCACGTCAGGTCGGCCGCGCATCCACCTGATCCTCGACATGGCCAAGCAGCCCAAGCTCAAGGCGCAGGCTGCAAACCCGCTGTTCGCCGACGGCCGCGCCATGAGGCCGCCGGTTCCGGGTACCGTGGCGCGCGGCGATCTGGACGGTGACGAAGCGTACCGGACCGGCCGAGCGGGTGACGGCTGGGTCACCGCCTTCCCTGTCCGCGTCACCGAGCAGTTCATGCGGCGTGGGCAGGAGCGCTACGACATCTACTGCACACCCTGCCACGGGATGGCCGGCTACGGCGACGGCCCGGTGGCCATGCGGGCCGACGCCCTGCGGGAGGGCACCTGGACGCCGCCCTCTTCGTACCACACCGATCTGGTGAGGGGCAGGCCGGTGGGCCAGATCCTCAACACGATCACCGACGGGATCCGCAACATGCCTGCCTACGGGGCGCAAATCCCGGTGGCCGATCGCTGGGCGATCGTCGCGTACGTCCGCGCCCTGCAGCGCAGCCAGGCCGCGAGCGTCGCCGATGTTCCGGCGGAGCTGCGCAGGCAGTTGCGATAAGGGCGGGAAGGATGGAGCCGATCACTGACATCTTCGCGGAGAAACGGCACCTGGGTGCGTTGGGGGAGAAGCTCTGGCGTCGGTTCGCGCTGCTCGGTGCGACCGCGGTGCTGGCTGGCGTCGCGCTCGCGGCCGCAAGCCCGGGTGGGTGGCATCGGTTCTTCTTCGCGTACCTCGTTAACTTCGCGTTCGTGCTGAGCCTGGCCCTCGGGGCGCTCTACTTCGTGGTCCTCCACCACCTCACCCACTCGGGGTGGAGCGTGGTGGTGCGCCGGGTCAGCGAGGCGGTCTCCGCGGCGCTGCCTTTCCTCGCGGTGCTCTTCATCCCGATCCTGGTGGGGTTGCACGAGATCTACCCCTGGTCGCGGGCCGGCGTCGTTGCGGTCGATCACGTCCTGCAGGGGAAGGCGCTCTACCTCAACGTGCCGTTCTTCGTGGCGCGCTGGGTGGTGTACTTCGCCGTATGGGGTCTGACGGCCCGCTACTACTTCCGCCGCTCCCTGCTGCAGGATTCCTCCGGGGAACCGGGGCTGACCGTTCAGATGCAGCGCCGCGCGGGCCCCGCGATGGTTCTCTTCGGCATCACGCTGACCTTCGCCTCCATCGACCTCGTGATGTCGCTGGATCCCCACTGGTACAGCACGATTTTCGGCGTCTACTACTTCGCCGGCAGCGTGGTGGGGAGCTACGCGCTCCTGACTGCCCTGCTGTTCTGGCTGCAACGGTCCGGCTTCCTGCGCCGCGCCGTGACGGTGGAGCACTACCACGACCTGGGCAAGCTGCTCTTCGGGTTCGTGGTGTTCTGGGCCTACATCGGGTTCTCGCAGTACATGCTCATCTGGTATGCAAACATCCCGGAGGAGACCGGCTGGCTCGCCCGACGGCAGGAGAACGGCTGGGGGTGGGTGGGTCTCGTGCTGGTTTTCGGCCACTTTCTGCTGCCGTTCCTGGCGCTCATATCTCGTGGACCCAAGCGCCGGCCAAAGCTGCTGGCCCTCGCGGCGGTGTGGCTGCTCGTCATGCACTGGGTGGACGTCTTCTGGCTGGTGATGCCCGCCGGCAGCCCTGGCAGCCCGCTGCCGCATCTGGTGGACCTGACGTTGCTGGTCGGTCTCGGCTCGCTCCTGCTCGCCGGGGCGGCGTTCGCCGTGCGCGGGCGCTCGCTCGTGCCCGAGCGCGACCCGAGGCTCGAAGAGTCGTTGGCTTTCGAGAACGCATGATGAATCTGAAATTCGGTCGGAGGTGGCAGTGAAAGAGGGCGGGGAACCGAACGCACCGCTGACCGCGCTGGTCGGGATCGTGTTCGCGATCCTGCTGTTCGTGGTGGTTGTGCTGCTGCAGGCGTTCTTCTACCGAGCGGAGCAGCAGGAGAACGTCCGCAAGGTGGTGGCGGTCGCCCCCCAGGAGCTCTCGCAGCTGCGGGCGCAGCAGGAAGAGCTGCTGCACTCGTACAAGGTCATCGACCCGCAAAAGGGAGTGGTCGCGATTCCGATCGACTTGGCGATGAAGCTGGTCGTGGTGGAGGGGGGAAAGTCTCCGTGGCCCGCGACCCAAACGATTCCGCTGAAGCCGCCGCCGGCCAGCGCGGCGGCGCCTGCGAAGCACTGAGGAGGAATGGCGGTGGGCGTTCGGCGTTTCTTGCTTTGCGAGGGATGGTTCGGAGGGGCCTTGCCGCGTCGGGCCGGCGGCTCATGGCGCGGGTGCCGTCCCAGCGGAGGCGTGGAGATGACGGGCAGATCTGTTGGCATGCGTGTGGCTGGAGCGGCACTGGTGCTGCTCGTGGCGACTGCAATGCCGGCGGCCGCCCAGCGCAAGGAGCCACTGCCAAAGGAGCTGGAGGGCATCGGGATCAGCGAGCATCCCGGGGCGCGGCTCCCCCTCGACCTCGAGTTCACGGACGAGGATGGCAAGCCGGTGCGGCTCGCACAGTACTTCCCCGGGACGCGGCCGGTGCTCCTCACCCTGGGCTACTACCGCTGCCCGATGCTGTGCACGCTGGTGCTCAACAGCCTGGTGGAGGGCCTCAAGGACCTCCCATGGACACCCGGCCGCGAGTTCGAGATCGTGACCGTTAGCATCGACCCGCTCGAGACACCGACTCTTGCCCGTCTGAAGAAGCAGAACTACCTGGAGGAGTACGCACGGCCTGGCGCTGCCCAGGGCTGGCACTTCCTCACTGGCCGCGAGGAGAACATCAGAAAGCTGGCGGATGTGGTCGGCTTCGGCTACCGCTACGTCGAGGAGCGCCAGCAGTACGCTCACCCGGCGGCGATCTTCGTCGTGACCCCGGACGGGAGAATGGCTCGGTACCTTTACGGCGTGGTGTACCAGCCAAAGACGGTTCGCCTGGCACTGACCGAGGCCGGGCAGGGCAAGATCGGGACCACGGCCGACCAGCTTCTCCTGTACTGCTTCCACTACGACGCGCAGGAGGGGCGCTACGTGCTCGCCGCCACCAACCTCATGCGGTTTGGGGGCGCCGCGACGGCTCTGGTCGTGGGGGTTTGGCTGGTCACGTCGTGGCGGCGGGGAGCACGCAAGAAAGCACAGTCACGTTCCGGGCTGCAGTCACCCGGGCGTTGAAACTCTGAGTCGCTGAAACGCTGACGCCCGGGACGCGGAGCGCGGTGAGGGGCGCGGCGCAAGGTGGGGGAGTGGCGGATTGAGCCTCGGACATGATCTGATCGGAAGGCTGCTGAGCTGGGCGGCGGTGCAGGCCGACAGCGGGTTCTGGATGCCCGTGCAGGGCTCTGCGGCCGCGCCCGCGGTCGACCGCATCTTCGACTTCATTCTCTGGGTGTCGGTCTTCTTTTTCATTCTCATCGTGGGCCTGATGGTGATCTTCGTGGTGCGCTACCGGCGCCGCGAGGGCCGCGAGGAGGCGGAGGCGAGCGCGCGGCACAACACGGCGCTCGAGATCACGTGGACCGTGATCCCGATAGTGATCGTGATCGCGATCTTCGCGTGGGGTTTCAAGGTGTACCTGGATGTCAACGTCCCTCCGGCCAACTCGTACGAGGTGCTGGTCACCGGGCAGAAGTGGAAGTGGCTATTCACGTATCCCAACGGACAGGTGGACGAGAGCCTCCACGTTCCGGTGGACACCCCGGTGCGTCTCGTGATGACCTCGGAAGACGTGATCCACGGCTTTTACATCCCCGCGTTCCGTCTCAAGCGCGACGTGGTACCGGGGCGCTATGTGAAGGTCTGGTTCCGTGCGGTCAAGGTTGGGGAGTACCAGATCTACTGCACCCAGTACTGCGGCACCGGCCACTCCGACATGTGGGCGAAGGTCATCGTGCACGAGCCCGGGGGGTTCGAGAGGTGGCTGCAGGAGGCGAGCGACTTCCTCAAGAAAATGCCGCCTGCGAAGGCCGGCGAGCGCCTGTACCGCACCCGCGGGTGTGCGCAGTGCCACTCCGTTGACGGAGCGGGGGGCACCGGCCCTACGTTCTCCAAATTGTTTGAGCACAAGGTAGCGGTCGAGGGGGGAAAGACGGTGATAGCGGACGAGGACTACGTCCGCGAGTCGATCATGGACCCGCAGGCCAAGATCGTGCTCGGGTTCCAGCCCGTGATGCCCACGTTCAAGGGGCGCCTCACCGATCAGGAGATCACGGCGATCATCGAGTACCTCAAGACCTTGCGGTAGGTGGAAAGGCGGCAAAGCAATGGCGAGCAATGATCCGGTGATGGGCGTAGGCGGTCTCTGGGGCCGGCCAGAACGCGCTCGGTGGCGAGAACTACCTCACGCACGGCCACGGTCTGCGCTCGTGGCTGCTGACATTGGACCACAAGCGCATCGGGGTGATGTACCTCGTTTCGATCCTGACCTCGTTCCTGCTGGGCGGGATCTTCGCGATGCTGATCAGGACCAAACTGCTTACCCCCGGCAACAGCACGCTCATGGATGCCAACGCCTACAACCAGATGTTCACCCTGCACGGGGCGATCATGATCTTCCTCTTCGTCATCCCGGGCATCCCCGCGTCGCTGGGGAACTTTGTGCTGCCGCTGATGCTGGGAGCGAAGGACGTCGCGTTTCCGCGGCTGAACCTGGCCAGCTACTACATGTGGGTCACGGGGGCCCTTCTCGCTCTTCTCTCCATCATCACCGGCGCCGTGGACACGGGGTGGACGTTCTACACGCCCTACAGCACCACGACCAACACCAGCGTCATCACCATGGTGGCGGGCGTGTTCATCCTCGGTTTCTCGTCGATCTTCACCGGCCTGAACTTCGTGGTGTCAATCCACAAACTCCGGCCGGAGGGCATGAGCTGGTTTCGAATGCCGCTGTTCCTGTGGGGGATCTACGGCACGGCCATCCTCCAGATCATGGCGACCCCGGTCCTCGGGATCACTCTGCTGCTGCTGATCGCCGAGCGGGCGCTCGGCATAGGCATCTTCGATCCCGCGCTCGGGGGCGACCCGATCCTCTTCCAGCACTTCTTCTGGTTCTACTCGCACCCAGCTGTCTACATCATGATCCTGCCCGCGATGGGGGTGATCAGCGAGCTGGTCTCCGTGTTCTCACGAAAGCACATTTTCGGATACAAGTTCATCGCCCTGTCCTCGATCGCGATCGCCGTGATCAGCTTTCTCGTCTGGGGCCATCACATGTTTGTCTCCGGACAGTCGAACCTCGCCGGCATGATCTTCAGCTTCCTGACCTTTATGGTTGCGATCCCGTCTGCGGTGAAGGTTTTCAACTGGGTGGCCACGATGTACAAGGGCTCGATCTGGCTGGCAACCCCGATGCTGTACGTGCTTTCGTTCCTCTTCCTGTTCGGGATCGGAGGGCTCACGGGCCTTTTCCTGGGAGCGCTCGCCGTGGATGTCCACCTGCACGACACCTATTTCGTGGTGGCGCATTTCCACTACGTGATGTTCGGCGGGACGGTGATCGCGTTCCTCGGCGGCCTGCACTACTGGTGGCCGAAAATGTTCGGCCGCATGTACAGCGAGCTCTGGGGGAGGATCGGTGCGCTGCTGGTCTTCGTCGGGTTCAACACCACGTTCTTCACGCAGTTCGTGATGGGCAGCCACGGCGCGCCGCGGCGCTCGTACCATTACCTGCCCGAGTTCCAGCCCTACCACCAGCTCTCCACCATCGGAGCGTACGTCCTGGCGGTGGGGTTCGTGGTCGTCGCCGTAAACCTCGTCCACTCGCTATTCCGCGGCCGTCCCGCCTCGGCCAACCCGTGGGGAGGGGCGACCCTGGAGTGGAGGACCACCTCACCCCCACCGCATGACAACTTTGCCACTGCGCCGGTGGCTGGCGACCCGTACGACGTCGAGAAGTGGACATTTGACCGCCGGGTGGGGGGGTTCGTCCCCAGGGCGGACGGGCTAGGCTCGTGAGGGACAGCGAGGGGGAGAGCGTGGCCGAGGCTCACACGGGGCACCTGGCGCATCACTTCGACTCTGCCGAGCAGCAGTTCGAGTCGGGCAAGCTCGGGATGTGGATCTTCCTGGCCACGGAGATCCTCCTCTTCGGCGGACTCTTCTGCGCGTACGCGGTCTACCGCTCCAGCCACCCCGAGATTTTCGGGTACGCCCACCGCTACCTGGACAAGACCTTGGGTGCGATCAACACCGCCGTGCTGATCTGCTCGAGCTTCACCATGGCCTGGGCGGTTCGCTGCGCGCAGTTGGGCCGGAGGAAGGCGCTTGTGCGACTGCTCGCCGCGACCATTGCCCTGGCCGGCTGTTTCCTCGGGATCAAGTACGTCGAGTACGAGCACAAGTGGAAGGAGGGGCTGCTGTGGGGCACGCGTTTCCACGCCAAACTCCAGCAGCCCGCGTCCAAGGCCCCTGCAGCGCCGCCCATCCCAACGCCGGTCATCAACGGCGAGGACCGCTCCCTGATCGCGCCGGCCGCCGAGGGGCCCAAGGGACTCGCGAAGCCCGGGCAGCGGCCGCCCTGGGAGAAGGCCACCGGGGGACCACCAAAGAACGTGCAGACTTTCTTCGCGGTTTACTTCACGATGACCGGGCTGCACGGCATCCACGTCATCGCGGGGATGGTCGTGCTGACCCTGATGCTGCTGAGGGCGAGGAGGGGGGACTTCGGCCCCGCCTACTTCACGCCCGTGGATCTGGCGGGGTTGTACTGGCACCTCGTGGACCTGATATGGATCTACCTCTTCCCGCTGCTGTACTTGATCCGCTGAGAGGTGAACGATGACTGACACGACTCACGTAGCGGTCCAGGCTACCGGCCACCCGACCGTCGGGCACGTGGTGCCGTTCCGGGTGCTGGCGACGGTCTGGCTCGCCCTGCTGGCGCTTACCCTGATCACGGTGGCGGTAGCCGGAGTGGAGATAGGTAACTTCAACCTCGGCGTGGCGATGGCGATAGCCACCGTCAAGGCGTCACTCGTCCTTCTGTACTTCATGCACATGCGCTACGACCGTCCGATGAACGCGATCGTGTTCGTCGCGGCGCTACTGTTTGTGGCCCTCTTCGTCTCCATCGCGCTCCTGGACACGCGGGCCTACGAGCCCGACCTGATCCCTGGCTACGCGCCTGGAATTACGAGATGAGCGAAGGCAGCGTTCCGCCCGACGGCCGCGCGGCGCCAGCCCCGCTCGGGACCGGCCTGCTCGGAATGAAGCTCCTGGTCCTGGCGCTTTCCATGCTCTTCGCGGCTTCGACAGTGGGCTACCTGATCATCCGCTCCCGCGCCCCGGTCTGGCCCCCGCCGGGGATGCCGAGTCTGCCCGGCACCTTGTGGATCAGCACGTTGATCATCGTGGTCTCGAGCCTCACGATGCAATCGGCTGTACGGGCCGCAAGGGGCGACCGGCAGGGGCCGTTGCGGACAGCGATGCTGCTCACGACGATTTTGGGCGTCGCGTTCCTGGTTTCGCAGACTCTGAACTGGTTTGCGCTCGTCGCTGCGAACCTGACTGCGAAAACGAACCTCTACGGCTTCACCTTCTACATGCTCACCGGCCTGCACGCGGCCCACGTGGTGGGTGGAGTGATACCGCTGGCCGTGGTGACGGCTCGCGCCTGGCGCGGCCGCTACTCCGCCGTTTTTCACCCTGGCGTTCAGTACTGCACGGTTTATTGGCACTTCCTGGCCGCCGTGTGGCTGGTCCTGTTCACGCTGCTGGTGATCGCCGGCTGACTCTCGCCGTGCGCCTCCGATAGCGGACCATCTGCGTTGTCGGGCTTCGGCGGTTCGGATCCTCACATAGCCTCCGGCTATGCTCCGGTCCGACCGTCTCGCCCTTCTAGCATCTGGCCCACTCTCGGAGGCGCGGCTACGCGCGATTCGCGCCGGAACTGCTCTTGTTGGCGCATGGTTGCACAAAGAGCAAAGTGTGAAACCCGGCTCCGAGAATCCGAGCGGCGCGGGCTACACGCCAACAGCCGTGGGCCTGCCTGATCAACGTGGTCGAAGCTGCCTTTGTGTTCCGGCGAGGTATGCCTACGGTGTCTCGGCAGCTCCGACCCAGGTCGTGTCGGCCTGGTGGGTGGCGTACCAGGCGAAGTACGACGCGTAGACCACGCCGGTGCCGGGGGGCAGTCGATCGATCGCAACCGCCACCGTGTTTCCTCCCGCCTGGGATGAGAGCGCTCTGACGAGACCGGCCCACGGTGCTCCAGAGGGCACTCCGCTAAGGGAGGCGAGCATCGGGAAAGGGAATGCCGTCCATCCCTGCGGACCGCCGAGCGCCACCACCGGTGTCTTGAGCGGGTAGCGCGCGGGCGAGGGGAGCGGCTGCACGGGGAAGCGCAGCTGGTCGGAGCCAAAGTAGCTGGTGTACGGGTCACTGGAGTAGCGTTCTGCAAGGCGAGGGTCGGGCGCGAGCACGGTGGTTTCCGGGTTGTCCCGCCGCCAGTCCGCCCAGCTCTGCACGTTGATCGGCAGCACCTCCAGGGCCGCCCCGTCCGCCGCGGCGGGCCCGGCGACGGCCTTGAAGAGAAGCTGACTCCACAGGCTCTCGCGTCTGCTCTTCGGCTGCCGGTCGTACATGAGGAGGTTGGAGTCGTAGAGCAGGCCGCTCACCGCAAAGGTCAGGGTGTGGCCAGCGACGATGGGCCGGAACACGGCGGCGCTGTCACAGAGAGGGTTGTAGGTCACGGCGATCGGCACCCCGGCAAGGGTGTCGTTGACCACCTCGTGCCAAACGAGCAGTCGGAGCGGGTAGGCGCGCGCCTGCCCGCCCAGCCGGATGCCGATGACCCTGTCTCCCGGGACGAGCAGCTTCCGGTGGCCGCTGGCGGCAGCCTCGAGTTGGGGCAGCGTCCACGTCGCCGGCTCGACGAGGGCGGACAGCCCGTCCCGCGGCATTCCGGAAGAAACGATCCGATCGCGGGGGACCAAGCAGGGCTCGAGCGCGAAGCCGTAGCTCTCCGCGTGCTGGCCGTCACCGACCGAGCGCGAGCCCCGGCCGCGAATGAGCCGGGCGGCGTAGATGGCGAACGCGCAGGTCGTCACGACCAGCGCCACGATGACGATCCAACCGCCGTTGCGCAAGAAGCCTATCCGCCGCGTCATGGGCCGGTGAGGGTCGCCACGACGAAACGAACCGCGTGTGCCGGCCGCCTGTCGGCCACCATCACGCCGAGCAACAGCGGAAGGTACGCAAGCGTGGCGAGGAAGAGGCGGCGGGCCACCGGGTCGGTCCGCAGCGCCGCGAGGCGCAGCGCGAGCGCCAACAGCCCCGAGCCGAGAGCGAGGGAGCCGGCGGCGAAGAGCCACCCCGTCATGCCCCCCAGAGCGGCGAGCACGCCGACCGGGAGCAGCGCCAGGCTATAGAGCACGACCATCTGGCCGGTCACGCGGCCGGATGGGTCCACCACCGGGAGCATCCGGAAGCCGCCGCGCTCGTAGTCCTCGCGGTACAGCCACGCGAGCGCCAGGAAGTGCGGGATCTGCCAGAGGAAGAGCACGCCCGCGAGCAGCCAGGCGCTGAAGGAAAGGCTCGCGCCGGTGGCGGTCCACCCCATCATCGGCGGGATCGCCCCGCATAGCGCGCCAGCCAGGGTGCACAGCGGCGTGCGCGGCTTGAGCGGCGTGTAGACGAGCGTGTAGACCAGCACCACGGAGAGGCCGAGCAGTGCGGTCAGCGCGGTTGCCATCGCGGCAAGCACGGCGAGCCCGAGGACGGCGGTGACGAGACCGAACACCAGTGCGTGCCGCCGGGCGATCGCGCCTGCCGGCAAAGGGCGGTTCTTCGTGCGCTCCATGCGGGCGTCGCGGGCAACCTCCAGAACCTGATTGAGGGCCATCGAGCCGGCCGCGGCGAGCGCCGTGCCCATCAGGGTCCAGGCCATCGCGGCGGCATCCGGGCGCGGGCCACCGGCCATCAGGTACCCGACGGCGGTGGTGGCCACCACCAGCGAGGTCAGCCGCACCTTCGTGAGGCGGGCGTAGGCGCGCAGCACGTTCGCGACGCGCGAAGCGCCTTTCGGAGGGAGTCCGTCGTGTCGTGCAGCAGTCATGTCAACGAAGCCGTCGCCTGCTCGTAGGCCCGTCATTCTGACACATACAAAGTGGGCCGGCCAGTTGGCACAACGGGCGGCGGGCATCGACATTCCCGCGTCCCCGACCCGGAGCTCGCCGGGATTCGCCACTGGTTGGTGGCGGTGCGCCGAGCCTGGAACGGGGGTCGTGGCCTGCCTCATACTACGCAGTGCCATGAAGGGACGAGGAGGGCTCGCCATGACCACGGAGACGAAGACGCCCGGCGCAGCGGCGGAGACGCTGGCCCTGGGTTTCGGGACCAGCGTCGCGATGTGGTTCCTCGCCTACCTGTGCCGGATGCCCCCCGCGGTGGTTCCGGCCTGGCTGCTCGCCGTGGGCCTGCTGGCCTGCGTCCTCGGCGGCGGCTTCCTGGCGGGGCGCCTCTCCGCTCGCGGGTGGCGGGCGGGCCTGGCGGCCGGCCTCCTCTCCTCGGTCATCAACCTGCTGGTCCTCGGCAGCCTGCTGGGGGGTGGCCGGCCGAACCAGGTGGTGCCTTCTGCAGGCTGGTGGCTCCCCGGCTCGCTGCTCCTGGGAGCCGCGCTGGGGACGGTCGGTGCGGCGCTCGGTGGCAGGGCCCGCAGGGAGGGTGCCAGGGCACCGACCTGGACCGGGGCGTTTGCGGCGGTCGCCGCCACCGCCACGCTGCTGCAGCTCCTCGTGGGCGGCGTCGTCACCGGCAACGCCGCTGGCCTCGCCGTCGTGGACTGGCCGAACTCTTTCGGTTACAACATGTTCCTCTACCCGCTCTCACGCATGACCGGGGGCATCTACTACGAGCACGCCCACAGGCTCTTCGGCACGTTGGTGGGCCTCACGACGCTTGTCCTCGCGATCCACCTGCTTCGCGTGGAGCGCCGCGCCTGGGTGAGGAGGTTGGCGCTGGTGACGGTGCTGGTCGTGATCGTGCAGGGGATCCTTGGTGGGCTTCGGGTGACCGGCACGTTCACGCTCTCGACCTCCTCGGGAGCGATGGCGCCATCCACCACGCTCGCGATCGTGCACGGGGTCCTCGGGCCGGCGTTCTTCGGCCTCATGGTAGCCCTTGCGGTGTTCCTCTCGTCCACTTGGACCGGGGAGCGGGTGCCCACCGCGACCTCGCACGCGCGGTCGGAACGGATCTTCGGGGCGCTCCTGGTGAGCGTGGTTCTGGTGCAGCTTCTCCTGGGGGCGATTCAGCGGCAGCTGGCGAAGGGCCTTCTGGTACACGTGACGTTTGCCGGTGTGGTGCTCGCTTTGGCTCTTCTCCACGGAGCGCGACTGTGGGGGCTTTACCGGGAGCAGCCGCTCCTCCAGCGGATCGGCACCGCCCTTACGGTCGCGGCGGGGATGCAGGTCGCGCTCGGGGTCCTGGCGTTTTTCGCAGTCCAGGCGCGGACTCCGGGTGCGGCCCGAGCCGTCTGGGAGGTGTTGCTGACCACGGCACACCAGGGCTGGGGCTCGGTGTTGCTGGGCTGCGCGGTCATGGCTGCGCTGTGGACCCACCGGCTGCTGGCCCCCGACGGAGCCGAACCGGCGGTGGTCGGATAGGCATGGTCATCGCCGAGACGTTCACCTCGATCCAGGGCGAAGGGATGCTGGCGGGAATCCCCTCGTTCTTCATCCGCACCTCGGGATGCAACCTTCGCTGCACCTGGTGCGACACCCCCTACACGTCCTGGCAGCCGGAGGGGGAGCGCCGGTCGGTTCGCGAGCTGATCGCGGCGGCGACGGTCGCCGGCTTCCGGCACGTGGTTTTAACAGGTGGGGAGCCGCTGCTGCAACGTGAGATTGGGGAGCTGACCCACGCGCTTGCGTCCAACGGCCACCACATCACGGTGGAGACTGCGGGCACGGTGGCCCCGGAGTTCGACTGCCACCTGCTCTCGGTCTCGCCCAAGACCTCCAACTCGGATCCCGAGGGGCGCTTCCGCGGACGCCACCGCGACCTTCGGACCAACCTCGCACCACTGCAGCGCCTCCTGGTGCGCCACGCCGAGCACCAGCTCAAGTTCGTCGTGCAGGGGGAGGGGGACGTCGGCGAGATCCTGGCCCTGGTGGCACGTCTGGGCGTCGCCCGCGAACGGGTTCTGCTGATGCCCGAGGGGCGCTCCGCCGAGGGGGTCGCGGCTCGAGCTCCGGCGGTGGCACGCCTGTGCCTTGACCACGGCTTCCGCTACACGCCCCGGCTGCACCTCGAGCTATTCGGGAACCGACGTGGAGTGTAGCACTTAGCCAGGAAACGGATGCTGTAAATGTCTCGGCTTGGGCGACCCCTTGACAGATCGAATAATTGGTATAACAATGATTGTCGAGGCAATGATTGCTGAAACAAGAGCCCATCGGGTTGCTGGTCGCGGTGGTGAGACGGCGGATCAGGCAGGTCACGACCGCGCTCGTGAGGGAACACGGGCTGTCGCCGCAGCAGTTCTGGACGGTGGTGGCGATCGCCCGCGGCGGGGAGCTGTCGCTGCGGGAGCTGGCCGAGCGGAGAAGGATGGACGAACCCACAGCCTGCAGGGTGGTTGACACGCTAGTTCGACGGCGTCTCGTGCGCAACAGCCCGGACCCCGGCGACCGGCGACGCTCGCGCCTGACGCTGACGTCCTCGGGCCGAGCGATGGCGGAGGAGCTTCTCCCCATCGCGGGGGAGATCGCGGCGACGCTCGAGCGCGGGCTGAGCCCGGCCGAGAGTGCGGCGGTCGTGGCGGGGCTCAAGAAGGTGATCGCGAATCTGGATCTTTTCGAGGCGGCGAGGTCGCAAAGCCCGGCGCCGGCTGCGAAGGGAGCGCCGTGAGCGCCACCCGAAGCCGGAGCATGACCCCACGCGGCCTCGCTCGTCGTGTGTTAGGCTGTCAGCCCGCCCCGGCGGCGGCCGCATAAGGAGCAACATGTTGAAGAGCAAGATTTTCTGGATCGTGGCATGCGTCGTCGTGGTCGCGGGAGTTTTCGGCTGGTGGCGCTTCCGCCAGGCGAAGACCAGCGGCGAGGTGCGGTACGACACGGCGCGGGTCGACCGTGGCCGGATCGTGGCCAAGGTGACCGCCAGCGGCACTCTCTCTGCCATCGTCACGGTGCAGGTCGGCAGCCAGGTCTCAGGCCGGATTGCCGAGCTCCACGCCGACTGGAACTCGCAGGTCAAGAAGGGGGAACTCGTCGCGAAGATCGATCCCCAGCTCTTCCAGGCGTCAGTGCTGCAGGCGCGCGCCAACCTCGTCGCGGCGCAGGGGAACCTCGCGAAGGCTAAGGCACAGGCCGTTGACGCCGAGCGCCAGTACCAGCGCAACGTCATCCTCGCCGAGCGCAAGCTGATCGCACAGGCGGACCTCGATACGTCGCAGTCCACCTTCGACGCGGATAAGGCCGCGGTGGACGCTGCGGCCGGTGCGGTCGAGCAGGCGAAGGCCCAACTGAGCTCGGCTGAGGTCAACCTGGCTTACACGGATATCATCTCTCCCACTGACGGAACAGTCATCGCGCGCAACGTTGACGTCGGCCAGACCGTGGCAGCCTCGTTGCAGGCGCCGGTTCTGTTTCTCATCGCCGAGGACCTGCGCAAGATGCAGGTGGACACCAGCGTGGCGGAGGCCGACATCGGGAAGCTGCAGGCCGGGATGAAGGCTACGTTCACCGTGGACGCCTACCCGAACGAGAGGTTCCTCGGGACCGTGCGGCAGGTTCGCAACAACCCGCAGACCGTTCAGAACGTGGTGACGTACGACGCGGTGATCGACGTCGCCAACCCCGACCTCAAGCTCAAACCCGGCATGACCGCCAACTGCACCTTCATCTGGGCCGAGCGGGACGACGCACTCCGCATTCCAAACGCGGCAATGCGGTTCCGCCCGCCGGCCGAGCTGCTCGCCCTGCTCAACCCCGGCGCAGGTCCGGGACAGCGGGTGCAAGGGGCCAACGCCGAAGCTGCGCAGGGCGCCGGAGCGGCGAGGAAGGGGCCGATGACTGGCGGCGCGGACCCCAGCCGGAGGACCGTGTGGGTCCTGCGCAGCGGCAAACCCCAGCCCGTGGTGATTCACAGTGGTGTCTCCGATGGATCGCTGACCGAAGTGGTGGAAGGCGACCTGTCCCAGGGTGACCTCGTGATCACCGACATGAGCGGCGGAAGCTCGGGAGCACAGCAGGCCGGCTTCCCGCGGCGGATGTTCTGAGGCCGTCATGAGCACGGCTTCTCCGCTGCTGGCGCTCGAAGACGTCACGAAGGTCTATCACATGGGCGACGTGGACGTTCACGCCCTCAGGGGCGTGTCGCTCACCGTCGAGGAGGGCGACTTCATCGCCATCATGGGCGCCTCGGGCTCCGGCAAGTCCACGCTCATGAACATCATCGGCTGCCTCGACCGCCCGACGACGGGACGGTACCTGCTCGCGGGTGAAGAGGTCTCGACTCTCGACCGCAACGCCCTCGCGGAGAAGCGCAACCGGACCCTCGGGTTCGTCTTCCAGAACTTCAACCTGCTGGCCCGCACCTCGGCGATCGAGAACGTCGAGCTGCCGCTGCTCTACGCGGGGCTGCACACGCGCGAGCGGCACGAGCACGCGCGCGTCGCGCTCACCCGGGTCGGTCTGGGCGACCGCATGCACCACCACCCGAACCAGATGTCCGGCGGCCAGCAGCAGCGCGTGGCGATCGCACGGGCGCTGGTCGCCAACCCGAAGGTCATCCTCGCCGACGAGCCCACGGGGAACCTCGACTCCGTCACCAGTGTCGAGGTGATGGCGATCTTTCAGGAGCTGTGCGATTCGGGGATCACCGTGGTGCTCGTCACGCACGAACCGGACATCGCGAGGTACGCGCAGAGGGTCGTGATGATGCGGGATGGCAAGGTGCAGTCTGACAAGAGGCAGGAGCCGCAAAGGGCCGTCCCGGCTCTTGCCGCCGCGGCCGCCGCGGGAGGTGAGGCGTGAACCCTCTGCAGACCCTGCGCGTAGCGCTCCGCGCGCTGTTGCGCAACAAGATGCGCTCCTTCCTCACGACCTTGGGAATCATCATCGGCGTGTCCGCGGTGATCGCCATGGTCGCCATCGGCGAAGGTGCCAAGGCACAGGTCGAGGCACAGTTCGCCGCGATGGGCTCCAACCTGCTCATCGTACTGCCCGGCTCAACCTCCTCGGGCGGGATGCGCGGAGGCTTCGGTAGCATGCCGACGCTGACTTGGGACGACCTGCGAGCGATCCGGACGGAGGTACCGACCGTGAAGTACGCCGCGGCGCAGCTGAGCAGCGGTGCGCAGTTGGCCTCGGAGGACCAGAACTGGAGCACGAGGGTGTACGGCACGACCCCGGAGTTTTTCTCGATCCGCAACTGGCCGACCGCGATGGGGTCTCCGATGAGCGACTCCGACGCCGAGGGCGGCACCAAGGTCGTGTTCCTCGGGCAGACGGTGGTGGACAATCTGTTCGGTCCCAACGCAGACCCGGTCGGCCAGGTCATCCGGATCAAGAACGTTCCCTTCGAGGTCAAGGGAGTGCTCTCACCGAAGGGACAAAGCTCGTGGGGCCAGGACTTCGACGATGTGGCATTCATCCCCGTCAAGGCGTTTCAGACCAAGATCCAGGGCGGGTTGCAGCAGTTCATCGCCGGGCAGATCTACGTCGGTGCGACCTCCGAGCCGGCGACGGCGCGCGCGCAGGTGCAGATCACCAACCTGCTGCGGGATCGCCACCACATCGGGCCGGGACAGGACGCTGACTTCTCGATCCGCAACCTGACCGAGCTCGCGACCGCGCAGGAGGATTCGACAAAGACCATGACCACGCTGCTGGCGGCCGTCGCCGCCGTGGCGTTACTGGTAGGCGGCATCGGCATCATGAACATCATGCTGGTGAGCGTCACCGAGCGAACCCGCGAGATCGGCGTGCGCATGGCTGTCGGCGCCAAACCCCGCAACATCCTGGCCCAGTTCCTGGTCGAGGCGCTGACGCTGGCCACCGCCGGTGGCTTCCTCGGCGTCGTCCTCGGTCTGGTGGGCGGTCGGCTCCTGGCAGCCCGCTTCCACTGGCCGATCCTGATGCGACCCGACATCATCGTCATTTCCGTCGTGTTCAGCGCACTGGTCGGGATTGGGTTCGGACTGTACCCAGCACAAAAGGCCTCGCGGCTGGACCCGATCGACGCTTTGAGGTTCGAGTGATGATCGCAAACCTTTGCCTGTTCGTGCTTGCCGCGACGGCTCCAGCAGCGCCGGCGCGAATTCTGACCCTCGACGAAGCCCTGGCCACCGCCCGCGTGCAGCATCCTCTGATCCATCAGGCTGCGGCCGGGACGCAGGCCGCAGCGGCCCGCGCCGACGAAACGCTGTCGCCGCTGCTCCCGCAGGTGAGCGGCAGCGCAGGCTACCAGCGCTCAACCGCCAACTTCACCAGCCGTCCCGGCTCGCTGCCTGGAGGGGTCGGGGGCGGCGGCACCAGCCAGAGCTGGGCCACCTTCAACTACTTCAACCTCGGGCTCTCCGCGAGCCAGCTCCTCTACGACTTTGGGCAGTCGAGTTCGAGGTGGCGCTCATCCCAGGCGAGCGCGGACTCGCAGCGCGCCAGCGAGCGCACCACCCTCGACCAAGTGCTTTTCAGCGTCCGCACCACCTATTTTCAGGCCCGCGCCGCCAAGTCTGCCGTCAGCGTTGGCGTGGATACGCTTGCCAACCAGGAGAAGCACCTCCAGCAGACCGAAGGGTTCGTCGAGGCCGGGACGCAGGCGGAGATCGCTCTGGCCCAGGCGAGGACCGGTGTTGCCAACGCGAAGGTCCAGCTCATCAATGCCCAGAATGCCTACGAGACGGCGAAGGCGCAGCTCAACCAGTCCATGGGCGTGGAGGGTTCGACCGACTACGACGTCACCGATGAACCGCAGCCGCCGGTGGACGGCGAGGACGGCACGACGGATGTGCTCGTCGGTGAGGCGCTGAATACGCGGCCTGAGTTCGCGGCGCTGGCCAACCAGGTGCGCGCCCAGGAGTTGACGCTGCGGGCGATCAAGGGCGCCTACGGCCCGAGCTTGTTCGCCTCGACTGGTTTCACCGACGCCGGCGAGCAGGCCAGCAACCTCACCTGGAACTGGAACGCCGCCATCAGTCTTTCGGTGCCGATCTTCCAGGGCGGGCAGACGAAGGCGCAGGTTCGCGAGGCGGAGGCGACGCTCGCGTCCATCCGCTCGCAGGTGGACCTGGAGCGGCAACAGGTGAGGCTCGAGGTCGAGCAGGCCCGGCTCGCGGTGCGGGCGGCCAAGGAGGCCCTCGTGGCAAGCGGCGAGGCGCTCGCCAACGCTAGCGAGCAGCTCCGCCTTGCCGAGGGGCGGTACGAGACCGGCATCGGGAGCATTATCGAGCTGAGCGATTCCCAGGTCGCCATGACCAGCGCGGCCTACCAGAAGGTCCAGGCGGAGTACGTTCTCGCTCAGGCCAGAGCGGGCCTCATCAAGGCGCTGGGCCGCGACTGACGACGTCCGGCGCGCCCGGCTGGCGTCGTCAACCCCTGCTATCCTGCGCGCGGAGAGCGACACCATGGCACGCGTAACGCTCGGGCGGATTCTGAGAAACCGAAGCCACCCGTCAGGTGCTCTGGCCCTGCTCGCTGTGGCCGCAATCGCCTGCGCGGCTCCCGGCGCGGCAGCCGTGCGCCAGGAGATGGTCCGGCGGGAGGCGATCAACCCCGGCCTTGGTGCACCGCCGGCGGAGTTAGTTCGAAACTCGCCGGCCACCGCGTGGCGCTCGTTCCTGACCCTCGCCGGCGCCGGGAAGTACGAGCAGGCCGCGAATCTGCTCGACCTGAGCGAAACAGCGCCGGCGCTGCAGAGGAGAGTCGGTGCAGAAGCGGCGGAGAAGCTCTTCCGCATCCTGCAGCTCCTCAAGGCGCGCGAGGATGCGGTCACCACGGAAGACGAGGCAGGGCCCAGCATCGGGGGCCAGCCGGCCGACGTCGTTGTGGCGATGCGCTTCGAACGGAGCGGGATCACCGGCGAGGTCCGCCTGCGGCACACCGTGGGCCTCGCTCCCTACGAGCTAACCTGGCTGTTCTCGCGCGAGACGGTGGCCAGCGTGCCGTTCTGGTACCGGGTGCTGGTCAAGGGCGAGGCTCCTCGGGGCGCCGAGCCGCTCGACGTCGGTCTCGGAACCATCCCCCCGGAGGTCCACCGCGGCAGCCCGCGCGAGGCCATGGCCGGATTCCTCACCGCCTGCCAGGAAGGACGTTTCAACCTTGCCGCCTACTACCTGGACCTCGGGGCGTTCCAACCGGACCGCCAGCTGGAAGAGGGGGCGCGTCTGGCGCGCCGCCTGATGCTTGCCCTCCAACGCACAGGGTGGGTCGAGCCCGAGAAGCTCTCCACTGAGCCACTCGGAACCCCGGAAACGGGCGTGCCGGAGAACCAGCAGCTCTTTGCGGTTGTTCAGGTGAGGCACCAACCGGTGGAGCTGCTGCTCGCCCACCGCTCGGACGCCGAGCTCGGCCACGTCTGGACCGTCTCGCAGGACACGGTGGCCGAGATCGACCGCCTGTACGAGGCGCACGGTTACGGTTGGCTGGGCGACCATGCGCCGCTGGCGCTCTTCGCGGTGAGCATCGCCGACCTGCAACTCTGGCAGTGGCTCGGCATTTTCGTTGGTCTCCTGGCCTCATGGCTCGTCAGCCGCTACCTCGGGCGATGGGCCGTCCGTCTGCTCGGGCGCCTGACGCGTCGCACGCTGGTCTCCTGGGATGATGCGGTTGCGTGGGCCCTGGACGGGCCGATGGCGGTCTTGCTGTCGGCGGTGATTCTGCTGCTGGTGGCACGCTGGCTCGGCCTCATGCCGACCGCCTGGGCAGTGGCGCGCTATATCTCCAAGCTTCTCGTGCTTGTCGGCTTAGGGTGGTTCCTGGTACGCATCGTGGACGCTGCGGCCAGGCGCGTGCGCGAGACCGCAAAGCTCGGTGGCCAGGCCGGCCTCGGCTTTGTACCGATGGCCAGTCGCGTGGCCAAGGTCGTGGTGGTGATCCTCATGGGCCTGGCCGCTCTCGACGTGATCGGAATCAACGTCATCGCGGGGCTGGGCGCCCTCGGGATCGGCGCCGCGGCGATCGCCTTCGCGGCTCAGAAGACACTGGAGAACCTCTTCGGCACGGCCGCAATCGCAAGTGACCGCCCGTTCGAGGTCGGCGACTTCGTCGCGATCGGGCAGGACACCGGAACGGTGGAGGACATCGGGTTCCGGTCAACGCGGCTGCGCACGCTGGCTCGGACGATTGTCACGATTCCCAACGGCCTCGTTGCTTCTGGGCGCGTGGAGAACCTCTCGGCGCGCGATCGCATCATGTACAACCCGGTCCTCAGGCTCGCCTACGCGACGACGACGGCGCAGCTCACCTACGTCGTGGACGAGGTCAATCGCCTCCTGCTCTCGCACCCCAAGCTGTTCCATGGCGAGCAGCGGGTGCGTTTCGCAGCCTTCGGCGAGTCGGCGCTTCTCGTTGAGGTGTGGTGCTGGGTCGCCACCCGCGACTTCCTCGAGTACACCGGTGTGGTGGAGGAGCTCAACTTCGCCATTGCCGGGATCGTTGAGAGGGCAGGCACATCGTTCGCGTTCCCGAGCCGGACCGTCTACATGGCGAAGGACGGTGTGGTGGACGCCGAGCGCGCGCGGGAGATCGAGCAGGAGGCTGGGCGCCGTCGCGAGCACGGGAAAACGGGGGCCCCGGGCGGCACCGCAACGCAACCGGGTGGACCCGGGCGCTGACACGCCGAGATGGCAAGCGACCCCGGCTCCGGGTTGCGCGATCGCGTGCTCTGGCTCGTCGTGGCAATCACAACGGCGCTGAGGCTCTTCTTCGCCTGGCGCTCCTTCGGGTTCCTCGGCGGGGACGACGTGGAGGTGCTGGAGGAGGCGTTCCGGAGCGCCCTCGGCCTCGACTACCACCCCTGGAACGTGCGCAACCTGTTTCTTCCGGAAGTCCTGGTGACGCCGTTCGTGCGCCTTGGGAATATGCTCGGTCTTCACGAGACATTTCCTCTTGTGCTTTGCGCCACGGTTCCGTTCATCGTCTTTGCCTCCCTCAACATCGTCCTGACCTACGTGCTCGCGCTGCGGTGGCTGGGTGACAGGGCGGCGGCGCGCGCGGCCATGGCGATCTACGCCTTTCACTGGCTGCCGCTGGCGTACGGCAGCACGCCCTACCCACGCACGGCCTCGACGGCCTGCGTGCTGTTCGCGGCGATCGCGCTGTCCGGCACCGGAAAGGACGCCTGGCGCGGGATTCTGGCGGGGACCGCACTCGCGCTCGCCTTCGCTGTCCGGTACAGCGAAGGGATGTACCTGCTCCCGGTGCTTCTGGCGGCGGCGGCCGGAGAAGAGCGTCTCGGGTTACGCCGGCGGATCCTCGGAGCGCTCGGAGGTTTCACCGTCGGCACCGCGCTGACTTCGGGCCTCGTCAACGCGCTCACCTGGGGTGACCCGCTGGCGAGCCTCACGGCGCTCGTGCGGGTGATGCTGATGGGAGAGGGCGCGTCTGGACTCTCGGTGCATCCGCCACTGTTCTACCTCCAGCGGATCCTGTTCTGGCTGCCGCTGCCGTTGTTGCCCGCGCTCGTGCTCGCGGCACGTTCGAGGCGCGTGCGGACGGCATGGGTGTTCCTGGCGGTCCCGCTGGTCGTCCTCTCGTTCATCCAGCACAAGGAACTGCGTTACCTGCAGGGAGCGATCCCGTTCCTGGCGATCCTGGGCGCCGCGGGGTTCGCGGTCATGCGCGGGCGCTGGCGCCGGGTGGGGGCGACCGCTCTGCTGGCGCTGACCCTCGTCTCCGAGGTCCTCGGTGTGCGGGTCCTCGCAGGCAAGTCCATGGCGGCGGTAACCGCGGCGCGGGCGATGGCCTCAGATCCCGGCATCAGGGTAGTAGCGCTGTCCCAGGCGTGGGCGTACGGGGACCGGCTGTACTTCGGTAACGGCGTCGAGGTGCGCGGCCTGCCGACGCCGCCGCGCGAGCGGGACCTTGAGGAGAAGATTCCGGGCGTCGACCGCGTCGCCCTCTACCGCAACGACCTCAAGGAAGACCCCGCCCTCGTTGCGGTGCTGGCCCGCCACGGCTTCACCTCGACCGAGGTGTTTGAGTCGGGCGAGAGTAAGGCCGTGGTGGTCTTCGCCAGGAGGTGAGCTGGCAAAGTCACCCCGAGTCTGATAGAAGAGCACCTCATGCGAACCCGGTGCCGCATCGGAGCGGGGGGGATCGTCGCGTTCATCCTGGCTGCCCGCGTCTGTTCAGGCCAGGTGGACCCCTGGGCCTCGGTGTCCTTTCCCGACCCCCTCCGCTTTTCATCGCTACCCGTCTCCGGCACAGAGGTGATAGCGCCGGCCGCAGGGCAGTGGGAAGTTTCCACGGCGCTCGGCTACTTCAACGTTTGGCAGCGCACGTGGCACACGGCGAGGATCCACCAGGTGTTGGGCCTGGCGGGGAAGCCTCTCACCGACGGGGAAATCAAGATCCTGGAGCAGAACTTTCCCCGCGACCAGTTCTACCACATCGACTTCGAGGGATGGCGCAACGACTTCGTGGTTTCGCGGGGCTTCGACGGGGGCTTCGCGGCGACCCTCCGGGTGCCTTGGGTGGAGATCGGCAGCCCGCACTGGGACGCGATTGCCGAAGATTTTCACGCCAGAGTTGGGCTTGGAGACATGGCGCGCGACTTGTTCCCGCGCGGGCAGTCCACCGTGTACATGCGTGGGCACCACGGGGCGGTCGATCGTCTCTCAGGCCTGGAGGGGGCGGGGATCGGGGACGTGAGCCTGTCCGTGACGGGGCCGCTCGGGCGGTGGCTGGGAGCGGAGCACCGCTGGGTGGTCGCGGTCGAAGCGCCCACCGGCGAGGCGGGCACGCTGCGCGGAAGCGGGGGGTGGGACAAAGGCGTACGCTGGTTCGGCACCTGGGGGCAGAGCGCTTCCCAGCTGCGCCTCGGCGTTGGCTACAGCTGGCTCGACCCTGCCGGGAGTTGGCTCGGTGTCAAGCGTGACAACACCTGGGGTGCGCTCATCGAAGGCCGCGCGCCGCTCGGCGGGCGGCTCACCCTGCGCGGGTCCGCCAGGTTCGACAGCTCGCCGCTCGCTGGATTCACCAGCTCGGACATAGGCGCGAGATCGTTCTACTGGACCGTTGGAATGCTCGCGCCTTTGGCCGGTGGCGGCTGGGTGGCCTTCGACGTCGGGGAGAACTACGGGAGCAACGCGGAGGTCCCCGACTTCAGCCTGCACCTTCAGCTCGGCTTCAGGCTCCCGCCGTCCCGTTGACGAGGCAACGCTGTCGGCGCTCAGCCGCCGATACGGTGGATGCGCATCAGGTTGGTGAGGGGTTGTGCAACCACCGGCGCGCCGTGTGTGACCACTATGAGGTCGCCGGGGCTTGCCAGCCCGTAACGCAGCGCCGACTGCTCCGCGAGGTGCACCACCTCCTCGTGGTCGTCCGGCTGGTCGGGGGCGACGCGCGGCTCGACGCCCCACACCAGGGAGAGCGCCCGCGCCACCTCGAGGCGCGATGTGAGCGCAAGGATCGGGGTCACCGGCCGGTGGCGCGCGACCAGGCGCGCGGTGCGACCCGTCTGGGTGAAGCAGACTATTGCGGCGGCCTGCAGGTGCTCGCCGGCGGCGGCCGCGGCCTCGCCCACCGCGTCAGCCACCGGATCGCGAGGCTCCTGCTGGAAAGGCGACGAGGACCACGCGGTGCGGAATTCGCGATGCTTCTCGGCCTCGTCAATGATCCGTGAGCATGCGGCCACTGCCAGGGCGGGGTGGTCGCCGATCGCCGTCTCGGCGCTGAGCATCACTGCATCGGAGCCGTCGAAGACCGCGTTGGCGACGTCGGCGGCCTCTGCCCGAGTGGGCCGGGGCGCGTGGATCATGCTCTCCAGCATCTCGGTCGCGGTGATGGCTGGCACGCCCGCGGCCCGTGCCGCCCGCAGGATCTCCTTCTGCAGCACCGGCACCTTTTCGGGCGCCGTCTCGGCGCCCAGGTCGCCGCGGGCGATCATCACCGCGTCCGCCGTCTCGAGAATGGTGCGCAGGCTCTCCGGCGTCACCGCCTGACCCTTCTCGAGCTTGGCGATAATCGGCACGACCCGCCCGAGCTTCACCATCCGCTGGCGGAGCTCGACGACGTCCTGGGCGCGGCGCACGAAGGAAAGTGAAAAGGCGTCCACGCCGGCGTCCAGTCCCACCTCGAGACAGTCCATGTCGTGATGAGTGAGGGACGGCAGGGATGTCTCCACGTCGGGCAGGTTGACGCCCATCCCGCCGGCGACCTCGTCGCCACGGAGAACCTCGGCGGTCACGGAACCCCTGCCGGCGGCGGTGACCCGCAGCACAACCTTGCCATCGTGGATGAGCACGCGCGAGCCCACCGGGCACTCGCTCACCGGATCCATTCCCTCCACTGGGATCTCGGCCCCGCTCTCCGACCCGCCCAGCGTCACCTTTGCGCCCTCGGTCAGCACGGTGCGGACGAGCCTTTTGGCGACCCGCAGCTTGGGACCGGCGAGGTCCACGAACACCCCAAGCAGGTGGCCTGCCGCGCCCTCCACGCCGCGCACCAGCTCCACAAGAGGTTGAATTCCCTCGGGCTTCAGATGGGCGGCGTTGAGGCGGAACACGTTGACGCCCGCGTCCGCAAGCGCCCTCGCGGCCTCGGGTTGTGCGGACGCCGGTCCGAGCGTCGCCACGATCTTCACCCGACGTGAAGGTTCACCCATCCCAGCCATGCCTCCTCCCGAACTCTGCCGGTCGCCGGTGCGCGATTCAAGCTACCACAGGGCCGGCGGCGGGTAGCGGCTCTTGGTCAGGCTGCGCGGGTTGAGCCGCGGTCTGGCGAGGGCTATACTCCGAGCGAATGGTCAAGCGATGCCGGCCCCGGAAGGGAATAGGACGCCCGCGGCGCTCGTTTTCGAGGGCGATGTTGGGTCGGCTCCGGTCGGCGCACCCGATTCGGGTGGTTCTGTGCCTGGCGGCGTTGCTGTCCGTTGGCGGGTCTGTCGGTCTGCACGCCGAGCCTGGCCCGGCCCAGAGTCCGTCGTCCGGTTTCCATGCCTTCGCGGCAGCCGCGGCGGGAGAAGCTGGCTCGGGCACGCACACCTGCCTGACCTGCCTCCTGTACGGCTCAGCCTTCCCGTCATGGAGTTCGTCGGTCGTTCAAGGCATGCTGCCCCGCCTCTCAATCGTTCCCACCGGCGGGGCGGCCCGCACTGGATCGTTTGTGGCTCCATGCCACGACGGGCGCGCGCCGCCAGCCGTTCTCTAGGCCACTCCCTCTCACGCAGCCCCGGCACCCGGGGCGAAGTTCCGCAAAGCCCTCTACGAGGAGAGCCCATGAGAATCAGAAGGATTTTCCCTTACGTTTTCGTCGTCGCCCTGTTGGCAGGCGTCGCGGCTGGGCAGGAATCCCCGCCGCCGCAGCCGACGCCGACTGCGGCGCCGACGCCAACACCGGCGCCGCCCGCTCCTGCCGGATCGACCGGCGGCGCGAGCCAGACGTCCAACTACTTCAACCCCTCGGTCTCAGTGATCGGCAACTTCCTGGCCGTGGGTGGTCAGAACACGGTTGAGAACCTCCCGAGCGCGAGCCTGCGGGAGTCGGAGGTCGGTCTCCAGGCGGTCGTGGATCCGTACGCACGTGCCGACTTCTTCATCTCGTTTGGAGAGCACGATGTCAGCGTCGAGGAGGGCTATCTGACCTTCACCTCGTTGCCGGCGGACCTACTCGTCAAGGTCGGTCGAATGCGCATTGCGTTCGGCAAGGTCAACACGATGCACCTCCACGTGCTGCCGTGGCCGGACGAGCCGCTCCCCGTCGTGAACCTCCTCGGCGGTGAGGAGGGCTGGGTCGGGACCGGCGTCTCGATGGCAAAGCTCGTTCCGCTCCCTGGCGACGTTTTCTCAGAACTGACGTTGCAGGTGTTGCGCGGTGACTCCGACGGCCTTTTCGTGGCGAGCAAGCGCAGCGACCTCGCGTACAACGGCTCACTACCGGATCTTCGCGGACCTCTCCGACTCGACGAACCTCGACCTCGGACTGTCGTATGGCCTGGGTCCGAACGGCACGAGCCCCGACACCAAGACCGCTCTGGGAGCCGTTGACGCCACCCTCCGCTGGAAGCCTCTGGTGAGAGGAAACTACCGTTCGGCGATCCTGCGGGGCGAGTTCTTCCAGAGCCGCCGCGACCAGGCCGGCGGTACGGTCAACACCAACGGTTGGTTCCTGTCGGGCGAGTACCAGCTCGCGAAGAGGTGGTGGGTCGGCGTCCGGGGCGAGGCTTCCGAGCATGCGGCCGACGCCGCCGTGAGGGACACAGGGGAAGCAGTGACCCTGACATTCTGGCCGAGCGAGTTCTCGCAGCTTCGCGGTGAGCTGCGCCAACGGCGGTACGGCGGGCCGAACAGCGTGTCGGCTGCCGCGTACACCGCCAACGAGGTTCTCATTCAACTGCAGTTTGCGATCGGCGCCCACGGCGCCCACCCGTTCTGAGGAGACGACATGAAGACGACAAAAACCCTTGCGGCCACCCTCCTTCTCGTGGGGCTGGCCATTCCGGCACAGGCCAAGCTGCGCGTGGTGACCTCCCTGCAGGACCTGGCGTCGATCGCGGAGGCGGTCGGCGGCGACCGCGTCGAGACGTCCGCCCTGGCGCGGGGGTATCAGGATCCACATTTTGTGGACGCGAAGCCGTCGTTCATCCTCAGGCTCTCCCGCGCCGATCTCCTGATCGTCGCCGGGCTCGAGCTCGAAATCGGCTACCTGCCGCCGCTGATCGACCAGAGCCGCAACGAGAAGATCCACCCGGGCAACGCCGGCTACCTCGACGCCTCGACTGGCTGCGACATCCTCCAGAAGCCGACCCAGGTCGTGACGCGGGCAATGGGGGATGTCCACCCCTACGGCAATCCGCACTACTGGACCGATCCGGAGAACGGGCGCGTGATCGCCCGCACGATCGCCGCCAGACTGGCCGAACTCGATCCGTCCGGCAAGGCCGCCTTCGACTCGAACCTTGCCGCGTTCGAGGCTAGGCTCACGGCGAAGGAGCGGGAGTGGGACGCGAAGATGGCGCCGTTCGCAGGCGCGAGGATCGTGACGTTCCACGAGTCGTGGCCCAACTTCGCGAAGTGCTTCAGGCTCGAGATCGTCGGGACCGTGGAGCCCAAGCCGGGGATCCCGCCGTCGCCAACGCACACCCTTGAGATCATCAACCTCATCGCGAAGGAGAAGGTCGGCGTGATCCTCGTGGAGCCGTACTTCGACCGCAAGACCCCCGACTACATCGCGGAGAAGACCGACTGCACGGTGGTCACGTTCTACCCATCGGTGGGTGGCATACCCGAGATCAAGGACTACTTCGGCGTGTTCGACCACGACGTGGACGCCTTCGTCAAGGCCATGATTGGAAAGGGCACGCGATGACCGCCTTCCAGATCCTCCTCCCCGCATTCGTGGCCAGCCTCATCCTGACCGGCATCCACGCCTACCTCGGCGTGCACGTCGTCGAGCGGGGGGTCATCTTCGTCGACCTCTCGCTTGCCCAGATTGCAGCCCTCGGTCTCACCGTCGCGTACCTCGCAGGCTACGACATCCATACCTCGCACCAGGCCTATCTCTTCTCTCTGGGCTTCACCTTCATCGGCGCGGCGATCTTTGCGTTCACGCGCACCCACCGAAAGACCCGCATCCCGCAGGAGGCGATCATTGGCATCGTGTACGCCGTCTCGGCCGCGGTGGCGATCCTGATGATGTCCAAGGCGACGCAGGAGACGGAACACCTCAAGGAGATGCTGGTCGGGAACATCCTCTCCGTGAGCTGGTACGAGATCGGCAAGACGGCGGTGATGTACTCATTGATCGGGTTGTTCCACTTCGTTTTCCGCAGGAGGTTTCTGCTGATCTCCCTCGACGAGCCGGAGGCGGAGCGGCAGGGCGTGAACGTTCGATTCTGGGATCTTCTGTTCTACATGTCCTTCGGGTTCGTCGTCACCTCGTCGGTGGCGATCGCCGGCGTGCTCCTGGTCTTCTGTTTTTTGATCGTGCCGTCGGTGGCGGCGATGCTGTTCTCCGAGCGGCTGGGAGTACGGCTGGCGATCGGCTGGACAATGGGCGCGGTCGTCTCGGCGGGCGGCGTGGCTCTGTCGTTCGTGTTGGACCTTCCGACCGGCGCGACGATCGTGGCGACCTTCGGCGCCGCGCTGCTGCTGGTAGCGGTGTACCGGGCGGCGCTCCCGCGGACCGCGCCGGCATGAGCGACTGGTTTTGGCTTGCGGCCGTCTCCGGCTTCGACCGGTTGGACGGCAGGGGATCAACGCAATGAGCACCAGCCCTGTCCCCGCCCGCCGGCCACGTGGGCGACCCGCGACTCGGGTCGTTTTCCTCGCGCGGCGACCTGAGCGGTTCATCAAGGGCCTTTCGGCCGCCCTGCTCGCTGTCGCCCTTGTGGCAGCGGCGCTGGAGTCGGTCTCGCACGTCCACCGAGAGGCCGGCGCTCACGGGCCTGCCGCAGCGTCACGCGATGTGCCCGTGAGCCTCATCCTCGCGCCGGATGCGCCCTCGGCGCAGCAGCACTGGCATGCGGGCTACACACTTGCGCCTGAGGTCTGTGCAGCCTGCGTCCTCCTCGCGCAGGCCGGATGCGTGCCGGCGGCGGCAGCGCAGGCGGCCGTGGAGCCGGCGGACCGGCTGTGCGTCACCGCGGCGTGCAGCCCATTCGGCGTGTCCCTAGTAGGAATCGACTGCCGAGCCCCACCGCAGACTCGCCTGACTGCTGGCGAACAGGCAACCCTCAACTGACTAACCGAGCAAATCCGCGCCTTGGCGACAAGGCGCGTGGGGGGCTTTCGATGACAAAACGGCCAAGGAATTTCGTGTTCTTGCTTTTCGTGGTGTGCCTCGGGTTAGTTGGTGCCGGCGAGCACGTCTGCCGAGACGGCCGGTTCCGTCGTCGGTCGCGTGATGGGCCCGGACGACCGGCCGATGGCCGGCGTGCCGGCTCGTGCTGCGGAATGACATCACGGGTTTTTCGGCCACCGCTGTGACTGGCCGAGATGGCAGCTTCAAGTTCTTCAACGTGCCTTTCAACCCATACGAGCTTCACGTGGAAGTCCAGGGGTTCAAGACCGTGCACCAGCACATCGAGGTGCGCTCGATCGTGGCGGTGAACGTCACGGTTCGGCCTCGAGCTGGCGCCGGTTACGGCTGCGGTGACGGTTGAGGCCGAGCCCACCGCCGTCCAGCTCGAGACCGACACCTCGATGAGCCACGTCGACATCGACAAGTCGTACATCGCAAGGGCGCCGGCAACCGTGGCGTCGCGGGCGATGGAGCAGATCATCACGGCGACCCCGGGCTTCGCCAAGGACGAGAACGGACGATTCCACTTCCAGGGTGCGCACAGTCAGAGCGAGTATGTGATCGACGGGCAGATCATCTCCGACCAAACAGGAATCACGTTCTCAAACTCCATCGATCCAGGGCATCGCGCAGGCGATCGAGGTGATCTACGGCAACGTCCCGGCAGAGTTTGGCGAGAAGATCGGCGCCGTCATCAACCTCACCACCAAGAGCGGCCTCGGCAGCGGCGGGGTCAAAGGCGAAGCGTTCGTCGGCGCCTCCCGCTTTTCCACTTACGAAGGGGGCGCGTCCGTCGGGTACGGGACTAACTCGTTCGGCCTGTTCGCGTCGGTCAACGGCTCCAAGTCGGACCGCTTCGTCGACCCGGTCAACTTTGACAGCCTGCACAACAGCGGCAACACCGCCCGGGGTTTTCTGCGCCTGGACTGGGCCCCAGATCCCTCGAACACGTTCCGTCTCACGATGTTGGCGGGGCGCACGAACCGTGACGTGCCCAACACGTACACGCAGCAGTCGGCAGGTCAGGATCAGCGCGTCTTCACACGCGACGCCAACTACAACGTCGGCTACCAGGGCGTGCTCTCTTCGAATGCCGTGCTGGACGTCTCCGGGTTCGCGCGCCTCTCAACCTTCGAGCTCGATTCGTCGCCGGGCGATACGCCAGCTCAGGCGACGTCGAGGCGCTCGCTCGACAACTTCGGCCTGGCCCCTTCGATCACCTGGGCCACCGGGGTCCACGAGTTCAAGGTTGGCGGGGAGCTCAAGCGCTTCCCCATCGAGGAGCGCTTCACCTTCGGGATCACGGACCCGGCCCTCAACGACCCGTCCTCGCCGGACTACAACCCCAATCTCGCCCCCTATGATTTGACGCGGGGCGGGAGCATTTTCGCCTTTCGCCAGAGGCGCACCGGGACTTACCTCGCCGGCTATGCACAGGACAACATCCGACTGGGGAACTTCACCGCGAATGTGGGCGTCCGCTACGATCACAACAACCTCCCGCTAAGCGAGTCGCAGCTCGAGCCGAGGATCGGGGCGATCTACTACTTCCCATCAACCAAGACCGCGCTGCGGGTGTCCTACAACCGTGTCCTTTACACGCCGGAGTACGAAAACATTCTGCTGAGCTCATCGCCCGAGGCCGCCGCGCTTGCCCCACCGGCGATCCAGGAATCCGCGCGCCCTGGGGGCGGCTCTCTACTCGTCCATTCCGAACGGCAAAACGCGTATACCGTCGGTGCCCAGCAAGCGATCGGCTCGAAGGCTCGCCTCGACGTGGACTTCTGGGAGCGTCGCTCGACGTACGCCGGCGACCAGGACCAGTTATTCAACACCGGCATCGTGTTCCCTCTCGCGTTTTCGCGTGGCGACCTTCACGGCTGGGACCTGCGGCTGGACTTCGCGCAGACGGCAGGTTTCCGCGGGTTCCTCTCGCTGGGCCACACGCGCGCGGTTTATGTTGCGCCGCCCGTCGGAGGCCTGTTCCTCGACGCGAGCCTGCGTCGACTCGCTCATCGGCGGACCGTTCCTGATCGACCACGACCAGAACCTGCAACTGCAGAGCGGCGTGACCTACGACCTCGGCAAGACCGGCGTGTGGCTCGGCGCCAACGTGCGCTACGACTCCGGTCTCGTCTCCGGGGCCGCGCCATCCGATCTCGTCGGGGACCCCGACAACTCCTGGGCCATTCCCTACATTCGGGTCACCGACAACACCAGCCTCAACCCCGATCGCATCAAGTCACGCACCATTTGGGATTTCTCCGTGGGCGCCGATCTCTCGCACTACCACGTTCCGCTCTCCGTCCAGCTCGACCTCCTCAATGCGTTCGACTGGAAGGGCGTGTATAACATTCTCTCCATCATGGGCGGCACCCACGTGATCCCTCCGCGAACTCTGGCGGTCCGGGTGCGCTGTCAGTTCTGAGTGACGATGGGACGCCGGTGGCCACAACCACCGGCGTCCCTCTTCTCGCTGGCGTCCCTGAAGGCCTCATGTTCCGAGCGGGTGGGAGCGCCCAAATACCTTGCGTTGGCCGCTGCCATTGTCTGGAAAAAAGAAGCCACCTGGGCTTTCGCCCCGATGGCTGATTGGAACCTACTACTGCCCGCCTGACCTCGGAGGAGAAGCTAACCTTTCCTCCGGAGGTCGTCGGTCGTGCGGTCACCCGTACGGGCCGACGAAGTACACCAGCTGGACAGCAAAGAAAAGCCCGCGACGCGCGGGCTTACTTCTTCTTCTTTGCGGTCTTCTTCGCTGTCTTCTTCTTGGCGGTCTTCTTTGCTGTCTTCTTCTTGGCTGTCTTCTTCTTTGCAGGCATGTCGCTCCTCCTTGTCTTGATTATACACACTTAGCGCACTTGTCAAGCCCCCACCCCTCGAGCGGTGTCGATCGTCCGGTGGTCGCGTCGTTCGTCGCGCACGAGAGCTGACTTCGTCTCGACTCTTCGCGCGTTCGCGACGGCGCGAAAACGTTTGCGAGGACGTGGAGATCACGAGATGATTGCCGCGCATCTCGTGCGACGTCGAACGGCGCTCTTGTTAGGTGCGCGCGGTCGCCCTCGAGGGGAAGCGACGTGCGAGAGAGGACGAGTGACATCGCCTCGCGCGCTCGTGTGCGTGGCAACGACCGCGCGTCGTCGTGTGGTCGACTGCGAGGGTACCCGTGCTCGCGCTCCTCGCACCTGGCGGGTGGAGTGGGGCTGGGGCCGAACCTTTACCAGCCCCCATGCGTAGAAGGACGGGGAGGTGTGCGATGGCTGCAAACGCTCAGATGTGCCACCGTTGCCAGCGCGAGGTCCCGGCCGGGGTGCGGTTCTGTCCGGCGTGCGGCGCGCGTGTCACCGGCGCCCCGCGCCGCCTGCGGCGGCGCCGCGACATCGAGAAGATCGCCGGCGTCTGCGGGGGGCTGGCGGAGTACTTCGACGTGGACCCGACCCTCATGCGCGTGGTGTATCTGGTCGCGACGTTCTTCACGGGCGTCCTCCCCGGTGTCGTTCTGTACCTTATCCTGACCCTGGTGATCCCGACCGACTGAGCGGGTGTGGGTTGGGGGTGGCGGAGCTGGGAGGGGCACGGGTGAGGTGCCCTCTGGTTCCACCGAGCGCCACCACCTCCCGGTTTGGCCTTGGAGTCGTCGGCTACCTGGTTCCGGTTCGTGGTGCAAGCGGGTATCTTGTGTGCATGATCCCTCACCGCATCCTCGCGCCCCATCGTTCGATCCGGGTCTTCCGGCCCGAGCCTCTGCCCGAGGAGATGAGCGAGCGCCTGGTCGTGGAGGCGCAACGCGCACCCTCGGATGCCACCGGCCAGATGTACAGCTTCGTACGGGTCGTTGATCCGGACCTGCGGCAACGCGTGTCCGCACTCTCGGGCAACCAGCGTCACATCGTGGAAGCCGCGGAATTCCTCGTCGTTTGTGCGGACCTCCACCGGCTGGCGCGCGTGCTCGAGCACCGGGGCCTGAAGCCGGGCCGGTACCCGGCCGCCGGCCTTCACGTCGCTGTTGTGGACGCGGCGCTCGCCGCGCAGCGCCTGATCGACGCTGCGGAGACGCTCGGGCTGGGCACCGTATGCATCGGCGGAATCCTGGACGGGCTCGAGGAGCTGGTGGATTTGCTGGCACTCCCGGCTGGGGTGCTGCCACTCTTCGGCCTGTGCATAGGGTGGCCGGGGGAGGAACCGGCGGAGCGGCCGCGGCTGGCTGTCACCTCGGTCCTTCACATCAACCGCTATCGGGAGCAGGCGCCGGAAGCGATCGAGCAGGACCTGGCCGTGATGGCGGCGACCACCCGCAGCCGGGACTGGGCCAAGGTGCTGGCGCGGTACTTTGCAGAGGGCGGCATCATGGAGCAACGCGAACACGCCCTGCGCCGAGTCCTCGAACGCCAGGGGTTTGCCTGGCCTGAGGGAGGGTAGCGCCGGCAGGGGAAAGGGAGAAGGGAAGACCGGAAAGACCTCTCTCGGCTTCTGCCTTCCCTCTTCCATTTCCCCTATGCCCTTTCACCTCTATACTTCCCGCGTGACGCAACCACTCCTCCTCCTGAGCAACGACGACGGCTATCACTCCGAAGGGATCCACCTGCTAGCGGACGCCCTCGAGAGCCTGGGCGAGGTGTGGGTGGTGGCGCCGGACCGGGAGAACTCCGCGGTCTCCCACGCCCTCACGCTGTCGCGTCCTCTACGCCTCGCGCAGATCACGGAGCGCCATTTCACGGTGGACGGGACGCCCACCGACTGCGTCACCCTGGGCGTCGGTCAGGTCCTGAAGGGACGCGCACCTGACCTTGTGGTTTCCGGGATCAACTTCGGCGCCAACATGGGGGACGACGTGCACTACTCGGGCACGGTCTCCGCCGCCTTCGAGGCGGCGATCCTCGGCGTGCCGGCCATCGCGGTCTCCCAGGTGGTCGGCAAGGAGTTTTCGTACGTGCATGCCGGCCGCTTCGCCCGTGTTATCGCGAGCCGGGTGCTGGAGCGCGGCCTGCCTGCCGGAACGCTGCTCAACGTCAACGTCCCGCCGCAGGCGCCGAAGGGGGTGCGTTTCACAAGGCTCGGCAAGCGGGTCTACACCGAGGGTGTCGTCGAGGACACCGACCCGCGCGGGCGCAAGTGCTACTGGATCGGGGGAGGGGACCCGGTGTGGGAGGACATCCCGGGCACCGACTTCGCCGCGGTCGGCGCGGGCTTCATCTCGGTCACACCCCTTCAACTCGACATGACCGACCGCGAGCAGCTGGTACGCCTCACCGAGGAGGCCGCCGGCTGGAACCTGGAAGGTTCCTGAGTGAACGCGGCGGTCCCCGTCCGGCGCAAGGTCCTCATTGCGTACCTGCGGGAGATCGGCGTGAGCGATGAGAGGGTGCTTGCCGCCTTCGGGGCCGTGCCCCGCGAGATCTTCGTGCCGGCCGCGTTCCGCCACCAGGCGTACGAGGACTACCCGCTGGAGATCGGGGAGGGACAGACCATCTCGCAGCCCTCGGTGGTTGCGCGCATCACCGAGCTTGCCGACGTGGGCAGCCGTGATCGCGTGCTGGAGATCGGTGCCGGTTCAGGCTACCAGGCCGCGGTGCTGGCGCAGTTGGCGCGCTTTGTGTTCGCGCTCGAACGCCTGCCGCGCCTGGCCGAGGCCGCCCGCGCGCGGCTCTCCGAGCTCGGCTACACCAACGTGTCGGTGCAGGTGATGGACGGCTCCCTGGGCTGGCGGGCGCAGGCGCCGTTCGACGTGATCGTTGTGAGCGCCGCGGCGCCCTCGATCCCGAAGGCGCTCACCGAACAGCTCACCGACGGCGGCCGCCTGGTCATCCCGATCGGGGAGCTGCGCCGCCAGCAGCTGGTGCGCGTGGTGAGGTGCGGCGACCGGTTCGATGAGTCGAGCCACGGCCCGGCCACCTTCGTTCCCCTCGTCGGTCGGGACGGCTTCCAGGGGCAGAAGTGACCGGGCGAATGATGGTGCGGTCGTGATCGCCAAGTGCTTCGTAGTCAACGGCCGGGTGCAGGGGGTCGGCTTCCGCTGCTTCGTGGTACGGGAGGCCCGGGCCCTGGGGCTGTCCGGCTGGGTGCGCAACCTCCCCGACGGCGGGGTGGAGGTCCTGGCAAGCGGTGAGCCCGACGTCGTGAGTGCCCTCGAGGGGCGGCTCTGGGAAGGCCCACCTCACTCCAAGGTGAGCTCGGTGGACGCGAGGGAGGCGGAGGCGCCGACCTACGCCGAGTTCCGCGTGCTCCCGAGCCCCTGGTGACACCCGGCCTCCGGATTTGAAAAGAACCCCGGCGGGCAGGCCGCCGGGGTTGTGATTTCGCACCACCGGGACTAGCATCTCCCCCGCGGGGCTGTAGCTCAGTTTGGATAGAGCAGCGGTTTCCTAAACCGCGTGTCGGAGGTTCGAGTCCTCTCAGCCCCGCCACTCTCAGCGGTCGTGGGCGTAGGCGGGCGCCTTGGCTTCGCCCCCGATCTCGCCTGAGACGACGAGTTCCTTCATGCTCGAAATACAGTCTGGACAGACGACGCGCACGGCCTCGAGCTGGTTGTCGGCCACCTCGCCCTCCACGAACATCCCCGTACACCTGCGCAGGCAGCTGTCGCAGATCCCTTCGCGCTTCGCGTCGAACTGCCAAACCGGTCCCGCCATGAAATCCCTCGCCTCCTGTCGCTCTGGATCAACCGCGCTAGAACGGGATGTCTTCCTCGCCCTCGGGCGGGAACTCGGGAGCCTCGCCGCCTGCCGCTGCGCCTGGCGCGGGCGCCTCGCCGCCGGTAGGCTTCGGGCCGACGAAGCGTATGGTTTGGGAGATGATCTCCGTGAAGTAGCGGCGGTTGCCCTTCTCGTCGTCGTAGGTGCGGGTGCGGATGGAGCCCTCCACGTAAACGGTCCGGCCCTTGCTGAGGTACTGCCCGCAAAACTCGGCCAGCTTCCCGAACGCGACGATGTTGTGCCACTCCGTCTGTTCCTGCCGCTGACCGTTCTTGTCCTTTCGCACCTCGTTGGTGGCCAGCGAAAACTTCGCCACCGCGAGACCGCTGGGTGCGTGTCGAATTTCAACGTCGCGCCCGATGTTGCCTATCAAGATCACCTTATTGACGCTCATAGCTCGCCTCCCGGCGTGGACGGTGGCCGAGAGTACCAGATCGACGGGGGAAACACGAGCGGACACGGGGAACGAGCGATGGCAACCGGCATCTCCCTCCGCCGGCGAGGGGGAACGGCCGCCCTTTCCCGGTCAGCGCAGCGACGAGAAAATGCCCACAATCAGGCCCCAGAACACTACGCCCTCGCTGATGCGCCCGATCTTCTCCTGGGTCGTGAGGTCGCGCCAGTCGGGGGCGAACGGGCCTGCCAGCACCAGCCGGGGGTCGGCCGTGGGAAAGGCCATGAGAAAGCCGTTCGCCGTCAGGGGCATGGGTCCACCGCGCATCTGTGACGCCTGCTCCCGGCTGATCCAATAGGTGAGGCGGACCATCGGGTCGCTCCAGATCTCCCGCCGGAGGCCGAGGTTGAACTCGGCATGGCCCTGCTCCTGCTGCACCTCGAGCAAGTCGCGGAGATTCAGCTTCAGGGTGCGCGGCGGGGGCGCCGGGGACGCCTCGGGGGCCGGAACGGCCTGTGGCTCGTCGGCGCCGAGTGCGACGATGGCGACGAGCAGCAAGCCGAGGATGGCGAAACCTGTTCGCATACCGACCTCCATATACCCGCCCCTCCAATATAGGCCGGGCGGGCCCCATCCGCATCCTTTCGCGCCGAGGGTGTAGGGCTCGCCATGTTGGGCGCGGTCATTCGTTTTGCTAGAGTGCTGCCGATGTCAACGAAGAAGCGGCTGCTGACCGCCACCGGCGGGATGGCTGCGGTGACGCTCGCGAGCCGGATCTCCGGGCTCGTGCGGGACAAGGTCGTTGCCTTCCTCCTGGGCGCCGGAACGGTCGCGGACGCCTTCTACACAGGCTTCCGCATCCCGAACATGTTCCGGCAGCTTCTGGCCGAGGGGGCGCTCCAGGCGGCGTTCATCCCCACCCTGGCTGAGCTGAAGGCGGGGGAGGACCAAGCGCGGACGCGTGCCTTCGTGCGCGCGATGACCTCGCTCCTGCTGCTGGCGCTGCCCGTCATCGTCGCCCTCGGCATCGTTGCCGCGCCGTGGCTCGTGCACCTGTTCGCGGCCAAGTTCGCGGTCAACCCGGCGAAGTTCGACCTGACCGTGCGCCTCACCCGACTGATGTTCCCTTATCTGGGCCTTATCTCACTTGCGGCTCTCGCCCAGGGCGTGCTGAACGCTTCCGACAGGTTCCTGCTCCCGGCCGCGACGCCCATCGGGCTCAACCTCTGCATCGTTGCCGGGACGGTCACGGCGGTGACGGTGGCCGGCGGGGGGCCGGAGTTGATGGCGATGGGTGTGCTCGCGGGCGGGTTCGCCCAGTTCGCGATGCAGTGGGCGGTGTGCGGGCGCCTTGGCCTGCCGATGCTCCCCGGCCGGGGAGTGTTCACGAGCCCCGAGGTGCGGCGTGTGTTGGTCAAGATGACGCCCACCGTCACAACCCTCGGTATCTACCCGCTCACGCTGATGCTGGCAAACCGCTTCGCCGCCAGCGTGGGCGAGGGCGCGGTGACGTGCGTGTACAACGCCTCGCGCGCCAATGAGCTTGTCTACGGCGTTGTGATCGTGCAGCTCACGACCGCTGTGCTCCCGATGCTCGCGGCGGAGCGGCAGGCGAGTGAGCTGGCCGCCCGCGATACGCTCGGCTTTGCCCTGCGCCTGCTCTCCGCAGTGGCGATCCCGAGCACGGTCTTCAGCGCGGTTCTCGCAACGCCGATGATCGGGGCGCTGTTCGGCGGGGGCAAGTACACCCCGGCGGACGTGAGGATGGCGGCCGCGGCACTGCTCGTCTACTCGATCGGTATGCCGTTCCTCGGGCTGACCAAGCTCCTTGCCAGCGCGTCGTTCGCGTGGAACGACACCCGCTCCCCGGTGCTCGCCTCGACGGCCAACTTGGGGGTGTTCTTCATCCTTGGACTGCTCCTCACGGCCCCGTTCGGGGTTCGGGGCGTGGCCGGTGCGTCCGTCGGCGGGCAGATCGCCAACGCCCTCGTCCTGCTCTGGCTGGACGGCCGCCACAAGCGGCTGCCGCCTCTGCGGGACGTCCTGCCGGCAGTTACGCGCCACCTCGTGGCCGCGGCCGGTCTTGGCGTAACGGTGTTCTTGCTCAACCGGGCTTTCCCCGTGCTACTCCACACCAGCGTGCGTTCGCTGGCCATGCTGGGGGCCTGGGCGGTGACGGGTGTCGCAGTCTACGCGCTGCTCCTGGTCCTTCTGGGAGCGGAGGAGTGGGACCAGGCGAAACAGCTCATCCGGCGGAGACCGGGCGCATGAAGATCGTGGTGCAGAGGGTGAGCCGCGCCTCGGTGCGGGTGAAGGGGGAGGTCGTCGGTTCGATCGGGCAGGGGCTGCTGCTTCTGGTCGGCGTTGAGACGGGCGACGGTCCGGAACAGGTGGAGCGTGCCGCGCACCGCCTCGCGACGCTACGGGTGTTTGAGGACGAGCATGGGCACATGAACCGCGGCCTCGACGAGGTGGGCGGCGGGATCCTCGCCGTCTCGCAGTTCACGCTGGCGGGCTCGATCCGCAAGGGGCGGAGGCCGGACTTCGTCGGGGCGGCGAGGCCGGAGGAGGCGGAGCCGCTCGTCGAGACTCTCGTGGCAGCGCTGCGCACCCGCGGGGTGACGGTCTCGACCGGAGTTTTCCGTGCGCATATGGAGATCGAGCTGGTCAACGACGGACCGGTCACCTTCATCTGGGACGACCCTCCCGCACCTCCGCGCAGGCAATAGGCAAAAAGGCAAAAGGCCGAACGAGAGGTCCCGACCTAATGGCGGCTCCGTCGGTTCTTGGTCGCTATTGCCTGTTGCCTCGGTGGCGGGCGAGGGCATGCCTCCTGCCCGGGAGCGTGGGTGGTCAGGGGAGGAGTTTGATCGGCTCCGGGGTGAAGCAGAGGAGGAAGACCGCGATGCAGAGGAAGCCCAGCAGGCGCCGGCGTGGGTCGAGCATGGCAGCCTCGTCAGGAATCCAGGGGTGACGGACCCGCATGACGAGGGCGATCACCGCCCAGAACCACCAGCCGGTCCACCAGAACCCCAACACCGCCAGGACGGCCAGCAACGGCCACGCGATGCGCCGCTGCCACGAACCAAACAGCGCGTAGGTGATGTGCCCGCCGTCGAGCTGACCGAAAGGCAGGAGGTTGAGGGCGGTCACCAGCAGGCCGAACCACGCCGCGAACCCCACGGGATGGAGGAGCAGGTCACCGCCGGGGGGCACCTCCGGGTGAACGAGCCAGGCCAGGGCCTTGAACGCGAGCGGCTCCCCGAAGATCATCACACCCCCCTTTGGCAACTCGGCGACGGGGTGCGAGAGCGCGATGCCCGCAAACAGCACCGGCAGCGCCACGACAAAGCCGGCGAGCGGCCCCGACGCCCCGACGTCGAACAGCTCGCGCTTGTTCAGGAGCGGCGTGCGGATGCGGATGAACGCCCCCAGCGTGCCGATCCCGAAGGGAACCGGGAGGAAGAACGGGAGCGTGGCGTCCAGCCGGTGGTAGCGGCAGGCGATGTAGTGGCCCATCTCGTGCGCGAGCAGGATGACGAGCAGTGGGACAGAGAACGCGAAACCCGCCCGCAGCACCGCCCGGTGGAAAAGCAGCTCCGTGAAGCCGGTCGGCTTGAAGCCTGGGGGCAGGTCTCCGAAGGCCACCCCGCCCACCAGGGTCGTTGTAACCAGAGTCACCGCAAAGAGCAGGACGTGCAACCAGACGCGGCGCGGCGGCGGGGGCGGACGACGAACGACCCCGACGGGGATGCCGTCGGGGCCGATGATCTCAAGCTCCAGCCCTGGGCTGGACACCTAGTCGATCACCCGAAGCGCTTTGCCGGGCTTGAAACGGATGGTCTTGCCAGGGGGAATGGCCACCTCGACGCCGGTCTTGGGGTTGCGGCCGATGCCTCGCTTGCGGTTCTTGACCAGGAACACGCCAAAGCCGCGCAGCTCGATGCGCTCGCCCTGAGTGAGCGCCTCGCGCATGGCGTCGAAGACCGCGTTCACGGCATCGTTCGCCTTGGATTGCGAAATCTCGACGGCACCCATTACCTTGCGCACTAGGTCGGCCTTGATCATGAATCCCTCCACCTTTAGCCGCGTCAAGCTAGTCTGGCGGGCCGCCTCCTGTCAAGCGGGCGCCGGCCCGGACCTTCTGTCGAAGGACCAGGATCTCGAGGGCTAGTCCGATCAGGCGCCCCACCTCCTGGACGGTCGGGATCGAGATGGCCGCCACCCCCGCCTCGCCCTCGTCCAGCCAGAGGAAGCCCGCTGTCTTGCCGCGCACCCTCACAGGCACAACGACCGCCTCGCGCGGCGGCGGCGAGCCCAGAGCTTCGAGCAGAAGGTCGTTGCCCTCGCCCGGGCCCAGGGACCCGACGTGGATGTCGACACCCTTGGTAAGGTTGAAGAAGAGGGAGGGCCGGTCCAGGGGGAGGATCAGGGTGTGGAAGTCCTCCTCCACGATCGCGGGCCCGCGAGCCGCCCAGCCCATGACCTTGTTCTGGTACAGGGAGAAGAGAGCGACCCGGTAGGCCATTCCGGCCAGGTTGGCAAGCACGAGGCCCGCAACCTGATCGCGGTGCGTGGCGGCGGAGAGGGCGTCTGCCAGGTCCTGCGTCTCCCTGACAGTGACCGGACCTGTGGCGGCCGCCAGCGGAGTGAGGTGGGGAAAGGTGGCGGCGGTGGTCTGGGGGGTCTTGAGAGCCGGGGCTTCAAGGGCGCGCATCAGCTCCTGCGGGGCCGACTCGAGCTTCCAGAACTGCCGCCACTCCCGTACCGTCCCCTGTGGCGGGCCGGGCGGAGGCGCGGCGACAGGCGCCGGCGCCGCCGCGCCCGGGAGGGCGAGGGCCGCAGTGAGCGCGGCCTCGGTGGCCACGTGGGGGCGCGGGATGAGGCCCGTCACTTTGGAGACCTCGTCCACGAGGAGAAGGTCGTTTGGCTTGATCATCGCCACGTCGACGTTCCGCCCGTGGCGGGCGAACGCCACCACCAGGTTGCGCTTGCCAAAGGCCGTGGGGATGACCGCGCGGACGTCAGAGGCGGCGGTGGCGAGCTGCAGGGTGGTCGCGGGTGGGCAGCCGGACTGCTCTGCGAGGGCATCCAGGAGCTTGGCCTCGCTGATCAAGCCGAGCCTCACCAGCCAGGTTCCGAGCCTCCCGCCGTGACGCCGGCACGCGTCGAGCCCGGCTCGCAGGCCATCGGGGGACACCATCCCCTGAGCGATGAGGATTTCCCCGAGTCGTTTCATTTTCACCCTGCTCCGTTTTTCAGTATAGCCCGGATGGCTGCCAGCGTGGAAGTGTATTGTCGCCTCCCGCAGCGCCCGGATTCCGCGTCAGGGCGGGCAGGTCAACCGGCCCCTGGGCGCGGGCCGATCTCCAGGGTCATCACGAGCGCGTCATCGCCGTCGGCGTAGTAGCGTGGCCGGCGGCCGACCACGACATACCCCAGGTGGCGGTAGAGGTGGAGCGCCCTCCGGTTGGACGGGCGCACCTCGAGCACCAGCCTGTGGGCGCCGCCCCGCTCCGCCTCGACCTTCGCCTCGGCCATCAGTGAGGTGGCCAGACCCTTCCCTTCGTGTAGCGGGTGAGTGGCCACCTTTAGAACGTGCAGTTCGTCCACCTGCCAGCACGCGAAGAGATAGGCCGCCAGGAAACCGTCCTCCGTGTAAACCACCCGCTGGTAGCGCAGCGGCTGCCCGACCTCCTGCATGTAGAGATGAGCCGGCCACGGATCGGGGAACACCTCCGCCTCGAGCGCGGCCACCACCGGCACGTCCTCCTCGCGCGCCGCTCGGGTCAGGAAGCCTTTGGCGAGGGCGGCCATGGCGGTGCGATCCTTGTCGGCTGTAGCGCGGGCGAGGGTTCCAGGTACAGCGGGGTGAGGGTGCCAGGGTCGGGGCGCCCCTCGCGGGTGAGCAGTTCGAGCAGCGCCTCGGCCGTCCCGATACGGGCGGCCGCGATCGGCGTGCCGGGAGGGAGGGCTGCGCCCGCCGGAGCGACCACCGGAAACCGGCTCTCGGCCAGGCCGGCCACCGGAACGACCCTGGGCTCCTCAAGCGCCTCGAGGCGTCGCTCATGGCGGGCGAACGGCTGAATGTAGACGCTGCCCCGGCGCGCCGGCTGGGCCGCCAGGCACTCGGGCAGGTCGGTACGGGCCGCCTGGGCCAGCAGCGAGGAATAGCCATGCGCGGGAATGCCAAGCGCCAGCGCGAGCCCCTGGGCGGTGGCGAGCGCCACCCGCACGCCGGTAAACGAGCCCGGCCCGCGCGTGGCCACCACGCCCTCGAGCCCGGCTCGCTCGAGCCCCGCGGCCCTCAGCAAGAGGTCCACACCCGCCATCACGAGCTCAGAACGTGGGGTCGGTCCCGAGAGCGCCACCAGGCCGGGAGCGGCTGCGACGGAGGAGAGCAGCGCGATCTCAAGGCGGGGACCGCACGCCGCAATCGCGAGCACGGATCTCACCGCGCCAGTCTTGCCCCTCCGGCGCGCCACGTCAAGCTCCACGCTACAATCGCCGCGGCATGAAGCAGACACCGATGCTGCAGCAGTACCTGGAACTCAAGCACCAGGTCGCGGACTCGTTGCTCCTCTACCGGCTCGGCGACTTCTACGAGCTCTTCTTCGAGGACGCGGAGAAGGCGGCGCCGATCCTAGGCATCGTGCTCACGCGCCGCCGCCACAACGACGAGGTCACCTCGCCGATGTGCGGGATACCGCACCACGCGATGACGAGCTACGTAGGCAAGCTTCTGGAGGCCGGATTCAAAGTGGCAATCGCCGAGCAGGTGGAGGACCCTGCCAAGGCCGGAGGCCTGGTGCGCCGCCAGGTGATCCGCGTGCTCACCCCTGGAACGGTCACCGAGCCGGAGCTTTTGGGCGACGGCGAGCGGCGCTGGATCGTGGCGGTGCGGGAGGGCGACGGGCAGGTGGCCGCGGCGTTTCTCGAGGCCGCCTCCGGCGATTTCGGAGGGGTGAGCTGCGCGTCGGTTCAGGAGGCCCGCGAGCTGCTGGCATGGCTGCGGCCCAGGGAGATCCTGCTACCGGAGGGCGATGGGCCTGATGGTCTCCGCACGGAGGAGTTCGGCAGCCCGGTGATTACGGTGCGTCCGTCGAGCTGGTTCGAGGCGAGCCGCGGCGAGGAGCTCCTCCGGCAGGTGTTGGGCGTCGGCTCGCTGCGGGCGTTCGAGCTCGACCCCGGTGAGCCGCTGGTCGGCGCCGCGGGGGCGCTCGTTGAGTACCTGCGCGCCACGCAGGGCGGGGTGCCTCGCCACCTTCGCTCCTTCGAGCGGCGGCGACGCGGCGGCGAGCTGGTTCTTGACGCGGCCGCCGTGCGCAACCTGGAGATTCTGCGCGACACCACGGGCGAGAAGCGCGCCTCGCTCGCGCGGGTGCTCGACCACACGGTCACGGCGATGGGCGCGCGCCTGCTGCGAGACTGGCTGGTCCAGCCGCTTGGCGACCCGGTGGCGGCCGCGGCCCGTCACGACGCAGTGGCCGCGCTCGTCGAGGAGCCGGCGCGTCTCGCCACGATCCGGGAGCTAATGCAGCGGGTGGGCGACCTGGAGCGGGCTGCCGCTCGCCTCGGGCTCTCACAGGCCCGTCCCGGGGAGCTCGTCGGCCTGCGGACGGCGCTCACGGTTCTTCCCGAGCTGCGGGTGGAGTTCGCGGCGTCGTCAAGCCAGCTGCTGGCGGCCCTCGGAAATCAGGTGGATCCGCTGGACGACCTGAGAGAGGACCTCGCCACGACGCTTGCCGACGAGCCACCCATGCTGCTCGGTCCAGGGGCGATCCGCACCGGTTGCGATGCCGAGCTGGACGAGGCGCGGCAGCTTGCTCACGGGGCGAAGGAGGTGCTGGGTGAGCTGGAGGCGAGGGAACGGGCGCGTACCGGAATCTCCAACCTCCGGATTCGCTACAACCGGGTTTTCGGCTACGCCTACGAGGTTTCGCGCCCCAACCTGGACCGGGCGCCGTCCGAATGGGTGCGCAGGCAGACGCTAACTGGCGCGGAGCGTTTCGTCACGCCGGAGTTGGAGGAGCTGGAGCGCCGCATCACGACCGCGGAAGCTCGCGCCGACGAGCGGGAGCGTGAGCTGTTCGCCGCGCTGCTCGAGCGCTGCGCGGGTCGCGCCTCGCGCCTGGCGGCCAGCGCACGGGCGGTGGCGGCGGTGGACGTCCTGTCCTCGTTCGCGGACCGGGCGAGGCGGGCCAACTACCGGCGGCCGCGCCTGGTCCCGGGGCCGCGCATCCGCCTCGCCGCCTCGCGGCACCCGGTGGTGGAGGAGCTCTCGCAGACGCCTTTCGTCCCCAACGACGTGGACCTCGACGGCGACTCGCGCCAGGTCGTCGTACTCACCGGCCCGAACATGGGCGGCAAGTCCACCTACCTGCGCCAGGTCGCGCTGGCGGTGATCATGGCGCGGGCAGGCTCCTTCGTGGCGGCCGAGGAGGCGGAGATCGGTGAGATCGACCGCGTCTTCACCCGGGTCGGCGCCGCCGACGACCTCGCGCGCGGCGAGTCCACCTTCATGGTGGAGATGACCGAGGTTGCCAGCATCCTCCGCCACGCCACCCGCAGCTCGCTGGTCATGCTCGATGAGGTGGGACGCGGCACCGCGACGTTCGATGGGCTGTCGCTGGCGTGGGCGGTCGTGGAGGCGCTCCATGACGCGCCCGGCGGAGGGCCGGGGCCGCTCGTGCTTTTCGCCACGCACTACCACGAGCTCACGGACCTGGCGGAGCGTCTGGACCGGGTGGTGAACGCGTCGGTGGCCGTGAAGGAGTGGCAGGGGAGCGTGCTCTTCCTGCACAGGGTGGTGGCCGGGCCCTCCGACCGCTCCTATGGGATCCACGTCGCCAAGCTGGCCGGGGTGCCGGAGGAGGTGTGCGAGCGCGCGCGGGAGGTACTGCGGCAGCTCGAGCGCCAGGAACTCAAGGTCATGGAGGCCACAGCCCCCGGCCCGCAGCAGGTGCAGCTCGGGCTGTTCCCGGCCGTCGAGGACGCCGTCCTCGAGCGGCTGCGGAAGGTGGATCTCGAACGCCTCACCCCGATCGAGGCGCTCAACCTGCTCGCGGAGTTCAAGCGGGAGGCGGGGGAGTGAGCGTCTTCCTCGTGTGCGGGGTGGCTGGCCTCGCGCTCGATGCGGAGGAGCGGCGCTTGCTCGAGGAACTGAAGCCGGGTGGGATCGTTCTTTTCGCCCGCAACGTCGCCGAACGGGACCAGCTGATGTCACTTGTGCGGGAGCTGCGCGGGCTTACCTCCCGGCCCTACGTGGCCATCGACCTGGAGGGCGGCCGGGTGAACCGGCTCGAGAGGCTGATCGGCCCGTTGCCTGCGGCTGCAGAAGCAGCGCGCACTGGGGCTCACGTGGTGCGGGCGCTCGCGGAGGCGGCAGGGGCGGCGTGCGCTCACCTCGGCATCGGGGTTGACCTCGCCCCGGTGCTTGACGTGGCACGGCCCGAGGGCTTTCTGGCCTCCGAGGCGCGTTGCCTCGGGAGCTCGCCCGCCGAGGTGCAGGCGGCGGCGGGGACCTTTCTGGAGGGGCTCTCCGCGTTCGGCGTCGCGGGTTGCCTGAAGCACTACCCGGGCCTGGGCAGCGGGCGCGTCGACTCTCACCGCAATCTGCCGGTGCTCGACGAGACGGTGGCCGCGGACTGCGCGCTTTTTCGCGCGCTCGCCGCGCCGGGCCGGGCGGTGATGGTGGCCCACGCACTCGCCCCTGTGCTCGGCGAGGGGCTTTGCCCGACCTCGCTCTCCCGCGCCGTGGTGGGCCGGCTGCGCACCTTCGCCGCACCCGTACTCGCCGACGACCTGGAGATGGGCGCGCTTTCGACGCACGGCAGCCTTTCGGAGCGTGCCGCGGCGGCGCTCGGAGCCGGGTGCGATCAGGTGCTGGTCTGCAACGCCCTTGCCGCGCGCCGGGAGGTGGTGGAGCACGTGGGCGCCGCGGCGCGGCGGGACCCGGTTCTGGCCGCCACGCTTCGGGAGTCGGCAGCGCGTTCGGAAGGTTTCGGCCGAGGTGAGCTGACCGAGGTGGCGTGGGACCAGGTGCTGGAGCTCGCCGACAAGGCCCGTGCCCTCGCGGGAGCGTCGTCGTGAGCCCGAAGCGCGCTGCCGTGCTTCTTTCCGGCGGGCTGGACTCGGCCACCGCGGCGGCGTGGGCGAAAGCGGCGGGCTTCGAAGTGGCGGCGCTCTCGGTGGACTACGGGCAGCGCCACCGGCTCGAGCTCGAGGCGGCCCGCCGGGTGGCGGAACGACTCGGCATCGCGGACCACCGGACCATCGCGGTGGACCTGCGCGCGATCGGCGGCTCGGCGCTCACCGACGAGGTCGCTGTCCCCAAGGACCGCGGTGCGAATGGCGCGGACGTGCCGGTTACCTACGTGCCGGCGCGCAACACCGTGTTCCTCGCGCTGCTCACCGGTTTCGCCGAAGTGGTGGGGGCGGCCGACCTCGTGATCGGCGCCAACGTGCAGGACTACTCCGGCTACCCCGACTGCCGTCCCGAGTTCCTGCGTGCGTTCGCCGAGGTGGCGAGGCTCGGCACGAAGGCGGGGGTCGAGGGCGCGCGCTTTACCGTGCACGCGCCGCTGCTCCACCTCTCCAAGGCCGGGATCGTGCGCCTGGGCGTCGCCCTGGGCGTGGACTATGCGGCGACGCTGTCGTGCTATGACCCGCCCGCGGCGTTCGTGCACTGCGGCCGCTGTGACGCCTGCCGGCTGCGCCGCGCCGGTTTCGATGAGGCCGGAGTGCCCGACCCGTCAAGCTACGAGTCCTAGCGCCGCTCAGCCAGGTTCGCCTCCAGCTCCGCGAGCTGAGCCTTCAGCAGCTCGATCTCGGTCCGTTGCGCCTCGATCTGCGCCTGCTGCTCCTGCACCGCCTTCACCAGCGGCGGGATGAAGTCGGTGTACCGCAGCGAGAGCGTGCGATCCGGGTCGCCACCGATGCCGAGGACGTTGTACCCGTCGCCCAGCAGAGTCTCGACGTCCTGGCCCAGGAAGCCGAAGTCCACGCGACCGTTTCCCTGGATCATGCGGAACTCCACCGGGCGGAGCGCCAGGATGAAATCGAGGCCGAGGTCCAGGCCCCGGACGTCCCTCTTCGCTCGCGCGTCGGAGAGGTTAGACCACCCCACTGGTCCGCCGATCACCGTCACCGCGTTGTTGCCGATCCGCACCTTGTTGGAGGCATCCACACTCGCGAGGTACCCGATGGCAGTGGCGTTTCTGAGGTCGTTGGCGGTTGCGTCGGCGCCATTGCCGAGGAAGGTGTTCGCCTCACCCGTGATGATAGTGTCACCAGCGTCGTAGCCCAAGGCTGTGTTGGCGGCGCCGGTCGTGTTGGACTTCAGACTGTTGTCTCCGCTTGCTGTGTTGGCGTAGCCCGTCGTGTTGGAGGACAGGCTGTAGGAGCCGCCCGCAGTGTTGTTGTAGCCCGTCGTGTTTTGTGCAAGGCTCCGGGTTCCGCTCGCGGTGTTATCGTGACCCGTCGTGTTGGCATAGAGGCTCCAGCTGCCGGTGGCCGTGTTATAGGTACCGGTCGTGTTGGCGTCGAGGCTGGCGTACCCGCTCGCGGTGTTTTCGGAGCCCGTTGTGTTGTAAAGGAGGCTGAGGAAACCGCTCGCTGTATTGGCGTGGCCTGTCGTGTTGGCCCGCAAGCATCTATACCCGACTGCGGTGTTGTACTTCCCGTCATCCCCGCCAGGTCCTCCCATCGTGAAGTTACCCGCACTGTCACCCACGAACGTGTTTCCGGCGTCGGCAGGGCCGTAGTTGTGCACGAAGGTGTTCGTTCCCAGCTTGATCTGCCCGGTCGTCGCGGTCGTGGTTGGTAGCGTCAGGTTCGCTGAGACCCCGACGTTCGTTCCGTTGTTGGTGAGGGCGCTGCTCGCGGCCCACGCCGAGCCGGTGTTGTACAGCGTCTGCCCCGCGGTCCCCGGCGGCAGGCTCGTGCCCGACCCGCCGGTGGCCGCGATCGTGAGGGTGTTACCTGAGGGAGTGATCGTGACGTTGGCGCCGGCGGCCAGCGTGACGCTGCCGCTCAGGCCGTTAAGGCTGCTGACGTAGGGGCCCGTCGGGGCGAGGAGATCGGGGCTGAACGCCATCTCGAAGGTAGTGGCGTCGTTGGAGCGGTTGGCGACGCCGGAGCCGACGGCGATGACCTTGCCTGTGCCCCCGACGACCCGCACCTCGAGCGTGACGTTGGCGTGGTTGATGGTCGGGACGAGGTCCTCGATCGGGTAGTAGCGGGGCTCGTAGCCGCCGGTGGTCGGATAGGTCTTGTCGCCGACCACAGCGCCGGTCTCGTCGTAGGCGATCACCCGCACGTCGGCTGTACCGCCGGTGGTCTCCACCCAGCCGAAGTTGTAGCGGAACTGGGAGTCGTCCCTGGGGGTGGTTTGGTGGACGCCGAGCACCTTGGTGGACTGGCCGTTGGCAATGGCGAAGGAGGCGGGGATGGCGTTGTACGCCTGCCCCTGGGTGTCCTTGTCCTCCCCGCCGGGCGGCAGGTTGTACATGCGGCAGGAGGTGAGTACCGCGACGTTGCCGAGGATGCGGAGGGCGCCCCACTTCTCGACGCCGAACAGAGTGCCGATGGTGTTGGGGTAGCGGCGGGTGTCCCCCGGGGGGATGGAGTCGGTGAAGACGAGCGGCGCGGGGTTGGGGATGTTGCGTTCGAGGAACACGATTTTGACGTTGGCGGTGGTTCCCGATGGGTTGTGAATCCACAGCAGGGTGTACCACTGGGAGCCGAGGTTGCCGGGGCGGCGGCCCACCGAGGGGATGTACACGTCGGTGCCGGCAAACCCGGCGAATAGGGGCACCGCTGCAAACACGACGGCCGCCGCGCACACGACGACCCGCAAAGTTCTCCTGACGCAAGACATGAGACACCTCCTCCGTGTGGTGAAGGCCACGTCGGGAGGGGCTCGTCCACACCTCCAACAGGGCCGGGCGCGGTCTTCTGTCTGTATCTGTCGCTAGTCTAGGATCGGTGGTCTCATCGGTCAAGGCATAAATGAGACAACTACTCCGAACCGACGCCTGATCATGACGGACCAGGGCCGGTGGTGGATCGTGGTCGGCTCCCGACCGTTCAGGTTTCAGCCTGAGTCGCGGAAGCGGCGCCGGCGGATGCCCTCAACGAAGGAGCCGGCCAGCCAGCCGAAGACCGCGAGAGCCAGTACCGCGCCGCCGTGCCACACCAGCACGTGGGAGAGCTCCGCGTACGGGCAGATCATGTGCCAGACACCATCGGTCAGCACCCCTGCGCCTGCGCCCCCCAGGACCCCCGCCCAGCGGGGTCGGACGGCATAGGCACGCCACACCGGGCCGAGCGTGAGGGCGAGCGCGGGAAGAGCGAGCGTGCTCTCCATCGGGAAGCAGTGGGCGCCTTCCGGTGGGAACGAGCCCACCGGGACGCCGCGTCGCAGCCAGGAGAGCACGGCCACCAGGATCAGGACGCCTGCGCCTGCGGCCAGAGCCGCAGAGCCCACGGGAGCCGTGACCCCGAATCCCGGGACCGCCTCGCGCAGCGCCAGCACCACAAGCGCAAGGCCGGCCGCGCACTCGAGGACCGCCGCGCCCCAACTCAGGGCGAAGCCCAGCTCCGCGACGTCCCCCCGCATGCCGATAGCGACGGGCAGGGCAAACAGCGCCAGCGTGGCCCAGAGCGCCACCCACAGGGCCCGCACCGCTGCCGGCCGGAGCGGGCGCACCATCCCGTGGTCTGCTTCGAGCGCCTGTCGGAGGCGGTCCGGCAACATCTCGTGCTCACCCACGGCCCGCCCCCGGCAGACCCATGGCCTCGCGAAGCTCCGCCAGCGCCCTGTGTGCGCGCACCTTGGCCGCTCCCTCGCTGATGCCCAGCACGGCTCCCACCTCCTTGAAGCTCATCCCCAACATATGGTGCAGGACCAGAGGTTCGCGCCGCGGCTCCGGCAGCCTCGCGAGCGCCTTCTGAACGGTCTCGCGGTCCCCCAGGCCCTCGATTTCAGGTGGCACCGGCACCTCTGGGAGGGCGTCATCGGCGATCGCCTCATGCCGACCGCGACGATAAGCGGCGCGGCGGTGCATCAGGAAGACGTTGCGCGCGATGGCGTAGACCCACGGCCTGACGGGCCGCGGCGGTTGGTAGGTGTGGCGCACCCTGTGCAACTGGAGGAAGGTCTCCTGCAGGAGATCCTCCGCAACCCCGCTGTCGCGGGCGAGCGCTCTCAGGTAGCCCTTGAGGGCGCCCCGGAAAGCGCTGTAGAGAGTCTCGAACGCCTCCATGATCCCGCGCTGGTAGGCCACCATCGCCTCCACCAGGCCCTCGTCCCCAATGCCGGCTCCAGCCACCTCTTCTCTGTTTGCCACGAGTCCGTCCTCGGTTACCGCCGGCCGACCCGGCGCTCGATCTCGGGGTGAGGGAGGCGCAGCACGATTGGCCGGCCGTGGGGGCAGCGGTGCGGATCCGTACCTCGGCAAGCTCCGCCAGCAGGTGTTCCGCCTCGGCGCGCGACAGCGGCCGGTTCTTCTTGATCGCCGCCTGGCAGGCGAGGGAGGCGGCGGCGCGCTCCGCCAGGCCTGCGCCGGGCGTCTCCCGGCCTGCGAGGTCCGAGAGGAGCTGCCGAACCATCTCTGCGGCACGCGCGGCGGGCAGTGGCGCGGGGACGCCCAGCACGCGGACGGTGGTGCCCGACGCCGGCTCGAGCTCCAGGCCAAGGCCCTCCAGCTCGCCCGCGGCTTCCCCGGCCAGCACTGCCAGGGCCGGCGGCAGCTCAACAATCTCCGGCAGCAGCAGGCGTTGCACCGTGGGTGTGGAACCCGCCCCGAGCAGGCGCTCGAAGAGCACCCGCTCGTGGGCCACGTGCTGGTCGATCAGCACCAGCCCCTCGGCGTCCTCCAGTACCAGGTATGTCTCACGGTACTGGCCGATGTAACGACCCCAGCGTGTGGGGGTCGGGCTGGTCGCTTCGCTGATCGGCTGCGAGGGGAACGCCTCGCGTACCCCGGGCCTCCAGCCGGCGGTGCCGGAGGCCGGCGGGTAGGAGCCGAGGGGGAGTGGCCTGCTCCCGGGCTCTGCCGGCGGCAGCGAGACCGGTCGCCACGCTGCCGAAAGGCCTTCGGGATCGATTTCGATGTTGCATGCCGTGTTGCCTGTTTCAGCTACTTGGAGCAATATGACATGGAACGAGTTGCCAAATTCTTCTTCTCAGAACGGAAAGTGCAGGAGTGCATGGTGGGATTGATGGATGGGTCGTTACGGTATCGGGACGTGCGAGCCAAATTGGCGTGGCCGTACTTCAAATACAGGCTTGCCAAGCTAGGACTACCCTTCTATTCTTGAAATGTGCCTATACACTGAAAGCCCGCGATTTGCCATATTTTGGCGTGAGCAACAGATGCACGCAGATTTCGAGATGAGTTCTTCAGTCGGCAATTGGTTCTGAAGGAACTCGGTTCGAGCGGCCAAAAGAAACTGCATGACTCGAAAGTTGCCGTTGTGGGATTAGGTGGCTTGGGAAGTGTTTCAGCGCTCTACCTTGCGCTCGCAGGTGTCGGAAAACTAACGCTCATAGATCAAGATACTGTAGAAGTAAACAATTTGCACAGGCAGGTTCTCTATTCGCTAGGCGATATCAGGTATCCGAAGGTAGAAGCTGCTGCACGCAGAATTGGTATGATCAATCCTGAGGTTGAAGTCAATCCCGTCCCAGAGAACTTGAATGCCGAGAACGTCCCGCTGATCTTAGATGGAGCAGATAAGGATCAACAGAATGCCGCTTATACGATTTGCAAATCTTCTCATCGTTCCTCCAAAGGCAACTGGAAAAAGATGAAGCAGTACAGCAGCAACCGCTCGAAAACAATAAATGATGATGTGTTCAGGTTATGAAATGAATGACACGCGGGCGAGTACGTCCGCGAAGGTGATGTAAACTTGCTACTATAGAGGTTCTATTGTGAACTAAAACTACTCCTGTACTTATTCCTGTTGTATTGCACAGCCATTGTTCGCCAATGGCATGATCGACTATAAAATGGTCTCGCGAAAAATGTCAACGATCCTTCCGCGAGTTGGAGATTTTCGCGCCGAGCTTTTTTTGGGCAACGAAAAGATCGACCGCGTATTAGTCACGGATATTTTGAACGACGGCTTCGACGAGAGTGATATTATTCAATTGTATCCGTCAGGGCGAGTGCTGCGTTTGCAGCCGATCACGGCCTTGCTTTATCAACCTGCGGTCTTAGACCTTCCCGCCCAACGCGGCCATTTTTGAATCCCGCGAGGATTTTCGCGAACTGGATTCTTTAGCGGCCTATCGCGGCGGCGGAAGAGCGCTGGGCTATGAAACCGCCGGTGCATTGAAGAACGCTTGGCCAAAGGCTATCGCGGCAACAGCGTGGAAGGATACTTCAAGGTCGGGCAATCAGGATCTTCCGTGGAAATCTGGAATTTCGATTCCTTGCGGGTCAATTTCCCTGCTCCCTTGCCTCGCAAAGACCGCGGGTGGATACCGCTTATGTTTTCATTCATGATACGGTCTATACGACGATAAAAGATACCGTGCTGATCACTCCGGTTCCGGTGGTTATTCGCGACACGGTCCGGATACCCGAGAGTTTGTGGGCGCCCAGAACGGGAATTTATTACCGCGAAGCTCTGGTACTATTGGCTGGCGAATACGACATGACGCATCGGGAAAGTTCTCGCGGAAAGCTCACTTTGGGCGCGGGCAACGAATGGGATTTCGGTGTGTGGGATCCGTGGATCAGCGGCAGACAGGAAATCAACGCGCGCGGCGGCCTGCGCTTTTAGCCGAGATGGCGCCTTGGAAAAACGATACATTGTCACCACGATTTTGCCGACCATGGCGGAAGGGATGTACATTCCCGGCTGGAATCGCAGCTTCTTCGGATTTGGCGGAATTCGCGCTTACTATTATGACAATTTATTCTGGGATCACATTCGCTCGGCCTGGGATGACAAATATTTCAGGGACTCGACCGCACAGAACTTGTCGCAATACGAACTCGCCGCCAAGTTAGGACTGGTATTGATCCTCCCTTCGGCATGGGCAAGAAGTTGGGAGCGTGGGTGAAATTATCCGGTTGGCTTACGGGCGGAAAGAAGTCCCGCTACGAACTTAATTTGGATACTCCTCATGCTATGAGTTCACTACCCGTCGCGTCGCAACCCGGCGTGACCACTTCCGAATGGAAATGGCATTGGGAGCACGACGGCGGCAGCGATTTGGAGGCCGCGCTGACGGTTCGCCTGGCGGATGCGGCACAGATTGCTTTGTCGGTCGGACAGCTGACCATTGCCAAATTCTACTACGATTATCAAACGGACGCTTCCCCCGATCCCAAGCATGGCCTTTTGCGCATGCAGCAGCTATATCAAACGGTGGCCGTGCGCTTTGTGCCGTTTACCATTGCGGATCAGAGCCGGTTAGTCCTGCAAGCTTCCTTCCGCAATAACGCGGTCAGTAGCAAGTACAAGCAGGGTGAAGCTTCCGACAAGGTGATTGTGGACAAACTCTTCTTTCCTGGTATTTCGAATCACCGGAACTTGGCGGCTCCGCTTAACTCGACAACATCCAAATCCTGCGCATCGACGCCGGTGTCAAATACTACATGCCCCCTCAAGCGGCGGCAGCAGCAAAGCACAAATTCGGCCCTATGGCGGCGTGTCGCTGATGTTTAGATAAAACTAAAAGTGAAAAACTAAAAAGCGGCTATTGAGGGACAATTTAAAGGGGCTTACCGATAAGTAGGGTTAGCCCTTTCTTTTTTAGAAGAAAAGAGGTATTCTAGGGGTGTTTATGTAAGGAGGACCATAGGATGCCTAAGGGAGTCTCTTCCAAGGTAGTTTTCAAGCCGTATATCCAGAACCAGCTTCAGGTTTGCCGCCGTCGTTGGAGGAGTTGATCTTGGCTGGTCATGTTGTTCGGGTCGTTAACGAGGCCGTGGACCGGATGAAGTTAGACAGGTTATTGGCCAAGTACGAGGGTGGCGGAGCCAGCAGTTATCATCCGAAGCTGCTGTTGAAGGTCCTTCTGTACGGGTACTTGGAGGGTATCTATTCGTCTGTCGTTGGCCAAGACCTTGCGCGAGAACACGCATTATATGTGGTTATCGGGGAACCAGCGACCGGACTTTCGGACATTGAACCGTTTCCGTTCTTCGCGGTTAAAAGGAACGATGGATGAGATCTTTGTGTCGTTAGTGGAAGTCTTGGAGGAGTTGGGTTTCGTGGAGTTAAAGGAGAGCTTTGTGGACGGAACGAAATCGAAGCCCAAGCCAACCGCTACACGTTTGTGTGGGGGAAGTCCACGAAAAAGCACAAGCATCGCTTGCAGCACAAGGTGCGGGATCTGCTGCATCAGATCGACGCCGAGAACGACGGAAAACGCCCGTTACGGCGACCGGGATCTGGAAGAGTTAGGGGAAGATACCGAACCGATCAGCTCGGAGCAGTTGGACCGGGAAGCTGCGCGAGTTGGAAGAGCGGCTCAAGCAAAAGCAGGAAGACAAGCCTTGCGATGATGATAAGAAAGGGAAAACCCGGGCATTGAAGAAAGCGGTGAAGCAGATCACCAAAGATCTTTTGCCTCGGTTACAGAAGTATGAGC
>CAVTZQ010000004.1:0-866073 GCA_963739225.1 uncultured Acidobacteriota bacterium | reverse complement strand
GCTGACTAGCGCGTTGGACATGGATTACCTCGTGTTCGCGGTCGAGCAGGCGCTGAAGGCCGACCCAGCGCCGTTGCGGTGACGGGAACGCGGGCGCGGAGGGCCCGCGTCCGGGGGCGCGAAGTGGGGAAGTCGCGGATGCTATGCGCCGTGCGGACTGTCGTGGGCGATCTGCCGTGGGATCGCCAGGTATCTTTGCTCGGCAGGATGCAGCGCAGGCATTTTGCCGGCTGTGCGGAGGGGCACTGCTCGCCGGCGGGCGGCGGGACGCCGGCGAGACGGGAGCGCTACCTGCAGGCGGCGGACGCCGCCGGCCCACTCCGCTGATACGGCGGCCCTGCGCACGGCGCAAGCGGCCTGGGAGTCGCGTGGGAATGTGGTCCTTTGGATGTGGAGGAGGAATCATGGGTAGCTCGAGATGGGGAAGATCGGGATCGGCGTCGCCGCGGCGTTGCTGGCTATTGTGGTCGGCGGCGGCAGCGGGTTGGGGCAAGCGGTGATGACGTTGCGGCCGGGGTTCGGGTTCGGTACGGCGGGCAGCGCGACGCAAGCCGGACAGAGCGGCGCCTTTGTCGGCGGCCAGAACCTCGCGACCCTGATCATCACCCTCACCGGCCCCGAGGGACCCGCGCACGGCGGTGGTTCTCACCGGACAGATCGGCGAGAACGCCAGCGAGGGCAGGGGCGCGCTGGGCGTGTTCTGAACCAGAAGAGAGCAGAGCCTGGCGCATGGCTGGGCGCGCTACCATGCTCGCGCGGCGGGCCTTGAGCAGGGACGACGGACGATGGAAGACGAGCGTGCGCGATCCATCGTCCATCGTCCTTTTGCATTCGCTTTGGCCGGGGGCCAGGCGCTGCTCTTCTTCTTGGGAATCGTCTGATAGAGCCTACCTATGTAGGCACATCTCGCCACAGAGGCGAGCGCCTTCCGACCCGTCCCCTCAGGCCGAAGGATGGCGTTGCCCCGGCATTCTTCTCGGAAACCACTTGACATGCACCTACTCATGTGAGCATAATATCATCACAGGCGTAGGCATATGCGGTTCCAGGTGAACGGAGGAGATCGAGCATGGCGAACAGAATGCGAGGGCCGGCGCCGCTCCCACGGCCAATTGGAGATCATGGACGTTGTTCGGGAGCGGAAGGAGGGCGTCCGTCGCGGACGTGTGGAAGGGTCTCGTCGCCCGTCGTCCGCTCGCGCGGAACACGGTGCAGACGATGATGACGCGGCTGGAGGCGAAGGGCTGGCTGCGGCATCGGGCGGTGGGCAACGCCTTCATCTACTCGGCGACCGTCGCGCGCGCCAAGACGCTGGGACGGATTGTGCGGGCGCTGGTGGACTCGGCGTTTCGGGGTTCGGCGGAGGGCCTGATTGCGGCGTTGCTGAACGAGCGCGGCGTTTCGGACGACGAGGCCGAGCGCATTCGGAAGATGATCCAGGAAGCGCGGCGGGAGAAGTGATTGAACCGGCTTACCACAGAGGGCACAGAGCGCACAGAGGGTGAACGGGATCGGAGATTCTGGATCCGGATCGGTGCGGTCAACCCAATTGCGGCGCCCTGCATATCCGTTTGTCTCCGTGATCTCTGTGACCTCTGTGGTGACACGGGCATTCACGGGCAGAAGACTGCGGCCCTGCTGGACGAGCGCGGCGGGAGAAGTGATTGAACCGGCTTAACCACAGAGGACACAGAGCGCACAGAGGGTGAACGGCATCGGAGATTCTGGATCCGGATTGCTGCGGTCAACCCAATTGCGGACCCTTCAATATCCGTTTGTCTCCGTGATCTCTGTGACCTCTGTGGTGACACGAGCATTCAAGGCGAGAAGACTGCGGCGCTGATGGGTGTGACCGCGCTCCGACGAACGGTGCGCAATGGGCCTGAATGAGCACTTGTGAGGGGCGGATCATGAACGCGTTACTGTGGTTCTATCCGGGAGACGACGTGGCGTTCACGGCGCTGAACGCGCTGGCGCAGGCGACGGCGGTCATCCTGCTGGCAATGCTGCTCTGCACAATCGGCGGACGGGCGGCGGGCGGCGTGGAGGCATGGGGTGTGCCTGGGGGCGCTGATTTGCGTGCTGCTCTCGCCGCTGACGGCGGCGGTGGCGGAGCGGACGGGGCTGTCGCTCATCCGCGTGCCCGCGCGAGAGCGGCGATTGACTACTCGCAGATCCCGACTCTGGGCGGATTCGGAATCGCGGGCGCGGTTGAGCAGGCGGAGACGAATTCGACCGAGGCAAGCAAGAGCGATAACGTCGCCGACAAGTCTCAACCCACAATCACAGCGGTTGAGCCTGTCGAGTCCGAGGCGTTGCCGCTTTCCCCGACCAACCGCCTGCGCGTCGCCTGCGTGATCGGTTTCGGCGTGTGGACGGCGGGCGCGCTGATCCTGGCCATGCGCCTCACGATCGGCTGCCGCGTCGCGTGGTCGCTTCGACGCAGGACGGCCTCGGCGGTGCGCGCGGGTTGGAGGAGGCGCTAGCCGATCCCGCCATCGCGGAAGCACTGGGCGTTCGCCGGCTGCCGCCCGTGAGGGCGTCGAAGGACGCGCCGGAGCCGATGGCGCTGGGCATCCTGCGCCCCATCGTGCTCGTGCCGGCGGCGCTCGTGCAGACGCTGTCCCAAGCGCAGCTTCGCGATTTGCTGATTCACGAGTGCGCGCACGCGCTGCGGCGCGATCCCGCCGTGGGCCTGCTCCGACGCCTCGCAAAATCATCTACTGGCCCCACCCGCTCGTCTACTGGCTCAGCCGCGCGCTCAGCCGCGCGCGCGAGGAAGTGTGCGACAACTACGTCCTCGGCCGCGCCAACGATGCGCAGGCCGGGCCGGCGTACACGGAGACCTTGCTGAACGTCGCGCGCGGCATTCCCCTCAACCGGTTTGCGCCCGCCGCCGTGGGCCTGCTGCCGATTCGCTGGCGGCTGGAGGATCGCGTGCGCGGGCTGCTCGACTCGCGCCGGAGCCGCTTGACGCGAATGAGCCGGTCGGCGTTCGGGGCGGTGACGGGATTGCTGCTGGCTCTGGCGATCGCGCTGGCCGGGACGAGGCTCGGCCAGGCGGCCGGCGTTCCTGACAGGCCGAGCGGCATCGCGCCGAACGTCCTGACCGGCGTCGCGCTGACCGCCCACGCCAGCTCCGTCGAGGGCGCGGAGATCGTCGCGTGCCGGTTCTTCACCGCCAGCGGGTTGGAGCGCGGCCCGCGCGCGGAGTTAATCAGCGCCGACGCGGTCGGACGCGCAAGGGCTGTTCTCTCTCGATCTCGCGGGCGAGACCCAATGTTCGTCGTCGCCCACAAGCCGGGCCTCGCCAGGGATTCGCGGTTCTACACGGCCATCGTCCGACGGTTTGCGCAGGCTCGTTTCGTCCAACGGTTGCGTCGGCCGTGCATCTTGCGCCGTTACACGCCTGACGCAACCGAAACGAGCATCGCAACCACAGCCGCAGAACGATCCTCTACGCCTCTTCGACGACCTTCCAGCCCAGCGCGTCGGCCAGGGCGAAAATCGGCTCTTTCAGGTCGCCATAGAAGGTGACGCGGTGCCAGCCCCACTGGTCCCACATCGTGAAGAGCTTCTCGATGTCGCCGACCGGCTCGGCGGCCAGCTTGGTCCGGCAGGCCCGGTCGTCCGGGTCGTTGGCGACCGCCTTGCCCCGATGGAAGAGGACCTCTTTGCGGCTCTGCTCGAATTCGACCGTCGTGGTCATGTAGCCCAGCGGCAGGATCGAGCGGACCGAGGCGCCCTGGCGGTCCTCGGAGTGGGTCAGGATCGCGAACGGGTTGGTCGGACCCTGCGGCCCGAAGACCTTGTTCGACGCCACGCAGTGGGCGTAGATGATCTGGCGCTTGGCGGTGTCGATGACCGGGTCGGAGATGTAGCCGGGCCGGCCCTGGGTCAGCGCGTTGAGCGCGACCATCGTGGCGGTCGAGCGGACGTCGCACTCGCAGCCGCCGATCAGGCCCTCGTTGTTCAGCTCGTGGAAGCCGAGGCAGGGATAGGCGTGGATGTGCCCGCCGTAGAAGCCGCCGAGGCAGTTGATCGTGATGGCGTTGGCCCCGTGCTTCTTGAGCACGGCCTTCATGCCCAGGTACATCGCCGCCGAGGTTTCGAGCGTCTCCTGCGACACGTCGATCACGGTCGGCGGCGTTCTTCCGCCAGCGGTCCGCCACGGCGCGGGACTCGTCCTTGTCCGCCGCCTTCCACGCCTCGTTGACCTCCGCGAACGGACATGTGCTCGACGGGGATGCCCATGATCTGCGTCGGCGGGTCCGGACTCCTGGTCGCGCACCGCGAGAATCTTCGACTGCTTCATCCGGGCGATGCACTCCTGCGGCGAGAGGGTCTTCACCGGATCGGGCGTGCAGGCGAGATCGCCGGCCTTGGGCGTGTTCTTCGCCCGCACCTTCGCGGTGGCCGCGACGAAGTCCGCGACCGAGCCGCCCTTCTTGACCAGCTCGAAGCACTTGACCGCCTCGACCAGGTCCTCGAACCGCGACGAGGCCACGAAGCCGACGTTCGGGGCCTTGCTTCGCAGGAAGTCCGGCCATGTAGACGAGGAACCCGCCGCTGCCGCCGTACTGGAAATCGGCGTACAGCACCGGCTTGCCCGAGGTCGCGATCGTCTGCACCACGCGGTTCCACGCGTTCATCTGGTAGACGAGGTAGCCGTCGATGTTGGCGGACTTGTCCTCGTCGAGGATCTTCTTGGCCTGCTCCGCGCCGGCGGCCAGCGAGGAGACGAACTCGAAATCGGGGCACTGCTTCGCCAGCCCCGTATTGATCCGCTCCATGACCGGCCGGAAGTCGAACCCCTTGTTCGGCCAGTCCGGGCCGGGCTGCTGCGCGGCGTGCAGCGAATAGATGATGCGAATCTTCATCTTGCCGCCGCCGGCCTGGGCCGCGAACAGCTCGCCCGGACTCGTCAGGAGTCCCGCCGCCCCGGCACACGCGGCACAACCCGCCGCCAGAAACCGCCGCCGATTCATCCGGCAGCACGCACACCCCGAAACCAATCCACCCTTCGTTCATAATCGTTCTCCCATCAAGCACACGGTTCATCAATCCACGAGTATCAGCCCGTAGTAGTTCGGACATTGTCGCGTCGTTCGCACCACTTCGATCGGCAGGCCCGCCTTCCGGACGGTCGTGAACACATCGATCCCGCAGGCCTCCATCGCCGGCCGGGCCCGCTCCGCATGCCGGCACCCGCCCACCTTCAAGGCACACGCTCGCATAGGTAGCACGGCCCCGCCCCCAGCCCGAGGGCCTTCCAGGCGCCCCGCAGGAAGATCTCGCGCTCCAGCTCGACCACGGCCTGCCTTCACGTCCGCGTCCGGCTCGAAATGAATGAGGATCGCCCGGCGGTACGAGTCCAGGACCTTGCCGCATCTCCTCCGGCGTCGGCGTGTACGGCGGGCACACCAGGCACTGGGCGTACCCGTCGCACCCAATGGCTGGAGCCGGTGAGCCTGCGGCCGGCATGGACAACAAAAGAACGGGCGATGAGAACTCGACCCGAGGGGCCGCAACTCGCTCCTTTCTTGGACAATCGTGAAAATGCGCGTCGCGCTCATCGCTTTCAAGGGTCTCCCTATTTACGCCATTCAACTTGCCAACGGTTTAAGCAATCTGGTAGAGGTGCATTTCTTTCTAGCTGACGTTCCTGCGGCCAAATACGCCAGATCTATTGAGCCTCGAATCGCCCTTCATCCCGTAAGGACCCGCCGTTACAGGAACCCGGCTGGCTTGTTCGTGTCACTCGATATCATCTCGAAAATCAAGAAATACAGGTGTGACGTTGGCCATCTCGTCTTGAACGAACCCTGGTTCAATGTCTGCGTGCCGTTCATCAGATCTTTCCCCTTGATTACCACGGTTCATGATGTCCGGTATCATCTCGGGGACCGTCGATCGAGCATCGTCCCCCAGTGGGTTACCGATCTCGCTACAAAGTTCTCTTCGGGCCTGATCGTTCACGGCGCCGGGCTGAAATCATACGTTTGCCAAGAATTCAATGTGGACCCGGACCTTGTGTTCAACATTCCACATATGAACTACTCGTTCTATCGGCATTGGGAACAGCCTGGCATTCAGGAACAGCACAACAATGTCCTCTTCTTTGGTTCCATCTGGGAATACAAAGGCCTCAGATATTTGATGGAGGCCGAGCCCTATCTCTCCGAAGCTCTGAAAGAATTCAAGATCACCATTGCGGGCAAAGGAGAGGACCTGGCGAAATACAGGAGATACATCATCGATCCGAAGAACTACGAGATCATCAATGACTTCATACCCGATGAAGATGTCGCGGGGCTCTTTCAAAAGGCCAGCGTGGTCGCTCTTCCCTATGTAGATGCTTCGCAGAGCGGTGTGGTCCCCCTGGCCTTTGCCTTTGGTAAGCCCGTGGTCGTCACCAGGGTCGGCAGCATACCCGAAGTAGTCGATCAGGGAGAAGAATGGGTTCATCGTCGAGCCCCGGGACTCTCGAGCGCTCGCTCAGGCGATCATCACTATTCTGAAAGATCCTATTCTCAAGCGAACAATGTCGGAGAATGCTCGATCCAAAGCAGACACTGAACTCTCCTGGTCTCGTGTGGCGGCAATGCATCTTGACGCATACGTCGAAACCGTCAAGAGATTCGCCAAGAGACGATCCAAATGATTAGGAGGCTCGTTTTTCACCTCGACCCATGAGCGCGAGACGGATCACACCTCCAGAACGCTCAGATTGCGGGGTTCGCCCCCGCGCGTTAAGGCCTATCGCAGGCAATTCCCGCCAGCCTCCGCAAGAATGTAACTCACGGCACTGGGCAAGTCCGGGAACGCCGCAAGAGCCAGCCCTTCGGCCATCGAACTGCTCCCGACAAGTAGGGGCCGACAGCCCGCACGAATGGCGGCAAGCATGTCAGACTCGCTGTCTCCCACGAGGTAGGAGCTGCTGATGTCGATTTTCGGGTGATCTTGAAGCGCCCTCTTAATCATTCCAATATTCGGCTTCCTGAAGGCTGACCCCTCGTCAACATCCGCGCAGTAGTACACCCCATCGAGGTGCGCTCCGGCCCGCCCGAGCTCCTCGTCGAGGCGGTGCATGACAGCCCAGAAGTCTTCTTCGGTCATGAGGCCTCTGCCGATGCCCCGTTGATTCGTGACGAGAAGGACCAGCAACCCGGCTCTGTTGAGGCGTGCAATGGCATCAGCCGCCCCTGGGAGCATCCGTACCTCCTCTGGGCGGGTGACATAACACCCTTCCGGGGCCTTCTCGTTGAGCACACCGTCACGATCGAGAAAAACACCGACCCTACCAGTCATGCTGTCGAAGCGCCTCCCCAGCGAGCCCGTATGCCTCAGGGGTGCCCATGTCGAGGAACGACCCGCTCATCGTCACGGCACGTAGCTGCCCAAGCTCTGCCAGCAGGGGCCACACCTGTTCTTCCAGGGACAGATTCTTGCGGGAGAGGCGGCCCAGCGCGTGCTGGAGCGTGTTGCGGTTTGCGGCGTATACACCGCCACTGATGAGCCCCGTAGTCGTCCCCTTTTCCACGAAGCCATCCACGACACCGTCGTCCCTGACGCGGACGACGCCGAATCTGTTCTCGTTCGCGACGTGGGTAAGCGCAAGCGTTGCCGTGCCCCCTAGCTGGTCGTGTATTCCCAGGAATCCCAGGTAGTCGATGTCGAAGAACGTATCCCCGTTCACGATCAGAACTGTCGGCGAAGTAGCCAGAGGGAAAGCCAAGAGCACTGCACCGCCGGTCCCCCGCGGCTTTGATTCAACGCAATAGTCGAGGGCCAAACCCACCCCTTGTCCTTCGCCAAAATAGCTTTTGATTGACTCGGCTCGATGACCCACCGCAAGAACACAGTGCCGGAAACCGTTGCTTCGAAGGAGTCGGAGCACAAACTCGAGGAACGGTTTGCCGTTCACAGGCAGCATGACCTTGGAGATCGTATCCCGAGTGACGGACGAGACACGCGTACCCGACCCGCCGGCCAGCACGATTACGCTGGTCGTGGCGGCATCAGGTGCATGCACGTTCGACCTCTTCGCAGAGGATATGGCCGATGCAGAGATGGGCCTCCTGGATGCGTGGAACGCTGGTAGATGGGACTTTGATACAAACGTCCGAGCACTCTACTGCCTTTCCCCCCGATATCCCCGTAAGCGCGATCGTGTGCAGGCCCTGATCCTTCGCAGCCCGTAACCCGCGAAGGACGTTAGGCGAGTTCCCGCTTGTTGAGAGACCAAAAGCGACGTCCCCTCGCTCTCCCAGTGCTGCTATCTGCCGAGCAAAGACCTCCGCGAAGTCGAGGTCGTTGGCGATCGACGTCAGCACCGCAGAGCTTGTGGATAGGGCAACGGCAGGCAGAGCCCGGCGGGACTGGAGAAACTTGCCGACCAGTTCCCCGGCCAGATGGTCGGCCTGCGTGGCCGAACCACCATTGCCAAAGAAAAGGATCTTGTGACCTGCTCGTATTGCACCAGTCAACACCTCCGCCGCTCGCATGATCTCCTCCGAGCAGCGAGAGACACATTCGGTGATCGTCCTGCTTGATTGAGCAAGCCGATCACCAACACTTACCTTCAGGTCTGGATTCATGCCGCTAGACCCTCCAACACTCCGCGCCTTGCTCGCCGAAGGAGAAAGATATCACCTGGGCACCGCTGTCGAAGAGTTTCTGCATGACCCTCGGGCGCACATCCGGGTCGCTGACGAATACGATGAAACCGCCGCCACCGGCGCCTGAGATCTTGCCCCCAATGGCTCCAGCTTTCTTGCCTGCCTTGTAGACCGAATTGATCAAGGGGTTCGTGATGCCCTTCGCCGTCTGCTTCTTCGCTTTCCACTCCGCATCCAGGAGTCGGCCGAATTCTGCAATGTCACCCTGCACTAGCGCGTCCTTCGAGGCATAGGCGTAGCCTTTCATGTGGTCGAGTGCGCCACGCACTCTCGGTGACGCCGATGTGATGCCGGCAGCTTGTCGCTCAATGATTTGACTGGATTCCCTGGTCATGCCGACGTAGCCGAGGACGAGGCTGCTTTCCAGCTCGTTCAAGATGTCCCTCCGCAAGCGGAGAGGCGTCACAACCGTTCGGTCGGCTGTGAATTCCAGGAGGTTGAAGCCTCCAAAAGCGGCGGCCCACTGGTCTTGTTTGCCACCTGCAAGACCCACCTCATGCCGTTCAATGCGCCAAGCGAGCTCCGCAATCTCACCCGGCAGCAAAGGCATCCGTTGGAGCTCCGCCAGCGCCTTCACACAGGCAACCGCCATTGCGGAAGAAGAACCGAGGCCGGACCCCGGAGGTGCGTCGTTGGTGAGAGACATGCGGAAACCGGCCTTCAAGTTGTACTCACGCCGGAAGTGGTTGATAACGCCTTTCACCAAGTCTAATTGGCCATCCATTGCCATTTCGCGGTCAATGTCGAACCGAAGACTCAGGTCATAGTCGAGGCTGTCGATCTCGATGCAATCGCGACAGGTGAGGTCAAGGCTTACGTGTGCGTACTTGTCAATCGTGGCGTTCAGTACGGCCCCACCTTGTTTCTCGGCGTATGGCGACAAATCAGTGCCACCGCCTGCAAAAGCGAGTCGCAGAGGGGCCTTGGCCCTTATTGCGCGCGTGGCATTGACTCGCAGTGTCGTCGGGGTAACCTTTACCCGTGTGCTGGTTCGCGATGCGGAGGGCTTCGCTCGACTCATTTGATGGAATCTCCTCCAACCATCCGTCAGTTTTCCAGACGACAATTGGACACCATTGCCTGCTCTTTCCGTCCGCTCACTGACAACGAGAGCCTTCCGGGCAGTGGCCCGCGTTCGTCTATTGAAAGGTACGCCCAACGAGCTTCGGCCCTCCCTTCGCGAGGCGCCATCAACCACTCACGGAAGAACCGCTGACGAATAGGAAGTTGCTTTCTCACGTTTATTTATACTAGCACTACCCAGAACGCTTCTTGCGCCGCTCACGGGGACTTGGTGGGTGGCCTTCCCGGGTGCATCAGCTCTAACGTCGGAGAGACATAGCCCCGCACAAAACCCGATCAAAGCCTTCACAGGAAACGTCAGAGGCGAGAGGTTCAGGAGGTGTCGCCAGAGGATCCGGAGATCGTCGGGACGTTGCCGCTGGTAGGGCGGATGCACACCAGACGCTGGCCGCACTGGTGGATCCAGACCCAGAGGAGGCCCCACAGTTTCCTGCCAGTAGGCGCAGTCGAACGGCAGCCTTTCGTGGGGGACGGGTGGGGACGAACGGCGGCGGCTGCTCGGCGAGCCCCATGTCCTCTGGCGCGAAGTAGCCGACCGCCATCTGGTGGGCGGCGGGGCGCGTGTAGACGTCGGCGCGGGGCCTCCAACTTGAGGGTTTCGCGTCAGCATTATGCTTCAACACCGACTGCCGTGGGCGCGACCCCTTGCGCCGGCTCAAATGGGCGCCGTCCAACGATCGCGCCTGCCAACCCATGCTCCATCGTGTGCCACCGCACCTGCCCCCCGTTCCTCGGACAAATCTTGAATCTCGTCTCTGTCAAGAGTTAAGAACGGATGAAAGCTCACTGATGCCACGGACGCCACCGGTGGGTCCGGCGCGTGTTCCTGTGTGTTGAATTGGGCTATGTCATCTTCCTGAAACAGCCGCTGATACATTGCGGCGATCGGGTACACAAAAGGAGCCTCGTTTCGAACCCACAGGTAGTCGAACGATCCAAAGAAGCTTGGACGGAGGACGCTCTGTAGACCGTTGAGCGGGTCGGCAATGATGCGCGCTAGCTCGTCGGCAGCCGGACGGTGTGTGGAACCAGGATCCGCAATGGGGGGCGCTGGTTCAGCTCCCACTGCCCATCCACTCGGCCGACGACCACGGCTGTGACGAACGGCGCCGATGACCTCAAGCGAGGTTCTGCGAATGCATCAAGTTCGGGCCGAAACGCTCAAGGCGCAGCTCCGAACGCCCGACCGGAGCTCATGGGTTGAACACGACGTCTACCCAGTAGTTGGTGGAACTGTAAGTGCCATTGGGGAAGCTGCTCGTTGAGCCGTATGCGTAGACCCCGTTGCCGCCGGCCGCGGCGTTGGAGGGCGAATGCAGCGGCGGGTTGTCCACGCCAGCAGTGGCAAAGTATCTCAGGTCCTGGCTGTAGTGGCCGACGTTGGTGTGGTAGGAGGCCACGTAGACGGTGTTGGCGGTAATGGGGACCGGGCTCGCGAAGGTCACCTGCTGCCAGCCGGAGGCGGTCTCGCCGGTGAAGATCGCCGAGGCGAGCAACGTCCCCGTGCTGGTCCACAGGTTGCCGACGTGGGTGCCGGTGTTGGTGCTGGCCTTGTGGAAGCGGATGCCGGTGATGCTGCCGCTCACGTCGGAGCGGAACTTCACCCCCAGCTCCACCGCACTGTCCGCCCCGTGGTCGACCCTTGTCGGCGCCGCCGTGCTCGGCCAGATGGTGAGCCCCGCCGACGAGAAGATGGTGATGCCGAAGGAGCTGGACGCAGTTTGCACGGCCGCATCGGTCACCGTGACGGTGAAGCTGAAGGTGCCGGTGGCGGTGGGCGTGCCGGAGATGACCCCGCCCGCTGACAGGCTGAGCCCGTCCGGCAGCGTCCCCGAGGAGAGTGACCAGGTGTACGGCGGCGATCCCCCGCTCGCGGTGAGCGTCGCACTGTAGGCTACGTTCTGCACCCCGCTCGGCAGCGACGTGGTGGTGATGGTGAGCGGCGCGGCTTGCACGGTGAGGGTGCTGCTGCCGGACACGCTGCCCTGCGTCGCGCTGATGGTAGTGCTTCCGATGGCGACGGCTGTGGCCAAGCCGGCCGCGTTGACGGTGGCCACCGCGCTGCTCGAGGAGCCCCAGCTCACCAGGTTGGTGATGTTCTGCGTGCTCGTGTCGGAGTAGGTCCCGGTGGCCGTGAACTGCTGCGTCCCCCCAGGCGCGATCGTCGCGTTCACAGGCGTCACCGCGATCGACGACAAGGTCGGGGCCGGCCCCGAGCTGAACACCACGTCCACCCAGTAGTTGGTGGAGAAATAGGTTCCGTTCGGGAAGCTGCTCGTCGAGCCGTATCGATAGACCCCGTTACCGCCGGACACCCCGTTGGCCAGAGCGCGGAGCGGCGGGTTGTCCACGCCAGCAGTGGCGAAGTAGTTCAAGTCTCGGCTGTAGTGGCCGACGTTGGTGTGGTAGGAGACCACGTAGACGGTGTTGGCGGTAATGGGGACGGGGCTCGCGAAGGTCACCTGCTGCCAGCCGGAGGCGGTCTCGCCGGTGAAGATCGCCGAGGCAAGCAGCGTCCCCGTGCTGGTCCACAGGTTGCCGACGTGGGTGCCGGTGTTGGTGCTGGCCTTGTAGAAGCGGATGCCGGTGATGCTGCCGCTCACGTCGGAGCGGAACTTCACCCCCAGCTCCACCGCGTTGTCTGCCCCGTTGTCGACGGTCCCGGGCGCCGCTGTGACGGCCCAGATGGTGAGCGGCACGGCTTGCACGGTGAGGGTGCTGCTGCCGGACACGCTGCCCTGCGTCGCGCTGATGGTAGTGCTTCCGGCGGCGACGGCTGTCGCGAGGCCGGCACTGTTAATGGTCGCCACGCCGGTACTCGAGGAGCCCCAGCTCACCAGGTTGGTGATGTTCTGCGTGCTCGTGTCGGAGTAGGTCCCGGTGGCCGTGAACTGCTGCGTCCCCCCAGTCGCGATCGTCGGGTTCGCAGGGGTCACCGCGATCGACGACAGGGTGGGCGGCGCTGGCGACGTGGGCGTCGCAGTCGGTGTGGGCGGGAGTGGCGTCCAGGTTGCGGTCGGTGTCGGCGTCGCGGTCGGCGTCGGCGGGAGTGGCGTCCAAGTTGCGGTCGGTGTCGGCGTCGCGGTCGGCGTTGGTGGGACTGGCGTCCAGGTTGCGGTCGGTGTCGGCGTCGCGGTCGGCGTGGGCGGGAGTGGCGTCCGGGTTGCGGTCGGTGTCGCCGTTGCCGTCAGCGTTGGTGTGGGTGTCGCGGTCGGCGTCGGCGCGAGTGGCGTCCAGGTCGCGGTCGGTGTCGCCGTCGCGGTCAGCGTTGGTGTGGGTGTCGCGGTCGGCGTCGGCGCGAGTGGCGTCCAGGTTGCGGTCGGTGTTGCCGTTGCCGTCGGCGTCGGCGTGGGCGTCGCGGTCGGCGTGGGCGCGAGTGGCGTCCAGGTTGCGGTCGGTGTTGCCGTTGCCGTCAGCGTTGGCGTGGGCGTCGCGGTCGACGTGGGCGTCGCGGTCGGCGTGGGCGCCGCCCCTGCGGTGAACAGCACGTCCGCCCAGTAGTTGGTGGAGCTGTAGGTGGCATTGGGGAAGCTGCTCGTTGAGCCGTATGCGTAGACCCCGTTGCCGCCGGACACCCCGCGGGCCAGGGCGTGGAGCGGCGGGTTGTCCACCCCGGCGCTGGCAAAGTATCTCAGGTCCCGGCTGTAGTGGCCGACGTTGGTGTGGTAGGAGGCCACGTAGACGGTGTTGGCGGTAATGGGGACCGGGCTCGCGAAGATCACCTGCTGCCAGCCGGAGGTGGTCTCGCCGGTGAAGATCGCCGAGGCGAGCAACGTCCCCGTGCTGGTCCACAGGTTGCCGACGTGGGTGCCGGTGTTGGTGCTGGCCTTGTAGAAGCGGATGCCGATGATGCTGCCGCTCACGTCGGAGCGGAACTTCACCCCCAGCTCCACCGCACTGTCCGCCCCGTTGTCGACGGTCCCGGGTGCCGCTGTGACCGCCCAGATGGTGAGCCCCGCCGACGAGAAGATGGTGATGCCGAAGGAGCTGGACGCAGTTTGCACGGCCGCATCGGTCACCGTGACGGTGAAGCTGGAGGTGCCGGTGTCGGTGGGCGTGCCGGAGATGACCCCGCCCGCTGACAGGCTGAGCCCGGTCGGCACCGTCCCCGAGGAGAGCGACCAGGTGTACGGAGGCGATCCCCCGCTCGCGGTGAGCGTCGCGCTGTAGGCTGCGTTCTGCGTCCCGCTCGGCAGCGACGTGGTGGTGATGGTGAGCGGCGCGGCTTGCACGGTGAGGGTGCTGCTGCCGGACACGCTGCCCTGCGTCGCGCTGATGGTAGTGCTTCCGGCGGCGACGGCTGTGGCCAAGCCAGCCGCGTTGACGGTGGCCACCGCGCTGTTCGAGGAGCCCCAGGCCACCTGCCAGGTGATGTTCTGCGCGCTGCCGTCGGAGTATGTCCCGGTGGCGAAGAACTGCTGCGTCCCCCCAGGCGCAATCGTCGGGTTCGCTGGCGTCACCGCGATGAACGACAGCGTTGCCGGCGCCCCGAGTTGCTGTGTCACGCGCGTGCTACCCGAGAAGGGCGGCACGCCCGAGGCTTGCTGGACGATGGATGCCCCCGAGCCGGTGAAGACGAAGAACTGAGTTGGGAGGTCGGCGGAGCCAGAAAGATCGGTGGTGAGGATCTGCGTCGCCGGGTCGAAGACACTCGAGGTAATCTTCGAGTCGTGCTTGGCGCGCAGGTACTGGCACGCGTAGTCCATCGTCACGTAGATCGGGCTGTACGAGGCGACGTTGTTGATGATGCCGCTCAGGGTGGAACGCCAGTTGTCGGGGCTGAAAGGCTGTATGTTGTATTCGTGAGTGAAGAGCGTGGCGAGCGCCATCGAGTCCAGCGCTCGCTTGGTCTGCCTTGTACCTCGGCCGATGCTCCCCGGCACGTCGCTGTAATCCGGAGACCACTCGTAGCCCGCGTCGTCCCTGATCTCCGTCACGCAGTTGAAGAACCGGTTGTTGAACTCCGGGTGACCGGCGACCGACATGTAGTCGGCATACGTCCCGGGCTGCGTGCCGGACGAACTGCCCGTTTCGTAGAGCCGGTAGGGGCCAAGCATGGCCCAGGGCGCACCATAGGGCTGTCCGGGATCCATCTGCGCTCCGACGAACTGAACGCCCCAGTTCTGGAGCCCGGCGAAGACGTTGGTTCCGAACTCGTAGTAGTGTGGGAGCACGAATCTGGAGATGGGGATTCCGTGGGTGCCGTGCCAGGCGGTGGCGTCCTGGAAGAAGCTCGCGATGGTCGAGTCGGGATAGTTCCGCTTCCCGGAATGGTCGTAGTAGAAAAAGTTGGAGGTGGTTCGAGCGTGAACCGACGCTGTTGCCTGCCCGCCGTTGACGAGGCTCGCGAGATCGAGGGCGTCCGCTTCCGACACGCTCTGATAGAAGACGCCCGCCCAGGGCTTCAGCTGGAACTCGTTCGCGATGTGCGCCCACCAGAAACCGCCGGTCGAGTCGTCGACGCGCATGGTGAGAAAGTTGGGCATTCCCTGCATGACGAAGGGCTTGCGCGCGGCCCAGGCCATGCCCCGCCAGATCAGGTCGTCCAGACCGTATATGGGTCCGAGAACGGATACCGACATCCAATCGTAGCTTGCCCATTGCACTGCTCGGCCTAGCCCGTAAGAGGTCACGACGACGAGGGGCGACCTGGACGACTGGACCGTCGCGAGCACTGTGGCACCGGCCTGGACAGTGAGCGCGGCCACCGCCATCGATTGCGTCCCGATCACCTGGCCCGCAACATGGCGGTTAGACACGTAGTGGCCTGGCGTATCGCTCGTGAAGAGCACGCCGTTGCCGGTGCGCGGTGATTGGTAACCGAAGCCGAAGATGTCCTGGACGAACTGGTAGCGCGCCGTCGTTCCATCCGCCGTCAGGTCATAATCGAAATTGACGAGCCCGGTACCCTGCCAGACGGCGTTCGATAGGTTCGCCTGCTCGGAGGTGTCGAGATAGAGGTGATTTGTGTCGAGGCTGGCGTGGCCGACCACGATGAGGGCATAGTCGGCGATCTCGGGCCCCACCTGTGTCGTCGCGATGTCCAGCACCGTATAGGGAACGCCGAAGTGGTCGAGATACGGCCTGATGTAATGCTGCGCATCGGGGTACTGGGCGCTTGCGGAGTTGACCAGGAGCACCGCGTCGGCTCGCTGGGCCGACGCAGGCGACGCGGCGATCGTCAACGCTAGGGTAGCGACGACAAGAGTCGCCTTCATGACTCCGCTTCCCTGGGTAAATCACGCGGTGCGACATTTCCTGACACATCACGGGCCGTCAAACCAGACGTGGAAGGTGTAGTAGGACCGCGCCGGCTCGAAACCGAGCCGGGTCCAGGTCTTCTGGACGGCGAGGTTGGTGATCTGGGTCGAGATGCTTAGCTGTCTGGCGCCGTCGGTACGTGCCTGCCTCAGTGCGGCGAGAACCAGGGCGCGGTAGATGCCATGCCGCTGGGCCCTTGGCTCCACGCCGTTCAGGATGATCTCCTGCTCCTCGGGCCCGCGCTGAAGGAGGGTGAGGAACCCAGCAATCCGACCTTCGTTCTCGGCGACAAGCACCCGGCTTGCTACTTCCCGGTCGAGGCATGAGCGATAGGCCCAAGAAGCGTACGCCTCATCGCACTTCGCCCGGTCCAGTCGATGGTCGGCGTGGTAGTGCCCGAAATAGCCGCGGAAGGATTCGGTTGCTACTCGCCGGACCTCGTCAGCTTCCCCCTCCCGCAACGGTCTCACCACCGCCAAGGTCCCTTCATCGGGGATGCCGCGATCTAGCGACCGGACGAAATAGACGAGCGTGTCCATGAGTCGGCCCCCGGCCTGCTCCAGACCTTGGGCTACGACTAGGTCCTCCGTCTTGCAGCGTGCGATGAACATCTCGACAAGGTTGGCGTGGCAGAAGGCGAGTGCCGGGCCCAGGGTCTCGGCCGTGACATGCGGGTCGCGAGCGGTGACGATCCCGAAACGCTCGTGGTCGATGGCGGACAGTACGATCATCGGCTTCGCTCTTCGCGCCCTTCCCACGGCTGGGCCTGCTGGTCCGCGTCGGCAGCAGGAGCCCCGCTCTCCGAGCGGACCCATACCAGGCCACGCTCGTTGAGCGAGACGTACATTCGGCCCAGGTAGGCGCTGACGATCCCGAGGAACAAGAAGAGCACGCTGAAGAGAAACGTCACCGCACAGAAGAGCGAGAGCCACCCCGGCGGTGCCCGGCGCTCCACGAGGACCCGCGTCAGCTCCGCGATGCCCACCAGGAACCCCAGCCCCGACACCGCGAAGGAGCCGATCATGGCCGCCTTGAGCGGCAACACGGAGAGGCTCGTGAGGTGCGAGATCCATAGCTTCACCAAATTCCCCAGGGTGTAGCTCGAGCCGCCCATCTCCCGCGGCCGGTGCTCCACCGGGGCCTCCCCGATGTGGCTCGTCATGCGGAAGATCAAGGCGTCGATGTACGGGTACGGCGACTCGACGGCCCCCATGGCCCGAGCCAGGTCGCCGCGAATGGCACGCACGTTGGAGAGCGCTATGCCGGAGTGGTTCTGCAAGGTGCGCTCGGAGAGCCAGCGGTTCACCCTTGAGGCGAGACGCCGCGGCAGCGACTGCTCCACTGACTGGAACTTGCCGTAGACCACGTCGAGGTCGCGGACGATCAAGGTCTCGGCCACGGCCAGCGCCGCCGCGGGCGGGTTCTGGCCGTCATCGTCCACGGTCACCACCACGTCACCGCGCGCCCGCGCGAAGCCCTGGAGGGTGGCCCGGTGTTGGCCCACGTTGTGAGCGAGCGTCACGCCGCGCACGCGCGCGTCGGCAGCGCAGAGGTCATCGATGACTCCCTGAACCCCGTCCGGGGAGCCGTCGTTCACGAGCACGATCTCGAAGCACCCCCTTGGTTCGAGGCAGGAGACGATCTCGCGGACCGTGCGCTCCAGGCACTTCTCGGACCGGTACACGGGGATGACCACGGAGAGCAGCCCCCTAAATCCCATCGAGGAACTCCCCGCGTGCGCTCGATGACCTCGTCCTGCTCGCGGCCGGTCATGTTGAAGTAGAGGGGCAGCCGAACGAGGCATTCGCTGAGCCGCTCCGAACCGGGAAGCGGGCGGCCATCGTGGAATCTCTGGCCCATGGGCGAGAGGTGAAGGGCCACGTAGTGAAAAGGCGTGATGATGTGGTGCGACTTCATGAACGCGATGTACCGGTCGCGCTCCTCTGGCCGGCGAAAGACGACAGCAAAGAGGTGGTGGTTTGGCGTGTTCTGGGGATGCCCGCGGATGATGTAGCCACCCTTGCGCTCGACGGCGCCCGAGAGCTCCGCCACGTAGCGGTGGAAGATCTCGGCTCGGCGCGCCTGGATTTGGTCCACCGCGTCGAGCTGCGCCGCCAAGTAGGCCGCGTTGAGATCGGAAAGCACGTAGCTCGAACCGATATCCACCCACGTATACTTATCTACCTGGCCCGAAAGGAAGCGTCGGCGGTTGGTCCCCTTGTCGCGCACGATTTCGGCTCGGTCCAAGAGTCGTTCGTCGCGGATTGTGATCGCCCCCCCCTCCCCGCAGCCGACGTTCTTGGTCTCGTGGAAGCTGAAGGTACCGCAGGCGCCGAAGGTGCCCAGCGGACGCCCATCGAAACTCGCCCCCAGCGCTTGCGCTGCGTCCTCCACCAGCGGAACGCGTCCGCAGGCGTCGGCAAGTTTCGGCAGGTCGCAGGAGTTGCCGGCATAGTGAACCGCCACCACGGCGCGCGTTCGCGGCGAGCGGAGCCGCGCCACCTCCTCCGGCTGGATGTTGCCGTTCGGATCGACGTCGGCGAACAAGGGTCTCGCGCCGCGAAGCACGAATGCGTTGGCCGTGGAAACGAAGGTGTAGGAGGGGACAACGAACTCGTCTCCCTCCTTCATGTCGAGGAGGAGCGCGGCCATTTCCAATGCGTGAGTGCAGGAAGTGACGAGCATTGTCGGCTGGCCCAACTGGTTCTGGAGCAGCGACTCACAGTACTTGCCGAACGGACCCCCGCCAGCCACGTGCCCATGGGAGGTTATTGCCTCCGTGATGCGCTGAATCTCGGTGCCCAGCCACACTGGCTTGTTGAAGGGGATCACGGGCGCCACACCTCAGGGAGCAATTCTGATCCTACTGTTGGGATCATTGGCTGCCGGTCTCGCGTCCACGGGTGGCCGCTCGCCACCGTTACGGCGACGGCCGGCAGGAGCCTTGGCGAGTACTGGTAATCGGGGGGGAGCTTCACCAAGATGTCGGCGCCACGCGCCAGGGCCTCTGAGTAGCAGGTCTCCTGGTGGCCGCTGTAGCCGCGGCTCGTCGGGTGGACCACATGGTAGAGGTCCAGCTCGCGCGCCACGGCGGTCGCGTCCTCCTTCCCAACTGGCGTCGCCACTGCTAGAACTTAATCTGGCGTATCGCTGGGGTCTTGTGAATCAATCATGGGACCTGTCAAAGCCTACCACGTTAGGCCTAGGTCGTTAGGTTGGTCGGTTGTAGTCGATCGGGAACTCCTTCTGCTTCAGGACTCTCGCGCCACCACCGCGAGCATGTAGCCCATGATGTCGCGAAAGCGGGTTTCGCGGTGGCTACATTAGAGAGCGCGTGGAAGGTGGGTGAACGTAGAGGTGGTGGTTTGTGAAGGCTCTAATAGCAGATACGTCGGGCAGAATTTCACCCAACGCTGCCAGGAGCGGCAGCCTTTAGGCGTGGCGAGTCAGGCAGCAGCAAGGCTACCGTGCGGCGAGGCGCGAGGCCGAGCGGGGTAGGATCGCCAGGAAGGCATGAGGCAGGGAGGCGGCACTAAAGCCCAAGTCACAGGCCTAACCCAGCGGAGTACTCGGACGACCAGATCTTCGTAGAAACCCAACGGTAGTCGGGGAGACTCTCGACGCTTGTCCACCGGCTCTCGTCAAGTGGTAGCAGAAGTCCACCTCAAGGAGGTTTCTCGACGGCATCGGCAAGCGGCCCGACAGAAGGCGGTGCGGTCGTGCCCCAGGGATGCCTCTCAGGGGTCGTTGGCCAGGGGAGGTAGTCGCTGCGCACCGTGCCACGCCCTGCACCGTACCCTCCGCCGCAATGCCCGCCGGTGCTAGACTCTGCCGAAGTTCAGCCGCAACTCACGCGGTGCGGAGCAGCAGAAACCTAGAGGCGGAAGCGATGCAGCCAGACGAGATCATGGTTTTCGGCGGGTCAGGCAGCCGCAAGCTTGTTGGTGGGATCTGCGAGTACCTCGGGGTGCCCGTCTGCGCCGGTGAGGTGCTGCGCTTTTCCGAGGGGAACCTCTTCGTCCGCATCCTCGAGAACGTGCGCGGACGAAGCGTCTACCTCGTGCAGTCGACGTCGTTCCCGGCCAACGACAACTTCATGGAGCTGCTGTTCTGGATCGACGCGTTCAAGCGGGCCAGCGCCCAGTCCGTCACCGCGGTCGTGCCCTACTTCAGCTACGCCAAAGGGGACAAGAAGGACGAGCCGCGCGTCTCGGTGCGGGCACGGGTGTGCGCAGATTCCATCGAGGCGGCGGGTGCCGACCGCCTGGTGACGATGGACCTGCACGCTCCGCAGATCCAGGGTTTCTTCAAGATCCCGGTTGACGATCTGTACGCGCTCCCCGCGCTGTGCGATAGGGTCCGGCAGATGAACCTTCATGAGCCGGTGGTTGTTGCGCCCGACGCGGGTTTCGTGAAGAAGGCGCGCAAGTACGCGGCTTACCTCGGGGCCTCACTCGCGATTGGCAACAAGGAGCGCAAGGGCCACGACGAGCACGCCGAGGTCGTCGAGATCATCGGTGACGTCAGGGGCAGGACGGCGCTGATCGTGGACGACTTCACGCTGTCCGGCGGGACGCTCGTGGAAGCGGCCCGTTCTCTGGTGGAGCACGGCGCCTCGAAGGTGTTTGCCATGGTGACCCACGGCGTGTTCGCACAGGGAGCCATGCAGCGCATCGATGCCAGCCCGATCGAGCGCCTGCTCGTGACGGACACCGTGGAGACGCCACCGATGGAGTTCTCTCCGAAGGTCGAAGTGGTCTCGGTTGCTCCACTGTTCGGCGAGGCGATCCGCCGCATTCACGGGCGCGAGAGTGTGAGCGTGCTTTTCCCAAGCTAGAGTTGCGAAGGCAACTGAAGGTCCCGCGCAATGGCGGTTACGTTCTGCTGTCGCCCGGAGCCAGGCTAGGGCGCTCTCGGTTAGCGCCGCGATGCCGGGGCGATCGGGTGACCCTCACCCCGCCCTCTCCCGGAGGGAGAGGGAGATAAGGTCCTCTCCCCTGACCCTCTCCCCCTGGGAGAGGGGACTGGATTGGGTGGCACGCGGCTGCCGGGCGCGCACCACGTCCGCGAGCAGGTCCCGGGGTTCAGGGGAATTCCCGCGCAACGTGCGCGTTGTGTCGGGATTGACAGGAGGGATGCGGCCATGAGCAAGAAGAGGATCGGTGTGATCGGGTCGGGTGTGGTGGGTCAGACGCTGGCCGGCGGCTTCGTCAAGCACGGCTTCGAGACCATGGTCGGCAGCCGCGAACCGGGAAAGCTCAGGGAGTGGGCGGCGAAGGCGGGTTCTCTCGCCAAGACAGGGACCGTCCAGGAGGCGGCGCGGTTCGGTGAGATCGTGGTGCTGGCCGTGAAGGGAACGGCCGCCGAGGAGACGGTCCGCCTGGCCGGTCCCGAGACGTTGGCCGGCAAGGTCGTCATTGACGCGACCAACCCGATCGCCGAGGCCCCGCCCACCAACGGCGTGATCAAGTTCTTCACCAGCCTCGACGAGTCCCTCATGGAGCGGCTCCAGAGGGTCGCCCCGAAGGCGCGCTTCGTCAAGGCGTTCAGCTGCGTGGGCAACGCCCTCATGATGAACCCGAAGCTTCCCGGCGGCCCGCCCACCATGTTCATCTGCGGCAACGACGGCGAGGCCAAGAAGGAGGTCGAGGGCATCCTCAAGCTGTTCGGGTGGGAGATCGAGGACGCCGGGATGATCGAGGCGGCCCGCGCGATCGAGCCCCTCACCTTACTCTGGTGCATCCCGGGGTTTCTCAAGAACGACTGGGTCCACGCGTTCAAGCTGATCAGGCCCTGACCGCCGCCGCTGCCGCAGGAGCAGCCACGGGGTGGGGCTGGCGGCGGACTGCACAAGTTGTGGACGGCTGCCGCACGACCCGTTTCCGAGCAGACGAAGGCGGCGAAGGATCGGGCTCAGGCCACGGCGGTGATCACGGTTCTCGCCACCGAGCGTCCGGGCGACCTGCGCGAGGCCCTGGCTGCGCTCGCCGCTCGGCCAACCGCGCGGCGGAGGGTGCTCCGCGAGCTCGACAACATTGCCCCGGAACACCGGGGCTGGAACGCCTGAGAGCGCCTTGTAGCGGACGTCGAAGTTGCCCCGATAAAGGAGACACTCTGACCTAACGCTTGTGGGGGGCTTGACGTCAAAGCGTTTAGGCGCTAAGATGTCAGCATGAGCGCGAGCAAGCGGGCAACCATCTACTTTGACCCGGATCTTCACCGGGCCCTACGGCTCAAGGCCGCTGCCACCGACCGGCCTGTGTCCGACATCGTCAACGACGCGGTGCGCGAGAGCTTGGCGGAGGACGCCGACGACCTGGCAGCCTTCGAGGCGCGTGCGGCCGAACCGAGCCTCGACTTCGAGAGTGTGGTCAAGGACCTGAGGAAGCGTGGCAAGGTATAGGGTTCTTATCAAGCAGTCAGCGGCCAAGGAGCTCGAGGCCCTCCCGAACAAGAAAGCCCGGCAGCGGGTGGTGGCTCGAATCCGCGCCTTGGCCGATGAACCCAGGCCCGCAGGCTGCGAGAAGCTCTCCGGCCACCACGATCGATACCGCGTCCGCCAAGGCATCTACCGGGTGGTGTATTCAATCTCCGACAAAGAGCTGCTTGTCTTCGTGGTCAAGGTTGGGCACCGCAAAGATGTCTACCGGTGAGCCACGTAACCAGCGCTTGCAGTGCACGCGAAAACTGCCCCGATAACGGGGGCACTTCAAACAAACGCTCGGAGGGCGTCAAGAGGCGGCAGCCGCCTCGGCGGGGGATCTGCGCGCGGTTGCCTCATCGAACAGCCGCGCCAGGCGCGCGGCGAAGCGAGCCTCGAGGCAGTCGAGGGCGAGAGTCGCATCGGGCTGGACGGTGGATCCCAGCGCGCCGAAGTCCGGCTCGACCCTGGCCATCGAGAAGAGCCCCGCGTCCCAGAGACCGTCGTTGCCCGGGTCGTCGATCGCGACGCTGCGGTAGATGGCCGCCACGCGCCTGATCTCGTCCGTGACCTCGTCAACGCCGGCGTACTTCATCTTGAAGCGGTAGCCCATGCGGGCCGCCGAGCTGGCTCAGGATCTGCCAGGTCTCCATGCCGTTGCGGGGCGGGATCGCCTGCCGCACCCGCTGGACGCGGCGCTCCTGGTTCGTCACGGTGCCGCTGGTCTCGGCCAGGCTCGACAGGGGGAGCACGACGTTGGCGGCGCTCGCGGTGGCGGTGAAGAGCACGTCGGCGACGAGGAGGAACTCGACCGAGGCGAGGCCGGTGCGGATCTCCTCGGGAAGGCTCTCGTTCCCGAGGGGGTCCTCGCCGATCACCACCGCGACCTTGATCTTCTTCTCGGCCAGGGCCGCCGCGAGGTCGCCGCTGTGCCCCTTCATGTCGCGCAGGACGACGCACCACTCCTTCTCGAGCGCGTCGATGGCGGCCTCGTCGTTCAGCGGGACGTACCCCGGCAGCCACGACGGGCTGGCGCCCATGTCGAGGAGGCCCTGCATGTTCGACTTCTCGCGCAGGGCGAGCTGCGGACAGCCCAGCAGCTCGGCGACGGCCGCGAAGAGGCGCTCGTCCCCCGGCACCCGCAAGCCCCGGTAGTCCTTGTTGAAGACGAGCACCTTCAGGATGCTCTGGGCAAGGATCCGGGCGGCCGCCTCGACGCTCGGCCCATTCGACTCCGGTCTGCTTCTCGAAGCTCCGCGGCTTGAGCGCGGCGATCGCCTTTGCGAGGGCCGGCCGGTCGGAGAGGTCGTTGCCCGTCCTCGCCGCGTACTCCTTGAGGACGCCGAGGATGACCTGCGCCTCGGTGCCGGGCCGGCACCGCAGGAATACCTCGGCGGTAGCCGACGTGCGGTTGGCCTCGCGGCCGATGTAGATGAGCTTGGCGCCCTTGCGGATCGCACGCTTTGCCGAGGAGGTCCACCACGAAGTGCTCCTCGTCGAGGTTCGAGTTCACGACCAGGATCGCCTGGGCGTCCGCGAGGTCCGCGTAGGTGGCCGTCGAGACGACCTCGGGGCAGTCGAGCTCGCCGGTTGACGAGGCGGGCGAACGAGCGTCACGTTGTGGGTGCGCAGGGCGACGCGCGCCAGCTTCTGCGCCAGGTAGATCTCCTCGTTGGTCAGGCGCGGCGAGACGAACACCGCGATCTCGTCCGGCGGAGTGGCGCCGGCCGAGCTCCTTGAGCCGCATGCCGGCGTAGCTGATGGCGTCCTCGAGGCTCGCGTCCTGCAGCTCGCGGCCGGGCCGGATCTTGGCGCGCAGGAGGCGGTCGCGCGCCTGCACGTAGCTCGAAGCCGAAGCAGCCCCTTCCTGCAGTGGCCGCCGATGGTGACGGCGTTGTCCTCGCGGCGCGACACCTTGACCAGCGAGTCGCCGTACGCCTCGTAGTTGAGCTGGCAGCCGACGCCGCAGTAGTGGCAGACGGTCGGCACCGAGGTGCGTCGCCCACGGGCCCGGCTTGGCGAGCGGGAGCTTCTCTGCGATCGCGCCGGTGGGGCAGGTGCCGATGCACAGCCCGCAGCTCACGCAGTCGGTGTCGAGCAGCGAGCCGCCGAGCGCGGGCCGCACCACGGTGTCGAAGCCGCGGTTGATGAAGCCGTAGGCCGCCACGCCCACCACCTCGCTGCACATGCGCACGCAGCGGCCGCACAGGATGCACTTGTTGGGGTCGAGCTCGATCAGCGGGTGGCTGCGGTCGACCTGGTACTGGTTCGCCTCGCCGAGGAACGACTTGACGTCGACCTGGTACTCGGTGGCGTAGCGGCGCAGGTCGCAGTCGAAGAGCGCCGTGCAGCCGCACTCGAGGCAGCGGGCCGCCTCGCCCCGCACGTCGTCGAGCGTGTAGCCCAGCTCCACCTCGGCGAAGCGGCCCTTGCGCTCCTCGGGCGGGATGAGCGGCATCGGCCGAGGGGGATCTTCTCGGTGGACCTCAGGTCCACCTGCGTCACCTTGGCGAACGTGTCCTTGCGGCTGACGAACTCCACCGGCTCGGGCTCGGCCTTGCCCGTCGCGATGTAGCGGTCGATGGCGTGCGCGGCCTTGCGCCCGGCGGCGATCGCCTCGATCGCGGTGGCCGCGCCGGTGACGACGTCGCCGCCCGAGAACACGCCCTCGACGCTGGTCTCGAAGGTCTTGTCGTTGACCTGGACGGTCTGCCAGCGGGTGAGGTTGAGCGCCTCGCCGAACGGCAGGAAGTTCGGCACGCTGCCGTCCAGGAGCTCGGAGATCGTGGTGTTCTGGCCGATCGCCGCGATCGACGAAGTCGCACGGCGACCTGGAACTCGGAGCCGCGGATCGGCTTCGGGCTGCGCCGGCCGCGAGGCGTCGGGCTCGCCCAGCTCCATGCGGATGCACTCGAGGCCGGCGAGCCGGCCGTCCTTCTTGATCACCCGGGTCGGGGCGACCAGGAGCTCGATCTTCACGCCCTCGTGCTCCGCCTCGTCGATCTCCATCGCGTTGGCCGGCATCTCCTTGCGGGTGCGGCGGTAGAGCAGCCTCACCTCGCTCGCCCCGAGGCGCAGCGCCGTGCGCGCGCAGTCGATGGCGGTGTTGCCGCCGCCGACCACCAGCACCGTGCCCGTAGATGTCGATCTTCTTCCGCAGGCCGAAGTTCTCGAGGAACTCGATGCCCGGGAGGACGCCTTCGGTCTCCTCGTCCTTGACCCGCATCGTGGAGCTCTGCCAGGCGCCGAGGCCGAGGAAGACCGCGTCGAAGCCGTCCTGCTTCAGGCTGGCGACGGTGAAGTCCTTGCCGAGCGCGACGTTGGTCGAAAGCTCCACGCCCAGGTCGAGGATCTGGCTCATCTCGAGGTCGAGCACCTCCTTGGGCAGGCGGTACTCGGGGATGCCGTAGCGGAGCATGCCGCCCGCCTCGGGCATGGCCTCGAAGATCGTGCACGGCGTAGCCCTTGAGGGCGAGGTAGTAGGCGCAGGAGAGGCCCGCCGGCCCGGCGCCCACGACCGCGACGCTGCTTGCCGTTGGACGGCGGCCGGTGTGCGGGCGGAACGGCTCGGCGTTGCCCGAGGTCGAGGTCGGCGACGTAGCGCTTGATGTAGTCGATGCCGACCGCCTCGTCGAGCATGTTGCGGCGGCAGCCCGTGACCTCGCAGGGGCGCGTGCAGACGCGCCCGCAGACCGCCGGCAGCGGATTGCGTCTCCTTGATGAGGCGGATCGCGTCCGGTGACTTGCCGAGCGCCGCCAGCGCGATGTAGCCCTGGATGTCGACGCCGGCCGGGCACGCGAGCTGGCAGGGGCCGATGCAGTCGGCGTAGTGGTTGGAGAGCAGCAGCTCGAGGGCCGCCTTGCGGGAGCGCCGCACCTCGGGGTTGTCGGTCTCGACCACCATGCCGCCGGAGACCTTGGTCGAGCAGGCGGGCAGCAGCGTGCGCGCGCCCTTGACCTTCACGACGCACAGGAAGCAGGAGGCGAACGGCTCGAGCTGCTCGTCGTGGCACAGGGTCGGGATGGTGTCGATGCCGTTCTCCCGCGCCACCTGGAGGATCGTCTGGCGGCTGTCGGCGATGACCCGCTTGCCGTCGATTTCGAGCTTGACCAGTGCCATGGACGGTCTCTCCGCCGTCCTCAGTAGACCGCGATCGCGTCGAAGCTGCAGGCCTTGTAGCACTCGCCGCAGTGGATGCACTTGGACTGGTCGATGCACGTGCACCTTCTTCCTCTCGCCGGTGATGGCCTTGGCCGGGCAGACCTTCGCGCACAGGCAGTGCAGCCGGTGCAGGCCTCGGTGATCGTGTAGGTCAGCAGCGGCTGTGCAGCTGGTGCGCCGGGCACTTCCTGTTGCGTGATGTGCGCCTCGTACTCGGAGCGGAAGTACTTGAGCGTCGGTCAGCACCGGGTTGGGCGCCGTCTGGCCGAGGCCGCACAGCGAGTTGTTCTTGACCAGCGCGGCGAGCTGCTCGAGCAGCTCGATGTCGCCCTCCTTGCCCTTGCCCTCGGTGATGCGGGTCAGGATCTCCAGCATGCGCTTGGTGCCGACGCGGCAGAACGTGCACTTGCCGCACGACTCGCGCTGGGTGAAGTCGAGGAAGAAGCGGGCGACGTCCACCATGCAGGTGGTCTCGTCCATGACGACCAGGCCGCCCGAGCCCATGATGGCGCCGGTCTTGTTGATCGACTCGTAGTCGATCACGGTGTCCTGGAGCTCGGCGGGGATGCAGCCGCCGGACGGACCGCCCATCTGCACGGCCTTGAACTTCCTGTCGTTCTTGATGCCGCCGCAGATGTCGTAGACGATCTCGCGGATCGAGATGCCCATCGGCACCTCGACCAGGCCGCCGCGCTTGATCTTGCCGGCCATCGCGAAGACCTTCGTGCCCTTGCTGTTCTCCGTGCCCAGGCGGCGAACGCCTGCGGCGCCGTTCAGCATGATCCAGGGGACGTTGGCGAAGGTCTCGACGTTGTTGATGATGGTCGGGCATTCCCACAGGCCCTTGGTGGCGGGGAAGGGCGGGCGCATGCGCGGCATGCCGCGCTTGCCCTCGATCGAGGCCGATCAGCGCGGTCTCCTCGCCGCAGACGAACGCGCCCGCGCCCTCCTTGAGCTTGACGTGGAAGCGAGAAGCCGGTGCCGCAGATGTCGTCGCCCAGGAAGCCGCGCTCCTCGGCCTGCGCGATGGCGATGTTCAGGCGCTCGATCGCCTTCGGGTACTCGGCGCGGACGTAGATGTAGCCGTCGTTCGCGCCGATGGCGAAGCCGGCGATGACCATCCCCTCGAGCACCGAGTGCGGGTCGCTCTCCAGCACCGAGCGGTCCATGAACGCGCCCGGGTCGCCCTCGTCGGCGTTGCAGATGATGTACTTCCTGGTCGCCCGCGGCCAGGCGCGTGAAGCGCCACTTCATGCCGGTCAGGAAGCCCGCGCCGCCGCGGCCGCGCAGGCCGGACTCGACGATCGTGGTCGATCAGCGCGTCGGGGTCGTTCTGCTCGAGGACCTTCTCGAGCGCCTTGTAGCCGCCGGCCGCGAGGTAGTCGTCGATCGACTCGGGGTTGATGTTGCCGCAGTTGCGCAGCACGATGCGGTTCTGCGTGCGAGAAGTAGGCGCGCTCGCTGCCGGCCCGTCGTCGGCCCAGCACCAGCCAGTCCTCGATCGACCTGTCCCTGCACGACGTGCTCGGCGAGGAGCCGGTCGACCTTGTCCGCGCTGACGTTGCCGTACTGCACCGCGGCTGCCGTCGTCGCTCCGGATCTCGACCAGCGGCTCGCGGTAGCACATGCCGATGCAGCCGGTCTTGTCGAGCTCGAAGCGCGGACGGTGCCGGCCGCCTGCGTCTTCGCGAGCGCCGCGTAGGTCTCCTCGGCGCCGGCGGCGATGCCGCAGGTTCCAAGGCCGACCAGGATCTTCATCACTGCACCTCCCCGATCGCGGCCTTCTGGTACTGCTTGAGCATCTTCTTGACCTCCGTCTCGGTTGAGGTTGCCGTGGGTGCTGTCGTCGACCATGATCACGGGCGCGAGGCTGCAGCAGCCGAGGCAGGACACCGTCTCGAGCGTGAACAGCCGGTCGGGGGTGGTCTCGCCGTTGGAGATCGCCGAGCGTGTCTTCGAGCGCCTTGGTGATCTCGTTGGCGCCCGCTGACGTGGCAGGCCGTGCCGTGGCAGACCCGGATCAGGTTCTTGCCGACCGGCTGCAGCCGGAACTGCGCGTAGAAGGTCGCCACGCCGTAGATCTGGGCGAGCGGGATGCCGCACTGTCTGTGGATCTCCGCGATCCGCTCCCGGGTGATGTAGCCGTCGGTCTCCTGCGCCCGCTGCAGGAGCGGGATCAGGATGCCCTTCCTCGCCGGCGAAGTGCTGGTTCTTGAAGTCGAACTTGCGGTGCGCTCCGCATCACCTCGGCGTGCATCCTGAATCGCGTCGGCGTCCGGATCGCCCGGCGCCGGTCAGTCGTACGGCGTCTCGAACATCTTGTTCATCAGGCTCATCATCTCGTCGATGTCGCCCACCCCGCCGAGGGCGTGGCCCTTGCAGCCGCGTCGCGAGCAGAACTCGAGGTAGCCGCCGCTGGCCACGGTTGAGCGAGGCCATCGGCGCGCCGCACAGCTGGCAGGGGAGGGTCAGCATGATGCTGGCGTCGCACTCGGGACAGCGGAACTCGACGATCGCGCCCTCGGGGATCGAAGTCGGTCTCGACCGTGTAGTCGCCGAAGAGCGGCGGACAGCGCGACCTGCCCGTCCTGGTGCGTGTCCCTGATGTAGGCGTCGAGCCGCACCTTCGTGCCCTTGGTCAGCACCCTGGTGCAGTGGGGGCAGCTGAGCTCCATCAGGAGCAGCTTCCTAGTCATGATCGCCTCCCTGCTTGGCCGATTCTGTCCTCCTCGAGCGTTTCGAGCCTGACGAAGACGCAGTCGTCGAGCTGCGCCTTGCCGCGGACGATGTCGTCGGCGAGCGTCGCGCAGTCCGGGGCGCCGCACGCCGCGCAGTCCTTGCGGGGGAGCCGCTCCATCAGCGCGTCCTTCTCGCGCTTGAGAGCGATGGCCTCGCGCAGGTCCCGCGCCAGCGGCCGCACGGGGCGGGCCCTGATCTCCTCCTCGAAGTCGAAGAAGTGCTCGCGGAGCAGCGAGCGGACCTTCTCCTCCTTGACGAGTGTCTGGTCGCCGAGCAGCCGGTACGCCTCGCTGCAGGTTGCGCTGCGCCGCGTAGCGGCCGGCGACGGTCAGGCCCCCGCTGACGCAGCCGTCGGGGCAGATGTAGGCCTCGATGAAGTCCACGCTCTGGAACTTGCCGGCCTCGATGCGGTCGAAGACGTAGATGACGTCGTGCAGCCCGCGGACGGTCATGGTGTTCGCGTTGCGCATCCCGGCGATCTCGCCGCCCGCCATCGCCCAGCGCAGCCCGCGCGCGCTGACCTGTCCACGGGGTCGGCTGCCGGGACCCTCCTTCATGGCCTTGAGGAGCGGACCGTACAGCTCGGCGATGGAGAAGGCGCCGTCCAGGTGCGAGGCGCTCGAGCCCGACGGGCGCCACGATCGAGTTCATGATCGCGGTGCAGGGGGTGATGAAGAAGATCCCGATCTCGCTCGGGTCGAGGCCGCGTTCCGCGGCCACGCGCCGGCGGCGAAGCTTCGCCGCCAGCTCGCGCGGCGTCTCGATGGGCACCAGGTGGGGGATCAGGTCGGGGTAGCGGATCTGGACGAGCCGCACGATCGCGGGGCAGGTGACCGAGATCTTCGGCCAGGGGCCGGTGGCACTCGGAGAGGTACGCGTCCGTGGCCCCCATGACCATCTCGCACATCCAGGAGATGTCGTACGTCTCGTCGAAGCCGAGCTGCCGCAGCGCGTGCAGCACCTGCCCCGGGTGGAACTCCTGGCCGAACTGGGCGTAGAGCGTGAGCGAGGGGAGCGCGACGGTGTACTTGAACTTCTTGAGGTCCGCCGGCGAGGAGGTCCTGGGCCGCACGGCGTCGTAGCGGCACACCCGCATGCAGGCCCCGCAGTCGATGCACAGCTCCTCGTCCACCTCGGCGAGTTCGCTGCGGACGCGGATGGCCTTGGTCGGGCACGCCATCGAGCAGGCGACGCACCCGATGCACTTCTCCTTGTCGGTGACGATGGCGTGGGTGCGGTAGGGCATGGCTCAGCTCCCCGCTGTCCCGTTGGCAGTACACGACGTACCGCAGGGTGGTTCCCACCCCTACGGTGGACTCGATCTCGAACTCGTCGCTGTTGCGCTTGATGTTGGGCAGCCCCAGGCCCGCGCCGAAGCCGCGCGCGCGCATCTCGGGCGTGGCGGTGGAGTAGCCCTCCTGCATCGCCAGCTCGATGTCCGGGATGCCCTGGCCGCGGTCGGAGACGGTCACGCGGACCGCGTCGGGCAGCACCGCCAGCTCCAGCGCGCCCTCGGCGGCGTACATGATCACGTTCATCTCGGCCTCGAAGTTCGCGATCGAGAGCCGCCGTATCGCCTGCGTGGGGAACCCGAGCTGCTTGAGGATGGCCTTGACCCGCGTCGCCACCTCGCCGCCGTGCTCGAAGTCGTTGCCGACGATCCTGAAGGTCTCGCGGTAGAGGACCTCATCCGTCGTCTCGTGGCTACAGGCCGGCTGGAAGCGATCGGGCGTTTCATGCCTTGCTCGCGGGGGGAAGCCCATGTTGAAGGAGAATCCCGCAGGAATCGAACATCGAGTGACTGGTGGCCAGGAGAGGGATCGCGTTGTCTCGGGCGAGCTGGATCGCCTCTGCGGAAGGCCGCTTGCCGCTCACGAAGAGGATGCCCGTGCAGTCGGCCACGTGGGCCGTATGGACCGACTGAACGCTCGTGAGGCCGGTGATCAGCAGGGAGTCGGGGGCGGAGAACGCCAGCACGTCGCTCATCAGGTCGGCGGCGAAGCACGACGGCACCTCGGCCTCCAGCAATTCGTGGCCGGAGATCACCTCGCAGTCCAAGAGCGCCACAATCGAGCGTAGCTGCACCCTTTCCCCCAAGACTTCCCGCACGCCAAGGCCCGGCTTCAGCGGAGTCCCGCCTCGTAGAGCTTGGTCGCCACCTGCCAGCGGGACAGGGCGGTGGAGAAGATCGAGATCTCAGCCTTCACCGCCATCTTGATGACGTCGTCAGTGGGCCTTTTTCCCTGAGCGACAACGATCCCGCAGACGTCGACGAGGTTGGCCGCAGCGAGCGCGTTGGCGTGGACCTGGACCGTCACCAGGAGATTGCCGGCCTTGGCGTTGGCGATGACGTCGCTCACCATGTCGGAGATGTAGACCCCGGTGACGTCGTTGTCGAAGACCGGCGTGAGCTTCTCGAGCTCCAGCTTGTCGGCGATCTCTTGCAGTTTCATTCCGCGCCCTCCTTACTTGGGCGAGTCGGCCCTTTCCTCCATCGCGGTGAGGCCGAAGTCGAGCATGATCTGACCGTAGGAAAGCTCCTTGTAGAGCCCGAAGTAGTCGGGCAGGATCAGGATTTTCTTGTCGGCGGTCCGCAGGCGCTCGTTGAACGCCCGGTTGAGGATGGCGAGCTTGTCGAGTGAGATGTTGAGCCGCGAGCCGTCGGGCGCCTCGTACGTGATGGCGACGTAGATGGAGATCTTGTTCCCGAGCGCCAGGTCCCCGATCTTGTAGAGGTCGCTGTTGTGGTCGCAGCAGGCGTAGTACAGAAGGCCGAGCAGCTCGTCGAACTTCACAACGTCGCCGGTCTGGTTGTCGCGCACCGAGAACCGGAAGGACTGCGCCATCTCCCAGAACGCCCAGACCTGCTTACCCTCCCGGTAGGGCTCCTTGGGCGGGACGGGCTGGGCGGAGAAGTAGGACCTGGCCGCCTTGCTGTACATCTCGCGCTCGATGATGACGTAGCCCGGCTGAACGTCGGCCAGCTCGTAGCGCGGCGCTCGGACATCGCTCACAGAGGACTCCCCTCGCTCACCGGCTGCCTCGGCCGCGGGAAGTGGGGGGGTGTTGTGAGAAAGGCCCCGCGGTCCTCCGAGCCGGCCGCGCCGGCCACCCTCGCCGACGGGACCGGTGGTCTCGGCGTAGATCCATACCGTCAATAAGATAGGCTTCCGGCCGAAATGCGTCAAGTGCCCTGGTTGCAGTGTGTTAATTGAGACTGTCTCGCAAACGACTGCGGTGGAGCGATTCGCCCGACCCCGGTTCGCGGGGGCCGCGACAGCGGCCACGCCCGTCGCGCCGGAAGAGCGAGAGGGTAGCGGGTACACGTGCCCTGCGCGCCGGTTCGAGCGCACGAGCTGACGGAACCTCGCCCGCCGATCGGTCATACCGATACCATCTGCAACCATGCGCGGCGGCAGCCGTATCAGGAACCAACAGCCATGCCAAGAGGAGGTGCACCATGCTGACCAACGTCCGGGGTCCCGTATGCGCGTGCGCGGTTGCGGCGGCGGTGCTTTGGCTGGGGAGCGGGGAAGGCGCCATGGCAGAAGAGAAGAAATTGGGTACCGAGGGGCGGGTCCGCTCGGCGGACGGCGTCGAGATCGCGTACACCGTCCAGGGGACCGGCCCCGTGGCCATCGTCTTCATCCACGGCGGGTTGGCCGACCGCAGCTTCTGGGCCCCCCAGTTCTCGGGGCTGGCCGGAGGGTACCGTCTCGTGGCGCTCGACCTGGCGGGGCACGGCGCGTCGGGACGGAACCGCGAGGCGTGGACGATCGCCGCCTGGGCGGCCGACGTGCGCGCGGTGGCGGACGCACTCAAGCTTGCTCGCGTCGTCCTCGTGGGCAACTCGCTCGGCGGCGCGGTGGCGCTCGAGGCGGCAGCGCTGCTGAAGGGGCGCGCGCTCGGCGTCATCGGCGTGGACACTCTCCACGACGCAACGCAGGTCATCCCGCCGGCCGACGCGCACGCCCGCGCCGAGGCTTTCCGCAAGGACTTCGCCGGCGCGTGCCACGGCATGGTCGAGGCGCTTTTCCATCCGGGCACTCAGGCCGAGCTGCGCGCGTGGGCCGAGAAGCGCATATGTGCCGCGCCGCCCGAGGTGGCCGTCGGGATGATGGAAGGCTTCGGCGGCTACGATGCGGCGAAGGCGTTCCGGAACGCCGGCGTGCCTATCCGGGCGATCAACGGGGACCTCTGGCCGACCCGCGTCGACGTCAACCGCACGGTCACGCCGGACTTCCAGGCCGTGATCATGAAGGGCGCCGGTCACTACCCGATGCTCGAGCGGCCCGCCGAGTTCAACCGGCTGCTCCTCGAGATCGTGCAGGGACTCGAGAGCGCGGGTGGCCCTCCCGCCACCTGACCATCGCCTCCTGTCTCTGCTGTCATTGCGCGGAGTCCCGCTCCAGGCGAGATGACCAAGCACACTCGCGGCACGGGAGCCCCACGCCACCTTGGCGGGATGAGGACACTACGTGCTGATGTGACAGCCGTTATCTCTGACCTTTCTCCCCGCACACGAAAGGGATTTCATACCCCGTGCGTCACCGCTGCGCTACTCTGGCGACAGAGCAGGAGGTGACCGGCATGTTGACGCAAAAGACCCTGGGCGAGGAGGCGCGCGGCGTGCAGCTCGAGATGCGGGAGCTCGCCGCGAGCGTGCCCCGCCAGCTCCTGCTGGACATGGACGCTGACCGCGTGCGCTTCCCCCGCGAGTTCCTGCAAGAGGCGGGGCGCCGCAACCTGCTCGGCCTGCGCTTCGATCCGCGTTTCGGCGGGCGCGGCCTGCCCTGGACCACGGAGATGGTGGCTCTGGAGGAGATCGGCGTGCTCGGCACCTCGCTCCCGTGCCTGTGGTCGCTGGTGTCGATCGTCGGCGAGGCGATCGCCGCCTTCGGCACCGAGGAGCAGAAGGAGCGCTTCCTCGTCCCGATGCTGCGTGGCCAGCTCGCCGCCGCCGAGGCGCTCACCGAGCCGCGCGGCGGGTCCGACTTCTTCGCCGCCACCACGACCGCCCGGCGCGACGGCGACGCTTTCCTCATCACCGGCCAGAAACGCTTCGTGGTGGGCGCCGAGGGCGCCGACGTGATCCTCGTGTACGGGCGCGTGGAGGGGATCGGCGATGCCAAACGCGCCATGACCGCCTTCCTCGTCGAGCGCGGCGAGGGCGTCGAGGTGCACCACGTGTACGGCCTGATGGGCACGCGCGGCGGCGGCACCGGGAGGCTGGTCTTCAGGAACGCCCGCGTGCCTCTCGCCAACGTGCTGGGCGGCGAGGCCGGAATCGGCTGCGGCACGGAGGTCTTCCACCGCATGATGGTGCCGGAGCGGTTGACCTCCGCAGGCGGGGCCGTCGGCATGGGTCGCGCCGCCATCGAGATCGCAGCGCGCTACGCCGACCGCCGACACGCCTTCGGCGAGAAGATCCGGCGTTTCGAAGGGGTCTCGTTCAAGATCGCGGAGAGCGTGACGCTGCTCGACGCGGCGCGCGCCCTGAACCACGGTGCGGCCCGCGCCGCCGACCTGGGCGAGGACGCGGGCGTGGTGCGACGCCTCGTCTCCGAGGCCAAGAAGTTCGCCACCTCCTCGGCGTGGACCGTGATCAACCATGCGATGCAGATCCTGGGCGGCATCGGCTACACCGACATCTACCCGGTGGAGCGGCTGCTCCGCGACTGCCGCCTCATCACCATTTGGACCGGCACCAACGAAATCATGGACCTCGTCATCCAGCACGAGTTCTACCGGCAGTTCCTGAACCAGCCCCAGGCGGGACGCGACGTGGAAGCCGACGCGTCAGGGGCGGGGCTTGCTGAGGAGAAGGTCTACAACGAGCCGGAACCGTGAGGGCCCGGGGCGATTCACGGGGCGTAAAGCCGCGACGCGTCGACGTAGATCAGGTACTCGCTGACGAGTCCCTGGCGCATCTTGAACACATCGGCGAACGGCACCGACAACGAGCTGCCATCGAGCCGGGTGTACGTCACCTGCCCGATCGCGACGGCTACCTCGGGAAGCCTCCACGAGTCGGTCACCTCGTGGCGCAGCGCTCGGATGCTGGCGAAGAACCCGAGCAGAAGCTCCCGGATCGCTGCCCTGCCGGAGACGGGTTGGGTGTTTCCGAAGGCGAACACCGCGTTCTCGGTCAGAAACCCGACGAAGGCGTCCGCGTCCTTGCCGTCGATGGCGGCGAAGAGTTGATTCATCCATTGCGAGTCGGTCATGGCGCTCTCCAAGGTCTCAGCTCGGCCCGCGCGAGGCGGGCCTCCACGGCTGCCTGCGCGCGGCGATTTGGTGCCAAGCTGCGGGGGGAGCCGTCTCATCATTGCTGAGGATAAGACCGGTCGCAACGTTTGCAAGGCCCTGGGACGCCGGGTCCGTCGCCTCGTCAGCTTCCCGTACCTGATCCGGTCGAGAAGGTGGCGTCACGATGACAGGACTTGCGCACGAGGGTCGAGTTACACGCTAGGCTGTCTGTCTACTCGAAGTGCTTGTACTCCGGCCAGCCCTTCTCGATGGGAACGTGGCGCTTGCGGGCGATGAAGATGCCGAGGTTGTTCTCGTAGGGCATGCAGTACCGGCACCGGTGGACGCCGGCGGGAGTCACGTCGGCGTAGCTCTCGAGGTAATCCTCGCGGGTGCCGCCGAGCCGGATGAACGTCGTGATCGGCGTCGCGCCGACGCCCCAGAGCCAGTAGGAGTTGTGGTTGCAGATGACGCGCGGCAGCGGATACCGGCGGGCGTACAGCTCGAGAGCGCCGGCCTCACCGTAGTTGTTGACGAACGCGACCGTAGTCTTCCTCTCCTCCTCGGGTATCGTCAGGTACGCCGCGGAGACGTTCCGCGCCAGCTCCTCCCAGCCGTGCATGTCGGCGAAGAACTGTCCCAGTTCGGCTAGCTCCTTGTGCTCCGGCGTGCTCGGCGCCACGCCGAGTGCCTTCGAGTACCGGATGTGGCTTTCCTCGGGAAGGATCGGCATCGCGAAAGGCGCGAAAACCAACCCCGTCACCACCAGAAGACCGACGATCAAGGGCACTGTGACGCGTCGCCAGGGACGAGCGAGTCGCTCGATCGCGACGCCCCCGCAGGCGAAGAGCAGCGGGTAGGCCGCCGCGATGTACTCGGACTTCGTGTGGGCGTTCGCCAGCAGGATGGCGAACACCGTCAGGAAGACCACGCCCAACGCGCGAAACCGCTTCCCCTCGCGGCCGAAGAAGCACCACCAGAGGCCCGGCACCGACACCAGGAAGGTGAACGGATTCATGGCGCTGAACTGATCGGTGAGGAAGCGGAGCCGGGTCAGCGACGAGTACTTCTGGGCCGTGGCGTTGCGCATGAACTCCAAATGGGGGAGCCCATGTTGGAGGTTCCAGATGACGAACGGTGAAAAGACGAGGATGGCAAGCAGGCCGGCAGCGTAGGGGCCGGGCCGCCTGAGCTGGCGGCGCAACCCGGTGAGGAGGATGGCCGCGCCGACCCCCGCCCCCAGCCACAGGACGCTGGTCTTGTTCAGCATACCGAGGCCGAGGATCAGCCCGAGCCACAGCCATGCGACGAGGCTGCCGCGCTCGACCACCCCGAGCATCGCGTACGCCGCCAGCAGCCAGAACAAGATGTCCAGGCTGTTCATCGAGTAGTACGCGTGAAAGCCCAGCAGTTGCGGCGAGGCGAGAAAGCACAGCGACGCCAGGACCATGGCCGCCCGTGCGCCCCCCATGCGGCGGACGAGCAGACAGAGCACGGTGACAGAAAGCGCCGAAGCGAGCGCAGGCACGAGCCGGATCGCGAAAATGGACTCGCCCAGCAGCAACCTTGCTGCTGCCAAAACGTAGATCGACAGCGGCGGCTGGTCCACGTAGCCTGCGGCCAGGTGCTTGCTGCACGCGATGTAGTACAGCTCGTCGCGGAAGTAGCCGTATCCGCCGAGCGCGTTCACCGCCAAGTGCACGCCCAGCGACAGCAGAGCCATCGCGATAATGGTCCCGTTGTGCCTCGGGACCATTTCGACACCAGTTCGTTCCATCTGCCGCTCGCCTCCAGCTCGCAGCCAAGTCTACGTGCGTTGCATCCCCGAGGTTCGCAGGCGCAGACTAGTTGTGAAACGGCGCGCGTCACACTGGGAGAACTGCCGTCGAAGGAGGCCACCTTTACGCCGGCCTGAACCGGGCGTGGCCGCTCCTCTCCCCGGCCGCGACGCTGAACCGAGGGGTCGCTCGGCCGACGAGCCACCGTCGCCGCCGTCGTGGGCTCCTACGGCAAGACGACGACCCCGCGGGCGCAGGCGCCAACCCCTAAAGAAGAAGGGAGAAGTTCAAGAAGGGTAGGAGATTCCCGCGTCCGGAAAAGACATTCGGCGACGGCGACGTCACCGCTACTGCAGCAACCTGAGCGACACCTTTGCCGTTTCACTTTCGGCCCGCGCCACGATGCGGACGTGATCCACCTTTCGACCGTCAGGGAAGTCGAGTAGCGAGTACAGGCCGGGTTCCCTCATCTTCTCTCCGAAGTCGACGACTTGGGCGTCTCCGTTCTCGAACACCACCTCGGCGAAGTTGAGCTGCACCGTTCCGCCCGTGACGTCGACGAACAGCTTCCGGCCTCTGGCGTCGGCGGAGAGCGTGAAATCGAGCCACCCGTCAGGCCGGGACAGCTCTTCCGTATCCTGCCAGGCCAGAGCAGTCGGAGCGGGAGCCACGACCACCGCTGGCGCCCAGACGATGGGCGGCAGGTAGTGCACCGGCATCACCCTCACGGCGACCCTCGGCGCCACCACGACGGCCAATGGCAGCGGGCGCATGAGCGGAAACCCCTTGCGCACGACGATCCTGGTCCTTGGGCCGCGATGGACGACCCTCGTGCGCACCACGGCCTCCGAGACCGAGGAAGCCAGCGTGGCGGCTAGTACCAAGAGAGCAAGGGGTCGAGCCTTCATCGCTTACCTCCGAGTTTGCAACAGTATCTCACACTCGGCGGTGACGCGCACTCGCATCCGGTACCGGGCCCGACAATCCCACCTCCCCGCTACCTCGGCGGCGCCAGCGCAACGCGGGATGAGGCCAGGCCGGCGGTCGGAATCTCCGTTCCAGAGGCGACGCCCTTCGTCATAGGCGAAGTCCGTGGCGGTGAGGACCGGTCCCCGCCGAGCCCCGGTAAGGTCCCCCGTGTTCGAGTTCGTTATGGGGGAGTTCCCTTCCTTACCGGCCATCGCCGGAGGGGGACCCTTCTTTTCCTCGCCCAGAGCATGCGCGAGGTTCGAGAGACCTCCCGGGGGCCGTCTCTCGAACGCAGAGCGGGATGGGAGTGTGACGCGAGCGGCTACGGCTTCTTGGGGGACGCGTGCGCTGCGACGGCGCGGCAGGTCTCCTGACCGAGCGGCAACCACTGGCCGGTCATGTTGATCTCCATGGTGTGGAGCATCTCGCCGGCGCCCTTGAAGGTGAAGCTGTCTTTCATGCCGGCCTTCTGTCCGCCGGCCCAGGCGTCGCCGGACCACACGATGGTGTCCCCCTGCCATCCCGCCGAGTTCTCCTGCGCCCAGCCCCCGGTGTTGTCCACCCAGAGCATCACGTACTGCTTGCTCCCGGGGTCCCAGGTCAGGTGGAACATGCCTTCCATCGGCATCGGGCTCTCCGGCGTCTTCGCCTCGGTCACCCTCCCCGACAGCCAGAAGCCGCGCATGGAATCCCGGTCAAGGTCCGCCGGCACGATCGCAATCGCGGAGGGCGGAAGCGGGGTTCCCCGGCACGCAGGGAGACGGGGAAGCCTCCCCGGCAAGCTTGCCAGGTGCAGCTTCCCCATCCCTGCGCTCGTAGCCCGGGGTAGGTCGGCGCGCCCTACTTCATCGCCGGGATGTAGCTCAGGTCCGGCCGATAGCGGAGGAGCTCCGAGTAGGTGTAGCGCGTGTTGTCGCGCACCGCACCCAGAACGGCCATCGCCTTCTGTGGCCCGTACACCTCGGCAAGCGCCTCGTCCAGGGTCTTTGGGCCCGGCTCAAAGTCGGCCCAGCTCGACCGAGCCACGACGAGGACGAACTCGGGGCCCTCACTCCCGGTCACCATCTGGTACCAGAAATTACGAACCGGCCAGTTGACCTTGTCGAGCGCGAGCTTGGCCTCCTTGATGCCGGCCATGAAGGCTTGAGCCCCCGAGGTCTTTACGTAGAAATGCGTCACCTGAGCGAACGGCGCCGGCTCCTTACCCTCAGGGGGACGGCTCGCGTCCGGGAGATAGGCGTAGTACACGGGGAACTCGGCCTGGATGTACGGCCCCATCGTCGCGTCGGCGTCCGCGGAGTCCGCCTTGTCGAGCCTCTCCCACGCGTCGAAGTCCCTCCAGTGGTGGCCGAAGGTAGCGGTGACGTACCTGCCGGTATGCTCACCGCTGATCACCTGCCAGGTGAGCCAGGACCATGAGTCGTTGTTTTTGCGGTGGAACTCGAAATGCTTCTTGCGCGCCTGCTCGAACTGTTGGGCGGCTCCAGGCTTGGGATCGAAAAGCCCTACCCGCGCGATTACCCCGGGTTTCTCTTGCGCGAGCACGAAGCCCGATGCCAGGGTGGCAACTGCAATGGCCAGGGAAACTCCAATTCTTCGCATCGTAGACCTCCCCTTCCTTTTTGTTTGAACCTCAACCAGCTAACCGCGTCGCCCGGGCGGGTATTCCGCTCGGCACGCGCGGCCTGGGGTGGGGGCTAACGGGCGCATCGGTTGGAACGTGTCCCAACGACCTGAAGGCCGCACCGGTGCCCGTCTCATCACCAGTGAAATCCGTAGCGTTGACCCTTTGCATGCTGTTCACGGCGGTCTGTGCGTGCCCGGCACGAATCCGGATGCGCCGGTCACCCGACGGGGCCGCTCAAACTCGAGGTAAGGCGTCCGATATCCGAGGCGAACTGAGGGTAACGTGCCAGCAGCCCCGCCCGGCCGCCGCCCACGTAGTCCGAATCGGTGTAACCGGGGGCCATCGTCGTACCCATCAGGGCCCACCGGCCGCGGGGCGCGAGGCGCGAGCCCTGCCACACGTCGCGCGGCACCACGAACTGCACATGCTGGCCGCTCATGAACTCCGAGCCGAGGCGCACGCGCTCGCCGCGTCCGTCGGGGTGCAGCAGCAGCATTTCGACCGGGTCGCCCGCGTAGAAGTGGTAGACCTCGTCGGTCGGCAGCGTGTGCATCTCCGAGAACGAGTCGGGTGCGTCGGTCAGGAGATAGTAGATGGCGGTACCGAGCGGCTTGTCGTGCGTGTACCGAGGCGGGAGGGCGTGATGCGGAATCCGCTCGGTCGCGAGATAGCTCTGCCGAAACATTCCGCCCTCGCCGGCCAGCGGCCTGAGGTCAAAGTGCCGAATGATCTCCTCGGCGGTGACGTTCATCGCACCCTCCGGTGGTCGTGGTCAAAAGAGTTGTCTCGCCGTCACGCCGCCGTCCACGACGAGGTTGGCTCCCGTGATCCAGCGCGCACCGGGCGAGGCGAGGAACAGGCAGGCGTCGGCGACATCTTCGGGCATGCCCATCCGTTCGAGCGGCGCCCGCCCGTGCCAGCGCCGCACGCCGTCCGGCCAACCTCGCTCAATCCCTTCTTTCCAGATCAGCCCGGGCGAGACGGCGTTGACTCGGATCCCGTGCGCGCCCAGTTCCTGCGCCGCGGCGCGCGTGTGTGCGATCACGGCGGCCTTCGCCGCCCCGTAGTGGGAGTGTCCGGTCTGGGGGTTTGCGGCCTCGATCGAGGCGATATTAACGATCGCCCCGCCATCACCCTGCGCGATCATCCGCCGTGCAGCTGCTTGCGTGCACAGGAACACGCTGCGCACGTTGGCTTCCAGCACGGAATCCCAGTCCGCCTCGCTCATCTCCAGTAGGCCGCTCTCCGCATAGACGCCGGCGTTGTTGACCAGAACGTCGACCCGGCCGAAAGCCTCGAGGGCTTTGACCAGCAAACGCTCCACGGCGGCCGCTTGCGTGAGGTCGCTGCTGACCGCAACGGCTTTCCCTTTGCCGGCCTCGATCGCGCGCACGAGCGCCTCGGCCCCCGGCGCGCTGGTGTGGTAGTGGACGACGACGGCCGCCCCGGCCTCCGCGAACCGCCGCGCAATGCCGGCCCCCAGCCCGCTCCCGCCACCGGTGATGACGGCCACGCGGCCCGAGAAGTCGACCAGCGCCTTCACGGGAGGAGCGGGCACGGGATAGGTTGGTGAGGTCATCACCGGCCTTCAGTCTCTCGCTTGCGGGCCGGCGAGCGCCCAGGAGATTGCGCGAGGCAGAAGACACCTCGCGCGCGCCTGCGCAGCCCCAGTTTCATGACGGCGAGAATAGCACCGGCCGCGTCAGACCTGATGTCACCATGCCACCTCACTGCGACCTTGTCGGCTTCCTGTACGTGATCCGGTGCGGGCGAGAGGCGGCGTCGACGGCAGTACCTGGTTTCCATCACCACCCCCAAAGTCCGCCTAAGCGGACCTCAAGATAGAGAGCTACCTCCTACAGGCGGTGATCGTCACGGCGAGCCGCCACGCGGTCCGCATCGGCACGGCGCACGAGGGTTGATGGAGGTCTACCTGGCGACCTTGAGCTTCCGCACGTGCATGCTGGGGCAGGGTGGTCCAACTCCACGTCGAGGCCCAGGTCTAGGTCGTGTCGCCGGTTCATGTTAGCGCGTACGGGGGTGCGCCCCGCCACCGCCGGTCAGTCCACGACCTTGGCGACAATGGCCGTGATGTCGTCCTGCTGCACCCGACCAGCGGAGAAGTCACTCGCTGCCGAGCACAGAGCGGTGACGATCTCGGAAGCCGACCGGTGGCGGTTGGCCTGCGCCACCTCCAGGATCCTCCCGCGGCCCAGCTCGTAGCCCTCGGGCGAGACCGTTTCCTCGATCCCGTCGGTCACCATCAGCAGCAGGTCGCCGGGGTGAAGCGACAGCTCAGGTGCGCCGCGTATCGGACGGGGCACGATGCCGAGGGGGATGCCCGTCGCGACGAGGATCTCAACGCGCCCGCTGGCTCGCAGCAGGTAGGACTGGTGACCCCCGCTCGCGTAGACCAGTTTGCGCCCTTGCGGGTCAACACGGGCGAGGAACAGAGTCACGAAGTGCTCCTCGTCACGGTCCGCGACGAGGAAAGCATTGAGGCGGGTGAGCAAGTCACTGACGTCTTGAGTAAGCAGGAGCAAGGCCCGCAGGTAGGCCCGCGTCTGAGACATCAACAGCGCAGACCCGAGCCCGTGTCCTTTCACGTCACCCATCACCAGCCCCAGTTGGCCGCCGGTCATTGGGAGGTAGTCGAAGTAGTCGCCGCCGGCCTGCTCTGCTGGGTGGGACGCACCGGCGATGTCGAAGCCAGGAACCGCAGGCGCGACGGTGGGGTAGAAGCGCTGCTGGATAGTGCGGGCCACGCGGAGCTCCTCGTTGGTGCGGAGCAGAGACCGCTCGGCGTCAAGCCGTGCGTGCCGCTCGGTGGCGTCGCGGATGACGGCAGCGAACAGACGCTGGCCCTCGAGGAACAGCTCGTTGAGCATGAGGTCCATGCGGAACGTCGTCCCGTCCCGCCGCCGACCGACGAGCTCCCTGACGACTCCAAGCGGCAGTTCGACCTCCCCCAGTCGCAGCCCTCCCTGGAATTCTGAGGCCTCGCAATCTTGAGATGGTGGCAGCAGCGTCGTGACCGGGCGGCCCACGAGCTCCCCGATCGCGTGACCGAACATCGCCTCCACCGCCGCGTTGGCCGACTCGATCACGCCGTCCTCGTCAACCGTGATGATCCCGTCGGCGGCCGACTCGAAGATCGTCCGCAGGCGGCTCTCGCTGTTGCGCAGCGCCCTCTCGGCGTTCCTCTGCAAGGTGACATCCCGGCTCACGGCGACATACCCGGCGACGCTGCCGTCGGCCTCGTGGATCGGGGCTATGGTGCTGTCCACGTCGTAGAGAGCCGAGTTCTTCTTGCGATCGACCAATGAGCCACGCCAGACGCCGCCATGCGAGATGGTCTCCCAGACCTGCCGGTAGAAGCCGGCGTCGTGCTTGCCGCTCTTCAGCAGGCGGGGGTTCTTGCCTACCACCTCGTGCCGTGAGTACCCGGTCATGAGCTCGAAGGCCGGGTTCACATGGGTGATCGTGGCGTCGGCGTCGGTGATCATGATCCCCTCGCCGACTGAGTTGAGCGCCGTTCCCAGGCGCAGCAGCGCACTGTCAGCCCTTCGTTGCCGGCTCACCGTGGCGGCCACGGCCAGACCGGTCAAGGCGTAGCTGATCATGAGGAGCTGCAGGTTGAGAAACGACGCGGGGACCGGCCGGCCACCGTAGATACCGACCCCGCGGGAGGTCCCCCAGACGGCAGCGACCGCCATCAGGAGGGTGGCCGTCGTCACCCCATAGAGCTCAAAGCGCAGCGCGAGCCAGATCAGAAGGAAGAGGGGAAGGTAGAGGAGGTCCCTGGCCAACGCACCCTCCAGGAGACCACCGAAGAGCGCCTGGCTCACCAGCACCAGCGCCAGGGTTGCGAGCCCGGCCTCGAGCCATCGCGGCTTGGAGGCGAGCGAGCGCAGAGCGCCCCAAAGCGCCACCAGGAACGGGGTCACGATGACCATGCCCGCGATGTCCCCGAGGCACCAGGTGACCCAGTTGAATGCCAGCGAGGGCCACGACAGGTGGCCGCCAGCCGTGAGAACGGCCACGCCCACGGTTGCGGCAGCAGAGCTCGCGACCACGGCAATGCTCGCGAAAACAAACACCCCTTTTGCGTCTCGGAAGCAGGCGGACGCGCTGCGTCCGCTGCGTCGGAGCAACCTGGCACCGATCAAAGCCTCCAGGGTATTGCCCAGACCGATTGCTGCCGCAGCGGGAAAAGTGGCCGTCGTGGTCAGGTTGGCCAGGGTGGCTCCCAGCCAGATGCCAGGCGCGGCCCATGGGCCCAGAAGCAAGACACCGGCGAGTGCAATACCAGACGGCGGCCAGATGGCGGTGGCGTTGCCCGGAGGGATGGCGAACTTGAGCCCGACGAAGGCGCCGACCAGGTAGCAGGCCGCCAACCCCACTACCTCCAGGAGGACTCGCCAGACCTGCCGGCGCACGGCGGCAGTTCCGCTGCGCTCCACTCGCAATGGTCCCTCGCGGCTGATCACGTCGTGTCCTCTGGCGATCTTAGCGCTGTTCATTCTAATCGACCACCCGCGGCATCGCTGGGGCTCCTAGCAGCAACGCAGCGCTGCGTCGACGTGTCACCATCGCGGCATCTTCACCGTGTCGGCTTGCGATACGTGATCCGGGGCGGGCGGGTGGCGGCATCGCCGAGGCGGCGCCCATACCGGCTGCGCTCGCCGGCCCTCGTCTCCAAGCACCGAGCAGGCATTCCTAGTCCGGATTCGCCCGCAATGACGCCAGCGCGTCCCGGCGCGCGTCGGTGGCCGAAAGCAACGCGGCATGGCTCCAAGAGAGATCATGGCTGGAGGGCGCGGCGCCGCTCTCCTGGTCGAACTGCTCCGAAAGGCCGCCGCCTTTCGGCGCGGCCAAACGGCGGACGGCGCGAAGGATGTCATCGCCGCGCAGGACCAGCCCGCGCAACAGGGCAGCCTTTCTCGCCGATGGTGCCAGCGCATCCATGCCCGGCTCCAAAGGCTCGCGGCTTCCCGCGCGGAGCAAGGCCCGGCTGAGAAACTCCTTGTTCAGTGCCGTGACCTGGAAGTGCGCGCCACCGCCCAGGATGGGCACCATCCGATAGTGCATCTCGGCGAAACCCAGCGTGATGAAGACGAACGGGTTGCCGCCGTAATACGTATCCCCTTCGTAGCGCCCGATGACGACTCCCTCGCCCGCGGAGCGGTTGCGATTGACGGCGTACAGCGAGGCGAAAAGGTCCTCCACCTTGACGGCGGTGGCCACGACCCGTTGGTCCAAAAGCGAATGAGGGCCCTCCCGCCGGCGGCTGTGCAGCGCGGCGAGCAGCACGGCGCTATCGAGGTTGTCGCCGGGCTTCTCCCTCTGGCTCCCATCCCAGTGTGTCGTGGGCCCAAGGAGAAACCCCAGATAGCCCTTTCCGGCGGACCAATGCGCGTCCATGGCATCAAGGATCCTGGACCTTTGCGCGGAAAATTCCTTGGCCCGCACGTTGTCCCCGGATTCGGCCGCCCACCGGGCGCCCTCTTCCAGGGCTCCCGCTTGAACGGACAGGGTGTAGTAGTTCTGTCCCTCATACTCCTCCCACAGGTCGAACCCGGGACGGGTCCAGTTGGCCGCGATGAAATCGAGGTCGGCGCGGACGCCCGCGGTGACGGCATCGGCGACCTGAGCGCCTCGGGTCTTTGCCGCATAACGCATCAGCGCCAACGCCCTCAAGGCCGGGCCGTCGAACTGCGGTCGGGACCACTTCAGGAGATCCTGCGTACCATCTGCGTTGTAGCGGACCTCGGCGAGCCCTGCGGGAGACGGGGATAATTGAAGCTCCCGGGAGAACGCCGCGAAATCGCCGAGACGCCGGGACAGGTCTTGGGGACGCGGAGCGGTTCCGGCGGCCTCCAGAACGGCCAACTCCCGCATGACGAGCGCGGAGTCCCGCACCCAGTGGAAGAAGTAGTCCGGCTCGGGAGGCTTGGATGCCGGCGCGGCGACGACCGAGCCCGGCCTCGGAGCGATGACCTGCTCGAAGAATTCGCCGTCCATGCGGACGATTCCGCTCGCGGCCGCCTGGCGCAGCAGCGCCATCCGTTCCGGAGAGACGAACCTGGTCTCGACCCGCCTCACAAAAGCTGGGCCGGCGGGCGAGACGTTTCGAAGCAGGCGATCGAACGATTCCCCGCGCTGGAAGGCTATCCACGACTCAAGATCCGGGGAAATCGCAGCGGGCCGGCTGCCATTCCCCGCGGTCGGAGGGACGCAACCGGCCGCCAAAAGCGCCCCGACCACGAAACAGGCCAGCCCAGACGACAGACGAACGCAACGATTCATGACCCCAATCATAGGTAATTGAAAGGCTTCCGGCGAGGGGGCCTCTTGCTCGGCCGTGCCCGCAAAGAAGGAACAGGGCGGGTACCGACGGCTGGCCTCCTGGGCGGATTCCGAGGAAGAGCAGCATCCGCCCCGGAGAGCGGCCCTGTCCAGGGAAGTAGTAGACTGATGTTGTTGGGGGGGCTCGTCGACGAGCAGGTCGTTCGTGCAGGAGATGTTTACCAGGCACGCATCCATGCGGCAGCTCGCTTCCGAACGGAGACGCCGACTGGCTGGCCGGAATGCCCAGACGGGGGGGCGTGGCCCGGCGGCTCCTACGGGAGGTGTGCCGTAGCTCTCCCGATAATCATCCAGGGTGGGATGGGTGCCGGCGTATCCAACTGGGTGCTGGCACGGGCCGTCTCGCTGGAGGGCCAACTGGGCGTCGTGTCCGGCACCGGCGCCGAGGCGATCATGGCGGGCCGCCTGCGCTCCGGCGACGAGGGCGGACACACCCGCCGCGCGCTCGCCGCGTTCCCGGACCAGGAGGTTGCGGCGCGTATCGTTGCGGCGTACTTCGTCGAGAACCCCGCTGACCGGAGCTCCGCAAGGATGCCGCGGCAGCACGTGCTGCGCGATCCCGACGAGCTCATCCAGGACACGATCGCGGCCAACTTCATCGAGGTGTTCCTCGCCAAGGAGGGGCACGACAACCCCGTCGGCATCAACCTCCTGACCAAGATCCAGCTCCCGGTCCTGGCCAGCCTCTACGGTGCGCTGCTGGCCGGCGTGGACGTCGTCATCATGGGCGCGGGGATTCCTCGCGAGGTTCCGGGCATTCTCGACGGGTTGGCAGGGCACAACGACGTCTCGATGGCGTTGCAGGTCGAGGGCGCGACGTCCCAGGACGACTTTCGCGCTCACCTTTCGCCGCGTAACGTACTTTGCGGGGCGCCGCCGGAGCTGCGCCGACCGATCTTCTATCCGATCGTTTCCTCGAACGTCCTCGCCGTGACCATGGCCCGGAAGGCATCGGGCCGGGTCGATGGCTTCGTGATCGAGGGTCCAACGGCGGGCGGACACAACGCGCCGCCCCGCGGCGCGTCGGGCCTCGATGCCGACCGCCAGCCGGTCTACGGGCCGAAGGACGCCGTGGACGTGGCCAAGATCCGCGAGCTCGGGCTCCCCTTTTACCTGGCGGGCGGATACGGCGAGTCGGGAAGGATCAAGGAGGCGCTCGCGCTCGGCGCGGCGGGTGTGCAGGTGGGGACGCTGTTCGCGTTCTGCCGGGAGTCCGGCCTGTTGCGCTCGATCAAGGAGAAGGCGCTCAGGGTGGCCTCCCAGGGGCTCGGCAAGGTGATCACGGACGCCTTCGCGTCGCCGACCGGGTTCCCGTTCAAGGTCCTCAGCCTCGAGGGCACCCTTTCGGAGATGGCGGAGTACCTCAAGCGCCCCCGCGTCTGCGACCTCGGGTTCCTGCGCCGCATCTACAAGCGGGACGACGGCGAGGTCGGCTACCGCTGCCCGGCTGAGCCGGCCTCGAGCTGGCTGGCCAAGGGCGGTGCCCCGGACGAGCTGGAGGGGCGCAAGTGCCTCTGCAGCGGGCTCCTGGCGAACCTGGGCTTTGCCCGGGAGCGGCGCGGCGGATACGTGGAGCAGCCGCTGCTGACCGTCGGTGACTGTTTCAGGCAGCTCAAGGGTTTCCTGAATGGGAATGGCGAGGGCTACTCCGCCAAAGACGTCCTCGACTACCTGCTGCGGGATTTCGGCGCGTCGCCGACCCCCGTATAGATCGGGGATCAGATAGCACCCTTCCACCTTCCCCCATCTCAGGTGCCGGTGACCACCATTTCAGTTCCGGGCGCCATCCTTGCAGCCCGCGGCGTGCCGCCCGGCTCAACGTGCGGGGGTCCGCGCCGTTCCGCCCAGCTTCCCGGCGCTCTTGACCCCCGCGCCCCCACGCTCGTCGGGAATGAATCCCGACTCGCTCGCCCCCGCACGGTGCCGTCGAAGAACGTGAGCTTGGACTCGCCCTCGAAGGCGAGGATGTGGGTGGCGATCGGGTCCTGGAACCAGCGGTGGTCGCTGCCGGGTACGTTAGGGCTCAACTCCCTCCCTCAAGATCGCTAAACCGAGTACCTGTCCACTTTAGGACTCGACCGCGACGCCGCGAATCGATCTGGTGCCCGCCTGTGTTAGACTGCGTCGCAATCAAGGAGGTGCGCCATGACCAAAACGCTGCACGTGACCGCTGCATTACTTGCGTTGTCCTCGGGAATCGCCTTCGCCCAGGCGCCTGCAGGACCGCCGAAGCCTGGTCCCGAACACAAGCGGCTCGGGTACTTCGTCGGGACCTGGCACAGCGAAGGGGAGGTCAGACCGAACCCCTTCATGCCCGCCGGCAAGGTGGCGAGCGACGACGCCTGTGCGTGGTTCGAGGGTGGCTTCGCCGTTGTCTGCAACTCCTCGGGGACCAGCCCGATGGGGCCGACCAAGTCGATCGGCATCATGGGCTACAGCACCGAGGAGAAGGTTTATACCTACGGCGGTATCGACAACAGCCCGATGGCCATGACCTCGGTACCCCGCGGCACCGTAAAGGGGGGCGCCTGGGTGTACGAGGACGAGTCGAAGATGGGCGGCAAGATGGTGAAGTCCCGCTACCTCATCAACGAGACGTCCCCGAGCGCCTACACGTTCAAGTGGGAGATGCTCGGCGAGAACGGCGCCTGGCAGACGATCGTGGAAGGAACGTCCAAGAAGAAGTAGGCCGGCGCCTTCTCAAACCAACAGGGGTTCACGGCCGGTGCGAGTTCCATCGGCACCGTGCATTCCGTCCTTGCCCGGGCCGTTCGATGAAGGTTCTCGTCCACCGGCGGCCCGCGCGCCTTTCTGCCGGATTCCGGGTTCGGACACGCATTCCCACTCGTGTTCTCCGACGGGAGTCGGGTAAACTGCGACGGTGTCGCTGCAATCCGGCACCCGTCTCGGCCCGTACGAGATCGTCGGCCCGCTCGGCGCGGGTGGAATGGCCGAGGTGTACCGCGCCCGCGACACGAGGCTCGGACGCGAGGTGGCGATCAAGGGCCTGCCCGAAGCGTTCGCGAAGCATCCCGAACGGTTGGCGCGCTTCGAGGGCGAGGCGCGGCTGCTGGCGTCGCTCAACCACCCGAACATCGCCAGCATCTTCGGGCTCGAGGAATCCGCGGGCACGCTGTACCTCGTGCTCGAGCTGGTCGAGGGCGAGACGCTGGCGGCCAGGCTCGCGCGCGGCCCTCTTTCGTTCCGCGAGACGCTCGAGCTGGGCGGACAGGTCGCCGCGGCGGTCGAGGCGGCGCACGACCGCGGCGTGATCCACCGCGACCTGAAGCCCGCCAACGTCATGATCACCCCGACGGGGAGCGCCAAGGTCCTGGACTTCGGACTCGCGAAGCTGGTCGCCCCCAGCGGCATCGGGGAGTCGGCACAGGCGAACACGTTGGTCGAGGCGACCGAAGCGGGCGTCATTCTCGGCACCGCGGCCTACATGAGCCCCGAGCAGGCGCGTGGCAAGCCGGTAGACCGGCGCAGCGACGTGTGGTCGTTCGGCTGTGTGCTGTACGAGTGCCTGGCCGGGCGTCCGGCATTTGACGGCGAGACGGTCTCGGACCTGATCGCGCGGATCCTCGAGCGCGAACCCGATTGGTCGGCGTTGCCCGCGGGAACGACGTCGGGTGTGCGCGACATCCTGAAGCGCTGCCTCTGCAAGGACGCCGACGGGCGCCCGCGGGATATCCGCGACGTTCGCCTCGAGCTCGTCGAGGTTGCCGCTGGCGGCGCGACGAGCGGCCGGTCCGCGCTGCCGTCGGTGGCGGTGCTCCCGTTCATCAACCTGAGCGCCGATCCCGACAACGAATACTTCGCCGACGGCATCACCGAAGACGTGATCGCGCACCTCGCCAAGGCCCGCTCCCTCAAGGTCATCTCGCGCAGCTCGGTGATGGTGTTCAAGAAGCGCGAGAAGGGCCTGCGAGAGATCGGTGCCGCGCTCGGCGCCGACACGATCGTCGACGGAAGCGTGCGCCGGGCCGGAAATCGCGTCCGCATCGTCGCGAAGCTCATCGACGCCGCGACCGACGAGCACCTCTGGGTCGAGACCTACGACCGCGACTTGACGGACATCTTCGCGATCCAGACTGACGTGGCGCTGAAGATCGCTGCCGCGCTCCAGGCCGAGCTGTCGCCCAACGAGCGGTCGCGGATCGGGCGGCCCCCCACGGCCGATCTCGAAGCGTATCAGCTCTATCTCCAGGGGCGACAGAGCTTCACGAAGTTCACCCCGGAGGGGTACCGCCAAAGCATCGCCCTCTTCGAGCAGGCGATCGCGAGAGACCCGAAATTTGCCTTGGCGCATACCGCGCTGGCGTACGCCTACACCCAACTTGCCGTCGAGGGGGTCGTCGGGTGGGAACCCGAGCCGACATACCGGCGGGCCAAGGACGCTGCCGCCAAGGCTCTGGCGCTCGACGACGGACTTGGGGAAGCGCACGGGATCGCCGGACTGCTTCGCTTCGTATGTGACTTCGACTGGGCTGGCGCCGAGAAGGAGCTCCGCCTCGCCCTGGATCTCAGCCCGGGCAGCGCCGACGTTCACGACCATTTTGGCTGGCTGTGCTCGTCGCTCGGCCGCTACGACGAGGCGATTCGCGCCGTGAGGCGCGCCCGCGAGCTGGACCCGCTCGCCCATCGCTCCGACGTCGCCTCCGAGCTCATGCGGGCGGGCCGGTACGAAGAAGCTCTCCGGGAGGCGGCGCGCATCATCGAGCTCGACCCCAACTATTCCAGGGGGCAATCCGTCCTGGGCTGGGCTCACCTCAGGATGGGAAGGCACGCGGAGGGTCTGGCGGCGATGGAGCGCGCAGTCGCGGTCTCGCCTGGGAACACGATGTTCCTTGCCCAGCTCGGCCAGGCGTACGCGATGACGGGAGACCCCGAGAAGGCTCGCACCGTGCTGGGCGAGCTCCAACGGCTGGCAGGCGAACAGTACGTCTCCCCGTACCACTTTGCGTACGTGTACACGGGACTTGGTGAGCAGGACGCGGCGATCGACTGGCTGGAGCGAGCCTACGAACAACGAGCCGGTGCGCTGTACGGCATCAAGGGCTCGTTCCTCTTCGCCGGCCTGAGGGAGCACCCCCGCTTCGTCGCGCTGCTGCGCAAGATGAACCTCGCCTGAGCCCCGCCGAAGCCGCGCGGCGCGACCCGGGCGGCGACGCGGGAGTGGACTGGCAGCCGAACCGAGCTAGCTGTCTCTCCCGGAAGCCTTCTTCAGCTGCGCGATCAACTCGGGCATGATCCATCGATGGGCGCGCTGCGCGCGATGTACGACCTCCCAGCTCTTGTCATACTGCCGCGTCTCGTAGTAGGTCCAGGCGAGCGGACTGTCGGGCTGGCAGTCACACCCGTCCGAGGGTGCGTCCAGCTCGATCGCTCTCTCGTAATCGGAGATCGCGAGGTCGTACCGCTTCTCCTTGAGGAAGGCCCCGCCGCGCTGGCAGTAGGCCTCGGCCAGCCTCCCCTTGCCGAGGCGGGGATTGATCCTCATCACCTCGGCGAAATCGCGGATGGCCTGGTCGTGATCGCCGTTGGCGACGTGGACGAGGCCGCGCATGTCGAGCGCCTGTTCGTTTCGAGCGTCCCTGTCGATTGCGCAGGTGAAATCGGCTTTCGCCGCGTCGAAGAGCCCCTTGGTCCTCGGGTCGGCGCGATCCTCGAGAACCGCGCGATCGTAGAACGTGAGGCCGCGCATGAGGTACACCTGGGCATCGCCGGGAGCGAGCGCGACCGCTTGGTCATGGTCCTTGACCGCCAGGTCGAACAACCGGCCGTACTCCTCGGAGGAGATCAGCTTGAACGTCCTCGAGTAGCGAGCTTTCTCGGAGTAGGCCCTGGCCCGGACCGCATGCGCCTGCGCGCGCTGCGCGTCGTTCCGGGCGGCCTCGATCGCCTGCGTGGACTCCTTGATTTCGCGCTCATATTTGGCGAGCCAGTAGGCGCGGCCGCCCCACTCGCACCCTCCGAGCAAGACCAGCGCGGCGACGCACCAGTATCCGACGCTCCTGATGGCGGCTTTCATCGTAGCCTTCCTTCGCGACGCAGCAGCAGGCAAGATGGGCGAGAGCTTCCTTCTTCTGGTCGTCATTCTAGTCCCGCGCCGGTCGTGCTCGTTGTTGCCCCGGGGGCCCCGGTTCAGTTCTGGGTTGAACCGGAGCAACTCAATCAATTGTATCGGCACCGCGCATCACCATCTCACCATTCCGATGAGAGCGCTGTTCGAACCGGCTATCACCTCGTCAGCTTGCGGTAGGGGATCCGGTGCGGGCGGATGGCCGCTTTGCCGAGGGTCTTCTTGCGCCCATCGGTACCTGGTATCCGATTTCAGTCAGTGTATCGTTGGCCAGCAAGTTGCCTGGTGTTTCGGGGGTCAGGCAGGATGGGGTGCCGGTGAGAGAGAATCTGTCGAATGCGATACCTGCTCCGACCACGCTCACCGTCTTCATCTCCCGAGGTGACGACGAGTCGTCGTGAGCGACTGGCACTTATGCTGCCTACCGTGTCCCCGGCTTTGGTGATGGGATGAAGCATCGCGCTCATCCGATCAGGAGCAAGAGCAGTCAGGCGTCCAGACTAGGCGGGACAGCTCCCCTGTGGCGCTCTTCTTGGCTTTTCGCTCCAGTCCTCGCGATCGTGACATTCCTCGCATACCGACCGGCGTGGCACGGGCAACGGCTCTGGGACGACGCCGCCCACATGACCCGCGCCAGCCTGCAGTCATTCGAGGGTCTCAAGCGCATTTGGCTAGAGCTCGGGGCGACCCAGCAATTCTACCCACTTACCCACACGGCTTTCTGGATCGAGCACCGGCTGTGGGGCTCTGAGACGCTCGGGTACCACCTCGTCAACATCGCACTCCACCTGGTCATCGCGTTGTTGCTCGTGAGGGTCTTGCAGGCGCTGGAGATCAAGGGAGCGTACCTAGCGTCGGCCCTGTTCGCCCTGCACCCGGTCCATGTCGAATCGGTCGCGTGGATCACCGAACTCAAGAACACCCTGGCGGGGGTGTTCTTCGTTGGCGCCGTGTTGGCCTACCTGCGATTCGACACGGCCCGCAGGAAGCGGATGTACGCCCTGGCGCTGACGGCTTTTGCTCTGGGCTTGTTGGCCAAGACAGCGATCGCGACCCTGCCGGTGGCGCTCCTCGTGGTCCTCTGGTGGCGTCGGGGGCGGCTGGCGTGGCGGCGTGACGTGGCGCCGCTTGTCCCATTCCTTGCATTGGGTCTCTGCGCGGCCGCCCTGACCGCGTGGGTCGAGCGGCGCTACGTGATCGGCGGGCTGGCGATGCACTTCGGTCTGGGGCCAGTGGAGCGGGCCCTGCTGGCGGGACGGGCTCTCTGGTTCTACCTGGGCAAGCTCCTCTGGCCCGTTGACCTCATGTTCTTCTATCCGCGCTGGGAGATCACTCGGTCGGTGTGGTGGCTCTATCTCTTTCCCCTCGGCGCGCTGGGCTTGATGATCGGGTTGTGGGTGCTGCGCAAGCGCGCGCGTGGGCCGCTGGCGGCGTTGCTCTTCTTCGTTGCAGCACTGCTCCCGGCCCTCGGCTTCGTCGACGTCTATCCGTTCCGCTACTCGTATGTCGCCGATCACTTCCAGTATCTGGCCAGTCTGGGCGCGATCGTCTTCCTCTGTGCCGTTGCCGCATCGTGGATGGAGCGGCAGAGCGCACGGCGCCGGATGGCTGGCCAGGTGTCGTGTCTGGTCGTGTTGGCAGTGCTTGCGATGCTCACATGGCGGCAGAGCGGGCTGTATGCGGATGGCGAGACGCTCTATCGCCGGACCCTGGAGCGCAATCCCCGGTGCTGGCTGGCCCTCAACAACCTCGGTGTGATCAGTCTGGAGCGTCAGGACTACGATGAGGCGGAGAGGCTTTTCTTCGAGTCCCTTCGTCTCAATCCGGGGTACGAGGCGGCGCTGAACAACTGCGGCTTCGTGCTGGCGCGTCACGGGCGGGTCGACGAGGCCATCGCATACTACCGTCGTGCCCTGGAGATCTGGCCCGAATACCCCGACGCGAACGTCAATCTCGGCAATGCGCTGTTCGCGCAGGGCAAGTTTGATGACGCCATCGGACATTACACACAGGCCCTCCGTCTCAGTCCGGGACTGGTCGAACCGCACAACAACTTGGCTTTTGCCTTGCTTGCCAAGGGCAAGCCCAGAGAGGCGATCCCACAGTTCGAGGAGGCTCTACGGCTTGATGATTCGTCTAGGACGGCGCTTGCAGGTCTCGCCTGGACCCTGGCGGTGAGCGGTGATCCCGGCATTCGCAACGGCGCGCGGGCCGTCGGCCTGGCCGAACGAGCTGCATTGCTCTCACGCCGGAGCGATCCGCTGGCCCTGGACGTGCTTGCCGCAGCCTACGCGGAGGCCGGCCGGTTCGACGACGCGGTCTCCGCGGTAGGAGAAGCGCTCGACCGGGCCCGTGAGACCAATCGGGGTGATCTGGTCATTGAGCTCGAGAGGCGACTTCGTCTCTACCGGTCGGGCCTGCCTTTCCACGAAAACAACTTGTAAAGCGTGCCCGCCGCGATCGCGAGAAGCGCTCTGGCCAGGAGGGTAGGGAGGCACCAGCCGGTGTCTGGTTGGCCGCGAACTCTGGCGCATCGCACCTGCCTACAGAAAGTGGCTGGCCGGGAACGTTCTCACCTCGTCAGCTTCCTGTACGTGATCCGGTGCGGGCGGGTTGCGGCGTCGCCGAGGGTCTGCTTGCGCCACTCCTCGTACTCGGAGAAGTTTCCATCGAAGAACGTGACCTTGCTGTCGCCCTCGAAGGCGAGGATGTGGGTCGCGATGCGGTCGAGGAACCAGCGGTCGTGGGAGATCACCACGACGCAGCCCGCGAACTGCTCGAGGGCGTCCTCGAGGGCGCGCAGGGTGTTGACGTCGAGGTCGTTGGTGGGCTCGTCGAGGAGCAGGACGTTGGCGCCCTCCTTGAGCATGCGCGCGAGGTGGACCCGGTTGCGCTCGCCGCCGGAGAGCTGCGAGACCTTCTTCTGCTGGTCGGCCCCCGAGAAGGCAAAGCGCGAGCAGTAGGCGCGGGCGTTCATCTTGACCTTGCCGAGCTGCACCTCGTCCATGCCCCTCGGAGATCACCTCGTAGACGGTCTTCTCGGGGTCGAGGGTGCGGCTCTGGTCGACGTAGGCGAGCTGCACGGTCTCGCCCAAGCGCAGCGTCCCGGCGTCCGGCTTCTCCTCACCGATGATCATCCTGGCCAGCGTGGTCTTGCCGGCGCCGTTGGGGCCGATGACGCCGACGATCGCGGCGGGGGGGACGAGGAACGAGGCATCCTCCATGAGGAGCTTCTCGCCGAACCCCTTGCGCAGACCCTTGGCCTCGATCACGACGTCACCCAGCCGCGGCCCGGGCGGGACGTAGATCTCGAGGTCGCGCGCGACCTCCTCCTGCTTCGCGGTGAGGAGCTGCTGGTAGGCGTTGATGCGGGCCTTGCCCTTGGCGTGCCGGGCCTTGGGGGCCATGTGGATCCACTCGAGCTCGCGCTGGAGCGTCTTGACCCGCTCGCTCTCCTGCTTCTGCTCCTGCCGAAGGCGCTCCTGCTTCTGCTGGAGCCAGGATGAGTAGTTGCCCTTCCAGGGGATCCCTTGACCTCGGTCGAGCTCCAGGATCCACCCCGCCACGTTGTCGAGGAAGTAGCGGTCGTGGGTGACGGCGATGACCGTGCCCTCGTACTTCCGGAGGTGCTGCTCGAGCCACGCCACCGACTCTGCGTCGAGGTGGTTGGTGGGCTCATCGAGCAGGAGGATGTCGGGCTTTGCGAGGAGGAGGCGGCAGAGCGCGACGCGGCGCAGCTCGCCGCCGGAGAGCACCTTGATCGGAGTCTCGCCGGGGGGGCAGCGCAGGGCGTCCATGGCAAGCTCGAGGCGGGAGTCGAGGTCCCAGGCGTCGAGGGCGTCGAGCTTCTCCTGTACTTCCCCCTGGCGCGCGAGAAGCTTCTCCATCTCGTCGGGCTCCATCGGCTCGGCGAAGGAGTCGCTGATCGCCTCGAACTCCGCCAGCAGATCGGCGGTCTCGTGGACGCCCTCCTTCACGACCTCGAGGACGGTCTTGGTCGGGTCGAGCCTGGGCTCCTGCTCGAGAAAGCCGACGGAGTAGCCCGGGGCGATCGCCACTTCGCCGATGAACTCCTTCTCGGCGCCCGCCATGATGCGCAGCAGGGTGCTCTTGCCGGAGCCGTTGAGCCCGATGACGCCGATCTTGGCGCCGTAGAAGTAACCGAGGTAGATGTCCTTGAGGACCTGCTTGGTGCCGTGGACCTTGCCCACGCCCACCATCGAGTAGATGACCTTGTTGGGTTCTTCCGGCTTCGCCATGGCTCCAGTGTAGCCTCAGCGCTGTCGCGCGAGGCCCCGGCCACCAGCGGTCCGCGCAGAACCGTCATAGCAGTGGTCGACGAGAGTGCACGGGAAGAGTTCTTGGACGCCGGGTCAGGGCCGCAGTCCCAGGCTATCAACGAGAGCCTCGAACTGGGTGGAGTCGGCAAACTCGTCGCGCGAGATCTTCTCAACCATCGTCGTCGACCCCGACACCATGGCTGATCGGCGCCACTCCACTACAATCGCGCCCTGGCGCAGGAAGATCGTTGCTCCGTCGCGGCGCCAGCTCTGGTCCGCCTGGATGGGTGGAGAGGCCTCTGTGGCGTCCCAGAGCGGGTGCGATTCCCCGCGCAGGAGGAGCTTCGCCAGCAACCCTGAGTTGACGCAGTAGATCACCTTGCGGGGGCCCTTCTTCCGGTAGTCTTTCCAGGAATTCCAGAGCAGGAACGGCCAGCCAACGAGACCGAGGTAGAAGCTGACGCGGAAGAACGCCGCCGTGAGTCCTTCCCGGTGGGCACCGAGCCAGAACCCCGCAAGAACGATTGGGCCGACGAACAGAATGGCCAAAAACGTGCCCAAATCGCTCGTTGCGTTGGTGTGAACTCGACCGTGAAAGATCCTAAAGACGTCGGGAGCCGAAGTTGCCAGGAGCGGTGGCGCCAGAGCCTCCTCCGGCGGTGGGGCCATTGCCGCCGCCACGTCGCCGCGCGCCGTGGCGCGAATCAGATGGCAAATCTCCCTGCCTTGCTTGGCGGTTATCCCGGGGAGGACCACCGTGCCGTTCCTGTGGTTTAGGCGCACGGGGTATGGGAACTTCTCGGTCAGGACCGCTGATTCGAAGTCTTCGCGGGCAATCGGGTACGCGCCTTTCTTGTCGTAGCGTATGAGCCTCCGGTCGGTGACGACGAGTCCCTCCTTGCCGCTGCCAAGCGCCGTCGTGTCGATCACGGCGATCATCGTTTCGCCGCCGTCAAGGCGGACGACCGCCTCGACCGCTTTGCTCACCTTTTCGTTGCTCACAGGGGCGCGATAGAAGTTGGTCGCCGTCGGGTTTGACACTCAGTCCTCCTTGCCGAGTGTTGCCCAGCGGACAACACTAGTCAACTGCGGCCGACCAGCGTTGGGATGGGGACGACTGGCGACCGGTTGCGCTGAGGCAGCACGTCGAGCGATGTGAACCTCACGTCTGGCGGTGAGGTCGTCGAGCAACGAATCCCCGTCATCGCGAGGTCCACGAGCGAAGCGAGACGGCCCGTGGTGCGCCCGCAGCCATCTCCGTGACGTCGGAGTCGCCACTTGGGCCGACCATCGTGCGAGCGCCCTGCTCGTGCCGACCCCCGGCTACAGTGGCGAGGGCAGGCGCCCGGCCCACGCTCGGCGGCTAAGATGTGGCAGTCGGGTCTTGACGGATTCTGCCGGTCGCAGAGGCTCAGCGCGGAAGGTGAGTTCGTCCGGGCCCTTGAGCCCGATGACGCCGATCTTGGCGCTGTAGAAGTAACCGAGGTAGATGTCCTTCAAGACCTGCTTGGGGCCGTGGACCTTGCCCACGCCCACCATCGAGTAGATGACCTTGTTGGGTTCGTCGGGCTTCGGCATGGGCGGAGTGTAGACCGGAGCGCCGTTCACCTGTGCCGAGCGGAGAGAGCGGCGACGTTCGGGCCCCGACGCGGTCGGCCGGCCAACGGTTGGTCGGCGCTAGTCCTTCACCTTCTTGCCCTTGGCGTAGAGCTTCTGGAACCCCTTCTTGGCGAAGTTCTTCGCGGTGTCCTCGACCCAGTTGAAGAACTTCCCCTCGGTGGTCGACCAGGTCGTGCCGCTCACCACCCGGTGGTGGAAGCCGGCGAGGGCTTTGCCGCTCTTCGCGTCGACGAAACGCACATCGATGGTGGTATTGCCCGCCCCGGCGCCGAACCCCACCAGCACCTTGGCCGCGGTGCTGCCGGTGCTGCTGTCGACGATGCGGCCCTCGACGAGGATGTCGCCGCTGTCGAACGACGTTTTGATGCGATCGCCGTAGGCCTTGCCGAATGCGCTGGCGAAGACCTCGTTCATGGTGCTGCTCATCATCTTGGCGAGCCGGTGGTCCTTCTCATCCCGCTCGGAGGCCTTCGGGCCCAGGAACTCGGGCGCGGGCCACGGCTTGAAGTGGAGCGACGTGCCGTTGAGCTCGAACCCCTCGCTCACCCACAGGTAATCAATCTCGTCGGCCTCCCGGAAGACAGCGTCATCACTGAACCACGAAACCTCGAGCTTGCCTTTATCCAGTGTCGCGGCGAAGAGGGGAACCGCGAGCGCCAGAAAAGCGATGCACCACACGCACATCAACGAGGACCGGAGCCTCATGCCCTTCTCCTTCCTTGTGAAGCTGCCACTTCAAGTCTGCTTGGTTCACCGGTGCGCCGTCTAAGGATACCTCCGGAGCGTCCGGGGCATTCAGCGCCCGCAGCCAAGCCTCAGCCCAGGGTGTCCATGAGCCCTGACTCCCGGCGCAAGGTGTCGCCCAACGTACGGCCGGGGCGGGACGCCCTCGCGAGGGCGAGGCGCTTCTGCTTGCGGAAAGGGGCGTGGACGCTAGCCGGCCTTGTCGTTCGCCCTCGTTTCCTTGGCGGGTAGAGGATCCTTCGCGAACGAGAAGGGCCTCTGGACGATCACCCACGAGCTGCCGCGCCATTCGGTGGCCCGGTTGAGCACACCCCTCGTGGCCGGGGCCGCCGCGTCTGCCCGGAAGCCAGGTCGCCGGGCACGAGCGCGAGGCGGTGCTTCAACCGGAGGCACCGCCTCTCGCCGGACCTACTTCAGTCGCGCGAGGATCTTGTCCATCTCCTCGGCGGTGTGGGCCCTCATCGTCTCTGTACGGATGTTACCCATCGCGCCCAGGCCCAGGAGGAGGGCAGTCGCCGCATCCTCTTCACTCGCCTCGGTGATGGTGATGAGGTCGAACCGCCCTTGGGTCCAGAAGATATCCCGGACCTTGACGCCGGCCTTCTGCGCCATTTCCTTGAACAGCTTCGCCCGCTTGGTGGTTTCCTTGACGGTGCGGATCCCCTGATCGGTGAAGTGCACCAGACTCACATAGGTCGCCATGGCGTTTCCCCTTTCCGTGATCTTCCGCTCCGCGCTGGAACGGAGGAATCAGCTCTTCCCAGCCTTGAGACGGTTGCTTCAACAGCTGGCGCACCGCGCAGATTCCCGCGAGCCGCCCGAGTCGGCGTTAGTTCCTCTCGAGGTGCGTCACCGCCGCGGCGTTGCGCAACGCGGGGTTGGTAGAATCAAGCTGTGCCGCCCGGGCCAATTCTCCGCCGGTGGAGTGCCGCCCTGCGCCATCCCACTCGCAGGCTGATCGCTTTGGCTAGCCTCGCGTGGCTGGTGCTCGCCCTGACCTACATCGGGGCACGCGCCTTCGGGGCTCCGGACCGGCTCTCCGCCAGCTACTGGACCAACGCGGATTGGTCGGGTGCAGCCGCGCTCACCCGCACCGAGGATGCGATCCGGACAAACCGCGAAGGCCTGAAAAGGCTGCTCGGAGAGGCGCAGGCGTACAGCGTCGTGTGGAGTGGCGTCCTGTTCGCACCGCGTGCGGGGGAGTACCTTTTCACGGTCACGTCCGACGACGGGTCCTGGGTCCTCCTCGACGGGGTTACGGTGATCGACAACGGCGGCCGGCACGGCGCCGAGACGCGCACGGCGCGGCTCCACCTGGCGCGCGGCACCCATGCGCTGACGGTCCGCTACTTTGACGCCGGCGGGCTCGGGGTTGTCAACTTCTCCTGGAGGGCGACCGGCCTCGTTGCCCGGGCTTTTCCGGCCGGGATGCTTTACCCGGCGCCGGTCGGCCGCGAACGGGCCGGCGCCGACTGGGCGCTAGCGGTTGCGCGGAATGTTTTTTACGTGCTCCTGGTCGTGGCGGGTGGCGTCGCACTCGTTGCGGGCGTGGTGCGGCTGGGCCGCGGGCGTCGGGCCGAAACCGTGCTCGCGTCACTCCTCTTCGCCGCCGTGATGGGGACGTACGGGGCGCAGCTCCTCGCCCGGCGGTCGACGGCGGTGACCGCCTGCGACAGTTACGCCTATCTGCAAGGGGCAACGGTCATGGCAGCGCAAGGGCCGCTCCATACGGAGCTCCGCGATCCCCTCGTGCCGAGGATCGTGGAGGGGTTCCGAACGCGGCCGCCCGACCGTGACCTGGCATTCCTCCTCAGCCCCCACGGCCACTATGTCCGCGACTTCAAGACGGGTGTCAGCGACAACATCTTCCCGCCGGGCCTCATGTGGTTGCTGCTTCCGTTCGTGGCGGCCGGCGGGACGAGCTGGGCCCTGCTCGTCCTCCCCGTGCTGACGCTGGCCGTAGCGCTCGCCTTTTTCGTCCTCGCTCTCCGCCATGCGGACGCGTGGTTCGCGGCATGCGCGGCCGTCTTCATGATCTGCAACCCCGTCGTGTTCGAAAACACAGTCCTGCTCATGAGCGACGTGCCCTCCATGGCGTTGACCGCAGCGAGTGCGTACTTGCTGTTCCTGAACCTGGGGAAGCCCCGTGCCGCCTTGCCGGCGGTCGCCGGTGCGTGCTTCGGCGTCGCCCTTGCCGTGCGCTACTCCAACGCCGCCGCGATAGCTCCCATTCTGCTGCTGTTCGCGGTCGAGTGGGCACGGCGACGCGACCTCAAGGGGCTCCTGCGGGGCGTCGCCCTTTTCGGCGCGACCGCCACAGTTCTAGGCGTGGTGCCGCTGGCCCTCTACACTCACGCCCAGTTCGGCACGCTACTGCGGTGGACGTACGACCCGTATACGGCGACGAGGATGAGCGTGGCGCACTTCCTCCCCAATCTTGCCTTCTACGCTCGCAGCGTGCAGCACGCTTTCGGCGCACCGGTGCTGGCCGTCGCCGCCGTCGGCATCGTGGCCTGCGTGGTGGGGAAGCAGCGGCGCCTCGTCGCGGCCGCGGGCTTGCTGGCGGTGGCGGCGTTCCTCCTCCCGTACGCCTTCGAGAGACTGTACGAGCACCGCTACTTGATGCCGCTGTACCCCTGGCTCGCTCTTTTCTACGGCTTCGGCGCGCTGGCGATCGGAAACCTCCTGCGCAAGGTGCAGGTTTTCCGGGGCCTCGCGCTGGCCGTACTGGTTGTTGCGCCACTGCTCGTGGCGTGGCACCGGCTTCCGGGCGGCACGGTCCTCCGCGACCGGACCTGCCGTCTGCTGGGCGAGCGGGTGGGGCAGGAGGCGGTCGTGTTCTGCGATGACGTCTCGGGCCCGGTGCGCCTATACGCCAACCTCACGGGGTACCGTTTCGTCTGGACCACGTTCGAGGCGCTGGCCGAGACCTGCAACACCCTCGTACGACTCGGGCGACCCGTGTACTTCTTCCTGGACTGCGACGGCGCGAAGGAGCATTTCAACCTCCTACGCGAGAAGGGCGTGCTGGGCGCCGACCGCCTCGCGTTTGTCGACAACGTCGACGGGTACCCGCTATGGAAGTACAGCGGCGCGCCGTAGCTGTCCGTCAAACTCGGTAAATGTCGTCGGTGCCGGCACCGGGCCCGTTCGTCATTCCAAGGCGCCGGATGCCGGAGTCCCGCACGTCCGGATCTGTGGAGGGTCGGGGAGGCCAGCCCTTTCGGTCTACCCGATCCCCTTCGGAACACCGAGGCAGCCGATCAACCAGACTCCGAGATGGTGAGACGGTGATCCTCAGTTCCGATGTACAGTCAAGCGGTGACCCCCGGGTTCACCACAGGAAGTTGAACACGGGGGCGGCGGGAACCGCCGTCACCTTGCACTTCTCCAGCCACTTCGTCAGGGCTGAAAAGTCCTGCCAGTTCGACTATGTCTGCTCGAGGTGGTCCGCGACGCCGGCCTCCGACTCGTAGTACTCGTTCAGGATGAAGCAGGTATTGCCCGTAGTCCCGGCGCTCGGGTCCATCGGGTTTTTCGGCTCAGGGGCTTTCGAGACCGTGTACTGAAGCAGGGCCTTCTCCCCAGTGCGGTGATGCGTTTTCTGCATCCACGCCGCGTGATTCCTGAAGATCCGGTCCCCCTCCGCCACCTGGTCCGGTGGGGCAACAATGATGAAGGTGAGCTGCGTCTTGCCTTTGTAGGACATATGGTCCTCCCCCTCGTTGGCCGTCCCGTGTCCAGTGAATGGGGCAAACGACGTCCTCAAGATTCCCTGAGCGCACGGCGGCGCGTATTTCCATCGACAAGCGAGCCGTGTGACGGGAAATTCCCTACCTGCTTGGGATCCGCGATGCGCGGTTGTCTGTGCTCAGAGCAACTCTTGCGAGCCGCTACATGCTCCTGCGGTACTGGCCGCCGACCTCGTAGAGGGCGTGGGTGATCTGCCCGAGGGAGCAGGAGCAGACGGGGTCGCGCAGCGGCAAGCGCCGCTGGGATCAGGGACATTCCTCCGGAGCATGTTTGCGGGTCAGCTCGACGAGCAGCCACGCCCTGGCCATCCTCCAGTCACGCTTCGCGGTATCCATCGACACCCCAAGACCTCTGCCGTCTCCTCGATGGTCAAGCCGCCGAAGTAGCGCAGCTCCACCACCCGGCTCTTGCGTGCGGTCGATGCGGGCGAGCGCAGCGAGCGCCTCGTCCAGGGCGAGCACTTCGATGCCGCGCGCCTGCGCCACCAGCACCACCTCATCGAGGGGGACGTGCGGTGCGCCAGCTCCGCGCTTGGCGAAGCCGCGCCGGCGCGCGTGGTCCACCAGGATGCGCCGCATGATCTGGGCACACAGCGCCAGGAAATGCGTCCGGTTCTCGCAGCGAATCCCCCCCGCGCGCACCAGCTTGAGATACGTCTCGTTCGCCAGCGCGGTGGAATCGACGCTCTCGTCGGCGCGCCGACGCGCGAGGCGCTGGTGTGCGATCCGCCGCAACCTCGGATACAACAGCTCCATCAGGCGGTCCAACGCGCCTGCATCGCCGTCGTTCCAGGCGGCAAGCATCCCGGTGATATCCAGCTCGTCCCGGCTTGCCACGCCGACCAGAGCCTACCACGATGGCGGCCGCCCGTTCACCACTTCTGCGCCCGTTCGCGGAATAGGCGGTAGGAGGGAACGCCCATGAAAACCAACATCGTACGGACAGTGTGTTTCGCCACGCTCCTGGTAAGCCTGGCGGCTGTCGCCTCGGCCCAGGGGAGCCCCAGTTGCTCCAACCGCCTTGCGGCGGGAGACTGGGGGTACACCAAGACCGGAACGCTGTTTCTGCCGTCCGGCACCCCGGTCCCGTTCGCGACGGTGGGGAAACTCACCCTGGACAGGCACGGGACTCTGTCCGGGGTGAACAACGGCAGCGTGGGCGGCACCATCAGCCAGGACGTGTTGTCGGGGACGTTTACGGTGAATCCTGACTGCACCGGCGCGGCGACGGTCGAGGTCTACGACCAGTCGGGAGTCCTGCTTCGCACCCTCGAGATGGCTCTGGTCATCGATGATGATCTTGAACAATTTCGGGGGCTGGTGACGCAGCTGGCGCTGCCGAACGGCGTGATCCTGAAGACGGTCATCACCGCCGAGGGAAAGAGGGTGTTCAGCGATCGCGACGTCAAGCACTAGGTGTTCCTTCCCACAAGGTAGTTCGGCCTGCTGATGGGCGGCCTGCCACCGAGTGAGGCATGGGCTCGGTGGCAGTGGGAAGAGCGAACGTAGCGCGGCACGAGCGCGGCGCGGAGCCGGGATGAGGGGAAAGGGAAGGCACAGGCCCACTGGCGTCGCAGGGTTTGGATGACGCGCTGGGCCTTGCCGTTGGTACGTGGCCGGTATGCCCGGGTCCGGAAGTGGCTCGGGCGGGCCACTCCCTTTACTGAAAAACCCTGCGAGATTCCGAACCTGGGTTGGACAGGTGCAGGTCAGCTCGAGCCGGGGTTCGAGGGTGACCGCTACGGCGTGAGACCCTGGCGGCGCAGCAGGTCCTGGAAGCGCGGGTCAGGGTGCAGGGGCTCGTAGGTGCGGATCACGCGCAAGTGGGGGAGTTGGCTGTCCCGCTGCTGATAGCCGTTCTCGAGCCATTCCAGGGTACGCTCGTAGTCGCGGAGGCCCAGGTAGCACAACACCCTCGCGATGGGTGGCACGTACCGCTGGCGTGCCAGATCCTCCATTTGGCCGAGAATCGCGACCGCCTCCGGCGAACGCCCCGCCATCGCCAGGACGTACGCGGCCCAACCTCGTGCCATGGGCAGACCTGGGGCAAGCCGCAGTCCTTCGTCGGCCTCGGCCGTCGCTTCCGAGAACCTGCCGCCCTGGCAATCGACGATCGCCAACAGGGACCACGGCAGGAAGAAGGTGGCGTCGAGCTCGATGGATTTCTGCAGCTGCTGCCTGCCCGCCTCTTCCTCACCGAGCTGGCACATGAAGAACCCGGCGATCGCGCTGTTCCAGCTCGACACGGGATCGAGCTGTAGCGCTCGCCGGAGGGCCGCCAGTGCCTCGTTCCTCCGCACGAGATCGGCAAGCAGCAACCCGCAGTGGAAATGAGCCAGCGCACAGCTTGGATTCAGCTGAATGGCGCGGCGCAGCTCCCGCTCGGCGCCAACCGGGTCCCGATCGTGCCAGAAGAGGACGCGGGCGAGCGAGACGTGCGGCTCGGCGAGGCTCTCGTCCAGCTCCAGCGCCTTGAGAGCCGCGGCGCGGGCCACGGGCGCGACTTGGGTGGGCGGGACGATCTCCATCGCTGCGCCGAACATCATGCACTGGGCATCGGCGATCCCTGCCCAGGCCAGAGCGTTGTCCGGGTCGATCGCAATCGCCCGCTGGAAGTGCTCGATGCTCCTCTCCGGGTGGACGCGACCCCAATGGTAGCGGCCGCGAATGTAGGCCTCGTGAGCTTCCACGTTGACCGGACGCGTGCGGGCCAGACGCGCCCGTTCCAGCGGTGTCACCTCCACCTGGATCTCTTCCGCGATCGCGCGCGCGACCTCGCTCTGCAACGTCAGCACGTCCCGCAGGTCCCGCTCGTAACTGCGAGCCCACAGGTGCTGGTCGCTGGCGGCAAGGACCAACTGCGCGTTGATGCGCACCGCGTCTTCCACCCGCATCACCGAGCCCTCGACGATGGCATCGACCTCGAGCTCGCGGGCGATCTCGGGCACGGTCTTCGTGGTGCCCTTGTAGTGCATGGCCGAGGTTCGTGAGATCACCCGAAGCGCGCGGACCTGTGCCAGCTCCGCGATCAACGCCTCGGTCATCCCATCGGCGAAGTAGTCCTGTTCGGGGTCCCGGGAGAGGTTACTGAGCGGAAGCACCGCCAGTGAGCGGATGCGGCCAGCGGACGGGCGCCGCTCCCGGGTGGACCCGCCCGCCGTGTCCTGCGGCGCTCGGCGGGGCCGTCCGAGCCGCACGTGCTGAAGAGCCGTTCGGGCGTCACCGATGTCGTCCAGCCGGCGGTTGGGGTCCTTCTGGAGGCACCGCCGCAAGAGGTCGCGCACCCTCCGCGGCGTCCCGGTGGGCAGAGCCTTCCAGTCCGGCTCGTCTTCCAGTGACGGCGGCCGTGGTGGCCGAGACACTCTCGCGTTCGAAGGCGCGCTTTCCAGCGAGCAGCTCGTACACGAGGCATCCGAAGGCCCAGATGTCCGTGCGCTGATCGACCGCTCCACCCCGCGCCTGTTCCGGACTCATGTACGCCGGAGTGCCGAGAATGAGTCCCGTCGCGCTCCCGTCCGCGGCCGCGTCCGTCGGCCGCGCGAGATCGGGCTCCCCTCCGGCCCCCAGATCGCTTTTGCAAGGCCGAAATCCAGCACCTTCACCGTTCCTACCGGCGAGACCTTGAGGTTGGCCGGTTTCAGGTCGCGATGGACGATCCCGTGCTCGTGCGCCGCTTCGAGCGCCGCCGCCACCTGGCAGGCGTAGTCGAGCGCGGTCGCAAGGGGGAGCGGCCCGTGCAGCGTCTCCCCTTCCACCAGCTCCAGCACCAGGTAGTCGGCACTTCCGTGGATTCTTCCAGGCCGTAGATCGCCGCGATGTTGGGATGGTTGAGCGATGCCAGCGTTCGTGCTTCGCGCCGGAAGCGCGCAAGCCGTTCAGGGTCGCGCGCGAACTCGGGAGGCAACGTCTTGATGGCGACATCGCGGTCGAGCTTGCTGTCGTGCGCGCGATAGACCTCGCCCATCCCACCCGCGCCGAGGAGGGAGAGGATGCGATAGGGCCCGTACTGGTGTCCCACGAGCGAACCACGAACGCCCCGCGTGTCCGGAGACATCCGCAGGCGCCGATTCTTCCAGGAAGCCGCCCGCGTGCTCGTCCTTCGAAATGAGCGTGTCGACCAGCCGCCGCAGTTCGGAATCCTCGCCGCAGGCAACGTCCAGGAAGGCTCGGCGCTCCTCGGGCGATCGCTCCAGTGCGGCATGAAACAGCTCTTCGGCTCGCCGCCAGAGTTCCGGTTTCATGGCCGGCTCCCTGGGCTGGGTACGTCGCCGGGCGTTGCGGGGAAGGGGCCAAGGCCCGCGGTTGGGAGCGGGCAGTGGTCGTCAGGCGAAGCGAGCCGCGCCGTGGGATCCACCGCGGCAGCCAACCAGGCCAGTCGACGGGCGGGGGGACGCATCCACGTCGAGCTCCGCCTCGATTATAGCCCCGCCAACATCGCGCACGCTCCCGCGGCCCGAATGGCAGCAGTACCTGACTGCTTGGGCAGGTCGGTTTTCCGGTCTCGCGGCGGCGCGTCAAGCTCACCAAGAAGACCATACAGGCCCAACGGTAGGCCAGGACGACCAAGCACCATCTCACCATTCACACGAAAACGCACGGTTACATGCTCCTGCGGTACTGGCCGCCGACCTCGTAGAGGGCGTGCGTGATCTGGCCGAGGGAGCAGGCGCAGACGGTCTGGAGCAGCTCGGCGAAGAGGTTTCCTCCGGCACGTGCGACGCTCTGCAGCCGGGCGAGGGCGTAGGCCGCTGGGGCGCTGCCAGGGCGGGAGTGCATCGAGGGTGGGGTCGGGCACCCGACCCACCCGGGCGGGGGCAAGCCCCGCCCCTACACGTTCCCCTTCACGGGCGGGGGCAGCCCCGCCCCTACGGCGTCCGGGGAGGTCTCGTGGCGGGACTGGAAGTCGCGCACATGCGACAGGCGAGCGTCCTTCTCCTCCTTGGTGGAGCGGGTGAGCGCGGCGGCCTCGAGGACGTTGGCGCCGCGGGCCGCATCGAGAAAGGTGTTGACGCCGACGATCGGGTGCTCGCCGGAGTGCTTGAGGCGCTCGTAGTGGAGCGACTCCTCCTGAATCTTCGAGCGCTGGTAGCCGGTCTCCATGGCGCCCAGCACACCGCCGCGCTCGGAGAGGTGCTCGAACTCCTCCAGCACGCGCTGCTCGACCCGGTCCGTGAGCCACTCGATGAACGCCGAGCCCTGCCAGGGGTTCTCGTTGGCGAGCAGGCCAAACTCCTTCCTGTTGATGAGCTGAACGGCCAGCGCCCGCCGCACCGACTCCTCGGTGGGGGTGGTGATCGCCTCGTCGTAGGCGTTGGTGTGGAGCGAGTTGCAGTTGTCTGCCAGGGCCAGCAGCCCCTGCAGGGTGGTGCGGATGTCGTTGAACGCGATCTCCTGCGCGTGCAGCGACCGGCCCGAGGTCTGGATGTGGTACTTCAGCTTTTGGGAGCGGCCATTGCCGCCGTAGCGCTCGCGCAGGGCCGTCGCCCAGATGCGGCGCGCCACGCGGCCGATCACGGCGTACTCGGGGTCCATCCCGTTGGAGAAAAAGAACGAAAGGTTCGGCGCGAAGTCGTCGATCTTCATCCCACGCGCGAGGTAGTACTCGACGTACGTGAAGCCGTTGGCCAGGGTGAATGCGAGCTGTGAGACCGGGTTGGCGCCGGCCTCCGCGATGTGGTAGCCCGAGATGGACACCGAGTAGAAGTTGCGGACGTCGTTGTCGGAGAACCACTGCTGGATGTCGCCCATCATGCGCAGCGCGAACTCGGTCGAGAAGATGCAGGTATTCTGGGCCTGATCCTCCTTGAGGATGTCGGCCTGGACGGTGCCGCGGACCTGCTCCACCGCGCAGGCAAGTGCCTCTTCCCACTCGCCCGGCTTCAGCATCTCGGCGATCTCGCGCCATGGGTTGCCGTACACCACCGGCTGCAGCGCATCCTCCGGCTTCCCCCGCAGCCGCCCGTCGGCGATCAGGCGCCGTTTGGCCTCCTGGCGTGCCGCGACGTTGAAGAACATCGCTAGGATCATCGGCGCCGGGCCGTTGATGGTCATCGAGACCGAGGTGTTTGGCGCGCACAGGTCGAAGCCTGCGTAGAGACGCTCCATGTCGTCTACAGTGCAGATGGACACCCCCGACTGACCGACCTTGCCGTAGATGTCCGGTCGCTCAGCGGGGTCCTCGCCGTAGAGCGTGACCGAGTCGAATGCGGTGGACAGCCGCACGAACGACTGCCCCCGGGAGAGGTAGTGGAAGCGCTCGTTGGTTCGTTCGGGGCCGCCCTCACCCGCGAACATGCGGGTGGGTGACTCCTCAGTGCGCTTGAACGGGAACACCCCCGCGGTGTACGGGTAGGCCCCGGGCACGTTCTCCAGCGCCAGGAAGAGCAGGATGTCGCCCCAGTCCTCGAGATCGGGCAGCGCGACCTTCGGGACGTGAGTGCCGGCGAGGGAGAGCGACGTGAGCGGGACGGTGATCTCCTTGCCGCGCACGGTATAGCTGAAGGTGTCTCCGCTGTACTCGTGCCGCAGCTCCGGCCAGGTGGCCAGCAGCTCGCGCGAGTCGCTGGAGAGAGCGTGGGAGACGCGGCGGATCTCCGCATCGAGCGCGGCGAGGGCCGGCGCGTCGATTCGCTCTCCTGCCGGCCCGGACCCCTCACCCGGTCCTTCTCCCCCTGGGAGAGGGGACCGGGGCGCTTCCGCCTGCGGTGCGACCGCTGTGATCTGTTCGAACAACTTCCATAATTCGGCGTGTATCTCGAGCCCTGACTTCCTCTCCCCTTGGGAGAGGGCCGGGGTGAGGGTCTCCGGGGTCGCACTCGCCTCGCCGGCTGCGTCCTGCCGCCCCCTCGCCCTATCCCTCTTACCCTGCGAGAGGAGACGCTTGCCATGACTTTGCCCATCGCCGCTGTTTCTCGCGGAGAGGACCGCACGCGCTCCCACCAGTTGGTAGAGCTGGCGGGCAAGGCGCGCCTGCTCTTCGGCCTGTCCGCGCGCGTCCCTGCAGGCACGCGTGATCTCCCGCAGATAGGCGACACGTTCGGCCGGGATCAGCGGGTGACGGTCCGGGATGCCTGCGGGCTGGGCGCGACTCGTGCCAGGCTCCCAACCGTTGCAGCAGTGCTCCTGCAGCCTTCCGACAAGCGCCAGGAAGAGGGCGTTGACACCCTTGTCGTGGAACTGGTGGGCGCACGTGGGGAAGACCGGGAGCGCGTCGTCGTCCGTCTCGAAGTCATTACGGCAGCGGCGGAGCTGCTTGCGCACGTCGCGCAGGGCGTCCAGCGCTCCGGGGCGGTCGAACTTGTTGATCGCTACGAGATCGGCGAAGTCGAGCATGTCGATCTTCTCGAGCTGCATCGCGGCGCCGTACTCGGGGGTCATGACGTAGAGCGAGACGTTCGCGAGGTCGGCGATCTCGCTGTCCGCCTGGCCGGCGCCGGCCGATTCCACGATCACCAGGTCGAACCCGCCGGCGCTGCAGACGTCGATCGCCGCTTTCATGTGTGCCGACAGCGTGCGGTGCGCCTGACGCGTGGCCAGGGAGCGCATGTAGACGCGCTCCGGCCCGAGCGAGTTCATGCGAATGCGGTCGCCGAGCAGCGCGCCGCCGGTGCGCCGCTTGGTGGGATCCACCGCCAGCACCGCAATCGCGAGCTTCGGGAAGTCGGCGAGGAAGCGTCGCACCAGCTCGTCGGTGAGGGAGGACTTGCCGGCGCCCCCTGTTCCCGTGACGCCGACGACTGGGGGCTTGGAGTCAGAGGCCCCGGGCTTGCGCGTGGAGGCGAGCTGGCCGGCCTCTACCTTGCTTATCAGACGGGCAACGGCGTTCCAATGCGTCGGAGACAGATCAAGCGGCTGGGCAGCGGAAAGTGCGGCGGGATCGAAGTCGCACGCCTGCATCATCACGTCGATCATGCCGTCCAGGCCGAGGGTGCGCCCGTCGTCGGGGGAGAAGATCCTGGCCACGCCGTGCTCGTGGAGCGCCTTGATCTCCTCCGGCACGATCACCCCGCCCCCGCCGCCGAACACCTTGATGTGGCCGGCGCCACCCTGCCGCAGCAAGTCCACCATGTAGGTGAAGAACTCCATGTGCCCGCCCTGATAGGAGGACACCGCGATCCCCTGGGCGTCCTCCTGAATGGCGGCGTCCACGATCTCCTTGACCGAGCGGTTGTGCCCGAGGTGGATCACCTCGGCGCCATGGGCCTGCAGCAGACGGCGGATGATGTTGATCGCCGCGTCGTGGCCGTCGAAAAGCGCGGCCGCCGTGACGAAGCGGATCTTATGCTGCGGCGTGTACTTGGCCCCCATGCCCCACACCCTTGCCGCATTCTACCGCTTCCGTGGTTGGGCGGCGCAGGGTCCCCTCCCTATCCCCCGGGGGAAAGGTGGGGTCCGGACGAGTCCGGCCGGCTCGGCGTGGGTGGCTACGTCTGCGTCGGCTTGATGATCAGGCCGGCAAGTAGCCCCGCGACCGTGAACTCGACCCAGGTGCCGAGGAACCAGGCCAGGGCCATGATGTACGGGATGGGCATGGAGCCGTACGTCCCGTACCCCATCATGACCCCGCCGCCGAAGCCCCACACCAGGCCGTACTTCACACCGGTGGCCAGGCTCTTCGGGTTCACGAACCAGCCGTAAACCGCGGCGAAGGCGAGGGCGCCGATGAGCGTCACCACCGCCAACAGACCCATCTTCATCTGCCCCATCGGCCGGAAAAGGTTCGGCAGGCCGGCGTAGGTGGCTCCGAGGATCACCCCGTGAATAAGGAAGTCGAGGACCTCCCATGCCACGAAGACCGCGATACCGCCAAGCAGGATCTTCTTGACCATTCCTTCCTCCTCTCAACTCCACAAGCTGGTTTGCTGCTGTTGTGCGCCGATCCTACCACGCCCGCAACGGCCGTGGCGGGAGCTCGGGCGACGCTCTCGTCGGACGGGCGGTATCTCCTGCGCGAGGAGACCAGCGGCGTGCACGGTTCCGGCGCCCGAGCCTGGCTCGGTGCGACAAGGGGGTTGCTGGCGAAGGAGCCCGCGGCGGGGCAGTCCGCGGGACCCGTGTCGCTGCGGGCGCTGGCGCGGGAGAAAGAGCTCTGGCTGCTCGTCGGTGCCGGGGTCGCGCTCTTCTTCAGGCCGCTGTTTCTCGGGCACATGTTTTTCTTTCGCGACCTCTACCTTCACTTCTACCCGAAGAAGCTGTACCTGGCGTCGCTGCTCCTGTCCGGTCAGTTGCCCCTCTGGGACACGCTCCTGCACGGGGGACAGCCGTTCTTCTCGAACCCCATCAACCACGTTCTCTATCCCACGAACCTGCTCTACCTGGTCCTCGACCCGGTCACGGCGTTCAACGTCGAAATCGCCGGTCACTTCATCCTCGCTGGCGTCGGCGCCTACGTGCTGGCACGGGCAATCGGGTTGCACAGAGCGTCCAGCCTTGTGGTGGGCGCTATCTTCGCGTTCAGCGGCTACACGCTCTCCCTCGGCAACCACCTGACGCGGCTCTTCGCGATGGTGGGGCTGCCGTGGATCCTCGCTTTCTGGCACCTGTTCTGGAAGGAGAGGCGCCAGCGCTGGCTCTTCATGGCCGTGGTGGCACAGGTGACCCAGTTGCTCTCGGGCGGACCCGAGCTCGTCGTGCTCACCGTTGTCCTTCTCGGGTGCTGGGCCGTGGCGGTCCAGCGTTCCGGGCCCGGGGTCGGCAGGAGGCTCCTGGCCTGGATCGGGCTCGAGGTCCTGGCCGTTGCGATCGCGGCGGTGCAACTGGTGCCCGCCGCGGAGCTGGTGGCCCGCTCGGGACGGGTGGGCGCCCCGTTCTCCACCTTCAGCACGTGGTCCGTCCGCCCCGCCCGCCTTCCGGAGCTTGCAGTGCCAGGGATCCTCGGCCGCACCGACACCCTTGCGATGGAGGACTACTGGGGCACCAACCTGGAGGAGGAGAGGTTGCCCTACATCCTGAGCCTCTACCTCGGCCTTTGCACCCTGGTGCTGGCGTTCGCGGCCCTCGCGACCCCGCACCGGAGGGCTCCCCCGGCGCGTGCGTCTGCTGGCCACTGTGCTGCTTGCAGGCACGGGGGCGTTGAGCCTCGGGAGTTATTTGCCAGGGCTCGATGCCGTTTTTCCCTATCTGCCGTGGGTCTCCATCTTCCGGTACCCCGTGAAGCTCCTCGCAATGTGGGTACCGATCGTGGCGCTGCTGGCCGGTGTGGCGGTCGAGTCGCTCTTCTACGGCGTGCCTGACCGCTCGCGGCTGCGCTGCGTGGCCACGGCACTCGGCGGCGCGGCCGCCGTGCTGCTGGGCACAGCGGTGGCACTCGCGACATCGCCCGGGCTGGCGACCAGGGTCGAAAGCTTCCTGTTCGCCCGCGAGGGACCCGCAGTCACCCGCGCGCTGGTCTGGGGGTGCGCGCACGCGAGCGTGTTTGCCCTGCTCGCCTGCCTGGTCTTCGCCGTCGCGCGACGCGGCGCACGGGCGTGGCACCCGTATCTGCTCGCGGCCGTCATCGCGGCGGACCTCCTGCTGGCGGGACGGACGCTGAACCCGGTCACCCCGAGGGCGTTCTTCACGTCGGTTCCGCGGGTGGCAGCGCTCCTGCATGACCAGGGGGGACGGCTCTTCAGGGCTCGGGTTGCCCGCCAGGGTGATGCTGCGGTCCCCTTCCAACGACATCGCCAGCTTCTACCGGTGGAACCGGACGGTGCTCGACTCCTACGCGGGCTTCTCGTACGGGATCCCCATGATCTTCCACGAAGACTTCGACGGACTGGCCCCGCGGCCGACGGTGGAGCTGACCTCCCGGGTCGTCGAGCTTTCCTGGGAGCGACGGCTGCCGATCCTCTCGGCCGCTGGCGTCTCCTGGGTTCTGACCCACGAGCGCCTTGCCCTGAAAGGCCTGGAGCCCGCTGCGGCCATTCCCAATGCGAGCTCGCTCGATATCAACCTCTACCGCAACCGCACCGCTGGCGAGTTGGTGGCCTTCGTTCCCTCCGCCAGGTTCGTGAACACCCGGGGCGAGGCGCTCGATGCGGTCGCGGAGTTGGGTTTCGACCCGCGGCGCGAGGCGGTGTTGCTGGCTCCGCGTGTCCCGCTGCCGGCGTGCCCGTCTCACGAGTCAAGCGTCCAGGTGGTCGAGAGATCGGCTAACGCATGCCGCGTGATGGTCCGCTCGAGCTGCGGCGGCTACGTGGTCTTCAGCGAGTCGTTCGACCCCGGTTGGCGGACGACCGTTGACGGGGTTTCCGCGGAACAGGTGCCTGCGAACGTCGCCTTCGCTGCCGTGCGTATCCCGTCCGGGGAGCACCTCGTGCAGCGGCGGTACGTCCCGGGCGGAGTGGTTCCGGGGGGGATCTGCTCGTTCCTTGGGGTGCTGGCACTGGCGGGCGCGTGGCGGTTCAGGCTGGCGGAGCGGCTGCTCGGCAGCGCAACCGAGTCGCGGCGGTGAGCCCCTTTCGTCCGCCGGGGGGAAGCTGGCGTCAGGTCCAGTTGCCGGTGACCGGGGGCGGGAGTTCCGCGGCAGCTTGCTGAACCGCGTCCGGCAAACCCTGCAACCAGTAGAGACGGCCCTGGCTCACCCACAGCTCGTTGTGGCCGCCGGGGCCGAAGGTCAGCCAGCGCCCCGAGCCGGCGGTCTCCTGCTGCGGTGGGGAGAAAGGCGTGCGGCCGGAGCGCATCCCCGCGATCATCGTCCCGAGGACGCCAAACGCCTCCGCGTCATCCCGGTAGAGGGCCACGTAAACTCGCAGCTCGCCCCGAGCGCCATAGTCCGCCACCATCGAGTTCCTGGGCGCCACCTGTTTGCCGTGCAACTCCGCGATCAGGCGGGCGGCTCGCTCGCCGGTCCAGACACGGGTGCGGTGCAGGCCCGCAAGGCGCTGGGGCAGTAGCGGACGGGCGCAGGCGCAGGCCAGCCACAACGCCAAGGCCAATACGGACAGGGCCCGCGTAGCAGGCGGCGCGGTGGTCCTCAGTCGCACGGGCGGCGAGGATAAGCGCCGGCGCGGCCAAACAGTGGCGTCGGTGGCGCGAGCGACGGTGCGGGAGGTCCTCACGCATACTCCAGGGACAGGGGGCGAGCCATAGTGACAGCCGCCAGAGCGTAAACGAGGAGCGCAATCACCGACAGGCCGTTGATTCCAAACACAAGGCTCGCAAACTCCGTGACCCCACCGACGACGCATCCGAGCACGTTGAAACCAAGAGCGGTGCCGGGAAGCGTTGTCCCGGAGAACGACTGGGCAAAGGCCACGCCGGTGAACACAAACGTCGCGCTGACGGTGAGGGTCGTGATGAGAGCTCGCAGTTGTGGGTCGCCGGCTGCAGCGCCCAGGCGCGACCACAGGAAGCTGAGGGCGATCGATGCAAACAGTGCGACCCAGATCAGCCTCCTGTGCCGGGAACCGAAACCAAGGGCCACGAGTCCGTTTGCGATGAGTGCCATGCCCAATACAGAAGCGACAGTCAGGGAAGTGACGAGCCATGTCGACCCGAAAACAATTGCGAGAGCCGTGATATTGCGAACTTCGAGGAGAAGAAAGCCCGCGCCGAGCAGGAAAAAGTGGAGGCCCTCCTTCGGAGCGATGCCCGTAGAGCGAAGCTGAGGGAAGACCATTACTGTTGCAATCACGAGAATCAACGCGATCGCCCCGAGGTATTCGCGAGAGATACCCGGCTTCTCCCAATAGAGGAACGGCCAGTTGTCGGTTGGGGGCGTCGCGCCTGAAGTTGAAGGCAGCTCCTTTGAGAGCTCGAGGAAGCCCGGGGGTGGAAGCCGGGGCGGCCAGCCGCCGTCGGCGGTAACGACGAATACCTTGCCATCCCGCCCGTAGCCGCCTTCGGAGCATGCGAACACCCGCGGCTGTCGGCCGGTGGCTTGTTCCAGCATCCCGAAGATCTTGTCCGCGACCCATGGCTTTCCCGCGTAGAAACTGAGGACGAGGGCCCCTCTGGGTTTCAGGAGCGCGCTGGCCCTACGCATGCCCTCGACCGTGTACACGAAGTTGTCCTGACGCACGTTGGAGAGACTCGAAAAGACGCGGTGGGAGTCGAGCCAGCCGAGCACAACCAGGTCATACGATTCCCCACAGGAGTTCAGAAAGGAGCGGGCGTCGTCGACGACAAGTGTCAGCCGCGGATCGGCGTAGGGCCTTTCCGGGTGCAGCTCAACTCCGAGCTCTGCGATCACGGGATCGAGTTCGACGGCTTCAACCCGGCCGGCCCCGTTCCGAAAGGCCGCCGCCACGTCGTTGCCGGTACCGGCACCGAGGACGAGGACGTCCGGGTTCGGTGTGCGAGCGAACGAGTACGGAAGATCATACGTTCGTGCCCAATCGAGGAGACCAAGCGAGTGGGCGGTCGCAGGCGTACTCAGGTCAAGGATCAGCTGATGGTAGTCGTTGTTCACGCTGATGGAGTACGCGGTCTCTCCGTACTCTTTCACCGGTTGGACCAGAATCTTGTAGTACGGCGACCACAGGAAGGGGCTCCCCTGGACCTGGACCATGAGCGTCAGGAGCAACGATGCCAGTCCGCCCACCAGCGCTACGACCGGACGGTACAGGAGGTACACCACGGACAGGATCCCGCACACGGCAAACCACACGGACGGGGGAGACCTCAGCCAGGACAGGAAAGCGAACGCCGCGGTTCCGGCCAGGCTGCCGAGGAGGTTCAGCGTGTACCCCCGCAGGGGGGGCATGACCGCCAGGCCCCGCGCGAGGCGCTGGCCCACGAGGACAAAAGGGAGGCTGGTCAGGAGGAAAGCGATCGGGACGGCCACGAGCCAGCTGAACCTGTCGACTCCCAAGCGAAAGGCAAAACCGGTTTCGGGGTTGCGAACTCCGAACCGGGCCAGGTTTAGGACCACGAGGTTCACCAGAACGAGCGACCATGGAAAAAGTCCGAAATAGTCCCGAGTGGAGCGAACGATGCACCCCACGCCGGTTCCCAGGAAGCAGCTCACAAGAAGAATGCTCGAGAAATAGGCCAGGACGCGGACGTTGGCGGGTATCCACCGAATCAGAGCCATCTCCGCAAAGAGGAGGAGGAAGCTGATGCCAAAGAGTTCCCAAGCGGGCTTGGAGGATTTGAGTGTGTCCCTCGCCGCGTGCGCCGAGGGGTCGCTCCTGGCCTCGAGCTCGGAGGCGTCGGTCACGTTTTGAGGCTACGGAGCGGCGTTCGCGCTGTCAATCCTGAGGCTCACGGAGAGGGCGGCGCGGATCCGCCGAGCCCCAGCTCCGGTGCGATGGAGGCCATGGCATCGCGCACCAGGGCGATGTGGTCGTCGAACGGCATGCCGATCTCCTCGGCGCCCTTGACGATGTCCTCCCGGTTGACGCTGCGCGCGAACGCCTTCTCCTTCATCCGCTTGAGGACGGACTTCACCTCGACGCTGGCGATTGCCTTGTCGGGGCGGACGAGGGCGGCCGCCGTGAGGAGGCCGGTGAGCTCATCAACAGCGAAAAGACACCGGGCCATGTCGGTCTCACGGGGGACGCCGGTGTAGCCTGCGTGCCCCTCGACGGCGCGCACCCAGGGCTCCGGCCACCCTTGCTCACGGAGCACCTTTGCGCCCACCCACACGTGAGTTTCGATCGTTGGGTTCTTCTCGTAGTCGAAGTCGTGGAGGAGCCCGACCGCACCGAAAGCCTCCTCGTCCTGGCCAAGCCTGCGCGCGTGGGCGCGCATGGCCGCCTCGACGGCGAGGGCGTGCTTGCGCAGGTTCACGGACTCAGTCCACTCGCACAGCAGCTTCCAAGCGGCTTCCCGATTGTATGTCATGGGCCAAGGGTAGCGCACCGTCGCCTTGTGAGTGAAGGGTTGAGAGTGAAGAGTGAAGAGTTGAGGAACCCGGGACGGATCGGCGTCGCGAAAAACCCTCACTCGCAACCCTTTGCTCTCAACTTTCAATTCTTAACTCTTAACTGTCGTTAACTAGCCCGTGGCCCGCCCGTCACGAGGTAGTGGCACCCCACCGAGGTGGGGTTACGCTGGGCGGCGGCGGCGATCAGTCCGGCGGCAATGCATCCGTGGAAGAGGTCTGCGAGTGAGGCGGACAGGGGCGTCGAGCGGTAGAACTCGGTGAGCCGGCCGAGCTGGTGGCGCAAGTCGGCGACCGCCCGCGCGAGACGTTCCGGGGTGCGCAGGATCCCCACGTAGTTCCACATGGTGTGACGGAGCGCGGACCAGTCCTGGGCGATCAGCGCGGGGTCCTCGTTGGAAGGCCCGGGCACAGGCTCCCAGTCGGGGATCACCCCGGCCAGGCTCTCCGAGATCGTGACCTTGTGTGCCCGGTGTGCGGCGTGTTCGCCCGCGGTGAGCCCGAACGTGAGACCCTCCAACAGCGAGGTGGACGCGAGGCGATTGGCGCCATGTACGCCGGTGCACGCGACCTCCCCGGCCACGTACAGCCCGGGTATCGTTGTACGCCCCGCGAGGTCCGACACGACTCCACCGCAGGTGTAGTGCGCCGCTGGAACGACCGGGATGCGCTCTCGCCGAATGTCGATGCCGTACTTGAGGCAATTCTCGGCAACGTTGGGGAAGCGCTCCGCCAACCGCTCCCCGTGCTCGCCGAGGTCCAGGAACATGCATTCCGAGTCGGTGCGGTGCATCTCATCCACGATCCCGCGCGCCACGACGTCGCGCGGGGCCAGCTCCGCCAACGGGTGATGACGCTCCATGAACCGCTCCCCGTCGGGGTTGACGAGACGAGCCCCGGCGCCCCGCATCGCCTCGGTGATGAGAAAGCGCGGTGCCCCCGGGACGTACAGGCAGGTGGGGTGGAACTGAATGAACTCGAGGTTCAGCAGGCGCGCGCCGGCGCGGGAGGCCATTGCGAACCCCGACCCGATGGAGCCCGGGTGGTTGGAAGTGTGGATGAAGAGCGCGCCCGCGCCGCCGGTGGCCAGTACCGTAGCGCCGGCGAGGACCGTACACACCCGCCCGGTCGCCACCTCGAGCAGGTAGGCGCCCACGCAGCGGTTCTCGAGCGCGTAGCGATCCTCGGCGCGACGCGACTGGTGGTGGGTGGTGAGCACATCCACGCCCTGGGCACCGACGACGATTCGGATGCCGCGCTTGCCACGAACCTCCGCGAGGAGCGCCTGCTCGATGGCGGCGCCGGTGCGGTCCGCGGCGTGCAGGATGCGAGGAACCGAGTGGGCCGCCTCGAGGGCAAGGTCGAGCTGGCCGTCCTGACGGCGGTCGAACGGCACCTGGACGCGGTCGACCAGCCACTTTTGGACACACCTTGGGCCCTCCTCGGCGAGGAAGCGGGCAGCTTCGGCGAGGCCGTAGTCAGCGCCGGCGGACAGGATCTCGCGGGCCAGAAGCTCGGGGGAGTCGCCCTCCCCCCGGAAGACGATGCCGCCCTGCGCGCGCCACGTGTTGGTCGCCGAGGGGTCGCTCGTCCGGCAGACCAGTAGGACGTCCGCGCCGCGGGCCGACGCCGCGAGCGCGGCGGAGAGCCCGGCCACTCCGGTCCCCAGCACCAGCACGTCGCAGCGCTCGCGGTCGGCGAGGGTCACTGGCACACCTGCATCGAAAGGTCCAGCGCTGGCGCGGAGTGGGTTAAGGCGCCGACCGAGATAAAGTCCACGCCGGTCTCGGCCAGCGCACGGGCGCTCTCGAGGGTGACGCCGCCCGAGGCTTCGAGCCTGGCGCGCCCGGCCACCACCTTGACGGCTTTGCGGATGGCCGCAAGGTCCATGTTGTCCAGCATGATGTGGGCCACGCCGCAGGCAAGGGCCTCCTCGACCATCGCGAGACTGGCGCATTCAACCACGAGCGGCACCGACTCGCCCCACCGGTCCCGCACTTTTGCGACTGCGTCGGGGAGCGAGCCTGCCGCGGCCAGGTGGGTGTCCTTCAGCATCGCGGCGTCGAACAGGCCCATGCGGTGGTTCATCCCGCCCCCGCAGCGAACCGCGTGCTTCTCGAGCGCGCGCCAGCCTGGCGTGGTCTTGCGTGTGTCGAGGACTCGGCAGCGGGTGCCGGCCATGGCGGCCACGAACCGGTGTGTGAGCGTCGCGACCCCCGACAGCCGGATGGCGAAGTTGAGGGCGGTCCGCTCGGCGGCCAGGATCGCCCGGGCCGGTCCGTTTACCTTCGCGGCGGTTTCGCCGGCAGTGATGGCCTCGCCGTCACCGTGCAGGACGTCGACGGTGCAGCCGTCGTCGAGAAAAACAAACGCTGCGGAAAATGCGGGCATGCCGCACAGAATTCCGGGTTGCTTCGCCACCAGCACCGCCGAGGTGCGGTCCCCGGCAGCGAAGACCGCGGTCCCCGTCAGGTCGGGGAGGTCCTCGGCGAACGCCGCCGCGAGCAGCGGGGGGAGATGGCTGGCGTACGGTTCGGGAAGCGGCCCCACGCCTGCATTCTAGCTCCGCCGACGCAGAAGCTGGGACGCGAGGGCGGCGATGTGGCCCGGGCCGGTGCCGCAGCAGCCGCCGATCAGCCTGGCGCCGACAGTGATCCACCCCAGAGCGCAGAAGCCGTACTGGTCCGGTGTGACCGGGTCGGCGGCGAGGAAGGCTGAGTCCTTCTCGTACCAGGCGTTGTTGGCGTAAGCAACCAAAGGTAGGGGCGTGGCGGCAGCCATCGCTCCCAGCGCGGCCAGGACGTCACCGACAGCGGTGCAATTGGCGCCGGCGGCCATGACGCCCGGGAGAAAGACCGCGCCTGCAGCCTCCCCGGTGTCCTCGCCCGAGAGGATCCGGCCGCCGGAGATGCAGGTAAAGCTCGCGATCACCGGAAGCCCGGTAGCCGCGGCGGCCTCTACAGCGATACGTGCCTCACGGACGGTGTTGAACGTCTCGAGCAGCAGCGCATCGGCGCCCGAGGCGGCGAGGACCGCGGCTGTGGCGGCGTGCTCGTGCCGCAGCGTATCGTCCCCGGGCACCAGATCGGGGCGGTAGCAGTCTTCAAGTGTCGTCTGCGAGGCGAATACCAGGATGTCCCTGCCGGCTTCTCGGGCGCCCTCCCGGGCCAGGCGCACCGCGAGCGAGGCGAGCTCCTCGGTGCGGTCCTCGAGACCGGCCCTGCGGAGCGAGTAGGGTGCGACGCGAAACGTCGCGGCGGTGAGAGCTTCGGCGCCGGCCTCGGCGTACTCGCGGTGCAGCCGACGGACGGCGTCCGGGTCCTCGAGCAGAGCGCCCACGCCCCACAACCTGCCCGCCGCGGAAACCCCCCGCCGCAGAAGCTCGCTGCCGGTGGCGCCGTCCAGAATCCGCGGCCCCCCCGCAAGCCACGCGCTCATCTCATCGCGCGTCATCAATCCTCCCGACCGAGGTTCCAGCATTCGTGGGTTCGAAGGTGTGAACCGTGGAACTTTCCGTCATTGACCCGGCCCTGCCTCGCACGTAGCATACCGGTAATGGTGAAACGCGAATCGAAGCGTGTGCCCCGGCAGGCGCCGGGGAGCGGCCACGGCCGCGACCGCGGGGTGCGAACCGCGACGCGCCCGGAGGATCGACGTGCGGCTGGGCCTTTTTCGACCGGTGAGGACGACCTGCCGGCGGCGGAAAGCCGGGCGGAGGTTCGCCAGCATGGGCGCGAACGGGCGGTGCTGGTCGGGGTGGCCACGGGCAAGGTGACCAGGCCCACGGTGGAGGCGCATCTCGACGAGCTGGCACAACTGGTTGACACGGCCGGTGGCGAGGCCGTCGCCCGGATGGTGCAGGAGCGCAAGTCCCCCGACCCGACGTTCTTCATCGGAAAGGGCAAGGTGGGCGAGCTCGCGAGCCTGGCCAAGGAGAACGGCGCGAAGCTCGTGCTGTTCGATGACGACCTCACCCCCTCCCAGGTGCGCCACCTCGAGGAGGAGCTTCCTGATGGCGTGAAGGTGCTCGACCGGTCGGGCATAATCCTCGACATCTTCGCTCTGCGGGCGCGCACCCGCGAGGCCCAGACGCAGGTGGAACTGGCTCAGCTTTCATACCTGCTCTCGCGGCTGACACGGCGTTGGTCGCACCTGTCGCGGCAGGCAGGCGGTATAGGCACCCGCGGGGTGGGGGAGACACAGCTGGAGACCGACCGCCGCATCATCCGCCGCCGCATCGCAGCTCTGAGGTGTCGCCTCGATGACATTGAGAGGGAGCGCACCGTTCAGCGCAAGCGCCGTGCCCAGCTCACGGCGGTGGCGCTGGTGGGCTACACCAACGCGGGCAAGAGCACGCTTTTCGAGAGCCTCACCGGGGCGCGAACGCTGGTGGAGGATCGCCTGTTCGCGACCCTCGACCCGCGGACCCGTCGCGCCGAGATCGGCGACGGCCTGGTAGTCGCGGTGGCCGACACGGTGGGTTTCATCCGCAAACTTCCCCACCACCTGGTGGCCTCGTTCCGCGCGACGCTGGCTGAGGCTGCCCTGGCGCAGGTGGTCGTGCACCTCGTGGACGCCTCGCACCCGGACTGGACCGACCACCTCCGGGTAGGGGAAGAGGTACTGGCCTCGCTGGGCGTGGAGCCGAAGAGCTGCGTGATTGCGCTCAACAAGATAGACCGCCTCGAAGACGGACCGCCGCCAGCGCCGCCGGACCGCACGGTCGTTGCGATCTCGGCCCTCACCGGCTGGGGCTTGGACAGGCTCCGCTCCGAGCTGCGCTTCGCTGTGCTGAGTCAGCCTGGGACTCGAGGTGCTTCGGTTCCCGGCTGCGGGTGGCGAAGAGCTGCAGAAGGCGCTCCAGGAGGAGACCGTGGTCGCCCGCCGCTTCTCGGAGTCCGGCATCGAGCTCGTGGTGAGACGGAGGGACGGAAAGGGAGAGGGAAAAGGGTAAAGGGAAAGGGCAGGTGTAAGTTACAAGGCTCCTCTCCTGTCCCTCGTTTTCAATTCGTTTTTCCTCAGTTTCCACTTGTCGGTCGCTCTGGTTTCTCCCCATCGCTTCTCCTCTTCCCTTTTCTCTTCCTTCCTCCACGCGCTGGGCTCGCCGGCGAAGAGTGATGCGTATAATCCGGCCGATGAGAAGATACTGCCGGGCACCGCTCTTTCTTTGTGTCCTGGCGTGGGCAGTGCCGGCATTCGCGGCCCAGGCAAACGGGCGACTGCGGGTCGTGGCGGAGCAAGCCACCTCGCCGATCCGCCTCGACGGCGTGCTGGATGAGAGGGCCTGGGAGCAGGCCGGCGTCATCGCAAACCTGATCCAGCAGGCGCCCAAACCCGGCGCCCCGACCCCGTACCGCACCGAGGTACGCATCCTGGTTGACGGCGACACGCTCTACCTCGGCATCACCTGCTCCGACCCGGAGTCTTCGCGGATCGCCGTCCATACAATGCAGCGCGACGGCGACATGACGGGGGACGACACGGTCGCATTCATCCTCGACCCGTTCGGCGACCGCACCACCGGCTACTTCTTCCAGGTCAACGCCGCGGGCGCGCGCCAGGACGGGGTCTACTCGGACCCGGAGAACATTCCGCTGGACTGGGACGGCATCTGGGAAGCGCGGGTACGGTTGACGACGCAGGGCTGGACAGCGGAGATCGCCATCCCATCGCGCACGTTGCGCTTCCCTAAAGGTCGGGTGGCTTGGGGCTTCAACGTGGAACGCCGGATAGCGCGCGACCGCGTGGTGGTCCGCTGGGCCGGTACCACCCTGGATGCCTTGCTTGGCGATTTGCGCCGGGCAGGGGAACTAACCGGAGTCGAGAACCTCCGTCAGGGCAAGGGGTTTTCGGTTTCGCCGTACGGGTTGGTGCGCTCAGAACGTGATTTCACGACCGGCGACGCGACCGCCAGAACCGACGGCGGCCTCGACGTCAACTACAGCCTCGGCCCCGAACTGACCGGCGTGCTCACCCTTAACACCGATTTCGCCGAGACCGAAGTGGACACGCGCCAGGTCAACCTGACTCGATTCACTCTCTTCTACCCGGAGAAGCGCCAGTTCTTCAACGACGGGGCGAACCAGTTTTCGTTCGGCCTTGGCCTCGAGGAGGAGTTCATCCCGTTTTTCTCCCGGCGGGTGGGGCTCTTTGAGGGCCAACAGGTGCCGATCCGGGGCGGGATCAAGCTGGTCGGCCGCCAGGGCCGGTGGGGCATCGGGGTGCTCGATGTTCAGACGAGGACATCTCGGCCGCACCGGGATCCAACCTTTTTGCGGGACGCGTGACCTACGACGTGGACCAGCACCTTCGAATCGGGGTCATCGCCACCGACGGCAACCCCGACGGCGTCCACGACAACTCACTCGCCGGCGTAGACGCCGTCTGGCGTACCTCGACGTTTCGCGGTGACAAGAACTTCGCGGTTGGGGTATGGGGCGTCCGCACTGACGGCGACGTGCCAAACGGCAAGCGCAGCGGGTACGGGTTCAAGGTCGACTACCCCAACGACCTCCTGGACGTGGCGCTGACGTACGGGGAGTTCGGCGACGGCCTCGACCCCGCGCTGGGGTTCCTGCCCCGGCCCGGCACCCGCTGGTACACCTCGGGCCTGAGCTACCAGCCGAGGCCTCAGCAGGGGTGGTGGGCTGGCTGGGTGCGGCAGTTCAAGCTCGAGCTCGAGCCGCAGGTCGTCACCGACCTCAAGGGCACGACGCAGTCGTGGAGCGTCTTCACTACACCGGTCAAGGTCGAGATGCAGTCTGGGGACGGCTTCGAGTTGAACTGGCAGCCGCAGTTCGAGCGCTTGGACGCCCCTTTCGAGATCGCGAAGGGCGTGGTGATCCCCGCCGGCCCGTACCGATTCGACCGCTTCCGGGCCGAGGTGCAGACGTCCCTGCATCGTCCGTGGCAGATCGCCACCAAAGTCTGGTTCGGGACGTTCTACACGGGACGGATGGTCGAGTGGATCCAGAGCCTGGCGTACACGATGCCGGGTGGGCACCTTCAGCTCAACCTCTCCGCGGACAACGCGTTCGGCAACCTTCCGGAGGGGAGTTTCACCGAGCGTTTGTGGCAGCTCGACTTCGTGTACGCGTTCACGCCGGACCTGCTGCTCTCCGCGTACACCCAATACGACAACGACTCGAACAACCTCGGGATCAACACCCGGCTGCGCTGGACGATCAAGCCCGGGACTGACCTCTACGTGGTGTGGAACCACGGATGGCAGCACCCCTTCGAGGAGGAACACTGGGGGGTTCTCAAACCCACCAGCGACCAGGCGGTCGTCAAGCTCCGCTATACGTGGCGCTCATGAGGACGGGCGCACGGCACGGCGTGCAGGGGCTTGGCGCGCGAAGGACGCGAGCCCTCCGGCTTGAGGCGGGGAACATCTAGCGGACAAGGTAGTGTTGGACGGTGACGTGATGACGATGCGAGACATGAGGATGGTCGCGCTTTCGGGTCTGCTGGCCGTAATCGCCGGGCTCTCGGAATCCGCGTTGCCCCCGCCGGCGGAGGGCAACGTAAGCCTGAAGGATTTCCGGTTCGCCTCGGGCGAGACGCTGCCCGAGCTCCGCGTGCACTACCGCACGTTCGGCAGGCTTGAGCGGGATGCGCAGGGCACAGCGCGCAACGCAGTGCTCGTCCTGCACGGGACCACCGGCAGCGGTGCGCAGTTCGTGCGGCAGGAGTTCGCGGGCGAGCTGTTCGAGCCCGGACAGCCGCTGGATGCAACGCGCTTTTTCATCGTCCTACCCGATGGGATTGGCCACGGACAGTCGAGCAAGCCGAGCGACGGCCTGCACGCGCGTTTTCCGCGGTACGGATACAGGGACATGGTCGAAGCACAGTACCGGCTCCTCACCGAGGGGTTGGGCGTCAACCACCTGCGCCTCGTGATCGGCACCTCGATGGGCGGCATGCACACGTGGCTGTGGGGCGAGGTTCACCCGGGATTCATGGACGCGCTCATGCCGCTCGCGTGCCTCCCGACGCAGATCTCGGGCCGCAACCGCGTCTGGCGCAGGGTGATCATCGATGCGATCCGGAGCGACCCGGAGTGGAAGGGCGGCGAGTACTCGACCCAGCCGCCGAGTCTTCGCACCGCTGCCGAGATGCTCTTCTTCATGGGCAGTAATCCGGTCGTGCGCCAGCGGGAGATGCCGACGCTCGAGGGAAGCGATGAGGTGCTCGACGCGTTCGTCGCGCGCGAGGCCAAGGCGCTGGACGCCAATGACGTCCTCTACGCGCTGGAGGCGTCACGCGATTACGATCCCGGTTCGGCGCTCGCGAGGATCAAGGCACCGCTGCTGGCGGTCAACTCTGCCGACGACCTCATCAACCCGCCCGAGCTCGGCATTCTCGAGCACGTGATCACGCAGGTCCCGAACGGACGTGCCGTGGTGCTGCCCTTCTCCGAAAAGACGCACGGGCACGGCACCCACACCCTCGGCGCGCTGTGGAAGCGGTACCTCGCCGAGCTGCTTGGGGTTTCGGCGCGCTGAAACTGAGCCCGACGTCCCAGGGCTTGAGTAGCCGAGCACCACGGGAACGCTGCCGCGGCGCCCGTGCGACTCCAACGAACGCGGCGGTCACGCGAGCGAGAGCAGCGCCTCCTCCACTGCGCCGCGGAGCAGCTCCACCTTGTAGCCGTTGCCTGACAACGGCTGGGCGCCCTTGACGGCGGCCGCGGCCGCGCTGCGCGCCGTGCGCGCCGAAAGGCGCTTGCCGACCAGAGCGCGCTCCGCCTCGGGGACACGCCACGGCGCCGGCGCGACCCCGGAGAGCACGATCCGCGCCCGCTCCACGTTTCCGCCAGAAACCGTGACGACGACCGCCGCCCCGGTGAGGGCGAAGTCCCACGATCCGCGCGCGCGCACTTTGCGGTAGGTGCCCCGCGCGCCCCGTGGCTGCGGCGGGATCACGATCTCCGTGACGATCTCGCCGGTTGTGAGGACGTTCTCGCGTGTGTAGTCGGTGCTCGGAAGGACGAAGAACTTCTCGGCCGGCACGGAGCGCGATCCGTTCCGCCCCACGATCCGGACGACCGCCTCGAGGGCGACCAGCGCCGGCGCCGTGTCGGAGGGGTGCACGATGAAGCACACGTCACCGCCGAAGATGCAGTGGAACTCGTTCTCGCCCTCGACCGCGTAGCACTTCTCGCCCCCTTTGCGGGCGCAGTGGAAGTCGCCGCGGAAGTACCAGCAACGCGGGCGCTGGCAGATGTTGCCGCCGATCGTCCCCTGGTTGCGGAGTTGCGGGCTTGCCGCCGCGGCTGCGGCCTGGGCGAGCGTCGGATAGCCTTTGACGACGTCGGGGTGTGCAGCGACCTCGGACAGCGTGGTCATCGCTGCGATCACCAGGCCGCCGTCAGGGGCGTGCCTGATGCCGCGAAGATCCGGCACTCCTGAGAGGCTCACGACCGTGTCGGCGCCGAACACGCCGTCGTGCAGGCACCCGAGCAGGTCCGTACCGCCGGCCTGCACGCGGGCGCCGGGGGCGGAGACGAGATGCACCGCTTCGCGAAGATTTCTTGGCCGGGCGTAGCTGAAGCTGGGTAGCATCGCTCACCCCCTCGTCCCGCGTGCCGCGAGCAACCCGACGAGCCGCATCGGGCTGATCGGGGACTCGGTCACGCGGACGCCGACGGCGTCGTAGACGGCGTTGGCGACCGCGGCCGCAGTCGGAATCGTCACCGGCTCACCGAGCCCCTTGGCGCCGGTGGTGTTGGCCTCGGGATCGGGGACGTCGATCGGCAGGGACGTAATGTCGGCCGGGACGTCCATCGCCGTCGGGATCTTGTAGTCGTGCCAGTTGCGGTTGACCACCTTGCCGGTCTGCCGGTCGAACACCCGTTGCTCGGTCAAGGCGAGGCCGATGCCCATCGTGACCCCGCCGATCACCTGGTTCTCGTACGTAAGGCGGTTCATCACGCGCCCGCTGTCGTTCGCGGACAGGAACCGCAAGATCCGGACCTCGCCGGTACGGGTGTCCACCTCGACCTCGCAGAACTGCGCCACGAACGGGGTGATCACCTTGCCCTCGATGTTGGGGCCGCGGGTCCCGACGCCGATGAGCAGCCCGCGGCGGCGCAACCCCTGCAGCTCCGAGATCTTCTTGGTTACCTTGGGATCCTTCGTGGAGACCACCGCGTCGCCCTCGATCCGCAGCTCTGAAAGCGGAACCTTGAGCTCCTCGGCCGCAAGCTCGAAGAGCTGGCGCTTGACGGCCAGCGCCGCTGCCCGTACGGCCGGAGCCTCGGTCGGGACGGTCTTGCTGCCCCCGGAAGCGGTGGCGTACTCGGTCGTCCCTGTGTCCGCGTTCTCGATCTGGATCCGCTCGGGCGGGACGCCCAGCTCTTCGGCCACGACCATGGCCATCACGGTCTTCGTGCCGGTGCCGATGTCGGAGGCCCCCATGTTGAGGTTGGCGCTGCCGTCGGGGAACAGCTTGACGATGACGGTTGCCGGCGGCCCGCCGTCGCCCGCGATCCAGAGGCCGGCGGCCATACCGACACCCCGCTTGACCGGTCCGTCGCTCTTGGGCCGGTGGCGCGCCTCGCGCCAGCCGAACGCCTTCGCACCTTCAGTCAGGCACTGCTTGAGGCCGGTGGTCGTGTACGGCGGCCGGCCCTCGTTCGCCTGGCTGACGGTCGGAATGTTCTTGAGCCTGAGCTGCACCGGGTCCATCCCGATCGCCTCGGCGAGGGCATCCATCATCTGCTCGAGGGCCCAGGCCCCCTGCGGGTGGCCGGGCGCGCGCATCGGCCGCGACGGCCCGCCGTTGATGTAGACGTCGGTCGCTTCCGTTCGCACGTTGGGGCAGGTGTAGAGGTCGCGGACCAGCCAGTCCACCAACGAGGCGCCACCCGCCGGGTAGGCGCCACCGGTGCCGACGACCTTGAGGTCGAACGCCGTGAGGGTGCCGTCGTTCTTGACGCCGGCCTTGAGGCGCATCTCCGCCGGGGGGCGGTTGCCGACGCACAGAAACGTCTCCTCGCGCGTGAGGAAGAGCTTGACCGGCCGCGCCGTGAGCTTGGCGAGCACGGCGGCAATGAGGTTGTACTTGTCCGCCTGCAGCTTGGAGCCGAACCCCCCGCCCATGTAGCTGCCGATCACCCGCACGTTGGCGAGCGGCATCTCGAGCAGGGCAGCGACACGCTGTTGGACCCCGTAGACTCCCTGGGTGGACTCCCATAAGTTGAGGCGCTGCCCGTCCCACCTGGCCACACACCCGTGCAGCTCCATCGGGGTGTGGATCTCCGCCGCGGTACGGTAGCTCGCTTCGAGGACCTTGTCGGCCTCGGCGAACCCCCTGACGACATCGCCGCGCTGGTACTTCTCGGGCTCGCGGACCCGGTTACCCCCCTCGTGAACGGCGGGTGCACCGGGCTCGAGCGCCTTGCGTTCATCCACCACGAACGGGCGCAGCTCGTACTCCACGGTGATGGCGCGCACGGCATCCCACGCCTGCTGTGGCGTCTCGGCGGCAACCGCGGCCACCGCTTCGCCCTCGAACCGGCAGCTCGGGTCGAAGAGCTTGGTGAACACGGTGCGGTTGTAGTACCACTTCAGGTCGGCGGCCTTGCTGTCGCCGGTGATCACCGCCCGCACGCCCGGCATCCGTTCAGCCGTGGACCCGTCCACCTTCTTAACGCGGGCGCTGGCGTGGGGGCACCTCAGGACCGCCGCGTACAGCATGTCAGGGAGTAACACGTCGGAGGGGTAAACGGCGGTCCCGCTGAGCCGATCGTAGGCATCCACGCGCGGCAAGCTCTTCCCGACCACGCGGGTCCCGGTCCAGGGCTCCGGCGTGTCGGTCGGGGCCGTTGTCTCGGGGACGGCCCCGTCAACGAAGTAGAGTTTGGGCGTTTTCATGGCTCACCTCCCCGCGGTCTTCTTCAGCTCGGAGGCTCTCTTCACAGCCTTGAAGATGTGGGCGTAGGTGCCGCACCGGCAGAGGTTCCCGCTCATGCCGGCCCGGATCTCCTCGAGCGTCGGGTGCGCGTTGGTACGCAGCAACCCCTCGGCGGCCATGATCTGACCGGGGGTGCAGTACCCGCACTGGAAGGCGTCCTCCTGGAGGAACGCCTGCTGGACCGGGCCGAGCTCTTCGCCGTTCATCAGACCCTCGAGGGTGGTGATCTCGTGTCCTTCGGCCTCCAGTGCGAGGATCATGCAGGCGTAGACGGGTGTGCCGTCGAGAAGCACCGTGCAGGCGCCACACTCGCCGCGCTCGCAGCCCACCTTGGTCCCCGTCAGGCCGAGCCTCTCTCGCAGGACGAAGAGCAATGTCCAGCGCGGCTCCGCGAGAAGCGTGTGGGCGCGGCCGTTGATAAGGAGCGTCACCTTCGTGGGCTCCCCGGCGCCGGCGGCCGGGGCCACGGCGGGCGTCTGAGCCCGGCCGAGGGTCGCTGCTCCGATGGCGCCCGCACCAACGGCGGTGAAGAAACCGCGCCGGCTCACACCGTGCGGGCAGCCGCCCTTACCGTCGTCGTGATCGTGTCCCATCGGGACCTCCCTGTCCGAACCGGGTTGAGCGGGGATGCTGCATAGGCGCTTGTCCTGCAAGATTCTACTTGAGAACCCTGACCCGGGTATCGCGGTCGCCGGGGTCTCGACCTCCGCCCGGGACGGGTGTACCTTTGCACCGACAAAGGAGGGGACAATGCGGAGCCTGAGGGTTGTTGCCAGCGCGGTCGTGGCGGTGGCCTGCGTTCTGGCGTGGAGCCCTGCCTGGGCGCAGAACGAGGAGGCGGAGAAGAAGGCGGAGGAGGCCACCAGGACATGGCTCGCGCTCGTCGATGCGGGCAGGTACCTCGAGAGCTGGGACGCGCTCTCCCCGTACTTCAGGGGTTTGGTGAGGCGGGAGAGGTGGGACGCGCAGATGGTCAACACGCGGACACCGTTCGGGGTCGTCAAATCGCGCACGCTCGCGTGGAAGAAGTACACGGCGGAGCTGGAGAACGCGCCGAAGGGCGAATACGTCGTCGTCATGTTCAAGACCGTCTTCGAGAACATGCCCAAGGGAATGAAGGAGCAGATCGAAACCGTCGTACCGATGCTGCAGAGGGACGGCACCTGGCGGGTCGCCGGCTACACCATCAAACCACCCCAGAAGTGACGCGGGGGTGCGCGCCAGACGGCTCGGACGGCGGGTGAGCCCCCTGAGTGTTGCGTTCGAACCGCTACGCGGGGATTCTACTTGAGAACGCGGGGGCTGTGTGCACCCCGGCCCCCCTGCCGCCGACTTCGCCGGAGGCGCCAAGCTCATGTATCGTGGCCGGGAGGAGGCAGCGATGCGAACCTTGACGCGGATCGTTGCGACGCTAGCGGTTGTGGTGTGCGCACTCGCGTGGAGCATGGCGTGGACGCAGCAGCAGGCCGGGGAGAAGCCGGCGGTCGAGGCCTCGAAGGCATGGCTGGAGCTGGTGGACGGCGGGAAGTACGCCGAGAGCTGGGAGGCCGCGTCCACGCTCTTCCGTGGTGCGATCACCAAAGAGAACTGGGTCAAGCTCATGGAAGGGAACAGGAAGCCGCTCGGAAAGCTGGTCTCCCGGACGTTCGGGGCGAGCAGGTACATGACCAGCGTGCCGGGCGCCCCAGACGGCAAGTATGTCGTGGTCCAGTACAAGACCGTCTTCGAGAACAAGGCACAGGCAATCGAAACCGTCACGCCGATGCTGGACAAGGACGGCACCTGGCGGGTGTCGGGCTACTACATCAAGTAGATCCAGGTTCTTGAGCCGTTCCCGGTCGTACCTGTCTCTGGAACACGTCGGCCCAAGTTAGTGACCTTGACACAATTCGACGGGGAAATTACCCTTCCGTGGCGGTAGGGGGGGTATGTCAGAGAAATATCTGCCGAGTCGGATCGGCTACGGCCATGAATCGGGACGGCCGCGTTCCCGCTGGCTGTGGGTGGCCCCAGCCTGGGTCCTGGCGGGGGTTGTGCTGGCGCTGGCTCCGGCCCGCGCGCTCGCCCAGGAGAACGGCGACTGTTTCACCTGCCACGCCGACAGGGACCTCAAGAAGCAGCGGGCCGGGCGAACCGTCTCGCTGTTCGTGGACGAGAAGAGGTTCGCGGGTGGGGCGCATGGCAAGCAGCCGTGCGTCGGCTGCCACTCCGACCTGAAGGGCGTCGAGTTCCCCCACGCCGAAAATCTCGCGAAGCCAACATGCGTCGGCTGCCATGCCAAGGAGGTCAGCGACCACGCCACCGGCCTGCACGGGAGGGCCGAGGCGCGGGGCGACGCCAAGGCTCCCAACTGCGGCGACTGTCACGGCAAGGCCCACGAGATCGTCCCGCGAAGCGATCCGCGCTCGCCGGTGACGGCGGCCAAGATCCCGATGCTGTGCGGGAAGTGCCACCACGAGGGCACAGCTGTCAGCCGGCAGTTCGACATCCCACAGGACCGGATCTTCGAAAACTACTCCGAGTCGATCCACGGCGAGGCGCTTCTGAAGAAGGGCCTCACCGTTACGGCGACGTGCGTCTCCTGCCACACCCCGCACCTCGTGCTGCCGCACACCGACCCGCGCTCCTCCATCGCACGCAAGAACATTGCCGCCACCTGCACCAAGTGTCACAGCGCCATCGAGCAGGTCCACCGCAAGGTCATCAAGGGCGCGCTGTGGGAAAGGGAGGCCAGCGTCCTGCCGGCGTGCCCCGACTGCCACCAGCCGCACAAGGTCCGGAAGGTGTTCTACGACCAGGGGATGGCCGACCGCGACTGCCTCACCTGCCACGAGAAGCCCGACGTCAAGGCCACCTCCGACGGCCGCTCGCTCTACGTGGACGCCAACGAGCTGGCGGCCTCACGGCACAACACGCGGCGGTGCAGCCAGTGCCACAGCGAGGTGCGGCCGTCCCTGCAGCGCCCGTGCGCGACGATCACCAAGAAGGTGGACTGCGCCTCCTGCCACGCCGAAGTCGTCCAGCAGTACCAGACAAGCATTCACGGGATCCTGCAGGCGAAGGGCGACCCGAACGGTCCGACATGCCGCGAGTGCCACGGCACCCACGGCGTGAAGGGCAAGAAGGAACGGGGCTCGCCCACGTTCTCGCGCAACGTGCCGCAACTATGCGCGCGCTGCCATCGCGAGGGCGAGAAGGCCGCCGTGCGCTACACCGGAACGCAGCGCGACATCATCGAGCACTACAGCGAGAGCATTCACGGCAAAGGCCTGCTCAAGAGCGGCCTGCTCGTCACCGCGATGTGCACCGACTGCCACACCTCACACGCGATCATGCCGAGCAAGAACCCCGACTCCAGCGTCAACAGTGCGCACCTTCCGGACACCTGCGGACGGTGTCACGCCGGGATCGAGGAGAAGTTCACCAAGAGCATCCATTCGGTGAAGGTGTCGCACTCCAAGAAGCCGCTGCCCGTCTGCAGCGACTGCCACACCGCCCACACGATACGGAGGGCGGACACCCTCGGCTTCAAGCTGGCGATCACCACCACCTGCGGCAAGTGCCACGAGGACGTGACCAGGACGTACTTCGACACCTACCACGGAAAGGTGTCCCAGCTCGGCTATGCCAAGACCGCCAAGTGCTACGACTGTCACGGGGCGCACGACATCCTTCCACCCTCGAACCCGGCTTCGTACCTGTCGCGCCAGAACGTTGTCGGCACCTGCCAGAAGTGCCACCCGGGCGCCGGCCGCCGCTTTGCGGGCTACCTGACCCACGCCACTCACCACGATCCGGCGAAGTATCCGTGGCTCTTCTGGACCTTTTGGGGGATGACGGGGCTGCTGATCGGCACGTTCGTGATCGGCGGCACGCATACGCTGATGTGGCTCCCGCGCGCGGTGCAGATGCGGCGCGAGCTCAGGGGCGAGGAGGCTGTGGCCGACGCGAAGGCCCTGCAGTATGTGCGCTTCTCGCGGGTGAACCGCGTGCTGCACATCGCGATGATTGTGAGCTTCATGAGCCTTGCGCTGACCGGGTTGACCCTCAAGTTCTCGTACAGCTCCTGGGCGGTGGCGTTGTCCCGTCTTTTCGGCGGGTTCGAAAGCGCGGGGTACATCCACCGCGCTGCGGCATGCCTGATGTTCGGCATCTTCGTGACGCACATCTCCAGTGTTCTGCGCGGCAGGAAGCGCGAGGGGCTCAAGTGGAAGCAGCTGTTCACCGGCCCCAACACGATGCTGCCCACGTGGAAGGACGCCCAGGATCTTTGGTACTCCCTCAAGTGGTTCCTGGGGCTCGGCCAGCGGCCGAAGTACGGGCGCTGGACGTACTGGGAAAAGTTCGACTATTTCGCGGTGTTCTGGGGCATTGCGGTGATCGGCTCCACGGGGCTGATGCTCTGGTTCCCCGAAATGTTCACGCGCTTGCTGCCCGGCTGGCTTATCAACGTAGCGACGATCGTCCACAGCGACGAGGCCCTTCTTGCGGTAGGTTTCATCTTCACGGTGCACTTCTTCAACACCCACCTGCGGCCCGAGAAGTTCCCGATGGACATCGTCGTGTTCACCGGGAGAATGCCGGTCGAGGAGTTCAAACGCGACAAACCGGAGGAGTACGAGGCGCTGGTGGCGAAGGGTGAGCTCGAGAAGCACCTCGAGGAGCCATACCAGCCGGTCGTGATCAAAGCGGTGCGCCTGTTCGGCTGGGCGGCACTCATCACCGGATTCGCCATCGTTGTGTGGATCATCTACGCCATGCTCTTCGCCTACCGGTAGACTCGGCGCCGCCAGTCTCCGACCGTCTGCTGCGTCAGGCTTCGCGGCCTCGCATGCTCATGTAGCCTCCGGCTACACTCCGCTGCGGGCGGCTCGCCTTCCTTGCCCGGAGGCCGGGTATGCACACTTTGCTCTTGGCTCGGCCATTCGAAGCCCGCGGCTCCGGTATGCGAGTGACCCGAATGCGTGCGCTTCGGCACCAAAGTGTGCTACCCGGCTCCGAGAATCCGGGCGGTGCGGGCTACACGCCGTTCGCCTCAAGGTTGCCAGGCTGGAACCACACTCGCGCGCCAGGCGTCGGAAGATGGCCCCGCGGAGCCGCTGCGGCGAGTGGAGAGTCGGAGACTTTGAGGCGCGCTGGTGGGCCGCTTGTGAATGAGATACCATGACCGACCGGACACCCGGCGCTGCCCGCCGGGTGTTTCGCGCCGCGGGCCGACCCATCTCGGCGCGGCGCCCGGCGGAGGAGTCTGTTATGTTCCACACGTTCGAGGAGGCGCAGTCCTTCGTTCGCGAAAACGCCATCGAGATGGTGGATCTGAAGTTCTGCGATCTCTGGGGGCGCTGGCACCACGTGACGGTCCCGGCGGCGCGCTTCGCCTCGGCGTTGATGGAGAAAGGTGTCGGGTTCGACGGCTCGAGTGTCGGCTTCAAGGCGGTCAGCGCCGGCGACATGGTGATGGTGCCCGACCTCGAGACCGGCTTCGTGGACCCGTTCTGGGAGGTGCCGACGCTCTCCTTCATTTGCGCGACCCTGGAGGCGGACACGCGGCAGCTCTTCCCGTACGATCCGCGGAACATCGCGCGCCGCGCCGAGGAGCATCTCCGTGGCTCCGGGATCGCCGACCGGAGCAGGTGGGGGCCCGAGTTCGAGTTCTATCTGTTCGACGGAGTGTCGTACGAGAACGGCATGAACGTCGCCAGCTACCGAGTCGAGTCGGCCGAGGCGGACTGGGGCAGCGGGACGCTCGGCAGCGGTTACAACATCCCGCGCCACGGCGGCTACCACGCGATCCCGCCCCAGGACCATTTGTACAACGCCCGCGCCCGCATCACCTTGAGCCTCCAGGCCATGGGGGTCGAGGTCAAGTACCACCACCACGAGGTCGGTGGCCCCGGCCAGTGCGAAATCGAAACGCGCTTCATGCCCACGCTCAAGGCCAGCGACACCACGATGCTGGTCAAGTACGTCACCCGCATGACCGCCACCTCGATGGGGATGACCGCCACCTTCATGCCGAAGCCGCTCTACGGGGAGGCGGGGTCGGGAATGCACTTCCACCAGCAGCTCTGGAGGGACGGGACCAACCTCTTCTTCGACCCGAACGGCTACGGCAGCATCAGCGAGCTCGCACGCTCCTACATCGCGGGCCTGTTGCTGCACGGCGGCGCGGTCATGGCGTTCACCAACCCCTCGACAAACTCCTACCGCCGGCTGATCCCGGGGTACGAGGCGCCGGTCTCGGCCATCTTCTCGGTCGGCAACCGCTCGGCTGCGGTCCGGATCCCCAAGTACGCCAACCGTCCCGAGAGCGCCCGCTTCGAGTTCCGCCCGCCCGACGCGACCTGCAACCCGTACCTCGCGATTGCGGCCCAGCTCATGGCCGGGCTCGACGGCATCCGCAACAAGCTCGATCCTTCCGCCCTCGGCTTCGGGCCGGTTGACGAGGACATCTTCGCGTGGCCCGCCGACAAGAGGGCGAAGATCAAGGCGCTGCCCACCTCCCTCGAGGAGGCGGCGAGCGCCCTCGAGCACGACCACACCTTCCTGCTGGAAGGTGACGTCTTCAGCCGCGACCTCATCGAGCGCTGGATCACCCGCAAGCGGTCAGAAGAGCGCGAGGTCCGCAACCGCCCGCACCCCTACGAGATCGAGCTTTACTACGGGCTGTAGACGGCTCTGCCGGACCCTCCGCGTCGACGCGTGCCGCGGTGCGTCCAGGGTCGTCGAGGCCAACCACCGTTGCGAACCTACCTGCCGGAGGTTCCGTATAGTCAATGCTGGAATGGGAGGGTTGTTCGGACCCAACCCTGGATCGGAATGGTGATAGCAATGATGCCGATGACCCGACGTACCGTGTTTGCTGCCTGGGTCCTTGGGTGGCTGATGATCACTGCGGCTGGAGCTCACACGAGCGATGGCTCGAGCGCCGTTGCGCTCCCGTCCGACGCTGACATTCGAAAAGTGCTCGGCGAACGGGTCGACGCGCTCGCCGGCAAGGAGGACGGCATCGGCATCGTCGTCGGTGTCGTCGGGCCGCACGGCCGAAGGGTGATCTCGTATGGCCACCTGGACCGAGGGGATCCCCGCCCGTTGGCCGGTGACACCGTCTTCGAGATCGGGTCGGTGGGGAAGGTGTTCACGGCGCTCCTGCTCGCCGATATGGTGCGGAGGGGCGAGGTCGCGCTTGCGGACCCGGTCGCGAAGTACCTGCCTGCGGGCGTCAAGATCCCCGAACGAAATGGCCACGCCATCACGCTCCTGAACCTCGCGACCCATACGTCGGGCCTGCCGTTCATGCCGGATGAGGTCCCGGTCTACAACGATCCAGCCGCGAAGTACTCGGATGAACAGCTCTACCGGTTCCTCGCCCGCTATCGGCTGACGAGCGACCCCGGCGCCGACTGGGACTACTCGAACATCGGCTACTGGCTTCTGGGGCAGGCCCTGGCATCCCGGGGCGGCATGGCTTACGAGGACCTGTTGCGGACGCGAATCATCGTTCCTCTGAAGCTGAAGAGCACCGCGATCGCCAGTGCCTCCGTTCCCCTCCCACCGAGGCTGGGGGCGAGGCTCGCAGTCGGCCACAACGCCATCCTGCAGCCGGCGCCGCTTGTCACCACCGTCTCCATCTATGCGGCCATGCCGGCGGCCGGTGTCGGACAGGTTTCAACCGTCAATGACTTGTTGACGGTTCTCGCCGTGGCCATGGGCTACGAGCCTTCACCGTTGGCATCGAGTATGGCGCTGATGCTGAGCCAGCAGCGGCCGCTGGGCGGAGACGGGCAGGCTTTGGGATGGGTGGTGCTCGGGAAGGGTGACGACCAACTGGTCATGCATGACGGTGCCACGTGGGGATCGAACAGCTACGTGGCGTGGGACCCGAGGAGTCGGGTCGGGGTCGTCGCGCTCTCGAATCAGCTGGCGACTGTCGGCGACATCGCGCGTCACCTGCTGCGTCCAAACGTGCCGCTGGAGCGACCGACCGTCACGAAGCACACCGAGATCGCACTCGATTCGGCGCTGCTCGACGCATACGCGGGTCAGTACGAAGTGGAGGACGAGGGGGCATTCACAATCGTCCGGGAGCGTGCCTTCCTGACTCTTCAGGCGCCGATCGGATGGGGACTTCCGAGATTCCGCCTCCGTCCGGAGAGCCGCACCGACTTCTTCGTTGCGGAGCTCCCTTTTCGGGTCACGTTTCAGGAAGACGATGCCGGACGCGTGACGGGTGCGCTCATCTACCCGCCGCGCGGGCAACGTGGGATTCCCGCAAAGAGAATCAGCTCGGTTAAGTGACACGAGAAGTTTGCGGAGGTCCTTGCCGGCGTGGACGGCATCCGCAACAAGCTCGATCCTTCCGCCCTCGGCTTCGGGCCGGTTGACGAGGACATCTTCGCGTGGCCCGCCGACAAGAGGGCGAAGATCAAGGCGCTGCCCACCTCCCTCGAGGAGGCGGCGAGCGCCCTCGAGCACGACCACACCTTCCTCCTGGAAGGTGACGTCTTCAGCCGCGACCTCATCGAGCGCTGGATCACCCGCAAGCGGTCAGAAGAGCGCGAGGTCCGCAACCGCCCCCACCCCTACGAGATCGAGCTCTACTACGGGCTCTGACCGCCACACGGGCGGTTGCGACCCAGTCCAAAAGAGCCTTGTTGGGCCTTGGCGGATGGCGCGTTCGACGGTGTGCTGGCCGATGGTCCTTCCATGCAACGCCTGCAGGACGCGCAATCAGGGACGGCGTTTTCGGGCGGCGGCGCGAGCGGCCCAGAAGGCTGTTTGTTGAGAATCATCCGCTCCTGCTGGTAGTTTTTCGTCTTCAACCGGGCAACGTGACGTAAAATTGAAATAGAAGTCTCGGACGAGAAAGACGCCTGCGGCTTCGAGGAGGGACCGTGAACGACCGCCCCCGCCCCAGGAAGCACCATTATCTCTGGCTCATCGTGTTGGCCATGGTGCTGCTTGCGGCGCCCTTCGCGCAGGGTGCCTTCCTGCGAAACGTGCCGCAGGAGGTGACCCAGCCGGACGGCAGCGTGCTGCACCTGTTCGCGACCGGTGACGAGTACTATAACTGGCTCCACGACGCCGACGGCTACGTGATCGTCCGCGACCCGACAAACGGCTGGCTGGTGTACGCGACCAAGGTGGGGGGCCAGCTCAAACCCACCGGGCTGGTCGTCGCAAAGTCGGATCCTGCCGCCGCCGGGCTGGAGAAGGGGCTGAAGCCCGCTCGCCGGTTCATCCCGGACCCGAGGACGCTGTTCCCCGGACCCATGATGGCGCGAGCGCTTGGCACCCCGGGAGTCCCGTCCTTCAGCTCGATCAACAACATCGTGGTGTTCATCCGTTTCGCCGACGAGCCCGAGTTCGCCGCACCCATCACCAACTACGACACGGCCTTCAACTCCACCGCCTCTGTGAGTTCGCTGCGGAACTACTTCCGAGAGGCGTCGTACCAGCAGCTCACGGTCGCCAGCACCTTCTATCCCGCGCCATCGGGTGGGTACGTGGTTTCGTACCAGGATTCCCAGCCCCGCTCGTACTACAAGCCCTACGACGCCACCACGAACCCCACCGGGTACGACAAGGACTCCGACACCGATCGCGCCCAGCGCGAGCACACCCTACTTGCCAACGCGATCAACGCCGTCGCGTCGCAGATCCCCGGGTCTCTCAACGTTGACACCAACGGTGACGGCTACGTCGACAACGTTTGCTTTATTGCGTACGGCAGTGCGGTCCAGGCCGACTGGAGCAACCTCCTCTGGCCGCACCGCTGGTTCATGAGCGCCCAATACCAAGTGAACGCCTACATCAACGGCAAGGTCGTGGACGCCTACAACATTCAGTTGAACGGCAACCTCGGAGTTGGCGTGCTATGCCACGAGATGACGCACACACTGGGCGCTCCCGACCTCTACCACTACACCGAGTCGGCGCAGAACCTCGCACCGGTCGGGAGGTGGGATCTCATGGAGGTCGACTCGGACCCGCCGGAGCACATGGGCGCATACATGAAGTACAAGTACTTGGGGTTCATCTCATCGGTCCCGCAGATCACAGGCTCCGGGACGTATACCCTTCAGCCGCTGACCTCGGCCACGAACAACTGCTACAGGATCGCCTCCCCCAACTCGGCAACCGAGTACTTCATGGTGGAGTACCGCAGGAAGACCGGAACGTTTGAGTCTTCGGTGCCGGGCTCGGGGCTGCTCGTGTACCGCATCAACACGACGGTCAACGACGGGTCAGGCAACCGCAACGGCCCCCCCGACGAGGTCTACATCTACCGCCCGGGCGGGTCCACGACCACCAACGGTGACCCGGATAATGCGCACCTCGGCATCGATGTCTTGCGGCCATCAATCAACGACACGACGGACCCTTCGTCGTTCCTCTCGAATGGGAACCCGGGCGGCCTCTCGATCTCCAGCATCGGCTCTGCGGGAAACACGATCTCGTTCTCGGTCACGCTTGGCGGTGGGGGCGGGACCACGACGACGATCTTCTCCGACAACTTCGAGGGTTCGTTCCCGGGGAACTGGCAGTTCTACAGGTCCGCCGACTCCCCCGACACGGTGTGGGGCAGAGTCACCTGCAAGAGCAACGGCGGCAGCGGGTCCGCCTGGTGTGCGGCCGGGGGGTCGGCGCCTCAGCCCGCATGCGGCCAGTACGTCGGGAACATGAATGCCTGGATGATCTACGGCCCGTTCTCGCTCGCGGATGCGACCGAGGCGTCTGCCGAGTTCGACGCCTGGTACGACACCGAGGTCTACAACCAGTCCGTCCCGGAGGGCGACCAGTTCAAGTGGCTGATCTCCGTCGACGGTAGCAGTTTCAGCGGATTCTATACCTCGGGCAGCAGCGGCGGCTGGACTCACAAGGTCTTCAACTTCAAGGACGTCACCAGCATTACGGCAGTCGGTGCCTCTCAGGTGTGGTTCGCGTTCACCTTCAAATCCGACCCCTACGTCCAGGGCGGGGGCGCGTTCGTGGACAACCTGGTGATCAGGAAAACCGTCGCTGGGTCATGCAGCTACTCGATCTCGCCGACTTCGCAGTCGTTCTCGAGCGCGGCCGGCAGCGGCACCGTCACCGTGACAGTGGGCAGCGGCTGCTCCTGGACCGCGGCCAGCGGCGCGGGGTGGATTTCGATCACGAGCGGCGCAAGCGGCAGCGGAAACGGGACGGTGGGCTACTCGGTGCAGGTCAACGCGGGTGGCGCACGCTCAGGCACCCTCACGATCGCAGGCCAGACTTTCACGGTCAGCCAGGCCGGGGTAGCCTGCAGCTACTCGATCAGCCCGGCGAGCGGGAGCGCCGCGGCGAGCGGCGGGACCGGAAGCTTCAGCGTCACCGCGGGCGCCGGGTGCGCGTGGTCGGCGAGCAGCGACTCGAGCTGGCTCCACGTCACCGCCGGTGCCTCGGGCAGCGGAAACGGGACCGTCTCCTACAGCGTGGACGCCAACGGCGGCGGGGCGAGGGCGGGACACATCACCGTGCAGGGCCAGACGTTCACGCTCAACCAGTCGGGGACCAGCGTCTCCCTGCCCTTTGCCCACTGGATCGCGGCCGCGAGCCACGTGGACGGGGCGGGCAGCTCCCACTGGCGCAGCGACATCGCTGTGCTCAACCGCTCCTCCGCGCAGGCGACGCTCGAGTACCGCCTGTACACGCCAGGCGGTATGGTCTCACAGCAGGTGGTGCTCGCGGGGAACGCGCAGGACTTCCACAAGGACATCGCGGCTTGGCTCGGCTACACGACCGGCTCGGGACCGCTGGAGGTGCGGTCGAACCAGGACGTCTTCGTCATGGGCCGCACGTACAACCAGGTGGACGCGGCGCACTCGTACGGGCAGAACTACGACGGGCAGGACCCGGACTCCTCTCTGCTCTCGGCCGGGCAGTCGGCGTGGCTACCCCTGCTCGCCCAGAACGCGGGCTTCCGGTGCAACATCGCCATCACGAACTCCGGCGCGGCCACAGCAAACGTGACGCTCACGCTGTACGACGGGCATGGCACGCTGCTGTGGAGCGGTAACAGCGAGTCGGGCGCCATCGTTTCGGGAGGTTTCATCCAGTACCTGAAGCCGTTCCAAAAGTACGCGGGGAGAAACGACCTCGAGCACGCCTACGCCAAGGTCACGGTCACCTCGGGCTCGGGGATCATCGTGTGGGCGTCGGTGGTGGACGAGGCCACCGGGGACCCGACGACCATCTTCATGAAGCGATAACCCGGCGGCGAAGCCGGAAGATCGAAAAGCGGGCCTGGGAAACCGGGCCCGTACTTTTCTTGTCTGCTGCAATGGAAGGTGAGAAACCGGACGAGGGCGGCGCTAGAGCTCGATCTGCGTGCCGAGCTCCAGCACTCTGTTGGGCGGAATCGAGAAGAACGCGGTCGCGGATTGGGCGTTGCGAGAAAGGAAAGCGAACAGGGACTTGCGCCACCGCCACATCTTCGAGGGGCCCGTGGTGAGAAGGGTCTCCCGGCCCAGGTAGAAACTGCACTCGCGTGTCGTGACCTTGAGCCCTTGCACGCTCGCGAGGTTGAGTACCTCGGACACGTTGGGCGTTTGCATGAATCCGTAGTGCCCGATCACCTGGAGAAAGCCGCTCCCGAGGTCGTGCACCTCGACCTTCTCGCTCTGGGGCACGAACGGAACCGCCTCGGTCCGCATCGAGAGCAATAGGACGCGCTCATGGAGGACCTTGTTGTGCGTGTAATGGTGGAGCAGCACCACCGGCGCCACGCCAACGTCCGAGGTCATGAAGACAGCGGTGCCGGGGACACGCAAGGGCATATGAGCAGGCAGGTCTGCCAGGAAGAACTCGATGGGGAGGGAATCCGCACGCAGCTTGGCGGCAAGCTCTCCGCGGCCTCGCTTCCAGGTGGTCATGATCGTGAAGATCAGGGCGCCCATCGCGATCGGGAACCAACCGCCGTCCTTGATCTTGTGGACGTTGGCGAAGAGGAACGAGAGATCCACCGCAAGAAAGAATCCAGTGAGGAGCAGCGCGGTCAGCGTTGGCCACTTCCATCGCTCCCTGGCCACCGCGTATAGCAGGACCGACGTCGCGGCCATCGTGCCAACGACCGCGATCCCGTATGCGGCCGCGAGGTTGGTGGATTTCTGAAAGGCGAGGACGAGGCCGCAACAGGCCACCATCAATGCGGTGTTGATTTCGGGAACATAGATTTGCCCCCGTGCCGTCTGGGAGGTGTGGACGATGGTGAGCCTCGGCGAGTAGCCGAGCTGCACGCCCTGCTGGGCCAGCGAGAAGGCGCCAGAGATCAGCGCCTGGGATGCGATGATCGCGGCGGCCGTCGCGAGCACCACCAGGGGATAGACGAGGTGCGGGGGCGCGAGCAGGTAGAATGGGTTCTCGGCCGCGGCCTTACCGCGGGCGATGAGCAGCGCACCCTGCCCGAAGTAGTTGATCAGAAGGCCCGGGAACACCACGACATACCAGGCCACGCGGATCGGGGTGCGCCCGAAGTGCCCCATGTCGGCGTAGAGGGCCTCGGCGCCGGTGATGCACAGCACAACCGCGCCCAGGATCAGGAACCCGCGCCAGTGGTGCTCGCTCATGAAGCGAAGTGCCCACACCGGATTCACCGCCTCGAGCACCCGCGGCTCGCGCACGATCCAGGATGTTCCGAGCACGGCGATCGAGACGAACCACACCATCATCACGGGCCCAAACATCGCGCCGATCCGCCCCGTGCCCCGTTTCTGAAGCACGAACAGGGCGACGAGGATGGCCAGGGCGATCGGCACCACGAAAGGGCGGAAAACCGGGGTGGCGATCTCCAACCCCTCAATGGCCCCGAGGACGGTGATCGCAGGCGTGATCATGCCGTCGGCCCACAGCAACGCCGCGCCCACCAGGGCGAGGAGGATGAGGGCGAACCGGCGCCGCCGGGCCAGGCCGTTCCCCTTGGGCATCACCAGGGCCAGCAGCGCCAGGATCCCGCCGTCCCCACGGTTGTCGGCTCGCATGACGAACGTCAGGTACTTGACCACAACCACGAGCGTGAGCGACCAGAAGACGAGGGAGAGCACCCCGAGCGTATTGGAGACCGTGGGCGGGATCCCGTAGGTGGGGTTGAAGCACTCCCTGATCGCGTACAGCGGGGAGGTGCCAATGTCCCCGTACACGACGCCGAGCGCGCCCACCGCGAGGCGCGCGAGGTCCCGCGCGGAGGTGATCCTGGGGGCGTCGCTCTGGCCCTGGTCGGAGGAGGTGGGCGGGGCGCTCATCTCGGTGCAGCGCGTAGCCTACCATCCCGGACGGACGACAGGGCCAGAAACATCGGGCACACCGCGGGGCCGGCGAACCCGGGGTTTCGGGCCTAATCGTCTTGAGATTCTATTGAGGATTGGGCGGCCTGTGCTTATGCGCGCTTGACCTCCTCGGTGGCGAAATCGTCTCGGTGAGGGGGGATTCGATGGCATCCAGGAATCGGCGGTGGGGGAAATACCTGCTCGCGCCGGTCGCGCCGCAGCGTAGGTCGGCGGTGCTGGCAACTGGGATTGCGTTGGTCGGTTGGGCTCTTGCGGTGCCCGCTGTGGCACAGCAAACGCTGTTCAACGTGCCTTCGGCTGACGTTCTGCAGGCCGGGAAGCTCTATCTCGAGGAGGATAACCTCTGGCGGGCGGGTCACCCGGAGGACACCTTCTTCACCCTTCGCGCCGTGGCCGGCGTGGGGAGCGCCGTTGAAGCGGGCGTGAACTTCGGCGGATTGGCGGCCGGGGGGCGGTCGGTCCCCAACGCGACCCTGGCGGTCAAGTGGCAACCTCTGCACACGCCGGAATGGTCGCTCACCGCCGGAGCTCACGGGCAGTTCTTCCTGCGCGGCAGCGCGGACGGCTCTCCTTCGGGGCACGCCTATGCCCACGCCGCCTGGACACCGGTCGACGGAACGAGGGTCACGGCGGGTGTCTGGTACGCGAGTTCGGGGTACGCCGACGCCGGAGTCACGAAGGGCGTTCTGGCCGGCTTCGAGCAGCACCTCAGCCCGACGCTGGTTTTTCAGGCCGACTGGTATTCGGGGAGGAACGGCCTCGGCTACTTCACGCCCGGCTTCGCGCTGACGCTGGGAGAGTGGGTCATCTACGCCGGTTTGTCCCTTAAGAACAGCGACTCGCACGAGAACGCGGCGTTGGTCGAGTTCGGCCGGTACCTGTGAGACGGGCGCGGCTCATGCCTTCCTTGACCTTTCCTTTATTTCGGCGGCGGGCGCATTTATGCGCTCTTGATCTGACGGGTGCTCGAATGCTCGTGAGTGGAGGTGCGACGTGGACGTCATTGTGCTGGTTGTTCTGGCCGCTCTGGTGACGGTCACGGTCCGGTTCGTTGCCGGCGTGGACCGCCTCGGCAGCGGGAGGAAGCCATGAACTGGCTCTACTTGATCGCGGGGCTGATCGCCGTGGGGCTCGTGATTTACCTCTTGGTCGCCTTGCTGAAGCCGGAGGAACTGGGATGACCGCGCTCGGAGTCGTGCAACTGCTGGTCTACCTGGGTGTGCTCTTGGCGGTTGCCAAGCCGCTCGGGATCTACATGGCCCGCGTCTATGAGGGCCGACTTGGTGGCATTGGCCGCGTCCTCGGTCCGGTCGAGCGCTTCCTCTACCGAATCGCGGGGGTCAAGGCCGACGAGGAGATGGGCTGGAGGCGCTACGCCCTCGCCATGCTGCTGTTCAACTTCGTGGGCTTCCTCCTTCTCTACGCCCTCCAGCGGCTGCAAGGGGGGCTTCCGGCCAACCCCGCTCACCTGCCGGCGGTTGGCCCCGACCTCTCCTTCAACACGGCCGTGTCGTTCGTGACCAACACCAACTGGCAGAGCTACTCCGGCGAGCAGACGATGAGCTACCTCACGCAGATGTTCGGCCTGGCGGTGCAGAACTTCCTCTCCGCCGCGTCGGGGATGGCGGTGCTGGTGGCATTGATCCGCGGCATTGCGCGACGAACGGCGTCGACCATCGGCAACTTCTGGGTGGACACGGTTCGCGGCACGCTCTATATCCTGCTGCCGCTGTCCCTCCTCCTGGCGCTGGCCCTCGTGTCGCAGGGAGTGGTCCAGACCTTCGCGCCCTACAAAAAGGCCGCGCTGGTGCAGCCGGTCGTGGTGGACCAGCCGAAGCTCGACGCGTCGGGCACGCCGGTCAAGGACGCCCAGGGAAACCCGGTCACCGAGAAGGTCACCGTGACCGGCCAGACGCTGGCGCTAGGACCGGCGGCGTCGCAGATTGCGATCAAGCAGCTCGGCACGAACGGAGGGGGTTTCTACAACGTCAACTCCGCGCACCCGTTTGAGAACCCGACGCCGCTGTCGAACTTCCTTGAGGTGCTCGCGATCCTGCTGATCTCGGGCGCCTTGTGCCTGACGTTCGGCGAGATGGTGCGCGACCGCCGCCAGGGGTGGGCGATTCTCGCGGCGATGGTCGTGATCCTAGTGGGCTTCGCCATCCTCGCCATCTCCAGCGAACAGGCCGGCAACCCCCTGCTGGCCAGGCTCGGCGTGGACCAGCGCCCCTCGGCCCTGCAGCCTGGGGGCAACATGGAGGGCAAGGAGGTGCGCTTCGGGCCGATCGCCTCGGGCCTTTGGGCTACCGCCACCACGGCGGCATCGAACGGTTCGGTGAACTCGATGCACGACTCGTTCACGCCGCTCGGCGGGCTCGTGCCTATGGCGCTGATGCAGATTGGCGAGGTCGTGTTCGGCGGGGTCGGCTCCGGGCTGTACGGGATGCTCGCCTTCGTCATCGTTGCGGTGTTCATCGCCGGGTCTGATGGTGGGCCGGACGCCGGAGTACATCGGCAAGAAGATCCAATCGTTCGAGATGAAGATGGCGTCGCTCGTGATCCTGATCCCTCCGGCGTGCGTGCTTTTAGGCACGGCGATTGCTGTGGCAACGGATGCGGGGCGCGCCGGTGCGTCCAACCCGGGCGCGCACGGCTTCTCCCAGATCCTATACGCGTTCTCGTCGGCGAGCAACAACAACGGCTCAGCGTTCGCGGGCCTGAATGCAAACACGCCGTTCTACAACTTCGCGCTCGGGCTCGCGATGTTCTTCGGTCGTTTCTGGACGAAGATCCCGATCCTGGCGATCGCCGGCTCGCTGGCTGCAAAGAAAGTCACGCCGGTCGGCGCCGGAACCCTCGCGACCCACACACCGCTTTTCGTCGTATTGCTCATCGGCACGGTTCTGCTCGTCGCCGCGCTTACGTTCTTGCCGGCGTTGGCGCTCGGCCCGATCGTCGAGCACCTTCAGATGCTCGCGGTGGCGCGGTAAGGAGGAAGGCCATGCCAAGCAGAGTCCAAGCTCTCAACCTTTTCGAGCCCGCCATCGTGCGGCGCGCGATCCTCGACTCGTTCCGGAAGCTCGACCCGCGCCACATGGTCCGCAACCCCGTAATGTTCGTTACCGAGGTCGTCAGCGTTCTCACCACCGTCCTCTTCGTTCAAGCGCTGTTTGGCCACGGCGAGGCGCCGGCCGGCTTCATCCTCGCGGTCTCGGTCTGGCTCTGGTTTACGGTTCTGTTCGCCAACTTCGCCGAGGCGATGGCGGAGGGACGCGGCAAGGCGCAGGCCGACGCGCTGCGGCGCGCGCGCAAGGAGCTCGTCGCGAAGTTTCTCGGCCAGCCCCATCACGGAGCTGGCTGGGCGCCGGTTCCGGCGCGGATGCTGCACACGGGCGATGCCGTCCTTGTGGAAACGGGGGACATTATCCCCTGCGACGGCGAGGTGATCGAGGGGATTGCGTCGGTTGATGAGAGCGTGATCACCGGCGAAAGCGCGCCGGTGATCCGCGAGTCGGGCGGCGACCGCAGCGCCGTCACGGCCGGGACCCGTGTCCTGTCCGACTGGCTGGTGGTGCGGGTCGGCGCCGAGGAGGGTGAAACGTTCCTCGACCGCATGATTGCGATGGTCGAGGGCGCAAAGCGGCAGCGCACGCCCAACGAGATCGCCCTGTCAATCCTTCTGGCGGCACTGACGATCGTCTTTCTGCTCGCCGTGGCCACGCTGTTGCCTTTCTCGCTCTACTCCGTCCAGGTGGCGGGGCAGGGACAGCCCGTTACTGTCACGGTGCTCGTCGCGCTGCTCGTCTGCCTGATCCCGACCACGATCGGCGGCCTGCTCTCGGCGATCGGTATCGCCGGGATGGACCGCATGATCCAGGCCAACGTGATCGCCACATCGGGCCGCGCCGTCGAGGCTGCCGGTGACGTGGACGTGCTGCTCCTGGACAAGACCGGCACGATCACGCTCGGGAATCGGCAGGCGACGGGTTTCATCCCCGCCCCCGGCATCAGTCCGGAGGAGCTTGCCGACGCCGCACAGCTGGCGTCGCTGGCCGACGAAACCCCAGAAGGCCGCAGCATCGTGGTTCTCGCCAAGGAGAAGCACGGCCTGAGGGGTCGCGACGTCCATCGGCTCGGGGCGACCTTCGTGCCGTTTACGGCGCAGACGCGGATGAGCGGGGTCAACCTCGACGGACGAGCCATCCGCAAGGGAGCGGCCGACGCCGTGGCGGCGTTCGTTGCGGACCACGGCGGCCGGGTTCCCGACGAGGTAAGCGCGAGCGTGGAAGGCATCGCGAGAGCAGGCGGCACGCCGCTCGTGGTCGCAGACGGCGCGCGCGTGCTCGGTGTGATCCAACTCAAGGACATCGTCAAGGGCGGCATCCGGGAGCGCTTCGCCGAGCTGCGCCGGATGGGGATCCGAACCGTGATGATCACGGGCGACAACCAGCTCACCGCCGCCGCCATCGCCGCCGAGGCCGGGGTGGACGACTTCCTCGCGGAAGCCACCCCGGAGACCAAGCTGCGTCTCATCCGCGAGCTGCAGGGCGGCGGCCGCCTGGTCGCGATGACCGGGGACGGCACCAACGACGCCCCGGCGCTTGCCCAGGCCGACGTCGCCGTGGCCATGAACAGCGGCACACAGGCGGCCAAGGAAGCCGGGAACATGGTTGACCTCGACTCGAACCCCACCAAGCTCCTCGAGGTCGTGGAGATCGGCAAGCAGCTCCTGATGACCCGCGGGTCGTTGACGACCTTCTCGATCGCCAACGACGTGGCCAAGTACTTCGCGATCATCCCGGCAATGTTCGTAGCCACCTACCCACAGCTCGGCGCGCTCAACGTCATGGGCCTGGCAACCCCGGCGAGCGCCGTCATGTCCGCGGTGATCTTCAATGCCCTCATCATCATCGCCCTTATTCCCCTGGCTCTGCGCGGGGTGGCCTACCGCCCGATCGGCGCAGCCGCGCTGCTGCGCCGCAACCTGCTGCTCTATGGCCTCGGCGGCCTGGTGGCGCCGTTTGTGGGGATCAAAGCCATCGACCTGCTGCTGGAAGTGCTGCACCTGGTGTGAGGAGGATCGTCATGAGCTCCCAGCTCCGTCCGGCTCTGGTTCTGCTCGTCGCGCTTCACGTTCTAACCGGCCTGGTCTATCCGCTCGTCGTCACGGGCGTCGCCCAGGTGGCCTTGCCCGGCAAGGCCAACGGCTCGGTTGTCAGGGTTGACGGCAAGGACTGTCGGCTCTGCGCTGGTCGGCCAGCCGTTTTCCGCACCCGGCTACTTCTGGAGCCGTCCGTCGGCGACCTCGCCGGTGCCGTACGACGCCGCGGGCTCCACCGGCTCCAACCTCGGCCCGACCAACCCGGCGCTGGTGGCCGCGGTTCAGGAGCGCGTGGCGGCGCTGCGTGCGGCCGACCCGGGCCTGACGGGGCCGATCCCGGTGGACCTGGTCACCGCCTCCGCGAGCGGCCTCGATCCGGACATCAGCCCGGCCGGCGGCACTCGTGCAGGTGCCACGGGTCGCCATGGCGCGCGGTCTCCCCGAGGAAGTGCTTCGCCAGCTCGTGCGCACGCACATCGAGAGCCGTGCCTTCGGGTTTCTCGGCGAGCCCCGCGTCAACGTGCTGGCACTCAACCTCGCGCTCGATCGCCCGCGACCGTAAAGCGAGGTATTGTAAGGCCGAGCATGGAGCACCGGCGCCCCGACCCCGACGAGCTGCTCGCCCGCGTGCAGGAAGAGGAGGCACGCCGATCCCAGGGCAAGCTGAAGGTTTTCTTCGGCGCTGCACCCGGGGTGGGCAAGACGTACACGATGCTGGAGGCCGCGCGGGCCCTCAAAGCCGAGGGGATCGACATCGTCCTCGGGTGGGTGGAAACCCATGGGCGCCAGGAGACGGAGGCGCTGCTCGAGGGGCTCGAACTGCTCCCCCGGCGCCAACTCTCCTACCGCGGGACGCGTCTCGACGAGTTCGACCTCGACCTGGCTTTGGAGCGGCGCCCTACGCTCATCGTGGTCGACGAACTGGCCCACACCAACGCGCCGGGTTCCCGCCACGCCAAGCGCTACCGGGACGTCGAGGAGCTCCTCGCGGCCGGGATCGACGTCTACACGACCCTGAACGTGCAGCACCTCGAGACCCTCAACGACGTGGTGGCCCAGATCACCGGCGTTACCGTGCGGGAGACGATCCCCGACGCTCGTTCTGGACCGCGCGGACGAGATCGAGCTCGTGGACCTGCCGGCCGAGGAGCTGCGCAAACGCCTCGCCGAGGGTAAGGTCTACATGCCCGAGGTGGCCGGGCGCGCAGCCGAGAACTTCTTCCGTGAGGGCAACCTGATCGCGCTCCGTGAGTTGGCGCTTCGCCGCACCGCGGAGCGGGTTGATGCCCAGATGCAGCGCTACCGGCGCGAGCACGCCGTCCGCGAGACCTGGCCGACCGCGGAACGCGTGCTCGTCTGCGTTGGGCCGAGCCCGTACGCCGTCCGCCTGATCCGTGCGGCGCGGCGCATGGCCGCGCGCCTCCAGGCGGAGTGGCTGGTCGTGTACGTCGAGACCCCGGCCCAGCTCCACTTGGCCGAAGCGGACCGTGAGCAGCTCGAGAGCACCCTGCGGCTGGCCGAACAGCTCGGCGCGGAGACCGTCACACTGACCGGCAGTGACGAGGTCGAGGAAGTCCTCGCGTACGCCAGGCGTCGGAACGTCACGAAGCTCGTGGTTGGCAAGCCTGCGGAGTCCCGCTGGCGCGAGCTGCTGCACGGCTCGTTCGTGGACAGGCTGGTTCGAGGCAGCGGGGAGATCGACGTCTACGTCATCACAGGCACCGCCGGGGACGAGGAGCCCCGCCAGCCGACTGCCAGCAAGGTGCGAAGCCGCTGGCCCGCGTACGGCTTCGCCGTCGTGATCGTCGGTCTCTGCACCCTCCTGGCCGCTCTCCTCGGTCCGGCGACTCACGCTCGCCAACCTCGTCATGGTCTACCTCGTCGGGGTCGTCGTCGTGGCGTTGCGGGCGGGCGAGGGGACCGGCCGCCCTCTCGTCGGTGCTGAGCGTCGCGGCGTTCGACTTCTTCTTCGTGCCGCCCCGCTTGACGCTTCGCGGTCGCCGATACGCAGTACGTCTTGACGTTCGCAGTGATGCTGGCGGTGGCGCTCGTAATTTCGGGCCTGACTGCGCGCGTCCGTGACCAGGCCGAGGCGGCGCGCGCGCGGGAGCGACGGACCGCGACACTTTACGCCGTGAGCCGAGCATGCGCCAGCGCGGCGGAGACGTACGAAGTGGTTCGGGTTGCCGGACGCCATCTCGCGGAGGTGTTCGAGGGCCAGGTGGCGATCTTCCTGCCCCACCGGGACGGAAAGCTGACGGCAGCGTTTTCCGTGAACGCCCCGTTTGCAAGCGATCCGAAAGAAGCCTCCGTGGCGCAGTGGGCGTTCGACCACGGGGAGAAGGCAGGGCTCGGGACCGCCACGCTGCCCGGAAGCGGCGCGATCTATGTACCCCTCAAGGTCTCGCGGGGTCCGGTTGGGGTCGTCGGGGTCAAACCAGGCGGGGCGGGGCGGCTTGACTCGGAGCAGCTCCACCTGCTCGACGCGTTCGCCAACCAGATTGCGCTGGCCGTGGAGCGGACCAACCTCGCCGCCGAGGCGCAAGGTGCCGAGCTCCAGGTGGAGACGGAGCGGATGCGCAGCGCGCTGCTCGCTTCCGTGTCGCACGACCTGCGCACGCCCCTCGCGGCGATCGCCGGATCGTCGAGCACGCTCCTGCGCGGTGGCGAGACCCTGACCGATGAGGCCCGTCGCGAGCTTTTGGAGTCGGTCAACGAAGAGGCGGGGCGCCTCAACCGTTTTATCGGCAACCTCCTCGACATGACGCGGCTGGATGCGGGGGCCATCACCGTCCGAAAGGAGTGGCAGCCGGTGGAGGAGGTCGTCGGGGCCGCCATCGGCCAGTTCGAGGAGCGCCTGGCCGGGCGCGAGGTGCGCACGCGGATCCCGGAATCGCTGCCGCTCGTGCCGCTCGACACCACGCTGATCGGGCAGGCCCTGGTCAACCTTCTCGAGAACGCCCTCAAGTACACTCCGCCAGGGTCGCCGATCGACATCGCGGCACGGGTCGAGGGGGACAGCGTGGTGATCGAAGTGGCCGACCGGGGTCCCGGCCTGGCGGCGGGCGAAGAGCTGCGCGTGTTCGACAAGTTCTACCGGCTTCAGTCCGAGACGGGGCAGCCCGGCGCCGGGCTCGGGCTCGCGATCTGCAAGGCCATCGCGGCCGCGCACGGGGGGAACATCACCGCGGCCAACCGGCCGGGTGGCGGGTCGGTGTTCTCGCTGCGGTTGCCGCTGGGCGGCCCCGCGCCTGAGCTGCGGCCCGAGAGCCGCGCCGACTCCTGACTGCGCTACCATCGTTGTCAGAGGTCGCGCCGAGATGGTATCCACCGAGCCTCTCGTGCTCATCGTCGACGACGAGTTGCCGATCCGCCGCTTCCTCCGGGTCAGCCTCGCGGGCGAGGGGTACCGTGTGGTCGAGGCCGCGACGGCCGCGGAGGCGCTCGAGCAGATCGCCGCGCAGAGGCCGGACGTGGTCGTCCTCGACCTCGGCCTCCCCGACCGCGACGGCCTTGCCCTCACGCGGGAGGTCCGGGAGTGGTCGAGCGTTCCGATCGTGGTGCTCTCGGTGCGCGACCGGGAGAGCGACAAGGTAGCGGCGCTGGAGGCCGGTGCCGACGACTACCTGACGAAGCCGTTCGGCGTGGGCGAGCTGATGGCGCGATTGCGGGTGGCGCTGCGTCACGCCGCGATCGCGGGCGGGACGGCCGACGAGCCGGTGTTCTCCGCCGGAGAGCTCCGGGTCGACCTCGCGCGGCGGCAGGTCTTCGTGGCCGAACGCGAGGTCCGGCTCACACCGATCGAGTACAAGCTGCTCGCCCTTCTGGTCAAGAACGCGGGGAAGGTCCTGACCCACCGCCAGCTCCTGCGCCAGGTGTGGGGCCCGGAGTACGGCGACGAGAACCACTACGTCCGCGTCTACGTCGCGCAGCTGCGCCGCAAGATCGAGGCCGACCCCGCACGCCCCCGGTACCTGCGGACCGAGCCCGGCGTCGGCTACCGCCTCGTGACGGAGTGAGGCCGCTCGCCCGGATCGGGTGCAGGGTCGAGCGCCAGCCAGTCCAGTGCGAAACCCCAGCGTGCGGACTGTCTAGACTATCCGGCTCGGACTCCTTCGGGATGTCGAGGTGGCTCGTGGTCAGCACGAGGTCCTGGGGTGGCTCCCGCAGGCATGAGACCGGCACGCGGACAGCAAAGACTGCGGGGAACTGGTCGAGCGTGAGCCCACCGAGCGGGCAGCCGTTGAGCGACAGGTTGAGGCGCTGGGGCCGACCGGCGTGCGCCCTGCCCCAGGCGCGCAGCCGCAGGATCGCATCGCCCGGCGGGCCGCGCCGCCAGGCGTAGGCGGGAGACAGGCACCACGCTCCACCGAAACGTCGGCGTCCAGGCGTTGCCCTCGACCGCGTCGAAGCCCTCCTCGCCCAACAGCCGGCGGTCGGCGTCGTAGAAGAAGCGGGTGCTGTCACGCTCCCGGTCCACGAGGAAGACGATCCCCTCGAGGACCTTCCCGTCGATCTCGCCGAGACCCGAGATGCGCGCCACCTCGCGCGCGGCCCCGCCCGGGTTCCAGGCTGCCGCGCGCGCCTCGCCCTCGCTGTCGGCGCGCACCAGCACCAGCGCAGGTTGTCCCGCCTTCGCCGCGGAGGCAAGCGCGGCGCCCAGCTCGTCGCGGCTCTCGGTGCGGGTCCACCCGCGCACACCGTAGGCGACGAACGAGGCGCGCCACCAGCGGTGGGCGATCGGCACCCCGTTCAGCGGCAGGTGCTGGCGGACCGCAGCCGCCAGAGGACGCTCGACGGTCTGTCGGTCCGCGAACGGCAGCAACGATTGGTCGAGCGCGAGGCGGAGGAGGAGCGCGAGGGCGGCCAGGCCGCACCAGGCGGCCCGCCGGACGCCGATCCCCTCGACGAGCCCGAGAACGGCGAAGAGCACCGCGGCACACGCGAGCACGGACGAAGTAGCCGGAGGGGTGAAGTGCGCCACCTGCCAGTCGGGGAGCTGCCAGGCCAGTGCGGCCAGTGCGCCGGTGTTGATGACCGCCGCGACGCACACGGTGACACGTGTGAACCTGTCGGCACGGGATTCGGAGAGGCGCCGCTCGGCGGCAAGGCCGAGCCAGACCGCGAGCCAGGGGATTAGCGGGAGCAGGTAGTGGGGGAGCTTGTTGGTGGCGATCGAAAACGCCAGGAGGGGCACGACCACCGCGGCAACCTCGGCCACGGGCGCCGCATCCCTCCAGCTGCTGCCAGCGAGGCGGCGCCACTGGTCGCGCACCGCGAGTACGAGGTGGGTCCCCCAGGGAAACGCTGCGAGCAAGAGAGCAGGAACGTAGAACCACCAGGGGGCCCCGATCCCCCAGGCGCTCACGGCGCGGGAGAGCACCTGGCGCCCGAGGAACACCGCGGAGAACTCGTGCCAGAGCCCACGGGAAGCAAGTGCCAGGTGCCAGGGCAGGGCAACCGCCACTGCGGCCACGAGCACCGTTCCCAGCCTGCCCCAGTCGGCGCCACGGCGGCGCACGACCGCCACCGCCAGCATCGCGGGCAGCACGACGAGCGGCGCGACGGGTCCCTTGGCGAGAACCCCGAGGCCCAGCAGCACCCCCGCGCCAGCAACCGCGAAGCGCCGATCGCTCAGGAAAAGCACGATCGCGGCGGTCGTGCACAGCGTGAGGACAGGGTCGGTGAGTGCGCTGCGGGCCGCGGCGAGAGGGAGGAACATCGTGAGGTAGGCGGCGGCCGCCAGCAGCGCCGGCCCGCGGAGAGCCAGACCGGCGCGCGTGGGCGGCGATCACGAGCGCCGTACACTGCTGTCAGGAGCGCGTTGAGCAGCACCGCCGCCGGGAACCCCCAGCCGAAAATCGCGAAGGCGCCCGCGAGCAGCCAGTACACGAGCGGCGGTTTCTCGAGCCACGGCGTGCCGTCGATCGTCGGGACCACGAAGTCGCGGGTCTCGAGCATCTCCCTCGCCACCTGCGCGTACGAGGTCTCGTCGGGGGAGAAGAACGAGCGTGAGTGCAGGGCGGCCAGCGCCGGCAGCACGGCCAGGGCGAGGATGAGGATGGTCTGGGCGCCTCGCCGTTGCACCGCGGGAGTATAGAAGGCCCAATAAACGATAAGGCCTGGAGCCTTCGAGTGCAGGCCGAAGCCCCAGCTCACCTTGCTGTGTCGGTACACGTCGACGCATGGCACATCCGCCCTTAGGCTCGGGCGGGTCGCTGCGAGCGCAGCCCGACCGCAAATCGGAATTGTCCGGCCGTAGGAGCATTGGTACCATAACCTCGGTGCAAAACCGTAGGTTCGTGGCGTTGGCAGGTGCGGCGATCGTGGTCTGCAGTGCGGTCATCGCGCATTTTGTGGGCAACTCAGCGGGCGGGGCCGATACCTCGGGCTATCTCAACAGCGCGCGCCTCCTGCGGCAGGGACGCCTCTCTGAGCCGGTTCGCACGGTCCCGGGAATTGCGCCGTCGTCGTACCCTCCCGACACCTTTGTCCCACTCGGCATGCGAACGGGCAGGAAACCTGGAACCATCGTTCCGACGTACCCCATCGGCCTGCCGCTTCACCTCGTCGCCGCATCCTTCCTAGTTGGGCTGGACCACGCCGCCACGGTGGTCAACACGGTTGCGTGGATCGCTGCAATCGTGCTTGTCTACCGCCTCGCCAGGCTGATGAGTCTCGCGGGCGGTTGGTCTGCAGTGGCCGCTGTCTCGTTTGCGGTTTTCCCCGTAACGGTCCTCCAGTCGGTCCGCCTGATGAGCGATCTTCTCGCGACCACCTGCTGCCTGGCGGCCATCGCCTTCGCAATTCGCAGCCAGAAACACGCAGGCTACGCCGTGGTCTCGGGTGTAAGCTTCGCCGTTGCGGTCCTCGTCCGTCCCACGGACGCGCTTCTTGCACCTGCCATCGGGCTGGCGATCGGCGCCAATCCGGTGGCCCTTGCTCTCGCGGCGGCTGGGGCGTCGCCGATCCTCGCGGGGCTCGGTCTTTACAACCTTGCGCTGTACGGCAGCGTCTTGACCACCGGCTACTCTGGGATCGGAGCGCTGGTATCTCCGGCGTACCTTGGGCGGGGGCTGCTGCACTTCGGCCGCTGGCTGGGCACGTTCCTCGGGCCGCCTGCCCTTCTTCTGGTTCTGGGGGGCGGGGGATCGCTTGCGGTGCGTGGTGACAGGAGACAGGGCGTTCTGCTTTGTTGGAGCGGAGCGTTTGTGGGGTTCTACGCGATGTACGAGCAGTCGCTTTACGGCTGGTGGCGCCTGCGTTTCCTGCTCCCGGCACTCCCGGCGATCATCATCAGCGCCCTGGCCGTGGCGCTCGCCGTGGCCACTTCGTGAAAGTACGGTGGGGCCACCGCGCCCTTGTGTGGCGGGGCGTCAATGCGGCGTTGCTCGGGTGTCTGATCTGGAATCTCGGGGCGTCCGTGTACTGGGTCACAGCCCACCGGATCTGGGAGGTCGGTGCCCGCGACGATATCTTTCCCGGTTGTGTCGCCTGGGCGGAGAAGCAGGTCCCTGCGAATGCAGCCTTCCTCGCAATGGAGGCCAGCGGCGCCATCTACAATTACGGGCACTACCCGGTCGTTCGCTACGATCACCTCGACGAGGCATCGTACGCACGGTTTCGCGCGGAGGCCTTGGCCGCCGAATGTGCCTCTCTATGCCTTGCTGTTCCGGATCGATCGACTGGAGTTCGAGCGCCGGTGGCCTGGCGCGTGGCAGCGTGTTGGCAGTCTGGGGCCGGCATCGTTGTGGACGCCTCGAACGCCACCCGCAGGTGCCCCAACGAGGTGATGCAACGGGCAGTAGCCACGCCGCGCCGTCGCACCGAGGGAGCATGAAAGGCTCCAAGGTCCGAAGGGTTCATTCCGGGCAACCAGGGCGGGTCAACACCCTCACTACCCGCGAACCCTTTCCCGCACGGTGTTTTGGGCCAAGTGGCGCTGTATACTTTCGCCTGATGGCAACGGCGCGCGCGCACGATTCGGCTCTCCTCGCGGTGGTTGCCCGAAAAGGGTGGAGGCTCCGGAGCCTGGCGAAGACCGCCAGCGAGCACCCGCCGACGAAGCTTGACACTGCGCTGCGCCTCGCCCTGGATCTCGCGGGGGAGCCGTGCGAGGAGAAGCTCGCGCGCTGGCACGAGCCGCTCTTCACCGAGGCGCGCCGGCGCCTTTACCCGGACACGTTCCCCGAGCCGACACCCGAGGTCGCGAACGTGGCGGAGTTCTTCTTCCCGCTCGCGCAGGCGGTCCTCGCCGAACAGGCGGCGGAGGAGGGGAGCGGGATCATCCAGCGGCTCCCGTTCGTCCCCCTGACGGAGGAGGAGATCGCGCAATGGCCGTCGGGCGAGGAGTACCGCAGGATGCTTCGGCACGTCGAGGACGATGCCCTGCTGGTAAGCCTCGCGATGGCCCAGGAGTGGGAAGGGCTGACCATCTACGAGCACGTGCTGGGCGTGACGGGGCTTTCCCTCTGGATCGGCCGGCAGCTGTCGCAAGGTGATCCCCGTGGACCTCCCGCTGCTCCACGGCGCGGCGATCGGCCACGACATCGGCAAGTTCGGCTGCGTGGGCGACGAGGTCAAGCGCATCCCGCGCCTGCACTACTACTACACGCACACCTGGTACCAGGACCGCAACCTGCTCGGCCTCGGCCACATTGCGACCAACCACTCGGTCTGGGACCTGGAGCTGGTGCGCCTGCCCGTGGAGACCCTGTTGCTCATCTACGCCGACTTCCGGGTCAAGGAGGCGGCGGGGCCGGACGGGCGCGAGGGGATGCGCATCATCTCGCTCGGCGAGTCGTTCGACACGATCCGGGCCAAGCTCGAGAACCTCGACAAGGAGAAGATCAAGCGCTACCGCGGCGTGTACCGCAAGCTGCGGGACCTCGAGGAGTACCTGCAGTACCTGGGCGTGCAGCTCGACCCTCCCGGCTTCGAGTGCGAGCAGCCGCCGCGGCCGCGGGTCCCGGAGCAGCTCGACATCGTGGGGGTGCTTGCCGGCAGGGAACGGCCCGACGCGGTCGCGCTGGCGACCGGCCGCAACATCGCCACCCTGCGGCGCCTGCTGGTCACCGCGCACAACCTCGGCGTGATGGAGCGGCTGCGCGACCTGCCGGCGTTGCGGGCGCTGATCGAGGAGGCGCGCTCGTTCGAGAGCTGGCGCGACCTGCGCACGTACGTCGCGATCCTGGGCGAGTACTCCCCGGCTCTCTCGCGGGAGCAGAAGGCACTGGCCCTCGACTTCTTCATCGAGCTGCTCGGCCACCGCGACGACGACATCCGCTACCACGCGGCCAACCGCATCGCCGACCTGCTCGCCGGCCGCGAGGACTTCTGGCGCAAAGACCTCCCCGAGGGCGTGGTGCTGCGCCCCGAGCGCACCGTGCTGGACGAGCTGAGCCGGGTGCTGGCCCTCCTCGACCGCGCCAAGGCCGAGCCCGAGGAGGACATGGGCCCGACCGAGCGGGTCGTCTACGCGCTGCCGATCGTGGTGCGGCGGCTGCTGCGCCACGCGGAACCCGAGCTGCGCCGGCGAGCGTGGGAGGTGATCAAGGGCGAGCTTGGCCGCGCGCCTCGGTGACCAACGGCCGCTCGTCGGCCTGTACGTGTGCGAGGCGCTGGAGGTCAGCCTGGAGTTGATTCCTCCGGAGGAGCGACCGGAGCTGCTCGCGCTTCGCAGAGGCCTGGTCGGAGCATCCCGTCTCGGCCACCCGGCTGATGGCGTGGCGCCTGCTGCTGGGGCTCGCCAAGGACGCCCAGCATGACACCGAGCTGATGACCCGGGTTCGGGAGCGCGTCGAGGTGTTGGGCGAACGCGTCGGCGGGAAGTACTCGGTGGCCGAGCTCTACCTGCTGCAGGAGATAGCCAGTGCCTGCGACCTCCCCGCGCTCGCCGAGCGTTGCGCACCGGCAGCGGGTCGAGGGGCGGGACCCGGTGCGCGAGGTTCTGCTGCGCAACCTCAAGAGCCGGGTCGACTGGGTCGAGAAGAAGGTCAACTGCGACTACCTTACCGCCTCCGCCTACCACCGCCACGAGGAGGGCCGCGACCCCGGGTCGTACTTCGCCAACGAGGTGGCCTCGCACTTCGCCAACCTGCTCAAGGTGAGCCGCGTCGAGGGCACGCGCTTCCACGCCGGCCGCTGCCTGCTCCGACTGCTGCCTATCCTGACCGTCCCCCAGCGCAACGACCTGATGGTCGAGCTGCTGCGCTCGCTCGAGCTCGACATCGAGGCCGTCACGCGCTACATCCCCCGTTTCCTGGGCTCGGTGCTGGCCAGCCTCCCCGACCAGGAGTTCCTCGAGGCGCTCGAAGATATCGAGGGCAACGTGTATCGGGGCAACGAGCCCCTGCAGCGCCTCCTGCTCCAGACCGTCGGCTGGGTGCTGCTCTCACTTCAGGAGGAGCGCCTGGAGGGCGAGGTGTTGCGGCGTCTGGCCGGTGTGCTCCTCGGGTCGCTCGCCGAGCCGCGTTCCTCCACGGCAGTCGAGGGGTTTGCGCAGATCGCGATGGTGCTTGAGCGTCTCTCCCGACAGAAGCGAGACGACGGGCGGTTGCGCGCCCTCCTCACATTGGCCACCAAGAAGTTCTGCTCCCTCGTCACCCACCGGCCCGGCGACCGCGTGCGCTTCTTCCTCGTGGCCTCCGCGCTCAACCACCTCGACCGCGCGGTGACGGTGCTCGCACCCGCCGCCGCACCTCCCCGAGCACCCCTCGGTCGCCTTCATCCCAGGGACGTACGACCCGTTCACGGTCGCTCACCAGGCGATCGTGGGCAAGGCTCTGGAGAGCACCGACGAGGTGCTGGTGCAGATGGACGACTACTCCTGGCGCAAGCACGCCCTGCCCCGGCAGCTGCGCGAGGAGCTGGCCTGGATGGCTCTGGCGGCGATCCCCGAGGCGTTCCTGGCGCCATTCCGCCCGCCGGTGAACCTCGCGAGCCGTGCCGGCCTCCAGCAGCTCCGGCGGGCGTTCGGCACGCGGCACCTGCTCCTCGTGGTGGGCTCGGACGTGCTGGCCGGGGCGAGCGCCTACACCGACCCCGGAAGCGGGATCTTCGACATTCAGCACGTCCTGGTGATGCGCGACGACGCCCAGCCCGAGGCACTGATGGACCGGATCGAAAGTTTCCGCGGGGGGGTCGCGGTGGTGCCGGCACCGCCGCGCGTACGGGCGATCTCGTCCACCTCGGTGCGGGCGGCCCTGGATCGGCGCGAGGACCTGGAGGCGCTGTGCCCTCCGCTGGTCGCGCGGACGCTTCTGGAGCGACGGCTATACGTGCACTACCCGGCCCAGAAGCAGCCGGTCGCCGCTCCCACCGGCCGCGTTCTGGTCTCCGACGGGGCCGAGGGCGTGCCGGCAGGCCTGCGCCCCGTGGTCAAGCTCGGTGGCCGCCGCCCGGGTCGGACGAAGGCCGAGAAGACTACGACGTTCGTCCTGGCCTCGGGCGACGACCGCCGGCAACCGATCGCCGCGTTGACCTGGCGCGGGGTCTCGGCGGCCGCGTTGCCCGTCGTCGTGGGGGACGAGAGCCTGGCCCTCGCCGGCGGCGGGCGCCTGGTCGGCCACGGGGCCCTCGTGGAGACGGTGGCCTCCGGGCCCGGCGACGCCCCGCTCCAACAGCTCTTCTCGGAGACGTTGGCGCGCTGGCTGGATGCGGGGCTCCTGTTCGGCCTGGTTCCGCTGCCTGCCCGCGGCGCCGGTCAGCTCGCGGAGGCGCTCCGGCAGCTCGGCGCGGCGGTGCCGGCGCAGCACGGGCAAGCTTCCCAGGCGCTGGCTGTGCTTCGCCTGACCAACCCGCTGGTGTTCGTCTGGGACGTGGAGAGCGTGCTGCAGCCACCGTACGCGGCCGCGCCAGCCGTGCGCACCACGCTGGACGAGAGCCGCCGGACGATGGCCAGCTTCTTCGCCGCGCTCACCCCGGGGAACGCGTTGCTCCACCTGCACGAGGAGGAGCTCAAGCGCCGCGTGGTGGAGTTGGCCAAGGAGCGCCTCTCCGAGGAGCCGGCCCAGCGCCGCTGGGTCGTCCTCGGGCTTGGGCGGCAGTTCTCGCGCGACATCGTCGGTAACTCGCCAACGCTCGCGATCGACCTCGAGCGCTTCCTCACCTGGCAGGGGCACGAGGGCGGAATCCGCCCGCTTGCGGGCAGCCCGTCGCTCGAGCTCCAGGTGGCGGTGGCCCGAGAGCTCGGGCGGAATGCCTTGCTCCTCGTGCCGTTCCTGGACAGTCCGGAAATGGTCGTGCAGGTGGTTGAGGCGGCCAGGTCAGTGGGGCTGGAGGTACGTGAGGTGCTGGTCGGGGTGACCAGCGCGTCGGTGCGCGCCACCCTGGAGCTGCGCGGAATCCGGCACTCGTGCGGTGCAGTCATTCCCGGCTGGCGGGGGGTGCTGCGCGAGAGCGCGGTGGCGCCGTTTCTGGGGGGGTGGAGCATCGCGGGGCGGGACGCGCTCGAGACCGGCTCGCTGCTTCCGTCGCTGCCCGACTGCCTGCCGTATCACTACCCGCACCACCTGGCGCTCGACGATGCAGCGGCGCTCGATTTCTCGCGTCTCGCCCTCGACCAGACGCGGAAGCTCCTACTGGCGATCGAGGAGACGTTCCGCGAGAGCGAGGGCCGCCTGCTTTCCGTGCGGGACCTCGGCGACGTGGTGCGGACGCCGCGGTGCCCCCCGCTGCCTGAGGGGTTCCTGCCTCCAAGGGAGCGCTTCCCGAGCGACCTCGTGGCCGAGGACATCGAGGCGCTGGCGCGGCTGCACCCCGCCACCCACGCCGCACACCTGAAAGGGCGGAAGGAGCCGTGAAGACCTTCGGGGATGGCCGTGCCGTGGTGCTCAACGACGCCGCTACGGCCGAGAGGCTGGCCTGGGGTCCGCGACGGCGCTCGCGTCCCGAGCCGGAGATCGTTCTGCAACCGCGCAGGGGCGATCCCAGGCGCGAGCCGTGGATCGCCCCGGGCTGGCACGCCCCCGCGGCGGGCCTGGAGGCGTTGCGGCGGCGCTCCCGGAGACGGCACTGGAGCTACCTTCCTGACGCTCCGGGGGTGGTCAAGTACCTGGCAAGGTTGGCCGAGCCGGTCAAGGTGAAGGAGGGGACGCGCGTGGCGATCGCCGGCCTGGGCAGGGTCGGCGGGGTCGCGGCCACCGTGCTCGCCCTGACGCCGAGCCGCGTCTCGGGGATTCGAGAGCTGCTGATCTCCGATGTGGACGCTGACAATCAGGAGCGATGGCTGCTCGAGCTCGATTCCATCGCGACGTGGCGCAGTGGGGACGTGCTCCCGCGGGTCCGCCCCGCGACGATCTCGGAGGTCTTCAGCCGCTGCGACGTGTTCCTCTTCGCCGCCAGCGACAGTGTCCCACCCGTAGGCACGCAGGGCGACGTACGGTTGGTGCAGTTCGGACCCAACCACACGATCCTGCGGGCGTTCCTGGAGCAGGCGCGGGCTGCCGGCTACACGGGGCTGTTCCTCATCGTGTCGGACCCGGTGGAGCTGCTGGCGCAGGCGGCTTTCCACGACAGCAACCGGGACCGGTCCGGCGCGTTCACGAGTGACGGCCTGGCGCCGGAGAGGATCGCGGGGCTCGGGCTCGGTGTCATGTGGGGGAGGGCGCTGGCATGCGCCCGCCGGGAGGGCTGGGAGCGGACCGTGGCGCGTTTCGGTGCCGCCTACGGTCCGCATGGCCCCGACGTGGTCGTGTTCGATGACCTCCGCAAGCCCAACCTCAGGCGCTCGGACGCTCTGAGCCGGGCGGCGCGCGAGGGCAACGTGAGGATCCGCGACCTCGGACACCTGCCGTACGTCGGGCCGGGCACCTCGTCGGTGGGGCTCATGCTGCCGCCGCTCCTCTCGGGTGAGGAGGTCCTCGCGAGCGTGCTGCTCGACGGGGTCTACTTCGGTGCGCCCGCGCGCCTGGACTGGGGCGTGTACCCCACGGCCCGGCGGCTGGCAGGTAAGGTGTGGGAAGCTTTCGCCGACCTGCACGCGCGCATGCAGGCCCAGGCGCGCTCCCTCGGCCTGCTGTGGTCCGAGCAGTAGGCTAACCAGGACCGGAAGGAACGCTGCCGCAATCGCCGGGACCCATGCCTCCGAGTAAGGCTGGCGGCTGCAGATGGCTTGGGCGGAGTGCGAATCCGCCCAACGCCGCACACGGCCGGCCGGCAAGACGTTGGAAGGAAATGGTCCGGGGACACGTTACGAGGTGCAGATGGCCAAAGATGAAAGCTCCAGACGACGCCTTCGACCCTTCGTTTGTGGCGTTTCCAAAGGTCCGTCTAATCCGCGTTGGCCGCCACTTGGCGGCGAAGGGGGGGATTCCAAATGAAAGCACGGTTCACGTTCGGCGTGTTCGCAGCGGTGCTTGTCGCGACGCTCGCTGCGGCGTCGATAAACCTCAACTCATCCAGGAGCAATATCTACCGGCTGACGTATCCCAGCGACCTCGTGAGTAAGGATCAAGCGAAGGCGATTCTGGCAGAGCTGGACAAAATGGGTCCAATGGATGAGGCAAAACTCAAGCAGTGGTTACCCGCTAACTTTAAGCGCTTTGGCATAGCGGGCGACCGGGTCAAGAAGCTGGTCGTGTTGCCTCGTAATAAGGAGCTCAAGGAGATCGCGATTATCCTTTTGACAAGGCTCGAGGACGAGGCGGCGGCGACTGCGGTCACGGTCAAGTCCAGCAAATCCAACAGCTCAGATTGAGACCGGGGCCCATCGAACACTGGATAGTGCCCGGGTGCCGGCTGGCAGTATCGTGAGCGCGAAGCCGACACCGCAGACAGATCCCACAGAAGGGAGTGTGGTGTTGTTACCCAACAGTTCCACCAGGATGCCGATCGTCTTTGTCCACGGCCTCTGGCTTCACGGAGAGTCGTGGAACAAGTGGCTGGAGTTCTTTCGCGGGAACGGCTACGACGCGATCGCAGCGAGCTGGCCGGGCGATGCTGAGACCACTGAGGCAACTCGCTGACCATCGACAGCGGATGGCGGGAACTCGCCGAATACAGCCTGGCTTGGCTCGAGGCCAAGCGGCTCTGATTGAGCGATGGTGTTCGGATTCAGGCTGCCTGACCCCGAGACGTAAGGAGAGGCTCAATGCGGGTGAACTACGCAATCGTGTTTGTGGGTGACATGGAGCGGGCCGTTTCGTTTTATCGAGATGTGGTTGGGCTTCCGCTGAAATTTCAATCTCCAGGATGGACGGAGTTTGCTACTGAAGGGGCGACCCTGGCCCTCCATTCGGCGGAAACGCCGGGAACTCTAGATGAACCGCCCGAACACGCTCCTGCGGGGCGATGTCGGCCGGGCTTGAATGTTCCGAATCTCGATGAATTTCATCAACGCATGATTTCAAACGGGGTGCCCTGCATTCAGGAACCGACAAAGGTCTTTGGTGCACGAGTAGCCCAGTACAGGGATCCAGATGGTTTGGTGATTTCGGTTGGAGAGGAGAGGCGTGGGAGCTAACCCCTCGCTCACCGGACTGAACGGCACTGGGGTTGGGCCGGGCGCCTCGTCGGTCGGGCTCATGCTCCCGCCGCTCCTCTCAGGTGAGGAGGCGCTGGCGAGCGTGCTGCTCGACGGGGTCTACTTCGGTTCTCCCGCGCGCCTCGACTGGGGCGTATACCCCACGCCCCGGCCGCTGGCACGCAAGGTGTGGGAAGCGCTCTCCGACCTGCACGCGCGCATGGCCGCCCAGGCGGGCTCCCTCGGCCTGCTTTTCCCCGACCGCGAGTGATGCCACGTCGTTCACGCTCCGCGCGCGACGCCATTGGCGTCGCCGCCCGCCTCGTTTTCCGTTTGCGATCGGTTTGCCTACAATCGGCCAGCCGCACCGCAGCAGGACGGGACGCATTCAGAAGGAGGGACCAATGGGGTACGTTGACAAGAACTTGCTTCCCGGCGAGGCGGTCACCTATCGTGCCCACCTGCATCCCATCATCTTCGTGACCCCGGCGTTCCTTGCCGTCGTGGGTATCCTCCTTGCCGCCGTCGGCTTCACTGACACGACCCTCACGGTTCTCGCCGTGCTCGGCGTTCTCCTGCTGGTCGCCGCCGTGATCATCGGCCTTCCCCGGTATATCCGTCTCAAGTCGTCGGAGTTCGCGATCACCGACAAGAGGGTCCTGGTCAAAACAGGCGTCGTCCGTCGACATACGCTCGAGCTCCTGCTTTCCAAGGTCGAGACGATCGGCGTCGAGCAAGGCGTTTTCGGCCGAATGCTCGACTATGGCACCGTCACCATCGTTGGCACAGGCGGCACGAAGGAGCCGTTCAAGGATATTGCCAGACCTCTCGAGTTCCGTCGGCAGGTCCAGTCGCATGCCACCGCGTAGCAGCATGTGCGCCTTCAGGCGCGGTGAACCTGGCCAGCAATTGCAGCAGCCCTGCCTGCAGGTCTGCTTGGTTGGACTCCCACCGCCCAGTTGGGGTGTATAGTCGAGCCCCTAGAGGGAGGAGTGAATCATGGCATTCATCTGGTTCATCTTGATCGGGTTGGTGGCAGGATGGCTGGCTGGGCAGCTCGTGAAGGGTGGCGGCTTCGGCGTGATTGGCGACATCGTCGTGGGTGTGCTCGGCGCATTGCTTGGGGGGTTTCTGTTCAGGTCTCTTGGTGTGTCCTCGGGTGGGGGTCTGCTCGGCGCCATTATTGTTGCAACCATTGGCGCAATTGTGCTCATTTTCATCTTGCGCCTCATCAAGCGAGCGTAGGAGTCTAACCCGTCGCTCAACCCGGACGCCTCAAGGGTGGGGCTCATGCTCCCGCCGCTCCTTGCGGGTGAGGAGGCTCTGGCGAGCGTGCTGCTCGACGGGGTCTACTTCGGTTCTCCCGCGCGCCTCGACTGGGGCGTGTACGCCACGCCCCGGCCGCTGGCAGGCAAGGTGTGGGAGGCGCTCCCCGACCTGCACGCGCGCATGCAGGCCCAGGCGCGCTCCCTCGGCCTGCTTTGGTCCGAGCGCTAGGCCGGCCATCCCTCCAGCGGGCGAGGCCTACACTTAGGGGCAAAACGGGGGCGTGTGAACGGTTGATGCCGACCCCGAGCCCGTCAGGCGCCGGGCACGGCCGCCGGTTGATCACATGGGAGGATTGATGCCGCCGGACCTGTGGTCGCTATACCCGCTCATGCTGAAAAGTCGTCTCTTCGAGGAAGCCATCGCCCGGCTCTGGAAGGACGGCCTCATTTCGGGTGAGATGCACCTGGGGACGGGGGAAGAGGCGATTATCGCCGGCGTCGTCGCGCAGTTGCACGACGGTGACGCCATGGCCCTGGATCATCGCGGCACCGCGCCGCTGCTCATGCGCGGCGCGGATCCGACGCTGATTCTCCGGGAGCTCCTGGGTCGTCCGGACGGGCTATGTGGTGGCCTGGGCGGACACATGCACCTGTTCTCGAAGGAACATCTGGCGGCCGCTTCCGGAATCGTCGGAGCGGCCGGCCCGGCAGCGGCTGGTTTCGCGCTGGCCGCCCAGCATCTGCGCCCGGGTGCGGTCGCCGTTGCCTTCTTCGGTGAGGGCGCCATGAATCAGGGCATGTTGATGGAATCCATGAACCTGGCCGCCGCATGGAGCCTGCCCGTGGTGTTCGTTTGCAAAGACGACAGCTGGTCCATAACCACGCAGTCGGACACAGTGACGGCGGGGGACCTGGAGGAGAGAGCGCGGGGGCTGGGCGTCCCGGCGGTCGGCGTCGATGGAACCGACGTATCCGAGGTGTGGGATGCCGCTCGTGAGGCGCTCGAACACGCGCGAGCGGGTGAGGGACCGACGTTCTTGCGCGCGCGTTGCGTGCACCTGGAAGGGCACTTCCTCGGGTACCAATTGATCAGGGTCCTGCGCAAGCCCCTGAAAGAAATGCCGAGGATCGCGCTCCCGCTCACGCGGTCGTTCTTGCGCCGTGGTGGGGCAGCTTTGCGTGAGCGAATAGACGGACTCAAAGTTGTGATGTCTGCCGTCCTGTCCGCCCTGCGTGATCCACGTCGGGATCGCACCAGCGACCCCGTGTCGAGAGCTCGCGCCAGGTTGGAGTCCGAGCCGACACGCCTTCACGAGCTTGAAGAGGAAACCGCGCGAGAGGTCGGAAGCATAGTTGCATCGGCCGTGGCCGGGACGGCGTCATGAGAAACATGTTTTTCACGCAAGCGATAGATGACGCCCTCGGCCAGGCCATGGCCGACGATCCGCGCATCGTTCTCTTCGGAGAAGATGTCCCGCTGTTGCGACGGGATCTCCTGGTGCGCTTCGGACCCAAGCGCGTGCGTGGGACGCCGATCAGCGAGAGCGCGTTCCTGGGGGCCGGGGTGGCCGCCGCAATGGCCGGTCTGCGCCCGGTCGTCGAGGTTTACATGGTGGATTTCCTCGGCGTCTGCATGGACGCACTGCTCAACCATGCGGCCAAGGTGGCGGCATTCTCGGGCGGCAGATGGACTGCGCCGGTCGTTGTGCGGGCGCCTTGCGGCGGCGGCTACGGTGATGGCGGACAGCACGAGCAGTCCTTGTGGGGATGGCTGGCGCACATCCCGGGGTTGACGGTGGTTGTCCCCTCCACGCCTGCCGACGCGGGCGGCCTGTTACTGGCCGCCCTGCAGCACGACGGTCCGGTGCTGTTCCTGGAGCACAAGCTGCTCTCGGAGCCCTGGCTGGAGTTCCTGGGATCGGGGGCGCACCGCACCGTGCGGTACGACGTGCCCGCGGCCGGGGCGAGGGGCGCTGTACCGGCGAAATGGGAACCGCTCGCGATCGGCAAGGCCGTCCTTCGCCGCGCCGGAGACGACGTGACTGTCGTGAGCGTCGGGGTGGGAGTGCACCGCGCCCTGGAAGCCGCGGAGGCGCTGGAGACGCAAGGGATCTCGGTGGCTGTGCTGGACTTGCGAACGGTTTCCCCGCTAGACGAGAGCGCGGTGAGGGAAGCGGTCGCGCACACTGGGCGCTTGCTGGTCGTGGATGAGGACTACCAGGATTTCGGCCTCTCGGGCGAAGTGGGGGCCTTGGCACTGGAGGCGGGTCTCTCCTTCAAGTACGGCCGCGTGTGCACAGAAACGACCATTCCCTATGCCCGCGATCGCGAGTACCAAACTTTGCCGAACACGGAGCGCATCAAGACCGCGATTGCCAAGCTCGTGCGGGACACGTGACGGCAAGAAGCGCGTGCCTGCAGCGGACACGCCTAAGGGGTTGCTTGCGTCGTGGGCGTTCCTTCGGTCATCATCGTGCCATGCCGAAGCTCGAAGGGTTAGCCGGCGTGCCGCTGAAGCGCGGCGTTAGGTACCGCAGGCTGGAATGCTCCTTCTAGCTACGTTCACCCTGGCTGGCAGCACTGGCAGCTCTCTTGCAGCCAACTCGGTGGCGCCTGATCCCTGCGCCGCGCTTCTACCCCAGACCGTGCTGTCACAGATCGGCGTTGTCTATCCTGGCTTCAGGCTTGCCCGCGTAGATGACTATGCCGTCGATGACGTTGAGGCGGAGCGCCAGTACCGCAAAGGAAGTCCTTGCCTCGCTGTCGCATCGGCCGACGTGAACGGTGACGGGCGGCGTGATTTCGCGTTTCTAGCCACCTCGGGGACGAGAACGCTGCTTGTCGTTGCGGTCGCACAGAAGCAGGATATGTGGGGCCTTGGGACACTCAAGGATTTCGGACCAGGCGGGCCGGGCGGAATCTATGTCGATACCATTGAAGCAGGCGACTACACAGACCTTGACGCGTCTGACCAGGCTCCATCGGAATACGTCCCTGAGCCTGGGCGTGTCCGGCACTATCGCAGTCGTCGGCAAGGCTTCATCGCGGGGTTGATTGAGTCCTCTGGTGTGGCGTTCTTGTTCACCGGCACGCGGTGGGTGCATCTCTGGCTCTCGGACTGAGGGTGTCGGTGCCTAACAGGCGCTTGCGGCGGAGCCGGTCTTGCGCTTGTCTGGCTTGGCGGTGGTATGGGGTGGAGGAGTAGGCTGCGCGTATGACGTGCCCGAAAGTGGCCGGCCCGCTGAAGCGCAGCGTTAGGCAGCGGGGGTGAGGTGTGACTATCCCAGCAAACAAGGCTCAGCTCAAGGTGAAACTCGAGGGCTCGCCTGCCCAGGTGCGGCGATACTTTTCCGAACTGCCCGGTCTACTAGACTCGTTTCCTCTCGATGTTGCCCTGGCCTACATGTTTGCGCGTGTGGAACTGGCGCACAACATGGCGCTCTACTGTGGCGTCGTGAAGCTCCACAGCGCAGATAGCGAAGTGGCTAGGTCGACCATCGAGGCTTTTCATGTTACTAGGGATGGCTTCCTTGAGAAGTTCAAAATGATCTTCGGCCGAGAGTTGCCAGGCGACGTTGTGGGCCTTCTGCGAGATGCCGAGAAGACGAGAGACAAGGTAATGCACGGGAAGAAGACCCGTGACAGTGAGAAGCGCCAGGCACTGGCCAACGCTATCGACTACGCCGACAGATTCAACGTTGTGGTCCGCTCGGTTGGGGGTTTCGAGCCTTTTGGGGAGCTTCGCGGGTTTCACGGTCGTGGCACGTCGTTGTCGAAGGCCACAACCCGTTGGGTACTGAGAGGCATGGGTTTCCAAGCGTGATGAACTCGCTGTCTAACCAGCGCTTGCAGCGGACGCGCCTTCGGGTGTAGTTGCGTGGTGGGCGTGACTCCGTTCATCATCGTGCTGTGCCACGAATCTGCAAATCACCCGGCGTGCCGCTGAAGCGCGGTGTTAGCCGGACGAGAGTAAGTCTGGAGCATTGAATGGCGAACGACACGATCGGTGAGCAAGTCAGCGCCCTTGTGGCAAAGATACGCGGCGTTGCTCGAAACACTCACGCCGGTGTGGCAGTGGTGGGCGCATCCATTGTCAGCGAAGGCCTTCGGCGCGCTCTATTATCGAGAATGCGGTCGATCAGCAAGACGCTACAGAAGCGTCTATTCGAAGGCTATGGGCCGCTTAGCTCCTTCGCAGCTCGAATTGATCTCGCGTTTGCCTTAGACGTGATACCGGCTGGTGTGCGGGCCGATCTGGAGGCGATAAGGGCGATCCGGAATGCCTTTGCGCACTCCGAGAAGATCCTCCACTTCGACGACCCAGCCATCGCGGACCGATGCCGCAAGCTCAGCACGTATGATCCTAAGAAACCGGATCTTCAGCTCGTCTATATGGCTGCTCTCCAGCACATCGACAAGTACCTGGAGGAGGTTGTGAAGACTGACCGTGACACCGTGCCGGGAGCAACAAGGTCGATCTGACTAGGTTTTCGCGCGCCGTCGGCTAACAGCGGTTTGCAGCGAACGGTGCTGGGCGCCGTCGGAGGCTCGGTGGCCTATCCTTGTGACATGGCCTGTGCTGCCCGGCCTGCCAAGCGGTCACCCGCGCCGCCACTGAAACCGAGCGTTAGGCGGCCCAGGCAATGAAATACCTGACGCTCTCCCGCGCACAGCAGCTCTACATAGGAGTTGTGCTTCTCCTAGTTCTTCCGATCGTGTTGGCATTCAGCCTCCAAGCCCAGCTTTACGGTTTCTATCTCCACCAGTTTGTCCGGCCGAGCCTGGAGCACGAGTTCGGCTTCACGAGCGGCGTGGTCCTCGTGCCGACGACCGTCGGGGTCGACCGTATGTTCGCCATGACAGGAGTGGTGCTGGGCGGCCGTCTGGAACAGGCAGGGTGCAGGGCGGGCGACATCCCCGTTGGCTACGAACATGGCTCCGAGACAGGCTTCCTGCAGGACCTCGTCTGGCTTCGCAGTGGTCACGCCGTGGAGTTTCAAGTTCTGGCCGCCGCCGACGTTGGTAGGGTACCCAGGGCGTGGCGCACGATCCGGCTAGCGCCCCAGCGTCAGTAGGGCGTTGCCTAACAGGCGCTTGCAGCGTCACGCCGCCCATCTGCTTGTGAACCGCCGTGGCGTGGTTCATCATCCTGCCATGCCGAAGATCAATGGGTCAGCCGGCGTGCCGCTGAAGCGCGGCGTTAGGCTCCCGCAGCTAGCCTCGCGGCCTGCACACCACTGTGCTTCCCCACGCCTCGTGGCCTCAGGGAGGAGACTGTGCGGAAACTTCTAGTTCTCTCGGTCTTGCTTCTGGTCGGTGTCTCTTGCATGACCAGCGTCGGCGTAAATGCACGCTATTCCGAGCTGTCGTTCATTCAGACCAGGCTGGCGGACCCTCAGTTGTCACCACCAGAGTTCTGTGACGTAGTCTCTCGCCTCGACACGGTCAAGGACAAGACCGAGCATCGGGTCTTTCCACTGCTTCCCACACCCTCGCTGAAACTCGCTCTCCGCAATGCAATGCAAACGGCTCACACTCGCTACATCAACGAAATGCAGAGTCGCATCCGTGCCGACCCGGCGCTCACAGCGTGGCAACCCCCACACTGGCTTGCAACCGGGAACTGGACCATTTGACCCGCGAGCCTAACCAGGGGTTCAAGCTGACACGGCTCTCGGCCTGCTTGCTTGGCGGTTGTGCCTCCGGTCAGAATCTCCCTGTGCAATGGCTCTGCAACCTACCCACCGTGCAGCTTAACGCCGGCGTTAGGCTGCCGAATCGACACGCCAAACCGGGTAAAGGAGACTGGTCACATGATAGCGCCTAGGAACTTGACTTGGGCAGTTGCCGCAGCGGTCTTGCTGGTGGCCCACGCTGACGCACAGTCCGAACGCGCGTTGCATTTCCTTTCGAAACAGTGCAACGAAGAAGCGATTGAGCTACTGCTCGATCCGCAGCCCCTCCAAGACTACATGGGACCCGCGTTTCCGCTCAAACTCAAGGATGGGAAGGCACGCATCGTCATCGTCGCTCACAACTGCTCCCAATACTGGATGGACGGCGAAGACGTCGGGCCCACGCAGGAGATCCAGGTCTGGGTATCTATACAAGGCCCGGAAGACCTCCGCGCGGTCATCGGTGCCGAACAGACGCTGCCGACGAGAACGTGGTTCAGTCTGTTCAGCGGATCCAACAACCCGCGCGTTCGTCAAGCGAAGGGAGCGGCGGGTACCGAGCAGGTTCCGATCGAGAGGGTGTCCTTCGAAGAGCCTGGCCCGAAGAGACGGGGCGAGATTTCCCTCAGCAGGGATCTGCGCTATTCGTGGGAGGTGCCCGAGGCCATGCCGGTATGCCGGCTGATCGGCATGAACCAAGACGTCTACGTCAGGGACGCCGCGGGGAATGTTGTTCTCAACCGAATCCAGGTCCTGTTGCGCCTATCGACCAGCCCCGCCCGAGGGATCCTGACGGTCGTGGGACGGCCGAATCTTGTGCCTTGGATCAACGCGGGTGGCTACCCGGTCTTGGTGACCAGCTTCTTTCCGATGTGGTCCAGGGCGACCCTGGGCAACGCGGCTTTGCATTGATGGCAGCCTAACAGACGCGTGCAGTGGACCGTGCTTCGCTTCGCTTCGCACGGCCACTGAAGCGCGGCGTTAGGCAGCGGAGTTGGAGGCACACCTAATGAAAAGCGTTATTGAACTCGAGATTGATGTGCCGCAAGCAAGGCTTGCGGCACTCTTCGCTGATCCACAACAAAACACAAGGTGGATGGATGATGTCGACAGGGTGGAAACCATTAGCGGTCAGCTTGGCATGCCGGGCTCTAAATATCGGCTTGTGCCAAAGAAGGGGAAAATGGTCTTTGTCGCGACGGTACTTGCGAGGAATCTTCCCACCGAATCTCACTTGAGTCTTGAAGCATCAAACGTGACTGTCTCGGTGAAGGGAACTTTCGTCACCTTATCTTCAGACAGGACGCGACTCACATCTGAAGAGGTGTTCAGTTTCAAGGGGCCACTCAATAGGGTATTTGGCTTCCTAGCACGGAGAGCAATTAAGAATGCGCACCGCAGACATATGGAGGCATTCAAGCGCTTCGCAGAAGCCCATGGATGAGCGTCGTGCGACACCGCCTAACCCTTCGTTCCAGCGGACCGCCTTCGGCGGCCGCTGAACTCAAACGTTGGGCGGCATTGAAGCAGGTGACGTACTTGACCACGGATGATCCCGACGAGGAAACAGGCGGCCGCTCTCGTCGGTCCATCTGGTAACCCAAGCAACCTCCTTCATGCGAAGTCGAGCGCTCGTGTTGGCCACTCGGGTCTGCGCCCAACTTCCAGCGACGTTGTTCTTTCTCTAATATCGGGATCATGAATGACTCGACCGTCGTTGTGGCGGGAGCTACCGGCAACCTCGGCGGACGCATCGCGAGAGCTTTGCTCGAACGGGGAGCCAGTGTAAGAGCGCTTGTTCGCCACGGCACTGCGCGAGACAGGCTTGAGCGACTGCAGGAGCGCGGCGTGACGATCGCCAGCGTCGACTTGAGCAGCGTTTCCGAAGTGACACCGGCATGCTCGGATGCGTCCTGCGTGGTGTCCGCGCTGCAGGGATTGCGGGGCGTGATCGTGGAAGCGCAGACGGTTCTGCTCGACGCTGCGATCAAGGCTGGCGTGCCACGTTTCATTCCGTCCGACTACTCGATCGATTTCACCAAGTTTCCACCCGGAGAGAATCGCAATCTCGATCTGCGCCGAGACTTCCACAAGCGCCTCGACAAGGCTGCGATTTCAGCGACCACGATCTTCAACGGTGCGTTTGCCGAATTGCTAACCGGTCAGATGCCGCTCATTCTCTTCAAACTGAAGCGAGTCCTCTATTGGGGGGATCCGGACCAGCGCATGGACTTCACGACGATAAACGACACGGCCGCATTCACGGCGAGCGCGGCTCTTGATCCGTCCACCCCTCGCTTTCTGCGCATCGCTGGCGATCAACTCAGCGCCCGGGAGCTGACGGCGGTCGTAAGTGAGGTGACCGGAAGGAAGTTCCGCCTGTTCCGCGCCGGAGGGCTGGCAATGCTCGGTACGCTTATCAAGGTCGCGCGCACGGTCGCTCCGGGCGAGAAGGAACTTTTCCCGGCATGGCAGGGCATGCAGTACATGCGCAACATGTTCGACGGCCGGGCAAAGCTGGAGCCGCTCGACAACGATCGCTACCCCAGTATTCGTTGGACAACTGCGCGGGATGTGCTCTCAGCGAGTCAAGTTAGCTAGCCTGCACGCCCGCGACGCCGCGGTAGATGGCCGCGACGCCCCTGATCTCCTCCGTCACTTCGTCAACGGCGGCGTACTTCTTCTTGAAGCGGTGGCCCATGCGGGCGCCCCGGTCGCTCAGAATCTGCCAGGTCTCCATGCCGGTGCGCGGCAGGATCGCCTGCCGCACGCGCAGATCCTCGCCCTCCTCACCACAGTTCCGCGATCCACCGCCGGCTCAGGTTGAATCGGTGCTATTGTCACTCAGGGAGCGTGTGGTACCGCGAAGCCCACCGTAAGGCAAGAGGAGGCTAGTATGGAAACCTACATCATCCTGGGAAAGTACACCCAGCAAGGCACCGCAAAGATCAAGGAAGGCCCGACCCGCATCGAGGCTGCCCGCAAGGCCATGGAGGCGGCCGGCGGCAAGATGATCGCCTGGTATCTGACCATGGGCCGCTACGACTTCGTCCTAGTCGCGGAGGCTCCAAACGTCAAGGCCGCGGCCTCCGTGCTTCTTGCGACTGCAGCCCAAGGGAATATCAGCACAGAAACACTGCATGCTCTAACCGAAGCGGAGTTCAAGGGGGTTGTCTCTTCACTCCCGTGAGCCCTGCCCAACCACACGCTCCCACTCCCATGCGTTCTCACTCCAGCTCGCCTAACAACTCGATGGAGCCGACCCGGAACTTGCCCCGATAAAGTAGACACTGTGACCTAACGCTCGAATGGCGTCGGGACGCGGCCGTGTTTTCAGGCTGGCCGCGGTGCGCGTTCGCCTCTTCCATGAGCCGCCGGAAACGACTGGCGAAGCGGGCCTCGATGCAGTCGAGGGCGAGGGTCGGGTCGGGCTGGACGGCGGATCCCAGGGCACCGTAGTCCGGCTCGACCTCGGCCAGCGGGAACAGGCTCGCATCCCAGACGCCTTCAGTGCCGGGGTCGTCGATCGCGACGCCGCACCCGCTGGACGCGACGCTCCTGGTTGGTCACGGTTCCGCTGGTCTGGGCGCAGCTCCATGCCGGGCAAGAGATGAGCCAGCGGCTGAAGTGCGTCAAATGGCCTGCCGACGATGTTTTAAGTGAGACCACCTCGCAATGGACGGTCGTGGAAGGAGCTCCCACGGCTCGCGCTTGTGAAAGTACTCCCTCTTGCAAAGTGCTCACGACTGTGGGAAAAATGTTCCCCGTGTCGGAGGGTCGCAGCACCCACCCGGACAACCAAAGGAGGACCAAAGCATGAGCGTCACCCAAACCGTGGCAGGGTTCATGGACCGACTGATGGCCAAGAACCCGGCAGAACCGGAGTTCCACCAGGCCGTGAAAGAGGTGGTGGATTCCCTCGTCCCGTGCCTCGAGAGGCACCCCGAATACCTCGAGCACAAGATCCTCGAGCGGATGACGGAGCCCGACCGGATCTACATCTTCCGGGTGCCGTGGCTCGACGACAAGGGTCAGATCCAAGTGAACCGCGGCTTCCGGGTGGAGTTCAACAACGCGATCGGACCGTACAAGGGCGGTCTGCGCTTCCACCCCACCGTCAATCTCGGCATCCTCAAGTTCCTCGGCTTCGAGCAGGTCCTCAAGAACAGCCTCACCACCCTGCCGATGGGCGGTGCCAAGGGCGGCATCGACTTCGACCCCAAGGGCAAATCAGACTGGGAGGTCATGCGCCTCTGCCAGAGCTTCATGAACGAGCTGTACAAGCACATCGGCGCGAACATCGACGTGCCCGCGGGTGACATCGGCGTTGGCGGGCGCGAGATCGGCTTCCTGTTTGGGCAGTTCAAGAAGCTTACCCACTCTTTCGAGGGCGTGTTGACCGGCAAGGGCCTCAACTGGGGCGGCTCCCTCATTCGCCCGGAGGCCACCGGCTACGGCTGCGTGTACTTCGCCGAGGAGATGCTCAAGACCAAGGGCCAATCGTTCAAGGGCAAGGTCGTGGCGGTATCCGGCTCCGGCAACGTCTCGCAGTATGCGATCGAGAAGGTCAACCAGCTCGGTGGCAAGGTCACCACCGCGTCCGACTCCAACGGCACGATCGTGGACAAGGATGGGATCAAGGGCGAGAAGTGGGACTACCTGATGGACTTGAAGAACGTCAAGCGCGGCCGCATCAAGGACTACGCCGACAAGTTCCACTGCGAGTACTTCGAGGGCAAGAAGCCGTGGTTCGTGAAGTGCGACGTCGCCCTGCCGTGCGCCACGCAAAACGAGGTGAGCGGCGAGGACGCCAAGACGCTCGTCGCCAATGGCTGCACCTGCGTCTCCGAGGGTGCCAACATGCCGACCACCCTCGAGGGCGTCGAGGTGTTCCTCAAGAAGAAGATCCTCTACGGCCCCGGCAAGGCCTCCAACGCCGGCGGCGTGGCCACCTCCGGCCTCGAGATGTCGCAGAACAGCTTGCGCCTCTCCTGGACGCGCGAGGAGGTGGACGAGCGGCTCCACAACATCATGAAGGGCATCCACAAGGCTGCCCTGGACACCAGCGTCGAGTTCGGCGACGCCGGCAACTACGTGCTGGGCGCGAACATCGCGGGCTTCATCAAGGTCGCCAACTCGATGATCGACCAGGGGCTTGTGTAGGGCCAAAGCTGTCTGTTGGGGTGCGCAGAAGGCGGGGGAGCAAGCCTCCCCCGTTTTCTTTCCGGATCGCCTCTTGGCCAGAGGGCTCGGAGCCGAACCCCCGAGGCCTCACGGCACGTGACGAAGGGAACAGAAGCGAAGTGGCTTACGGCTTGAAGGCTTCTGGTACAGTGCTGGACAGGCAATCGTCATGACAGGGGAGCTTGAGCTGGTCAGTCGCTACGGCATGCGAGCCGAGCAGTTCTCGGAGCTGATGGCCTTTCGCGTGCGCAACGTTCTGCTCGTCGCCTCCCGGTACGACGCTTTCGTGCTCGAGGAGGACGGGGAGCTCGCAGAGCTGCTTTCCCAGGAGTATCGTGACCTTGGCCTGAACGTTGGCTACGCTCCTCGCTTTGCCCGCGCAGAGACCGGCGAAGGGGGGCTGCAGCTGCTGCGGGGTGAACAGTTCGACATGGTGGTGACGACCGCCAGACTTCCCGACATGCCCTTGCGCGACTTCGCCACACAAGTCAGACGTGACTTCCCGACAATGTCGATCGGAGTCCTTGCCGCACACGGTTGGGATCTTGCACACCTCGAAGGCATCCGGGAGTCCGGGATCGTTGACTGGGTCTTCCTTTCGCAGGGTGGCGTCAAGACTTTGTTGGCCATGATCCAGCAGGAGGAAGACCGCCGCAACGCCGACCACGACATCTTGCAGGCCGGGGTACAGGTCATCGTTCTCGTCGAGGACGACGTGCGCTTCGTCTCGTTCATCCTGCCCCACCTGTATGCGGAGGTCACGCGGCAGACGGAGCGCCTTATGGCGGAGGGCCTCAACCTCTCCCACCGGCTGCTCCGTTTGCAGGCCAGGCCGAAGATCATTCTGGCCCAGACCCTCGAGGAGGCCTGGCGCCTGATCGAGCGTTACGGCGAAAACGTGTTGGGTCTCATCTCGGATATCCGCTTTCCGCGCGATGGGGAACAGGATGCGGAGGCCGGTTTGGAGTTGACCCGCCGCGTCCGGGCGCGCGACCCGGAAATGCCGGTTCTGCTGCTCTCCTCGGAGCCGGACAACCGGCCCCGCGCCGTTTCGCTTTCGGCAGTGTTCCTCGACAAAACCTCTCCAATGGTGCTCGACGATGTGCGGCGCTTCATCCTGGATAGCTTTGGCTTCGGAGACTTTGTCTTTCGCCTCCCGGACGGGGCCGAGGTGGGGCGGGCGAGCGAGATCCGTGAATTGATTGTCGAGCTGGATCGCGTACCGGAGCTCTCGCTCGAGTACCACGCCAGCCACAACCATTTCTCTCGCTGGTTCAAAGCACGTACCGAGTTCGAGGTGGCTTCGGCCCTACGGCCGCGGACGGTCTCCGAGTTCGCGTCGTTGGCGGAGTTGCGGGCCTTCCTCGTCGGCACCGTGACGGGCTTCCTGCGCGAGATCAAGCGCCACGTCCTCGTTGATTTCGCCGTTGATCGTTTCGACGAGTTCGTGGGCTTCGCCAAGATCGGCTCGGGATCTCTTGGCGGTAAGGGGCGGGGCCTCGCGTTCATGCAGCAACTGCTTGCCCAGGAGCGCGTGAGCTTCGCCAACGTGGATACGGTTGTGCCGCAGACCGTGGCCATCGCCACCGACGTGTTCGAGGAGTTCCTCGAGCGCAACGAACTGCAAACGCTGGTCTCCAAGCCGGGGGAGAGGTCTGACGCGGAAGTGCTCGACGCTGTCCGCATGGGTCGGTTCCAGCGCCCGCTGCGGGCCGACCTGGCCAAGTTTCTCCAGGTGTTCCGTGGCCCCTTGGCCGTGCGCTCGTCGAGCCTGCTGGAGGACTCCCCATATCAACCCTTTGCCGGCGTCTATGCGACGATCATGCTCCCCAACATCCACCCGAGCCTCGACGTGCGGCTGGCCCAACTGCTCGAGGCGATCAAGGTTGTCTATGCCTCCACTTTCATGAAGGCCGCTCGCGCGTACCTGGCGAGCACGCCCCACCGCCTGGAAGAGGAGAGAATGGGCGTCCTCCTCCAGCGTGTCGTGGGCAGCTCCCACGGGGCTCGCTTCTACCCCACCTTCTCGGGCGTCGCATGCTCGTACAATTTCTACCCGTTCCGCGAGATGCGCTCGGAAGACGGTGTGGCTCTCGTGGCGGTGGGGCTCGGGAAGTCGGTCGTGGATGGGTTCGAGGCGCTGCGCTTCTGCCCCGCCTGGCCACAGGTCTTACCGCAGTTCTCAGCGACAAAAGACATCTTGCGTAACGCCCAGCGGCGGTTCTGGGCGCTGGACATGAGCCGCATTGACGTCATTCCGGGCCTGGAGTACGACGCCAACCTGGTTCCGCTCGAGGTCACGGAGGCATTGGCGGATAGTGGCGCGGCCACGCTTGCATCCACCTATTTACGGCCCAACGACACGGTCGTCGACGGAATAGTTCCCGGGGGGAGTCCGCTGGTGACGTTCTCTCGGGTGCTGAAGGGAAGCGGCTTTCCTCTTGCCGAGATCCTGACGTGGCTCATGGGGGCGAGTCAGCGTGCGCTGGGCGTGCCGGTGGAGGTCGAGTTCGCGGTCGATCTCAAAGCCGGCGAGACGAGTCGGGTCTTTCACGTGCTGCAGGTGCGGCCGATGCTGATCGAACCTCTGGAGAGGGTGGACTCGATAGGCGCAGCCGCTGGTGACACCGTGATCGCGGACTCCCCAAACGCCCTCGGGCATGGTCGGCGGACCAACGTCCGCGACGTCGTAGTCGTTCTTCCGACTCTGGAACGTGCGCATACCCCTGAGGTCGTGAGCATCCTGGAACGCCAGAACCAACGGATGCGTGAGGAAGGGCGGGGCTACCTGTTGATTGGACCTGGTCGGTGGGGCTCGCGGGATCCGTGGCTCGGGGTACCGGTCGCTTGGGCACAGATTTCGGCTGCCGCAGCGATCGTAGAGACGGACTTCGCGGACCTCGAGGTGGAACCCTCGCAGGGATCCCATTTCTTCCACAACCTGACGTCGTTTGGCATCCCGTTCCTCGCGGTGCACCGGCTACAGGACGGCGGCAGCGTCAACTGGGAGTGGCTCGCAGCTCATCCTGCCGAGCGTGAGGAGCTGGCCGGCAGGGTGAGGCACATCCGGCTTGACCGCCCCCTGGAAGTCGTGGTCGATGGCGCGACCCGCCGGGGTCTCATCGTTCTTCGTGGCTAACTGAGCGGTTCTCGCACCTCTCCAGGCTGCGACAGTTCTTGCTTGACATCAACGTAACGCCATAACAGACTGGGGTTTGAGGCCGGTCGGAGCAGGAGATCCACCATGTCGACAAAGCCCTTCAACCCCTTTGTGATGGCCCAATCTCAGTACGACCGCGCGGCCGAGCAGCTCGGGCTCGACAGCGCCATCCGCGAATTCCTGCGGGAGCCGATGAGGGAGGTCGTGTTCTCGATCCCGCTCCGCATGGACGACGGGGGCGTACGCATCTACAGGGGGTTCCGCGTGCTCCATAACGACGCGCGGGGCCCCGGGAAGGGCGGCCTGCGCTTCCACCCAGCCGGCACCCTGGACGTGATCCGCGCCCTCGCCATGTGGATGACGTGGAAGACGGCCGTCGTGGACATCCCCCTCGGGGGGAGCGCCGGCGGCGTCGTGGTGGACCCCCACAACCTGAGCGCGGCCGAGCTGGAGCAGCTTTGCCGCCGCTTCATGCGTTTTGCCGCACGCAATCTCGGGCCCGACGTCGACGTCCCGGAGCCGGACATCATGGCCGGCCCGCAGCAGATGCTGTGGATGCTGGACGAGTACGAGGCGATCAACGGGAGGCACGCCCTGGGCGCACTCACGGGCAAGCCTGTGGGCATGGGGGGCTCGCTGGGGCGCAAGGAGGCCCAGGGGTTCGGCGCGGTGATCTGCGTGCGCGAGGCGCTGAAGGAAATTGGGGTCAAACCGTCCAACGCGCTCGCGAGCGTGCAGGGGTTCGGGAACGTCGGGCAACACGCCGTGAAGCTGTTCGCGGACCTCGGCGTGAAGGTGGTAGCGGTTGCGGCGCTGGACAGAAGAGAGCGCAAGCCGTTCACCGTCCGCAGGGCGGACGGTGTGCGTGTCGAGGAGCTGCTCGAGATCACCGACGGTTTCGGGAGCATCGACCGCGAGGAGGCGACGCGCCTCGGCTATGAGGTATTGCCCGGGAACGCCTGGCTGGAGCAGGACGTGGACGTGCTCGTTCCGGCGGCGCTCGAGAACCAGATCACGGCGGAGAACGTCGGCGCCGTGAGCCAGCGCGTGCGGGTGGTCGCCGAGGGCGCGAACGGGCCGACGCGTCCCGAGGCCGAGCAGACGCTGGCGGCACGCGGGGCCACGGTGATCCCGGACCTGCTTGCCGGCGCCGGCGGGGTGACCTGCTCCTACTTCGAGCAGGTGCAGTCGAACATGAACTACTTCTGGGAGCGCGACGAGGTGCTGGGCAAGCTCGACGTGAAGATGACCTCCGCCTACATCGCGGTGAGCGACCTCGCGCGCAAGCGCAGCCTCTCGATGCGGGACGCCGCCTACATCATTGCGGTATCGCGCGTCGCGGGCGCGTGCAGGGCGCGGGGGTGGCTGTGAGGATAGGGGAACGTAAACAAACCTCAGAAGTGGGAACCGAGGTCGCCGAATGAAGGTGGCGGCGGGTTCCGTGACGCGGTTCGAGCGGGACTTCTTCAACGCCGAGACGCCGTTCACCGCCATCGGGGACGGGGAGCTGGGTGGAAAGGCGCAGGGCCTCGCGTTCATCCTGCCCACGCTCGCCGAGCGGTTCGCCCGCGAAAACGAGGTTCGGGCCGCCGTCCCGCAGCTCGCGGTGATCACAACCGAGCACTTCGACGCGTTCATGAGCCTCAACGGCCTGCACGAGGACGCCGCCTCCGACCTTCCCGACGCCCGCATCAGCCACCGCTTCCTGCAGGGCGACCTGCCGAGCCAGCTCGCCGGCGACCTGCGTGCGTTGATCGCGGCGGTCCACTCGCCGCTGGCCGTGCGCTCCTCGAGTCTGCTGGAGGACGCGCTGCAGCGGCCGTTCGCTGGCGTCTATGCCACCAAGATGACGCCCAATAACCAGCTCGACGTGGACTCCCGCTTCCGGCGCCTCGTCGAGGCGGTCAAGCTGGTGTGGGCCTCGACGTACTTCCGGGAGGCCAAGCGCTATCTGAAGACCGTGCGTGGGGCGGTGGGGGACGAGAAGATGGCGGTCATCGTCCAGGAGGTGGTCGGCGCCCGCCACGGGGAACGCTTCTACCCGAACGTCTCCGGGGTGGCCCGCTCGTACAACTACTACCCGTCGGGCCACGCAAAGCCGGAGGACGGCGTAGCCAGCCTGGCCCTCGGTCTCGGCAAGACTATCGTGGACGGCGAACCGTGCTGGAACTACTCGCCGGCCTACCCCAAGGCGCCGCCACCGTACAACTCGATCGGCGAGCTGCTGGACGCAACCCAGCGCGAGTTCTGGGCGGTGAACATGGGCCAGGCGCCCTACGACCCGGGGAAGGAGACCGAGCACCTGGTGCGTTGCTCCCTCGCCGACGCCGAGGCCGACGACACGCTGCGTTTTATCGCCTCCACCTACGACCCGCAGGCCCAGCGGATCACCGCTGGCGCCGGTGTGAAGGGGCCGCGGCTCCTCAATTTCGCGCCGATCCTGTCGTACAAGCAGGTGGCGCTCAACGACACCGTGCGACAGCTGCTCGCCGCATGTGAGGACGCGGTGGGGGAACCGGTGGAGATCGAGTTCGCCCTCACCGTTGACGCGGCCGGCGCGGCTCGGCTCGGGTTCCTTCAGGTGCGGCCGCTGGTCGTTGGCCACGAGGCGGTCACGGTCGACGAGGCCGAGATGGAGGGGCCGGGCACGCTGGCCGCCTCGCGCCACGTGCTCGGCAACGGCTCGGACGACTCGGTCCTCGATATCGTCTACGTCAAGCCGGGGGCGTTCGCGGTGAGCGGCACCACGGCGATCGCCGGGGAGCTCGAGGCAATCAACGACGGGCTGCTGCGCGAGGGGAGGCCGTACCTACTGATGGGGTTCGGCCGGTGGGGAACCTCCGACCAGTGGGGAGGGGTGCCGGTGGAGTGGGCGCAGATCTGCGGCGCCCGCGCCATCATCGAGGCCTCGACCTCAGGTCTGCACGCCGACCTCTCGCAGGGCTCCCACTTCTTCCACAACCTGACGAGCTTCTCGGTTCTCTACTTCTCGCTCGACGCGGAGGAGAGCCGCCGCATCGACTGGGCCTGGCTCGACTTGCAGCAGGCCGTGACCGAGACGCGCTACCTGCGTCACGTGAGGCTGGCTGTGCCGCTGTCCATCAGGGTGGACGGGCGGTCCGGCCGGGGGGTGATCGTTCACCATGACTGAGGATGCTCTGGCATAAGTCCTTTGGAATCAAGGAGACAACCACCTTTTTGTCAGCCCGATTCTAGGTTGGCGCTATGGTGTGACCGTGCTCTCACGCCCCATGATCCTACCGGGGTCGCACCTCACATTAGGCGTAACTGCGGAGGTATTCTTCCTCGGTGCGGAGACTCTTCGGCTGGACTCAGGCGGTAGGCAAGTGGCTCGTAGAAGGTTGGTGGTGGTGGTTCCCCTTTTCGTCCTTGTCGTGGCGCTCCGCGTGTCTTTTCATCCCGGCACCTCCGAAATCGAAGTCAGAGTTAGCGGTCTCGTTCTCCAGTTGTTTGGGGTAGGTACTGTGGCTTACGGGCTTCGCACGACTCGAAAGATGTTCGGACGCCCAAAGCCTGTGACATCGCTGAGAGCGTGGCTCTCACGTTTTCCACTGTGGGGTCAAAAGCCGGTGACGGCGACCGCCACGTTTTGGGGTGAAGGATCGTGGAGCGGTCGAGGACATACCTGGAGCAAGGTCGATCCTGAGTCCTCAATTGAAGCGAGGGTTGGTGCACTGACGAGGAACACTGAACAGTTGAATACGCGCCTCGTCGCTGCCGAGAATAGGCTTGACTCCCAGGTTCGCGAACACGCCGATGCGCTGCGTAGAGAGCAGCAGGTCCGAGCCGAGCACGACGATGCACTCCAGGCAAAGCTGGAAGCCGCCGAGACGGGTGGCCTTTATATCTCCCTCATGGGCGTCATCTGCCTCTTCTTTGGACTCCTTCTGACTTCGGTGCCCAAGGAGATTGTGCAGTTGTTCCGCTAGTGCCCTCCGGGACGCTTGGCCTTACTGGCGCGCTACTGTCGCACTTAGGCGCAACTTCGATGCGCCCGAACCGCGTCCACGGCGAGCTGCTATGCGGTCGCTAGACCTTTTCGGCTGCCTTCGCAGGGGAGGCTCAGATGGGCCTTGAGGCGGCGTTCGACAAGCGTCCGACCAGATGATGCCGCCGGCGGTCTGTACGTCGGCCGGCCTGACGATGATGACGAGGGTACCCGCCTCCCGCAAGTCGATGACGACTACCTCCGCCGCAGCCTCCTAAGACTCCAGCATCCCGGCCGCCGTTTAGAAGAGCACTTCCACCTCCGGCTGCCATTCTCATTTGTTTCGGGAATAGTCTGCGCCTTCATCGTTGTTGGGGGTAGTTAGACTCAAGAAAGGGGGCTACGATGAAGTCTCTCTGTGCGGCTCTGGTTCTTAGTGTACTTCTTGGGGGATCTGCTGAAGCAGGCTCGTGGCAACTGGCCGGGTTCTCGGGGCCATCGATGAGCTTCACATCACAAAACCCTGACGACCCTACTTTCAAAGCCACGGTCACCGAGAAGATCGTCGTCATCATGGTGGCGGACGAGAATGGTGTCGCTGTTGGCGGGTTGAAGGCCGGCAATTTTGGGGCCTTTGGCTATGCATGTGACACTGCCGCCACGACCGCAAATGGGAGCTTCCCCTGTCGCGCGTTCGATTTGAGAATTCTAAGTTTCCCGAACAATCCCCATTTTGAGGAGCTGGCACCCGGCGTCTATCAGATCATTTTCCGCTACAAGGATTCGGGGAACACTGCCCCTATCAATCAGGTCTTCCTGAAGGTCTACCGGAGCCTCGCGCCCGGCGAGATCGCAGCGGCCCGTGCCGGCGGCGGAACGATCCCCGAACGCCAGAAGGCTCAGGGCGTTTTCTAAGACGGATAGGAAGTTCGTTTGGACCCCGGTCTCGTGTTCTGACTGTTACCAGTTAATGTGAGCCTCTGGCTGCTGCAACAGCCTCCAGCACGCGGAGCTCAGCGCCGACTCTTGCGGCGCACCGCAGATGCCTAGACAAACGAAAGGGCGCCCGAAGGCGCCCCGCCTATCTCTGCTGTGGTGTGCTGACTCACTGCACCTTGTGCGGTCCGTGGACGTCGGCCTTGAGCTCGATCCCGATCTCGTGGCGCCGCGCCTCGATGACCTGGTCAATGAACCACGGGAACCACACCTCAGGATCTTCCCCGCAATGAAAGCCGGCCTTGTTTGCGAGCGCGTCTGGAACCTCGCCCGGCAGAAATACGCCCTCATCAGTGCCTTCGATGAAGAGGTCGCGCCCCGCCTCTTCGAGAAACGCGGCAAGCTTGACTAGGGACACGTCGTCGTCGGGAAGACGTTCGATGTACCGGGCGATGCCTTCCAGCACGCTGGCCGACTTCTCGTTCCTGGGGTCCTCTGGGTGCTCGCTGAACTTTTGTCGGCGCCAGGTGACCTTCTGATCGAAGTACCACGCCAGACCACTCTTAGTCTCGCAAAACGCCGATGCTTCGACAGACACTACGCCGGGCAGCTTCTGCAAAAAGGTAACTGCGATGAGGCCGCAACTACGTTATCGCCACGCAACAGCGGCATGGTGGTACCACTTTATGCAGTACGCGCGGAAATTGGGGGCGCGGCTGTCAGTCGGTCACTCCCACCCGGTAGTACCCATCAGCTCCCCGAACCAGGAGCGTACCGTCCGGAAGAACCCACCACGCCAGATAACGGGGAACCTTGCGAGAGCGGATGAAGTCTGCGGCCTTCGTACCTCCACGTGCGGCCATGCGGTCGAGAAGCTCACGGCCTGCCAACTCCCCGGTGGCGGCATCGACGACGCCCATCCAGGGGTGGAAGGCCTCATCGCTCGCGGCGCTGCCGCCCGCGACTAGGAGTCGGCCATCAGGAAGAAGTCTCGCGTCCATTACCCCGTACAGCCGTACGAGGGCCGTTGCCCTAGCCTTCCGACTGTCAGCGTCGCTGGGCTTCATGGGCATCTCCCTCTTCTCGACGGCGCTCAACCACCTGCCCAGCGCGTTGCTTCCGCGAGTTTGGCCAAGGAACCGATCGATCTCCCCCTTCTTCTCGGGGCCATTCCATCTCCAGAGTCGATGCCCCGTGTTGATGTCCACTCCGACGGCGGTTCCAAGGTTGTGTTGCTCGACCAGGACGACGACACCCCGTGCAACATCCACATCGGTTATCACCCAGGACGCCCGCGGCACCTCGTCGACTTTGGTCTCGAATAGCCCCCGGCCGGAGGACAGGCGCATGACGACGCCATCACTCAAGGAAGCGACAACGTCGTCAGGCGTGAGCCCGATCATATCCACGCTTCCAATCCGAGGGGGCTCCGGCTGGCCTTCGGCTCCCGCCAGGAGGCCTGGGGACAACAGCTTGCGAACGCCGTCGGAGAAGCGCTTCGTGATCATCAGGTTTGTGCGGTCAGGGATGCCGGTGGGTAGCCTCTGTTCCGCTCGCGCCCGGGAGTCAACCCAGACGCTGCCGATGAGTCCCGTTCCGTCCTGCGTGAGGTGCGTGCTGGTGTTCGGAAAATGCTGCTTTTCATTGGTCCAGCGGGTCAGTTCCGTGCCGTCGTCGTTGAGGACGATGTCGCCACCCCACGAGTTGTCCGGCACCGGATGCCACAGCAGCAGGGTGTGACCCTTGTATTCGGTCACCTGAGCATCCGGGGCGGGGGCAGCAAACGAAGCGATCGCCATGGTCTCCGTGACGTTCGCGAAGATCTCAATGACGCCGCGCCCGCTGACGGCGATCCGCCCGGATGCGCGTTCCACGGCGACGCGGACGTCCGCGCCACCAAACACCGGTTGGGCGCCTGCGCCTTGGGGCGTGGCCGCGGCAGCTGCCGTTCCAGCTAGGATGATCTGAAGCAGAAGCATACTTTCCTCCCCTCCTCAGCAGTTGCCAAGCACTGACCGTGGATCAAAAGTCTGGTTGAAGTCGTCCACGACCGACCCTGTCTGCATCTGTAGGTGGAGATGGCAACCATCAGCGCAGCCCGTCTGCCCGACCACGCCGATCTTGTCCGTCACATGAACGGTGTCGTGAACTTGGACGAGGGGGGCATCCCTTAGGTGCAAGTATATGGCGTAGGTGCCATCGTCGAGCTCCTCTCGGATATAGTTGCCGTTACAGCTCGAATAGCCTACCTCCGTTATCGTACCGTTCCCGACCGCACGCACGTCATTCCCGCATTCGGCGGCAATGTCCTGACCCATGTGCTGGGGCCACGAGTGTCCGCAGGGTGGGCTCGAAGAGCCGTACTGATTGCACGAGTTCGTCTCCGATATCGTACTGTAACCCGTGACAGTGTCTTTCCAACAGTCCAGCTTCCCGTCGCCGTTATCATCCAGGAGTGCGGCGAGCAGCGGGTCGTTGGGTCCCCCCCCACCACCTCCGCCCCCCCCGCCTCCGCTGCCAGAGTCGCACCAGGCTTCACCCCACCAAGTACCGAGGTACTCGCAATCCCCGAAATCTCCGCTCCAATCTTGATCCGGGCAGCTGTAGAGATCGTAGTATTCCTGATAGCAGACAGCAGAACTGTGGACCGGAAAGACGAGCATCGTGAGAAATGCCAACAATGGAACCAAAAGGGATTTCGCTGTGAATCTTGGCCTCATTCTTGACCCTCCCCTCCGAGACTACGTTTTCAGGTCGCCGCAGAGTGTCGCGCACCGCACCCGATTTCCCCAAGTGATCCCAGATCTACCACCATGTCGGCCTGGGCTGGTTTCGGAAGATGGGCGAAGATGCCAATCGCTAGGCCGAATTGGTTTTGGAGCTCATCCTCCAGGACGACGAGCGTCAGGTGGGGGCCATTACCCCGTTCGGCGACGACTCGGACGTGAGAGGAGGTACGACCCCTGGTCAAGACAATCTTCCTGGCTACGGGGCGGATACATGCTCTCATGTGTCATGCCCTCCTGCCTGTCCCAATACCAACTTCCTTCTTCCTGAGGCTGCTGTCATCACCCGTTTGGGTCATGCCGGGGGGCCGACTTCCGGTCGTGTCCTAACTTCGAGGGCGGGGGAAATGTGCAAGGCTGGAATTGGCTTAGGTTGGGTCTGGCAGGTTGCCCGGGGACACGACTCCGCCACCGGGAGCGGCCACGGAAGGTCGTGGTTGGCGCAGCTTACGCGGCGCTGCCCGACAGATCGTTTTGTATTGCCCCCCTGCCGGCGCGAAGCTGGCATGTCCCAACGAGGTCCCTGGCGGCCTGCGGCTAGTAGCCAGGGATCTATACTCCTATCTTGAAATGATCTGGAGGACGCGGTGTCCGAAGCTCCCTCGGCGTGTCTGGCGGCCCACCACTCGCCGGCCTCACCTGCGTTCCTCAGGCCAGGATGGGAAGCAGATCCTGCCGCCCATCCGGGAAAACCTCTACGCAGTCTTGTTGTGTAACTGTTAGACGTCGCGAGATGATCCACCACGTTTCACTGAATTGGTCGGCTGACAAACACGGCAGCTTTTTGCAGTGTTTCTGGGTTGTCTTTAGGCCGCAGAAGGTCAGTGTCACGGGCAGCGCTTGCCGTAATGACAGCGGAGGAAACGAATGAACCAATACTGGAAACTCCCGGTGGCAGCAACCGTACTGTTCAGCGTCGCAGCGCTCGGGCAAATGTCGCAACGGGCGCCGTCAAATCTGCTTGTTCAGGTCTCTGTCACACCGTATCCGGTGGGCGATCCCATTCTCGTGCCTGGCGACCGCAGTGACAAGTCTGCCTTTGTCGCTGAGATCCTACTACTTCATCCTCCGACCAATGTTGCCTATGGCCACAAGCGATTCGTCGTCTTTCCTGGTGAGCCAGCGAAGGGGAGCTTCCCCGCGGCTGACCTGTCAGTCGATTACATCATCAACCTCGACTTGCAGGAGAATCGCGCCGAAACCAAGGTCCGTGTGCATCGCGGTCAGGAGTTCGTCTGTGGCTCCGCCGGTGAGATTTGGCTGGCTCGGCCAAAGGCCGGCATCCAGCCAGCCCCAGGACGGTGACGGCGTTTTGCGTTTACTCGGTGAGCGTTCGTTCTTGTGGCCTGGGGCCGCCTGTGCGCTTGCGCGGGTCGCAAGGAAAGGGCGCCCGAAGGCGCCCCGTCTATCTCTGCTGCGGTGTGCTGATTCACTGCACCTCGTGCGGTCCCTGGCCCTCGGCCTTGGGCTCGATCCCGATCTCGTGGCGCCGGGCCTCGATGACCTGGTCAATGAACCACGGGAACCACACCTCAGGATCTTCCAGGCAATGAAAACCGGCCTTGTTTGCGAGTGCGTCTGGGACCTCGCCCGGCAGGAATATGCCCTCATCAATACCTTCGATGAAGAGGTCGCGCCCCGCCTCTTCGAGAAACGCGGCAAGCTTGCCTAGGGACACGTCGTCGTCGGGAAGACGTTCGATGTACCGGGCGATGCTTTCCAGCACGCTGGCCGACTTCTCGTTCCTGGGGTCCTCTGGGTGCTCGCTGAACTTTCGTCGGCGCCAGGTGACCTTCTGATCGAAGTACCACGCCAGACCACTCCTAATAACGCTCACGCTCACCATTTCGGCCCCGTCTTTCTTCTCCCGGTCCTCCGCGCGACGTTGATCCGGTGCAGTGTGCGCTGCGAGCGCTCCGCATGGGGCGGCGCGCCCTCGGCTAGAGCGCGCCGTGTTTCTATTCTCTCACGGCTCAAGCAAAGCCAAGTGTTTCATTGCGCTAGACTGCTTAAGAGAGGTGAGCGTGGAACCCCTGCCGGAGCACTTGAGCCACCATGACTGACCAGGACAAAGCCAACGAGAGGCTGCTCTGGGCGCTCCAGGAGCGGGCGAAGGAGCTGGGCTGCCTGTACGACGTCGAGGAGCTTCTCGACGACGCGGACAGGCCGCTCGAGGAGGTCTTCGCTGGGATCATTGCGGCCATTCCTCCCGGCTGGCAGTACCCGGACCTCTGCGTAACCATCATCGAGTACGAGGGCAAGAAGTTCGGCCGCGAGGGTTTCGCCGAAACGCCGTGGAAGCAAGGTGCCGACATCGTCGTGCAGGACAAGAAGGTCGGCCGGATCAACGTCTACTACACGCGGGAGATGCCGCAGGCGGACGAGGGTCCGTTCCTCAAGGAGGAGGGCAGGCTCATCCAGACCATCGCCGAACGCGTCGGCCACTTCATCCTTCACAAACAGCTCCGGGGCATCGTGGAGGAGTGGCGGCACGTTCGCGAGTCGCTGGCCGAAAAGAGGCCGGAGGAGTGGAGGGTCGTCCTGAAACTGCTGCGCCGCACGGACCAGGACCTCTTCGTGCGCATCTCCCGCAAGATGGCCACACACCTCGCGTGGAGCGGGATCTCGCAGGCGCAGACGCTGCTCCAGGGGTTCGGCCAGGACCGCCGTGCCGAGGAGGGCGTGCTCGGCGAGGTCAACGAGCCCAGTCAGCGGGTCCCCCTCGGCGACTCCATGCAGCTCGCCGACGAGGTCTTTACGGTGGCTCAGAAGTGCCTGTCGGGTCGCGAGATCCTTGACCGCATCGAGCGCTGGATCCACGAGGATCGCTCGGCGTTCCTGGTGCAGACGGTGGCCAACGTGCAGGCGTCACCGGAGGAGGTGGCCAACGCCATCCGGCGGTACCTGCACCTGGTCCCGGAGGGCGCGGGGCTTTCGCCGCCGACGCTCAACATCGTCCGAGTCTCGCTGATCCGCCGCTTCCTCTCACGGGAACCCTCGTACATCACGGTCGCAAAGGAGTTCATCGACCTCGAGGACATCCTCGGGCTGCTCGAGCGCCTGATCTGCCTTCCGGGGAGCCGCGGAATGCTGGGCGGCAAGCTGGCAGGTGTCTTCCTGGCGGAGCAGATCCTGAGGAAGTCGCTCGCGGACCACCCCGAGATCGGCGAAGTCCGGCTGCCGCGCGCGTTCTACGTCGCGTCCGATGCGGTGCGCGGCTTCGTGCGCCACAACAACCTCGAGGAGGTGTACGAGCAGAAGTACAAGGAGATCGACCAGGTGCGGCTCGAGTACCCGCACCTCGTCCAGGTCTTCAAGAACTCGGAGTTCCCGCCCGAGCTGGTCAAGGGCCTGTCGCTGGTTCTGGACGAGCTGCACGCCACGCCGATCATCGTGCGTTCCTCGAGCCTGCTCGAGGATCGGGTCGGTGCGGCTTTCTCGGGGAAGTACAAGAGCCTCTTCCTGGCCAACCAGGGTACGAAGCGCGAGCGCCTCAACGCACTCATGGACGCGATCGCCGAGGTCTACGCCTCGATTCACGGGCCCGACCCCATCCAGTACCGCGCCCAGTGCGGCCTGCTCGACTTCCAGGAGGAGATGGGGATCATGATCCAGGAGGTGGTTGGCACGCCGGTGTGCCGCTACTACTTCCCCGCCTACGCCGGCGTCGCCCTGTCGCGCAACGAGTTCCGCTGGTCGCAGCGGGTCAAGCGGGAAGATGGGCTGATCAGAATGGTGCCGGGACTCGGGACCCGCGCCGTCGATCGAGTTCAGGAGGACTACCCGATCCTAGTGGCGCCCGGCCAGCCGGGACTGCGGGTGAACGTCACGCCCGACGAGGTGGTGCGCTACTCCCCGCAGCAGATCGACGTGGTGGACCTCCAGTCCCGCAGCCTCAAGACGCTGCGCATCAAGACGCTGCTTGCGGAGTGCGCCCACGAGTACCCGGAGATCCACCGGATCATTTCGTTCAAGCACGACTCGCAGATCGTCAAGCCGGTGGGCGCGTACCTCGACCTCGAGCAGGGGGAGCCGGTGGTGACCTTCGAGGGGTTGATCTCGGACACCCCGCTGGTGCGGAGGATCGGGGCCATGCTCCGCGTCCTGGAGGAAAGGTTCGGCCGGCCGGTGGACATGGAGTTCGCCTCCGACGGGCGCGAGTTCTACCTGCTTCAGTGCCGCCCGCAGAGCTTCGCGCGCGAAAACGTCCCTGCTGTGATCCCGCACGACCTCCCGGAGAAGAGCACCCTGTTCTCGGCCACCCGGTTCGTCTCCAACGGGCACGTGCCGGACATCACTCACGTCGTCTACGTGGACCCGGAACGCTACAACCAGCTCGAGAGCGTCGAGGACCTGCACGCGGTGGGCCGCGCCGTCAGCCGGCTCAACGTAGTGCTGCCCAAGCGCCAGTTCATCCTGATGGGACCGGGGCGGTGGGGGAGCCGCGGCGACATCAAGCTGGGGGTCAGCGTCACGTACTCCGACATCAACCACACCGCGATGCTCGCCGAGATCGCCCGCAAGCGCGGCAACTACCTGCCCGATCTCTCCTTCGGCACGCACTTCTTCCAGGACCTGGTCGAGGCCTCGATTCGCTACCTGCCGCTCTATCCCGACGACCCCGGTGTCGTGTTCGCCGAGCGGTTCTTCCGCGAGTCGGAGAACGAGCTGGCAAATCTGGCGCCGGAGTTTGCCCACCTGGAGAGCGTTGTCAGGGTGATTGATGTGCCCAAGGTGAGCGGAGGCATGGTTCTGCGGGTCCTCATGAACGCGGACGAGGAGAGGGCGGTCGGGGTCCTCGTGCCACCCGGCAAGCCGCCCGAAGAACCGAGTGGGGAGCCGCGACCCGGCGAACCCTCACGCGAGGGGCACTGGCGCTGGCGCCTGCGGATGGCGGAAAGGCTCGCCGCGCAGACCGACGCGGAGCGCTTCGGCGTGGTGGCGATGTATGTCTTCGGCAGCGCGAAGAACGCGACCGCGGGACCGGGGAGCGACGTCGACATGCTGGTGCACTTCCGGGGCAGCCGCGCGCAACGGCAGGCTTTGGAGACCTGGCTCGAGGGGTGGAGTCTCTGCCTGGACGAGATGAACTTCCTTCGCACCGGGTTCCGCAGCGGCGGCCTCCTGGACGTGCACATCGTGACCGACGAAGACATCGCCGCGCGGTCGAGCTATGCGGTGAAGATTGGGGCGGTTACGGACGCCGCGTGGGAGCTCCCCCTCCGCCGCTGAGTGCGCCTCCGAAAGCGGACCATCTGCGTTGTTGGACTTCGGCGGTTCGGATCCTCACATAGCCTCCGGCTATGCTCCGGTCCGACCGCCTCGCGCGCCTTGCCCGGTGCCGGGTAGTCACACTTTGGTTCGGTAACGCCTCCGGTGTTTTCGCCAAGGCAGGAGTTGAAGCACCGCACCATGCCGCTCCAAGCGCAAAGTGTGATACCCGGCACCGACTCGGAGGCGCGGCTACACGCGATTCGCCTGGGCCCTGCTCAAACGGCGCGGGCTACGCGCCGTATGCACACGGCCGAACCGCGGTTTTCAGATCAGCTCGCGGGTAGCGGAGGCGGGATCTTCGAGGTCGAACCGCACGAGGGCGAGCTCCGGTCCGTCGTGGGCGGCGGAGAAGACGTGGGTGCGGCCGATCCGGTCACGCCACGCCCCGCTCAGGCGCGCCGACTCGTGTACATGGCCGTGGAGCGTAACGAGCGGCTGGCGTTCCTCGATGAAGCGGCGGATCGCGATGCTGCCGACGTGAACGTCGAGCGGGACGTGCTCGACGATCTGCCCGTCGAGCGCGGCACGGTCCAGGCTGGTCTCGTGCGGCGGCGCGTGGAAGAGCACCACCGCCCGGTCGAGCTCTGCGTCCCCGACCAGTAAGGCCAGATCCTTCGCAATCGTGCCGTAGCGTATCTCCGACGCTTTGGCAGGCACCGAGCGGAACCCCTCCTCGGGCGACAGGCAGCCCGGCTCCAGGTGGCGCGAAACGTCCCAGCGTTCCCAGTCCTTGAGCCCGTACGGCGTGGGTGGGACGCACCCGTAGCCGTACACGTGGAAGCCGCCGACGTCGGCGCCGCGCATGTGGAGGGGATCGAGGAGGCCGTCGGCGGCCAGCCCCTCGAGGGACTCCAACTCGCGGCGCGGGTCGTCGTTGCCTAGGATGACCAGCACCCGCGGGTACGCCTCCCCGAGCCGGCTTCTCACCTCCGCCAGGGCCGGTCCGAGGAACTCCCCGAAGAAGTCTCCGGGTTTGTGCCATGCGAAGGCATGCGCGAGAAGGTCGCCGCCGAGGAGGACCGCCGCCGGCCGCTCGCGCTCCACCGCGGCCAGCAGCTTCTCGTAACGGTCAGCGTGGCCGTGCAGGTCGGTCGCGAAGAGGCAACGCGTCACGGGTGGCTCACTCCCCATGCCGATTATGGCAGGATTGTGCCATGGACGATTTCGCTCCCACCGTTCGCCATGAATTGGCCGGTTGGGCGTTGTTCTGGGCGGACCTCGAGCTACAGGCCCTTTCGGAGGCAGCGCTGGCCTCGCTGCGGGCCGAGGTGGGCGCCCGGGCGCGGGTGAGCCACACGCTGGAGGCACTCTCCGCCCACCCGACCGCGGCCGCGGTGCGGAAGCTGTTCCGGCAGGCCGGGTGCGACCCGACCCGCCACCGCCCCTCATCGGAGGCGCTGCTGCGGCGCGTGCTCAAGGGGGAGGAGCTGCCTGCCGTCCACCCGCTGGTGGACCTCAACAACTGCCTCTCGGTGGAGCTGGTGGTGCCGGGGTGCGTGATGGCGCTCGGCTCGGCGACGCCTCCCTTCGTGCTGCGGGCCGGCCGCGATGAAGAGACGATGCTCTCCATGCGCGGGCCGTACGAGCTGCACGGCAAGCCGCTGCTGGCGGACGCACAAGGCCCGTTCGGGACGCCGATCACGGACAGCGAGCGGGTGAAGGTGGTGGAGAACACCAGCCGCGCCTGGCTCGTCGCCTACCTGCCTGCGGGCGTGCTTGACGCGAGCTGCGCCCGCGAGGCGCTCGACGGGCTGCTGGCGCAGGCGCCGGTGGCGCGCCTGCTGGCGACAGCGCTCAGCTCAGGGGTTCGCTAGGATCGTCTCGCGTCGAGGCGCTCCTGGCTTGCACCCCACCGGCCGACCTGATCCCGCACCTCGACTTGACCGTGGCTAACGGCTTGGGCGCTTGCGCCCTATCGGCTTGATAGAATCGCCTGATGCCCGGGCGCCCCACCGCACCGCCGTACTCGGCAGCCAGCGAGGGCAGCCGGGCTTTCCTCCGGATCCTTCACGAGTCGATAAGGAGACGCGCATGAACCAGACCGGCCGCAGGTACGCGTGGTTCGCCATCGGTGATGTGAACGGCTTCTTCGGCCTGATGTTCGACAACGTGACCGTGCTGTCGTTCTTGGCCGGGATCCTGGTGTTCGCGTTCGGCTTCCCGGCCGACATCGTGTACACGAGGATGTTCCCCGGAACGGCGTTCGGCGTGCTGTTTGGGGACCTGGTCTACACGTGGATGGCGTTCCGCCTCGCGAAGAAGACCGGGAACCCAAGGGTCACGGCGATGCCGCTCGGGCTCGACACGCCCTCCACGATCGGCATAGCGCTCGTCGTCCTGGGGCCGGCTTTCGTCTCGCTCAAGGCGCAGGGGATGGAGCCGCGCGAGGCCGCGATGATGACCTGGTACATCGGCATGGCCACCATGGTCATGATCGGGATCATCAAGCTGGTGCTCTCCTTTTGCGGTCGCTGGGTTCAGCGGATGGTGCCGCAGGCGGGGCTGCTCGGGTCGCTCGCCTCGGTTGCAGTCGCGCTCATCGGGTTCGTGCCGCTGCTCGACATCTTCGGGATGCCGCTCATCGGCCTGATCTCGCTCGGCCTGATCCTGTACAACCTCGTGGCCCGCATCAGGCTGCCGAAGAACATCCCGGGCGTGCTGGCGGCGATCGCGATCGGCACCGCGCTGTACTACATCCTCGGTCCGCACGGCTGGATCGGCGGCACGTACCATCCACTCCCGGCCGCCGAGCTCCACCTCGGGTTGCCGGTTCCGACCCTCCTTTTTCTCAAGGGGTTTCTTCCGGCGCTCAAGTACCTGCCACTCGCCGTACCGTTCGCGCTGCTAACGGTCGTTGGCGGAATCAACGTGACCGAAAGTGCCCGCGTCGCCGGCGACGATTTCAACACCCGGAACATCCTGCTCACGGAGGCGGTGGCGACGCTGGTGGCCGGCGTGTGCGGCGGTGTCGCGCAGTCCACGCCGTACATCGGCCAGCCTGCGTACAAGGGGATGGGCGCCCGCGCCGGCTACACGGCGCTCACCGGGGTTTTCATCGGCCTGGGAGGGATTATCGGGTACGTCGGGTACATCGTCGAGCTGATCCCGCGGGCGGTGCTCGCGCCGATCCTCATCTTCGTCGCCCTCGACATCATGGTGCAGGCGTTCCTGGCGTGCCCGGCCCGCCACGCCCCCGCGGTGGCGTTTGCCTACTTCCCGACGATCGCCCGGCTGCTCGCGATCAAGTACGGGACGTTCCTCGCCGCCGGCACGCTGGCCGAGCTGCTCGCCAAGGCCGGCAAGGAGCTGCCCGAGGTGCTAGTCACGGTCGCCGTGGGCAACGGATTCATCCTCACCGCCATGCTCTGGGGCGGGTTCCTCGCGGAGCTGATCGACCGGAAGCTCAAGCGCTCGGCGCTCTACCTCGGGATACTGGCGGCGTTCTCGTTCTTCGGGGTGATCCACTCCGCGTCGCCCGACGGGAACATGTACCTCCCGTGGACTCTCGCGAGCCCGCTGCAGCGCGCGATCCCGTACCAGTTCGCGCTGGGGTACGTCGTGCTCGCCGCGATCCTGCTTCTGCTCTCGCTGTCGAAGGAGAGCAAGGAGCCCCCGCCTGCCGACCTCGAGCATCCGGGGGTGGAGCCCGAGCCGGTGCCGGAGACACTTCCTGTTACAGGTGCTTTTTGAGCCACCCGAGAGGGTGCTCGAAGGACAGGTAGGCGAAGATCGCGCGGGCTCCGGACGACGGCCCCAGGCCGATCGTGTAGGCGATGCCGGGAACGATCTGGAGCCCCGACGGGCGATTGAAGGCGATCCGGACGCCCGGGTTCAGGAAGACGGCGCGCGCCGTCTCGATCGAGCCGTCGGGGCGCACGGCCTCGATGCGGGCGCCGACCAGCTCGACGAACGTGTCGAAGGTCGAGCTCACGTGGAGGACCGCCGATCCGCCGGCGCTGGTGTCCAAGGTGGCGCGGCGTACGCCCGCGGACCCGACCGTCCGGGGGGTCCAGGTTGCGCCCGCGTTCACGTGAACCGTCACACGCTCCGACACGTCCGCGCTCACCGGGAGGCCCACCTGGATGCCGGCTCCCCCTTTCCCATGGGCGTCCCGCCAGGCGCCGGTCGGGAGGACGAACGAGATGCGCGGGGCGAAGGCGAACCGCTCGGTCAAGACGACCTGGTAGCGGTAGTTGAGGAGGACGTCCCCGAGCCCGGATCCGGACGGCGCCCCCTTCAGGACCGGGATCGTGAACGACAGCTGGTGGTTCTGCCGGGGTGTCGGCCACTCCTGGGTGAACGAGTACACCCACGTCCGGCTGTTCCGGTCCCACTGGAACGTCTGAATGTGCTGAATGACGCCGTCCTCCTGGTTGTAGGCCTCCTCGATCAGGAAGGAGTTGTCCTGGATCTTCTCGCCCGCCGGAGCGATGACGGCGATGACCGTTCCGGCCACGAACAGGGTCATGAGGGTCCACGGTCGTCTCATCTTGGCGAATGTTAACCCAGACGATGCGGCCGATGGTCTCCCGCTGGCTTCTCGTCCGCTCGCGCTTGACGCTCCCTGCGCCGGACGGCTAGCGTTGTCCCCGGCAGCCATGGCGAAAGACACCGACGCCCTCCAGATCTTCCACCCGCTGATCCGCAAGTGGTTCGCGGAGCGGATGGGCGAGCCCACCGACGTGCAGCGCCTCGCGTGGCCGCGCATCGCAGCCGGGAAACACGTGCTGGTGACGGCGCCCACTGGCAGCGGCAAGACGTTGGCGGCGTTCTTGTGGGCGCTCGACCGGCTGCTCTGCGCCGCCTGGCCGGGGGGCCAGGTACGGGTGCTGTACGTCTCGCCGCTGAAGGCGCTCAACAACGACATCCGGCGCAACTTGCTCCGGCCCCTCGAGGAGCTGCGCTCGTGCTTCGAGGCCGCCGGCGAGCCGATGCCCGAGGTCCGGGTCCTGACCCGCTCTGGCGACACACCCGCCGAGGAAAGGGCGCGCATGGCCCGCCGGCCGCCCGAGATCCTCATCACCACCCCCGAAAGCCTCAACATCCTGCTCACCTCGCGGCGCGGCCGCGCCATGCTCGGCGGGCTCGCGAGCGTCATCCTGGACGAGATCCACGCAGTCGTGGGCTCCAAACGCGGTACCCATCTGATGACCGCGGTCGAGCGCCTGGTCCGGTTCTCGGGGGAGTTTCAGCGTGTGGCCCTGTCCGCCACTGTGCTGCCCCTCGAAAGGGTCGCGGAGTGGGTGGGCGGCTTCGAGAGACGCGGCGAGGGCGAGGGTGCGGCGTACCGCCGACGGCCGGTGGAGATCATCGCTTCGCACACCCCAAAGCGTTACCAGTTGGAGGTGGGCTTTGCGGGGGAGCCCGCCGAGCCTGCTGCTCCCGGGAGCGACGCCCTGTGGCCCTGGCTGGTGGGGGAGATTCGGCGGCCACTCGCGCGCAACCGCTCGACGCTGATCTTCGCCAACAGCCGCCGCCTTGTGGAGAAGGTCACGCGCCTCGTCAACGAGGAGGAAGAAGGGGAGGTTGTGTACTCGCACCACGGCTCGCTCTCACGCGAGGTGCGAGCGGTGATGGAGGAGCGGCTCAAGAACGGGGAGCTGCGCGGCATCGTGGCCACCAACTCGCTGGAGCTGGGCATCGACATCGGCGCACTCGACGAGGTGGTGCTGGTGCAGACCCCGCCCGCTCTTGCCTCGGCCGTGCAGCGCATCGGCCGTGCCGGCCATGCGGTGGGAGAGACGAGCCGCGGCCGCTTCCTGCCGCTCTATCCCCGAGATCTTCTCGCGGCCACCGTCGTGGCGCGTGCGGTGCTCGAGGGCGAGATCGAGCCGGTGCGGCCTGTGGAGGGTGCCCTCGACGTGCTCGCCCAGGTGCTGGTTTCGATGACCGTTGGCGAGACCCGGCCCGTGGACGACCTCTACGCCGACCTTCGCGCCTGCGACGCCTACCGCAACCTCTCCCGCCGCCAGTTCGACCTCGTCCTCGAGATGCTGGCGGGGCGATACGCGGAGGTCAGGGTGCGCGAGCTGAAGCCGCTCGTCGCGATCGACCGCGTGGACGGCACGGTGCGCGCACTCCCCGGGGCGGAGAGGGTCGTGTACCTGTCCGGCGGGACGATCCCGGACCGCGGCTACTACCACCTGAGAGTGGCCGACTCGGGCGCCCTGCTCGGTGAGCTCGACGAGGAGTTCGTCTGGGAGCGGTCGGTGGGGGATACGTTCACCCTCGGCGTGCAGACCTGGCGGATCGAGCGCATCACTCACAACGATGTGATGGTGCGGGCGGCGCACGCCCGGCAGGCCATGGCCCCGTTCTGGCGCGCCGACGAGCGTGACCGGGGCTTCGAGCTCTCCGAGAGGATCGGGCTCTTTCTGGAGACGACCGAGGGGCGGCTGGAAGACCCCACCTTGCGCGAAACGCTCGGGACGGACCACGCACTGAAGCGCGAGGCCGTGGACGGCCTGCTGCGCTACCTCTCGGCGCAGAAGGCGGCCACCGGTGTGCTGCCGCACCGCCATCGTCTGGTCGCCGAGCACGTGGCGGACCCGCAGGGCAAGGGGGAGCGGGTGCAGACGATTCTGCACACCTTCTGGGGCGGGCGCGTGAACCGGCCGTTCGCGATGGCACTGCAGGCGGCTTGGCGGAGGAAGCACGGGATGCCTCTGGAGGTCATTCACGACGATGACTGCGTGGTCATCACGGCGTCGGGGCAGGTCCGGGTTCACGAGCTGCTCGGCCTTCTGAGCGCCGACGGGCTCGAGGGCCTTCTGCGAGAGCAGCTCGAGAGCACCGGATTCTTCGGCGCGCGCTTCCGCGCCGCCGCCGGTTGCGCCCTGCTGCTCCCCCGCGAGGGGTTCCGACGGCGCACCCCGCTGTGGCTCTCGCGCCAGCGCGCCAAGGAGCTCCTGGAGGCCGTGCGCCGATTCGAGGATTTCCCGATCCTGCTGGAGGCGTGGCGCAGCTGCCTGGCGGACGAGTTCGACCTCGACCACCTCAGGCTCGTACTGGACGAGCTTCGGGATGCACGCATCGAGGTTTGCGAGGTGACCACAGCCGCGCCTTCGCCGTTCGCCGCCAACGTCGCGTGGAAGCGCACCAACGAGCTGATGTACGAGGACGACACACCCTCCGCGGGCCGCTCGCGACTGCGGCAGGACCTGATTCGCGAGGTGGTATTCGCCGCGCACCTGCGCCCGCGCATCGCCCGCTCGCTCGCCGACACGTTTGCCCGGAAGATCCAGCGCACCTACCCCGGCTACTCGCCCCGCTCCGCCTCGGAGCTGCTGGCCTGGGCGGTCGAGCGGGTGATGATCCCGGTCGGCGAGTGGCGCGAGCTGCTCGACGCCATCGAACCGTGACCACGGCCTCGCTCCAGATGCGGTGCTCGCGGAGCTCTCCGGCAAGCTGGTCGCGGTGGCCTGGCCTTCGGCGGCCGGGCCTTCGGTGGTGTGCGCGGTCGAGAGCGTGCCGCGGGTGCTGCGCGCGCTCGAGCTGGTCAGGACCAGCTCGCGCTCTCCTCGGCCGCCCTCGACGGCGCACCCGCGGATGGGGCGGTCGCCGCCCTGGCCTCGCTGCTGGCTCGGCGCGCGAGCGCCGTCGAGGATGCGGCGGAGGAGGGTGACCCGCTCGGAGACCTGCTGGGCGAGGTCTTGCGCTTCTACGGTCCCGTGGGCCGCGAGTTGCTCACGCGGACGTTTGCCCTCGACAGCGAGCAGGAGCGGGTGGCCCTGGAGGTCCTGCTCGACGAGCAACGGGTGGTGGTGGACGAGCTGACCGAGGATGCCGCGGAGCCGGAGATCTGCGACGCGGAGAACCTGGAACGCCTGTTGCGGCTCACCAGGGCCGCGGCACGCCCAGCGTTCGAGCCGCTCCCTGCGGACCACCTCCCGGCGTTCCTTGCAGGCTGGCAGGGGTTGGCCACACGGGGAGCGGGGATCGAGGACCTGCGCGCCGCGCTCGAGCGGCTCTTCGGGTACGCGGCCGCCGCCGAGCTCTGGGAGACGGAACTGCTGCCGGCGCGTCTCGAGCCGTACCTGCCGGCGTGGCTCGACGCGCTCCTGGCGGAGAGCGACCTGGGCTGGTTCGGGGCGGGAGCCGAGCGGCTCGCGTTTGCCCTCGGCCCCGACCGGGAGCTGTTCGTACAGCCCCCCGAGCCCGGGGCCGAAGAGGCCGGGAGCCTCGCGCCGAGCGAACTCGATGCAGTGCTGCCGCCGGGGCCGGGGCGGTTTTCATTTGAAGAGTTGCTGGCCCACTCCGGGCTCGGGTCCGCCGAGCTCACGCGGCGGCTCTGGCGACTCGTCTGGGAAGGCGTGGTCGCCAACGACGGCTTCGCGGCGCTCCGACGCGGCGTCGAGGCAAGATTCGAGCCGGCCGAGGCCGAACCATCCCCGGGGGGCCGCCCGGCGCGCCGTCTGCGCTTCGAGCGCTGGAAGGGCTCACGGCCGTTTGCCGGGAGCTGGTTCCGGCTACAGCGCGTGGAGGGTTCCGTCGATGCGCTCGAGGACGAGGAGCTTGCCAAGGACCGCGCACGGGTTGTGCTCGAGCGCTACGGTGTCGTGTTTCGCGAGCTTCTCGAGCGTGAGCTACCGGCACTGCAGTGGCCGCGGGTGTTCCGCGCGCTCCGCCTGATGGAGCTGGGCGGGGAGGTGGTCGCGGGGCAGTTTTTCACGGGAGTTCCCGGTCTCCAGTTCGCCTCCCGCGCGGCCGTTCGCACGATGGGCGAGGGGTTGCCCGAGGACCGGGTGTGGTGGGTGAACGCCGCCGACCCGGCCTCGCCGTGCGGGCTCGGCCTCGAAGGCCTGGGGGAACTTCCCCGGCGTATCGCTGGCAACCGCCTCGTCTTCCACGGGCACCGGCTCGTGGTGATCGCCGAGCGACGCGGCCGGTCGCTTGAGATCCGGGTAGGGCCCGACCACCCGGACCTTCCCTCGTACCTGGGCTTCCTCAAAGTGCTGGCCACGCGGGCGGTGCGGCCGGCTAGGGCGATCGTCGTCGAGACGGTCAACGGTGAGCCCGCGGCCTCGGGGCCGTATCGGCCGGCGCTCGCCGCTCTCTTCCACACCACCCGCGACGGCTCTTCCCTTCGCCTGATGCGCCGGTACTGAAGGGCATAGCGAGTCACCGGGAACTGCGTCGGATCCGCCGAGTTGTGATAAACATATGCACGTAGCGGTGGACGGTGGGGTGCTGCCGTGGAGCATTGATGCACGATCGATCTGCCCAAACTCCGGTCGGTGGCCTCCTCGGTGCGAGGCCCGAGCGTGCGCTAAGCCGGCGTAGCGTGTGTAGTGTGCTTGTCGCTGTCGTTGGAGCAGTCGTTTTCGCGCTGCCGATTTCAGGGTGCCGGCGTGGCTCTGCGGTTTCCGCAGCGCTGACCGTACGGCGGGGAACGTTTGTCCGCCGGCTCATGCTGACCGGGCAGGTTACGGCCGGGAGTGCCACCAGCATTACTGCGCCGAGGACGGAACAGTGGCGGATCCAGATCAAGTGGCTGGAGCGCGACGGCACCCCCGTGAAGGTGGGCCAGCGGGTGGTCGAGTTCGACAGCTCGGCCTTCTTGTCCGGCCTGGAGGACAAGCGTCTCGCGGTGCTTCGGGCGCGCCGGGAGAGCGAACAGGAGCAGGCGGCCGTTGCAGCCTACCTGGCCGAGAGGACGTTCGAGGGGGAGAAGTGCCGGATCGCCGTCGAGAAGGCACAGATCGATGTGGCTGTTCCCGAGGAGCTGTTGAGCCGGCGAGAGTCCCAGGAGCGCCAGCTCAAGCTCGAAAAGGCCAGGGTCGAGCTGACCAAAGCGACGGACCAACTCGCTGCCGCACGTACGTCTGGCGAGGCGAGGATGGCGGTCCAGCGCATCGCCGTCGAGACGGCTGAGCGCGAAGTGCGCACGGCCGAGGAGGCGATCGCGAGTCTCGTCGTGACTTCAGCGCGGGACGGGATCTTCCATGTGCAGGAAAACCCCCAGGAGGATCGCAAGCTCCAGACGGGCGATACTATCTGGCCGGGTTTGACGGTGGCGGAAATCCCGGAACCAACAAGCCTGAGGGTCGAGGCGATGCTCGTAGATGTGGACGATGGCCTCGTGGCCGCCGGGATGCCGGCAACCTGCACTCTGGACGCCTTCCCCGAGCGGACCTACCTGGGGAAGGTGCAGGCCGTGTCTCCGGTTGCGCACGAGCCCGCCTGGGGGTCGCAGCGACGCGCCTTCCGCGTGAACGTGGCCCTCGCCTCAGTGGATGTCGAGAGGATGCGGGTCGGGATGTCGGTGAAGGTCGAGGTGGAAGTGGACCGGCGCCCCGCCGCACTGCTGGCGCCGCGCGCTGGGCTCCAGATCGGCGCCGAGTCAGCGCGCGCCCTGCTAGCCGACGGCCGCGCGGCAGCAGTCGACCTCGGGCCGTGCTCGGCGCAGGAGTGCGTTGTCCTTAAAGGGCTCGGGGAGGGGACCGCCCTCGGGGGCGGCCACGTGGGCGGGTCATGAGGCGCGTGAAGTTGCCTTCGGGCTGGCGTCGCGTGCTGCTCGTGGCCACGGCAGCCGTCGTGGCTGTCGGTGGGTGGTGGGTGGTGGCGGCCGGAAGGGAGTTGCTCCGCCGCGGCGACTCCGTGGTGGTCAGGAGGGGCGACCTCATCCTTTCGCTGCCCGTGGCCGGCACGCTCAAGGCCGTGAACAGCGAGCAGATCGGTTCACCGCAAACCGCCAATTACTGGGGGGGCTTCAAGATCTCGTTCCTCGCTCCGGAAGGGGCCGAGGTGAGGGCCGGCCAGCCCGTGCTGGGCTTCGACATCAGCGAGCTGCAGCGCGAGCTCGAGAGGAAAAGGGCAGAGGCGGACCAGGCCCGGCAGGAGGCGGAGAAGAGGCGGGCCGAGGTCGCACTGGCCACCGAGGACGCTCGGCTCAGGCTCGCGGAAGCGGAGGCGGCGCTCAGGCGCGCCGATCTAAAGCTGACTATTCCGGCCGAGTTGGAGGCCGGCAACGTAGTCAAGATGGCGGAGCTTGACCGTGAGCAAGTTTTGCGCGAGGTCTCGTACCTGAAGGAAAAGACGGCCAGCGATCAGCGTGCCGCGGAAGCCGAAATCGGCAAGCTGCAGGAGATGGAACGCCGCGCGGCGGCGCGCGTCGTTGAGATCCAAGATGCCATCGTCCACCTCACAGTCACCGCGCCGCGTGCCGGCACCATCATCTATGTCACGAACTGGCGCGGCGAGAAGAAGAAGGTAGGCGACACCGTCTGGCAGCGAGACGCGGTGCTCGATATTCCCGACCTCTCCAGCATGATGGCAGTCGGCCAAGTGGACGAGGCCGACGCAGGGCGGGTGTCGGTGGGACAGCGTGTGGCGCTGCGACTGGACGCCCACCCCGACGTGGAGTTCACCGGAAGGCTGACCGCAATCGCACCGGCCGTGGAGCGCAAGAGCTGGGAGAGCCGGGAGAAGGTTGTTTCCGTGGAGATCGGCCTCGACGCCACGGACAGGATGCGCATGCGGCCGGGGATGCGCTTCGTCGGCAAGGTGGAAGTGAGGAGGATCGCCGATGCGGTGCTAGTGCCCGTGGACGCCGTTTCCGCGACTGCGGATGGCCCGGTGGCGGTGCGCCACACCCCGTTCGGCCTGCGCGAGACGAGACTCCGTCTGGGCGAGCGAAACGAAGAGCTGGTGCAGGTCCTGGACGGGCTCGAGGCCGAACGACAGGGTTGAGCGAAAGGGTGCCAGCCGGGGGGAGGGGGAGTGAGGCGGCGGGCGGTGGCGGTCGTGGCGTCAGGCCTGGCGCTGGCGCTCACGGCGATCGGGGCCGCGACCCTGCTCGGACTGTCGTCCGCAATCCCAACGGGGCGGGCGTCGCAGGAGCCGTTCGTCGTTCGAGTCACGTGCGAAGGCACGTTGCGGGCGACGACGGCGACCGCCATTGAGGTGCCGAAGGAAGTCGATTTTGCCGTCAAGATCGGTTGGATCGCCGCGGATGGCTCTCCCGTCAAGGCGGGGGACGTGGTGGTGCGGTTCGACGCGACAGAGTTCGAGATCGCCCTCGAGAAGGGACACGGGCAGCACAGCACCTCGGAGCACAGGATCGCCCGGGCCCAGACTGAGGCGACGGCCGCCCGCCGGGGCCTCGACCTCGACGCAGCGATGGCGGCGCATGAGGTGGAGAACGCCCGCACCTTCGCGGCTCGCGACGCTGGAATCTACTCGCGCTTCGAGATCATCGAGTCCGAAATCGATGGCACCCTTGCAGGTGCGCGCCAGGAGCACGCAGAAGCCGTACGCACGACAAAAGACAAGGTCGTGAAGAGCGACCTCGCCCTCCTCGAGATCGAGAAACGCAAGGCCGACCTCGACATCGATCGTGCGCAGCGCGGCCTGCGCGAGCTGCAGGTGCAAGCGCCGCACGATGGCATCCTGGTCCTGGAGCGTGACTGGCGCGGCGATGTGCCGCGTGTGGGCGACACGGTCTGGCGCGGCTACAAGCTCGCGGAGATCCCTCGCCTGGAGAGCATGGAAGCCGAGGTGTTCGTCCTCGAGGCGGACGCCGGCGGCCTTGCGGTCGGGCAGAAGGCCGAGGTCGTTCTCGACTCGCGGCCGGGCGTGATCTTCCCCGGCCGCGTCCGGCAGGTCGACACGCTCGCGCGCCCGCGGCTACGCGGATCGCCGCTCCAGTTCTTCAGCGCCGTCGTCGAGATCACGAGTCCTGACCCGACTGCGATGAAGCCCGGCCAGCGGGTGAGGGCAACCCTGACCCTGGCGGAGAAGGAGACAGCCATTGTCGTCCCGCGCGAGGCCGTGTTCACGCGCGACGGCGGCGCATTCGTCTACCGCAAGAAAGCGTGGGGCGGTTTTGAGCCGCGCCGGGTGAAGCTCGGAGCCACGGCGCTCGGCCGTGTGGTCGTCGAGAAGGGGTTGTCCGAGGGCGATTCGGTGGCGCTGACCGATCCGACGCGCAGATCGTCCATACCGGCTCCAGCCCAGCGGGCGGTTGCACCGCAGCCGAGGGGTGGCTCGTGAAAGCTGGCGAAGCTCTCCACCTCGCCCGACGCAACCTGAAGGCGCACCGCCTCCGGTCCGTCCTCTCCATGCTCGGGATGGTGTTCGGCGTCGCGGCGGTGATAGGGATGCTGGCCATCGGTGCGGGTGCGGAGCGGCAGGCCCTTGCCATGATTGAGCGCCTAGGCGTTCGCAACGTCCTGGTTCGCGACAAGGAGCTCAAAGCAGACGAACTGCGGGAAGTTCGCAAGAAGTCTCCCGGCCTGGCGGCGCGCGACATGGCTGCGATCGGGGAGGGCGTGAAGGGGGCGGAGACGGTCGTCCCGCGAATCTCGGTCGACGCCACCAAGGTGCATTCCCGTGCAGGGAAGGCCCAGGCCCACGTCCAAGGTGTGTCATGGCGCTACCCGCAGCTGTTCTCAGTCCAGCTTGCCGAGGGGCGGTTCTTCGACGCGCTGGACGAACGCACGCACGCCCAGGTGGCCGTGATCGGGTCGCAGGTCCGGCGCGAGCTCTTCGGCTACGGCCTCGCTGTAGGCGGGGATTTCAAGGTCAACGACGTCTGGCTTGAGGTGGTGGGTGTGCTGGCCGACACGGAAGGGGGCGGGAACACAGTCGACGGCGTCCAGGTCGGCTCCAGCACCCACGAGATCTACCTGCCGGTGACCACGGCGCTGAGGAAGTTCGACCGCGATCCAATGAAGGCGGCGTACGACGAGATCGTCGTCCGCCTCTCGCCGGCGGCGTCGCCGCAGGCGAGCGCCGAGGCGATGAGGGGGCTTCTCGAACGCTTGCACAGCGGCGCCGAGGACTTCGAGATCGTCGTGCCCGAGGCACTGGTTGAGCAGAGTCGGCGCACCCAGCGCCTGTTCACCATTGTCTTGGGGTGCATCGCCGGGATCTCGCTGCTAGTAGGCGGGATCGGGATCATGAACATCATGCTGGCGTCAGTGCTCGAACGCACGCGTGAGATCGGTGTGCGGCGCGCGGTCGGCGCGACCAGGTCCGCCATCCGGACGCAGTTCGTGATCGAGGCCTCGGCGATCAGCCTCCTGGGCGGCGGCGCCGGCGTGGTCATGGGTGTCCTGATCGCTGTCCTGATCGGCGCCTCGGCAGGGTGGCCCACAGTGGTCACGTTCTGGTCCATCGCGCTGTCGTTCGGCGTGTCCATCGCGGTAGGCCTCGCTTCTGGAATCTACCCAGCGACCCGGGCGGCCGCGGTGGAGCCCATTGAGGCTCTCCGTTACGAGTGACGCCCACGCCCGCGGCCTCGGGGCCGTATCGGCCGGCGCTCGCCGCTCTCTTCCACACCACCCGCGACGGCTCTTCCCTTCGCCTGATGCGCCGGTACTGAGCGGCCGTAGGGGCGCGCTTACTTCAGGGCCGGACGGTTCCTTGCCGTGCCTTCAGACGCCCAGGGGTAGTTCGTTGTGTCGTGCCGCGCGACGAGATCCTTCGCGGCGCCCCAGGCGCCACTCAGGATGACCCGGCCGTTGGTCGGGTCACTTCTCCCAGAAGCGCCACCAGGGCCGGCTTACGGGTGGCCGAGCCATAGAAGGGTGGGCGCTCACCTTGACGCCAGTCTCCCGCTCACCCTTGAGGAGGCGGATCAGGTAGATGGGCGGCTTCCCCTTCTCCTGGGCGTACATGATGGCCCGCTTGCCCAGCACGTCCCTGGCGTCCGGATCGGCGCCGGCGTCGAGCAGCGCTTTCACGATGGTTATGTTGAAGACACGCGAGGCCTGCATGAGCGCCGTGGTGCCCCAGCGGTTTGCGGCGTGGACCGGCGTACCCTTGCTCAGCAGCAGCTCCACCGCGGGCACAAGGCCAGTCCTGGCGGCGATCATGAGGGCGGTGTTCCCCTCCTCGTCGGTCACCGAAAGGTCGGCGCCCCGCTGGACGAGGAACGCAAGAACCTCCATGTGGCGCACCGCAGCCGAGATCAGCAGCGGCGTCATCCCGGCGTTGTTGCGGGCGTTCAGCTCGGCGCCGCTGTCGGTCAGCAGCCTCACGATCCCGATGTGGCCGGCGGCGGCGGCAGTCATCAGCAGGGTGTTCCCCTCGTCGTCGCGCTCGTTGAGGTCGACTCCTTTCTGAAGGAGGTCGCGGACCTGCTGAACGTTGCCGCACCGAACCGCTTCGACCAGCATCGTGTCCATCGCATGACCTCCTTGGCCCCGCTGCGGAGCCTACCACCGCACCGGGACCCGGGGCACCACCCGCTTGCCCCCGGGGCGACAGGGAACCGACCGGCCCTCCCCGCCCGGCACATGCCGGAACCGGCTCTGCACGCCGGGCTTTGAGGATAGCGGCCTTTTCCTTGAAAGACAACCGCACGAGGGGAGGTCGGGAACGTTTTCGGGGTAGGAGCCTCTCCGGGTAATACTCCGGCTGCGAATCCCGATGGCATCCGGCTGGCTGTGTCAGCCGTCGCGAAAAGTCCTCAACGTGGCTCTGGCTACGCCTCCGGGCTTTTCGCTCGGCTTCCTTGCCATCCGGCGCCCTCGGAATTCTCGCTTTCGTCGTTTACCCGGACAGGCTCCTAGCCGAGCCCCAGCGCCCGACGCACGGCGCCCGCGGTGATCCGCAGCCTCCTGGTACCGCCCTGGGCCGGTTCCAGCGCCTCGCTGCTCAACGGGTCGAACTCGATCGGGTTGATGATCTTGGAGAAGATCGTTCGAAGGGCACGCGCGCCGGTGCGCGAGTGCTTCCGAGCCTGCTCGGCGATGATCGCCGCCGCCACGTCCTCGAGTTCGAGCTCGATGCCCATGATTTGGAGGTAGTGACGCGAGCGCACGAAGGGGGAATCAAGCGAGGCGAGCAGGATCTGCTTCAGGGAGTCGACGCCCAGGTCGGAGAGGAGAACCACGTTGTCGCAGCGCGCGATGAACTGTGGGACCATGCCGTAGGTGAAGAGATCCTCGACCTTGAAGTAGTCAGCGAGCGAAAAACGCGTCTCGATCGTCACCTGACCGTCGGCGGTGCGCACGGCCACGGACCGGAGGCTCTCGCCGCTGCCGGGGTTCGTCACCCGCGTGAACACCTGGTCGTAGAGGCCCTCGAACGCACCGCCGCAGATGAACATCATCCCCGCGGTGTCAATCTCGATAGTGACCGGCTTCTCCTCGCCGTCCGCCACAGCGTGGGTCCGGATCGGAATGATGGCGCCTTCCATGAGCGTGAGCAGGCCCTGTTGGAGGGCCACGCCAATCGGGTTTGGCTTCCCGCCGAGGATCGAGGACATCTTGTCGATCTCGTCGACGCAGACGGTGGCGCGCTCCATGGTCGCCTTCAGCTCCTCTGAAGTTGGGGCGCGACCCATCACCGAGCGTGCCCTTTGCTCCACGGCATTCAGGAGGCGGTCCGGGCGAAACTCCAGCCGGTCGGAGTCCACCAGCAAGTTCGCGTTGAGGATCGCCATCGCCCTGAAAGGGTTGTACTCCGGCACCTCGTGGTAGAGACGCTGGATGTTGTTCATCAACGTCGTCTTGCCCGTACCCGAGTTGCCGATGAGAATGATGTTGCCGGACACCTTTCCGGTAGTGTGCTTGTAGATGGCTACCGACACGAAACGGAGGGCGTCATCCTGGCCCAGCACGCCCGTCTTGAGCCCCGCGAGGATCTGCGGCGGGGTGATGTCCTCGAGGCGCCGAGGCTCCGGCGCGGCTGCCTTCGCTCCCAACTCCTTGTCCTGCAACACGCGCTCCTTGCTCAAGTCCCGTCCTCCCGATCAGCTTACGGCGGCCCCGCGCTCCCCCGTTGAGAGCCCTCTCGGCAGCGGAGCATTGTGCCAGATTCTCGCGCACTCGGGTACTGCGGTGAGCGGGAATCGGCCGCCCCGCCGGCACGGCGGATCGATCGGCCCTAGCCCCGGGGCAGTCCGTGCGCTCCGGCCGGACGCGGCCAGCTCCGCAGCCGCAGGTGCGGCTGGGATTTGAGCACCGGGCCGGCCCCGGCGGAGCGCCAAGGCCGGCCCAGGTCAAGCCGCCCGCGAGATCAGAGGGTTATACGCAAACCGAGCCGAACCGACGTGGGCGGTGTTCGGAGGATCGCCTTCCCGAAGTTGGGGTTCACCGGGGTCGGCGAGGCGTTGTCGGCCTCCTCGAAACCCCATCGCTGGTCGAGGAGGACCGGGCGCTGGGCGTTGAGCACGTTGAACACGTCGAGCAGCAGGTTGATCGTCACGGGCTTGACCTCGATGGGGTAACCCAAGTGAAGGTCGGCCTCGTAGGTGGCGGGGGTCCGTCCCTCGCTGCCGCGCTGGGTGAGGAAGAACTCGTAGCGGTTGTACGCGTTGGAGTAGCCCATGCGGGAGAGCGGAGTGCCGGTGCGGTAGTAGGTAGAGACCCCAAGCGAGAGCTTGAAAGGCGTCACGTAGATCCCGGAAACCTTGAACTGGCTGCGGCGGTCGTTGGAGAGGTAGCCGCGGTTCGTGATCTTCGAGAGGTTCTTGCCGTCGGTGAAGAAGTCGTAGTAGTCGTACGCGGCGGAGATGTTGGGGTCGGCGCCCACGTTGGTGAAAGGCGCGAACTCGCCGTCGAAGTTGCCCTCCAGCTTGGAGTAGAGGTAGGAGGCCAGCATCTGCCAGTTGTTGGAGAAGCGCTTTGTCACGTCGAGCTGGAGGCCGCGGAAGATCCGGACCGGACGCGGCGCCGGGAAGGTCTGCGCGTAGTCGAGGGTGTAGATGCGACTCATGATCCCCTGGCTGGGGTTGCCGATGCAGTAGGTGCCGTCGTCAATGCAGAGAAAGTCCTCGATGACCCGCCCGTACGAGCGGTAAATCCCCTTGACCCCCACGGCGATGTCGGTGACCACCTCTTTCTCCGCGCCCAGGATGTACTCCTCCACGTACTGGCTGCGCAGGTTGGGGTCGGCCGGCTCGGTGAAACCGCCCAGGATGTGAGAGGCGGTTCCGTAGTCGGCTTCGGCGGCGGGATCGGGGTGGAAATCGGTCAGGCTGTAGTTAATGATCGTCGGCTGGCGCTCGTAGTTGTACGACCGGATCACGAGGTCCATCGGGAGCTGCTCGTAGAAGCGGCCGTAGGAGCCGTACACCTTTGACCGGTGGGTGCCGGTGGGGTCCCAGACAAAGCCCAGCCGCGGCGCGTAGTCCTTCTTGAGGTCGATCTGCTTCACCCCCGCGGAGTCGATGATCTCCTGCCTGTCCCAACGGATCCCCAGGTTGAGGGTGAGCGTGGAGGAGACTGTCCACCTGTCCTGCAGGTAAAGCGTCGTGTTCCGGTGCCCGGGTGACCCGGACAGGACCGAGATCGGGGCGTTGTCCAAGGTGGCGTCGGGCGTGGTCCAGTAGTAGTGGCTGTAGATCGGCTTGCTGGGGTCGACCGGGTTGGTGTATTTGGTCACCTGCTGCCCACCGGAGTAGCGCTTGGTAACGTCAGCCTCGTCCTTCTCGTATTCCGCGCCGACCTTGATCTCGTGGCCGCCGAAAAAGCGGCTCAGGGACCCGCCGTAGAAGTCCCGCTTGAACTGCTTCCCCTCGATCCGGCCGAACCCACCAGTCTGGTAGTAGTTGTTGGCCGCGTCCTGGTACTGGATGACGTCGCCGGCAGCGCTCGCGGGCCCGATGTTGCGCTTCTCCTCGTGGCGAGCGACCTGGGCTGAGGCGGCCCAGTTCGCACCGAAAATCCCCTCGTAGCGAAGCGCGTAGTCGCGGCCGCCGAACTCCCTCTGGCCGTCGTAGGTGAGCGGATCGCCTTCGAGGAGATGGTCGGCGTCACTAATAGCGCCGGTGTCGGTTCGGGGGTCCTGGAAGAACGTGGCGACCAGCGACTGGTTCTCGGCGAGAAGCCAGGTCAGCTTCGCAGAGCCGAGGTCGACCTTGCTCTCGGCCTCGGCGATTTGGCCCTCCAGGGGGCCTGCGGGCAGCGCGCTCTTGGTGGTGTTCTTGACCTGGTCGTAGGCTCCGAAGAACCACAGCTTGTCCTTGACGATGTACCCGCCCAGGTCCACGCCGTAGTCCTTCTTGGTGAAGCCTTCAACCGTGCCGCCGCTTGACACGACCGACTCGGCCTTGGACTGCAGAGAGTCGTTGTCGTAGTAGCTGAAAACGTCACCGTGGAACTCGTTTCCGCCCGACTTGGTGATCACGTTGATGATGCCGCCGGTGGCGCGGCCGTACTCCGCCTCGTACCCGCCGGTCTTGACGTCGAGCTCCTGGATGAACTCGTAGTTGAGCTGCTTGCCCTGGAACCCGTACTCCATGCCGGTCGTGTTGACGCCGTCGATGAAGTAGGCGTTTTCGGCACCTGAAGAGCCGTAAACCGTGATTGTGTTCTGGTCGAGGTTGTTTTGGCTGGCGTCCGTGGAGATCCCCGGCGCGACCGCGACGATTGCCGTGTAGTTGCGCCCCGTCGGCAGCGTGTCGATGGCCCGTGAGGTCAGGTTGGTCCCGATCGTGGTCGAGGCGACGTCCACGACGGGAACCTCCCCCGAGACAACGAGAGATTCCTTGACCGCCGGCCGCATCACGGTATCGAGGGTCGTGTCCTTGGCCAGGCCGACCGTGACCCCGGTTCGGGTCTCGGTGGCGAAGCCCTGGAGCGTAAACGTCACCTCGTACTGGCCCGGCGGCAGCAGCGTGAGCCGGTAGGCGCCGGACTGGTCGGTCGAGGTGGCGCGGCTGCCCTGAAGCGCCGGGCCTCGCGCCTCCACGGTGACGCCCGGGAGCACCCCCTTTTGCTCGTCGCTCACCGACCCCATGATCCGGCCGGTGGTCTGGGCCATGGCGGCGCCGGCGAGCAGCGCTGCGCCGATGGCGGTTGCAAGTGCTCGACACGCAAAATGCGCCTTCATGCATCCTCCTCCCGCAATTCCGTCTACATTTGCGGATTCCCTGCCGAGCATGCTACGCGCGAAGCTTGTGAAATCAAGTCGCAAATGGGTGTTTTGCCCCTCGGGTCGGGGGGTGCTGTCCTTCACTGCGTGAGGCTTTGTTTGCCGTTGCCGCGGTGGCTGGGTGCGGCCTTCGTCTCCCCAGCCGCTGCGGCCGCCCACTCCTGCGCGCGCGACCGGACAGCACGATCGCCGCCGAGGCCCCTCGGCGTCAGCATGAAACAGCGCCGCCGTCTCCCCAGCACGGCGATCGCGCGTCCGGTGCCCGCGGGCTCCGGCGAGATCGGCCCCCGCGGCACCGGGCATTTGAAGCCCCCACCCTTCGGCTGGAGACACTGAGCCCGAGCCGAGATCACCTCGGGTCAAGACCTCTCGAGCATGACGTCCCAGAGTGGGGGCGGCAGCGAATACCGCCCCGCGGGCCGCGCGGCCATGCTCGCCGGAGCGTGCGGGGCCCCCGAGGCGCTGGCCGCGGGGGAGGGCGTCGGCGGTTTCTCGCAGCGAACGCCGAGGGGACCCACGGCCCGGGCCGCGCTGCTGGGTCGCACGCGCGGCGGGTCGGAGGGCTGGGCTCGAGACCCAGCCCGAGCGACGGCTCCAGGCCCGCGGGGCAAAGAAGCAAGCCTCACCCAGTGAAACAGGACAGGGCCCGCCCGCCGGGCACAAGAGAAGCCCGCGAAGCGGAAGAACTAAGGGAGATCCTCTTCGCCGAGGCCGAAGTAGTGGCCGATCTCGTGGACGACGGTGTCCCGGATCTCGCGGATCAACTCGTCGCGGTCCTGGCACTCGTCGAGCAATGGCCGGCGGTAGATGACGATGCGGTCCGGAAGGACGTTGCCGTAGCTACCGCCACGATCGGGCAGGGCGAGGCCCTGGTAGATGCCGAACAGCGTGTCGGTCTCGGGGTCGAGCCCAGCCTCCACGAGGTCCTCCTCGGTGGGCTCGTCCTCGACCACGACGGCCACGTTCTCGAGGAAGGCCGCGGCCTCGGAAGGCAGACCATCGAGCGCCTTGGCGACGACGCGCTCGAACTCCCCGCGGCTCATTCGCATCATCCAGGGTATGATACGCGGAGTTGCTCGCTGGTCGTGGGAGGAGCCATGGAGCGTGCGATCTCGGCGCTTGGCCTGGTGGTCTTCGTGGGTCTCGCCTTCCTGTTCTCGAAGAACCGCAGGGGCGTGCGCTGGCGAACGGTACTCTGGGGGCTCGGCCTGCAATTCGCGCTCGCCGTGATCGTGATCCGGACGTCGTGGGGGTTTGGTGCGTTCAACTTCCTCGGCGGACTGGCGAAACAGTTTCTGGATTTCTCGGATGCGGGTGCCAGCTTTGTGTTCGGGGAGAAGTTCACCGAGCATCTGTTCGCCTTCAAGGTGCTGCCGACGATCATCTTCGTGTCGTCGGTGACCACGATCCTCTACTACTACGGCGTATTGCAACGGGTGGTGCAGGGGATCGCCTGGCTGATGATGAAAACAATGGGCACCTCGGGCGCCGAGTCGCTGTGCGATGCAAACGTATTCGTGGGGCAGACCGAGGCCCCGCTGATGATCCGGCCCTACCTCGCGACCCTGACGCAGTCGGAGCTGCAGGCGATCATGGTCGGCGGATTTGCGCACATGGCCGCGGGCGTGCTCGTGGTGTACATCTCCTTCGGCGTCCCGGCCGTGCACCTTATCGCCGCTTCGGTGATGGCGGCGCCGGGGGCGCTGGCGATCTCGAAGCTGCTCTTCCCCGAGGACGGGGAGCCGGAGACACGCGGCACGGTGCGCGCCCACGTCGAGAGGCCGTGGGTCAACGGGGTTGACGCGGCGGCTTCGGGTGCTTCGGACGGCATGAAGCTGTGCCTCAACGTCGGCGCGATGCTGATCGCGTTCCTCGCCCTGCTGGCCCTCGTCAACGCGCTGCTCGGCTGGGCCGGAGGGGTTGCCGGAATGCCGCAGCTCTCGCTGGAGTGGCTGTTCGCGAGGGTCCTCGCCCCGGTGGCATGGCTGATCGGCATCCCGTGGAGCGAGTGTGGCACGGTCGGCGTGCTGCTCGGAAAGAAAACCGTTCTCAACGAGTTCATCGCGTACCTGGACATGCGAACGTTGCTCGAAAACGCAAGGCTCGTCGCCAGCGGTGCGAAGGTCGCCGGTTCAGTCCCTGTGCTGTCCGCCCGCGCTACTGTGCTTGCGACGTACGCGCTCTCCGGCTTCGCCAACATCGGTTCGATCGGCATCCAGATCGGAGGCATCGGAGGGCTCGCGCCCAACCGCCAGCACGACCTTGCGCGCCTGGGCGTCCGGGCGCTGATCGCCGGCGCGCTCACCAACTTCGTCAACGCCTGCATCGCAGGGGTGCTCCTGTGAAAGGGGTGTCAGCAATGCGTCCATCGTGTCTCGTACTCGCTCTCTCGGTACTCAGCGTGGGCTGTGGCATGCAGGACACCAACACGCCCGTTCCCCAGCCGGACAGCCTGATCCTGGGCAGGATCGCGGCCATCCGGGAGGCTGCCGGCGAGCCAGGTGTGTGGGAGGTCGAGATCAAGGAGGCTCTTCCGGAGCAGATGCAGGACGCGATGCGCCGCGAGGGCCGCTTCGTGCCGGCGCTCGACAAGGACGTCACGGTGAGGGTCCGGGTGACCGGCGACACCATGTGCGTTGCGGGTTTCCGTGCCGGCGACCTGGATGAGTTCCGGGTGGGCCAGGAGGTGGCGGTGAACCCGGTTCCTGGCACCACCGCCATGACGGGGAGCAAGCTGATCACCGCCGACGCCGCGGAGCTCTACCTGTTCTCCGCGTACCGCCTGCGCTTCCTGCCGCGCTCGCTGGATTCACTGCCAGACGAGGTCAAGGCGCCCAGCGACCCCAGGCGGATCAACTCCGCGGGGATCGAGATGACGCCTCTGGCGCTGCAGGGCGGCAAGGTCGTGTACTTCGCGGCCGGACTCTTGCCCGGCATTCCATTGGGGGGCAAGGGGGCCGAGGCGGTGGGCGCAGTGCGGCCGGGGATGCGCGGCCGCTCAGGGGCCCTGGCGCCCTGGACCGTGGGCGGCTTCCGGCCCTACCGGGTCGCCTTCGGCAAAGGCGGCTGGGAAGAGCCTCAGCCGGTTGAGCTGCCCGACCTGATGCCCGATGCCAAGGCCCGCTTCACATGGGTCAACGACGACGAGACCTCCTGTTTGGTCGAGGTGACGCTGGCCGACGGGGCCAGGCAACTCCTCGCCGGCCAGCGCGCCAATTCAAGGATGCCCTGGGGCAAGCTCGGGAGGCTCGAGTTGCCCGGCGGGCCGAGCATCGGCGATGCCCAGCGCTTCGGCAAGCAGCTGAAGGCCGTTGTGTGGACCGTGTACGATGCGAACGGCAGCGACCTGTGGCTTTCCACCGAGGACAAGCCGGGCCAGATGCTCGAGCCGCGCATCAACACCATGGGCCCGGAGTTCGCCCCGAGGGTGGGGCCCAACACCACACTGTACTTTTGCCGCGCCGACCGGCAGCTCCTCTTTGCTGCGGGGGTGGTTCAGGAGGTGCGGCTCCCGGGCGTCCAGAGGCGGCCCCTTCTGGAGGCCATGCCCGCAAAGGATGGGTCACTGCTCTTCTTCCGGGTGCCCCGTTTCACCCCGGGCGCCCTCGACTGGGACCTTGCGGTGGCCCCGCGCGCGGGTTCCGGTTGGGGAAAACCAGTCCTGCTGGATGACTGGAAGCCCGAGTAGTACGACCGGAGTTCGGGGATCGGCTCTCGGGGTTCGAACACCACCGCTTGCGGCGAGGGCCGCGCCTGCAGGCCCGGCCGAGAGTCTTGAAACCGCGGGCGTTCGTCGCGTTCTTTCGGCCCGAATCCCGAGCCCCGAACCCCGATTCCCAGGTCTTCACTCGTTCTTGATGGTCCAGAGGTCCTTCACCGCCGGGTGGTCCCAGGGGATGCGGTACTCGTCCGGATCGGAGCGGTCGAAGCAACGCGTCACTACGTAGAACAGCCCACACGGGGCCGAGAGCGGGCGGTAGCCGTGCGCGACTCCGGGCGGGATCTTCAGCCAAGCGTCTACCCCGTCCCCCAGCACGACCACCTGGGCGGCGCCCGCGGTGGCCGAGCCGCGGCGCAAGTCCAGCATCACCGCCTTGAGCTTGAACGGGGGCGGGCAAAACCAGACGTCGCGCTGCCTGAGGTGGTAGTGGAGCCCCTTGACGTGGTCCTGGGCGGTGACCAGTGAGTAGTTGAGCTGGGCGACCTCGACGTCCTTGAAGAACCGGACGAGCCTCTCGCTTTCCGGGTCGGTCGTGGCGCTCCGGAAGATCTCCAGGAACAGCCCCCGGTCGTCCACCAGACGCGTGAGCGCCAACGTCTCCACCCCGGCGATGGACTGAGGCTTGTCGTAGCTCTTCTTCTCGGGGTTGAAGCCGTCGAGGAGGTCCTTTTTGGAAAGGTCCATGGTTTCTCCGTCGCTAGGCAAGGCTAACACAGACGGGCTTAAGGCTCGCGGCTTGGGGCGTGGGGTCAAACAACGTCGAAGGTGACTTTGGTGTGGGGTATGCGTCTGCTCAAGCCTCGAGCCGATCGCAGGCGGCGCGGATGGCGAGCGTCTGTACGACGAGGGTCCGGAATTCTTCCGGCGAGAGCTGGGTGGCCGCGTCGGAGAGGGCGCTGGGTGGGTCGTCGTGCACTTCGACGAAGACCGCATCCGCCCCCGCAGCAACCGCACCACGGGCCAGTTGCAGGTGGAACTCCCTGGCGCCGCCGGTGGCGTGGCCGAGCCCCCCGGGGAGCTGCAGGGAGTGGGTGACGTCGAAGACGACCGGCGCAAAGCGGCGCATGATCGCCACCGAGCGCAGGTCCACCACGAGGTTGTTGTAGCCGAACGAGCTCCCACGTTCGGTGAGTGTCACGGCGAGGTTGCCGGTCGACCTCACCTTCTCGACGACGCTGCCCATGTCGTGGGGCGCCATGAACTGCCCCTTCTTGATGTTGACCGGCTTGCCGCTGTGCCCGCACGCGAGCAGCAGGTCGGTTTGCCGACACAGGAACGCCGGCACCTGAAGGACGTCCACCACCTCGGCTGCTGCCTCCACCTGGGCCGGCTCGTGGACGTCGGTGAGCACCGGCAGACCGGTCGTCCGGCGGACCGCGGCGAGGGCGGCGAGGCCCTCCGCGAGGCCAGGCCCGCGATAGCTCGAAAGCGACGTGCGGTTGGCTTTGTCGAACGAGGCCTTGAAGAGCAGGGGGATGCCGAGGTCACCTGCAAGACGCTTGAGCAGCGTGGCGATCCGCAGCACGTGCTCTGCGGACTCGATTACGCACGGCCCCGCGATGAAGGTGAGGGGCTCGCCTCGGCCTACGGCAATGCCGGGGGCCAGCGTGACGGCAGAGGGTCCCTCACTCACGGGCGTGCGCCTCGGGCTGCTCGACGGCCTCGGCCGGCGGGGCGGCCGTCTTCGCCTTTTCCTGGAGCGCCCGCCGAGACTGGTGCTCGAGCGAGGCCTTGACGAACGCCACGAACAGGGGGTGGGGCGCGAACGGCTTGGACTTCAGCTCGGGGTGGAACTGGCAAGCGACGAACCACGGGTGGTCGGGGACCTCGATCATCTCCACGAAGATCCGATCGGGGGAACGCCCGGTCACCGCCAGGCCGTGCTGCTCCAGGAGGGGGATGTAGTCGGGGTTGACCTCGTAGCGGTGCCGGTGGCGATCCCAGACGGTATCCGCCCGGTAGGCCTCCCAGGCCCGCGAACCGGGCTTGAGCTGGCAGGGGTACTTGCCCAGCCGCATCGTGCCGCCCATCGCGTCCACGCCGACCAGCTCGCGCATCTTGTAGATCACCTTGTAGGGCGGGTCCTGGGCGAACTCCGAGGAGTTCGCCTTCTCGAGGTTGCACACGTTGCGGGCGAACTCGATCACCGCGGTCTGCAGCCCGAGGCAGATGCCGAGGAACGGGATCTTGTGGCCCCGGGCGAACTCGATGGCGCGGATCATCCCCTCGATCCCCCGCTTGCCAAATCCCCCCGGCACCAGGATCCCGTCCACCTGGAAGAGCTCCTCGACGTAGGCCTCCTCTTCCAGCTTCTCCGAGTCGATGAACACCAGCTCGACCTTGGCGTCGTTGGCGATGCCGCCGTGGAGGAGCGCCTCGTTCAGAGATTTGTAGCTGTCGACGAGGTTGACGTACTTGCCGACAATGCCGATTCGAACGTGCTTTCCAGGGTTGCGTAGGCGGTCCACGACGGTCTGCCACTTCGCCAGGTCGCGCGGCCCCCGCGGGAGGTTGAGCAGCTCGAGCAGGATCCCGTCCAGGTCCTCCGCCGCGAGGCGCAGGGGCACCTCATAAATAGTGTCCACGGTGCGCGCCGGTATCACCGCGCGCTCCTCGACGTTGCAGAACAACGAGATCTTGCGGCGCATCTCCTCGGGGAGGTGGCGGTCCACCCGGCACACCAGCACGTCGGGCTGGATGCCGATCGAGAGCAGCTCCTTGACCGAGTGCTGCGTGGGTTTGGTCTTGAGCTCGTCGGTGGCGTTGAGGTAGGGCACGAGCGTCACGTGAACGTTGATGGCGTTCCCGCGACCCGCGTCCTGGCGGAACTGACGGAGCGCCTCCAGGAAGGGCAGCGACTCGATGTCGCCCACGGTGCCGCCGATCTCGACGATCACGACGTCGCACTCGTCGGCGACGTCGCGGATCGCGGCCTTGATCTCATCGGTGATGTGGGGGATGACCTGCACGGTAGAGCCCAGGAAATCGCCCCGCCGCTCCTTCTCGATCACCGACTGGTAGACGCGGCCGGTGGTGAGGTTGTTCTTGCGCGAGGTCACCACGTTGGTGAAGCGTTCGTAATGACCCAGGTCGAGGTCGGTCTCCGCCCCGTCGTCGGTGACGTAGACCTCGCCGTGCTGGAACGGCGACATGGTCCCAGGGTCAACGTTGATGTAGGGATCGCACTTCATCAGCGTTACCTTGAGGCCGTGCGCCTCGAACAGCGCGCCGATGGAAGCGGCCGTGATCCCCTTGCCGAGGGACGAGACCACGCCGCCGGTGACAAAGACGTACTTCGTCGCCATCAACCACCGCCTTTCAACTCGGCTAGCGCCCGCTCGGCGGGTCCGATGTCCTGGGGAGTGTCTACCGCGATCGAGTCTGCCATTGCGGCCAGCACGTGCAAAGCCATGCCGTGCGCGAGGGCTCGGAGCTGCTCGAGGCCCTCGGTGCGCTCGAGCTCCGTCTCGGGCCACGAGGTGAAGGCGAGGAGAGCCTCCTTCTGGAACCCGTACAGCCCCACGTGCCGCAGGACGATCTCCGCGCCGGGGTTGTGGGGGTAGGGGATCGCGGCGCGCGAGAAGTAGAGAGCCCGCCCCACAAGATCGCAGACGACCTTCACGACGTTCGGGTTGTCCAGGTCCCCGGTTGTTCCGGGGAGGGCCAGCGTCGCCATCGGCACCTCGGGGTGGGCGCGGAGGAACCCCGCGAGCAGCCGGAGGTTCTCGGGTGGCAGCGCGGGCTCGTCCCCCTGCACGTTCAGCACCACCGAGGCCGGGAGATCCCGCACCGCCTCCGCCACCCGGTCGGTGCCGCTCCGGCAGGCGCCGGTCAGGACCGGCCGGGCGCCGGCCTCGGCCGCGGCGCGCACGATGCGCTCGTCGTCGGTGGCGACGATCACCTCGTCGAAGCACGCGGCTTCCCTCGCCCTTTCCACAACGTGGGCCACCATGGGCCTGCCGGCCAGGAGCGCGAGGGGTTTGCCGGGGAAACGGGTGGAGGAATAGCGCGCCGGGATCACGGCAAGGACGCGGTTCCTTTCCATCCTGTAGCGGCACTTTACGCGAGCAGCGGGAAGGTGTCAAACGGCGGCCCGGCAGCGTTGCTACACTGCCCTCGTGCAGGATGGTGCTCGCCGGCAGCGGCTCGCTCTCCTCGCCCTTGGGGGCGGGGTCATGCTGGCCGCGTTCGCCGTGCACGGCTTCTGGAAGAGGGAACTGTCCCACCTCACCGGAGGGGCCGAGTGGATATGGGTCACCGATGTCCTGGACCCGATCCACGCCCAGAGCGCGCTGTTCGTGGCGTCGCTCCGTCTTGACGCCCCACCGCCGGCGGCCCTCCTCAAGGTGTGCGGGGACCGCGAGTACGTGGCCTACGTCAACGGCACTCCTGCGGCCTGCGGCTGGAGCCGGCCCGGGTTTCGCCTCGACCTCTTCGACGTGGGTCACCTGCTCAGGCAGGGCGACAACGTGATCGCGGTCGAGGTACGCTCCCCGACTCCGGTCGGCGCCCTGCTCCTGGCCTTGGACGTTGACGGCGTCGGGCGAAACGTGCTGGTGAGCGGGCGCTCGTTCGTGGCACGTTCGCGGTTCGCGCTCTCCGCCAGCGACTCAAGCGACAGGCCGGTTCCGGTCAGCTGGGGGATGCCCCCCCGGTTCCCGTGGGGCTACCCGCACCCGCTGCCGCACCCGCGGACGCTCGACGAGACCGTGGTCGAGGACCCGGTGCGGGTTGGCGTATCCGGGGCCCGGCCGCTGCCCGGCGGGGGCTGGGAGTACGTGCCGCCAACGCCGGTCTACGGCTACCTCTGGCTGGAGTTCGGCAGGGACGGGATGGCGTTCGTTGCCACGGCGAACGCGGACGAGCCTGGCGACGCCGAGATCTGGCGTGATGAGGCCACTCCTGTGGTTCGCCTGAAGGGCCAGCGCTGGTGGCTCGACCCGCAGCCGCGGCAGATCTCAAGGGTCTACGTTTTCGGGTTGCAGCCGCCACTCGCGGTGGAGCTCTGGCCGGTGAGCGAGGAGTTCAGCTCAGCTGCTCCAGGAGTTGTGCCAGGGAGCTTCGGGCCCGTGCCACGTACTCGTTTGACGATTCGAACCCGCCCAGGATGAGCACGTGCCTGAAGCAGTTGAGGGCGGCCTGGTCATCCCGGAACTGACGCCAGGCCAGGTGCCCCTTAAGCAGCCACGCTTCGAGGTTGCGGGGGTCTTCGGCCAGCAGCTTGTCGCAGAAGTGGTCGGCGAAGCGCCAGCGAGCCTCGCCGAGCGCGCGCAGGATTTGCGAACGGAAAGCGGCGACGAGCCCGTTATGCTCCTGCGCTGGATTCTCCCACCCTACGACCTGGCGCAATATCGCGGCCACCATGTTCAATTTACACTGTAGCACCCGGAACGTCAATTGGCAAGAGCACAAGGAGGGACCCACACCCCCGCTTTTGCTGGCAGATCAAGCGTGGTAAGCCTCCTGCTGCTTGTCCCGGAGCGCTCCTACCGAATCGGGACCCTGGATGGTACCCCGAGGTGAGGCCTGCTACCGAGCGTGTCGGCCACTCGGGGTTCGCCAAGAGTGAAATCAGTTCGCAGGAAGCGGGATTGCGTCAGTACTCGCGCTCGACGATGAAGCGTGGGGCGACCGCCAGCGCGTCGAGCTCGGGACACGGGGGCAAACCCGCGAGCGCGGCTACGGCAAGGCGCGCAAACTCGTTCGCGGCCTCACGGGACTCCTCGACCGCGCGGTGCCGCTCGAGGAGGTTCCGCAGCTGCGCGGGCGACGTTTCCCGCAACTCGCCGGTCGCCAGAACCTCTTCCACCGTCGTGCGGTCGCCGGCGTTCAGGTGCGGCAGGAGCAAAATGAAGGGCAGCGTCAGCTTACCCTCGCGCAGGTCGGAGAGGACAGGCTTGCCGAGGTTCTTCTGCGAGCCGGTGATGTCCAGGATGTCGTCCACGATCTGGAAGCACATGCCGATGTTGCGCCCGTACTCTTCGAGCGCGGGGCGGTAACGCTCGTAGGCGGGGGAGAAGTAGGTCGGCAGGGAGCAGGCCACCGAGAACAGCTCGGCCGTCTTCCGCCGGGTGATCTCGAAGTATTGCTCGCGAGTCACCTTGCTCTCGCCTTGTAGCCCGAGCCCCATGATCTCGCCTTCGGTCATCTGGGAGGTGGCGTGGGAAAGCGCCTGCATTGCCGGGACCTCGGCCACCTCGAGCGCCAGCTCGATGGCGCGGACGTAGAGCCAGTCACCCAGAAGCACCGTCAGCTGGTTCCCCCATCGGTGGTTGGCGGTGACCCGCCCCCTCCGCACCGTGGCGCTGTCGATGATGTCGTCGTGCACGAGGGTGGCGGTGTGGATCATCTCCACGATGGCCCCGTAGCGGATGTCGTGCTCGCCCAGGTAGCCGAGGAGTCTGGAGACCACCAGGAGGATCGCAGGGCGCAGACGTTTGCCGCCGGCCTCCAGGACGTAGCTGCCGGCCTCGCGCACCGGCCCCGGGCCCGCGGCCAGCTGGTCAGCGATGAAACCCTCCACCAACTCGAGGCGCGGTCTGATGACCTCGAAGCTCGCACCGAGCGGTGCGGGCTGCGGGCCCGGGATGTGTTCGGATGCTCTCAGCGTTCCTGCCCCCTGCCGCTCGCGGCGGCGCTGCCCATCGTAACCGCAACCGCCCCCGCTGTCATCACTGGTCAGGGGCACACGGGGGGGACCCCGGGAGAGCAGGCCGGAAGAACGCCGCTGGCGGCTCGGCGGCCGGTTTCCAGCGGCTGAAGTCGAACCTGTTCCTGTTACCGCCGGCGTCGCGAACGGTCACCGACTCCGGCATCCCCTTGCCGTTGAAGGTCACGGTGATCTCGGCGAGCTCCGGGCTCGGCTCCCGGGGTGTGAGCCGCAGGGCCTGCCCGCTTTGTTCCACGGTGAAGGCGCGCCGCGCCGCCGGCGGATCCAGGACCGCGGCGAGGGGCAGGCGGCCCCAGGCCCCGATCTCGAGACGCAACGCGTCGCAGGAGCCGGCGACCGGGTCCACGAGCCGGCCGACGCTGCCGTCGGTGGCGAACACCCGTGGGCTCCCGGACGTGTAGTCGAATCGCAGCCGGGCGGGAGGCTCGAGGGTGAGCCTGCCCCGGTCGCTGGTGCCCTCCGTAAACCCCTCCGGTGTATAGAGCTGTACGAATTCGGCTTGCCATGCTCTGGCCGAGCGAAGCGCCGCGGCGAGCCGGTCGAGCCCATCCTGCTCGGCGGCGGCGAGGGCCATGATCAGCAGGAACGGTGTCATGCGAGCCTCAGTGCCGGAAGTGCCGGCGGCCCGTGAAGACCATGGCGAGGCCGAGCCGGTCCGCGGCGGCGATCACATCGGCGTCGCGCACCGAGCCCCCCGGCTGGGCAACCGCGGTCACGCCGGCGGCCGCCAGCGACTCCACGCCGTCCGGGAACGGGAAGAAGGCATCGCTGCCCGCCGCCGTACCGGAGAGCAACAGCCCTGAAGCCCGGGCCTTCTCCACCGCGATCCGGCAGGAGTCCACACGGCTGGGCTGGCCGGCCCCGATCCCCACGGTCGCGGTGGCGCTCGCAGCGACCACGGCGTTGGACGGAGCGTGCTTGGCCACCCGCCACGCGAGCCGCATTGCGGCGAGCTCCTCTTCGGTCGGGGCACGCTCGGTGACCACCCGCCACTCCTCCTCCCACCCCTCGTCGGGGGTCTGCACCAGTAGCCCGCCGTCCACCGCACGCAGGCGCGGCTGCGCTCCCGCGGGAGGCTGGGCGACGAGCAGGCGCAGGTTCTTCTTCGCCGCGAAGAGCTTCCGGGCCCCTTCGGTGACCCCTGGTGCCACGACCACCTCGGCGAACAGCTCGGTAATGCGGGTCGCGGCCTCCTCGTCTAGCGGCAGCGAGGAGGCGATCACGCCGCCGAACGCCGAAACGGGGTCGCACGCCAGCGCGCGGACGTAGGCGGTGGCAGCCGTCTCCCCGAGGCCGGCGCCGCAGGGGCCGCCGTGCTTGATGATTGCCACCCCGGGGGAGGGCAGGTCGTGCACCAGGCGCCAGGCGGCGTCGGCGTCCATGAGGTTGTTGAACGACAGCTCCTTGCCCCCGAGCTGCTCGAAGCCCGCGAAACCGTGCGCCGGGCGCGGGCGCGCGAACACCGCGCGCTGGTGAGGGTTCTCGCCATAGCGCAGCGGAACCTCCTCGGCTTCGATCCACGGCGCCACGCCCTCGAGCAGGAGGCTGGGCTCGAGGCCCAGGTGGTGCGGCAGCATCCGAGCGATGGCGGCGTCGTAGGCGGCGGTGTGACGGAACGCCTTGACGGCGAGCCGCCGGCGTAGCTGCTCGCCGGGCCCGCCTGCACGCAACGCTTCGAGGACGGCACCGTAGTCGTCGGGGTCGACGACCACCGTGACGTAACGATGATTCTTGGCCGCAGCCCGCAGCAGCGAGGGGCCACCGATGTCGATGTTCTCGATCACCTCGCCCGGCTCCACCGAGGGCCTCGAAGCGGTGGCAACGAACGGGTAGAGGTTCACCGCAACCAGCGCGATCGGCCCCAGCCCCCACCCGTCCAGCACGGCCCTGTGGGAGGGTTCGTCGAGATCGGCGAGGATGGCCGCGAACACGTGCGGGTGCAGCGTCTTGACCCGGCCGCCGAGCACCTCGGGTGTCCCTGTCAGCTCGCTCACCTCGGTCACCGGGATCCCCGACCCCCTGAGCGCCCGTGCGGTGCCGCCCGTGGAGACGATCTCGAAGCCGAGCTCGACGAGGCCCGGAGCGAACCCCTCGAGGCCGCGCTTATCGGACACGGAGACGAGTGAAAGGCGCCTCACGGGGTTGTGGCTCTCCCTTCCAGACCAAAATAGTTTCCGGCTGTGCCGGGATGTCCGGGACCTGGCCGCCGGCGTGCAACCAGACCCAGGACGCGAGGTTCGCGAGGTCGGTGGCGGCATGGTTGAGGAACAGCGAGGCCGTGCCGAAACTCGACGAGCGGTCATCCAGCCTGCGCCAGGACGCCGGCCCGCCGAGCCGGTCCAGGTCCTCGCGGACAAAGTCTGCGAGGACCTCGGCGTCGCGCCGCCGCGACGCGAGCATCGTCGGGATGCCACTGGCGGAACCGGAGATCGCAAGACGCTCCTGGCCGTAGAAGACCAGCGGTATGCGCGGCGCCGCAGTGGGTAGGTAGCTCGCGAAGGACTGTGCGTGGCGGTCGCTCGGACCAGCGGTGAGGAACGGCGCTTCAAGGTCCGCAGTCAGGTGGGCAAGCGCCCCCAACCCGGCCACCACCTCTGAGAACGGCGCGCGCTCGCGGATCGCTGCTGCGAGGCGTTCGCACTGGGTTCGAATCGCCACCTCGAGGCCGGAGCGGCCGCCGGGCTGGTGGACCGACCGCGGCCAGCGGGCGGCGGCCGCCGCCCCCGCGGCGAAATCGCGCTCGTGGCGCATGACTTGGCGTGCGAGATCGGGGGGAGCCAGGGAAGGGCGCGTCGCCCCACCTCGCGGTCGAACGCTGCGGGGTGTGCAAAGCAGGTCGCGGCGACCGCGGGCAGGATCACCGACAGCACGTCAGGATTCTACGGTTCCTCGCAGCCTTTAGCCAGCAGTGCTAGGCTGGCCGGCACCCGGAGGCAGTCATGGCGAGGACCCTGGCGAGCAGGTCGTTTGGGCGCGGGGAGATCACGGTGGTGGTCGGCGATCTCACGGAGGAGGTCACGGACGCCGTCGTCAACGCGGCCAACAGCGCGCTCGCACACGGGGGCGGTGTGGCAGGCGCCATCGTGCGGAAGGGCGGCGAGGAGATTCAGCGCGAGTCGCTCGAGAAGGCTCCCGTTCCGGTTGGGGGTGCGGTGGTTACCGGTGCGGGCCGGCTGCCGTGCCGCTGGGTGATCCATGCCGTCGGCCCGGTGTGGGGAGAGGGAGACGAGGAGGCGAAGCTGCGCCGGGCGGTTGTGAGCGCGCTGGCCCGCGCCGAGGAGCTTGGTGTCGCCTCGCTGGCGCTGCCGGCCATCTCGACCGGCATCTTCGGCTACCCCAAGCCCGACGGGTGCCGGGCCATCGTCGAGGAGGTCGCGCGGCACCTGCGGGCCCCCGAGGGCTCGCTGGCCGACGTCCGGCTCGTGAGCATCGATGATGAGACCGCCTCGCACTTTCTGGCGGCGCTCAACCAGTTGTGATACGATGCGCGGGCGCCCGTTCCGGGCGCTATTCCATGCGGGGGTTGTCATGGCAGACCTGATACCGTTCTGGAGCGCCCCGGAAGAGCCGCTCGATTGTCTCTACCTCGTCACTGCGGACGGAACGCAGCCGCTGGAAGGCTTGATCCTGCCCGGCAGCAACCACAAGACGATCGGCCGCGCCGTGACCGAACTGGGCGTCCGTGGCGTCGAAGGCGAGGTCCTTGTCACCGCGAGCCCGAGCCGTGATTTTCGGCGCATAGCCTGCTTCGGCATCGGCAAGGCCGAGGAGTTCACCGTGCACTCGCTGCGCAGGATGCTGCGCCGGGTTCTGGAGCAGGCCGGCCGCAACCGTGAGTACCAGATTGCCGTGGCGCTCCCCGTCTCGCCGCGCGACCTCGACCCCCATGAGAGCCGCACGGTAGCCCTTGTGGAGCTCGCCCTTGCTGACTACCGATTCGATCGTTTTCGCTCCCGCCCCGACGAGTCCACCAAGGTGGACGGCGTGCACGTCGTGCCTCTCAAGGGCGAAAGCGAAAAAGAGCTCGGCGAGATGCTCGAACACGCTCGCCGGGTGGACGCACTGGTCCGCCTTGCGCGCGATCTCGGCAACCGGCCGGGCAACGACCTCACCCCCGAGACTTTTTCCAACGAGGTGAGCGCCATGTTCACCCGTTCACAGGTGCGGGTCACGGTGATGGGGCGCAAGGAGCTGGAGAAGGATGGGCTGCGCGGCATCTTGGCGGTCGGTCAGGGTTCGGTGCAGGAGCCGCGGCTGGTGCGGCTGGAGTACCGGGCCAAGAAGCCACGCGCCGCGATCGTGCTGATCGGCAAGGGTGTGACGTTCGACGCGGGCGGCATCTCTCTGAAGCCCGCGGCGGACATGGCCGAGATGAAGCACGACATGGCGGGCGCGGCGGCGGTTGTGGCGGCGATGCGGGCGGTGGCTGAGGACCAGCCGCCGCTCAAGGTCGTGGGCCTGGTGCCGCTCGTGGAGAACCTCCCGTCGGGGAGCGCCCTCAAGCCGGGCGACATCCTCAGAATGGCCAACGGCACCACCGTGGAGGTCGACAACACCGATGCCGAAGGACGACTCCTCCTCGCCGACGCGATGGCCTACGCGGGACATTTCCACCCCGACATCATGGTCGACCTTGCCACCCTCACTTCCTCTTGCAAGGTCGCGCTCGGCTCCGAGCTGGCTGGGCTGTTCGCCAACGACGACGAGCTGGCGAGGCAGTTGGAGCGCCTCGGTCACCACACAGGCGACCGCGTGTGGCGGATGCCGCTGCTGCCCGAGTACCGCGACCTGCTGCGGAGCGAGTGGGCCGACATCAAAAACATTGGGGGACGGTGGGGTTCGCTGCCGGCATCGGCATCGTTCCTCTCCCGGTTCGTGCCTGACAAAGTGCGCTGGGCGCACCTTGACATCGCCGGGGTCGCGGACGTTCCCAAGAGCCACAACGGGCTTCCCCCGGGTGCGACCGGCTTCGGGGTAAGGCTGCTGCTGGCGCTGCTCGAGGAGCTGGCTGCCAAGGCATGACGACCTACTGGGTACGGCCGGCCAGACCTGCCGACCTCAAGGCAGTAAAGGAGCTCGCCCGCCGCGTACGGCGGGAGTTCCACCTCGCGGTGCGCGCTTCCGAGCAGCCTGGGTCCGCCCAGGCTGCGGAGTTGATCTGGGTGGTGGAAGCCGGGCGGGGCCAGATCGTGGGTTGCTGCGGCGTCCGCGAAGGGGAGGGTGAGAGCTGGCAGTTGCACGCCCTCTACCTGGCTCCCGAGTGGCGCGGCTTCGGCCTGGGGCGGTCGCTGGTCGAGCAGGCCATTCGCACGTTGCAAAACTCCGGGGCGCTGCGGCTCGAGTGCGCGGTGCCGGGCGAGATGCCGGAGGCGCTCTCGCTTCTGAGGCGTCTCGGCTTCGTCGAGGAGACGGCTGGCGGAAAGACAGCACTGCGGAGGCTGGTCAAGGCGCTCGGCAAGGTCAGCTAGGGACCCTCCATGTGCATCCTCCTCGGCATTAGGCGTCCACGGAATGGCGGGGAGCTCTGGGTGGCGGCCAACCGGGACGAGAGCCTGAGCCGTCCGTGGCGGCCGCCGCGGCTGCTCGTCCACGACCCACCGGTGTTCGGAGGCCGTGACATGGTTGGCGGCGGAAGCTGGCTCGTGGTCAACCTGCACGCCGGGTTCGTCGTGGGGGTCACCAACGCGCGGCTCGGGGCGCCGCCGGCCGAGCGCTCACGCGGTCGCCTGGTCGTCGACCTGGCTGCCGAGCGCACCCTGGCCGATGCGGTGGCGTTGCTCTCCGAACTGGAGCTGTCCCGCTACGGGGCGTTCAACCTGCTGCTCGCGGACGAGCGCGACTGCTGGCTCGCGACCAACGCGCCCGCCGCGCGCATCGAGGGCGGGGACGGGAGCGTTGTGGCAATTGGCAACGACCCCGTCACCGAGCCGGGCGAAAGGGTCGTGGCCGCTGCCAAACGGGCCCGGTTCCTGGCGGGTCTTCCAGACGGGGAGCTCACGCGTGCCCTGCAGGAGCTGCTGGCCGAGCATGAAGGCGCCGACCCGCTCTGCCGCCACGGCGAGGGGTACGGGACGGTCTGCTCGACGATCCTCGCCCTGCGCGGAGGCGCGGTCAGCAGCTACCTTTTCGCCCCTGGTCAGCCGTGCATCACGCCTTTCGCGCCGGTGCGCGTGCCGGCGGCGCGAGTCAACTAGGCGAGCACGATCCAGGCGCATAGCTCAGCGGCTTCCGCTTTGTGCCCGAGGGTGTGAAGGTCTCGGCCCGGGCTTGGAGGCCCTCGCCCCACCCCTCTCCCTGGGGGAGAGGGAAAGCGAGGTGGCTGCGCTCTACTCGTACCTTAGCGCCTCGATCGGGTCGAGCCTCGCTGCCTTGGCGGCGGGGTAAAAGCCGAAGAACACGCCGACCAGGCCGGCGAACAGGAACGCCACCAGCACGACCTGCGGCTGGACGAGCGTCGGCCAGCCTCCGAAGCGGGCGATGAAGCGTGCCACGAAGATCCCCACAGCGATCCCCATCGCGCCTCCCAGACCCGAGATCAGGGATGCCTCGATCAGGAACTGGGTGCGGATGTCAGACCGGCGGGCGCCCATCGCCCTCCGGACCCCGATCTCTCGGGTCCGTTCCGTGACGGAAACGAGCATGATGTTCATGATGCCGATCCCGCCCACCAGCAGGGAGACCGATGCGATAGCACCGAGCAGCACGGTGAGGACGCCGGTCATCTGGGTCGCGGTGTTGGCGATGTCCTGCTGCGAGCGGACCTCGAAATCGTCATCCTGGTCGCGGCCGAGCCGGTGACGCTGGCGGAGGAGAGCCTTGATTTCGTCGGTCGCCGCGCCAATGGCCTGCGGCGAGACCGCCGACAGGATGATGTTTCCGATGTAGGTGACGCCCATCAGGCGTTTCTGTGCAGTGGTGTAGGGGACGCAGACGAGGTCGTCCTGATCCTGTCCGACCGCGCTGCCGCCCTTCTTGTCCATTACCCCGAGGACGCGAAACGGGACGCCCTTCATGCGGATGATCTGCCCGACGGGGTTGGCATCGCCGAAGAGGTTGTCCACCACGGTTTGGCCAAGCACGGCGACCTTGGTAGCCGCCTTGATGTCCTCCTCGGTGAAGAATGAACCCTTGGCGACCGCCCACGCGCGAATCGTGGGGTAGTTAGGGCCCGTCCCCTGCACGGAGGTGGCCCAGTTCTGGTCGCCGTACACAACCTGGGCGCCGGTCCGGACCCCGGGGTCCGCGACCGCGACCGACGGGCAGTCACGGACAATAGCCGCGGCATCGTCGGCGGTGAGGTTCTGCACGGAGCCGGCGCCGCCGTGGACGCCGCCCCGGGAGTGCGAGCCGGAGTGGATCAGCAGAAAGTTGGTGCCGAGAGCACCGATCTGACTCTGGATCGCGGCCGAAGCGCCCTGGCCGATAGCGACCATCGCGACCACGCAGCCAACGCCGATGATCACGCCCAGCATCGTGAGGACGGTCCTCATCGGGTTGCGGCGAAGCGCCACCAGAGCGACCCTGTAGATCTCGAAGACGTTGAACATGCCCGCTCCCTAATGCCTGCCACCGCGCGCCATGCCGGCCAATCCTCCAATGTCCTGGCCCTGTGCAGTCGCGAGACCGACCACGATCTTCTCGCCCTCGGCGATGTCGCCTTTCCTGACCTCGACGTACTGGCCATCCGTCAGACCGGGCAGGAAGTCCACCGCCTTGAGCGTCCCGCCCGCCTTGGCGGGCGGCAGGTAGACGCGAGCCGAACGGCCCCTCTCCGTCGGCCCTTCGCCACCCGGGCGCTGTCCGGGGGAACGGGTACCACCCTGGGGCGGTTCCTGCTCGCCGTTCATGCCAAGCAGCTCGGGACGGAAGCGCAGAGCCGAGGCTGGCACGCGCAGCGCGTCCTCGGCCCTGGCCACCTGGATGCGCACGTCGGCGGTCATGCCCGGCAACAGCTTCAGGTCTTCATTCTTGACCTCGACGATCACGGGGTAGGTCACCACGTTGTTGGTGATCTGGGGGGAGAGACGAATCTGCGAGACCTTGCCAGTGAATTCCCGTTCCGGGTAGGCATCCACGGAAAACCGGACCGTCTGTCCCTCCTGGACCTGGCCGATGTCGGCCTCGTCCACCTGGCAGGTGAGCTGCATCCGCGTCAGGTCCTCGGCGATGGTGAAGAGCGTGGGGGCCTGGAAGGAGGCCGCCACCGTCTGGCCCACGTCGTAGTCGCGCGAGACAACGACACCGTCGATGGGGGCGGTGATCACCGAGTAGCGGAGGTTGGTCTCGGCCTTCGCGAGCGTCGCCTGAAGCTGGCTTACCTGTGCCACGGCCTGGTCGTAGAGGGCCTTGGCTGACTGAAGCTCATCCTCGGAAACCAGCTTGGCCTCGAAGAGGGCCTTCTGACGCTTCCACTTGATCTCGGCGTCCAGGGCCGCCACCCGGGCGCGCTCGAGCTGCGCCTTGGTTTCGTTCACCGTGGCCTGGAAAGGCGTCGGGTCGAGGGTCGCCAGGAGCTGGCCCCTCTTCACCTGGTTGTTGAAGTCCGCATGCAACGTTGCAATGATCCCCGACACCTGCGACCCCACCTTGACGGTGGTCACGGCGGTCAGCGTGCCGGTTGTGGCAACGTTTTGGATGACCGTGCCGCGGTCCACAAACGCGGTCAGGAACCCCGACGTCTTCTTGTTACCCCTGCTCAAGAGGGCCCATGCGGCACCCGCGACAGCGACCACGACGACGCCCGTGACGACGATCTTGGTCCTCTTGCCCACGAACGCCTCCCCCTTGGTGCACCGGGGCCCACCTCCGGCCAGAGGCCAGATGTCAGACGACACTCAACTCGGCCTGAGGTTGACAACCCTCGCGAAGATCAATGCGGGGTCGGGTAGCGGCCGCCGACGGTAAGGATACCGCGAATTCGCTCGACAAGCTTCAGGAACCGCTCCGGAGGCGTGGGCGAGCCGAGTTTGTACGCGAGCACGGCGTGGCGCCGCCCGCCCTCCACAGCTTCCAGGCGCACCGTGTACGCCGCGTCAGCCCCCTGCGCCTGGTTGAGGGTGTCGGCCAGCTCGAGGAAGCGGCACCCGGCGAGCGCTTTGCGGACCTTCTCCACGCCCTCCACGCCGATGCTCCAGCGGCGCTCCGCGGGCTGCTGGCTGGCCAGCCGCCAGGTATGGTGGACGACGGCGCCGTCCGCGGAAAGCTCGAACCGCTCCTCGCCGGGGTTGGTCCCACCCTCCGTGACCAGGAGGCTCAAGGAAAGCTCGACGGGCGGAGGCCCCCCGGCGAGGACCAGGAGAAGAACGAGAATAAGCATGGAAGCTCGGCTGGAGGCTAGCACACTTCCCGGCTGTGTAGAATCGCTGCGTGGCGCGCCCCGCGTGGTGGTTTTGGCTGGGTCTCGGGATCATCGCCCTTGGCATGCTCCTGGCCGTGACCCAGGTGGAGGTGGCCGCGCAGAACCTCACCCCGCTGTGCTGGACCGGCTTTGTTCTGGCGGTTGACGGTGCGCTCGCCCGGCGGGGCGCCTCCTGGCTGCGGCGCTCCCCGCGAGAGCTGCTGCTGATGGCGGCGATCTCGATCCCCTCGTGGCTGCTGTTCGAGTTCTACGACCGGCCGCGCTTCTGGTCGTCCTCTGGCCCGGAACTCTGGTGGCACTACCTTGGGCTGCCCCCCTGGCCGTGGCGGGGTTTCGGGTACGCGTGGTCGTTCGCAACCATCACGCCCGCGATCCTGCTACTGGCCGAGCTGCTCGAGCCGGCGGCGGAGAAGGTCGCGGGCCATGGGGCGGGCGGGCACGTTCCGCGGGAACTGGAGGTTGCCCTCTTCTGGGTTGGCGCGATCCTCGCGGGTATTCCGTTTCTCTGGCCTTCGGAATACCTCGCGGCCAATGTCTGGCTTGCCTGGCCGCTGCTGCTGGACCCGATCAACCACCGCCTCGGCAGACCCTCGCTGCTCGGGGATCTCGAGGTCGGCCGCCGCTCGCGCCCGCTGGCGCTGCTCGCAAGCGGGCTGGCCTGCGGTGTGCTCTGGGAGAGCTGGAACTTCCTCGCCAGCGCGCGCTGGCGCTACACGGTGCCGTTCCTGGGTGGGGTGAAGCTCTACGAGATGCCGGTCCTCGGCTTCCTGGGCTTCGCCCCGTTCGCCGTCGCCGTGTTCGGGCTCTACCAGTTCCTGCGCGGCCTGCTTGGCCGCCCGCGGCCGGCCTAGGCCTTGGGAGCGGTGTGCAGCTGCAGGACCGCGATGGCGAAGAGCACAAACGCGACCGCGCCGCGCCAGAGTGTGACCCCGACCTTTCCGAACACCGTCGCGGTGAAGAACGATGTGTACAGTCCGGCGAGAAAGATCAGTGCGGCCACAACGATCAGCACGATGGCAAGTTGACGCATCGCACCCTCCTTGTTGGTCTCGAGACCTTGCGCCGAGTCTAACAGATCGTCGGCGACCCCTCGTAACGAGCGGCCTTCACCGGGTGTTGCTTGTCGTGGCCGAGAGCGCCTCAGAGAGCGCGCGGGCGTCCTCCACGGGGAGGCGGCACACACCACCCTCGCAGAGGTAGGCACGAGCGCGGCCGCCCTCGGCACTCTCGCGGCCGCCAAAGAGCGGCACCTCGCGGGTCACGGCCGCCGGCACCGGCACCGAGGACGAAAGGGCGAGCGCGCAAAAGGCCGGTTTCTCCCGCCAGGCCGTCGCCAGCAAGTGCCGCGTGGACTCCCACCGCGGGTCGCCGACGACCACCAGCGTCGTGGGGGGCCTGCGCGCGGCCTCGGCTGCCTGCAGCAGGGTCGTGGTCGTCCCGGGGATGCGCGCCACGACGGTCGCGTCTGCGCGGAGTGCCCGCTCGGCGGCGTCGCGCAGGGTCCGGTCCTCGGTCAGGGCAGCAAGCCGCAGCAGCGTCGTGGCCAGCACGCCGGCTGCGGAGGGCGTGGCCCCGTCGGTGGGGTTGCGCGGCCGCATGATCAGATGGGGACCGTCATCCGGGGTGTCGTAGAGCGCCCCTTCGGCGTCCTGGTAGTGCGGGAGGCGGCTGGAGATGAGTTCTCTCGCCGCGGCCAGCCAGGCAACGTCCCCGTCGGCCTCGTAGAGTTGCAGAAGGCCAGCGCCGACCCACGCCAGGTCCTCGAGGGTCTCGGTCCCGGAGGCGGCGCCGTCGCGCCAGGAACGGACCAGTCGCCCGCCCGGCTGTCTGCGCGCGAGCATGAATGCAGCAGCGCGGCGTGCCGCCTCCAGGTAGCGCGGCTCCGGCAGTGCCGCCCCCAGCCAGGCGAGCGACCACACCGCCATGCCGTTCCACCCCGCCAGACGTTTGTCGTCGGTGGCCGGGGGTACGCGCTTGGTGCGCGCCGCGAGCAGCCCCTCGCGGGCCTTCGCCAGCCTCTCGGCGGCAGCCTCCGGCTCGAGCCCGAGCTCGGCGGCGACCTCGCCGAGCGGGCGCACCGGGCGCAGGACGCTGGCCTCGCCCTCGAGGCTTCCTTTTGGTCCAAGCGCAAAGAAGGCGATCGCGAGCTCGGCCTGCTCCGGAGGCAGGGCCTGGCGAACCTGCTCGGGGGTCCAGGTGAAGAACCGCCCCTCGTACCCGTCGCTGTCGGCGTCGGTTGACGAGAAGAACGCGCCCTCCGGTCCGCGCATCTCGCGCAGGAGGTAGTCAGCGGTCGCTCGCGCGACCGCCACCCAGTCCTTGCGGTCCTGGGCCAGCCCGGCCTCGCCGTAGATCCGGGCGAGGATGGCGTTGTCGTAGAGCATCTTCTCGAAGTGTGGAACCAGCCAGTCCCTGTCCACCGAGTAGCGGTGGAACCCCCCGCCCAGCCAGTCGTACATCCCCCCCATGGCCATCCCGTCGAGCGTCTTTGCAAGCATCGCACGGGCCTTGTCGTTCGTCCTGGCGCGCTCGATGAGGAAGACGAGGCGCGCAGGGGAGGGGAACTTGGGCGCCCCGCCGAAACCGCCGCGGCGCTCGTCGTGCTCGGCCGCCAGCGCCGCGAGCGCGGCGTGGCCCGCCCACTCGATGTCCAGCGCGACACCGCTGTGGCGATTTGAAATACCGGCCAGGTGCGAGGTGATGCTCGCGGCGTTGCCCTCCAACTCCTCCCGGCGGTGCTCCCACGCGTCTGCGACTGCGCCCAGCACGTCTCGGAACGACGGCATGCCCCATCGCTCCTCCGGCGGGAAGTACGTCCCGCCAAAGAACGGCTCGAGCTCAGGCGTGAGGAAGACTGACAGCGGCCAGCCGCCGGAGCCGGTCATCGCCTGCACTGCGGTCATGTAGACGACGTCGAGATCGGGCCGCTCCTCGCGGTCCACCTTGACCGGGATGAAACCCGCGTTTAGCAGCGCCGCCGTTGCCGCGTCCTCGAAGGACTCGCGCTCCATCACGTGGCACCAGTGGCAGGCGGCGTAGCCGATCGAGAGGAAGATCGGCTTGTCCTCGGCCCGGGCGCGGGTGAGCGCCTCGTCGCCCCAGGGGTACCAGTCCACCGGGTTGTGGCCGTGCTGGCGCAGGTAAGGGCTGGGTTCCCGGGCGAGCCTGTTGGCGCGGGCCGGTTTGCTCAAGCTGGCCTCCGTGCGCATTCCCGGCAGCGTTCCTGAAGCGCTGCTGGCCCCGCCCAGCGCGACGAGCGCGGGGATGCAGAGGGGAAGGGAGGGCGCACCCGCTCAACCTCGCCGGCAGCGCACGAATTCCGGCGCCTGGACCGGCCGATCAAGTTGCGCCAGGCACAATTACCCGCACCTCGATGCGGTCGTACCAGTCGATGGAACCCGGCAACACGATGGTGGCTTTGCCCTCACCGTCCCGCTGGATCGGGTCAAAGGGGTGTCCACGAACGCTCTGCACCAGCTCCCCATTGCGGTACCCGCCCACCCAGAACCACACGTCGAGGGGCCGAGGTCGCGCCCGCAGTGGTTCTCGGCCCGGATGTCGACGAGGACCCCGCCCAGCGTGCCTGGGACAACGCCGGCGGAGTAGCTGACGGCAACGCACTCGGGGGTCTCAGGCGTCGGGGACGGGCCAGGGCGGACGGTTGGCTCCTCCTCCGGACCGGTCGGCGACGGAGTCGGCTCGCTCTCCCAGGGCAGGATCACGGTGGTGCGCCGCTCCGCCGGCGCCCCAGGGCTCGGGGTCGGGGACGCGGTCGGTGAGGGCAGTGCGGCCGTGACCGCCGGGGCGGGGGTGGGCGTTTGGGACGCGAAGGCAGCCGGGCGCTGGTCCTTGCGTGCCAGCCAAAGCACACCGATCGCCAGCGCCAGTACAGCGATCAGCACAAACGCCCGTGCTTGCATCGTGAACGCTCGCCGTTCCGCCACTCTTTTGCTTGACTAGTGCCTGCCTCTCACTCGACCCAGTCGGCCAGGAACACGTTGGTCTGATGGGGGCCGGAGTTGAAGCGGTTGGAGCAGAAGACGAACGTCCTGCCGTCGGGGGCCCACATCGGGAAGCCGTCGAACTGCTCGTAGTAGGTGACACGCTCGAGGCCGGTACCATCCAGGTTGACGAGGTAGAGGTCGAAGTTGCGGCGGGCGGGGTCGTCCATGTTGGAGCAGAAGATGATCTTCCCGCTGGATGGGTGGAAGAAAGGCGCGAAGTTCGCCGCGCCGTTGTCCGTGAGGCGACGGGCGTCGGTACCGTCAGCGTTGGCGACATAGATGTCGAGCGCGTGCGGCTTGATGAGTCCCTGTGCGAGGAGCTGCTTGTACTCGTCCATCTCCGGCCCCGGCCTGGGTCGCGATGCGCGCCAGACGATCCTGCTGCCGTCGGGGGAAAAGAACGCGCCCCCGTCGTAGCCGACCTCGTGTGTGATGCGGCGCACGTCGCTGCCGTCAAGCTTCATGGTGTACAAGTCGAGATCGCCGTCGCGCACCGAGGTGAACACGATCCGGTCACCCCGTGGCGAGATCGTCGCCTCGGCGTCGTAGCCGGGCGTGTCGGTGAGCCGGTGCGGGGTGGGGTCGTCGAGGGAGGCCACGAAGATGTCGTAAGCGGGGTACACCGCCCACACGTACCCGCGCGACATGTCGGGGGGTGGAGGGCAGGCTGGGCCGCCCAGGTGGGTCGAGGAGTACAGGTAGTGCCTTCCGTCGGGGAAGAAGTAGCTGCAAGTACAGCGGCCCATGCCGGTGGACAGCAGGCGGATGTCGTCGCCCTGCAGGTCCATGGTGAAGATCTGGTCGCACTCGTACGGCGGGCGCGTCGACTGGAAGGCAAGCCTCGTACCGTCGAAGGAGAAGTAGGCCTCGGCGTTCTGCACACCATCGGTGAGCTGGCGCAGGTTGGCAAGATGCCGTTCGCGCGGGTCGGCCGGGCGGCTGATCGGAAAGCGCTTGAGAGCGTCGGTCGTCGGAGAAGTAGGTTTGACTGCGACCCCTCGGCAGGCGAGTGGGGCGGCGGCGCAAAGCAACAAGATCCAGGTCCTCACGGGATCCTCCCCACGTGGAAACGCAATCCCGTTCTCAATAATCCGTTGGCGGCAGAGAGTGAGGTTACCATAGAAAGGTGACTGACCCGGGCATAATCGAGCGTCTTGTCAAGGCGGCCCGCCAGAAGGGGGGCGACCGGCTGGAGCTGCGCAGCGGGAGGCCGGCCGTGCTCGTCAGCGGCGGCACACACCTGCAGGCCGGCAACGCCGTGATCGACGCAAAGGGCCTGGCGCAGTGGCTCGAGGGCGTGCTCGGCCCGCAGCGCTGGGTCTCTTTTGAGCTCGGCGAGGAGGTCACGGCGGTGGCCCAGCTTGGGGGTGGGCACCACGCCGTGCGCGCAAGCCGCTGCGACGGGTTCCTGCAGGTGGCGCTCGACCTGGGGCTGGTCGAGGCCGTGCCACAGGCGAGCAAGCCCGCGCCGGAGCCGTCGGCCGCGCCGCAGCCGCATGCCGGGCCCGCCGAGCAGGTGAGCCTGGACCGCCCTCTGGACCGCATGCTGCGCCGGCTGGTGGAGCTGGGCGGCAGCGACCTGCACCTCAGCGCATCCCTCGCCCCGATGATCCGGCTCCACGGCGACATAGCTCCCCTGAAGGACTTCAACTCGGCACTGTCCTCGGAGCACATCCTCCTCATGTGCGACGAGATCGCGCCGGGCACCAACCGAAACGAGTTCCGCAAGGACAACGACACCGACTTCGCCTACGAGATCCCCGGGATCGCGCGGTTCCGCGTCAACCTGTTCCGGGACCGCCGCGGAGTAGGCGCGGTGTTCCGGCAGATCCCCCACAAGATCCTGACCTTCGACGACCTTGGCCTGCCCGAGTGCGCGAAGAACCTGTGCATGCTGCACAAGGGCCTCGTGCTGGTCACCGGGCCGACCGGCTCGGGAAAGTCCACGACGCTGGCCACGATGGTCGACCACGTCAACGAGAACCGCACCGACCACATCATCACGATCGAGGACCCGATCGAGTTCGTGCACGACAACAAGCGGTGCCTCGTGCACCAGCGCGAGGTCGTACCACCACACGGAATCGTTCAAGCGCGCCCTGCGGGCCGCGCTGCGCGAGGACCCGGACATCGTGCTGGTCGGCGAGCTGCGCGACCTGGAGACCATGGCGATCGCGATCGAGACCGCGGAGACCGGGCACCTCGTCTTCGGAACGCTGCACACGACCACCGCGGTCTCCACGGTGGACCGCCTGATCGACCAGTTCCCGGCCGACCGTCAGGCGCAGATCCGGGTGATGCTCTCCGAGTCGCTCAAGGGCGTGATCGCCCAGATCCTGCTGCAAGCGTGTCGGCGGCGGGCGCATCGCCGCCTACGAGATCCTGCTCGGGGTGCCCGCGGTCTCGAACCTCATCCGCGAGGGGAAGACCTTCCAGATCCCCACCATCATGCAGACCGGCAAGCGCCTGGGGATGAGGACCATGACCGACTCTTTGGCGGAATTGGTGCGCTCGGGCCAAGTCGAGGCCCAGGAGGCGATGTCCAAGGCCATCGACAAGGACGCGCTGCGCTCGCTCCTGAAGATCGAGCAGTAGCCGGGTCCATGGACGAGACCGTCGTTTTGACAGGCCGGGCGCTTCGGTCTAACGTTGAGGCAGGGCAGCGAGGTTAAGGCGAGCGACAGGGGGAAAGTGGCATGCACATCAACGACATCCTGAAGGCGGCGACGGAACGGAAGGCGTCCGACGTGCACCTCAAGGTGGGCGCTCACCCGCTCATCCGGGTGGACGGCACCCTGGTGCCGCTCGTCGAGTTCAAGCGCATGATGCAGGAGGACACCATCGCGATGGCGTTCTCGATGATGTCCACCCAGCAGAAGGAGAAGTTCAAGCAGTTCCTCGAGATCGACATCGCGTACTCGGTCCCAGGGCTGGGGCGCTTCCGCTGCAACATCTTTCAGCAGCGGGGCTCGGTGGGTCTGGTGCTGCGGCTGATCCCGGCGCGCATCCTCTCGATCCGGGAGTTGCTGCTGCCGCCGGTGCTCGAAAAGATCGCCGAGGAGGACCGCGGCCTGGTGCTGGTGACCGGCACCACGGGATCCGGCAAGTCCACGACGCTGGCCGCGATGATCGACCACGTCAACAACACTCGGAACTGCCACATCGTGACAATCGAAGACCCGATCGAGTTCCTGCACCGCGACAAGAAGGCGATCCTCAACCAGCGCGAGGTCGAGGTGGACACGCGCAGCTTCTCGGTGGCGCTGCGCTCCGGCCTGCGTCAGGACCCGGATGTGATCCTGGTCGGCGAGATGCGCGACTACGAGACCATCGAGACCGCGCTGCTGGCCGCCGAGACCGGACACTTGGTCATGTCCACCCTGCACACCCTCGACGCCACCGAGACCATCAACCGCATCATCGCGGTCTTTCCGCCGCACCAGCAGAAGCAGATCCGCATCCAGCTCGCCGCCGTGCTCAAGGCGATTCTCTCGATGCGGCTGCTGCCGAGGGCGGACGGGCTGGGACGCGTGCCGGCCGTCGAGGTGCTGATCTCCACCGCCTACATCCGCGAGTGCATCGAGCAGAAGGAGAAGACCAAGCTGATCCGCGACGCGATTGCCGCCGGCACCTCCCAGTACGGCATGCAGACCTTCGACCAGTCGCTGTTCCAGCTCTACAAGGCCGGCCTGATCACCCTGGACGAGGCGATCCGGCGCGCTTCCAACCCGGATGAGTTCAAGCTGCGCATCCAGGGGATCCAGTCCACCGCAGACATCTCCCGCGAGGAGATGGAGAGTACCCTCGAGGGCAGCAACGGGATGACGGAACCGTTCGCGGCAGGCAGCCCGTTCGAGTTTGGCGGCAAGGAGGGGAGCGGCGCGTAGGGGCAGGCAAAAGGCAAGAGGCAACAAGAAAAAGCAGCAACACCCCTCCGGCGGCGGCTCTGGGCTGCCGGCTCGTTGTTCGGCGCAAAACCGGTAGACTTCAGCAGATGACCATGGTGCAGCGTCCGAGGCCGCGAGGTCGTGGAGAGGCTCACCCGGATCCGGGCGCCATTCACGAGGTTGCACTGCGGATGCTCGGGCGGCGAGCGCTCTCACGGGCCGAGGTCAGGGAGCGGCTCGAGCGGCGCGGTTTCCAGCCATCGGTCGTGGGGGCGGAGGTCGCCCGGCTGGAACGGGCGGGGCTCCTGGACGACGTCGCCCTGGCGCGTGCGGAGTGTCAGTCCCAGCTGCGGGCCGGCCGCGGGCGGCGCGCGCTTGTGGCGGCCCTCCGCCGTAGGCGCGTGGCGCGCGACGCGGCCGACCTGGCGCTCTCCGAGCTGGACGACGAGGTGGAGGGCGTGGCCCTCGCGGCCGCCGTTGCCACGGCCACCCGCAAGCACAAGTGGTGGAGACGGCTTCCGGAAGAGCGTCGGAAAGTGGTACGTTATCTGCTCGCGCGCGGCTTCTCGTTGGACCAGGTACGCCGCGCCCTGCACGAGAACGGGAGAGACGAGCCGCATGGCGAAGAAACCGACGACGCGGGAGACCCGCCAGGCCTTCCTTGACTACTTCACCGCCCACGGGCACCGGGTAGTGCCTTCGTCCTCGCTGATTCCCGCCGGCGACGCCACTCTTCTCTTCACCAACGCCGGGATGAACCAGTTCAAGGACGTGTTTCTGGGGCGCGAGCAACGCGACTACACACGCGCGACCTCGTGCCAGAAGTGTGTGCGTGCCGGCGGAAAGCACAACGATCTGGACAACGTGGGCTACACCACCCGCCACCACACCTTCTTCGAGATGCTGGGCAACTTCTCCTTCGGTGATTACTTCAAGGCCGACGCCATTCGCTTCGCCTGGGAGGTCGTGACAAGGGTCTACAGGCTCCCCGTCGAGCGGCTCTGGTGCACGGTCTTCACCGATGACGACGAGGCGGCGCGCCTCTGGGAAGAGGTCGGCGCCTCGCCGGAACGCGTCCTGCGTTTCGGTGAGAAGGAGAACTTCTGGGCGATGGGAGAGACGGGCCCCTGTGGCCCGTGCAGCGAGATTCACTACTACCAGGGGAGGGACATCAAGGGGAACAGGGCGGAGCTGGTGAACGCCCCGGGCGACGAGACGGTCGAGATCTGGAACCTGGTGTTTATGCAGTACGAACGCGACGCGGCGGGTCACATGCACCCTCTGCCGAAGCCCTGCGTGGACACCGGTGCGGGTCTCGAGCGCATCGCCGCCGTAAGGCAGGGCGTGCCCTCCAACTACGACATCGACGTGTTCGTCCCGATCCTGGCGAGGATCTCGGAGCTGGCCCAACGCCCCTACGAGCCGGCAGGCGAACTCGGCCCGGCGTTCCGGGTGATCGCGGACCACGCCCGGGCAGCCGCGTTCCTGCTGGCAGACGGGGTTGTGCCCTCGAACGAGGGGCGCGGGTACGTGCTGCGGCGGATCGTGCGTCGGGCGCTGAGGTACGGGCGCACCCTCGGGTTCGACGGTGTCTTCCTTGCCGACGTGGTTCCGGCGGTGAACGCCACCATGGGCGACGTGTACCCGGAGCTCGTGACGCGTTGGGGGGTCGTCGAGCAGCTGCTGCGCACCGAGGAGGAGAAGTTCTCGCGCACGCTCAACGTCGGTACCGACCTGGTGGGGCGCGAGCTCGAGCGCATCAAGCACGCTGGTGGGACAGTCCTCCCCGGCGAAGGCGCCTTTTACTTCTACGAGACGCACGGCATTCCCCTCGACATCCTGGAGGAGTTCGCCCAGGAGGAGGGGCTCGCCGTGGACCGCGCCGGTTTCGAGGAGAGGCTCGAGGCGGCCCGCGCCCGCGGCCAGGAGAGCTGGAAGGGCGAACTGCTCGCGCGCTTCCGTGAGGAGCACGAGCAGCTAGCCTCACGCGGTGTGACGAGCGAGTTCGTGGGCTACCAGGAGTTCGCGCTCGAAGGCGCGAAGGTGCTCGCTTTGCTGTCGCCGCAGGCCGAGGTGGACATACTCTCCGGCGAGGGCGAGGTGGTGCTGGACCGCACGCCGTTCTACGCGGAGTCGGGCGGGCAGATCGGCGACCAGGGTGTGCTGACCTGGAAGGGAGGCCGCGCGATCGTGCGTGACACCCAGCGGCCGGTTTCGGGACTGTTCGTGCACCGCGTCACGGTGGAGCAGGGCGTGCTGCGGCGGGGCAGCGCCGTGCGCGCCGAGGTGCATCGCGGGCGGCGCCTGGACACCCAGGCCAACCACACGGCGACCCACCTCCTGCACGCCGCGCTCCACCGCGTGCTGGGCCCGTCCGCGCAGCAGGCCGGTTCCCTTGTGGAGCCGGAGCGCCTGCGCTTCGACTTCTCCTGGGGGCAGCCTCTGTTGCCCGAGCAGGTGGAGGCCGTCGAAACGCTGGTCAACCAGAACATCCGCGCCAACTTCGGGGTCTCGACGCAGCTGATGAAGCTGGAGGAGGCCCGCGCCGCCGGCGCGATGGCGCTGTTCGGCGAGAAGTACGGGGAACAGGTGCGCGTTGTGTCGGTAGCCGATGGGGCGGTTTCCCGCGAGCTGTGCGGGGGCTGCCACGTGCGCCGCACCGGCGATATCGGGGTTTTCAAGATCGCCGCCGAGCGCGGCATCGCCGCCGGAGTGCGCCGCATCGAGGCGGTGACCGGGCGGGCCGCGGTGGAGGTGTTCCAGGGGTACCACCGGATCCTGCGCCTGGCCTCGGGGCGCGCCAACGTGCCGTTCGACGGGCTGCCGGCCGCAATCGAGGCGCAGGAGAGGCGGCTGCGTGAGCTGGAGCAGGAGATAAAAAGTCTCAAGCTCAAGTTAGCGTCCGGAGGGGGCGGTGAGGCGGAGGTCCAGGAGGTTCGCGGGGTCAAGCTCCTCGTCCGGGACGCGCCGGAGATGGCCGCCCCCGAGCTGCGGACCCTCGCGGATACCCTGCGTGGTAAGCTTAAATCAGGGATTGTGGTGCTGGGGATGGCGAGTAGTGACGCTGCCACCTTGCTCGTGGCGGTCACCGACGACCTGACGCCACGGATCTCGGCCGGCGAGATCGTGAAGAGGCTGGCACCGGTGGTCGGCGGGCGAGGGGGCGGCAAAGCCTCCCTGGCCCAGGCGGGCGGCAAGGCGCCCGAGAAGCTGCCGGAGGCGCTGCGGCTGGCGCCCAAGGTGGTGGAGGAGCTGCTGGGGTGAAGAGGCTCTTGATCACGGTTGCGGTTTTGGCGCTCGCGGGGGTTTCCGCCGCCAGTGACCGCAGCAGCGGGGTGTGCATCTATACCGCTCCCGACGGGACCCGCCACGTGCTTAAGATACCCGCGGCCGGATCGTACGCGGGGGCGGTCCCGGATGGCCTGGCGGCGCGGCGCGAGCAGCTCTGGCCCACGGTGCAGGAAGCCGCGCGCATCAACGGGCTCGACCCCAAACTGGTGGACCTCGTCATCCGAATGGAATCGGGCTACAACTCCAGGGCGGTGAGCCCCAGGGGCGCGCGGGGGGTGATGCAGCTGATGCCCGGCACCGCATCGCTGTACGCTGTCCGCAACATCTTCGACCCGTTCGAGAACATTCGCGGCGGGGTGCGGTACCTGCGCGATCTGCTGCAACGCTTTAACTCCGACGTCACCCTCGCCCTCGCCGCCTACAACGCGGGACCTGATGCGGTCGAGAGGCACGGCGGAGTGCCCCCCTTCGACGAGACCCGGACGTACGTGCGCACGATCCTCACCGCCTACGCGGGCGACATCGACCTTCCCACCCTGACCGGCGGGTTTGGGCGCAAGGCCCGCCGGGCGCCACCCGTTGAATTGATCGGGGAAGGCGGTCGGCCGCTGATCTCCAACGCTCGCCGCCCCGGCGAGGCAACGGTCTCCCGCGCCCTCGCGATCCGCTGAAGCAAGAAGACGGCTCGAAGGCCTGCAGGCGTGAAGGCCTGAGGTGACCCGTCCTTCAAGCCGGGCGGTGGTGGGGGTGGGCAGGCTTTCAGGCCTGTTCCTGTATCATCCCGCGGCGAGGAGGGTGCATGCGCATCCTGTCGGGCGTCCAGCCGTCCGGGAACCTTCACATCGGAAACTACTTCGGGGCCATCCGCCAGTTCGTCGCACTGCAGAACGACCCGGTCAACGAGGGCTACTACTTCGTCGCCGACCTGCATGCGATGACCACGATCAAGAGCGGCGCCGAGTTACGCGAGAACTCGTTCAAGGTGGCCGCCGACTACATCGCGCTCGGCCTCGACCCGGAGCGCTCCGTTCTCTACCGCCAGTCCGACATCGCCGAGGTTCCGGAGCTCGCCTGGATGCTGTCCACGGTCACGCCGATGGGGCTGCTGCAGCGTGGCCACTCATACAAGGACAAGGTGTCCAAGGGGATCACACCCAACCACGGCCTCTTCGCGTACCCGGTGCTGATGGCCGCGGACATCCTGATCGTTCGCGCCGACAAGGTGCCGGTGGGCAAGGACCAGAAGCAGCATCTGGAGATGACCCGCGACATCGCCGCGGCGTTCAACCAGACCTACGGCGAGCCGCTCCTGAAGGTCCCCGATGAACTGATCCTGCCCGAGGTGGCCGTCGTCCCGGGTATCGACGGCCATAAGATGTCCAAGTCCTACGGCAACACGCTTGAGATCTTCGCCCACGAGGCCGAGTTGAAGAGGCGCGTGATGTCGATCGTCACCGACTCCACGCCGGTTTCTGACCCCAAGCCCACCCGAGGGAACACGCTGTACGCGCTCCTGAAGCTGTTCACCCCCGCACCGCAGTGGCCCGAAACCAAGAAGCTCTTCACCGAGGGGGGAACCGGGTACGGCGAGATGAAGAAGCGTCTGCTGGGCCTGATCCTCGACGGCTTCCGCGATGCGCGCCGGCGTCGCGAGGAGCTCGAACGCGACCACGCCTATGTCGAGGAGGTGCTGCGCAAGGGCCGCGACCGCGCCGGCAAAGTCATCGGTCAGGTCATGGCCGACTGCCGCCGGGTCTGCGGGCTGGGGTGGTAGCGCCGAGGAAGCCTCCCGGCGGCACGGGTGCGGCCGGGAACGGAAAGGGGCGAGCTTGCGAGCTCGCCCCTTTTCATTTCCTCTTCTTCCTGCGGCTAGATGAACAGCGGCGCCAGCACCAGCGTGATCGTGGAGAGCAGCTTGATCAGCACGTGGAGCGACGGGCCGGCGGTGTCCTTGAACGGGTCGCCCACCGTGTCGCCCACCACCGCGGCACTGTGCGTGGGGTTCTTCATCTTCGTGCCGTCGCGGGCAGTCAGGTACTTTCCGCCGTGGGCGCCGGACTCGATGTACTTCTTGGCGTTGTCCCAGGCACCGCCGCCGTTGTTGAGCAGCAGTGCGGTGAGGATGCCGACGATGGTGCCCACCATCAGCAGGGCAGCCACCGCCTCGGCCGAGATCAGCTTGTCGCCACCGGTGATGAACACCTTGAAGATGAGGCCAACGCCCACCGGCACCAGCACCGGCAAGGAGACCCGGAGCGACCATCTTGCGCAGCGCCGCCCTGGTGACGATGTCGACGCAGGAGCCGTACTCGGGCTTGAAGTCCGCAGGGAACTGAATGATGTCGTTGACACGGGGGAGCGGCGCGTACTGCCGCCGAACCTCCTCGATGATGGACTGGGCAGCGCGGCCCACCGCGCGGATCGCCAGGGCGGAGAACAGGAACACCAGCATGGCGCCGAGCAGAGCGCCGACGAACACCACGGGCTTGCCGATGTCGACCCTGAAGACGTAATCGGGCCCGAGCCCGGCGTACTGGATGACCTCGTCCATGTAGGCCTGGAAGAGCAGGAAGGCGGCAAGGCCCGCGGAGCCGATGGCGTACCCCTTGGTCAGGGCCTTGGTGGTGTTGCCGACCGCATCCAGCCGGTCGGTCTTCTTGCGCACGGCCTCCGGCTGCTGCGACATCTCGACGATGCCGCCGGCGTTGTCGGTGATGGGGCCGAAGGTGTCCATCGCCAGGATGTACGCGGCGGTGGCCAGCATACCCATGGTGGCGACCGCGGTGCCGAACAGCCCCGCGTGCGGCAAGCCCGCTGCTGGCGCCCAGGTAGTACGAGGCCAGCAGCGCGAAGCCCATCACCAGGGCGGGCATCCAAACGCACTCGAGGCCGACGCCGATGCCGGCGATGATGTTGGTGGCCGGACCGGTCTTGGACGCCTCGGCGATGCTCTGCACCGGGCGGTAGCGGTACTCGGTGTAGTACTGGGTGATGTAGACGAAGGCGACCGACGTGAGCACGCCGACGATCCCGCACAGGAAGAAGTGCCACCAGGCGTTGGGCGCGTTGGGGGAGTTGAGCAGCCAGTAGGTGGCCCCGCCGAACGCCGACCATCGCCAGCACGACCGCGAAGTAGTAGCCGCGGTTGAGCGCCTGCATGGGGTCCATCTTCTCGTCCTTGTCCATCCGCACCATCATGATGCCGACGATGGAGGCGATGATCCCGAAGGCACGGGCGACGAGGGGGAACATCATCACCCCGACGATGCCCTGGGAGAAAGCCAGGCCGGCGTGGTCTGCGGCCGCCGCAAGCGAGGCGCCCAGGATCATGGCGCCGATGTTCTCGGCCGCGGTGGACTCGAACAGGTCGGCGCCACGGCCCGCGCAGTCGCCGACGTTGTCGCCCACCAGGTCGGCGATCACCGCGGGGTTCCGGGGATCGTCCTCGGGAATTCCTGCCTCGACCTTGCCGACCAAGTCGGCGCCGACGTCCGCGGCCTTGGTGTAGATACCGCCGCCGAGCTGGGCGAAGAGCGCCACGAAGCTGGCGCCGAAGCCGTAGCCGACGATGAGCAGCGGAATCTTCGTGGGCTCGACGCCTCCCACTGCGCTCACCAGCGCGTACAGCCCCGAGACACCCAGCAGGCTCATGGCCACCACCAGCAGCCCGGAGACCGCACCGCCGCGCATCGCGATGCGCAGGGCGTCGTTGATGCTGGAGAGCGCCGCCGTGGCGGTGCGGATGTTGCTGCGGATCGACACCCACATCCCCACGTACCCGGCAAACACCGAACAGAGCGCGCCGAACACGAAGGAGAGCGTGATCCAGGTCGCCAGCTGCAGTGAGCTGCCCACGGGATCGAACTCGCGGTGGCTGCGCACGAAGGCGTAGCCGATGAACAGCACCGCGGCGAACACCACTGCGAGGGTGAGGATCGTGCGGTTCTGCCGGCGCAGGAACGCCTCCGCCCCTTCCTTGATGGCGTTCGAGATGCGCTGCATCGCCTCGCTGCCCATGGTGTGGCGCAGCACCCAGCGGGCCAGGTAGGCCGCAAACGCCAGGCCGAAGATGGAAAACCCGATTACGAGAATGATCAGTTGCGCCGTCGGACTCATCTGCCTTTCCTCCTCCCCCGAAAGGTGTCACGGCGTTTGCCCGCTGCTCGTGCCACTCACCGCCGGGCAGCGCCCACCATCCAAACACTAGCTAGCTTCACCGACCATTCAAGGCCGCGCGACTGGCGCGCATCATACACGAGCAGCGCGCCGTCCGGCGCGGGGTTCAGGGGCGTGTGAGGATGTCAAGATTTGGGGGAGTCGGAGGCAGGAGAAACCCCGCCGCACTGCGGCGGGGTCTCAAACCACGGGGAAGGCCAGGCCGTGTGTGTGGGCTCAGATGCCGGTGCCCTGACCCGTGGGCTCTACCGTGTCGGCCGCGAGCCTGGCCTGGCGCTGCTTCTCCCTGAAGTGGGCCGCCACCATGTAGATCCCGGCCAGCACCAGGAGCAGCGGCCACCAGTCCTGCAGGAACGAGAAATCGATCGGGTAGAACTGGTTGTAGAGCAGGACCAGGCCGACGATCAGAAGGAACACGCCGAAACCGAGGCTGCTGCGGCGAGTCGCCTTCGCCCTTTGCTCGGGCGAGATCAGGGGCTCGGCCGCAAGACCCATGTTCAGCATCTGGGCCTGCCGGTAGCCGTCGATTACGGCAAAGAACCAGACGAACGCGACGACGATGCCGAGGTCCGCGTGCTCCGCGAGCCAGATCGAAAGCGCGAACGAGAGGAAGATGACCACGGCGCGCTGGTACAGGCCGAGGTAGAGATGGCCCAGGCCCGGGAAGAACGAGAGCACGAGCGCGAGCCCCGGGGCACGCCTGGTGGGGGCTGCGGGCGGCATGGGCGCGGGCGCAGCTGGTGCGATCGGTGCGGACTGAGCTGCGGGTGTCTGCTGCTGGTAGGTTTCCTGTGTGTTCATGACCGTCCTCCGTCCCTAACAACGGTTTTCTTGGTTTCAGGGTTCGCGCTCTTGCCGCCAAAGACCAAACGCGCCTTCCGCCAGGCCTGCTGGGCATGCTCGCGGACCCAGCCTTGTGCCCCGGCTGCGGCGTCCGCGACGCGCTGGGAGTAGCTTTCGAAGCGGTTTTGCACCACCGCCGTGGCGTAGGTCGCTGCGAGGTCCATTCGATCGGTGCTCTCCCTGGCCACGGTTGCGGGGTTGGAGAGCATCATCACCGTGAGCGCCGCGAGCAGGTAGGCTGCAGCGGTCGCCAGCCGAAGGTCAAAGAAACGGCCCCGCTTTTGCCGCGCTTCCAGGCGGTGCTGCGGCGGGAGCGCGAGCGCCGCCTTAAGGCGCGCCGGCGCCCGGGTGCCCGCGCCGACATCGCGGAGCGTCGCGAACGCTTCCCAGACCGCCTGGCAGGACCGGCAGGAGTGCATGTGCTCCATCAGCGCGGTCCGCTCTTCGTCGGGGAGCCCGACCTCGAGGGCCGCCCCCATCCGCTCGATGGCCTGTTCGCAGGCAAGCGCGAGGCGGGGGAGTGCCTTGATCCTCCGCTTGAGCGACTCGGGGGCCCGGACGGAGCCCACGACCCGCTCACCCTCGTTGAGGCCGCGCACGCGCTCGACCGCAAGCTGACAGTCGGGGCAGCCGGCAAGGTGCTTGGAAAGCTCCTCGGGCAGAGTGCCCTCTACCGCCGCGTCGAGGTGGTCGAGCAGGGCCTCGCAGGGCTTCATGGCTCCGCTCCGGCGGCGGCGACCCGCACCCTCGGCGTGAGTTGGAGCGTTACTGCTGCGGCCAGCTCACGCCGCGCCCGGTTGAGACGGGACTTGACCGTCCCGACAGGGATCGACATCTCCTCGGCGAGCTCCTCGTAGCTCCAGTCGGCGAAGTCGCGCAGCATGATGAGCTGGGCCAGCTCCTCCGGGAGTCGCTCGAGCGCGGACTTTGCCATCTCCAAGCGCTGGCGCCGCACTGCCCGGGTATGGGGGTCCTCGCCGCCTGGCAGCATCTCGAGGAACTCGGGGTCCACCCAAGTCGCCTTCCGCTGCTCGCGGGACCGGCGGTAGGCGTCCACGAAGAGGTTGCGCGCCACCCGGAAGGCCCAGGCGCGGAACGAAGAATCGGCAAGGTAGCGGTGCAGGTTCTGCCACAGCTTGAGGAAGACCTCCTGGGTGAGGTCCTCCGCCTCCCCGCGATGGCGGGTGAAGCTCACCGCCATCCGGAAGATGTCGTCGGCAGTGGCGTCCACCAGCTCCTCCCATGCGCGCTCGTCGCCGGCACGACACCGCTCGACGACCCCCTCGAGCGCCTCGTCCTTCATCACCCTATCCAACGCATGGGGAGAGCTCCCGGTTCACGCCAGCACCCACAGTTGCGCCTACAGTAGCAGAAAGGAGCCTGCGCGGCGACGGGAACAGCCGGGGCCGGCCCCGGGTTAACAAACGTGTAAGAATGGTCTTCGTGGGGAGGAATGGATGACGACTACGCAAGCTGAGGTGCTGCGACAGCAGGTCGAGGACGCGCTCGAGGAGGTGCGGCCGGCGCTCCGAATGGACGGCGGCGATGTCGAGCTGGTCGGCATCGACGGCGGGGTGGTCCAGGTCCGCCTGCTCGGGGCCTGCGGCGGCTGCCCGATGGCGATGATGACGCTAGTCGGGTTCGTGGAGGAGCGGCTCAGGCAGCGTGTCCCCGAGATCCAGCAAGTCGTTAACGTCTAGGAGACCAGTTCCTGGAAGAGGAAGCCGGCTTCATGGAGCTGCCCACGTCAACGTCCCCAGCCACGCCCCCGCTTTGTCGGTGCAGCGTTACGAAGGTGGCCCCAGACCCACCAGCGCGATGAATCGCACACCCGGGTCCGCGTCTCCCACGCCGGCATCTAGGAGCTTGCGGGCACGGGGGTCGCGCGGAAAGCGAATCAGAGCCGCCCGCAACAGGGCAGAACGCACCTCGCCAGTGCGCGGGACCCCGCCCTCTTCGCCGTACTCTCGCCCGAACGCCGTCACGACCCCATCGATCGCGCCGGGTGCGTCCAGACACGCCAGGGCGCGGGCCGCGGAGAGCCGCACCGCCGGCACCGGGTCATCGAGAAGGCGGATCAGCAGCGTCGCCGCGCCGGGGGAGTGCGCCACGCCCAGGGCATCCGCCGTCTGCCATCGGAGCTGTGCGACCGCGGCCTTGCGCTTGTCGGCGTTGGCGAGGTACCGGCCGCGCTCGCCGGAGGCGAAGTTGCCGATGAGCTGAACGGCACGTTGGACCTGCTGGAAGGCGCTGGGTGCCGCGATGCCGCCACTCATGGCCGTCTGCGCAGCGGCGAGGAGCAGCGGCTTGATCGCGCGCCAGATCGAGCGGAAACCGCGTGGGTCGAGCGCCCAGTCCTCTTTGGCGACGGCCGACTCGACCGCCGGCATCTGAGTCGTGTCGCCCAGTTCGAGAAGGGCGACCCGTACCCACGCCTCGAGCCAGTCGTTGCCGGTACCGGCGGCGAGCGCCTGTTCGAGCGTCTGACGGGCACGCGGCCCTCCCAGGACGACGAGTTGGCGAACCACCTCTGGACGAATGTCGGGCTGGGCCGCGTCGCTTGTGCGGCGGCGGCCGATCGTCTCGACGGCCCAGCGCATCGCGGCGTCGTCGCCGACCTCGAACAGCGCCTGCGCGGCGTGAAGGCGCGCTTCGAGGTCGCGGTCACCAAGCTCGGACCGCAGCGCCTTGATTGCGGCGTCGTCGTGGAAGGCGACGGCGAGGCCGCGCCAGGCTGCCCGTTGCACCTCCGGGCGTGAGTCCCTGGCCAGGCGGTGAAGGGGCTCAACCGCTCGCGGGTCGCGCGACCGCCCGAGGCCAAACGCGGCGCCCCGGTAGAACGGCTCGTTCTCCTTGCCGGCCGAATAGCTGAGGAGCTTGGCAAAGGTCTGCTCGCGAGCGTCGGCCGCAAGCCCGCCACTGCCCACCAACCCACCGAGTCCGTCCAACGCGAACACCCGCAGTTGCAGGGCGCCACGGTCGGGAGCGGTTTTGCCGTGCTTGGGCGTGGGTGGGGCGGCGAAGCCGCCACCGCTCGTGATGGAGATCGTGTCGGCGTTGTCCACCATCCAGTTGAGCACGAGACCGGCACGACGGGGCCCGAGTTCCAGGATCCCGTCCACGCAGGCTGACGGTACCCAATCGGCCTCCAGCATCTGCAGGCAGTTGACGTAGAAGCCCGCGGCTCCCTGGGCGTCGCCGGCCTGTTCGAGCGCGTGAGCCGCTTCGATGCCGCGCACCCACGGGTCCACCATGGCCTGCTTCATGTCCTGCTGCATCTGTTGACCCGAAACCGGTGGTGGCGCCTGACTGATGCCGAGCATGCCCTTGATGACTGTGCCGCCGACGCTTTGCTTCTGGGCGTTCTCCACCTGGCTCCGCACCGAGTCGGAGTTCATCATGTCGACTGCGCCTTCCATCATCACGCGCATGGCGTTGGTCTGGATTTTGAGGGCGGCGCGCAACTGCTCCAGCGCGGCGGTGCGCTGTTCGGGCGTGAGGAGTTTGCCCCCCTCGTTGAGCAAGAAACCGGCGGGAACCGGGTTGCGCGTCTTCGCGAGCAAACCCTCGCTGAGCAGCTTGTCGAGCGTGCCGCCTGCGGGCTCGGCGGCGCGCCCCAGCAGCGGCACGATCAGCCCGATTACCCCCACCATGAGCAACAATCGGCACCGCATGGTCAGGCCCTCCCCCCCGGAGGCCTGCTGCCCCGGGGTCTACTGCTGGTTGAGATTCGGCATCGCAGGTCCTCGCTGCGGCTGCATCATGTCGGTCTCGGTGTAACCCGCTGGAATTGCGAAGGTCGAAGCGGGGATGTCGGCTTTCTTGAGGTCCTTGATCTCGGTGGTCATCGTGTGGCTGCCCTGTCCGTGGGAGCCTGTGCTCACCGTCACTCTCTTGAGCGGAAAACCGGTCATCTTGGCCTTGGCGGCAACCGCGATCTTCTTCAGCTCGCCCATCATCTGGCCCTGGCCCATACCCTCAAAAGCCTTGACCGTCTGCGTGGGCAAGCCGATGGCGGTGGTGGTCCAAACATCCTCCATCATGTCCGAGGCCGTCCTCCGGTCTGGCATTGGCTTTATCATCCTGAACACCATGGTGTAGGTCGTGTGCCAGCGGTAGTGGGTGGTGGGATAACCGAGGATCTCCCCACCTGGCTCCTCCAGCACCTGCTCGACCTTGGGGTCCTCGACCTCCATCTTGAAGCCCATCTTGGCGGCGGCACCCATCGCCGTCTCCATGCTCTCCATCATCGCCGCGAGGTCGAACTTCGAGTAGGTTCTCTTCTCGGTATTGACGAAGATCATCTCGCCTTTCTCGTTCACGAGCATGTAGGTGCCCTTGGTGAAGATGGGGTTGTTGCTTTCCTCCCACTCGAATCTTGCCTGGCCGCCTTCGGCCCAGATGTGGGTCACCGAGTCGCCGGCGCCTCGCCCGCCTTCGCTCTTGGTCACCTGAGTGAAACTAATTCCTGCCCACGTCGGGCTCGCGGCGACCGCCGCCACGACAAACACTCGCAACGCGTTGCGCATCATCGGTTCTCCTTTCCGCGCCGGCGTCCGTTTCCGGTTCGTGCCTAGCATGCGAACGAGACGCCGTATCGGGGAAGTATACGAGCGCCGGGGCTCTTGTCAACGGGGAGCCCGTGCCCACGGTCGCTTCTCCGGATGACGGACCCGCCTTATCCGGGCGCTCATGGACGGACGACACGGAGGCCGTAGAATGGCGGTCGCCGTGTTTGCGGGGGGTGCTCGATGCGGAAGATGAGCCTTGCGGCCGCCGTGCTGGCGGCGACGGTGTTGGCACGGCTTGCGCTGGCCGGCGACCTTTTTGCCGTCCTGCCGCGGGCGACGTACGACCCGGCAGTTCCGACGCTCGAAAAGATCCTGGGATTCGGCTGGGGTGAGGAGATCACCGACCCCGACCAGGTCCTCAAGTTCGCCCGGGCGCTGGCCCAGGGTACGCCCGCACGCGTACGCCTGCTGGAGTATGCCCGCTCACCGGAAGGCCGCCCGCTGGTCCTGCTCATCGTGGGCTCCCCTGCCAACATCGGACGGTGGGACGACATCCAGGCCCGCCTCGCGCGCCTCGGGGATCCCCGGTTGCTCACGCCGGCGGAGGCCGATGAGGTCATCCGCGACCTGCCGGCGATCGTGTGGATCCAGTGCTCGGTCCACGGCGACGAGGCGTCCGGAGGCGACGCCGGCCTGGCGCTCGCCTACCACCTGGCGGCGGGCAGCAGCCCCGAGATCGAGAAGATCCTCGGTGGCGCCCTTGTCGTCGTGGACCCGATGGAGAATCCGGACGGCCGTGCACGGTTCGTCGGCTCGACGCGGCAGGCGCGAGGAACCCGCCCCGACCCCGAGCCCGTGAGCGCCGAGCACGTTCAGGGCTGGCCGGGCGGCCGTTTTTCTCACGAGCTCTTCGACCTCAACCGCGACTGGTTCGTGCTCACCCACCCGGAGACCGTGGGGCGGGTCAACGCGATGTTGCGTTACCACCCGACGGTGGTGGCGGACCTGCACGAGATGGGCGCGGAGGAGGGCTACTTCTTCGCACCGCCGGCAGAGCCTCGCCACCCGCTACTGTTGGGTGAGGAGGGCGCGCTTCTCGACCGGCTCGGCCGCGCCAACGCCGCGGCGTTCGACGCGCAGGGCATCCGCTACTGGACGCGCGAGATCTTCGACGAGTTCTACCCGGGCTACGGGGAGTCCTGGCCCGCGTTCACCGGTGCGGTGGGGATGACCTTCGAGCAGGCATCCAGCCGTGGCCTCATCTGGGCGCTTCGGGACGGCACGAAGCTGACGTATGCGGAGACCGTCCAACACCACCTGCTGGCGTCCTTCACGACCTGCCTCACGACGGCCGCGAACCGCGCCCGTTTCCTGCATGCCTGGTACGCGTACCGGCAGACAGCGGTGGCCGAGGGGCAGCGCGGCACGGTGCGGGCTTACGTCCTGTCCAGCGGGAAGGATGCGGTGCGCTCCGGCGAACTGGCGGAGCAGCTGGCCCGGCAGGGCATTGAGACGTTTCGGGTGACCGAGGCCAACGGGGGGATTCCCGCCGGCAGCTTCGTGGTGCCGCTCGACCAACCCCTGGGGCGCCTGGCGCGCGCCGTACTCGAGCGCGGCGCTTCCATGGGCGAAGCTTTCGAGAAGGAGCAGGAGCGCCGTGACCGCAAGCGCCTGCCGGACGAGGTTTACGACATCACCGCCTGGTCGCTGCCGCTCCTCTGGGCGACCCCGGCAACGCCGCTGCAGGCTCTGCCGCGTGGCCTCGCACTCGAGCCGGTCAAGACCGGCAGCCTCCCCTCGGGCGCCGTCACCGGCGAAGGCAAGGTCGCTTTCCTGCTGCCGTGGGAGGGAGGGGCATCGGCGAAGGCGCTGGCGCGCCTCCTCCAGCAGGGCGTGAAGGTCGCCGTCGCGGGCAAGCCGTTCACGCTGGGGGGGCGCCAGTTCGAGCGCGGGACCGTGGTTATCCGCCATGCCGGCAACGGCGAGGGTCTGCGGGATCGCCTCGCCGAGGCGGCACGGGCCACCGGGGCAAACTTCGTGGGCACTGACACGGGCTATGTGGAGCGCGGGATCGATCTCGGCTCGTCGAACGTCTTTCCGTTGAAGCCTCCGCGCATCGCCGTCGCCTGGGACGTGCCGACCTCGGCCCCCAGCGCGGGCGACCTGAGGTTCGCGCTCGAGGTCTACCTCGGCTACCCGGTAAGCGTGGTGCGGACCGCGACGTTGGGCCGCGCCGACCTCTCGCACTTCGACGTGATCATCCTGCCCGACTCCTGGGAGAGAGGCGGCTCGTATGCGGCGGTCCTCGGCGAGGAGGGCGCAAAACGCCTGACCTCGTGGGTGCGCGAGGGTGGGGTGCTGGTGGCCGTGGGGGCGGGGGCAGCGTTCTTGGCCGGGGAGAAGGTCGGGCTGCTCGACTCCAAAACGGAGAAGCGTCTGGGTGCCGAGCCCCCTGCCGAAAAGGGCAAGGCCGAGGCAAAGCCTGAGCCGACACCGGCTGCCAAGCGCCCCTTCGACTACGAGAGCGCGATCAGGCCCGCGGAGGAGGACCCGCCGCTCGTGCCGGGCTCGATCCTGCGCGTGGACCTCGACACCGAGAGCCTTTTCGCGGCCGGGTTCCCGGATGGCGCCGTGGATGTCCTGGTCTACTCGCGGAGGATCTTCACGCCGCTCAAGCTGGACAAGGGGACCAACGTGGGCGTCTACGCCGGGTCGGAGAAACTGGTCCAGGCCGGGTTCGTCCTCGCGGCCTCCCGCGAGCAGCTGCCCCGCAAGGCGTACCTCATGGTGCAGGAAAGCGGACGCGGCAGGGTCGTGGCGTTCGCGGACGACCCCGCAGCACGGGGCCTACCACGCGCCACCATGCTGCTCCTCGCCAACGCGGTCTTCTTTGGCCCGGCGTACCAGGGCGACTGAGGGCGATTGCGCAGGGTGCCGGCAGTGGAGAGTTCCCCGTGACCGAATGGTGGTGGCTGGTCTTTGGTGGGGTGGTCGTGTTGCTCCTGACGCTCGACCTCGCGGTGTTCCACCGCCACGCCCGCCACGAGAGCACGCGTCGTGCCCTCCTCTGGAGCGCCATCTGGATCGGTCTTGGCCTGGGCTTCTCACTGTTCGTTGCCCTTGTGCGTGGGCACGACGCCGCGCTCGCCTACTTGACGGCCTACCTCATCGAGGAGTCGCTCTCGGTCGACAACCTGTTCGTCTTCCTCGCGCTGTTTACCTACTTCGGCGTGGCCTCCGAGCACCAGCACCGTGTGCTCTTCTGGGGAATCGTCGGGGCGATCGTCTTCCGCGGCATCTTCATCTTCGCTGGCGTCGCGCTGATCTCGCGCTTCCACTGGGTGATGTACATCCTCGGATTCCTGCTGGTAGCAACTGGCGCCAAGCTGGGGCTCGGCGAAGCGGAGCAGGTGCACCCGGAGCGCAACCTGATCGTGCGCTGGGCGAGCCGCGTGCTGCCGATGCAGAAGAGCTTCCACGGCCAGCGGTTCACGGTGAGAACCGAGAAGGGCCTGCGTTTCACCCCGCTGTTCCTGGTGCTGCTGGCCATCGAGAGCACGGACGTGATGTTCGCGGTGGACTCGGTGCCCGCCGTGCTCGCTGTCAGCCGAGATGTGTTCGTGGTCTACACGTCGAACATCTTCGCGGTCCTGGGACTGCGCGCCCTCTACTTCGTGTTGGCCGGAGCGCTGCGGTCGCTGCGCCTGCTGCGCCCCGCCCTCGCGATCATCCTCGTCCTGGTGGGCGTCAAGATGCTGCTCGCCGACGTGGTGGAGATCCCGACCGAGGTCTCCCTGGGGGTGGTGGCTGTGATCCTGGGAGCGGCGACGGCAGGCTCCCTGCTGCTGCTGCCCGGAGCCAAGAGAAAGCGGCAGGGCAGCGAGGCTAGGCCGCCGGCACGCGCGAGGTCCCGGAGCGTGGAAGGGAGCGATACACATCGGCGCGTTGCTGCGAGGGGAGGTGGTCACCATGGCACGGCGCTCGTCTGGCAAGACCCGGTCCGAGAGGGACACCCTGGGCGTGATGAAGGTGCCCGCGGATGCGCTCTATGGGGCGCAGACGGCGCGTGCGCTAGCGAACTTCCCGATCAGCGGGTGGACGCTCCCGGCCGGCTTCCTCTCGGCCCTGGCCCGGGTCAAGGGGGCGTTCGCGCGCGCCAACGGCGAGCGCGCCCTGCTTTCCCCCGAGGCGGCCCAGGCGATCGCCATCGCTGCGGACGAGGTTGCCGCAGGCGCGCACCTCGAGCACTTCCCGGTGGACGTCTTCCAGACCGGCTCCGGGACCTCCACAAACATGAACATGAACGAGGTCCTCGCGTACCTCGCCAACCGCGCTCTCGGGGGAGACCCAGCGGCGCACCGGCCCGTCCACCCCAATGACCACGTCAACCTTGGTCAGTCATCCAACGACGTGATCCCGGCCGCGCTGCGCCTCGCCGGCGCGATTTGCTGGCGCGACCTCGTGAGCCCTGCGGTGGGTGCTGTCATCGGTGAGCTGCGGCGCCTTGCCCGCGAGCACCGGGCGACGATTACCCTTGGTCGTACCCACCTCATGGACGCGGTACCCACGACCTACGGGCGGGTGTTCGGCGCCTGGGCCGACCGGCTCGAAGGGGCGCTCGCGCACGGCGGCTTCGCAGCCGACCGCCTGCTCGTGTTGCCTCTCGGAGGTACTGCGGTGGGCAGCGGCATCGGGGCCGACCGCGCCGCGGTTGCTCGTGCGGTCGTGCTGCTGGCGGAGACGACGGGCCTCGCGTTGACGCTCGAGCGGAACCCTGCCGCTGGGATCGCCGCCCAGGATGCACCGATCGCGTTCGCGGACGCGCTCGCAGGCATCGGGGCGGGTGCTGCTCGCGATCGCCAACGACGTGCGCCTGCGGGCCTCGGGTCCGTTCGGCGGCCTCGGCGAGCTTGAGCTGCCGGCGGTGCAGCCTGGCTCCTCGATCATGCCGGGCAAGGTCAACCCTGTGATCCCGGAGGCGGTCGCGCAGGTGGCGCTCGAGGTGGAGGGCCTCGCCGCAGCCTGCCGGGCGAGCGCCGCGCTGCACCAGCTCGACCTCTCGCACGCCAACCCGCTGCTCGCCTGGAACCTCGACACCATGGCGCGCCTGCTGGCCTCCGCCTGCGACGTGCTGGTGAGTCGCTGCCTGACGGGCCTGAGGGTCAATGTCGAGCGGGCGCGTTCGCTGGCGGCCGCGAGCCCGGCCCTCGCCACGGCGCTCGCCGGGCGGATCGGATACGAGCGGGCCGCCGAGGTCGCGAAGGCCGCCGAGAAAGCAGGCACGAGCGTGGCCGACGTGGCGCGCCGCCTCGGGGTACTGCCCGAGACAGGAACTGGAGCAGGTGCTCGACCTCGAACGGCTTGCCGGTGTTGAGAAACCGTAGGCGAGCCTTCGCCCAGCGGCCTGGGCTTCGTGGAATAATCGGCGTAGTCCCCAGGAGGGTGTGATGGCCATGTCGCCGCTAGTGCGCCGGGCCGTGCGGGCTGGTGGGCGTCGCGTTTGCTCGGTGGCGCTGGCCGCTGCTCCTGGGACTTCGGGTCTACGGCAGCGCGCGTCTCGCCGTTGCGGAGCGGGAGTTTGCCGAGAAGGTCGGGCCACGAGAGGCCGCTACGTCCACCCCCGTGAAATTTCTTGACGAGGAGAACGCTGCGGTTTTCCTGCGGGCGGGTGCGGAGGCGATGATCCTGCCGGGCAATGACAAGCCACAGGTCGGCGAGATGAGCATGACCTCGGCCCGACAGCTGGAGCGAGAGCCAGCGCGCTGATCTCCGGCGCATCCTGGCGAACAACCGGCCGGCGCTGGAGCTGCTCCACCGTGCCGCAGGGATGACCAAGTCGCTTTTCGGCGCCGTTACCTGGGACAAGAAAACCCACGAGCTCACGGCGCCCCCCCTGCTCAAGCTGATACGGCGCAAAGGCTGCTGCTCGTGGACGCGCGCATGGCGTTGCTCGAGCACGACCCCGCGCGACTGCTTGCCGACGCGGCCTCGATGGCAACGATGGCCGCCGGGCTCGAGCGCGAGACCCCGACGGTCGAGCTGCTCATGGGCATCGCGTGCGAGAAGATGTTTCTGGCCGCCGTCGGGGATGCGGTTGCCGATCCGTCCACTGACCGCGAGACGCTCACCACGCTCCAGAAGATGGTGGTTGACACCGACCTCAGGGCGGGCTGGAGACGCAGCAATCTGGCCCTGCAGGCTGAAATCAGCAAGCACGTTGCCGCAGTCATCAGCGACCCGCTCGCCGCGCGCCAAGAAAGGTTGGCCTCTACGCGCGGTTCATGGAGTTCGCAGTTCGGGAAGATCTTTCAAGCACAGCAGCTCGAGATCAGGGCTGACCTGATCGCCGCGGTCGATCAACCGCTCGGTCTGGACCCTCCGTGGTTCCGGCGCGGAGTGCACCAGCCCCGCACGATCTTCGGCATGTTCGACGTCTTCGAGAGCGTGATGTTCGGGCAATCCGCCAAATCCTCGATCGGCCGCGTCCAGTCCACGCTGTCTCTGAGAGAGCTCGCAAGGATCGCCCTCGCCGTGCGCCTCCAGGGGCTCGCGACCGGGTCGTACCCCGAGACGTTGGCGTCGCTCCCCGGGAGCGACAACGGCCCGATCCGTTCGCAGGCAAGCCACTTGCCTACGAGCGCCGCTCCGACGGCTCGGCGCGCATCTCGGTTCCAGATTTTGAGGCTCTGCGGAAGCGCATCTCCGACGTCGGCGCAAGCGTGCATCCCTTCTCCTGGGAGTTGCCGGCGCCGGCGACGCAAAAAACTGGAGAGAAGTCGAAGTAGCAAGGTCCACGCCCGTGCGGGGGCGCTGACTGGGGTTTCCGACGGAGCCGGACCCCCCGTATCATGGTTTGAGGGGAGGGACGGCCCTTGTTGTTCATCCCGATCGGGCTCGATCAGACCACGGTTCGGCGCCTGCCGTGGGTGAGCTTCGCGATCATCGCGGTCAACCTCGTGGTCTTCCTGACGGTGGGCGCTACCGCGCGCAACGCCGAGGACGAGATCCGGCAGCGGAGCCAGGAAGTGATGGCGTACTGGGCCCTGCACCCGTACCTCGCGTTCCCGACGAAGATGCTGCCCGCGGGGATGCCCGAATCAGAACGCGAGAGGATCACGATGCTTGCGGAGGGCATGAGGAGCCTCTCCCGAAAGGCGCCGACGTCTGACGAGCAGCGCGGCCAGGAGCAGAACGAGCTTGACGGGCTCGTGGAGAAGTTCCGGGAGGCCTTGTCCTACCACCCGTTCAAGGCGTGGGGCCTCATCCCGGCGAACCCGCGGGCCGTCGCGTTCCTCACCAGCATGTTCATGCACGCAGGCTGGCTGCACCTGCTGGGCAACTTGCTGTTCTTCTACATCTCCGGCCCGTTCACCGAGGACGCGTATGGAAGGCCGCTCTTCGCCGCCCTCTACCTTACCTCCGGCGTGGTCTCGAGCCTGGTGCACGTGGCGGCGTTCCCGAGTTCGGAGGCACCACTGGTCGGGGCCTCTGGCGCGATCGCCGGAATCATGGGAGCGTTTCTCGTGCGCTTCGTGCGCACCAAAATCCGGTTCCTCTACTTCTACTTCCTGTTCGTCTTCCGCAGCGGCACGGTGGACCTGCCGGCCTGGATCGTGCTGCCGCTCTGGTTCCTGCAGCAGCTGTTCTTCGCCGGCCTTTCAACGTCAAGCGGGGTCGCCTACCGCGCCCACGTCGGCGGATTCGCCTTCGGCTTCCTGGCCGCGCTTGCCATCAAGCAGCTTCACATCGAGGAGCGCTTCATCGCCCCCGGGATCGAGAAGGAGATCTCGGTGACTCAACACCCGGCGCTGGATGAGGGCCTGGATCTCCTCGCCAGAGGCGACACCGTGGCCGCGCGGGGCGCTTTGCACAAGGTGCTGGCGAGCGAACCGAGGAACGCGGATGCGCACCTCGCCATCTGGCAGAGCCACTGCCAGGACGGCACCGCAGCGGAGGGCGTCGAGCACGCGGTGCGCGCGATGGATGAGGAGCTCAGGCGGGGGGACACCGCTCTCGCGCTCGCGCACTGGCGCGAGATGGTGGCCGCCACGGGCGAGGGGGGCCCAGGCGCGCTCCGATTTCGGCTCGCGACCACGCTGGAGACCGTTGACAGGACCGCTGCAGTGGAGATTCTTCGCCACCTGGCCGGGGACACCTCCGCGGGCCTGCTGACGGAGAAGGCGACGCGGCGTCTGGCCGCCCTCGGCGCGTCGCCGGCGGCTGCCCCACGCCCTGCGGCGCCACCGGTGGCCGCAACGCCCACGGTCCCAGTGCAGCTTTCGGCCCAGGTGTTCGAGGTTGAACCGGAGCCCCTGCACGAGGTGGCGGAAGAGCCTGCATCGGTGGTCTTCCCGGATGCGCCGGCACCGGCGGACGCAGCCCAGCCGGCCAGCGAGCCCGCCAGCCTGGAGGTCGAGGTGTGCAGCCTGGAAACGGTGCAGCCTGAAGGCGTCATGCTGCGGGGGATGGAGGGCGGCTCGGAGCTGCTGCCGTTTGTGGACGTCCAGACGGTGTCCGTCGCCGGGATCACCGGCTCGGGGCGCCCCTACCTCGTTCTCGACCTGCTGCTGCACGGCCCGGCCGGTTCGCCCCGCAAGGTAGAGCGGCTGTTCTCATCGCAGTTCGACCCCCGCCACCTGCTCGGCAGGCCCGATCTTCTGCCCCTGGAGGCGTTCCGCGAGTTGGTCCGGATCATCGCGGAGGCCGCTGGTGCCAAGCTCACACCCGACACGGTGCTGGCGCCGTCCGCGAAGATCCCCATCTTCGCCAGCATCGAGGCGTACGAGCGCGAGGTGCTGGCGTCGGAGCCTTGATTTGCGGTTTTTTTCACAATCGGATAGGATGTGCGGGCCGCGTCACCGTTGGTTAGGGGACCGGCCACAAGGGCCGGAGAAAGAAGAGGGGAGCAATGGCGGCACTCAAGGAAACGTTGCTGGCGAAGATTCAGGAGCACCGTCCGCGGACGCAGAAACTGGTCAAGGAGCACGCGGACGTCAAGATCGGCGAGGTGACGATCGGCCAGGCGATCGGGGGCGCCCGAGGCGTCCGCATGCTGGTGACCGACATCTCCTACCTTGACCCGTTCGAGGGTATCCGCTTCCGCGGCAAGACCATCCCCGAGACGTTCGCGGCGCTCCCGAAGGTGCCAAAGTCGGATTACCCGTACGTTGAGGCGTTCTGGTGGTTCCTGCTCACCGGGGACATCCCGACCGAGCAGCAGACCCTCGAGGTCGTGAAGGACTTCCAGGCCCGCCGCGCGGTTCCGGAGTACGTCGGCGACATGCTCCGCGCCATGGCCCGTGACACCCACCCGATGACGATGTTCTCGGCGGCGATCCTCTCGATGCAGCGCGAGTCGCTCTTCGTCAAGCGCTACAACGAGGGGATGAAGAAAGACGAGCACTGGGAGCCGACGTACGAGGATGCGACCAACCTCCTCGCCAAGCTGCCCTCGGTCGCGGCCATGATCTATCGCCTGAAGTACAAGGATGACAAGCAGATCCCGGCGGACCCCAAGCTCGACTTCGGAGGCAACTTCGCCCACCAGATGGGCTTCCCAAAGCCCTATGACGACGTGGCACGGATGTACTTCATCCTGCACTCGGACCACGAGTCGGGGAACGTCTCGGCGCACACGACCCACCTCGTCGCCTCGGCGCTCTCCGACGTCTATTACTCGCTCTCGGCAGGGATCAATGGCCTTGCCGGCCCGCTCCACGGTCTCGCCAACCAGGAGGTGCTGCGCTGGATCATGAAGTTCCAGGAGAAGCTGGGCGGCAAGGAGCCGACCGAGGAGAACGTCAAACAGGCGCTCTGGGACACGCTCAAGGCCGGCCAGGTGATCCCCGGGTACGGGCACGCGGTGCTGCGTAAGACCGACCCGCGCTACATCGCGCAGATGGAGTTCTGCCAGAAGCACCTTCCCAACGACCCGCTGTTCAAGCTCGTCAACATGATCTACAAGGTGGCCCCCGGCGTGCTCACCGAGCACGGCAAGACCAAGAACCCGTGGCCCAACGTGGACGCCCAGTCCGGCGTGATCCAGTGGTACTACGGCCTCAAGGAGTGGGACTTCTACACGGTTCTTTTCGGGGTGGGGCGCGCGATCGGCGTGCTTGCCAACACCACGTGGGACCGCGCCCTCGGGTACGCGATCGAACGGCCGAAGTCGGTCACCACGAAGATGCTCGAGGACGTCGCGTCACAGGCGATCAAGGCCGACGACCTCGGTGCCGACTAACGCACCATCATCTGCACGACAGCACGAGCGCCCGGGGCAACCCGGGCGCTTTCCTTTGGGCTTGAGGCTTGAAGTCGTTCCCGAAGCCCCAAGCCCCGAGCCTCCTTCACCGCGGCGTGGCCGGCGAGTGCCACTCGATCGGTGTGATTCGGGGCGGCGACGGATCAAACCGGAGAACGTGCAAGATTCCTTCCTTGCCGATCCTGGGCGGGCCGACCGGCCGGTGCTGCCATTTCTGCAGGAACTCGGAGTCCACGTGGACGACCCGGTCCGGCATTGCAAGGGTGACAGCCTCTGCCAGTCTCCCCCCCAGGAGCTGCGCGCCGCGGTAGTCGTTGATGGGTCCGGCCACCCACACCCAGTGTGCGCCGGTTCCGCGCGTGGCGCGCTCGATCCCGGTGAGCAGCACGTCTCGCCGGCGCGCGGCCCCCAGCCACGGGAGCTCGTTGAGAACGGTCGCGCCGGTCCAGGCCACGAGCAGCAGTGGTCCGGCGAACCTCGCCCAGCGGCGTGGAGCGGCGGCGACCGCAACCCCGGCCGCGAGCGCGACACCCAGGCCGGCGATCGTGACGAGTCGGCTCTGGCTCCAGACGAGGGCGGCCGGGTCAAGGTACGGCAGCGCGGGCGCGAGCCCAAGGAGCGCGAGTGCGAGGCCGGCGATCACCGGGCGAACGGCCTTGCGGCCTTCCCGGGAGAACAGACCGAGCAGCACCGCTGCCGTTGCCGCGACGCAGAGCGCCGAGAGGATATGGGACGCGAGACCGTAGGTGGGGTTGACCGGAGCGAGCACGGCTCGGGCCACCATTTCCGGGAGCTTCAAGGCCTTGGATGTCGCGGCTGGGATGGAGGTACCAGCGTACCCGCCAATCCCACCGAGAGCGAGCAAGCGGTAGCCGAACGCAAGGGCCGCACCCGCGAGGCCCGACGCGCACCGGATCACACGGGTTGTCCGCGGCGCTGGCGAGAGCACGCCGAGTAGCTCCCAGGCAGCCACAACGAGCGGAATCGCATATGCGGACTCCTTCGCCAAAGGCGCGACGAAGCACAGGGAGACCAGCCATACGCCACGCATGGGGCGGCGGTCCCATCCTGGCGCCGTGGCGACCAGAAGCACCGCACTCGTCAACAGCAGCGCGAGGAGGTCGAACATCGCCGCGATCCAGGCCACGGCCTCGGTCCGGCCGGGGTAGAGAAGCGCTAGAGCCGCCGTCCACCCGGCAGCGGCGTGACCGGCAAGTCGGGAAGCGAGCCTGCCTGCGAGCCAGGCGGCGAGGATGAACAGGGCCAGGTGGCTGGCGTGAAACAGCCAGGCCCGCGTTCCGAAGAAACTGAACTCGGTCTGGAACAGGACGAAACCGAGGGGCCTCAGGAAGTCGAAGTCCGTGGGGTGGAACTGATCCAGCAGCGGTGCCCAGCCCCGCGGGCCGAGCTCCACGATGCCTACGAAGTCGTCGTTCAGGAAGCCGACGCCCAGAAGCGGCAACAACATGACGACCGCGGCCAGCCACGCCGCCCTGCGCGCCCATGGACGCCCTTTTGCTGAGCCGGGAGCGCCCGAGGAAACGCCCACCTGTTCCTGAGGGTGTTCACGCTGGCGGAGTCCGCCGAGGCCTCGCTGTAGGCCTTGCTCCATGGCGGGCCGGATCATACCAGCGCGCCACCGCACAGCTGCTTAGGTCCGCGGCCCGGCAGCACCGTTGGCACGCCGCTGGATCAGGCGTGGGCGGTCGTGGAGGCGACGGCAGCGCGCCCAGAGGCGAAGGCGACGCGGTTGAGTTCGAGGAACTTCTTAGGAACGCGCTGGGCGAGGCACTCCCACCAGGTTTCTTCAGGGAGCGGCAGCAGCTTCGAAATCGCGCCAAGCAGCACGACGTTGGCGGCCTTGACGTTGCCCGCCTCCTGGGCGAGGCGCTCGCCGGGGACCATGACCAGCTCGGCGTCGAGGGATGCGAAGACCTTGGCGAGGTGCTCGTCGCCGGGGTAAACGGCTGTGCCGGAGGAAACCGTGACCGGCACGATCGCCATGTCGTTGACCACGGCGGTGCCGCCGCGCCGCAGGAACTCGGCGAAGCGCAGCGCCTCGACCTTCTCGAACGAGAGCAGGATATCCGCCTCACCCAGGCCGACCAGCGGGGAAAACACCTTCTCGGGGTGCCAGCGTACGTGCGAGGCCACGCTCCCGCCCCGCTGCGCCATGCCGTGCACCTCGGATTTCTTGACATCGAAGCCGGCAGCCAGCCCCACTTCGGCCAGAATGTTGCTGGCGAGCAGAGTCCCCTGGCCGCCCACGCCAACGAGCACGAACCTGTAAGGTTTCTGGCCGGCCATGGCTCAGCTTCCCCCGGTGACCGGCGGGGAGCAGCTGGCGGGCTGCTTTTCCTCAGCCAGCCGGATCTGGTCGCGGGTGGGGATCGCGTCGTGTGGGCAGAGCTGCGAGCAGACCTCGCAGCCGGTGCACTGGTCGGGGTCGATGAGTGCGAGCGGCTTGCGCGACTTCTCGTCCAGCTCGTCACTCTTCAGGATGGCCGGGCACCCGATGCGGAAGCAAATCCCGCACCCCGTGCACTTCTCCTCGATGACGTGGAGGGGAACCCACTGGCGGCGGACCTCGGGTAGCAGCACGCACTCCCGGCGCGCCACCAGCACCGCCGGCTCCTGGTGTGACATCAGCTCCTTGTAGGCCTTCTCGAGCGCGTCCACGTCGTAGGCGTCGATCGTCGCCACGTGGTGGATCCCCAGCGCGCGCACCAGCGGCTCCAGCTCGATGATCTCGCTCGGCTGGTGCTGGAGAGTGATCCCCGTGCCCGGGTTGGCCTGGTGGCCGGTCATTGCTGTCGTGCGGTTGTCGAGAATAATCGTGAGCACGTTGGCCTTGTTGTAGGCGATGTTGGCGAGCGCGGAGAGGCCGGCATGGTAGAACGTCGAGTCGCCGATCACCGCCACCATCCGCTCTCCGATGCCGGCCTTTACGGCGCCATGCGCCACGCCGATACCGGCGCCCATGCAGCCGCAGGTGTGGATCGCCGACAGCGGCGGCAGCAGGCCCAGCGTGTAGCACCCGATGTCGCCGGTGACCGGGACCTTCTTCTTTGAGAGGAGCTGGAACACTCCGCGGTGGGGGCACCCCGCGCACAGCACCGGCGGCCGGGCCGGCAGCTCCGGGCGGGGCAGTTCGACGAGCTCGACGGGCGCCTTGTCCACCGGCAGACCGGCGGCTGCGGCGCTCCTGCGTACGACGGTCGGGTCGAGCTCGCCGCAGAGTGGAAATATGGACTTGCCCTCGCAAGGAATTCCCAGCAGGCGCAGCTCCTCCTCGAGGACCGGGTCGAGCTCCTCCACCACGACCACCCGCCCGACCCCGGCGGCGAAATTCCGGATGAGCTGCTCGGGAAGCGGGTACACCATCCCCAGCTTGAGGACGGACGCGGTGGGCAGCACCTCGCGGGCGTACTGGTAGGCCACGCCCGCGGTCACGACCCCCACCTTGCGGTCGCGCCACTCGATGCGGTTCAGGGGCGACTTCTCAGCCCACGCGGCGATGTCGCGCACGCGTTGCTCGACTAGCGGGTGACGGCGACGCGCGTTGGCCGGAATCATCACGTACTTCGCGGGGTCGCGAGGGAACTTCTCACGCTTCGCCGGCCGCTCGGTTCGCTCGCCGAGCTCAACGGGGGTCGCGGAGTGGTTGGTGCGCGTGGTGGTGCGCAGCAGCACTGGAGTGTCAAAGAGCTCGGAGAGGTCGAAGGCGGCTGCCACGAAGTCCTTGCACTCCTGGGAATCCGACGGCTCCAGACAGGGCACGCGGGCGAACTCAGCAAAGCGGCGGTTGTCCTGCTCGTTCTGCGAGGAGTGCATGGCGGGGTCGTCGGCCGAGACGATGACCAGACCCGCCTCGGCCCCGGTCGAGGAGGCGTAGAAGAAGGAGTCGGCGGCCACGTTCAGGCCGACGTGTTTCATCGCCGCAAGAGCACGGCGGCCTGCGTAGGCGGCGCCAATGGCCACGTCGAGGGCGACCTTCTCGTTGGTGGACCACTCGCAGTAGACGTGTGGGAAGCGGGAAAGCTCCTCGAGGATCTCCGTCGAGGGTGTTCCGGGGTACGCCGCAGCCACGTGGACCCCCGCCTCCCAGGCGCCCCGAGCGATGGCCTCGTTCCCCGAAAGTACTCGCTTCATCCGAGATCCTCCTTCTCGGGGGGCCGACCAGCGTCCCCCGTCCGGGCTTTTCCGGCCGACGACGCGACCCGCTCGGCGATTCTATAGCGGTCCGCCCGGCGGGGGAGGAGGGTGGAACCTTCTCTCAAACGCCGGGCGGATGCGTGCATCTGTTCTCAGCAGAAGAAAGAACCCCCCGGCGGGGCGGTGGGGACCGAATGTCGGATGGCTTGGGGGGGAGATCCAACGGCGGTACCCTGCGGGGCGCCCCACCGGGGAAGGTCCTTTGTCAACGAGCGGTCTTCACCCCATGCTTCCACCCCAAAAGTGAAGACCTTCACAAGATCAAACTAGCACCTCTACTTGCGATTTGCAAGTGCGGGGGCTGCCCTTTGCCGCCGATCGCTTCAGGGCTGTCTTGTTCGGCGGGGGGCAGCGGCATACAATGCGAGAAAGGAGAAGGGCATGCCACGCACCTACGAAGGAATGCTCGACGCCAAGGGATTTCGCTTCGCCCTGGTGGTGAGCCGCTTTAACGACCTGCTGACCGGCCGGCTGGTGGACGGTGCCCTCGATTGCCTGGCGCGGCACGGTGCCCGCGATGAGGACCTGACGGTCGTGAAGGTTCCCGGCTCCTGGGAGCTCCCCCTGGTGGCCGAGCGGCTCGCGGTCTCGGGCAAGGTCGACGCGGTCATCGGCCTCGGCGTGCTGATCCGCGGAGCCACACCCCACTTCGACTACATCGCCTCCGAGACCGCCAAGGGGCTGGCCCAGGTGGCGCTCTCGAGCGGTATCCCGGTGTCGTTCGGTGTGCTCACCTGCGACTCGCTGGAGCAGGCGCTGGAGCGCTCCGGCTCGAAGGCCGGCAACAAGGGCTGGCAGGCTGCCCAGGCGGCGATCGAGATGGTGCAGCTCTACCGGCGCCTCGGGGAGTGAGCCGTGGGTGTCCGGCGCCGTGGGCGGGAGCTCGCGCTGCAGATGCTCTACCAGCGTGAGATCGCTGGCACCGACGTGGAGGACATGTTCTCCTCCTTCGACGAACTCCAGCAGGCGCCCCCAGCTACCCGCGAGTTCGCCGTCGACCTCGTTCGTGGCGTGATATCCAAGCTCTCCGAGCTTGACTCCCACCTGGTGGACCAAGCCGACCACTGGCGGCTTGAGAGGATGGCCGCGGTGGACCGGAACATCCTGCGCCTGGCCCTCTACGAGCTGATGTTCGAGGGCGGCACGCCTCCGGCTGTGGTGATTGACGAGGCGGTGGAGATCGCCAAGCGCTTCGGCAGTGAGCGCTCAAGCCAGTTCGTCAACGGTGTGCTGGACGGCTACCTCCACCGCGGCGAGGCAGCCGGAGAAGTCTGATGCGCCTGGCCGTCGGGCTCCTGGCGGTCGTGTGTGCCGGTGTCGCCCTTGCCGACGAGGCGGCCATCTATCTTCCCACCGCGCTGGCTGCAAGGATCGAGGTCGGCGAGCGGTCCGGGCTGTCCGTCTCGGTCGAAGCTCGCCCGGATGGGGCGATGGTGTGGGTTAGCCGGGCCGTGCAGGCGTTCCCGGGGACGCCTGCCTATCCGCTGGCCGGGCCGGAGCACTGCGGTGACCCGAGGGCACTGGACGTTCCGCCCTCGTTCGCCGCACCGCCCGAGCTTGCCGACGTGAAGGCAAAGGGCGACTCCGCCCTCGAGGTGGTGACCCGAGTGGTGGAGTTCGTCTCCCAGCGCATCACCCTCGACGAGAACGACGGGGGCCCCCAGGATGGTGTCTGGGTTCTGGGGCATGGGCGTGGCCGCTGCTCCGGCCGCGCAAACCTGGCCGTCGGCCTGTTGCGCGCGGCGGGGATCCCGGCCCGCGTTGTGCGCGGCCTGGTTGTAAGCAAGAACGGCGCCCGCTGGCACCGGTGGGGCGAAGCTTGGCTCGGGCCCTTGGGCTGGATCGCGTTCGACCCCGGCGCGGCCGTGGGTCTTGTGAGCGTGCGCTACATAGCACTGCGCGGTTCCGGCGAAGGCTCGACGCTCTCCGGTGTGCGGCTCGAACGGATCAACGAGCACGGCTACGTCGGGCTGCCGGTTCGCCGGGGGTTGCGGGTCCTGCCGGTGGGCGGCGTGACCGTGCGCTGCCTCGCACCTCCCTCCGATCCCACCATCACGGCGTTGTTGGTGGGACCCGACGGCTCCCGGTGGGCACGCCAGGGGCGGGGCGAGGTGGTTTTCGTCGGGATGCTCCCGGGCCGCTACCGGATCGTGTGGCGCGGCGCGGGGCGTCCGAGCGCTCTCAACCTCGAGCTCCGGGGCGAGCGGGAGGTGCGCGTAGAGCTCGCCGGCACCGGGGAGGCAGGATCGTGAAGGCGATTCTGGGTCGTCTCTCCGAGCTGGGCCTGAGGGAGCTCGCGAAGCTCCTTACGGCGGCGGGCACCGAGGGTGCGCTGGAGATCGAAAGCCCCGCGGGCCCGGCGCGCGTCCACTTCCGCAGCGGCCACATCGCGGGTGCGATCACCCCCGCGCTCGTCACGGCCGTGGCCGCCCGCAGCGGAACGTTCTGCTTCCGGCCGGGGCCGATCAAGGGCGTCATGGAGTGGGTCCCCCAGGAGGAGTTTCTCGCCCGGCTCGAGGTGCAGGCGCAACAGGCACACAAGGGCGGCGCAGCTGCTGGAGACGAGGACGGCTCACCCGAAGGGTCCGCCGCGGGCGACCCGCTCGCGGAGCTTCGCGACTCGCTGGCGGAGATCCCGATCCCCGGCGGCGGGGTCCGCGTCCTGATCGTCGCGGCCGACCCGCGGCCGTACCGGACGCTGACCCCCGACTGGCAGCAGCGTGGGTGGGAGGTCAGCGTCACCGACACACCACGCTGGCCAGACGGGCCGGCCCCGAGCCTTGTCGTGCTGCACCTGCCGGTGTCCGGCACCGTGGCCAAACACGGGGAAAACTGGATTGCCCTGCTCAAGCGCGCTGCGTCCGTGAGGCCACCGGTGCCGACGCTCTGGGTTGGCGGCCTCAGCGACCCAGCGGTTCGCCACAAGGCGATCCTCGCCGGCGTCGATTTCATGGTTCCCGCCCCGGTGAGCGAGGTCGGGGAGACCGCACGCTGGTTCCGTGAGGAGCTGACGTTCCTCGCCGACAGGCTGCTTGCCCGCCGTGTCGGCGGCGAGGGGGACGCCGGGGCTTTCCGGGACTTCTTCCTCGCCCTCCACGTGGACGCCAACCCCGGGGAGGTGCGCGCGTCGCTCCTGCGCTTTGCCGGGACATTCTTCGCGCGCGGCGTCCTCTTCGAGATCCGGGAGACGGTATTCGAGTCGGTCGGGGGCTACGGTTTCCACCTTCCCAGCCCCGTCCGGGTGTGGCGCGGCGTGGCGCCTCTGGAGGACGTGGTGGTCGAGCGCCGCCCGGTCCAGCTGGCCGATTACCCCGAGGAGAGCACCGCCGCCATCGCCAAAGCGCTCAAGTCGCGTGGGGGCCTGGACGGGGCCGAGGCCTTCCCGATCCTCACGGGCGGCGAATGCCTGGCCCTCTTCGTTGGCGACCGGCCGCTCCTCGAGGCTGGAGAGACCGAGGCGCTTGCCGGCGTGTTCGCGCGCAGCGGCTCGCTGCTCGGACTGGCGTGACGTCCGCCCGCCCGCCCAGGCTTGAGGCTTGACACCCGCCCTACCGCACGGCCTGACGCTTGTGGAAGGGGCACCTCATTTGTCGGTCCGTCCTTAACGAGGTCTTTGCTCAAGCCACAAGCGACAAGCCTTGTTACAATCTCCGGATGGCCGAACCATACGACGCGCAACAGATCGAGCCCCGCTGGCAGGAGTTCTGGGCTCGGGAGCGCTTCGCCGCGGCGGACACTGCGGGTAAGAAGGGCCTCTACATGCTGATGATGTTCCCGTACCCGTCGGGAGACCTGCACGTCGGGCACGGCCGCAACTACATCCTCGGGGACTGTCTTTTCCGCATGTTCCTCATGCAGGGGCGCAAGGTGCTCAACCCGATGGGCTGGGACGCCTTCGGCCTGCCCGCGGAGAACGCCGCCATCAAGCGCAACATCCACCCTCGGGAGTGGACAATCGGCAACATCGGCCGGATGAAGGACCAGTTCCGGCGCTGGGGGATTCTCTACGACTGGGACAAGGAGATCACCTCCTGCGAGCCCGAGTACTACCGCTGGAACCAGTGGCTTTTCAATCGCATGCTGGAGAAAGGCCTCGCATACCGCGGGAAGTCGCCAGTCAACTGGTGCCCGTCGTGCCGGACGGTGCTGGCCAACGAGCAGGTGATCGCGGGCGGGTGCGAGCGCTGCGGCACGCTTGTGGAGCAGCGCGACCTGGAACAGTGGTTCCTCCGCATCACCGCCTACGCCGACCGCCTGCTGGAGGGGCTGGACCGGCTGCCCGACTGGCCCGAGAAGGTCAAGGTGATGCAGCGCAACTGGATCGGTCGCTCGGAGGGGTGCGACCTGCGCTTCAAAGTGGAGGGTGTGGAAGAACCGCTGACCGTGTTCACGACGCGAGTGGACACAATTTACGGCGCCACCTTCTTGGCGCTCGCCCCTGAGCACCCGCTGGTGGAGCGTTTCCGAGCCAGCGCGCCCGACGCCGACTTCGGCGAGTTCGTGGATGGCCTGCGTAACCAGACGCGGTTGCAGCGCGAGTCCGAAGGCGGGGATAAGGACGGCCGCTTCACCGGCGCCTACGCGGTCAACCCGTTCAGCGGGGAGCGGGTCCCGATCTGGGTCGCCAACTTCGTCCTCATGGAGTATGGAACCGGCGCGATCATGTCGGTGCCCGCACACGACGAGCGCGACTTCGCATTCGCCACCAAGTACCGCCTGCCGATTCGAATTGTCATCGCGGGGCCCGGTATGGCCGAGGACACCGTGCTCGCCGAGGCCTACACGGGGCCGGGAAGGGCCGTGAACTCCGGGCGGTTTTCCGGGCTGCCGAGCCAGGATGCGATCGCCCGCATGGGCGCTTTCGCCGAGGAGAAGGGGTTCGGGACGCGCAAGGTGCGTTACCGCCTGCGCGACTGGTTGATCTCGCGGCAACGCTACTGGGGCACGCCGATCCCCGTCGTCTACTGCGACCGTGACGGGATCGTCCCGGTCCCGGAAGACCAGCTCCCGGTGGTGCTGCCGGCCGACATCCAGTTCGGGAGCGTCGAGGGTAACCCGCTGGAGAGAAGCGCCTCGTTCGTGGCGACGACCTGCCCGAAGTGCGGGAACACAGGCCGCCGCGAGACCGACACCATGGACACGTTCGTGGACTCCTCGTGGTACTACGCGCGCTTCATCAACCCGGACGTCCACGACGCGATGTTCGACCAGGGGCGGGTGCGCCGCTGGATGCCCGTGGACCTCTACATCGGAGGGGTCGAGCACGCGATCCTGCACCTCATGTATGCCCGCTTCCTCTACAAGGTGCTCTTCGACTTCGGCATGGTGCCCGGCGAGGAGCCCTTTTCGGTGCTCTTCAACCAGGGGATGATCGTCAGCGAGTCCAGCATCACCGGCAGGTTGGAAAAGATGTCCAAATCGAAGGGGAACGTCGTCGCGCCCGACGCGCTGATAGCCCGTTACGGCGCCGACACCGAGCGCGTGTACACGCTTTTCATGGGACCCCCCGAGAAAGAGGCGGAGTGGACCGATGAGGGCGTGCTCGGTGCCCACCGGTTCCTTCAGCGGGTGTGGGCGCTGCAAGACGCGCTTTCCGGCTCTGCAGGTAGGAGCGGGGCAGAGGCTGCCAACGAACGCCTGCGGATCGCCACCCACCGCGCGGTCAAGCGCGTGCACACGGACCTCGAGCGCTACCACCCCAACACCGCGATCGCGGCGATGATGGAACTCGTCAACACCATCGGCGACACCCAGCGGGATGCTGGCGGGGGCGTGCTGCGCGCGGCGTACGAGACGGTGCTGCACCTGCTGCACCCCTTCGCACCCCATGTCACCGAGGAGCTCTGGCGCCTGGCCGGTCACGAGGGGTCGTTGCTGCGCGCGGGCTGGCCGACGTACGATGCCGCGCTGCTGGCGCGGCAACGCGTCACGTTGGCGGTACAGGTGAACGGCAAGCTGCGCGCCACGGTTGAGGTCGAGCCCGGCCTCGACGCCGACACCGCGGCCGTCGCGGCCCGCCAGGCCGCCGCTAGGTGGCTCGAGGGCAAAGAGGTGGTCAAGGTGGTGCACGTGCCCGACCGGATGGTCTCGCTTGTGGTGAAAGGATGAAGACCGTGGACCGTGGCGTATGGAACGTGGTCCGTCAAGGCATGTTGGGTGCGGCGCTCGTGGTCGGCGTGCTGGGGTGCGGGTACCACCTGGTCGGAACGTCGAGCAACCTGCCCCCGCGCCTGCAGACCCTCTACATCGCGCCGTTCATCAACCAGACCTCCCGGTCAGAGGTGGATCAGCGCCTGACCGAGCAGATCTCCCAGGAGTGGGTGCGTCGCGGGCGCTTCCAGCTCGTGGCGAGCGGTGACAAGGCGGATGCGGTGCTTTCGGGCACGGTGAAGAGCGCGGTGGTCAATCCGGTTCAGTTCGACGCGCAGGGGCGGGCCACCCAGTACCAGCTCACCGTGACGATCGACGTCCAGCTCGTGGACCGCACCGGTGAGAAGCCTGTGGTGCTGTGGCACGACGAGCGGTTCTTACGCAACACCAGCTACGCCGTGGACCCCCTTGCCAAGGACTACTTCGACCGCGAGGTGGAGGCACTCGACCTCCTCTCGCAAAGCTTGGCGCGCGATCTCGTCACCACGATCCTGGAAGGGTTCTAGCCGCGCCGATCGCCATCGCCTGCGAGCGCTCGGAGCGGTCGGCGCGCGTTTCTCGACCGGGGAATCAAACAAGGGCTGGTGGGTGTTCGGTCGAACGCACACCGGCAGCCAAAAGCGGGGTTGCCGAAACGCCGAAGGCTGGACCGCTGGTCCTGCGAGGTTCCCCATGACCGAGAGAAACGTTCCGTTCAAGGTGGCAGCGGCACAGGCTGCGCCGGTCTTCATGGACCTGCGCCAGACCATCGAGAAAGCCTGCGGCCTGATCGCAGACGCCGGCCGCGCTGGCGCTCGCCTCGTGGTGTTCCCGGAGGCGTTCGTCCCCGGCTACCCGGACTGGGTCTGGCTGGTGCCGGCGCGCGACAAGGCGGCGCTCAGCGCGCTCTACGGAGAGCTGCTCGCCAACGCGGTCTCTGTGCCGTCGAAGGCGACCGAGAGGCTGTGCCGGGCTGCCAAAGCAGCCGGGGTGAGCGTCGCTGTCGGGATATCCGAGCGCAACGCGGACGCAAGCGGCACCAGCCTGTACAACACGCTGCTGTTCATCGGCGCCGACGGGCAGCTTCTCGCCAGGCACCGCAAGCTGGTCCCCACCGGCGGCGAGCGCCTCGTGTGGGCGCAGGGGGACGGCAGCACCCTGCAGGTCGTGGACCTCCCGGTGGGCAGGGTCGGCGGGCTGATCTGCTGGGAGAACTACATGCCCCTGGCGCGCTACGCGATGTACGCGCTGGGGACGGAGATCTACCTCGCGCCCACCTGGGACCAGGGCGAGCCGTGGATGTCGACCCTGCGGCACATCGCCAAGGAAGGGCGTGTCTACGTGGTCGGGTGCTGCATGGCGCTGCGCTGCGACGACATCCCCGATCGCTTCGAGTTCAAGAGGCTCTACCTGCCGGGGCGCGTGTGGGTGAATACGGGGGGGAGCGCGATCGTGGACCCCGACGGCAGGATCATCGCCGGCCCTCTCGAGGAGAAGGAGGGTCTGGTGGTCGCCGAGGTGGACCCGAGCCGGGTGCGGGGGCCGAGGTGGATCCTGGATGTCGCCGGACACTACGCCAGGCCGGACGTCTTCCAGCTCACGGTCAACCGGGAGGAGCGGCCGATGCTGCGCGGCCTGGAGAGCCGTGCCACGCAGCAGGTGGCCCCCACGACGGGCCGTACGTCCAAGAACAAGGCAGTGCCGAAGGCCCGGAAGCGCTGAGTCGTCAGCGCCTTACCGGGCTGGGCGGCGTCCACCACACCACCCGCCCGATCACCACGTCGGAGAGGGCCTGGCCGGCGCGCAGGCGGATCGCCCGCGGCAGGTGGGACGGGTTGTCGGAGAGCAGGATCAGCACCCGCGAATCCGCGTCCACCACGAGCCTCTTGATGGTGCAGCCGGGTTCGCCGCCCACGTCCTCACGGACCGCATAGATCCCCTTCGGGACCACCTCGCGCACCGGGGTCCGATCGAGCAGGACCGTCGACCCCGCCGGAATGGTCTCGGCCATCGAGTCCTGGTCCGGGCCCAGTCGGACCAGCACCGGCTGACGGGGGTCCACGCCCAGGTTGCGCAGGAGCGAGTAGGGGATCTTCTCGTAGCGCTCGACGTGGTCGGCCACGAACATCGGGGGGCCGGCCGCAATGTTGTCCGCGACCAGCGGCACCGGGACCGTGTCGCCGGGCTCCCCGGCCGGCAGGTCTTCACCCAGCAGCTCGGCGACCGTGGTGGCGAGGGCGGTGGCAACGCGGGAGATGGTGGACACCGTGGGCACCGACTCGCCGCGCTCGATCTGCGCGACGAAGTTGCGGGACAGCCCCGCCCGGTCCGCTAGGGCTTGCTGGCTCATGCCACGTCGGCGGCGGGTGTCGCGTAGTGCGGCTCCGAGTTCTTTCACGCCCATGGCGTATCCCCTGTTTCCGGGGCTCCCGCTCACCCCGGTCGGTCGTGGGCACCCGGTGGCAGTGCCCCTCTGACAACTCTCGTTATCAGTATAGGCACCAGAAAGGGGAGTGTCAACTGTGTGAGGGGCCGCGAGTGGTGAATGTTCGGGGTTGACGGGTTGGCCCGGACTCCGGCCCAACCCACGCAGACTCAGGTGGCTGCGGAAGGATGTGGGAGTGGTCGCTAGTCTTTTGTGGGGACTTGACAATTATAGTAGTGCACTCTAAATTGGTCTTGACTATGATAGTGTCTCACGCGTCCGCGTCCACCCTGGAGGGCCTGCGAGAGGCCAGCGAGCGCTGGGTGAGGCGGGAGCGCGCGCGCCCCCGGCTCACCTCCGGGGTGGAGGCGCTGGATGCACTGCTGGGGGGAGGCTGGCCGCAGGGGAAGGTGGGCGAGCTGGCGGGGCCTGGCTCCTCGGGACGGTCGGCGGTGGCGGTCGCGACGGTCGCGGCGGCCACCGCCCGGGGCGAGGTAGTGGCATGGCTCGATGTTGCCGACGTCCTCGACCCCGCCTCGGCGGCCGCGGCAGGGGTGGACCTCCGGAGGGTGCTATGGGTGCGCCCCCGCGGCGTGGAGGAGGCCGTGCGCGCCGCCGAGCTGGTGCTGGAGGTTGGCGGGTTCACGGTGGTGATCCTCGACTTCGGGGATGTTGGCAGTAAGCCACGAAGCGCAGCGGAGTGGCGTCTGGCCGAACCGGACGCGCGGCACTTCGTGCCTGACCACGGGCGGGCGAGAGCACCCCGCAAAGGACCCCTGCGCCTCCGGCTGGCCCGAGCGGTGGAGCGGGCGGGGGCGGTGGCGCTGGTGCTGGCCGAGCGCACCTGGGTGGGGACTCTCGCCGGTGTGACGGTGGTGTTCGGACGGGGGGAGGTGCGCTGGGGCGAGAGCGCGATCGGGGGGCCCCGTTGGCTGGCCGGCATCGCCTTGAGGGCGTGGGTGGAACGGGGCGGTGTACGACACGATCCAAACGTACAGGCTGGGGGCAAGCGTCGCGAGCGGGAATTCACTTCCCGCGAGCGAGGGGGGCACGGGGGGGCACGAGGCGGCGGAGGGTGTGTGGGAGGCCGCCTGCCCCCCCGTATCAGGTGTAGCGGCTGGGTGATGCGTTATGCGGATCGCGTCCCTGTGGGTCCCCGACTTCCCCCTGCAGGCGCAGCGCCGCAGCACCCCCGAACTGGCCGAGGCGCCGCTCGCCGTGGCCGCCGGCCCGCTGCCGCGCGACGAGGTGGTAGCAATCTCGGCGGAGGCCGCGGAGCTCGGCGTGCGGGCCGGCATGACCGCGGCGCAAGCGCGACAGGTGGCGCCGGCGGCACTGGTGCGGGTGACCCCGGAGGCGGCAGCAGCGGCGGCGGACGAGGCGCTCGCCGACGTGGCCGGCGGCTTCTCGCCGCGGGCCCGGCGCCACGCGCCGGGCGAGGTCCTGCTCGACGTGGGGGGTCTGGTCCCCCGCTTCGGCAGCGAGCAAGGAATTGCCCATGCGCTCCTGCGCGCCTGCCGGCGCGTGGGGTTGGAGGCACGCGTTGGCATCGCTGCCAGCGTCGGCGTGACCAGGGTTGCAGCGAGGTCAGGCGAGCTGGTCGTGGTGCGGGCGGGCGAGGAGCAGGCGTTCATGGCCCCGCTGCCGCTCAGGCTGCTGGAGCCACCTCCCGATCTCGCGGCGATGCTGGCGCGCTGGGGACTCGCCACCGCCGGCGAGCTGGCCCGGCTCCCACGTCAGGAGGTCGCGCTGCGGCTTGGCCCCGGGGGGGTAGCGCTCCACCGGCTCGCGTGCGGGGAGGAGACGGTTGCCTTCGTCCCCGACCCGTTGCGGGAGGTGCTGCGGGAGGGGGTCGAGCTGGAGTTTCCCCTCGGGGCGCTGGAGCCGTTCCTGTTCCTGACAAGCGGCATTCTCTCGCGTCTGGAACAGCGCCTGGAGCTGCGCGGTGAGGGCTTCTCCGAGGTGCTCCTGGAGCTGCACCTGGAGGGGGGAGGGCATCGAGAGTGCCGCCTCAAACTGGTGGCGCCCACGCGGGAAGTGCCGGCGGTGCTGGCGCTGGCACGGCTGCAGCTCGAGGCGAGCCCACCGGGGGCCCCGGTGGAGGGAGTGGAGGCCCTGGTCACGCCGGGCCGGGTACGGCTGGCGCAGGGCTCGCTGTTCGGCCCCGCCATGCCGGCGCCCGGAAAGCTCTCGACCGCGCTCGCCCGCCTGGCCGCGCTCGTCGGGCCGGACCGGATGGGCGCGCCGGCCGTCCCCGACACCCACCGGCCCGGCGCCTGGGGTGTGCTGCCCTTCGCGCCGGCTTCGTCGCAGGCGGCTTCTCCTCAAGCCTCAAGCCCCGAGCCTCAAGCCCCCGCTTCGCCTGTCCTGAGGGCGTTCCGGCCGCCGCGCCGGGCAGAGGTGGTCGCGGTCGGCGGCCGGCCCGTGGTGGCGCGGGTGGACGGGACGGGGGGGCAGGTGGTGGGGTGGGCCGGCCCGTACCGGTTCGTCGGCGATTGGTGGGGGGACGAGCCGTGCGCGCGGGAGGACTTCGACATCGCCACCGAGGACGGCTCGCTGCTGCGGGTCTACTTCGACCACCTCGAGCGCCGGTGGTTCGCGGACGGCGTCTATGACTGAAAAACAGTTAAGAGTGAAGAGCGAAAAGTTAAGAGTGAAAAACACTGATGCGCCAACTGGCGTTGGGAACTCTCGACTCTCGACTCTCAACTCTTCACTGAATTGCGAACAAAACCCACCCCTACAACCCTCAGGCCCCAAGCCCCAAGCCTCAAGCCTGTATTGCGAGCTGCACGCGCACACCGCGTTCTCGTTCCTTGAAGGGGCGTCGGCGCCCGAGGATCTGGCGGAACGTGCGGCACGACTCGGTCTCTCCGCGGTGGCGGTGACCGACCGTGGCGGGGTGTACGGCATCCCGCGCTTCCACAAGGCGGCCAGAGAAGCCGGCGTGGAAGCGATCGTGGGCGCCGAGGCGGTGCTCCCCGATGGCTCCCGCCTGCCGCTCCTCGTCCAGGACGCGCGCGGCTACTCCAACCTGTGCCGGATGCTCACCTCGGGGGCGTTCGGACATCCCAAGGGCGAGGCACGTGTCTCCTGGGAGCTGCTCGAGCCGCACGCCGGCGGCCTGTTTGCGCTCACCGGCGGGGAGAGCGGCGCGCTCGTTCGAGCCTTGAAGGAAGGCGGCGAGCAGCCTGCTGCCGGTGTGCTGCACCGGCTGGTCGAGATCTTCGGCCCCAGCCGGGTGGCGGTGGAGGTGCAGCGCCACCAGCGCCGGGGCGAGGAGGCCCGCAACGCGGCACTCGTGCGTCTGGCGCGGGCGTCGGGGGTGCCGGTGGTGGCGACCCAGGACGCGCTGCACGCCGCCCCGGCCGACGGTCCGCTGGCCGACGCACTCGCCTGCATCCGCGAGCACCACACCCTGGACGCCGCGGGGCGGCTCCTGGAACCCAATCGGTCGCGCCACCTGCGCTCCCCGGCCGAGATGGCGCGGCTTTTCGCCGACCTCCCCGAGGCGGTCACCGCCACACGTCGCATCGCGGACGCCTGCCCGTTCCGCCTCCACCAGCTCCCGTACCGTTTCCCCTCGGCCCGCCTGGAGGCAGGCCGGGACGAGGCGGAGGAGCTGCGGACACGGGTGGAGGAGGGGGCGCGCGAGCGCTACTTCACCATCACCCCCAAGGTGCGGCTGCAGCTCGAGCGCGAGCTCTCGCTCATCTTCAAGCTCGGCCTCGCGGGGTACTTCCTGGTGGTGCACGACATCGTGCGCTTCTGCCGCGCCCGCGGCACCCTCGCCCAGGGGCGCGGCTCGGCGGCCAACTCGGCGGTGTGCTACGCGCTCTCGATCACCGCGGTGGATCCCATTGCGATGGAGCTGCTGTTCGAGCGTTTCCTCTCCGAGGAGCGGGGGGAGTGGCCGGACATCGACATCGACCTGCCCTCCGGCGACCTGCGCGAGGAGGTGATCCAGCACGTCTACCACAGCTACGGCGAGCGCGGCGCAGCCATGACCGCCAACGTGATCACCTACCGGAGGCGCAGCGCGATCCGCGAGGTGGGCAAGGTGCTGGGGTTTGCTCCAGAACATATGGACCGCCTGTCCGCCCTCGTCGGGGGGTGGGAGTTCGCGGGCGACGTGCGTGAGGAACTCACGGAGTTCCTGCGCACCGCCGGCCTCGCCCCCGAGGAACGCCGCGCCCGCCTGCTGGTCGAGCTGGTGGCACGGCTGCTGCGCCTGCCGCGCCACCTTGGCCAGCACTCCGGCGGAATGGTGCTGGCGGCGGGGCGCCTGGACGACGTGGTGCCGCTGGAGCCCGCCTCCATGCCGGGGCGTGTGGTCATCCAGTGGGACAAGGACGACTGTGCCGACCTCGGCATCATCAAGGTGGACCTGCTGGGGCTCGGCATGCTGCAGGTGCTGCAGGACGCGGTGCCGCTCATCAGGCAGCACGAGGGCGTGGCGATCGACCTCGCCCACCTGCCCCCCGACGATCCCAAGGTCTACGACATGCTGCGCCGCGCCGACACCGTCGGCGTCTTCCAGATCGAGAGTCGGGCGCAGATGGCCACGCTGCCGCGCATGAAGCCGCGGCGTTTCTACGACCTGGTCGTGGAGGTGGCGATCATCCGCCCCGGGCCGATCGTCGGCAAGATGGTGCACCCCTACCTCAACCGGCGCGCCGGGCGCGAGCCGGTGATCTACCCGCACCCGGATCTCGAGCCGATCCTCAAGCGCACCCTGGGCGTGCCGCTGTTCCAGGAACAGCTCATGCGGGTGGCAATGGTGGCGGCGGGGTTTTCGGGCGGTCAGGCCGAGGAGCTGCGTCGCGCCATGGGCGCCAAGCGCTCAGTGGAGCGCATGGCGAAGCTGGAGCGCCAGCTCCGCGATGGGATGGCGGCGCACGGCATCACCGGCAAGGCGGCGGACGACATCGTGCAGGGGATCACCTCCTTCGCGCTCTACGGTTTTCCCGAATCCCACGCCGCCAGTTTCGCGTTGATCGCCTACGCCTCCGCCTACCTGCGCGCACACCACCCGGTCTGCTTCCTGACCGCGCTGCTCAACGCCTGGCCGATGGGGTTCTACCACCCGGCCACTCTCGTCCAGGACGCCAAACGCCACGGCGTACGCGTCCTCCCCATCGACGTGAATTCGTCGGGTTTCACCTGCCGGGTCGAGGTTCCCCCTGTTGTCATCCTTCGCCCGTCCCGCGGAGGCGAGGCGGGCGAAGGATCCCATCGCGCTTGGAGCGCGCCCCGCTCCGCTGAAGTGCGGTGGGATTCTTCAACCGCTGCGCGGCCTCAGAATGACGACTCTGTGCCAACAACCCGACACCCGGATCGCGCCACACTCCAGAGCCTTGCCGTGCGTCTCGGGCTGCGGTTCGTCAAGGGCCTGCGCGAGGAGGCCGCGAAGCACATCGAGGAGGAGGCGGCCAAGGGGCCGTTCGCTTCGGTGCGCGAGGTGGCGGCGCGCTGCTCCCTGCGCAACGACGAACTGGCCGCCCTCGCCGAGGTCGGCGTCTTCGCGAGCCTCGGGCAGACCCGCCGCTCGGCGCTCTGGCAGGTTTCGGCCCTCGATGGCCGCAGGCCGTCGCTGGCGCAAGCCATGCAGCCCGACCCGCCACGGAGCCCGCTCCCCGAGATGACACTGCGCGAACGGTACATCGCGGACTATCTGGGCTCGGGGATGACCGTCGGCACACACCCGCTCGCCTTGCGGCGCGCGGAGCTGGCGGCGCGCGGCATCCTCTCTGCGGCGCAGGTTGCCCGCGTACGCGACGGCCAGCTCGTGCGAATCACAGGGGTCGTGATCGTGCGCCAGCGCCCGTACACCGCCAAGGGGATGTGCTTCATGACCCTGGAGGACGAGACAGGCTTCGCCAACGTCGCGGTCATGCCGAACAACTTCGAGCTGCAGCGCGCCGTCATCACAGGCAGCGCCCTGCTCGAGGTCGAGGGGACCGCGCAGGCGCGGGACGGCGTCGTCACCGTGCTCGCCGGCCGCTGCCGTCCGCTCGACGCCATGCGCGTCGAGCCCCCTTCGCGGGACTTCCACTGAGGAAGAGTCTCGCATCACAAGGTCGGGTACCATGGAGCCACAACCGCCAGTTCGGGGAGGCACCGTGAGCGAGATCGAATGCCGGCCGAAGACGCTGACGACCGCAGGCGTGCGGGCGATCCACGCCGGACGCAAAACCCAGCTCCGCCAGGCTCTCGACCCGCAGCCGCCGGAAGGGGTGTCGATCGCCGGCATGGACCTCGAGGGTCGGCTGACGTGGACCGAGGGTGGGCACACCGCTCGTGGCGAGCCGTGCCCTCTCGGGGGCCCCGGGGACCGGCTCTGGGTCCGGGAGCGATGGGCGCTGCCGGCTGACGTCGACGGGCCTCTCGAACCGGAGCACGCGCGGAGGCACGTCCGCTACCTGGCGGATGAGGAACTGCACCGACCCAGGGGATGGGAGACAGGGGCCGCCTCCGGCGAGTTCCGTCCGGCGAGGGAGATGCCCCAGTGGGCATCTCGGCTGACCCTCGAGATCACCGGGGTGCGCCTGGAGCAGCTGCAGGCGATCAGCCCCGAAGACCTGGAGGCCGAGGGCGGCATGTGGCGGGAGGGAGCCTCAAATCCCGGACCGGAGGCCGACCGCGAGGGTTTCGCGCGCTGGTGGAGTGAGGTCAACGCCGTCGGCGGCAACACGTGGGAGCGCAACCCCTGGGTGTGGGTGGTCGAGTTTCGTCGCGTGGATCGCGAGTAGGCGTCTCCACGATGCTCCGGTCGTGTGACAGACGGTTTTGTTGAACGGCCCTGGGCGTCGGATTCCAGGGTTGTAGGACGAGGGGGAAACATGTCACGTCGGTGGTTCGTGCCCTGGGGCTGGACGTTTCGGCCGGTCTCCTGGCAGGGGTGGGTGCTGGTCATATTCGCTTGCCTGTTCTGCACGCAGGTTTTCCTCGCGGTTGACAGGCATTCACACTCGGTCAGCGACACGCTGTACGGCGTCTTTCCGTATGTGGTGCCGTGCCTGATGCTGCTCAACTGGGTGGCCAGCAAAACAAGCGGCGGAGCAGATTGACCACTGCGCCGGCAGGTGGCAACTCTGGCGGCGCGCGCGGTGAGCATTCTCGGACTGCCGGCAAAACTGGAGGCCTCTGTGAAACGATATTCCCCGCACCTTGCACCACGGCCCTGGCACCTTGCCGGCCACATGGTCTCGCGAGCCTTTGCGCTGTTGCCGCTGGCGATAGCCACGCTCGCGCTCGGAATGGCGATCTACCACTGGGTCGAGGGACTGCGCTGGCCGGACGCCTTCCTGAACGCGGCGATGCTGCTTGGCGGAATGGGACCGGTAGATCCGTTGCATACGACGGGGGGCAAGCTGCTGGCTGGTTTCTACGCTCTGTGGGCGGGTGTGGTCTTCCTGGTGCTGGCGGGCGTGATGCTAGCTCCGGTGTTCCACATCGTGCTCGAGCGTTTTCACCTGGAGCCCCCGGAGGACGGCAAGAGGGGCGGATCAAGCTGATCGAGACGTCCCTTGCCAACCTAAGGACCTCCTGGTAGCGGTGGAGGGGTCGGGAGAGTACGCGCTCGTTGCAGACTCCGCCGGACCGGGTCTGAAGCTCAGCGACTCCGCGCCTGGGTCGAGAGTGCGTCCGGACCTGCACGAGTGCCTGGCGATGGGACATGCCACAGACTGGAGGAAGCACATGCCGAAAGCGCGGCCTGACCACTTGCTGAAGCTTTCGCACTTCGCCGTTGGGTGCCGCGCGGCTGCAAACCCAGGGGGAACTGGCCGCAACCTAGGCTTCTTGGTCAAGGCGCCCCGTGTGGTATCACGGTGTGGTCGGCGCGTTCATGATCGCGATTGGCACCCTGTGCGTGGTCTCGCCGCGGTGGGTCCTCCTGATTGATGAGCGAATCCGTGGCTGGTCAGCGCGGGAATCGAAGCCACCGGCGATCTTCACCCAAGGGATCTTCCTGTGGGCGGTGCGGATCTCGGGCTTCGGCGTCATCGTCCTCGGGATCCTCTGGCTGTTCGTCGCGTACCACACGCGTCAATGACGAGTCACGGCGGCAAAGCATGTCGCCGAAGAAGACCCCTCTCGCCAAAGGATGAGGGGACACCGGCGACACTGGACTGAAACCCCCTGCCGTTTCGCACGCGGCCATCGCTGCCGATCTACGCGGACGATCTTGCGCGGGTGAAGGCGAGCCTCAGCCAGCGCGAAACCGGCGGGAGTGCTACCATCATTGCAGAGGATGCGCGCCCCCTGGGCCTTCCCTCGTGGGTGGGCCAGATGTGCGCGATGCAGGCTGAGCCGAGCTTTGCCGGACGCTGGCGTCCATGGAAATGGAACGACTGACCCTTGGCTTTGAGCGATTTCCGAAGTGATGGAGTAGCGCAAGCGGGGAGGAAGATGGCCCTTACGCGAGTGTTGATCGCCGACGACAGCCGAATCTTCCGGATCTTGATGACCGACGTGTTGCTGGAGCACGGCGCCGAGGTGTTCGAAGCTGCCAATGGGCAAGAGGCGTTGGACATGATGCTGTCGCAGCGCCCCCAGCTCGCGGTCCTCGACGGCCTCATGCCACTGCTCTCCGGTTTCGACGTCATCAGCAAGGTGCGCGAGGCCGCCCCTGACTACAAGCCCGTCATTTTCATCGTGACGGCGGTCTACAAGAGCCGCGGATACGAATCGGAGGCCCGAAGGCAGTACCAGGTTCACGAGTACTTGCAGAAGCCGCTCGAGCCCGAGGACCTGCTCAACGCCATCGGTCGTCATTTTCCCGACTTTGCTGGGTCTCGTGGGAAAAACTGACCACCGATGGAGCAGGGCCTGTGTGATAAAGTCGCGGCCGGGCCTTGGCGGGCCTGACTGTCAGCCGAGTGGCACCCGTGTCTCTGGGTCCCGAGGAACTCAGGGAGCGATGTGGTGGCGGTACGGAGGATGATAATGGCTCTGCCGCGAGTCTTGGTCGCCGACGACAGTCACATCTTCCGGGTCTTCGTGAGCGATGTGCTGAAGGACCACGGCCTCGAGGTCTTGGAGGCTGCCACTGGGCGCGAGGCGATGGAGACCATGCTCAACGAGCGCCCGCAGCTCGCGATCCTCGACGGGCTCATGCCGCTCCTCTCCGGCTTCGAGGTCATTGAGAAGGTCAGGGAAGCCGCTCCGGACTATAAGCCTGTCGTATTCATCGTGACGGCCGTCTACAAGGGTCGGCGCTGGGAGTCGGAAGCCAGGAGAAGGTACCACGTCGAAGAATACTTGCAGAAGCCGTTCGAGCCGCAGGACCTGAGCGCGGCGCTGGGCCGTCATTTTCCCGGCATCGCCGCTCCTCCTGCAAAGACCTGACCGCAGCGCGGGCGTGTGAGGGCGCCCGACCCACTTCTTGCCTTCTGTAGCGCGGCCGCCCCGGCCGCGCTCCTTCTTCTTTTCCCTGGTTCGCGGCGAGGGGGTGAGGGCGGCCTCGACGACCGCGCCTAGGTTTGCCTACCCTCTCCAGGAGCAGCGCACCCGTGTGGTGCTCGGGGCTCGGCCTTGATCCGACTGACCTTTGCTACCGGCTCGCCCTCGCTAATTGGAAGCGTGGCGATTACATAGTCGACCGCCCCGTCGAGCCAGACGATCGACGGCGGCGGCACGGGCTCACCTTCCGCCATGCCCAGTTGGCGGAGCAGGTTCCAGCAACTCCGGTCGGCCATGGCGACGGACTCCTCGTCGCTGCCGCCTAGCCTGCGGCCATTGCAGGGGAGGCTGGGCGTTTGCTCAGCGGAACGGCGAGAGGGGGCCTTGACGATTCGTTGCTCAGGTCTAAACTTGCTCGACTTTCTCAGAAAAGGTGGGGCACGAACGAGTGGCAAGTCAGTCCTCATTGTATGGACGGCTCGTTGGAGGGGAACGAGTGGTGCTGCCGCCCAGCACCCTCGCTGCATCTTGCCATTCGGCGGCATGCGTATGGAAAAGGGCTCGGTTCCGGCGCTCCCCGGGTCGTTCCGGAACGCTTGGCGTCAGAGGCTGATGAGGTCAGGAGGAAAAGGAGATTGATATGAGCAAGGCTGCCACGAGCGTGCTGGTGTTCGGCATCTACCTGGCGCTTCTGGGTGTCACCCTTGTCGCCGTTCCGAACGTCTTGCTGGGCGTTTTCGCCATGCCTGCCACCGGCGAAATCTGGATCAGAGTTGTCGGGGTGCTAGTGCTCTGCCTGGCGTTCTACTACACCCAGGCGGCCCGTCGAGGACTCAACGATTTCCTGCAATGGACCGTCTACGTTCGCTGCTTCGTCTTCGTCTCGTTTGTCGTTTTCGTGGTTCTCAGGCTTGTGCAGCCAACTCTCGCCCTCTTCGGGGTCATCGATCTGGTGGGGGCAACCTGGACTCTCCTTGCACTCCGGCGACCACGAGGCGCGTAGCGTTCCCACGAAGGTGGGTTGCTGGCGTTGGGCGATTCCTGGGAGATGCAGGCAGCGGACCAGACCGGTCCACGCCTGACGGCGGACGTCGAGGGCAGGTGTTGAGCTTCGGCAACCTGGATTTGCCCTTCCTGCGGAAACAACGGCGACCGCCCAAGGGTTGTCCAGAAAGAGGAGTCTGGGGGGAGCGATGGCCATGAACTCGGAGCAGCTTCGGGGGCTGCAGGCACCGCTGAAGGAGAAGTACCGCGCTGAGCCCACTGCTGCGTTCGTCACGCTCAAGGCGCATGGGCAGATCGGAGAAGGGATCTCGTGCCGTGTCGAGACTGGCAAGGCTCTCGTTGAAGCGGGATTGCATCCAGCGACGGGGGGGGACGGCCTCGCCGCGTGTTCGGGCGATATGCTGCTCGAGGCACTCGTCGCGTGCGCCGGGGTGACATTGCGCGCGGTTGCAACCGCCATCGGGATCGAGGTCCGAGGGGGAACGGTGAACGCCGAGGGAGATCTCGACTTCCGCGGTACCCTGGGGGTGTCGAAGGACGCTCCTGTCGGATTCCAAGCCGTTCGACTACGCTTCACGCTTGATACCGATGCCGATGAGGATCAGCTCGCCACCCTCCAACGTCTCACCGAGCGATACTGCGTTGTCTATCAGACCCTCCTGTCCCCTGTATCCATGGCCGTTGCGTGCCGTGCCAATCACTGACCACCGTCTCCGTTGCGCGGCCTACGGGCTCAAGCGTGAGAAGATGATGCCGCTTAAATGTTCGTTGCTGCGGACTGCGGGTAGGTCGCGCTCGACCCTGCCGCGAAGGTCGAACGTCGAGTCATAAGGGTGGAGGGACTTCATGGGCATCAGGCGTTTTCTCCTTGCGTCCTTGGTGATTTTCGCGGTCGGGATGGGGTGGGGTGGCCTCGTCCACCTCGTCCTCTTGCGCGAGGCGAACGCGGCAATCGCTCACCTCATGCGCCCTGACGTGGCAGGCAAGATGTGGATGTCCATCGTCGCCATGGCAGGGTTCGTCTGCCTCTTCGTGCTCGGCTACGGCCGGTTTGCGCGGAAGGGCACGGTGGGGGAGGGCATCGTGTACGGGCTGTTCTTCGCCGCCGTGGCCGGGCTGCTGGTGGACGTGAACCAGTACGTCCTGTACCCGATCCCTGGGTCTCTGGCGTGGACGTGGTTTGCCGGCGGGGTGGTCGAGTTCTGCCTCTACGGCGCCCTCGTGAGCTGGCTGTATCCGATCGCCCGAACACGACTGGACACGTGAACGGTTCTGTCACGCCGACAGAGCGGGATGGGGCGCTACTACTCTGAAAAGCTGGCTGGTGAGCGGCTGCGCGCCTGCTACGAGCTGGCGCCACCGCGAGCAAAGGCGTACCTCGAGGGGGAGATCGAGTTCGTTGCGGCGCGAACGTCTCGATCCACGCGGCTCCTGGAGCTCGGCTGCGGGTACGGCAGGGTGTTGCAACGGCTGATCCCCAGGGTTCGCGCGGGTGTCGGGGTCGACACATCGGTCGAGAGCCTGCGGATGGCTGTGGCGTTCCTGGCGGTCGGGCCGGCCCCTCACCTCCTGGCCATGGACGCCTCGCGGATGGGCTTCCGCGACCGGAGCTTCGACCTTACGATCTGTGTCCAAAACGGGATCTCCGCCTTTGCCGAGGATCAGCAGGTGCTCCTGGGCGAGGCGGTTCGTGTCACGCGGTCGGGCGGCACCGTCCTGTTCTCGTCCTACGCCGAGCCCTTCTGGCCGGACCGGCTGGCCTGGTTCGAGGTGCAGGCCGCGCACGGGCTGATCGGCGAGATCGACTCCCGGGCGACCGGCAACGGCGTGATCGTTTGCAAGGACGGCTTTCGGGCCACCACCGTTGATGCCGACGGGTTCAAGGGGCTCGCGGAAACGCTGGGCCTGGTCCCCAGGATCACGGAAGTGGCCGGGTCCAGCCTCTTTCTGGAGGTAAGCGTGCCTTGAAGACGTGGCAGTTGGGCCGGTGGACACGCCGCCTGACGACTCGGCTCACCGGGCCGCGTCTCGCAACCGGTTGGGGCGCTGCCCAACCGTTGCATTGAGGCGAAACAGGCCTACCATCGTGGTCGCCCGGGAGTGGAGCGCAGATGCCGACCGTGCTGATCACTGGCGCCAGCAAGGGGTTTGGGCGGGAGCTCGTCGACGTGTTCCTCAAGCGGGGCTGGACGGTGTTTCCCCTCGTGCGGGACCCCGCCATCGCGGATGACCTGAAGGCGACCGCCTGGACGTCAGGCCATCCGATCGTCGCGGATGTCACGTCGCCAGATGTCGGGAACCGTATCTTCAAGGTCCTGCAGGCTCACACGAGGTCTCTGGACCTCCTCGTCAACAACGCCGGGAGCATCAAGAAGCTGCGCCGCCTGCCGCAGCTGACCGCGGAGGACCTCGAGGAGCTCTTCGAGGTGCACTGCGTGGGGGCGTTCCGGTGCACGCTGGCGGCGCTCCCGTTCTTGAGGAGGGCCGAGAGGCCGATCGTGGTCAACATCACGTCGCGAAAGGGCTCGATCGGACTCACGATCGCCGGCGAGGGCGGTAATGTCTACTCGTACAAGATAGCCAAGTGTGCCCAAAACATGCTCACCGCGTGCCTCGATCACGAGCTGAGGGCGGAAGGGATTCGGGCGTTCGCGGTGCATCCCGGCCGGCTGATGACCGACGTCGCGCCCGCTGACGCAGACACCTCGCCGCGCGACGCGGCGGTGAAATTCGTGGACTGGGTCGAATCGGTTGACCGGCACGCAGTCTGCGGCATGCACGACCTCATGGACGGTGGGCTCATCGAGTGGTAAGCCGCTGGGCACCGGAGCCACCCCAGAGGGGGCCTATTCATATCTTGACGCAGGGTGACACGCTGAAGCGCAGCGCGATCCGGCGTAATGCAGGGCAATCCGTTTACCATGAAGTCAGGATTGCTCGTTCCCGCGCGGTCGCCCGGGGGGGCGTCGCCACCGGCACTTCGGAGAGGCGGGGGGAGGGGTACGATGACGTTTAAGCTCAACGTCAAGGGGAACATCAACATCAAGAGGAGGATCATCGTTAACGGGCGGGAGTACTCCAGCGTCGACGAGATGCCGGATGACCTCCGTCGCGCCTACGAGCGGTCGATGGCGAACCTCAGTCGTGAGGGAGATGTCATCAACCCTGCGGCTCCCCAGCAAGAGATCACCTTCAACGGCAAGGAGTATGGCAACGTTGACGAGATGCCTGAGGACATCCGGCGGCTTTACAACGCCGCAATGATGACGTTCGAAGCGCACGGGAGCATCGGGGTTGGCACGACACGGACCCAAGAGCCGAGACCGGCACCCCTCTGGCCCGATGGAAGCGCGAGCGAATCGCCATCCTCCATGGCTCCGATCGACGTCGGAGGCGACACCGCGTCGTCGTTTTCGAGAATGGTCACCTTGGGCATCGTGGTCCTGATGCTGTTGGGCGCGCTCTACTACCTCAGCCGTTTGCTTCAACTCCGATGAGAGGCGGTGTTTCCCGGTGGAAGCGCGCGGTCCAGAAGGAAAAAGGGAGAGAGCCTGAATGACCAAGCCAAAGCGTCAGAGCGTGTCCTCCGGGAGCCCATACGAGCCGGTCATCGGCATCTCGCGGGCGGTCAGGATGGGTCAGATGATCGCCGTTTCAGGCACGGCGCCGATCGGCCAGGACGGCAAGACAGTCGGGGTCGGCGACCCGGCCGCACAGGCACGCCGCTGCTTCGATATCGCGAAGCAGGCGCTGGAGAAGCTCGGTGCGAGCCTCGACGACGTGCTCCGGACCAGGATTTTCCTGACCAGGATCGAGGACTGGAAGGCCGTGGCGGAGGTGCACGGCGAGTGCTTCCGCGGAGTCCGGCCGGCGAGCACGTTCGTCCAGGTCTCGCGCTTCGTCGACCCGGAGTGGCTCGTCGAGGTCGAGGTGGACGCGGTGGCCCCGCCCAAGGCCTGACGAGCAGCAAGGGAGCGCCGCTCGTGGCTTGAGAAGCCCTTGACAGGCAGATGGCCAGAGCCTAGGTTTCCCGGAGATAGAACAGACCCAATTGCCACGCGTGTGCCGGCGCGGCCGCGTGGGCGGCGCGCGCACGGTCCGCGTGCGAAGGGCCAAAGGGGGCCCGCGACGAGAGGGGAGGTCGGACCATGCGCGGAGTATCCCGTTTCCTTGCAGTGAGCGCCGTGCTCCTTGGTGTCACGGTGGCGTGCCGCCCGAGTGCAGCCGCACGTCTGGAGGCGAACAAGGCGGTCGCTCGGCGGTATTCGGAAGAGGTCGGGAACAAGGGGAACCTTTCGGTCATCGACGAGGTGCTCGCAGAGAACTACGTCCGGCACTGCCAGGCAACGGGGCCGGACATCCACGGGCGCGAGGCGATGAAGGCGCTCTACAGGGAGTGGAGGACCACGTTCCCCGACTACCACGAGACCATCGAGGTCGCTCTCGGCGAGGGAGACTTTCTTGCGGCCTACATCACGGTGCGCGGAACACAGAAGGGTTCGATGGGTCCGTTCCCGCCGAGCGGAAAGGTGATGGACTGCAAGGCAGTCGGCATCCACCGGCTGGAGAACGGCAGGATCGCCGAAACCTGGGTGACGTGGGACAACATGGCTGCGCTGGCGCAGCTCGGCCACCTGCCCCCGCCGCCGCAAGGCGCGGTGAAGCCCTGAGGAAAGAGGTGGGATACGGTCACGACGTCGTTGGCCGGAGCCTTGCAACGCACCGTGTCCAAGTGCGCACGGTGGCGGCACCCCAACCGTCGCGTGAAACGGAGTCGCTTTCGTGAAGCAGGAAGGAGGCGCGGGATGAGGAGGCTTGCATTTGTCGCACTCAGTCTGGCCGTGATCGTGGCGGCGGGTTGCCAGCAGCGCCTGGATGTCAAGGCGGACACGACGGCGGTGACTGCGGTGTTGACGAGCTACATCACCAGCATCGAGAAGGAAGACATGGAGCTGTACGGCAAAGTCATGGCCCACGACGATGGAATGGTCAATTACGGCACCGACGGGGCCCCGATCGTGGGGTGGGGCTCCCTCAAGAAGCTCATCGAGGACCAGAACGCGGCGCTCTCTCAGACGAAAATCACCGCAAACGACGTATCGGTGAAGATCTCGCCATCGGGCAACTGGGCGCGGGCGACATCGCTGTGGGACTTCAGGGCCGTCGTGGGAGGTAAGTCCCTGGCCTTGCCCGTCAGGTGTACCTGGATTCTCGAGAAGCGGGACGGGCGCTGGCTCATAGTGCACTTCCACAAATCGATCGCGAGCCGTTAGCGGTTGCTCCCACGGGGGCACGGAAAGGAGGAGGGGATGGGGTTCTTTCACCTGATCTGGTCGATCATCGTGGGCTTTTTCGTGGGCCTCATCGCGAGGGCGATCATGCCCGGCGGCGACAAGATGGGCTTCATCATGACGACCCTGCTCGGGATCGTCGGCTCGCTGGTGGGGGGCGTGATCGGCGGGGTCGTTTCGAAGCCCAAGGAGGGCGCCAAGTTCCACCCCGCAGGGTTTCTCCTCTCCATCGTTGGTGCGCTGATCGTCCTGTTCCTCTGGACCCGGTTGCGCTGACACCGGCACCGCCTCGCGCGAAGCTCGCGAGAATACTCCCGGGCGGCCCGTGCGTTGCGCCGCAGACGAGGAGCCGTGCCCATGCCACGGATCAGTCAGAGTGCGGTCCACCGGGGCGGGGTTGGCAGGGACACCGGGCGGACGAGGAGAATCCTCGAATCGTGAGCCCCGGCCGTTTGACGAGGATGGTCCTGCTGGTCTAGGCAACCTCGGCAAAGCTGCCCCGGGTGGGCCCGTGGCCGATCCCCGTCGAGACCACGCCCGCCGGGAGTCAGTCGGCCAGTGTGATCTCTGTGAGGGCGAACGGCTCCCGGATCACCACGCCGTCGAGAGGGAGCACGCGACGCTGCCCCGGCCGCACCGCCGCAACGAATCGACCCCAGATCGCGGCCGGGATGCCGAGCTGCTCCATCCACATCGCCGTCCTCGGGTCCAGCACGTCCGGCGTGACCCACACGGAGCGCGCGGCCCTTCCCGCGCGCAGCCAGTAGGCGAGGCCGTCCAGCGTCGGGCGCCCCTGGGTGCGTGCGCTGTCCACGTCCAGGGTCAAGGTGACGACGCGGCGCCCCGAGAGGTAGGGGAGGGACAGCCGCAGCGTGGGGTCAACGCCAACGGCGAGGAGCACCGCATCCGCGGGCAGGCTCGCAGACACGAAAGAGGCGATCACACACTCGCGGCTGTTTTCGACGCGCGACTGCGGCACCGCCGATGCGAGGCCGTTCACGACGAGCAGCAACACAAGAGCAGCACTAGTTGCGACCTCTCCGGTTCGCCGCGGGAGCTTCGCGCCGCCGAACGCGACAAGCGTCGCGAACAGCGGCGTGGCAGCGACCGCATGCTCCGGGTTCCCAGCATCCCAGACGAGCCAGAGCGGTATGTACGCGGCCAGCGCCAGCGCCGCGCTCACGGCAAGCGGGTGGCGGTCACGGGTGGCGGCAAACACTCCGACTGCCAGCACGCCCAGCAGCAACACGACCGCAACGCCTCCCGCAACGTCCATCCAGTGCGAGGTCGCGGCGGAGAAAACGGGCACTTTGCGGTACCAGCCCCAAACCGCGAGACCGTGAAGCGCGCGCAACATCGCTCCCGGCTTCGGGGATCGCAGGTAGGCCTCGCTGTGCCCCGGCACGACCACCTGCAGCCACTGGCGCGGGGTGTACGCGTGGTGGAAGAGGACGAACATCGCGATCAGCACGGCGGAGGCCAGTCCCAAGCCAATGGCTAGCGCTTGCACGAGCGCGGCCGGGCGCCTGCGCATGCGGATAGCGGTGGGGACCACCAGAAGCCCTGCGGCAAGGTGCCCGAGCATCGAGGCGGAAAGCGATGCCCCAACGGGCACTGGGTCAGGACGATTGCCCCCCACCACCGCGAGCCAGAGCAGCACCGTTGCCGCGCTTAGTGCGTACACCTCCATGCACGTGCCGTACTGCCACAGCCCCCCGCTCGCCCCTGCGACCGCCGCGGCGAGTAGCGCCGGCCCCTCACTCACGCCCGCGCGCCGCAGCACCAGTACCAACCCGCCCGCGACGGCGGCCGCGAACAGCGCGGCGACCGCTGCCCCGACGTCCGCGACGAAGGGGTGGAAGCCGGCGAAGCGCAGAAGCCAGCACACCGCGGCCACCAGCGGATTCAAGAGCGCGTGATGGGGATGGAACACCTCGCGCGAAGGCCCGCCTCCCGAGAGGAAGCTGTCCACCGCCATCGCGAAGACGGTGTCGTCGCCGCCGAGGTCGCGCGTGAGCGTGAGCAGGTAAACGACGAAGAAGGCCGCACCGACCACCAGCGCCTGCTGGGCCGGGGTCGCCCGCTTCCTGCCCGCACCCATCGTGTTTTCACCTTAGCACGGTGGGGCCAGCGGCGAGGCTCCCGGTTCGTATTCGACTTTGGGCCTTGGCGAGAGGAGAGAGCTGGCGGAGGGGAGGAGATTCGAACTCCTGACGGCTTGCGCCGTGCCAGTTTTCAAGACTGGTGCCTTAGACCGCTCGGCCACCCCTCCGCGGCAATTCCAGGATACGGTTCGGCACGTGGAAGCTCAAGGGTTGAATCGGCTGCTGCGAAAGCGCGCGCACTGCTCTACACTGCGCCACCGTGGCCATGCTTGCCGGGCTCGTGCCGGTTTTCCTGCTGCTCGGGCTCGGGGTGTTCGCGCGCCGGATCGGCCTGCTCGATGAGGCCTCGGCCACGGGCCTGAACCGTCTGGTGGTCTACTTCGCCTTGCCGGCGCTGTTCATCGCCAAGGTGGGCACCTCGCCGCTCGAGTCTGCGCTTTCACCGCGGGTGATGCTCGTAACGGTCGCCATCGTCGCGGCAGCAACGGTGCTGGGCCTTTGGTACGCACGCGCGGCCCATCTCCCGCCTCCGCAGCGTGGCGCCCTGGCCCAGGGGGCGATGCGGGGCAACATCGTCTACTTCACGTTCCCCATGATCCTCACTCTGTACGGCGACGATGGCCTGAGGCTGGCGGCCGTGAGTTCGACGGTGCTTGTCCCCGTGATGAACCTTCTCGCGGTCGCGGCGCTCGAGTTGTACCGGCCCGCGGGGGTCAAGCACAAGCACATCGTGGTACGGGTGGTCGCCAACCCGATCGTGGTGGGTGCGCTCGCGGCCCTCTTTCTCGCGATCGTGCACTGGCGGCCCTGGGGTTGGCTCGGGACGACGCTGAACGCGCTTGCCGATCTGGCCTTTCCTGGCGCGCTGCTGGCGCTTGGCGCCCAGCTCGAGATCGGGCAGTGGCGGCGCATGTGGCGAAGCCTTGGGGCCGCCGCGGTCATCAAGCTTCTGCTCATGCCCGTGGGAGGGTGGTGGCTCCTGAAGCTGCTCGGGAGCATCGCAGCTCGAGACCGCCGTGGGCGTGCTGATGCTGGCGGCGCCCACCGCTGTGGCAAGCCACTCGGTCGCGGCAGAACTGGGCGGCGATGCGGAGCTCTCGAGCTCCTGCGTGCTCGTCACCACGGTGCTTTCGGTGGCGACATACGTGGTCTGGGTCCTGCTCCTTTCAAGCTGACCCTTGGGGGCCGGCACGGTCTGCCAGCCGCGCGCCGGTCGCGTTGTGCGGGGCTAGAATGAGCCGATGCATGAGCAAGGCATTGCGCAGGCGGCCGAGATCCTTCGCTCGGCACAGAGGGTCGTCGCGTTCACCGGCGCCGGGGTCTCGGCCGAGAGCGGAGTGCCGACGTTCCGTGGCGCCGGCGGGCTCTGGGAGGGGCACCCGGTGGAGGAGCTCGCCAGCCCGCATGGCTTCTACGCCGACCCCGTGAAGGTGTGGCGCTTCTACGAGGAGCGGCGTCGCAACTTGGCGCACGTGCGGCCCAACCCGGCGCACCGCGTGCTGGCACGCTGGCACGACCACTTCCCCCGTTACACCATCGTCACGCAAAACGTGGACGGCCTTCACCAGGACGCCGGCGCGCGCGGCGTGCTAGAGCTGCACGGCTCGATCTGGCATGTGCGGTGCCTCGGCTGCGGCCGTGACCGGGAGGAGCGCACGGTGCCACTGCCGCAGGTCCCGCCGCTGTGCTCCGAGTGCGGGGCAATGGAGCGGCCGGCCGTCGTGTGGTACGGTGAGTTCCTCCCGGAGATGGTGATGGCGGCGTCGTTCGCGGCGATCGAGACGTGCGAAGTGCTGGTGGTGGTTGGTACGTCGGCCGTCGTCTACCCGGCGGCGGGCTTTGTGGAGGTCGCAGCGACGGCCGGGGCAAAGGTGATCGAGGTGAACCCGGAAGCCAGCCGCATGGCGCACCTTGCGGACGTCGCCCTCCGGGGGCCGGCCGGAGAGCTGCTACCGCTGCTGGACGCGCGGCTGGTGGAGGTGTGAGGGTGCGAGTCTCGGAGCTCTCGTGTGCAGAGCGACCCCGGGAGAAGCTCCTCGAGAAGGGACCGGAGGCGCTCTCGGACGCCGAGCTCCTCGCGGTGCTGCTGCGCACCGGAGTCTCCGGCACGGACGTGCTGGAGATGGCCCAGCGCTGGCTGGACGAGGCCGGTGGCCTCGAGAGCCTGGCGCGAGTGGAACCGCGGCAGATTGTCAAACGGAAGGGCGTTGGGCTCGCCAAAGGCACCGTCGTCGCAGCGGCGCTGGAGCTGGGCAGGCGCCTCGCCAGGCGGAGTCTGGCCGGGCAGCAGATCCTGGACCGGCCCGAGGCTGTCGCGGATTACCTGACGCTCCGCTACGGTCACGAGCGGGTGGAGCTGTTCGGCGTGCTCACGCTCGACGTGCGGCACCGCCTGCTGCGCGTTCACGAGCTGCACCGCGGTGCGCGGGCACACACCGATATCGAGCCGTCCGAGGTTTTCAACAGCGCGATTGTGGACAACGCCCACAACGTCATCCTGTGGCACACCCACCCGTCCGGCGATCCCACGCCGAGCGGCGACGACGAGGCACTCACCCGCCGCCTTGCTGACGCCGGCAGGCTGCTGGGAATCGCGGTGCTCGACCACTTGGTGGTGGCCAGTGGCGGCTTCGTGTCGCTGCGCCAGCGGGGCGTGCTTCCGGCCACCTGACCGTTCCCTTGGGGGGTGAACGCGGTGATGCGCAAACATGAGAAAACGTGTATGCTACGCGTGCCCGGCCGGGCCACGGTTGGCGTAAGGCTTGGTCGGGCAAGGTTTAAGGCGCGGCGGGCAGGGCCGGAGGCGAGCTAGTTGCAACAGAAAACCAGCCCCCCGGGCGGCGGGACCAGCACGAAGCTGGCCGGCAAGCTCGAAGAGGGGACCCTGTCGGGGCTCCTGCAGATGCTGTCCATCAAGCGCAGGAGCGGCAAGCTTTCGCTCGCGACCCGTGACGCCCACGGTCTGGTGCTGCTTCAGGACGGAAACATCATCTACGCGGCCTCCAATTCGGCGCGCGAGGCGTTCGGGAACATTCTGATCCGCCACAGCCTCGTCGACGACGGCACCCTCATGAAGGCGCTGGAGCAGCAGCACGTCTCCGGGCACGAGAAGCGGCTCGGGACGATCCTTGTGGAGATCGGCGCCATCTCGCAGGAGGACCTCGAAAACGTGCTGCGCGAGCAGACGGTGGGCATCATCCGGGAGCTGCTCGGCTGGCATGAGGGCTTTTTCACCTTCGAGCCGCTCACGATTGCCGGCCATGAAGTGGGTGTCGATGCCAAGGACCTCGTGATGGACGAGGGTCTGGATGCCGAGCTGCTCTCGCATAGCACCGCCAAGCAGACGGCCCGCGTTCGCGGGCCGTCCCGGGCGCAGCAGCCGCAGGAGACCGCGACGTCCCTCCAGAGCGAGGCTGGACCGGCGATGACTCTGACCTCGCTCAAGGAGGTCATGACCGAGCTGCGCGCTCCCACCTTCGGCGGAGAGATCACCGTCTGGTTGCTGCGCCACGCCGCGGAGATCGTCAAGCGGTGCGTTCTCTTCTCGTACTCCAGGGACTGGATCCGAGGCATGGGGCAGGTTGGCCTGGAACCCGAGGGCGGGGCGGGCGCGGAGGAGATCTCGAATGTCAGGATCCCCGCCAACGAGCCATCGGTCTTTACGGGCATCGTGGAGACGCGGCAAAGCTACAAGGGGGAGCTGGGCAAGGGTCCGTGGAACGAGTACCTGGCGATCCAGCTTGGCGGGTTGGTCCCCCCCGAGGTGGTCGTGGTTCCCATGATCGTGAACAACAACGTGGTTGCCCTGCTCTACGGGGACAACCTCCCGAGCGGCGGCCCGATTGGCCCGATCGACGCCCTCGAGCTGCTCATGCTCGAGGCCGGGCTCGCGATGGAGAAGACCACGCTCGAGATGCGCTTGCGCACCCTTCAGGAACGGTTGGGCGGCGCCTGAAGGTGCACGGCGGCACCTTTCACAGACAACCCACAGAACGAGATCGAGCGGGACAGCGGAGCCCGGCGCGGCCGGTGGCCTGCGCTACTTCGCCTTTCCCTTGGCAGCCGCGCTCTTCACCTCGACGCTCGTTGCGACCATCCTGTAGTAGATCGTCACCTTCGCACCAACCTTGAGATCGCCGCTGATCTTCGTCGCGTCGTCGCGGCCAACCTCCCACTTGTCGTCGCCCTTCTGGACGACGATCACGTCGTTGCTGACCGAGAGCACCGGACCGGTCACCTGGTAGGTCTTGGGTGCGGCGGCGAACACGGCCCCGACAACCACGGCGACCAGCACGAGTCCCACGACGATCAATGAGATCTTGCGCATGGTGTGCTTCCTCCTTGCGGGCGATTCTAGCTCTCCGCTTGGCACAGTGAAATCCCTGCGGGGGCCGTCGCGCGCGCGTCGCTGTGCCGGCGGCCCCGGGCATGGCAGTGCTATCCTTTGTCTCCTGAAGGGCGAAGGAGAGGCAGTGGCTCGCGAGACTTTCTACATCACGACGCCGATCTATTACGTGAACGACCTGCCCCACATCGGGCACATCTATACCACCGTGGTGGCGGACACGGTCGCCCGGTACAAGCGGATGCGGGGATTCGACGTGCGTTTCCTCACCGGAACCGACGAGCACGGCCAGAAGATGGACCGCACGGCGCGCGAGAAGGGCATCACCCCGAAGGAACTGGCGGATCGCGTTGTGGGTCGCTACCCGCCACTGTGGGAGACCCTGGCGATCACCAACGACGACTTCATCCGCACCACCGAAGCCCGCCACCACGCCGGCGTGCACGCCCTGATCGCGCTGCTGAACGAGAGGGGCGACATCTACAAAGGCTCGTACGAGGGTTGGTACTGCGCGGGGTGCGAGGCGTTCTTCCCCGAGTCACAGCTGGTGGACGGCAAGTGCCCGGACCAGGGCCACCCGGTGGAGCTACTCAAGGAGCAGTCGTACTTCTTCCGTCTGTCCGCCTACCAGGAGCCGCTCCTCCGCTTCTACCGCGGAAACCCGGAGTGCATCCGGCCGACTTCCCGCTACAACGAGGTCGTGCGCTTCGTCGAGATGGGCCTCAAGGACCTCTCGATCTCGCGCGTCTCGCTGAAGTGGGGGATTCCGTGGCCGGGGGACCCCGAGCACGTCGTGTACGTGTGGCTGGACGCCCTCGCCAACTACATCACGGCGCTCGGTTTCGGCTCGGCTGACCAGACGCTCTACCGGCGCTACTGGCCCGCCAACCTGCACCTCGTGGGCAAGGACATCCTGCGCTTCCACTGCGTGTACTGGCCCGCGTTCCTGATGTCTGCCGGCCTGCCGCTCCCGAAGCAGGTGTTCGGCCATGGCTGGTGGCTGCGCGACGAGCGCAAGATGTCCAAGTCCCTCGGAAACGTCGTGCGCCCGGACTACCTCATCGAGCGCTTCGGGGCCGACGCCCTTCGCTACTTCCTGCTGCGCGAGATGACGTTCGGGCAGGACGCCAGCTTCTCCGACGAGGGCTTCCTCGGTCGGTACAACGCCGATCTGGCCAACGGTCTCGGCAACGCGTCCTCGCGGGTGCTGGCGATGGCGCGCCGCTACTTCGAAGGGAAGACGCCGCCCGAGGCGTGCGAGGAGAGCGCTCTGCGGGATGTGGCCGAGGGGGCCGCGCTTCACTACTGCGAGGCGATGGACGCCTACGAGTTCCAGCGTGCCCTTGAGGCGGTGTGGGAGCTGCTCGCGGCGGTGGACGGCTACGTCAACGAGAAGGCGCCGTGGGCCATCGCCAAGGACGAGGGCGTGGCCTCGTCGCGGCTCAGTCATGTCCTTTACAACTGCCTCGAGGCGCTGCGCCTGGCGGCCGTGATGGTGGGGACGGTGATGCCGAGGACCGCCGCGCGCCTGCTGGGCCAGCTCGGGGTGCCGGCGGTGGCAGGCGAGGAGGCCTTGCTGTGGGGCCGACTGCCAGTGAACCAGAAGCTCGGCGAGGAGGGGGCGCTGTTCCCCCGCGCCGATGTCGAGGCTTTCTTTACGGAGGTCAAGGTGGACGAAACCAAACCCGTGGACGCGACGCCCCCGGCTCCGGCCGGAGGGGAGCTGCTCAGCATTGAGGAGTTCGCCCGGATGAAGCTGGTGGTCGGTCGGGTGAAGGTCGCCGAGCGCGTCCCCAAGTCGAAGAAACTCATGCGCTTGGAGGTGGACTTGGGGGAGGGGAGCCCGCGCCAGCTCGTGGCCGGGATCGGCGCCGAGTACGAGCCGGAAAAGCTCGTCGGCCGCCAGATCGTGGTGGTCGCAAACCTCAAGCCGGCGGTGCTGATGGGCGTGGAGTCACGGGGGATGCTGCTCGCCGCCTCGGTGGAGGGGGTACCGTTCCTGCTCTCGGTGGACGCGGAGGTCCCTCCCGGCACAGGGGTGAAGTGACCGCGACACGCGCCCGCGCGAGTTGCGGTCATCCTGATGCCGCCGCGGGCGGCAGAAGGATCCCGAGGCAAGCCGAGGCCGAAGGGAGCCGGGCGGGAAGCTCGCGATGATCCTACGCCTGCCCTATGGCCGCGGCGCCCTCACCGCAGACCTGCGCGGCCTGCACTGTCATGAGCTGAGGCCGGCGACCCCCCGGCGTGTCGCCCCTCTTCCGGACCTGCTGGCGGAGGCGCTCGACCGCCCTCTCGAAGGACCGTCCCTCGCGGAGCTCGCGCGTGGCCGGCGGCACATCACGGTGCTCCTCCCAGATGCCACCCGCAAGATCCCGCTGCCCGAGATCCTCCCCCCGGTCTTCGACCGCCTGGGCCGAGCCGACGTGAAGCCCACAGCCGTAACGCTGCTTGTGGCGTGCGGTACACATCCTCCGGTGGATGCGAAATCGCTCGCAAGCCTGCTCGGCCCGGTCCCCGAGGGGGTACGCGTGCTCCAGCACGACACCCGCGACACCGGCTCGCTGGTACGCGTGGGCACGCTGCCCTCGCGGCTCTTGGTACGGCTGCACCGAGCTGCGGTGGAGGCGGACCTGCTGGTGGCGGTGTCAGCGGTCCAGCATCACTACTTCGCGGGCTTCGGGGGAGGGCCCAAGCTCGTTTTCCCGGGTGTCGCGGGTTACGAGGAGACCCAGGCCAACCATGCCAGGGTCATCGATCTGACCACAGACCCGCCGCGCCGTCACCCCCGCTGCGAGCCCGGAGTCCTGGATGGCAACCCAGTTGCCGAGGAGATCGCCGCGGCTGCGAGCCTGAGGCCCCCCGACTTTGCGCTGCTGCTGGTGGCCGGAGCGGAAGGCCGCCCGGCCTGGTCGGCGGGCGGGCCCCTTGCGGCGGCGTTTCCGCGTGCGTGCGCGCAGGCGCGGGCGTGGTTCGAGGTGGGAAGCGGACCGTTCCGTCGAGTAGTGGTGAGCGCCGGCGGCTACCCCACCGATCACACGCTGATTCAGGCCCACAAGGCGCTCGACGCGGCGTGCAGGTTTGCCGCGCCCGACGCCGAGGTGCTCTTCCTTGCGGCATGCGACGGCGGGCCCGGGTCGCCCGAGATGGAGCCGTTCCTTGCGGACCCGAGGGTGTCGGCGATCGTGGCACGTCTCGCCGAGAGTTATGTGCAGTACGGCCACACAACGCTGCGTCTGCTCGAGAAGACGGGCGCCTTCCGCGTCCTGGCGAAGACCGAGCTCCCCCACGAGCTCGCGGAAAGCCTCGGCCTGCGGGTCGTCGCCGATGTCGAGTCCGTGCTGCGGCGTTGGCGGGAGGAGATCCCGCACGAACCCGTCGGCCTCATCGCCGGCCCGGTTGTCTACCCGCGCCGCCGGGTCGACTAGGTCGGCACCGCCTGCGCCGCCCGCACGCGGGCGGGCCGTGGAGGCCGCACCGGGCGCGGTTCCACCCGACGGTGTTGATCCTCATGCACCCGGAGTCCGGATCGGGCCGGCTCGCTCGACGGCTCCGGCCGGGACGGTGGTCGCCGGCAGCAGGAACGCCCGCACCGGCGAGGCCTCGACATGTTGCGAGCCGCAGTGGGGCGGCGACCAGCGTGTAGGTGCCTGGTATGACGCCGGTGAAATCCAGACCCTCCAGGATCGCGACCGACTGCGCGACGCAACGCCGGTGCGCCGGGAGCTCGACCGCCTTCGGCTCGTCCACCGAGGGCGTGTCGATGCCCACCAGAATCACGCCGGCGCGCGCCAGCATGTCCACCAGGCGCGGAGCCAGCGTCGCGAAGGCCGGCGGGATGGGCGCGTCGGTGGGCCATGTCCAGGTGGCGAAGAGCACCCGCGGCGTCGAGGGCCTCCAGTCAACCGGAAGGATCTCCTCCGAGATCGGGCGAGCGTGGCCCGGGATCCCCACGACCTCGCACGGCCCCACGCAGACTGAGAGCGGGACGCTCGCGATATCGCGGCCGTCACGGTCGAGATGCAGGGGAGCGTCGAGGTGCGTACCGAGGTGGGGTGAGAACTGCACGCAGGAAACGGCTGCCGTCACGGTGCCGTGCGTTTGCGTCCAGCGCCTCGAGAACGGCGCATCGCCCGGCCACGCCGCGGTCGCCGGGCCGAGCGGTCGGGTGACGTCAATGATCTTGCCGATCACGGCCCTATCCTCTCACGAACACCCGCTGCCGGGGAGGTCCTCGACCCGGTGGGTTGACAAGGGCGACCGTCGCACCGATTCTGAGGGCGACCGGGTCGGTGCTTGATGTCTGGCAGCGTTCCGACTACGCTCCGCAGTCCCCGCGAGGCGGGGGGTTGACAGGGAGGGCCGGATGCCAACCAACCTCGTGCCCAAGAGGCTCTACCTCACGAACGGCGCTGGTGTTCACGGCGAGAAGCTGCAGTCGTTCGAGCTCGCTCTCAGGGACGCCGGGATCGCCTACCTCAACCTGGTGTCGGTGTCCTCCATCTACCCGCCGGGGTGCAGGATCGTCACCCGCGCCAAGGGTGAGGAGTACCTGGAGCCGGGGCAGATCGCGTTCGTGGTGATGAGCCGATCCGAGTCCAACGAGCCCCACCGGATGATCGCGGCCTCGATCGGCGTTGCGGTGCCGACGGACAGGCGCATGTATGGCTACCTCTCGGAGCACCACGCCTTCGGGCAGACCGGAAAGGAGGCGGGCGACTACGCCGAGGACCTGGCCGCCTCGATGCTCGCCTCGACTCTCGGCGTGGAGTTCGACGAGAACCAGTCGTGGGACGAGAAGCGTCAGATCTGGAAGATCTCCAATAAGATCGTGACGACCCGCAACGTCACCCAGTCCGCCGTGGTCGGCCGATCGGGCAAGTGGACCACCGTGGTTGCCGCCGCGGTCCTGCTGTTCGACTGAGAGGGAAGCCATGGCCGACCCGAAGAAGAGGTACCTGGGCGGCGGACGGATCCTGCCTCCGCGCGTGCGCGGGGAAATGACCGCGGCTCAGCTCGTGGAAGGGGTGTTCTCCGCCTACAACGGCGCGCGCCTGCGCGAGGCGGCGCGGCTGTTCGCGGGCAGGATGCTCGCCCCCGAAACCACAGTGGCGGCCTCGCTCACCGGCGCCCTGACGCCGGGCGGCTACGGGGTCTCGTGCCTGATCCCGCTGGTCCAGGCCGGGTTTGTCGACTGGATCGTTTCCACCGGGGCAAACCTCTACCACGACCTGCACTTCGGCCTCGGCATGCAGCTCCACCACGGGTCCCCGTTCGTCTCCGACGTGGAGCTGCGCAAGGCCGGCGTCATCCGCATCTACGACGTCTTCTTCGACTACAGGGTGCTGCTCGACACCGATGCGTTCGTGCGCGAGGTCATCCAGGCCCAGGAGTTCCAGCGCCCGATGTCCTCGGCGGAGTTCCACAACCTTCTCGGCCGCTACGTGGCCGAGCGGGCGAAGGTCCTTGGCGCTGAAGGGCACTCCCTACTCGCCGCGTGCTACTGGGCGGGGGTGCCGGTCTACACCTCGTCGCCCGGCGACTCCTCAATCGGCATGAACGTGGCCGCGCTTTCCCTGACCGGCTCGAAACTCACCATTGACCCTAACCTCGACGTCAACGAGACCGCAGCCATCGTCTACGACGCCAAGCGCTCCCGGGGCAAGAGCGCGGTTCTTATCCTCGGGGGGGGAAGCCCCAAGAACTTCCTGCTCCAGACCGAACCCCAGATCCAGGAGGTCCTTGGCCTCCCGGAGAAGGGGCACGACTACTTCCTGCAGGTCACCGATGCCCGCCCCGACACCGGTGGCCTTTCGGGGGCAACGCCCGCCGAGGCGGTCTCGTGGGGCAAGATCGACCCTGAGCAGCTCCCGAGCGCCGTGGTGGTCTACACCGACACGACCATCGCGCTGCCGCTACTGACCGCCTACGCGCTGGCCAACCGCGAGGCCCGTCCGCTCAAGCGCCTCTACGACCGCCGCGACGAGATGCTCGATCGGCTCCGCCAGGACTACCTGGCCCGGGAGAACAAGGGCGGGTAGGGGCGGGAATGGCCCCGCCCGGGCTCCCGGAAGGGCCACCCCTACGGGAGTTGCGTGGAGGAAGGATGACTGACGAGCGGTATGCCCCATACCAGGATTTCCTCGGTATTCCCGAGGACGCAAGGCCGCAAGGCGCGCCGCGGGCTTCGATCCTGCCGATCCCGTACGACCTGACGACCTCGTACCAGCCGGGCGCACGCCGGGGCCCGATCGCGATCCTCGAGGCTTCCACCCATCTGGAAACGTTCGACGAGGAGTTGGGCCGCGAGACCTGGGAGGAGGTGGGGATCGAGACCCTTCCGGCGGTGGTGCCGGACACCTCAAGCCCGGCGGCCACTCTGGAACGCATCGAGCGCGTCGCGCGCGAAATCGTCTCCGGCGGGAAGTTCCTCGTAGCGCTGGGCGGTGAACACTCGGTGAGCGCGCCTCTGGTGCGGGCGGTGCGAGCCAAGAACCCAGGGCTCGGGGTGCTCCAGCTCGATGCGCACGCCGACCTGCGCGACTCGTTCGAGGGCTCCCCCCACAACCATGCCTGCGTCATGCGCCGGGTCATCGATGACGGCGTGCCCCTCGCACAGGTGGGTGTGCGGTCGCTCACGGGCAAGGAGCGGGCCCTCATCCGCGAGCTGGGGATCTGCACGGTGTTCGCCCCCGAGGCCGTCGGAGAACCCGTGGAAGGCTGGATCGGCAGGGTGCTCTCGGCGCTGCCCGAGGATGTCTACGTCACCGTGGACCTGGACGCCTTCGACCCGGCGGTCATGCCGGCCACCGGGACGCCTGAGCCCGGGGGCCTGGACTGGTACCGGGCCCTGGCCGTCCTTCGGGAGGTTGCTCGCCGGAAGAGGATCGTGGGCTTCGATGTGGTCGAGCTCGCACCGATCGCTGGAAACGTCGCGCCCGATTTCCTCGCCGCAAAGCTCGCATACCGGCTCCTCGGCTACGCGTTCCTGCTCGAGCGCTCCGCGCTGTGATCCAGCCTTGCCACTGCACCGGCACTCGGTGGCTACCCCCGCTGCGCCAGGCGCCCGCGGGTCGTGGTGGCCACAGCCTTGACGAAAGCGCAAGCGAGACTTAGTCTTGTTCGTATCTGATTCGAGAAGGGGGACTGCAATGATCCTGGTCCGCGACGTGTTTCGGCTCAGGTTTGGAAAGGCTAAGGAGGCGCGGGCGCTGGTGAAGCAGGCGCTGCGCATCACGCAAGCCGCCGGTTTCGCGCCGCAACGCCAGCTGACGGACCTGACCGGGCCGTTTTACACGCTGGTCCTGGAAAGCACCCATGCCAGCCTGGCGGCGTGGGAGTCGGCGATGAACAACACGCAGCTGGCCAAGGAGTGGGGCGAGTGGTACGAGAAGTTCAAGCCCTTGGTAGACTCCGGCTACCGGGAGATCTTCACGGTGCTGGACGACAGGTAGCGGCCCGCTCGTGCAGGGTGCGTCCGACCTGCGCCCGCAGCTGCGGCAGGTGGCCGCCGAACCGCTGGGCAGTTCAGTCCCCGCAGGAAGGGGCTCGTGATGGCAGAGGAGAAAGAAGCGAGCAAGCCGGCAGGGATCAGCGACGCTACGGTCAAAGCGAGGACTGGCAGGAGTTGGTCCGAGTGGTTCGCCCTCCTGGACGAGGCGGGCGCCGCGAAGCGGGGCCACAAGGGGATCGTCGCCCTCCTCTCCGAGCACCACCGGGTCGGTCCGTGGTGGCGGCAGATGGTGACGGTGGCCTACGAACAGGAGCGCGGCTTGCGCGAGAAGCACCAGACGCCGGAGGGCTTCCAGATCAGCGCCAGCAAGACCATCGCTGCTCCCGTGTCGGCGGTGTTTGCGGCGTGGGCCGACGAGGACGCACGCGCGAAGTGGCTGAATGCCGCAGGGCTCACCGTTCGCCGGGCCACGCCAGGCAGGTCGATGCGGATCACGTGGGGCGACGGGCCGAGCTCGGTGGACGTCAACTTTTACGCCAGGGGGCCGGAGAAGAGCCAGGTCGTGGTTGACCAGAAGAGGCTCGCTGATGCGGACGAGGTCGGCCGGATGAAGGCGTTCTGGTCGGAGGCCCTGGAGGCGCTCAAGAAGATCGTCGAGGGGTAGCCCTCGCGAGCGGCGGCGCACGATGGGAAAGCGCTAGAACTGGGGCGCCAGAGCGTTTCCAGCGGCGCCGACCTTGCAGACGACTGACGCGATGTCGTCCTGCTGGGGCACATCGCCAGAGAACGCCCGCGCCGCATCGTGAAGGCCCTGGACGAGCTGAGCGGCGGGCTCTTTGAGATGGGCTCGGAGATACTCGAGGGCGCGTAGGGCGCCGAATTCGACTTCGTCGCTGCGCGACGCCTCCGTGACCCCGTCGGTGAGCAGCACGAGCGTGTCTCCCTGTTCGAGCGGGATGATCCGGCTCGATGAGTAGTCGCGGTCGGGGAACATGCCCAGGGGACGACCTGTGCTGTCCAGAACGTGGCCGATCTCTCCCGAGGGTTTCAGCAGGTAGCCGAAAACATGTCCGGCATTCACATACTCCAGCGTGCGCTTCCGCGGGTTCAGGCGGGCCAGCATAAGGGTCACGGAGTGCCGACCCTCCAGGTCCCTCGACAGCACACCGTTGACGCGATTGAGAAGAACACCGATGTTCGGCTCCATTCCCGAGTAGGCGCGCAGGTACGCTCGAGTCTCCGCCATCACCAGGGCGGCTCCGAACCCGTGGCCGCTGACGTCGCCGATAACCATGTCCAGGCACCCGTCGGGTTGAGGAAGGAAGTCGAAGTAGTCGCCGCCGGTCTGGTGGGCGGGGAAGGCCGCCGCGGCAATGTCGAAGCCAGGCACGGACGCGTGCTGCTTGTAGTAGCGCTTCTGGACCTCGCGGGCCAGGTCCAGGAAGAACTCCTGTTTCTGCATCTTCCTCAGCTCGGTCACGTCCTTGAGGACGGACACGAAGTGGGTGGTCTGCCCGCCGTCGTCCTTCACCGGGGTGATCGTCTGCTCGGCCCAGTACTCCTCGCCGGACTTCTTCCGGTTGACGATCGTGCCGAGAAAAGGTTTGCCCGCGAGGAGCCCCTTCCAGAGCTGCATGTAGAACTGCCTGTCGTGATAGCCCGACTTGAGAATCCGCGGTGTGCGGCCGACCGCCTCGTCGCGGGTGTAGCCCGTGGTCTTCTCGAAGGCGGGGTTCACGTACTCGATCAGACCTTGCCTGTCGGTGATGACGACCGTGTCGGCCGTCTGCTCAACTGCCCTATAGATCCGGTCGTAGCACTCGCGGAACCTGGTGAAGCGCTCGAGGCAGCCCGTGCACTCCATGCCCGGCACCGGTTCGCTGAAGGCTGTGTCCCCTCCGATGGTGCGCAGGGTCTCGATGGTCATTTGTCGGAGGGCTTTCTGCCGCTCGGTGACATCGCGGAAGACGACGAGACCGCCGCGTATCTTGCCCCCCTTATCCGCGAACGGCCTGCCGCTGACGTTGATCCACAGGCCTTCGGGGTGATGGGGGTTGCGGATGAAGACGAGCTCGTTGAGGGCCTCTTCGCCCCGGAGCGCTCGTGCAAGAGGGAGGCGCTCGGGGGGGAAGGGCGTGACCTGATCGGGGAGGTAGCAGCCGTAGACTGTCGACCACTCGGCAGGGCTTGTGTCCCTGGCGCCGATCCCCAGGATCCTCTCGGCCTCCGGGTTGAAGAAGACAAACCTGCCCTGCTGGTCGGCCACGATCAGCCCGTCGGTGAGGTTCTCAAGAACGGCTCGCAACACCTCTCCTTCGTCCGGGCGTACGGTGTCGGCAACCAGCTTTCTCAAACCCCTCCCCTGCGAGATGCCAGCGACAGACTGCACGAAGCGTCCTCAACTGTCAACGCTGTTCCACCAAAGAGCGATTCCTCAAACAACCTCGGGACCACACCGCGCGCAGCGTCAGAAACGTGATAGCTATCACGCCAGAGCCGGATCGATCCCCTTCGCAGGTGTGTGGTGCGTTGGATCGAGCGGCGCAGAGCGTTTCCGGAAAGGGGATGGGCTTCTCTGTGCGCCTGAGGTCGGCGGCGAGCCGAGCATGGGGTTCGACCCCATCGGCGTGAGCCGGTCCAGCTCGATGGCCTCGGTCCAAAGGGTGCGAGAATCGGATCCGTGGCGACGGAGACGAAAGGGGGAGGGGGGCCAGTGCGGCGCAGTCTGAGGAACTGGCTGCTCAAGGTGATGAGCTTCTACCCGCCGTTCCTCGGCGCGGGCATCCGCGTGGTGCGCATAAGCCCCGACCGCCGCACCTTCGAGGTGAGGATGAAGCTCACCTTCCTCAACCGGAACTACGTTGGCACCCACTTCGGCGGCTCCCTCTACGCGATGTGCGACCCGTTCTTCATGCTCATCCTGATCCCGGCGCTCGGCCCCGACTACGTGGTCTGGGACAAGGGGGCCATCATCCGTTTCAAACGGCCCGGCCGCGGCACCGTTCGCGCCACCTTCCACGTCGACCAGGAGCGTATCGAAGAGATCCGGCGAGCGGCGGATGCCGGCGAGAAGGTCGAGCCGGTCTTCAAGGCCGAGGTCGTGGGCGAGGACGGCCAGGTGGTCGTCGAGGTCGAGAAGACTCTGCACGTGCGTCGGCGACGGCCGGAGGAAGCCTCCCGACCATCCGCGTGAGCCCAGAGCAATCGGCGCATGCAGGCCGTCTCGCCGGGATGCTAGAGTGACTCGTGCCCAGTGAGCCCGTCATCGGCATCGTCGGCGGCGTGGGGCCGTACGCGGCACTCGATCTGGCGAGGAAGATCTTCGACGAGACGGTCGCGAGCCGGGATCAAGACCATCTTCCGATCGCGCTGCTCTCGTATCCGCGCCTCATCCCCGACCGGACCGCCTTCCTGCTCGGCGAGAGCGACGTCAACCCCGCCCTGGGAATTCTGGAAGTGATCGCCGACCTCGAGCGCCTGGGCTGCCAGGTCATCGGCATTCCCTGCCATACCGCGCACGCCCCCGCCATTTGGGACGTCATCGCGGGAGGCCTCGCGGAGCGGGGTAGCGGCGTGAGGCTGCTCCACATGGCCGAAGAGGTGGCGCTGTTCTTGAGGCACGCCTTCCCCGGCGTGACCAGGGTCGGCGTGCTTTCCACCGTCGGCACCCAGCTTTCCGGCGTCTACCCCGCCGTGCTCGGCAGGCACGGGCTGAAGGCGGTGACCCTGGAGGACGCGGAGCATCGGGTGCTGGTGCACGACTCGGTCTACGACCCGGGGTTCGGCGTCAAGGCGCATGCGAGCCCGGTGGGCGAGCGTGCACGGGCCAACGTACTGACGGCGGTGGAACGGGCCCGGGCGGCCGGGGCCGAGGTCGTGGTGCTGGCGTGCACCGAGCTGCCGCTCGCGGTCCCCGAGGCCGTCGTCGGCGGCACGCCGGTCGTCGATGCCACGAGGGTGCTCGCACGGGCCCTGGTCCGGTCGGTCGCTCCTGGTTTCCTGAAGAGCTGACGGTCAGTGGTGGCGCGGCGGGTGCGGGCACGCGACCGGCCCGTACCGTGTTGAGCCCGCGACGCTAGGGTTTCGGCGGAGGCAGCGTGGCGAGGGCGTTGTGGCGGCGGATGATCTCCAACACCCGGTCCACGGGGAGCGCCTCGACGATGTGGCCGGCGAAACCTCGCGTCGTGGTTGCGGCGAACAGCGAGTTCAGCACTGCCTCCTCGGTGCTCTCGACCACCGCGAGGAACAGCGGTGAGAGATCGTCGTTGGCAAGCACCGGCGTGCTGCGCGTGCCGCGCGCCTCGTGCTGGATGCGGCAAGCGGGATTGGCCGTGAACGCGACGGCGTAGTCCCCACTGCCGTTGCTGGCAAACGCACCCGTGCGTGCCAGGCCCATTGCCGTTCGGGCCGCCAGCCGGTGCAACTGGTGAGCATCGAGAGGGGCATCGGTGGCGATCACGACCATGCAGGAGCCGCGCTCGGGCGCGGCGAGCTCGTCCTTGAACGCGAAACGGCCCAGCTCGACGCCGACCGGGACCCCGGCCACCGTGAGAACCCCGCCGAAGTTGGTTTGCACCAGTACGCCCAAGGTCCAGCCTCCCAGGGAAGGCGGCAGCTTGCGCGAGGCAGTTCCGATGCCGCCCTTCCAACCCAGGCAGTGGGTCCCGGTGCCGGCCCCCACGCATCCCTCGGTCACTGGCCCCGACGAGGCGGATGCCAGCGCGGAAAGCACGTGCTCACGGGTGAGCGGGCGCCGTCGAATGTCCGACAGCTCGCCGTCGTTGCACTCGCCGACAACCGGGTTGACCGAGAGCACCTCTCCGTTTCCGGGCAGGCCAAGCACCCAGTCTGCGAGGGCATCGGCCACCTTCCAGACGTTGAGGGTACCGGTCAGCGCAATGGGCGTCTCGAGGGTGCCGAGCTCCTCAACCTGGGTCGAGCCGACAAGCTTCCCAAATCCGTTGGCCACGAAGATCGCAGCGGGGACCTTCTCCTGGAAGACGTTCCCGGAGTGGGGGAGGATCACGGTCACGCCGGTGCGGATCTCCTCGCCCGTGACCAGCGTGGCATGCCCGACCCTCACGCCCGGCACGTCGGTGATGGCGTTGAAGGCGCCTGTGGGCAGGATCCCCGTCACCACGCCAAGCTCCCGCGCCCGCGGCCGTGGTTTCTGTGCAGATGAAGCGTCCGGCAGGAATGCCAGGACGGCCAGGAGAGCAAGGACGAGCCAGCGCCTCATACCCCCTCCTCGTGCGGCGTGCGCCCCATCGTAGCGCCGGCGGCGCTGGTTCGCGCTAGCGCGAGCTGCTCCCGGATGGTCCCGCGTGCTCGGGGGCCGCGGGCGGGGCGTCTAGCTCCTCGATCAGCGCCTCCGACGGCCACCGCGTCTTCCGAAGCCTCTCGGCCGTCTTCTCGGCCTCCCGCAAGACCCGCAGGATGTTCTCCCCCGCCAGTTTCTTCACGTCCCCGGCCGACCACCCTCTGCGAAGAAGCTCGGCGACCAGGGCCGGGTACTTGGAGACGTCCTCGAGGCCCGTAGGGGTCTGGCTGATGCCGTCGAAGTCGGACCCCAGCCCCACGTGGTCGATCCCTGCGACGGTGCGGATGTGGTCGATGTGGTCGGCGACCTGAGCGACGGTGACCCGCGGCGCCGGATGCGCGGCCTTCCAGGCTGCGAACTCGGCTTTGGCCTTCTGAGGATCTTTCGGGTAGAGAGCGTTCAGCCTGTCGTGTTCGGGGAACGCCTTCTCGGCCCAGACCCTCCCTTCCTCGGAGACGAACCAAGGGGCGAAGTTCACCATCACGATCCCGCCCTTGGCGGCCGCCTTCCGCAGGATGTTGTCGGGCACGTTGCGGAGGTGGTTGCAGAGTGCCCGTGCCGAGGAGTGGGAGAAGATCACCGGGGCCTCGCTGGTCTCCAGGGCGTCGAGCATCGTCTTGTCCGAGACGTGCGAGAGGTCCACGAGCATTCCGAGGCGGTTCATCTCGCGGACGATCTCGCGCCCGAACTTGGTGAGGCCATCATGGTGGGGCTTGTCGGTAGCGGCATCGGCCCAGTCGGTGTTGTTCCAGTGGGTGAGCGTCATGTAACGCGCGCCGCAATCGTAGGCCTGGCGAAGAACGGCGAGGGAGTTGCCGATCGAGTGGCCTCCCTCCATGCCGATCAGGCAGGCGATCTTTCCGGACCTGAAGATACGGTCGACATCAGCTGCGGTGTAGGCCATCGCAAACGTCTCGGGGTAGCGCTCGGCCATGCGGTGAACGACGTCGATCTGCTCGAACACCGCCTGAACCGCCGCCGGGCCTTGCAGCGTTGTGGGGACATAGACCGACCAGAACTGCCCCCCCACGTGGCCTTTGCGCAGCCGCGGGATGTCCGTGTGCATGGGCTCCTCGAGCTGGCTCGTGTCGGAGGCGAGGTCGAGCCGGTCCAGGCGGTCCTTGACGCGGTCGCGCAGCTGCTCCGGCACGTCGTTGTGGCCGTCGATGAGCGGCACCTCGGCCAGGATCTTGATCGCCCTTGCCTCGAGCGCCTGCTACTGTCCTCCCGCCTGCTGGCCAGCCGCCCGTACCACGGCCAGTGCGCCTGCAAGCAGCGTCAGAGCTGCCACTGCCAGGACTGACCGACGAAGCCGCTCTCCCTTCCTCATCCTGCCCCCGTTCCCGCGGCGGACCGCGAGCTACCATCTTGCACGCTTGGCGTCCCCTCGGCAACAGCCGCGGGCCTTGGGCACACGCGGATTCCTCGGGTAGGGGATTGGGGCGGCGCGTTGCGTGGATTCGTCGCTCGGAAGAAACGCCTGGCCGACGCTGCGCGCGCTACCTCTTCGTGATCACGAAGTGGGCACGCCGGTTGAAGCCCCAGGCTGGCTCGCCCGGCCCTCGGGCGAACGTCCGGCTCCTGCCGAAAGAGGCGGTCTTCAGCCGGCCCGCCGCGATGCCGCTCGTGACCAGGAACTCCTTGACGGCATCGGCACGCTTCTGGCCGAGTTGGAGGTTATGTCCCTCGGTGCCGCGCTCGTCGCAGTAGCCCTCGATCGTCACCTCGGCCGTGGGGTTCGCTTTGAGGAGTTCCACGTTGGCCCGGAGGTTCAGGACTCCGTCGGGGCGGATGTCCCACTTGTCGTATTCGAAGAAGACGTCCCTCAGGCGCAGCTCCGACGCGGGTTTCGGCGTCGGTCGCGCAACAGGGGCCGGTGGCGGAGCCAGCGATGCAAGGTTCGCTTCGGGGCCGCCGAAGTGCTCGTAGGCGATGAGCCACACCCCGTTTCGCTTCTCCCAGATTGCGCTGTGCCAGCCGTCGAACTTGAACGTGTTGCCGTTCTTGAGCGTACCGGTCGCGCTGTATGAGCGGGTGGTCCAGACCCTCTCTTCAGTTCGCCAGACCTGGACGGTTCCTCCGGGCTGGAGGCGGATCGCCCTGACCGCGGCGAAGAAGCGCTCCAGGGTCTTGAAATGATCCTGGCCGGTGGGGTCGAACGCGTAGGGAAGATCGAAGGAAACGGAGTACGTATCCTGCGCGTAGAACTGCAGGACCTTGTCGGCGCTCAGGGACTCGAAGGCTCGGGCAAGCATGTCGAGACGATTGAGGAACTCCGGGTCGTTTGCGACCGAAGCGGCGGGCTGGATGCGGGGTGTCACGCACGCCGCAAGCATCAGGCAGCCCAGCGCCGCGGCCGCAAGGAAGGGAGAGCGGTTTCGCGGGAGCGCAGGCAAGCTCCTTCGCCCAACCGCGTCACCCATGAGCCCCCCTCCTCCGATTCAAGCAATTCAAGCCTAGTATGAGTTGACTTCGGCTGTCAAAGGTTGCTCTTCGTATCTCGCATTTCTCAGGTCGCGCTCTCAACCTGCGATGCCTCCGTGTTCTTGACACCCGGTCGTCGCGGGCCGACCATTTGTGCCTGAAGCTACCGCCGCACGCGCAGCCCGTAAAGCATCGGCCAGCACACGGGCGCGGTCACGCTTCAGGGAACGACGAATTGGACGCGACGAGGCGTTTCTCCAACAGGGTCGAGAACTACATTCGGTACCGCCCGCGGTACCCGCAGGCGATCGTCCTGCTTCTTGAGCGCGAGTGCGCCCTCACGCCGGAGTGGGTCGTCGCCGACGTGGGCTCGGGGACCGGCATCCTCTCCGAGCTCTTCCTCGCGAACGGCAACCGTGTCTTCGGTGTCGAGCCCAACCCCGATATGCGCAAAGCAGGGCAGCGCCAGCTCGCGGGCTACCCTCTATTCATCAGTGTGGACGGCCGGGCGGAGGCCACCACGCTGGAGCCCGCCACCGTGGACCTCGTGACCGCCGGCCAGGCTTTTCACTGGTTCGACAGGCCTGCGGCCCGAGCCGAGTTCGCCCGCATCCTGAAGCCGCGGGGCAGGGTCGTGCTGGTCTGGAACAAGCGGCGAAAGGAGGCGACGCCGGTCGCCAGAGCCTACGAACGCCTGCTGCAGAGCTGGTCGCCTGACTACGACAGGGTAGACCTCAAGAACCTCACCGACGAGATGATCGCGGAGTTCTTCCACCCTGCCGCGATGCACGTCCGGACCTTCCTAAACCCGCGCACGCTCGAATACCAGGCGCTGGCGGGGTACCTCATGTCAGCGTCGTACGCCCCGGAGCCCGGCCACCCGAACCACGCGCCGATGCTTGCCGAGCTTCGCGCGATCTTCGACGCTCACAGCGTCAACGGCACGGTCACCTTCGACTACGACACCGCGGTCTACTTCGGCCGGCTCCAGCCACCCGGCTAAGGCGCGCCGACGCGGGGCTGTTGCCCCGACGCGACGGGTTTGGTAGCCTGTGGCCCTAGTGGACAAGACATTGGTGCCGCCCCTGCTGGCAGGGTGTGCGAGGGCTACGCTGGCGCTGTCGGACGGGGCGCTGTTCTCCGGCTACGCGGCGGGCGGAGAGGCGGTCGCTTCCGGCGAGGTCGTGTTCAACACCTCGATGTTCGGCTACCAGGAGATGCTCACCGACCCCAGCTACAGCGGCCAGATCCTGGTGCTGACCGCACCTCACGTCGGCAACGTCGGCGTCAACGACGACGACCAGGAGTCGGCCAGGGTGTGGGCCGAGGGGCTGATCGTTCCCGATCTCTCCCGGGTGCCCTCCAACTGGCGCGCGGCGGGCGGGCTCATGGAGCGGCTTGAGGCCCTCGCCGTGCCGGTCGCCTGGGGGTTCGACACCCGTGCGCTGGTTCTCCACCTGCGCGAGAAGGGCGCGTTGCCCGGTGTGCTGGTGACCGGCCACGAGCCCGCGCCCGGCGAGCTCGCCAGCCTGATCGGACGGGCCCACGGCACCGATGGCTGCGACCTCACCCGCGTGGTAGCCCGCACCCAGACGGAGAAGTGGGAGGGGGCGCCCTGGCGGCCTCCTGGTGAGGAGCCACCGAAGGCGAACGGGGGGCCGCGAGTTGCCGTCATCGACTGTGGCGCGAAACGCTCGATCCTGCGGCATCTGGTCGGCGCGGGCGCCGAGGTCACGGTGGTGCCGCCGGACAGCAACGCCGCCCGGATCCTCGCGCTGAAACCGGCCGGCGTGGTGGTGTCCAACGGACCGGGGGACCCGGCCGCCGTGGCCGCCGTGCCCGAGACTATTCACAAGCTGCTGGGCAAGGTGCCGCTGCTCGGCATCTGTCTCGGCCACCAGCTCCTGGCGCTGGCGCTCGGAGGCAGAACGTACAAGCTGCGCTTTGGCCACCACGGCGCCAACCACCCGGTGCGCGACGAGGGAACTGGCGCGGTGTGGATCACCTCTCAGAACCACAACTATGCAGTGGACCCGGCCTCGCTGCCGCGCGGCACCCGGGTTTCCATGACCAACCTGACCGACGGCTCGGTGGAGGGGATCGTGGCGGAGGAGCCGCGGGCCGAGGGGATCCAGTTCCACCCCGAGGCCGGCCCCGGCCCCCACGACGCCCTCGGAGTGTTCGAGCGTTTCATCTGGCGCTGCGGCGGGAGGACCGCCTAGTGCCCCGCCGGGACGACGTGCGGTCGGTCTGCGTCCTGGGTGCGGGACCGATCCGCATCGGCCAGGCCTGCGAGTTCGACTACTCGGGCGTGCAGGGTGTGCAGGCGCTGCGCGAGGAGGGTCTGCGGGTCGTGCTGGTGAACTCCAACCCGGCGACGATCATGACCGACCCCGAGCGTGCCGATGCGACGTACGTCGAGCCGATCACCGGCGAGGTCGTCACCGCGATCCTGGAGAGGGAGCGCTGCGACGCGCTCCTGCCCACCCTGGGTGGCCAGACCGCCCTGAACGTGGCGGTGGAACTGGCGAACTCCGGAGTGCTGGAGCGCCTCTCGGTGCGGCTCCTGGGCGCAAGTGTGGACGCGATCCGGACGGCCGAGGATCGCGAGCGTTTCCGCGAGGCGATGCGGCGGGCCGGCCTGCCGGTGCTGCCCTCGCTCACGGTGACCTCGCTGGCGCGCGCGGAGCACGCCGCAAACGTCGTGGGGTTCCCCGCGATCCTGCGGCCCTCGTTCACACTGGGCGGGACCGGCACCGCGATGGTTTACAACCGCGACGAGTACTGGCGGGCCATCAAGGAGGCGCTCGCCGCGAGCCCGGTTGGGGAGGTGCTGGTCGAGCGCTCCGTGGAGGGTTGGAAGGAGTTCGAGCTCGAGGTGATGCGCGACGTCGCCGACACCGTAGTGGTGGTGTGCTCCATCGAGAACGTGGATGCGATGGGCGTGCACACCGGTGACTCGATCACGGTGGCGCCGGCGCTCACCCTCACCGACAAGGAGTACCAGGTGCTGCGCGACGCTGCCGCGACGTGCCTCAAGACCGTGGGCGTGGAGACCGGCGGCGCCAACGTCCAGTTCGCCGTTCACCCGGAGACCGGCGAGTGGGCGATCATCGAGATGAACCCCCGCGTATCGCGCTCCTCGGCGCTGGCCTCCAAGGCCACCGGCTTCCCGATCGCTCGCATCGCCGCCAAGCTGGCCCTCGGCTACCGCCTCGACGAGATCACGAACGCGATCACGGGCTCGACCCCCGCGTCGTTCGAGCCGGCGCTCGACTACGTGGTGGTGAAGGTGCCGCGCTTCGCCTTCGAGAAGTTCCCCGGCGCGGAGGACACCCTCGGCACCTCGATGAAGTCGGTCGGTGAGGTCATGGCGATCGGGGTCAGCTTTGAGGAGGCGCTCCTCAAGGCCGTGCGCTCGCTCGAGCTCGGCCGTGTCGGCCTCGCGCCGCCCCCGGCAGTGGCGCGCCTGGACGAGGAAGCGCTGGCCTCCCGGCTGCGTGTCCCCAACCCGGAGAGGCTCTGGGCGGTGGCGGAAGCGCTGCGGCGCGGGTGGGACGCGGAGCGGGTGAGCGGGCTCTCGCGCTGGGACCCCTGGTTCGTGCGGCGGGTGGCCGGACTGGTGCTGGCCGAGGCCGCGATCGCCGAACGTGGCTTCGGCGACGGCGACGCGCTTGCTGCGGCCAAGCGCCTCGGGTTCTCCGACGCGGACCTCGCGCGCCTGGTCGGGAAGCCTGAAGGAAAGGTGCGCGAGCGGCGACGCAAGGCAGGGGCGGTGCGTCGCTACCGCAAGGTGGACACCTGCGCGGGCGAGTTCGCGGCCGCCACGCCCTACCTCTACGGCAGCTTCGGTACGTTGGACGAGGTGCCCGGGCGGGAGCGCCCCGCGGTCGTGATCCTGGGTTCGGGGCCGGTGCGCATCGGGCAAGGGATCGAGTTCGACGCCTGCTGCGTGCAGGCGATCGCGGGGCTGCGCGCGCAGGGGCGCGAGGCGGTGATGATCAACTGCAACCCGGAGACGGTGTCCACGGACTGGGACGCCGCCGACCGCCTGTACTTCGAGCCGCTCACCCTCGAGGAAACGCTCGACGTGATCGCCCGCGAGGACGCGGAGGGTGCCGTGGCCCAGTTCGGCGGGCAGACCCCTCTCAAGCTCGCGAAGGGCCTGGCGGCAGCCGGCGTACGGATCCTGGGCACCCCCCCGGAGGCGATCGACCTGGCGGAGGACCGGGAGCGCTTCTCCGAGGTGCTCAAGCGCCTGAGCCTGCGGCAGCCCGCCTGCGAGGCCGTGGTCGCGCTGGGCGACGCGAGGAAGGCCGCCGCGCGCCTCGGCTACCCGGTGCTGGTACGGCCATCCTACGTGCTGGGCGGGCGCGGCATGGAGGTGGTCTACCGCGAGGCGGAGCTCGCTGATTATTGGGAGCGCGAAGTGCTGGCCGCCCCCGAGCACCCCGTGCTCATCGATCGTTTCCTGGAGCGCGCGGTGGAGATAGACGTGGACGCGCTCTCGGACGGGCGGGAGGTGGTGATCTGCGGGGTGCTCGAGCACATCGAAGAGGCGGGGATCCACTCCGGCGACTCCTCGTGTGTCTTCCCCAGCGTCTCTCTTCCGCTCGAGGTAAGCGCCGAGGTCCGTCGAATCACGCGCCTGCTGGCCCGCGAACTCGGCGTCGTGGGGCTGTTGAACCTGCAGCTCGCGGTGCGCGACGGCCTCGTCTACGTGCTCGAGGCCAACCCACGCGCCTCCCGCACAGTACCGTTCGTCTCAAAGGCGACCGGGGTGCCGTGGGCCACACTCGCCGCACAGGTGTGTTGCGGCGCGCGCCTGGCTGATCTCGGGGTCAGGGACGGGGTAGCGCTGGGCGTCGCGGTGAAGATGCCGGTGTTCCCGTTCGACCGCTTCCCGGGCGTCGACCCGCTGCCCGGCCCGGAGATGCGCTCCACCGGCGAGGTGATGGGGATGGCCGAGAGCTTCGGGGAGGCGTACGCGAAGGCCGCGCAGGGCGCCGGCTTCGCGCTGCCGCTTTCCGGCACCGCATTTCTCTCGGTGGCGGACGGCGACAAGCCGCGCGCCACGCCGCTGGCGGCGCGCCTGGAGGAGCTCGGTTTCCACCTGCTCGCCACCCAGGGCACCGCTTCTGGATTGGAGCGCGACGGGATCAGGGCGCGCGTGGTGCACAAGGTTTCGGAGGGCAGGCCGCACGTGGCGGACTTGATGGTGAACGGCGAGATCCAGCTCGTGATCAACACCGCGAGCGGCTCCCGTGCCCGCCGCGACGGTGTCGCCATCCGGCGCGGTGCGCTCGAGCACCGAATCCCTTATGTGGCGACGGTCGCGGGCGGGTTTGCCGCTGCGGAGGCGATCGCCGCGCTCCGCCGCGGGGCGCTGGAGCCCCGTTCGCTCCAGGCCTGGCAGGCGCGGGCGGCCGCACAGCGCTTGCCCGGCTCGCAGGCGGCGTCGCACTGAGCCCGCGCTTTCCCCCCAGCGCCATATCGTGTAGGCTTTGGGCGCCGCGCCAGGGGGGCGGCGAGGAGAACGCTCATGAGTGCAAAGCTTGAACACGAATGGGAACTCGAGCTTCCGGCCGCGACCGCGGACCAGCTCCTGGCCGCCCTTACGACGCGCGACCGGCTGTACGGTCAGACGATCACACTGGAGTCCGAGGACGACCCGGCGAAGGCGGTGGAGGTCTGGCTGGCCTCGGTGGAGTCTCTTGAAGCGAAGAAGTACAGGCTGGGCCTCTACGCCGAGCTCTCCGGTCCCAAGGAGTTCCTGGAGGCGGCAAAGGACGCCGTGGAGGACATCGTCTCGGAGCAGGTCGAGTCTGCGGCCGCCGAGGCCGGCGACGCGACCCTGCTGGAGAAGAGGCCGGCTGCCGAAATCCAGTTCCGCAAGGTGACTGAAGACGAGGAGAAGCCACAGCTCGTGATCCCCGAGTGGCTCGCCCCGGGCGAGGTGGACGTGCCCTGGGGGTTCCGCTCCTACGATTCCAGGGGCAAGCCGTGGCCGGACGACAACCTCGTCCTCGCCCACGACCGGCTCGTGCTCATCCCCTTCGCCGGTGAGCTGCTGCTCTACGCGCTTCCTCCGCTCGAGGACGACGAGGAGTAGCAGGAAACCGGCTTGAGGCCTGAGCCTTGAGGCTGCCGTCGTACTCGGAACCAAGCAACGAATACACCTCAGGGGTATTGCGGAGGCTTGCCCTGGCCTTGTCTCCGTTCGTGGGGCAAGCGGACGCTCGAAGAACCATCCATCGGTCACCCTCGTACGAGCCTCATGGCACGTCTGGCAGTGGTACCCTCTCGGGAAGCGAAACGGGAGTCCCTCATAGTTCGGTGGGCAAGGTAAGGAGCGCACGATGAGCACAAAGTTCTTCTATGCACTGGTTCTGACGCTCGCCACGGTAGTTTTTCAGCTTCTGCTGTACTTCTCCGGCTTCCAGACGGAGAAGCTGGCGACCGGGCAGTACCTGCAATGGCTGGGCCTCGTGATCATGGCGGTGGTGCTGTGGTTCGGCATCAAGGCCGTGCGCGACGAGAAGCCTGATCGCGCGCTGACCTACGGCCAGGGCGTGGGCGCTGGGGTGACCATCTCGCTCTACGCCGGCTTGATGGGCGCTGTCTACACGTTCATCCACTTCACGTTCATCAACACCGGCTTCGCCGACTACACGATCGCGCTGACCCGGGAGCAGTGGGCGGCCAGGGGCCTGACCCAGGCTCAGATGGAAGGCGCCGAAGCCATCACCCGCAAGATGCTGCAACCGGGCGTGCAGGCGATCCTGGGGGTGCTCTTCGCGGTGCTGATCGGCCTCGTGCTCTCGCTGATCATCGCCGCGTTCGTGAAGGGGAAGGCGCCCGCCGCGATCGGGGGGCGCGCGGCCGGCGTCATAGGCTGACAGAGACCACCGAGCTGCCGGGGTCCACGGGCGAGAAGACGCCCGGTAACGTGTCCGAGCCAGTTCGCACCCGGGGGTCAAACGGCGTCTTGTCTCAGGACAATCTACGCCCAGGCCTTTGTCAGTACTGGATTCCACACTTGCTGCAGAACCAGAAATTCTCGAGGCTCCGCCCAACGTGGCAGGCGGCGCAGCAGGTGCGCCACGTCGGCGCTGAATCCATCAGCGTCATGAACCTGGCTGCCGTGACCGGCTTGACAGCGCCTCTCACGGGACTATCCTCGGTCCAGGTCAAAAAGGAAATTCCTGTGCATGAGCGCATCGCACGCGGCACCAGGGGTGTCAAGGATGTGAGGAACGAACTCCTCGTCGGCAGGATCAGGTTTTAGGCCCGGCGGGACTGGAGGACTGTGATGCTCTGGACGATCCTGGTCATTCTTCTCGTGCTGTGGTTGCTCGGCATGGTCAGCTCCTACACGATGGGCGGCTTGATCCACCTCCTGCTGGTGGTGGCGGTGGTCATTCTGATCATCAGACTCGTCTCCGGACGACGCGTCGTCTAGGGCGATTTGCTGGCGACGAAGTCGCGGGGCGGCGGAGGTCGCTGTCCTGGTGAGGGTATGCAGCGATGAGGTCCCGAGCCGTACCGAACCGCGGCCGGGTCATCAACACGCGTCTCGGTTGCTTCGAGTCGCAGGTTCTGTGGAGCTGGTGAGACCACTGCAGGAGTTCGGCAGAAGGAGGCAAGGTGAGCGTACTCAAGATCGTGGCAATCCTGTTGATCGCTGCCGGCATTATTGGGCTGGTGTACGGCGGCATCACCTACACCAAGACGACCCACCACGCCAAGCTCGGCCCGTTCGAGATGTCGATGAAGGACAGGGAAACGGTCAACATCCCGGTATGGGCCGGTGTTGGTGCGATCGTGGTCGGCGCGGCTCTGCTCTTTGTGCGTAGCAAGGAGTAGCTGCACCTCCATCCGCGCCTGACGCCCCGCATGGCGCCTGAACGCGCGGTCCCACGGGCCGCCAGAAAGGAAACACGACAACAAACCCCAACAGCCTCCCGGCACCGTCAGACCCAATCCGGAACCCACCAGGGACCTTGACAGCGCCTGTCACGGGACTACCGTCGGCCCGGGTCAGAAAGGAAATTCCTATCCATCCGGCGCGCCGGAAGAATGGGCCCACGGCTGGACTCGGTATCGGGTGGGGCTCATAGGAAGGAGAACTCGATGAGAACGAAAGTGGGCCTATGGATTGACCACAGGAAGGCTATTGTCGTGACTGTTACGGACAAAGGGGACGAGACAGGACTCTTAATATCGAGAGTTGAAAAACAGCTCCGCCGGTCCGGTGATTCACCCCTTAAGGGTCGCTATGAAGGACAGGAAGTAGTGGCAGATGATAGCCAACAGAGAAGCTTTACGGGACATCTCAACTCTTACTACGATGCGGTCATTGCGTCCATTGGTGGTGCGGAGTCCATTCTGATCTTTGGTCCTGGTGAAGCAAAGGGCGAACTGAAGAAACGTCTTCAGCGAAAAAACCTAGGCGGACGCATCGCAGTTCTTGAAACAGTTGACAAGATGACGGACCGCCAGATTGCGGCGAAGGTCCGCCAGCACTTTGCAGAATAGCGTTCGCCAATGGGATCGGGACCTGAACCACCCGGCAAGGCACCCCAGCCGACGGTTCTTGCTCCGCTTCGCTCCGCTCGGCCCGCCGCGACGGAGAGCGCGCCGCCGGCGTCATAGGCTGACAGAGACCACCGAGCTGCCGGGGTCCAGGCCCTGAAAACGTACAGAAGCCTGTGCGGCCCGGCTCGGAGCCGAAGGTCAAACGACGTCTTGTTTCAGGGGATCTGCGCCCAGGCTATTGTCAGTACTGGATTCCACACTTGCTGCAGAACCAGAGGTTCTCGAGGCTCCGCCCAACGTGGCAGACGGCGCAGCAGGTGCGCCACGTCGGCGCTGAATCCATCAACGTCATGAACCTGGCCGCCGTGACCGGCTTGATCGCTTCCTGAGACCTTTCTTGCGCTGCCGGATCCCCATGAGTGCAGAGCTCCAGGATCTTCCTCTTGTCGCGGCGGGGCAGGGGACTGTCGCTGACGGCGCGCGCGACGGCCTTGAGCCGCTCGAGCAGTCGGTCTCGCTCGGCAAGCAGCGTTTCGAGTTCGTCAAGTTCCGGCACGGTTCCCCCTTAAAGTATTTTAGCCGAAGGCTCTGCTGGCACCGCATTTTGACCGCTCTTCGCTTCCCGTCGGCTAAACCCTGCTCGTAGCCTTCGAGCTTCGCTCGCTCGACCGCTAGCCGTGTGCCCTCCTGAGGCCTTGACACCTCCCCTCACCGGGGTACTCTCGGTCCAGGTCAGAAAGGAAATTCCTATCCAAAATCAGCCGCGAAGATAGAGGTGCTTCCATGCAGCAGCTTGCCGAGCCGGAGAGCGCAAAACAGAGCGCCGCGTCTCGTCCTCGAAGAATTCTTCGTTGGGCGGTGTTCGCGATGATCTGCCTGGTGGTGCTCGCGCTGCTGGGCATGTACGGCTCAACGGTCTATTTCATCCACAAGACGTTTACCCGGCGCGTACAGGCGTGCAAGACCGTTCCAGAGGACTTGGGCTTGGCGGGAGAGTCCGTCTCGCTGACCAGTGCGGATGGGATTCCGCTGAAAGCCTGGTGGGTTCCTGCCCAGCAGTCGCTCGGCTCGGTCATCGTGCTTCATGGAATGGATGGACTGGATGCCGCCTGCCTTCTGCCGCATGCCAGGTTCCTGCACGACGCAGGTTGGTCGGCCTTCTTGCTCGACATGCGTGCGCACGGCCGGAGTGGGGGCCAGCGAATCGGGCTTTCCATCGAGGAGCCGCGTGATGTAAGCGCCGCATTGGATTGGCTCGAAGCGCAACCCAGCGTGAAAGACAAACCGCTTGTCTTGCTCGGGCTTTCGATGGGAGGCGGCGTTGCGATTCGTACCGCGGCGGTCCGCCCCGATGTGGACGGCGTAATCAGCGTGAGCGGGCTAGCTGCCATCGATCCGATGATGGGCCACGGCCTTCAGCTGTGGCTGGGGCGGCTGGGCATCTTGACGCTCTACCATGCCTGGACTCCGCTGGTTTCGGCGGTCCACGACATTGCGCAAATCAGTCCGCGGCCGGTGTTGCTCATGCACGGCGCCGCCGATCGGCAGATTCCCGTGGACCAAGCCTATTCGCTGAAGAGTGCGGCCGGTGCAAACGCCGAATTGTGGATCGTGCCGGGGGCGGACCACCTCATCTTCACCGAAGATGGAAACGGCAAGGGACAAGCTGACTCTGACTACCGGAAGCACATCCTGGAGTTCCTCGGGAGAGTTCCGCATCGAAGTAGTTGACAGGTAGAAGATCTTCAAAGCATCTTCGACACCATCGGACTCTTGGCCAGGTTGTAGGTCGTGCTGATGCCTCACAGGTCGCCAAGCTGCGGCGCGCCAGCGGAGAGTGCACCGCCGGCGTCATAATCCGACCACCTCCACCGAGCTGTCCTGTCACGCGGCCTCAAGTCCCGGGCGAGCAGGTGCGGGCGACCGCCCAAACGAGAGCTTCGCCCTCGCAGAGAGAAGCGACCGGGGGCCCTCACTTCGCGGCGGGCGGTGCTGGAGGCGCCGCGAGCGTGACCTGCAGCCACAGGCTGAACGGGCTCGGCATGTCGGGAACGTCCTGAGGCATCCCTTGGTTCTCGATCGTGTCGGGACGGCCAGCGTGATCTCTCCAGCGTTTGCCTTCCGACACCTTGGGCGCTTCCGTCACCATCCGGAGCGCGATTGGCGTGCCGGGTACGGCTCCGACAGCCAGAGGGTGAGCGGCGGAGGACTTCAGAGGGAGCCTCAGCTGCAGGACCATGACCCCTGAGTCGTCGCCGAGCGCGGCCACGACCGGCTCGTCGTCTGCGAGCTCAACGCGCCGACGGTTCTCCGTGGTCGGGCCGATGAGTTCGAACTCGGGGGGAGGCTGAACGACACCGGGTGCGCTCGTCTCCTCGGCCGGAGTCGGGGTCGGCTTCCCACCCTCACGTTGCTCGCTGAGCGGATACCGGACTCCGAATCCCTTACTCGTGCTGGCCTTGCCGGTGCCGTTCGTCCACACCGTCACGCCGGTCGCGGTGAGCTGTTTCTTGAGCTTGAGGTTGGAGGTCTTGAGACACAGGTACAGGAAGTCGGCGTCATTCTGCACCCCGATCACCATGGGGACGTCGCCGAGCGGCCTGAGCAGCGCCGCCCAGGTGTCGGCGGTCCCGTCCACCTTCGCCGGGACGAGCGCCCAGGCGCTCGCAACCTGAAGGTCCCTCCCGTCCACGAAGGCAGGCAGAAGCAGCAAACCAGCTGCGACCACGAGATTCCGTGCCGTGCTCACCGTTGCACCTCGATCCTGACCTATACGTGCCGGAGCCGAAAGCTGTTGACCTGATGACGTCTTCGCCTGCATGCCGGTTGTAGGTGACATGCTCCGATCTCTTGTACCACCATTTATGGTAGTCCTGCCAGGCCTAACCCGACCCCGGGAAACCAGACCACTGAGAGCGCTGCTCCTCGAATTCACTTGCGGAACAGCAGGTCCTCCACCTTGCCGCTCGCCTCGCGCTGCGCACGGCGTCGGTGCCGCTGTGGCGGAGCATTCGGCTGGTGCAGTGGCGCTTCGCCCGGCAGTTCAACCGGCGGCGTCGGCAGCTCGGCCCGGTGTGGCAAGGGCGCTACCAAGTCCGACTGGTGGACGAGCACCGGTATCTGCTCCAGCTCATCGCCTACATTCACCTCAACCCGGTCAGTGCGGAGCTGGTTAAGGACCCCAGCGCCTACCGGTGGAGCGGTCACCGGGAGCTGCTGGGCGAGGGTCAGCAGCCGCTGGTCGACGTGGACGCGACGCTGGCGCTGTTCGGAAAGCAACGCGCGGCGGCGCGGCGGGCCTACGTGCGGATGCTGCGCGGCGAGCGGGAACAGCCGTGGGCGGGTGATCGTCCGGGGCGGCTGCCGTGGTGGGGCCGCGTCGATGACGAGGCTGCCGACGGCTCGAGGCGGCTTTCACGAGGATTGTGAGCAAGCGCTCAGCAAGATAGTGAGATGGTGATACATGGTACCCATGCGGTCGGCTGCAAGGCTGGGTTGGGCCTGGCACCGATCCCCATCAGTCCGTAGGGGCCTTCAACTGCGGCAAGGCAGCTTTACCTTTGATTGCTTTGGTCTTGATTTCCGCGCCACCTGCTTTGATGACGACCTTCACTGCATCTTCCATCGGATCTTTGAAGGGCACCTCGATTCGGAGCAGGCCGTTCTCGTAGGTCGCCTCGGCTTTGTCAGGCTTAACCGGCCAACCTAATGCCAGTGCTGAAACATACTCGACGTCGCGTGCTGGTGCTGTCAGGTGGACGCTGTCTTCCAGGATCTTCACATCGATGGTATCCGTTGGTGCTCCTGGGATGGCGAACTCCACTACTAGCTTGAGGCTCTCCTCGTCAGCATACGCTACTGTACTGGGTGCAACCCTAATCCGAGGTTCCGCCATTTCACACCCCCCTATCCGGGATTTCGATTCTTGCCGGACAGTTGAAAGCATACAGCAGGCGACCGTTGCGTGGACGGTTGAAGCCCGGTTTCGGGCGCACGACACCAGAGCCGTCCATACCCGAAGCCTCGCCCGGCACCGTCCAGCTCCAGACGGGCTACGGCGGGGTCTTACGGGCGGTGACGTGCTGGCCGGGAGGGTATGCGGCGGTGCGGGTCGGAGGTGGGAGGACTAAGATAAGAACTGGTACCGCAACCGGGGGCAGGTCAGTTGGGTTGGATTGAAACTGGCGGGAGAAAGGCGGCCCAGAATGGGGAAAACGACGCGCTGGTACCACTACGTAGCGTACTTCTTCGGAGGGGTCTTCCTCGCGAACACGCTGCCCCATCTCGGTAATGGGATCTCGGGGCACTCCTTCCAGAGTCCCTTCGCGTCACCGCCCGGGGTAGGTTTGTCCTCCTCGACGGTCAACGTTCTGTGGGGCCTCTTCAACCTTGCCGTTGGCTACCTGCTCGTCTGTCGCGTCGGGAGCTTCGATCTGCGCAAGACCTGGCATGTGCTCGTCCTCGCGGCGGGCATCCTGATTATGTCGCTCATGCTTGCCCGCGGATTCGGTCGGTTCCACGGGGGATTGTGAGCTTGCTGCCGTTGTGTGCCCCTTTCGTCTCGCCGTTTGGGCCAGCGCCGCCTGACGCACCAGCGGCCTCGGCGTGATGCAAGGAAGCAGCCACCTGACGGTGCGCTAACTTTGCGCCTGCCTGTCGGGCTGCGGATGCTAGTCTAAGCGGCTTCGGGTGCCGATCGCCGTGTAGACCTCACCCGTCGATGAGTTGTAGATGAAAACTTGCTTCAGCCAGAAAGGCAAGAACTCGAAAGTTTCATGGAGCTGCACTGGCTCCGCAATGGTTGGTTCTTTGCCTGACCAGCGAGATGACGTTCTCCTGTCCAGTAGTCTTCCTACAAGCAGAACCCGAATCCTGCTCTTGGCGTTTCGGGCCTTCTCACGGGTCATGCCTATTCTCGTAGTGAAGCCATGATCTCTTAAGTCCGACTCGCTGTTAACAGCAAGTGTGCCTTCTTTGATCCAGAGGCAGTTGTAGACGGTTGTGAAACTCGCCACCTCGGTTTTTGCTCCGAAAGCATTCTGCCCGGAATAGGTCCGACTGGACGAGTGCGCTTTGTTGCATGGCGAGTTCTCTAGACGAATCACGGTTCCTTCCCACTCCCTTGCAACCACCCATTCCATCGGAACATGTAGCGTGAACTCTTGAGCATCGGCGTTGTACTTAGAATCGCCCTCGTCTGGGGGAAAGGAGAAGGCCAGCAGATCCCTAATTGTGGCAGACCCTAGGATTGGTTTCTTGACCTCGGCTGCTGATCTGGCCTCGTACTCTTCGGATGTCTCGAAGTCGTCCTTTTGCAGGGTATGTTGGAGCTTGCCAATGTTGGTGAAGAGCAGAAGCAGATCGTTGCCCTGATAGTTGGGCGGTAATCTGGTGGCGGTTAGAGTGAATGGCACGTTGGAGCAGCTGGACGGAGGCTTCGTTGGGGCTGGACCTGGTGGCGGTTGCCCCATACTAGAGGCTGAGATGGGCCAAAATACGAGCAAGAGCAGGAGAGGGAGCCAAAGGCCCCGGCGGTAACCAGGGAACACTGCCAAGACACCCCTTTCAAGAAGAATCCTACCACCCATGCATCGCACAGTCGGCGCTTTCCGCAGCCTGTCCCTACCGCCAACTTTCCTCGTTCATAGGCTTGGCAGATCACTCATGGTGATCTCTAGCAGCGATGTGTTGACTCTGCCTTCTCCAACTCTACGGATAATCACCTTGATCGCCGCCTCGATCCATGCTGCTTCCTGAGGACTCAGCGGTGTGAGAGCACGACGGGGCCATACCTTCCTTGCTGTTTTCTCATCGCCCCTATTTGACGCTAGGTTACCCAACGTCCTAAGAACTTCTCTCGAAATGCGTAATGATCTCGCAGCTTTCTTGCGGTTACCCGCGAACGCTTCAATTACAGTTAGACAGAAGTAGGCCATGGCGAGTAGTGGTTCTCGACCTTCGCGATACCCTTCATATCTTTGCCAAAGAGTCTCGACATCGGGCGAAACCTCAAACCCCTTGGGCGGTGGGGGTAGTCGCTCCAACTCACCTGCACCGTCGCTGCTCCAACTGCAGACACTGAATACACACCCGCGACTGCGATGATTCCAAGCGAGTCTGGTGGCGGTGGGTCGCGATCAACGACTTCCGCATCCTCGAAAACGAACTTGATCTCCTGATGGTCGTGGCGCAGTGCGGTGGCTATTTCCCATGCTCGAACATAAGCGTCTACAATCTTCCTTGCAGCTTCCTCCGAGGGAAAATGGTCTTTGAGTTGAAAGGTTGCAACACCGTTGTCGAGTCTTACCCGGAAGGTCTCCGTTTCATCTTCAACTGGAGGTGGATTCTGGAAGGTCACGCCGGGATCGGCTTCGAGCCGATATTGGAGTGAAACAACGTGTGGGTCGCGCATATGATCTCAATGTAGCCCAAGTTTTTGGTGCCGCGCTTCAGCGGCGCTCCAGAGCGCCAGCGGGCCGACGACCTCGTACGGGCTGAGGCAGGTAGCCGGCTGCACTTGTCGGGTTTCCTTGCCGAGAGTGTACTACGAGTTGCATGAGGGAGCGTGAGCGCACCGGCTGGCCTCAGGATCGACGATCGGCACCCTTCCCGCACTGCGGCGGCCCTCGGCGTTCGGAAGGGCGGCAGCGGCGATCGAGGCGGGGGAGCGAACGAGTTTCGCATCGTCGAGAACCTCTGTTCCGTGTAACCCCGGTGTAACCCCGAAGCTTTTCGACAAGTCCCGCTTGGTACGTAAGTCATGGTGCCGGAGGAGGGATTCGAACCCTCACGGGCTTGAGGCCCCCGGGATTTTAAGTCCCGTGCGTCTGCCATTTCGCCACTCCGGCACGGTCACTGTGGATAGTGTACGGGAGTCGTGCGGGGGTTAGATGGTCGCTCGAACGCTTTGGGATCCTCCGCGGGGCTTCACCCCGCTCAGGATGACATCCTTTTGCACCCCGCTGGGACGGGGTCAGGAGTGCATTAACGCGGCGACCTCGGCGACCGCACGAAGCGCCTCGGCGGCCGGCCCGTCCACGATCTCGACGTGGCCGCCGCACTCATCGGCGGCTACGCTACCGCCTGCAGCTTCCTCACAATCGCAGGGTCCATCTCGACCCCGAGTCCGGGGGTGTCGGGAAGCGTGACGACCCCGCGCTCGACCTTCATGCCGCCGGAGCAAAGGTCCACCGCCATCTCGTGGTAGGCATCGAGGTCGGCCCAGCGAATGATTTCCTGCGACATGACGACGTGGGCCGCGGCGGTGAGCGCGAGGCGGGTCTCCGCCATGCACCCGACCATGCAGGGCACGTTGGCGGCAGCGGCGACGTGCGCGATGCGGACGGCAGGCAGGATGCCGCCGGCCTTCAGCAGCTTGATGTTGATCATGTCGAACGCGTCGTGGCGCAGACCCTCGATGGCGTCGTGCGGCGAGTGCACCGCCTCGTCGGCCATGATCGGGACAGGCGAGCCGGCGCGGACGTTATGGAGGCCGTTCCAGTCCCACTCCTTCACCGGCTGCTCGCAGAACTGGAGGCTGTAGGGCGCGATGCCGCGCAGCGCTGCCAGGGCGTCGGATACGCTCCAACCCTCGTTGGCATCGCACCGGAGTTGCACGTTCGGACCGACCGCCTCGCGAATGGCGCGGACGCGCTCGATGTCGAGTCCGGGCGCCTCGCCGAGCTTGATCTTGATCGCCGGGAAACCCTCCCGCACCCACTCCACCGCGAGCTTGGCCATCGCTTCCGGCGAGTCGAGGAATACCGTGCAATCCGTCTCGAACGAGTCTCTCGCCGCGCCGAGTAGCCGGTAGACGGGCTGCCCGGCGATCTTGCCGCACAGGTCCCACAGCGCCATCTCGAACGCCGCGATGATCCCGCCAGAGGCCGGCGAGGTAGCGATCATCGCGTCGAGGAGCCGCGGCAGCTCGAACGGGTCGCGGCCGAGCAGCAGGGAGCCGAGCGGCCGCGCGAGGGCGAGGTCGGAGGCCTGGGTCTCGCTCATCACCGGCGAGTACGCCGAGACCTCGCCGTAGCCGACCGTGCCATCGCTCATGCGCAGGCGGACCAGGACGTTGTCCGCGTTGACCGGGACCGCGAAGGCGACTTTAGCCACCGAGCGCAGGGGCACGCTGAACGGCGCCGCCTCGACGCTGGTGATCGTAGGACGCCGTTTCTTCTCGGCCTGTGCCGCCGCGAAAAGCGAGACCGGCATGAGGGCACCGAGTCCGCCGACCACGCCGCCACCAGCCACAGCACTCAGAAAGCCCTTCCTCGTGATCCTCATGACGACCTCCTTTCATCGCCCTGGCCTGCCCGGCCAGCTGGCGATCTATCTGCCCTTCGTTGCGTGTCCTCGAACGTCACTCCCACCCCGCTCCCACCGCGCCGGCACTGGAACCGTGCCGCCGCGACCTCAGTACTGCCAACCGAGGATGTTCCAGTACACATAGAACCAGACCATGCCCAACGCTGCGAGCGCAAACAGCGAGGCGTGGACGCGCCGGAACGGCGTCCACCAGCGGTTCTTCCAGGCGGGCACCACGAGCACGAGCAGGGCAGCAGTCATGATTGTGATCAAAACCGGAAGCACCAGCAACGCGCCAAGGCCCTTCGGGACGCCGTAGACTAACTCTTCGCCCCCGGCGGAAACCAGGGCCGCCAGGCCGGCGACGAAAGCCAGCGTCGCCAACGCAGTGATCGCGCCGAGCCGGGCGGACCAGCGCGCGAGCGTCGGGTCTTCCCTCCTGCCCTTGCGGTGGTAGCAGAAGGCGACCAGGGTCGAGATACAGAGAAAGAAGGTCGCCCCCAGCAGGACGTAGTTCACGGTCGGCGTCGCGTACCAGGCCACGCGATAGCACGGCATGAAGGGAAGGAGCGAGAAGTACATGTTGGTGATCGAGCCATCGGCGGCCGCGCGAAACACGAGCCTCATCGTGCCGTCGATCTGCCCGTAGTAGTTCGGCGTTACCTCGCGGAAGAGCCAGGGGTCCCCGAGCCCCTGAATCGACGTGGTGATGGTGCCCTTCGGCCCCGCGGCAACGCTCACCACCGACGGCAGCGCGAACGCCTTCTCGATCGACGTGTAGTTGTGGCGGGTGAAACGATAGACCCCCGCGACGCGCTTGGTCCGCTCCTCGAAGCCGGCCGGCGGTTCCGGCGGCGCCGGGTCGGGGGCGGCGAAGTACCGGCCGATGAACGCGGGCAGGAGATCGTAACCCGGCAGGCCGCTGCTCCCGTAGGATACGAACAGGCCGACGTTCTGCTCGGGCAGCAGCAACAGTTCCGAGTGAAACAAACTGGTGTCGCCGCCGTGACCGATTCCCCGCACCCCGTGGGCGTCGATCTCGTAGAAGCCGTACGCCATACCCGGAAGCCGCGGGTCGAGGCCGTAGAGCCGCGAGTGCATCCGGCGCGCCGTCTCCTCCTTGAGGATGCGCGTCTCGCCGAGGCGGCCGAGTTGGAGGTGGGCGATCATGAACTTCGCCATGTCGGTGGCGGTCGCCGACAGCGATCCCGCCGGACCGAAGTTCCCGATCAGCTCGAACTTCCCGGGCTCGAACCGACCCTTCTTCCACTGGTAGCCCACCGCCATCTCGGGAGCGAGTTCCGCGGGCAGCGGCTCGCGAAACGTCGAATGGTCCATCCCGAGCGGCTTGAGGATGTTCTGGTCGACGTAGTCGTCGAACGGGACGCCCGAGACCTCCTCGACGATCAGGCCTGCCAGGGCCGCGCCGTAGTTCGAGTACGAGGACAGCGAGCCCGGCGGGCGGACCCGCGCCGGTATCCTTGTGGCCAGGGACACGCGCAGCGGCTTCAACTGGGCCGGCTCCCTCGCAAACAGACCGAGCCCCTGCTCCTCGAACCCGGCCGTGTGGGTGAGCAGGTGTTTCATCGTGATCGGCTCGGGAAAGGTGGCCGGAATCTTGAACGTCTTCAGATAGCTGTTGACATCGGCGTCGAGATCGAGCTTGCCCTGTTCGACGAGCTGCATGACGGCGGTCCAGGTGAACAGCTTGGAGACCGATCCAGGGCGGATGAGCGTCGTCGCCGGATCGATCGGGATCCGCTTCTCGCGGTCGGCGAAACCGTACCCCTTGGCGAAGAACAGCGCGCCGTCCTTGACCACCGCGATCGTCGCCGCCGGGATATGCCGCGACGGGAAGTGCGCCGCCATCATCCCATCGATGAACGCCTCGAGCTCCGCCCGGTCCGTGAGACCGGCCGGCTGCGGCTTCGGGGTGGCCTTGTCGCTCGGCGACTCCGCGCTCCAAACCGCCGAAGGCGCGGTGATGAACAGAAGCAGGATAGCTGTGGCGATGAGAAGAACGCGTGCTGCGGATGTCTTCATGGCTCCCTCCATGCACGAATCGACGATGAAAGAACGCTCCCGGCCTGAACTCGGAGCGGACTCAACCCTCTCGCCTACCAACCACCGCTTCCACCCCATTCGGTGATCACTGTCCCGATCCGTTTGGCGGCATTTCGCCAGTTGGTTTGAATATCCCGCTGGGCTGCAGCCGCGTCCCCGTCGCGGATGGCGCGCACGATGACGCCGTGCTCGGCCACCGATACGTCGAGCTCGTTGGTGAGTGCCGTGACGTACAGTCTCGCGTAGCGTTCCGCCTGAGGTTTGATGGCGTCGTGGAGAGCCAGGAGGCGGGGCGGGGCGGCCTCGGCCACGTATCGGCGGTGAAACGAGGCGTCGAGCTGGAACACCCTGTAGGCATCCGGGGGCCGGGCGTGGGCCTCGGCCAGCATTGCACCGTTGAGCTCTTCAAGCTCGTCGGCAAGATGGCCCCGGTGATCCGGCTCCATGTTCGCTGCGTAGTAACCAGCCAGGCCCTCGAGCTCGCCGACGATGTAGAAGAGATCGGCCACGTCACCGGTGGTGATCGGTGCGACCACGAGACGCGTGCGCTCGTTGTCCTCACTCAGCGACACGGCGTAACCCTCCTGCTGGAGGCGTTGCAAGGCGGCGCGGACCGGGGTCCTGCTGACGCCGAGACGCCGGGCCGCGATCGTCTCGACGAGCCTCGTTCCCGGCGCCAGGCGTCCCGACACGATGAGCTCGCGCAGTTCGTGGTACACCCTCTCGGGCTGATCCTGAGACTGCGCCCGTTTTTCCGTAGCCATCATGGCCGATTCTGGCATGGTCCAATCCCCGTCGCTGAGCTGTCCGAATCCGAAGACCACCGGATCGCGTCGTTTTCGCTGGCGCCCTCGGTGGATCCTGTATCCCTTGACGGATTCATATATGGATGCTAACATGCCGGACAGGATCATGCAACCGGTGTTTCAAGCCGCGATTGCCCGGCTTGTGGGGCGCATCTGTCGGTGGGTTGGGGAACCCACTAATCCGCGCGATGCGGAGGGGCGCAGCGCCCGTCCGCGTCGCGCATACCCTTGGAAGGAGGACGGACTTATGGAACACGTCGAGCGCGAAACGATTGGCGACAACATCCTCTCCACGAGAGCCTTCGGAACACGAACGCGGATTCTGGTCGTTGTCATGCTCTCCATGGTGGTCGTCGCGCCCGGCCTGTGGGCCCAGACGACCGCCACCATCCAAGGCACGATCGCGGATGCCTCCAATGCACCTCTTGTCGGCGTTCAGGTATTGGTGACTGGCAACCAAGGCGTCAGGACGGTCCTGACCGATACCAAGGGCTTCTACCTGATTCCGAACCTGGCGCCGGGGATCTACGAATTGATCGCAACGCTTCAAGGTTACGCTCCCGGCGAGCTCCGACGGATCCAGCTCCAACCCGGCCAGACGCTGACGCTGAACCTCACCCTCGCATCCTTGACTTTCACTGGGGAGGTTCTCGTCACGTCGGAAAAGCGTACGGAGCCAATCCAGACAATCCCGATATCGATCACGGCCCTTTCCAGCGACGCACTCGAAGGGCTGCGGGTCGAGAACCTCCTGGACGTTACGCCACTGGTGCCGGGCTTGACCGTTACCCAAGACACTCCCGGTCAGACCCGCATCACGTTGCGGGGTATCAACACCAATGGGGTCGCCTCGACCGTCGGCGTTTACCTCGACGACGTGCCGTTCGGCTCGAGCAGCGGCCTCGCCAACGGCGCGGTCGCGGCCGGTGACTTCGATACCTTCGACGTCGCGAGGGTCGAAGTGTTGCGCGGCCCGCAAGGCACGCTGTACGGGGCGAGTTCACTCGGCGGGGTCTTCAAATACATCACCAACGCGCCCACCACCACGGGGGTCGAGGCGAGGGTCCTGGGCTCAACGGAGACAGTCCAGGACGGCGGCCTCGGATACTCCCTGAAGGGGTTGGTGAACGTTCCTCTCAGCGATCGATTTGCTCTTCGTGCCAGCGGGTTCTATCGGTTCGCCGACGGCTTCATCAAATCGATCGGAAACAATCCGATCCCGAGCCTGACGACTCCCGGCGTGAACATCGTCGACGGCACGGTTATCGAAGACAAAATCAACTCCCTTGACTCGTTTGGGGGGCGCCTCTCCGCCCTGTACGCACCCTCAAAGGCGTTCTCCCTCACCGTGACGGCCCACATCCAGGATCTCAACAGCGACGGGCCCTATAGCGTCGACGGTGACCCGACCACCCTTAAGCCACTGTACCCCGGCCTCGTGCAGTCAAAATACCACTCGACTACGGTTGACACGAAGTATCAAGTATTCAGTGCCACGCTCAAGTGGGATTTCGGTGCGGCTGCTCTCGAGTCCGTGACCAGCTACGGCACCTTCGAGCAGGACGCACAGTACGACGTGGCGGCCGCCACCGCTTTGACCGGTGGCCTGCCTTTCGCATCGGTGGTGACCTACTACTTCGGCAACGACGTGACACGACCGCTGAGTGTGGTTGAGCCGGCGACTATCAGCACCGACAAGTTCACGGAGGAACTGCGTCTCCTGTCACCGCAAAACCAGACCTTCGAATGGCTGCTTGGCGGGTATTACACCAACGAGGACTCCAAGCTGGCCCAGGCGCTACTCGCCGTCGAGGCCGGCACGGATACGGTCGCCACGGATGTTCCAACGCTTTACGCAGTTTCGCTCCCGTCGAACTACAAGGAGTTCGCCCTGTTCGCGAACGCCACCTGGCACATCACGTCGACCTTTGACCTGTCCTTCGGTGCGCGCACCAGTAAGAACGATCAAGTCGCGTCAGAGGTCATTGAGGGGGCGCTGGTTGGTGGACGCGTCGCGTACGATGAGGCAAAGTCCTCGGAAACCCCGTTCACCTATTCCGTCTCGCCACGTTTCGAACTGGCCAAGAACTCATTTTTGTACGTGCGCGTTGCCACGGGCTTCCGGCCGGGCGGGCCGAACGTCCTGCCGCCGGGGGCTCCGGAGGGGACGCCTCTGACGTACAAGTCGGATTCACTGACGAGCTTTGAGGCCGGCTGGAAGGCGACCGGGTCGGATGGCAGGCTTTCGCTTGATCTCAACGCCTACTACCTCGACTGGAAGGACATTCAACTCCTTGCCGTGGTGAACGGCTACGGAGTCAACGCGAACGGTGGAACTGCGGTGAGCAAGGGCGCCGAGTTCACCGTCGGCTTCGTTCCCACGGGCGGCCTGTCGCTTTCTTTGAACGGAGCGTACATTGACACCAAGCTCACCCAAGATACCGATCCCATCGTCGGCGGATTGGACGGTGATCCGCTGCCATACGTGCCGAAGTGGGGCTTCGGGCTCTCGGGAGACTATGAATGGAAGGCAGGGAAGGAGTGGACGCTTCTCATCGGGGCGGGGATCGGGTATGTCGGCGAGCGGACCTTCGACTTCGTGACTCGGGAGGGCGACGGCAGCCTTCACAAGCTCGACAGCTTTACGACGGTGGATCTTCGTGCGGGTGCCTATTTCGGGCCATGGTCCTTTGAACTCTACGGCAAGAACTTGACGAACGAGAGGGCCGTCAGCGCCGTTGCCCCAACAGCCGGGATCCTCCCCAACGGTGCGGTCGGGTTGGCCCTGATCCGGCCAAGGACCATCGGGATGTCTGTTGGTGTGAGGGTCTGGGGCTCGTAGGGCCGCTCCGCTCGTTAAAGGCCCGTTGCCGGGTCGCAGCCGGCCGCTACATGCGGACACGTTGTGAGCGGGGGAATTGTCAACTGTGAACGATCAGCTGTTGGCTGTGAGCTGATCGGGGGGCCGGCGGCCCTAGACGGGCGCCCGTCGCGGTCGTTGCAGCGCTTTCGTGGCCTTGTCTTGCGTATTTGAGGTAGTGGTCACGTTGGCCCCGATCTAGCCCAAAGTTGTCTCGATCCGGCTAACGCCGCGCTTCAGCGGGCCGGCCGTATGTTGCCCCGTTGTTGCCCCACGCTCCACGACCTTACAACTGTGGCTTGTAAGTTGGTGCCGGAGGAGGGATTCGAACCCTCACGGGCTTGAGGCCCCCGGGATTTTAAGTCCCGTGCGTCTGCCATTTCGCCACTCCGGCACGATCACTGCGGGTAGTGTACGGGAGTCGTGCGGGGGTTAGACGGTCGCTCGAACGCTTTGGGATCCTTCGCGGGGCTTCGCCCCGCTCAGGATGACATCCTTTTGCACCCCGCAGGCGAGGTCAGGAGTGCATTAACGCGGCGACCTCGGCGACCGCACGAAGCGCCTCGGCGGCCGGCCCGTCCACGATCTCGACGTGGCCGCCGCGCTCGAGAACGGCACGTGCCATGCGGTCCAACATGTGTGGCTCCGGCGCGATCTTCTTGCCGCACGCCGGGCACCGGTCGTCTGCGGGGTCGAAGAGCATGTTGCAGGCGTTGCACACGCCGCCCTCGAGCTTCAACCCCTGAAGGTAGACGAGCTTCCACACCCGGCCCTCGTTGATCGCCTCGAGGGTGGCGGAGAGCCCGGCCACTGCACGGCCCCCCCTGCGCACCTCCTTGAGGATCTCGCGGACGATCTCCAGCTCCTCGGCGCGCTCGAGCCGGGTCTGGACGTCGCCGGCACGGGCGAGGATCTCCTCCGGGCTGGCGGCGACGGGGATCGCCTGCACCTCCACCAGCCGGCCGCGCAGCCTCTTGGGCAGGGCACGGGCCAGCTCGGAGGCGACGCCAACGTTGCCGCCGACGATCAGCCTGTCGACCTCGAGCTGCTCCATCAGCTTGCCGAACTCCCCGGCGACGAACTTCACGTGGGCGGACACGCTCTCGTCGTGGCGGCGCTGCATGCGCGGCTGCGAGCGGAGCTTGTCCGCCGAGGGGGATTCGGGACGGGGCGGGATCTGCGATATCAGGTCCTTGTGCTCCTCGATCTCGCCCATGAAGACCGTGAACAGGCGGGCGCGCTTCTGGTCGACCAGGACGATTCCGAACCGCTCGTTCTCGTCCAGCGCCTCCAGGAGCGGCCGGAGGAAAGCGCCGTTGGTCCAGTAGACCCCGGACGGCATCGCGATGCGGATCACCTTCCGAAACGTGACGCCGAGCTTGCGGTGCCGGGCGAGCACCAACGTCTTGCCGGTCGGCTGGATGCTCTTCGTTATCTGCTCCACCTCTTTGCAGGTGGCCGCCAGCTCATCGTCCTCGCGATTGGCCGCCCTCAGTTGTTTCATCAGGTCCTTGAGGTGGGTCTCGAATTGGCGCCTGCGGTTGGCTGCGTTGGTCTGGTCGACGTCGAGGTATACGGTGAGCGTCTTCCCGGGGGCCTGAGAGAGCTGTTGCAGCTGCTCGACATCGCGGTGTCGGATCATCGCTGTCTCCGTTTCAAACCCTGCCCTCTAAGTATAGGCGACCCGGCAACCCCCGAAAGCGTGGCCAGGATGACCCCGGCGGTCACCGCGACGTTGAGCGAGTTGACCGCACCAGCGAGGGGCACGGTGACGTGCCGCGCACAGGCTGCGGAGACCTCCTCGGCCAGCCCCTGACCCTCGTTGCCGAGCACCAGCAGCACCGGGCGGCGGGGGTGCCACTCCCGGAGCGGAACCCCGCCGCTGCCCACGGTGCCGACGACCTCGCCACCGGCCCCGCGGAACGCCTCGGCCAGCGCTCCGAGACCCGCCTCCGGCTGCACCGGCAGCAGAAGAGACTGACCCGCCGAGGCGCGTACCGCCCGCGGGGAGAACGGGTCGGCACACCCCGGTGAGCAGGCCACACCGGTGGCGGCGAAAGCCGCGGCGCACCTGATCACGCTCCCGACGTTGCCAGGATCCTGCACCCGGTCGAGGTAGAGCGCCACGCCCTCGGCGCGGAGGCGCCCCGCGGGTGCAGCCACCACCGCGAGGAGGCCTTGCGTCTGCCGCGTCGGCGCGAGGTGTGCCATGGTTGCGGGATCGAGCAGGGACACGCGCTCGCCGACGACGACCTCGCGCAGGGCGGGGTTGGAGTGCAGCCTCGCGAGATGCTCCTCGACGGTGAACAGCTCGACGATCGGGACGCCGCGCTCGGCCAGGTCCTCCACCAGCTTGAGCCCGTCCACGACCGTCAGCTCGGGCTCCTCGCGCTGAATGATCCTGCGCAGGCGTGCCACGCGCGGGTTGTGGCGGCCGAGCAGCACCGGTGGAGCTTCCCTAGACACGGTACCGGCACCTCGGAGCCACCTTTGCCATTTCAGCAGTCTAGCCGTTTTGCGGCTTGCGCCGTCCCAGCGCCCCGACTAGCATCGCGCCGGTGGCGGCGATCCCCGGGCTGCGGCCCCAACTGATCGACGAGCCTGCCGGTGTGGCGCGGGTGTGCGCACGTGCGGCCATGGCCGGGACGGTCGCGCTGGACACAGAGTCCGACTCGCTCCACTCCTACTTTCACAAGCTCTGCCTCATCCAGCTCTCGTTTGCGGGGGAGCACGCGGTTCTCGACCCGCTGGCCCTCGACCGCGCCGGCCTGAGCCCGTTTGCGGAGCTGCTTGCAGACGCCAGGGTGGTCAAGGTCCTGCACGGCGCCGACTACGATCTGCGGGTGCTCCACCGCGACCTCGGTGCCCGGGTGGTTCGGCTGCGCGACACCCAGGTGGCGGCGCAGCTCCTGGGCGAGGCGCAGACCGGGCTCGCGGCGCTGGTCGAGCGGGAGGCCGGGATCGGGCTGGACAAGAGGCACCAGCGGGCCGATTGGGGGAAGCGACCGCTTACGTCCGAGCTTCTGGCGTACGCGGCCGGGGACACCGCATTCCTGGAGATGCTGCATGGCCGGCTCGCCGAGCGCCTCGCTGTGCTGGGACGTCTTCCCTGGTGGGAGGAGGAGTGCGTGGCCCTCGAGGCCGTGCGCTGGGAGCCTCCCGTTCCCGACCCGATCGCCTTCGAGCGCATCAAAGGCGCGCGCAAGCTGTTTGGCGAGGCGCGGGACCGCCTGGCTGCGCTCCACGCGTGGCGGGAGAAAGAGGCTGCCGCGGCGGACGTCCCGCCGTTCCGCATCCTTCACTCGGAGACGCTCCTGGCGCTGGCGCAGAGCCCGCCCGAGGATTTGGCGGCGCTGGCGGGGGTTTCCGGTGTCGGAGCGTCGACCGTCCGGCGTTTCGGCCGCGAGCTCCTGCGCCTCCTCACGCAAGCGCCACCGGCGCCGCCCCGCGAGCCGCACAAGCGCGCCGCCGTGGACCGCGAGCGCGAGGCTCGGGTGCGGCAGGCGAGGGCGGTGCGGGACAGCGTTGCCAAGGAGCTTCAGCTCGATCCCGGGGTGTTGGCGCCGCGGGCCGCCCTGGAGCTGCTCGTGGATCACCGGCCACGCGATGAGGACGGGCTGATCGCGTGCCTCGGCGAGGCGATGGCGAGCGGCGGTGCTGGCGCCCGCGCTTCTGCCGCTCGTGGCGGGCTGGGAGACGGGGGCCACCGCACACCATGCCGAGCCGGCGTGACGAGGCCTTCGTTCTGACCCGGTACCCGTTCCGGGAGCGGGACCTGGTTGTGGTGCTGCTGACCCGCGGTTCGGGGCAGGTGAGGATTGTGGCGCGGCGGGCCCGCACCCTGCGCTCCTCGCAGGCCACTGCTATGGAACCGCTGGCGCACGTCCGCGTGACCTACTTCGAGCGCGCCGGCGCGGAGCTTGCCACCCTGGACGAGGCCGAGGTCGTGCGCTCGGCGTTTCCCCTGGCGGGGAACCCGCCGGGGTGGGCCGCCGCCCAGGTGGTGGCCGAGCTGGCGCTGCTGTACTGCCCTCCCGGCCAGCGCGTGGAGCCGGCGTTCCGCCTGGTGGACCGTTGCATCAGCTGCCTGCTCGACGGACACGAGCCCGCGAGTGTGGCGCACTATGCGGAGCTCTGGTTCCTGAAGCTCGCCGGCGTGTTCCCGGAGCTCGACCGGTGCGGGGTGTGCGGCGTGGACCTGCCGGCCGGCTCACGGGTGTTCGATCCGGCCGAGAAGCACTTCACCTGCCCCGAGCACCGCCCCTCCGGCTCGGTGGTCAAAATCTCGGCCGCGGGGGCGAGCTGGCTGCAACGGGCCTCCCTCGTGGCGCTCGAGCAGCTGACCGAGCCAGCCCCCGAAGACGCTGCCGGCTGGCTCTTCTGGCTCCGCGAGCAGTTCACCGACCGGCAGCTCCAGAGCTGGCGCTACCTCCGCCACTTGTTGGAAGACAGGGGATAGGGGATACGGCACAGGCCGCAGGACAGCAAGGAGAGGACAAGCGGGGCGGGCGGGGGCAAGCCCCGCCCCTACACCGGCTTGGTCTATGTAGGGGCAGCCCTTGTGGCCGCCCGAGGTCCGGCCGTCGCAACTTGCGGGCGGGGACGAGCCCCGCCCCTACACCGGTGTGGTCTGTGTGGGGACCGCAGCTACCGTTGCATGGCGACCGTGGTCGGGTCGTTGGTGAGGTTGTCGACCACCGAGGCGAACCCGAATACCCCTGAGCCCGAAAGGACGGCGATTTTGGCGTACCCACGGTCCATCGCTGTTTGACCGGCTTTTCTCCTGAACGGCTGTACCTCCTGTGCCCACTGCCCCTCGGCCAACGCCACCGTGTACTCGGTGAGCTTCGTCCCGGCGCCGTCGTACAGCTCGACCAGCACCGTCGCTAGGTCCGACCCCACGTTCACCAGCCCGATGTTGCACCGGTACGCGGCGTTCTCGACGAGTCCCGCGAGGTACGCGCTCTGCCCCGCACCAAGCCCGTCGCGCCCGGCCAACGCCGGGTAGTCCTGCCCCTGGGTTCCGTTGGGATAGCAGCTCGCGTCTGACGAGACCTGGTTGTAGGTGCGCGAGGTGACCTTGAGCGGCTGGTCGGAGTTGATCTCCAGGGCGCCCTGGCCGCTGGCGCCGAGTTGCCCGACCACATCGTTTAGGATCGACTGCGTCCCAGCGGGTACGTAGGTCGTATTGGCCACGACGCCGCCGACGACGGGGAACTTGATCTGCACGTTGGCCGTGGCGCTGCCGGTGTTGAGCAGGTCAAGGTCGCTGCGCCACTGGCTCCCCTTAAGGCCGGGGTTGCGGGCCACCACCGGGACCCAGGCAGTAAAGGCTGGGACCGAGAAAACCCACGCGGCGCCGGTTGGGGAGGAGTAGCCGTTGTCCTGGGGCCCGCCCACGATGGCGGTGGTGCCGTCCGCCGAGATCGCCACCGAGGTGCCCTGCGCTGCATACCACGGCGCCGGTGCCGACCAGCTTGCTGCCCTGCTGCGACCACCCCCCCCCGCTGCGCGTGAACACCCACGCGGCGCCGGCCCAGGGGTAGGGGCCATTGTCCTGCGGTCCGCCGACGATCGCGGTGTTGCCGTCCGCCGAGATCGCCACCGAGGCGCCCTGCGCTGCATACACGGCGCCCGTGCCGACGAGCTTGCCGCCCTGCTGCGACCACACGCCCCCGCTGCGCGTGAACACCCACGCCGCGCCGACCCAGACGCCGTAAAAAGGGGTCATAGCGGAAGCATCGCTTGGGCCGCCCACGATGGCCGTGTTTCCGTCCGCCGAGATCGCCACAGATTCACCCTGCCCGGCAGCCCCGATGGCGCCCGTGCCGACGAGCTTGCCGCCCTGCTGCGACCACGCCACCCCGATGCGGGTGAATACCCACGTGGCGCCGGTCCCGGAGTTGTCGCTGGGACCGCCGACGACAGCAGTCCGGCCATCCGCGGAGATCGCCACGGAGGCGCCCTGCCGCGCGCCCCCTATGGCGTCCGTAGCGACCAGCTTGCCGCCCTGCTGCCACCACCCTCCCAAACTGCGGCTGAACATCCATGCGGCGCCGACCCAGGAGTTGTCCGCGCATCCGCCGACGATGGCCGTGTTCCCATCCGCCGAGATCGCCACCGAGGAGCCTTGCTGAGCAGCCCCCACGGCACCGCTGCCGACCAGCTTGCTGCCCTCCTCGGACCACACACCCCCGGTACGGGTGAACACCCACGCGGCCCCGGTCCCGGAGTTGTCCTCATTCCCGCCTAAGATGGCGGTGGTGCCATCCGCCGAGATCGCCACCGAGAAGCCTTGCTGAGCGGCGCCGACTGCGCCCGAACCAACCAGCTTGCTACCCTGCTGTGACCACACCTTTCCAGTGCGCGTGAACACCCAGGCGGCGCCGACCCTGGAGTTATCGCGATTACCGCCGACGATCGCAGTATTGCCGTCCCCCGAGATCGCCACGGACTGACCCTGTTGGGCAGTACCCGACGCTGCCGGTGCCCACCAGCTTGCTCCCTTGCTGGCCGAACTGCGCCGCCGCTGCATGCGCAAGGACCAGCATCCCGAGGACAGCACCCACTTGCCGTGTCATGGTCCCCTCCACTAGGGACAGGCAACCGCGTTGAGCGGCACACGAATGAGCGTCGCCGTCACATTGGTTCTCCAACCATTTGTACGCCAACCGAGCTGAGGCCGTCTAGCTTGGAGTCCCTGTGGCCCACGCTGCGGTTCAGCGACAGGCGGGATCAGACTCGACCTGCGCCGCCGAGGTTGGCAGATCTGCGCGAAGAGGAAGCGCTGCCATTCTTCTGGTGGCTAGGCCGGCACTGCCTTATGGCCGTACGCGATGACGCCAGCCTCGCCGTCCTCCTGGATGCGGCGGAACTCGAGCCGGACCAGCATTCCGGCCTTGACCTGGGCGGGGTCCAGGTCGACGACCTGGCACGTGACACGCACGCCACCCGCCAGCTCCACCACCGCAAGCACGTAGGGGACCTCATGCTTGTGGCTCGAGGGCCCGATGTGGATCACCGTCCAAGTGGTCACTTTTCCCTCGGGCTCGAGCGGAACCGTGGCGAACTTCCGTCCACGGCAGGCGGGGCAGACCAGACGCGGCGGGAACGAGATCGCGCCGCACCCCTCGCAGCGCGCCGCCTCGAGGCGGTAGCGGGAGGGAAACTCGCGGGCCACCCGCGCCGGGTTGAGCGTGCTCATGAGGCCACCTCCAGGATGTGCACCACGGTCGAGGCCCCGGTGCCGCCCATGTTCTGGGTCAGGCCGACCCGAGCGCCCGCAACCTGCCGCTTGCCGGCCGCGCCCCGCAGCTGGGTGGTGATCTCCGCCGCCTGGGCCACGCCGGTCGCCCCCACCGGGTGCCCCTTGGACTTGAGGCCGCCGGACGGGTTGACCGGCAGCTGCGCCGCCCAGCGCGGTGCGGCCCGAGGAGGCCTGGCAACCCCCTTCGCCAGGCTTGCAGAGCCCGAGGGCCTCGACGACGAGAATCTCGGCAATCGTGAAGCAGTCGTGCACCTCGGCGACTTGGACGTCCTTCGGGCTCTTGCCGGCCATCTTGAACGCGCGCTCGGCAGCCAGGGTCGTGGCCGGGAGCGTCGTCAGGTCGGCGCGCGACTGGAGGGCGATTCGGTCGGTGGCCTGGCCGACGCCGGCGATCCGCACCACCGGGCGCCCCTTCGCCAGCTTGCGCGCCAACCCCATCTCCGCCAGTACCACCGCCGCGGCGCCGTCGGTGATAGGGGAGCAGTCGAGAATGGTCAGAGGCTCCGCGACCTTGGCCGATTCGAGCACGTCCTTGACCGTGATCTCGTGGCGGTACTGCGCGTGCGGGTTGAGGGCGCCGTGCCGGTGGTTCTTCACCGCCACCATCGCGAGCTGCTCGCGGGTGGTTCCGTAGCGCGCCATGTGGGCTCGCGCCATCATCGCGTAGAGGCCGGGAAACGTCGCACCGTAGAAGACCTCGAGCTCCGCGTCCGCGGCGGTGGCGAGCGCCGCGGTGCAGTCGTCGCCGGAGACGTCCGTCATCTTCTCGACCCCGGTCACGAGGACGATCTCCGCGAGCCCCGCCGCCACCTCGGCAAACCCGGCCTTGAGGGCGGCACCGCCCGAGGCACACGCAGACTCCACGCGCGTGGCGGGGACTCCCGCCATGCCCAGCTCGTCGGCGAGCAGGGCGCCGAGGTGCTCCTGGCCAACGAACAGGCCCGGGCTCATGCTGCCGACCGTGATGGCGTCCACGCGATCGAGGCCGGCGTCGTCGAGCGCCGCAAGCGCCGCCTCGGTCCACAGTGTCCGCAGCGACGCCTCCCACACCTCGCCCCACCTCGAGAGCCCCACACCCACGATTGCCACGTCGCGCATGGTTCCCTCCCTCACTCGCCCATGCGGATCTTGCCCCGCAGCTTGGCGTAGGTCCCGTAGCTGACGTACACCTTCGCGTTGTCGAGTTGGGCACGAGTGTGCGGCGCCGCGCCGCGCACTTGGTCGATCCGATCGGTCACCGCCCACACAAAACCGTCCGAACCCGCGCCGGAGCCGTAGGAGACCATGAGGATGCGGTCGCCCGGCTTGGCCTGGTCGAGGATCGCGGTCAGCCCGATCGGCGAGGCGCCGGAGTAGGTGTTGCCGAGCCACGGCGAGAGCCACCCCGCCTCCAGTTGCTCGCGGCGGAAGCCCGCCATCTTGCCTGCGCGCATCGGGAACTTGCCGTTGGGCTGGTGGAAAACGGCGTACGCGAAATCCTGCGGCTTCAGGCCCGTTTTTTCGAGGAGCATGCGCGTGGCACCCAGGGTGTGCTTGAAGTACGCCGGCTCGCCCGTGAAGCGGCCCGCGTGACGCGGGTAGTGCATGTACTCGCGCCTCCAGAAGTCGGGCGTGTCGGTCATGTACGAGACCTGCGCCTCGAGGGTGGCAACGAGGTTCGAGCTCCCGAAGATGAAAGCGGCTGCCCCGGCGGCGGCGGAGTACTCGAGGGCGTCGCCGGGAGCCCCCTGCGAGGTGTCCGCGCCGACGGCGAGTGCGTGCTCGACCTCCCCGGATTTCACCAGCGCCGCAGCGAGGAACATCCCCTCGCTTCCGGCCTTGCAGGCAAACTCCAGGTCGGCGCAGTGCACTGCGGGGGTGGCGCCAAGGGCCTCGGCCACCACGGTGCCGGAGGGCTTCACCGCGTATGGGTGCGACTCCGAGCCCACGTAGACGGCGCCGATGGTCGCGGGGTCGATCCTCGCCCGAGCCAGCGCCCGGCGCGCCGCGGTGACCGACATGGTGACCGTGTCCTCGTCCGCGGCGGGGACGGACTTCTCGTGAAGCTCGAGCCCCCGCTCGTACGTCGCGGCATCCGTACCCCAGACGGCTGCGATCTCTCCGAGACGGATGCGGCGCCGCGGGATATAGGCGCCATAGCCGACGATGCCGACGCTCATTGTGGCCTCCCCCCAGCAGGTGTGGCCTGAGGCGCCCGGGTGCGGGCACCGGCTTCGACGTTACCGCGTATCGGCGGCACTCGCAAGGGGAAAGCGGCTAGACTCGGAGCATGGCGAGAGTGGTCCGCATCGGCAACGGGCAGGGGTTCTGGGGCGACTCCCTGGACGCGCCGCTCGATCTCCTGAGCCGAGGCGCACTCGACTATTTGGGCCTGGACTACCTGGCCGAGGTCACGCTCTCGATCATGATGCGGCAAAAGTTGCGCGACCCCCAGAAAGGCTACGCGGCGGACTTCATCGCGTTGCTCCGGCGCGCGCTTCCGCTGATCGTGGAGCGCGGGGTCAAGGTGGTGACCAACGCGGGTGGCCTCAACGCGGCGGCGTGCCGCGAGGGCGTGTTCCGCGTCGCCCGCGAGCTGGGGATCTCGGGTCTCAGGGTCGGAGTGATCGAGGGCGATGACCTGCTGCCGAGGCTCGGCGAGCTGTGCGAGGGCGGGGTCCACCTCGAGCACATGGACAGCGGCGAGCGGCTCTGCGAACTTCGTCACAAGGTTCTGTCGGCCAACGCGTACCTGGGCGCCCGCCCGGTCGCGAAAGCGCTCGGGCAGGGCGCACAGATCGTGCTCGCTGGACGCATCACCGACACCTCGCTCGCGCTCGGGCCGCTCGTGCACGAGTTCGGGTGGCATGAAGACGCGTGGGACCTGCTCGCCAGCGGCACCGTGGCGGGCCACATCATCGAGTGCGGGGCACAGGCGACCGGCGGCAATTTCTCGCGCTGGTGGGAAGTACCCGACCTGTGGGACGTCGGGTACCCCGTGCTGGAGTGCGAGCCCGACGGCAGCTTCGTCGTCACCAAGCACGCGGGCACCGGCGGCCTGGTCGCGACCGCGACCGTCGCGGAGCAGCTCGTCTACGAGATGGGCGACCCGCGCAGCTACATCACCCCCGACTGCGTCGCCGACTTCACGTCGATCCGGCTCGAGCCGGCGGGGGAGAACCGGGTCCGGGTCAGCGGCGTCAGGGGCGGCCCGCGCACGGCGTTCTACAAGGTCTCCGCGTCGTACCAGGACGGATGGAAGGCGTCCGGCCAGCTCACGGTCTCCGGCCCGCGGGCCGTGGAGAAGGCCAGGCTGGCCGCCGAGATCGTCTGGAAACGCCTCGCCAAGGCCGGGGTGCGCTTCCCCGAGGAGGACCGCGTGACCGAGATCCTCGGTGCCGGTGCCTGCCACCCCGGGCTGGGAGATGTCGGCTCGGACCCGCCCGAGGTGGTGTTGCACCTGGCGGTGCGCGGCCCGGACCGCGGCGCCGTGGCCCGCTTCGGCTACGAGCTGGCGCCGCTGGTGACTGCGGGCCCGCCAGGCGTGACCGGGTTCGCCGGCGGCCGCCCCAAGCCGCAGGAGGTCGTCGCCTACTGGCCCGCGCTCATCCGCAAGGACCAAGTTGACCCTCACGTCCGCGTGACCGTCGAAGCTGCCTGACGGAAGGCGCACGGTCCGCGGCTTGAGGCTTGAAAGGTTGCCACAGTGGTCTCGTTCTCAACCCCCAGGTCGTGCAAGCGAACCGCTATTCACTCCCGGCCAGCGCTGGGGGCCCGGCGGGTCTGGAGTCCGGCCCGAGGTGGGGCGGTACCCCCCACGACGGATGCCTGGATGACTCGTCTCAAGCCTGGTTCCTTGTGATAGGATGCGCGATTGTGCGTGCCCGCCGTGGCGCACGAAGGTGGTAACTGGTGGATCTCCAGTCGCTTATCTTCACCCTCTCGCGTTTCTGGGGCGATCAGGGGTGCGTTGTGCAGCAGCCTTACGACCTCGAGGTTGGGGCGGGTACCATGCACCCCGAGACGTTTCTGCGCGTGCTCGGACCCGAGCCGTACCGGGTGGCGTACGTGCAGCCCTCGCGGCGCCCCGCCGACGCGCGCTTCGGCGAGAACCCGTTCCGCTTCGGCAAGCACTTCCAGATGCAGGTGATCCTGAAGCCCTCGCCGGACGACGTGCAGGAGCTCTACCTGGCCTCCCTGGCCGCCCTCGGCATCGAGCCGGCGGTTCACGACGTGCGGTTCGAGGAGGACAACTGGGAGTCGCCGACGCTGGGCGCCTGGGGCGTGGGCTGGCAGGTGCTCCTCGATGGCGTGGAGATCACGCAGTTCACCTACTTCCAGCAGGCCGGCGGCCTCGACCTGAACCCGATCTCCGCAGAGCTGACCTACGGCCTGGAGCGCATCGCGATGTTCCTCCAGCGCAAGGACTCGGGGTTTGAGATGGTGTGGGGCGGGGGACTCACGTACGGGCAGGTCCGCCGCCAGGACGAGGTGGAGCTGTCCCGCTACGCCTTCGAGGTCGCCGACGTGGAGATGCTTCGGCGGCAGTTCGGGGACTGGGAGCGGGAGGCCGGGCGCTGCCTTGAGGTCGAGGACCCGCTGGTCATCCCGACGCTCGAGGCCGCACTCAAGATGTCGCACCTCTTCAACTTGATGGACGCGCGCGGGGCCATTGCGGTGACCGAGCGGGTCGCTCTCATCGGGCGAGTGCGGAAGGTGGCCCAGCGCTGTGCGAAGGCGTACGTGGCCCAGCGGGATCGTTTTGGTTTTCCGCTTCTTCCCCGGCACGGCAACGGCGGGCACAAGAACAGCGGCTCGGCGCGTAACGGAGGTAAGCGGTGAGCGCCAGCGAGTTCCTGCTCGAGATCCTCTGCGAGGAGATACCGGCAAACGCCCTCCCCTCGATTCGCGAGCAGCTCGCTGAGGAGTTCGATGCCGAGCTTGCGGCGGCGGGCCTCCAGGGTTTCACCGTCAAGAGCCACTCGACCGTGCGGCGCATCGTTGTGCACGTCGCCGGGCTGCCGCCGATGCAGCCGGACCGCGAGGAAGAGGTGTTCGGACCCCCTGCACGCGCCGCCTTCACGAGCGACGGCACCCCCACGCCCGCGGCGCTGGGGTTCGCAAAGGGGCAGGGGGTTTCGGTGGACAGCCTGCGGGTGGTGGAGGGTCCCAAGGGCGGCGTCGTGGCGGCCACCCGTCAACTCCCCGGCCGGCCCACCCCCGAGGTGCTGGGCGAAATCTGCGAACGGGTCGTACCTGCGCTGCGCTTCCCCAAGGCGATGCGTTGGGGGAGCGGTGAGCACACGTTCGTGCGCCCGGTCCACCGGATCGCGGCGGCGTTCGGGGAAGGCACCTTCGTCGAGAAGGTTCCCGTTTCCCTCTTCGGCGTCAACTCGAACTGCAGCACGGTGGGCCACAGGGTCGTTCACCCGGGCCGCCTCGAGATCAAGGGCCTCAAGGGCTTTGCGGCCTACGCGCACCTGCTGGCTTCCGCTGGCGTGACGTTGGACACCGCAGAGCGCCGCCGCACGCTCGAGGATCTGGCCGGCGCACTGGCGGCCGAGGTGGGGTGCGAGGTAAGGCCCGACCCAGGGCTGCTGGCCGAGATGGCAGAGCTCGTCGAGTGCCCCGGCTTGCTGCGCGGGGAGATCGCGGCGCGTTTTCTGGAGTTGCCCGAGGACGTGCTGGTCACCACGCTCCGCCACCACCAGAAGTGCCTGGTGCTGACGCGGGGGGGTGCGGTGGCGCCTTACTTCCTCGCGGTGTGCGACCGCCCCGACGACCCCGAAGGCCACGTCAGGCGCGGAAACGAGTGGGTCGTGGGGGCGCGCCTGGCTGACGCCGAGTTCTTCTTTGCCCAGGACCGGAAGACGCCGCTGGTGTCGAGGCGCGAGGCCCTCGCCAAGGTCGTCTTTCACCAGAAGCTGGGGAGCTTTGCGCAGAAGTCGTCCCTCGTGGAGGCGCTCTCGCGCTCGCTGGCCGAGGCTGCGCGAGCCGAACTCGGTCCCGAGAAGATCGCACGCGCCTGCGCACTCTTGAAGCTCGACCTCACAACCTCTTTGGTCGGCGAGTTCCCCGAGCTTCAGGGCGTCATGGGCGGGATCTATGCACGGCTGGAAGGCGAGCCCGAGGAGGTCTGGCACGCGATCGCGGACCAGTACGTGCCGGTCGGTCTCGAGGGGCCGCTCCCGAGAGGGCCGCTGGCGGCCGTCGTGGGCGTCGCGGACCGGCTGGACACGCTGGCTGGGCTGTTCGGGGCCGGGGAGGCTCCCTCTGGGAGCAAGGACCCGTTCGCGCTCCGCCGCGCGGCGCTCGCGGTCGTGCGTATCGCCGCCGAAACCCCGCTAGGCCTCGACCTCCAGGACGCCGCCCGTCGGGCGCTGCTGCTGCGCAGGGACACGGTGTCAGGCGAGATGGAAGCGGCGGTGGCAGCGCTCGGTGAATTCCTCCAGGAGCGCGTGCGCTACTACCTCACGACGGTCGGCGGAGTGAGCCCCGAGGTCGCCGACGCGGTGCTGGCGGCGCGCTGGGGCGTGGTCCCAGATGATGTGGCACGCGCGCGAGCGCTGGAGGCGGTGCGCCGCGAGGAGGTCTTCGACCCACTGGCCGTGGCGTTCAAGCGGGTGCGCAACATGGTCTCGAAGAGCGGCGAGGGGCGTTTCGCGGGTCAACTGCTGCGCGAGCCCGCAGAAAAGGGGCTGGTGGCGGCCGTCGTCAAGGTGGAAAAGGAGGTCCAGCGGGCCGTCGAGAGCAGTGATCCCGTCGCAGGGCTGCGGGCGCTCGCAAAGCTCGCGGCGCCGCTCGACACGTTCTTCACCGACGTGCTGGTGATCTGTGAGGACGACGATCTCCGGGCGGCGCGCCTGGCACTGCTGGCGCGCGTCGAGAAGGTCTTCCTGCGCCTGGCCGACGTTTCCAGGCTTTCGGCTCAATGAGTCTGTTGAACGGCAGGGCGGCAAGCGTGGCCGCCCGCGGGCAGGCTCCGGCCTGCTCCTGAACGGGGAGGACGAACGTGGCGAATCGCAAGCTGGTCTACTCCTTCGGTGGTGGGGCTGCGGACGGCCGCGCAGAGATGAAGAACCTGCTCGGCGGCAAGGGCGCAAACCTCGCAGAGATGGCAAGCCTGGGCATCCCAGTGCCCGCCGGCTTCACGATCACCACCGAGGTCTGCACCCACTACTACGAGCACGGCCGCTCGTACCCGGCAACGCTCGAGGCCGACGTGGCGAAGGCGCTGGCCAGGGTCGAGAGGATCATGGACGCAAAGTTCGGGGATGCGGCCGACCCGCTCCTCCTGTCGGTCCGCTCCGGCGCCCGGAGGTCGATGCCGGGCATGATGGAGACGGTCCTCAACGTCGGGCTTTGCTCCAAGACGATCCCCGGCCTCATAGCCAAGACCAGGAACCCGCGCTTCGTCTACGACGCCTACCGGCGGCTGATCATGATGTACTCGGACGTCGTCATGGAGAAGGCCGCGGGGATCGAGCCGGCCGAGGGCAAGGGGATCCGCCAGCAGCTCGACCGCATGCTCCACGACATGAAGCTGAAGCGTGGGCGGGCTACCGACGCCGACCTCACCGAGGCCGAGCTCAAGGAGCTCGTCGCGAAGTTCAAGGTGCGGGTGCACGAGGTGCTGGGCAAGGAGTTCCCCGACGACCCCTGGAAGCAGCTCTGGGGCGGTATCGGCGCGGTGTTCGCATCGTGGAATGGCAAGCGTGCCGTTTCGTACCGCCGCATCGAGGGGATCCCGGACGAGTGGGGCACGGCGGTGAGCGTCCAGGCCATGGTGTTTGGCAACATGGGAAACACCTCGGCTACCGGCGTGGCCTTCACGCGCAACCCGGCTACCGGCGAGAACAAGTTCTACGGCGAGTGGCTGGTCAATGCGCAGGGCGAGGACGTGGTGGCGGGGATCCGCACGCCCAACCCGCTCAACGAGGACACCAAGAACGAGCAGAACAGGCACCTGCCGTCGCTCGAGAAGGCGATGCCTGCGGTCTACAAATCGTTGGACAAGATCCGCCGCATGCTCGAGAAGCACTACACCGACATGCAGGATATTGAGTTCACGATTCAGGAGGGGCTTCTCTGGATGCTCCAGTGCCGCGTCGGCAAGCGCGGCGGCTTCGCCGCGGCGAAGATGGCTTGTGAGATGCTCGCTCAGGGCCTTATCGATCAGAAGACCGCGCTCACCAGGATCTCCGGCGCCAACTCGACGAGCTTTTGCTTCCGACCCTTGATCCCGCGTCGAGAGTTGACCGCCAATTTGGTGGCGAAGGGCCTCCCTGCGGGCCCCGGGGGCGCATCTGGCCAGTTGGTTTTCACGGCGCCAGACGCTGTGGAGTGGACCAAACAGGGTCACAAGGTTGTTCTGCTGCGCGAGGAGACCAACCCGGAGGACGTCGAGGGGATGCGGGCGTCGGTCGGCATCCTCACTGCGCGCGGCGGGATGACCTCGCACGCGGCGCTCGTCGCGCGCGGCTGGGGGAAGTGCTGCATCGTCGGAGCCGGCGGGCTGGTCGTGGACGCCCGCGGCAAGACGATCAAGGTGGGAGGGCGCACGTTCCGGGAGGGGGACTGGTTCTCGTTGAACGGTACGCGTGGCCACGTATACGAGGGGAAGATAGCCACGATCCCCGCCCGGCCGTTGGAGAACCCCGATTTCATCAGGATAATGCAGCTGGCTGACAAATTCCGCGCGATGAACGTGCGCACCAACGCCGACACGCCCGAGGACGCCGCCAAGGCGCGCGAGTTCGGCGCGGAGGGGATCGGCCTCTTCCGCACCGAGCACATGTTCTACGGCAAGGGCTCGGAGCAGCCGCTGTTCCTGCTTCGGAAGATGATCGTCTCGTCAAACGAGGCCGAGCGGCGTGCCGCCCTCGACGAGCTCTACCCGTTCGTCAAGAAGGACATCAAGGCGACGCTCGCGGTCATGGGCGGGTTGCCGGTGACGATCCGCCTGCTGGACCCGCCGCTGCACGAGTTCGTGCCGAACAACCCCGACGAGCGCGCCAAGCTCGCGCAGGCGCTCGGCATCAGCGCCGGGGAGCTCACCAAGCGCGCCGACGACCTGCACGAGTCCAACCCGATGATGGGCCACCGGGGCGTTCGCCTGGGCGTCACCTTCCCGGAGATCTCGGAGATGCAGATCCGAGCCATCCTGGAGTCGACCGTCGAGCTAACGCGCGAGGGGAAGAAGGTCTTGCCGGAGATCATGGTGCCGGTGGTCGGCCTGGTTTCCGAGCTCGACGACCAGAAGGCGATCGCGAAGCGGATCCACGACGAGGTGTGCGCGAAGTACGGGGTCAAGAAGATCGAGCACATGTACGGCACGATGATCGAGATCCCCCGGGCGGCACTGACCGCGGACAAGATCGCCGGCACCGCCGAGTTCTTCTCGTACGGCACGAACGACCTCACCCAGATGACGTTCGGGTTCTCGCGCGACGACATCGGCGGCTTCGTGCCTGACTACTTGGAAAAGAAACTGCTGCCGGCGGACCCGTTCCAGATCCTCGACAGGGAGGGGGTTGGCCAGCTCGTGGAGATGGGCATCAAGCTCGGCCGCGCGACCCGACCGAATCTCAAGGTCGGCATCTGCGGCGAGCACGGCGGCGAGCCTTCGTCTGTCGAGTTCTGCCACTTGGTCGGGATGGACTACGTGTCGTGCTCGCCTTTCCGGGTGCCAATTGCGCGCCTCGCCGCGGCGCAGGCACAGCTCACCCATCCGCGCGGCGCAAAATCGGTCGCCGGCAAGCCCAAGGGTGCAGCGAAGCCAAAGGCAAAGGTCAAGACGAGGCCGAAGGTCAAGCCTTCCGCAAAGAAGCCGGCGGCCAAAAAGCAGGCGGCGCCCAGAATGCGCGCCCGCACGAGGCCGGTCACAAGGCCGAAGGCAAAGCCCAAGTCGAGGTCGAGGACTCGGCGGTAGCGGCGCCCGCCAACTGTGGCAGAACGAACACAAAGGACTCCTCGGGGGGCTTCTGGGCCGCCCGAATGAGTTTCTTGGCTTGTGGAAACAGTTGAGGCCTCGACCAGAGAGGCGGGGCGCACCGAGGCGAGCTTTCGGGGTGCCGCGCGGTTTAGACGGTTTCCAGGTAGCGCTGGATGGAGTAGATGGCCGCCGAGCCCTCGCCAACAGCGGCGGCGACGCGGCGGTTGGCGCCAGCACGAACGTCGCCGGCAGCGAAGATGCCAGGCACGCCGGTCTCGAACAGCAAGGGATCGCGTTCGAGGCTCCAGCCGCGCGGGCGGTTGCCGTTGCGCGGCAGGTCGGTGCCGGTGAGGATGAAGCCGCGCTCGTCGCACTCGACGAGCCCGGCGAATCTCTCGGAACGCGGGGCGGCGCCGACGAACAGGAACAGCGCGGCGCAGGCCAGGATGCTTTCCTCGCCACTGTCGAGGTGCCGGATCACGACCTCTTCGAGATGCCCCTTGCCGCGCGCCTCCCGGACCTCGACGCGCGGCAGCACGGTGATGTTGGGCAACGCGGCGATGCGGTCGATCAGGTACTGCGACATTGAGGTTTCGAGGCCGGTGCTGCGCACGAGCATCGTGACCCGTCGGGCGGTGCGCGCAAAGAAGACCGCCCCCTGGCCCGCCGAGTTGGCTCCGCCAACAATGCACACGTCTTGATCGCGATATGTGGCTGCTTCAGTGGTTGCAGCGCCGTAGTAGACGCCAGCGCCGAGCAGGGGCTCGATCCCCGGCGCGTCCAAGGTCTTGACCGCCATGCCGGTCGCCAGCAAGACGGCGTAGCACCGCACCTCGGTGCCGTCGGCGAGCTGAATGACCCGGTACGGATCGTCTCTCCGCACGCCTACTACCTCCTGCGCGGTCAGCAACTCGGCGCCGAGGCGTCGCGCCTGTGCGGTGGCACGCTGCGCGAGGTCGGCACCCGTCACGCCGCCGGGAAACCCGAGGTAGTTCTCGATCCGCGAGCTGGTGCCCGCCTGCCCGCCTGGGGCGTGCTGCTCGATCAAAAGGGTGGTGAGTCCCTCCGACGCGCCGTAGACGGCATCTGCCAGTCCGGCTGGGCCCCCGCCAACGATCACCAGGTCGTAGAACTTCCCCTCCGCTTGCGTCGGCAGGCCCACCTTGGCGGCCAGCTCGAGGTGTGTCGGCGCGATCAGGTCGGTGCCGTCGGGGAAAAGGACTACCGGCAGGCGGGTCAGGCTCCCCGTTAGTCGCAGGACCAGCTCGCGGATCGGCGTCTCGCGCTCGACGTCGAGCCACTGATACGGCACGTGATTGCGGGCCAGAAACTCCTTCGCCTGGTAGCACTGGCGCGACCACTGGGCGCCGGCCACCCGAATGCCGTCGTAGGCCGGCCGCGCGTGTGCCTTCCACTCGGCGAGCAGGTCGTCGAGGACGGGATAGAGCCGCTCTTCCGGCGGATCCCAGGGCTTGAGCAGGTAGTGATCGAGGCCGACCTCGTTGATGCTGGCGATCGCCGCCGTGGTGTCGGCATATGCGGTGAGCAGGACCTTGCGCGCCTCGGGGAAGAGCTTGCGCAACTCGGAGAGCAGCTCGGTGCCGGTCATGCCGGGCATGCGTTGGTCGACCAGAAACAGGGCGATAGCTTTGCCGCGCTGTTGCAGCTCGACCGCGGCCTGGAGGGCCTCCTCGCCGGAGCGCGCCTTGAGCACCAAGTAGTCGTTGCGATAGCGCTCACGCAGGTCGCGCTCGATCGCGGAGAGAACCTCCGGGTCGTCGTCGACGGTCAGGAGGATCGGCTTTGTCATCGCTTCCCCCGGCCTCTCTCTTCAGCCTCCGTGCTGCTGGAGGATGGCGTCGATCTTTTCCATCTTGAAGCGGTTCAATTGGACGATTCGGGCCTGTGCGCGCAATCCGGGCGGCACGATGCCGCGCGCCTCCTGCTTGTCGTTCACGTCGACGATCATCCAGCAGTGGTGGTCGCCGTCGAAGCAACCCCATTCGGCGTTCGTCAGGAAGTGCGACCCGCTGCTGAGGAAGATTTTCACGACCTTGGCACATTCGACGGCCTCTTCTTTGTGCGGCACCTCGATGAGGAACTTGGGCATCAACAATCTCCTCTCTCTATCCGGGGGACGCCGGGGACGCACCCGCCGGCAGGGTCACGCGGAACTCCGTGCGGCCAGCCCGTGACTCGACTTCGATCTCTCCCTCGTGCTGGCCGACCAGGGTTCTGGCGATGGCGAGGCCGAGGCCGGTGCCGTCGCCCTGTGGCTTGGTAGTGAAGAAAGGCTCGAAGATCCGTTCACGGACATCGGGCGGAATGCCCGGACCATCGTCCACCACCCGGACGACGACGGCGCCATTCTGGCGGCGTGCGCTGACCTCCACGCTGCCGCCGTTATTGACCGCGTCGATCGCGTTGTCGATGAGGTTGGACCAGACCTGGTTGAGCTCGCCGCCGAAGCCGTCGACGGTCGGCAGGTCCGGCTCGACCTCCGCGCTCAACCGCACCGACTTCGACTTGGCCTTCGCTTTGAGGATGGTCAGGGTGTCGCTCAGGCTGCGGGCGAGATCCACCGGCTTCGGTGCGGCCGCCTGGTCCATGTAGGTGAAGTTCTTGACCGCGGCCACCAGCTCATGGACGCGGCTCGCGGCGCGCTGGATGTCCGAGGCCAGCCGTCGGCTGCTGCAGGAGGCGACAAGCGCCGGAAGTGCGGCGCCCAGCGCCTCGGCGCCGAGCGCCCGTGCCGCAGCGTCGAGCGCCGGGAGAGCAAGCCCGGTCTCGGCCAAGGTTTCGGCGGCCGCCCGGTCAAGGCCATGGCGCTCCAGCCATTCGCCGAGCGCCTCGTGTCTCTCGGCCTGTTCGAGGGGCGACCCGAGATTTTGCGGGGCGTCTGCTAGGCACTGCTCGCACAGCTCGTTGAACGCCGCCAGCTCCGCCTGCGACAGGCGAACGCCGCCGAACGCGCGGAAAGCCGCTTCGGCCGCGGGCATACGCTCGACGAGAACTCCGGCGCTGCGCACGACTGCCGATGCGGGGTTGTTCAGCTCATGTGCGAGGCCGGCCGCCAGCCGTCCGAGGGAGGCCAACTTCTCGTCGTGGAGATCGCTCGAACGGAAGTGGCGGGCGCGATCCAGCATGACGTGCACCAGGATCGCGGTCAGCTCGTGACAGTCGCGGATCATCTCGGGGAACAGGTCGCGGTGGATCGAGACGACTTCCGTCGGCTCCTCGGTCCGGGTACCGCCGGGCGAGGCCGTGAGGCGGGAATAGGGGAGGAAACCGGCAACGTCGCCGCCCCGCCACTCCATGACCTTTCGCCAGCCCGACCCGCGGTGGACGCGGATGGAGAACCGGCCGGCGAGCACGACATAGAGGTTGACGACCGGCTCGCCCGTCTGCGCGAGCGTGTATCCGGCCGGGAACGTTTGCAGGCGCCCGTGCTCCGCCACCCACGCCAACTGCTCGCGCGGTGCCGCCGCCAGCGTCCGGTGCGCCGCGAGCCGCTCGACAAGCTTTTCTGCCCCCAACACGGTGGAAATCTCCCTATAGGCTGATAACACAATAGAGAGTGAGTCTATTGCACACCTGGGCGCCGGCCCGGGACCCAGGCGTCGACGCGGGCGGAGACACCCGCGGAGGCGCCTGAAGGGCGGAGGGTTACGCGTCCTGGGTCTGGGCGCGGCGGGAGGCAACTATCCTCGCGGCGAGCCCACCGAACTGGGCGAGGGTGTGCAGCAGCCCGAAGCGGTTGGCGGCGCGGCGGAAAGACCATGCGACGATGTCCCTCGGTGGGGTCGTGCGCTCGGCGTTAGGCCGCGGCACGAGGGAGATGGCCTGGGTGGGGCAGACGAGGGTGCAGGCGCCGCAGCCGATGCACTGCTCGGCGTCCACCGCGTAGGCGCCATTTCGCTCCGCGATCGCCCCCATGGGGCAGCGGCCGCCGCTGCACGCATCGCAGGCGATGCATCCCGCGCTGCTGATCTCTGCGAGGTAGTTGCTGTGCAGGAGTAGGTGCGGGGCCCCGAACTCCCTCACGCCGCGCAGGAACCCGCAGCAACACGAGCAGCAGTTGCAGACGAACATCTGCTCGCGCCGGATGTTGTAGGTGCAGTGAACCAGGCCCTCGCGCTCGGCGAAGTCGAGGACCGCGAGCGCCTCCTCCCGTGAAACGGTGCGGCCGTACGGGAAGCGCTGGTACGCGTCAGGCTCGGACGAGAACGCGAGGCACGTCTCCAGCGTGTGCGAGCACGACTTGCCGAGCGCCGCCTGCTCCTTGCGGCAGATGCACTCCATGAGCCGAAACGAGCGGGCGCCCTCCATCATCGTGCGCACGCTCTCGTGGCGCAGCACCTCGGCGCGCGCCTCGATGTGGGCGTTGACCGGCACGACGCGGGCCAGTGCGGGCTTCTCGCCGCCCACCGTGTTCACCAGGGCCGGGGCGTATTCCTCGAACATCTCGGCGAGCTCGGCGTCCATGTGCGGCAGCTGGAACTCGTATATCCCGATGACGAACGGGGCGAGCATGAAGACGTGCGCACCGCGGTAGCGGACGGTGGCGATCTGACCGCGGGCGACCATGCCGTCGAGAACCGGTTGCAGCTCTTCGACTTGCCGTCCAAGCCGCCGCCCGATCGCCGCGGCTGTTTCCGGGATCGGGAGCAGGTCCAGCGCCATGGCGGCGTCCTCGGGGGAGAAGACCTTCGCGAGGATGCGCAGCTCGACGCCGCTCGCGGTGCGCGGGAAGCCGTGGGGGAACTCGTCGAGCTTGGCCGCCAATCGGTGGTAGACGTCGTCCATGAGCCCCCCGCCTAGACTAACCCACTCGTTGCTCCGAGCGGCAACCGAATTCGTGATTCTGCATGCAAATTATTGTAGGGATTCAACTTCAACGCACAACGGAGGCACGGATCAGGAGGCGGAACGCACGTGCAGCATCCGGCAGACCCCCGGCGCCGAGCTCAACGCGAGCCCCAGGGGGTAGAGGGCCAGCACGCGCCTCGGGGGCGCTCGCACGGAGGGCGAGTTGCGATATATTTGTGCGCTCGAAGTGGGCGTCAGCCCATGGCGGTGCGCTCGCAGCGGGGCGCTGGTTGCCACGCTGCGGCGGAGCGACGGTGCCGTCTGAGGAAGCGTTCGTGATCAACCCCGCGCCGCATGCGTGGCGGCGCTAAGTCACAGGGAACCAGGGAGTTGACTTCCCTGGTGGCACGACGGAGAAGAGAGCTTTCGGGGAGGATTCAATGCCCATCAGTGACCGCGAGATTGACAACGCCTTTGTCGCCCTGAACAAGACCCACGGCGGCGCCCGCAAGGACTACTTCGGTCTCGTCTACCTCGAGCAGGAGTTCGAGCTGCCCAGGAAAGTCGCAGCCAACCAGGTGGCCTTCGGCGGCAACGACTATGGTGTGGACGGGTTTCACGTGGATCCGGGGAAGCGCAACCTCTACCTTTACCAGTTCAGGTCCTCGGCGTCGTACAACCAGTTCAAGACGACGTTGCAGCGGCTGATCGACGGTGGCATCGAGAGGGTCTTCTCGGGAGGCCGGCTCGATTCCTCGGCCGATCCGCTGCTCCGCCAGCTGAGAAGCAGGCTGGTGGAGAACCAGTCCGTCATCGACCGCGTCTGCATACACTTCGTCTTCGCGGGCGATCCCGCCGAAGCGGAGCGCAGCCAGGCACTCGACAAGCTCCGTGAGGACCTCGAGAACAAGAAGTACCTGATCGACCAGTTCTTCGGGCGCGAGGTCACCCTCATTATCGAGTTCCGCTCGGCGAAGACCAAGAAAGCGGGCGCGTTCACACACGTCACCAAGACGAACTCGTACCCGCTCGAGCTCACGCAGACGATCTCGATGCCGGGCCCGGACAACGAGCAGTTGACGGTCGGGTTCGTGCGCCTCATGGAGCTGTTTTCAATGTACAAGGAGATGGGTTCGCGGTTCTTCGATCGCAACATTCGAGGGGCGTTGCCGGAGGACGAGGTCGTCAACCGCTCCCTCACCAAGGCCTTCAGGAGGATCGTCCTCGAGGGGAAGGACCTCCCGTCGGTGTTCCCGTTCAACCACAACGGCGTGGCGCTCTCCGCCGAGGCGCTGGAGCAGGCCGACGGACGTACACGGGTCATCGAGCCGAGGATTCTGAACGGCGTCCAGACTCTCATCACGCTGGATCGCTTCTTGACGGCCAGTGCGAGCCACGCCGCCCTCCAGCAGGGGACCCGGAAGCTCGAGGCTGTCAAGGTCCTCTGCAAGGTGGTCACGAAGGCCCAGCCCGAATTCGTTACAACGGTGACCGTCAACAACAACAGACAGAACCCGGTCGAGCCGTGGAACCTGAGGGCGAACGATCGAATCCAGCTCGAGCTCCAGGACAAGTTCCGCGATCAGCTCGGCATCTACTACGAGCGCCAGGAACACGCGTTCTTCGGTCTGAGCGAAGATGAGCTCGGCGGCCTCGGGATCAAGGAGCTCAAGGCCATCCAGCTGGTGCCTCTGGCCAAGACCTTCCTGGTCGCGGACGGCGACATCGACAAGCTTCAGCGTCTCCGCCAGGTGTTCGACGACGACTATCTCTACTCCCAGGTCTTCAGCCCCGGCCGCCTGAGGGTGGATGGCCGCCACATCCTCCTCTGCTACAAGATCCAGTTCCGACTGCGCAAGCTGGTCAACGACATCGTGGAAAAGGGGGTCAACAGGTACTTCTACATCGGCAGGGCCCGCAACCTGGTCTGGGCGCTGCTGTGCCAGGGAGTGCTCAACGAGGCGGACCTGGAGGCGCGCGCCGAGAGGTTCGGGTCGAGCCTGAGCCTGGAGACCAACTTCACGGAGTGGCTCTCGTACCTGGCCACCAACCGGTGCCGGTACCTGGTCCGCGACGTCCTCGAGCAGAAGCCGTATCAGGAGAAGGTCGCCGTGGGCAACTTCAGCTTCCTCCGCACGAACGCCTTCTACGAGAGGTGCATGGAGCTCGCTCACAAGAACTGGAAGTGGGACAGGAGGAGGCTGAAGTAACGGTCTCCACACTGGTTTGGCCCGCTCGGTGGCCGGGCCTGGAGTTCGTGCCGCCCGACCCATTTCTTGTCGGGGCTCCCGTCTCGAGTGGAGGAACGGCCGGGCGCTTCCCGGGTTGTCCCGTGCGGATCCAACCCGCGGCCGTGCGCCACGCTCAACGCGAAATGTCACGGATGAGATACGAGGTTGAATAAGAGCGTGGAGGAGCGTCACCCGCTGCTCGAGCGGGCGCAGCAGGCCCCCGAGGCTGCGGGCGTCTACCAGTTTCAGGACGCGCGCCGGAGGGTTCTGTACGTCGGCAAGGCGAAGCAGCTGCGCAGGAGAGTGGTCTCGTACTTCTCGCGCCAGCTCGAGCCGCGCCTGGCAGGGATGCTGGTGCGGGCCAGGCACCTGGAGTTTGTGGTCACGGCGACCGAGGTGGAGGCCCTCATCCTCGAAAACCGTCTCATCAAGCGGCACCGCCCGCGGTACAACGTGCTGCTCCGCGACGACAAGACCTACCCGTACGTCAAGCTGACCACCGGGGAGCCCTGGCCGCGTGCCCACCTCACGCGCCGAATTCTGGACGACGGGCACAGCTACTTCGGGCCCTACCTCGGCCACGGTATGGCGGCGCGGGTAATGGATCTGATCCGCACGCGAACCCAGGTCCGCACCTGCAGCATCGAGATCGACGGCACGCTTCCGCGTCCATGCCTGTACCACGACATGGGTGCATGCCTCGGGCCATGCGTCGCAGGCCTGACCACCCCCGAGGAGTACGGGCGTGCAGTGGAGGAGGTCGTGCTCCTGCTGGAGGGCCGCCACCAGGAGCTCAAGCCTCGGGTGGAGCAGCAGATGTGGCGGGCGGCGGAGAGCGACGAGTACGAGCGCGCCGCGCGCTACCGCGACCTGCTTCGGGCGCTCGAAGAGCTGGAGCGCGGCCAGCACGTGGAGATCGCAGGGTCCGGATCGGTAGACGTCGTGGGTGTGGAGGGAGATGGCCACGACGCCTCGATCGTCGTGCTGATCTACCGGGACGGGAAGTTGGTGGACAAGCGGGAATTCCACTGGGAGGGCCTGGACGCGCCCGCGGACGCGAGCTTCCTCGGGGCATTCCTCGGCCAGTTCTACGAGGCCAACCCCGCCGTGCCCGAACGCGTCGAGGTGCCGTTCGAGCCCGAGGATGCGGACGCCCTCGTGGGGTTCCTGAAGCAGCAGCGAGGGGCCGCTGTCAGGCTTCTCGAACCCAGGCGCGGGCAACGAGTGCGTGTGCTGGCGCTCGCACAGGAGAACGCGCGCGAGGCGTTCCGGCTGCGTTTCCGCCACCCGCGTCGCGAGGCGGAGCGGGTGGGGGAAGAGATCGCGTCTGTGCTCGGTCTCGCCGAAGCCGGTAGCGCGGCTCGAGTGCTTCGACATCTCGCACCTCGGCGGCGAGGCCCAGGTCGCCTCCCTGGTGGTTTGGGAGCGGGGGAGGATGCGCAAGGGCGAGTACCGCTCCTTCAACGTGCGAGCGGGCCAGATGGCAGACGACCCGGCAGCGGTCGCCGAGGCCGTGGAGCGCCGCTACCGGCGGAGGCTCGCCGAGGGCGCGCCGCTGCCGGATCTGATCCTGATAGACGGAGGGCGCACCCAGCTCGACGCGGCTGTGCGGGGGTTGGGTTCCGTAAATTGCGAGCTGCAGGCCGCCGCGCTCGCCAAGCGCCTCGAGGAGATCTACCTGCCCGGGAGGTCGCGCCCTTTGCTGCTCGAGCCCAACCACCCCGTGCGCCTGCTCCTGCAGAGGGTGCGCGATGAGGCACACCGGTTCGCCGTGACCCGCCATCGCCGACGTCGCAGTGCGCGGCGACTCGCCACCCAGCTCGTCGCGGTTCCGGGTATCGGGCCCAAGCGCGCGCACCGCCTTTTGGCACGCTTCGGCTCGGTGGACGGTGTGCGCGAGGCCGACCTGCAGGCCCTCGAGGCAGTTGTCGGCCGCAAGGCCGCGGCCGATCTCTGGCGGAGTCTGCACACCGCCTCGGCTGCAACCTGACGAACGCGGACGCTCGAACGCGCGGTGCGCCAGGAAGCGCGCTGGTTCCGATGTGTGCACGCCATGCTCGGCCCGCGCGCTGCCCTTTGACGGAAGGGGTGCGTTTTCGCTAGTGTTGCGGCCATGGGACGTGCATCCGCAGCGGGCCAGCTGGCGTTGTGGGCCGGGCGAAGGGGGAAAGGGTCGGCGAGCCTGCGCTGGGCTCAACAGGAGCTCGTCCTGCACGTGTCCGGTCTCCAGATCGTCGGTGTCGAGGGAGACGACAACGAGCACCTCGCCGCCGCCTTCGGGCTGACCAAGGGGGGCGAGTGGTTTGCGCAGGCCGCGGCGGCCGTCGCCTCGGGACAGGTGTCCCAGGCCGAAGCTAATGCAGTGGTGAAGCGTGCCCTGGCCGACCGCCTGCGCGGTTTCTTCCTCGCCCCCGATGCCGAGGCAGGCTTTGAGAGCGAGCTCCCGCCGGAAACCCACGGTCTCACGATCTCCTACCCGCACCTCGTGGTCGAGATGGTCCTAGGCAGCGGCGGAGAGAGCCTGGTCGACATCTTTCTCCCAGAGCCGTCCCTGCTCCTGCGCCGCCTGCCCGAGTTTCCCAAGAGGGTCGGCGCCCTGGGCCTCACAGAGGAGGCCATGGCCATCCTGGCCAAGATCAACGATCAGCGGTCGGCGAAGGAAATTGCCGACCCCTCGCCGCACGGGAGGGAGCTCGCGTTGCGTCTCTTGGCGGCCGCCGCTGGCGCGGGGCTGGTGGAGTCTGTCACCCGGATCGCCGAGGTCCCGCTCGCCACGACCTCCCCACCGCGCTTGGCCGCCGTTCCGCGGCACCGGACGTGGCTCGTTGTCATGGTGGTCCTCGTGTTGGTGGCCGCTGCCGTACTGCTGGTCCTTCGCCCGTGGCGGTCCCCCAAGGTGGTTGGCGGTGGGGGGCCGTGGGCGGTGGCGGTGGACGGCGGCTGTCAGCCGGCCGAGCTCGAGCGCCTCTACCGTCGCCAAGAGCAGGACAAGGTGAACCTGCGCGTGGTGCCGTTCGGCCAGGGCGACGGGCAGTGTTACCGCTTGATCTGGGGTCATTTTCCCAGCAAGGAGGCGGCGGAGGGGACGATCTCCCACCTGCCGGTGGGAACGGTGGCACGGGGATTTCCGCCGCACGTCGTTCGCGTTGAGGGCAGCGCTCCTTGAGAACGCATCGGTACACGGCTAGAATCTGACGAGATGCCTGAAGGCCGAAACCTCGCCGGAAGGTTCGTGCTGGGGGGTCTTCCGCCCCTCATGCGCGAGCTCTACCGCCTCCTGGTCTCAGGTCGTCTCGACGTGACCAGCGGGGGGGCGACGCGACATCTCTGGTTCGAGGCGGGGCAGGTGCGTGCGGTCGTCTCCGAAGTGGAGGAGGAGAAGCTCGGGAAGTGGCTCGTGAGCCGCGGCATTCTCGAGGCAAGTCAGATGGCCCTCTCGCTGCTTCGCCAGCCCGAGGGGGTCCGCTTCGGAACCTTTCTCGTTCAGGAGGGTGTGCTCACCGTGAAGGCGCTGGAGCAGGAGCTCGAGACGCTCTCGGTCACCATCGTCTCGCTCATGCTCGTCGAGCCGGCCGAGTACCGGTTCACCGACGGAGAGAAGCTTCCCATGGACGCGGCCTCGATCGGAATGACCACCGCCTCGCTGCTCGCGGCGGCGGTGCGCGGCGTTCGCGATGAGGCTGCCATCAAGCGGTTCATCGATCCCCTCGGGTACGTGTGGACCGCGCAGGACGCCCTGCTGCAGTACCAGCAGATTCAGCTCAACCCCCAGGAGGGCTACCTTCTCTCCCGGGTGGACGGAACGAGCACCGCCGCCCAGCTGCAGCGCCTCGTTCCCATGCCCGGCGGTGAATTCTCAAGAGCTCTGGCGGCGCTGCTGGTGGCCGGGGTGCTCGAGATTCGTGACAGCTCCTCGGCCCGCCCGCTGGCGCCCACCAAGGTGCAGCCTGCTCCCGAGCCTCCCGCCGAGGAGGAGCTGCAGTACAACGCGCAGCAGCAACGCGAATACGCGGAGGTGCTGAGGCTCGCCAACGAGATCCGGCACAAGGACTACTACCGGCGCCTCGGGCTTTCCCCGGGGGCGACCCAGGACCAGATCCACTCGCGTTTCCTCGAGTTCGCCAAGCTCTACCATCCGGACCGCGCCCGCGAGGCCCACCTCGTCTCGGTGCGCAACGAACTCGCGGAGATCTACTCGGCGGTCCAGGAGGCGTACGACACGCTCGGCAACCCCGACAGGCGCGGGCGCTACGAGCAGACGCTTCACGAGTCTTCCGCCCAGCACGTCGATGCCTACAAGGAAGAGCAGAGACGGCTCAGGGCCCGTGGGGCGGTGGTGGACGCAAACGTCTCGCGCGCCAAGGAGCTGGCGCGTGCGGGTGACGTCGGCATGGCGGTCCATCTGTTGGACCAGGCGGTTCGGCTCAACCCGCAGGCGGAGACGCTGCTCACACTCGCGCGCCTGGAGTTCAAGAACCCGATGTGGAGCCAGCGAGCCCTTGACCACCTCAAGCACGCCGTGGCGCTCGCCCCCGACTACACAGACGCCTGGCTGGAGCTCGCCAACTTCTGGGGCACGCGCAACAAGCCGGATCGGCAGCGGCAGTGCCTCGAGAAGATCCTGGAGTTCGAACCGCACAACGAGGACGTAAAGGCCACCTTGGCTGCCCTCAAGCGCCAAAAGACCCCCCGGAAACGCTAGCGCGGGAAGGCCCGCCGTGCCCTGGCTCCTGGACGGCAACAACCTCGTGCGGGGACGCGACCGTGCCTCCGTGCGGCGGGCTGCCCTTGCCGTAGGGCGGGGGGAGCGGGTTCGGATCCTCGTTTTCTTCGATGGAGCGCCGCCTCCGGGAGTGGGCACCACCGAGAGACTCGGCCCGGTCGAGGTCAGGTACACCTCGCATGCGGACACCGCGATCCTAGCCTTCCTGCGCGGGTCCGGGCGGGGGTGGCGCGTGGCGACCGACGACCGCGCGCTGGGCCTCGCCGTGCGCGAGGCCGGCGCGGAGGTGGTCCCTGCCGCACAGTTCTGGCAGAAAGCCGCCTCCGCTGCGCAGGCGGCCGGTCCGGGGCCGGCGCTGTGGAGCGGGGTCGACGAGGAGCTGGCCTACTTCGCAGACGAGACGCACAGGCTCCCCGGGGCGCCAGCCCGCGTTGCCCGGAGGCGGCCTCGCCCGCGGCGCCCGTAGGGTCTAGAATAAGGGCGGCACTGGAGGTGGCAGGTGCTCGCGACCCCGCTCTGCGGGGCCGAGGAAAGTCCGAACTCCGGATGGGAGCACGCTGGGTAACGCCCAGCCGCGGCAACGCGAGGGAAAGTGCCACAGAAAACACACCGCCCGGCGGTCGCCGCCGGGTAAGGGTGAAAAGGTGGGGTAAGAGCCCACCGCTCGACCGGCGACGGTCGGGGCACGGCAAACCCCGTGCGGAGCAAGGCCAAATAGGGGGATCGACGGGACCCATCACCGGTTCCCCGCCTCGGCGGGGAGGATCCCCGGGTAGGCTGCTCGAACCGGCCGGCGACGGCCCGGTCAGAGGAATGAGCGCCGTCCTGCTTCGGTAGGACACAGAACTCGGCTTATCGCTTCCTCTCGTGCCACGGGGGGGCCGCCAGGCCCCCCCGGCTTTTCTTTTTCTTTTACTTCGTGAGGTTTTCTTTGCCCGGCGGGTAGGCGGCCGCTCGGCGCTTGCTCGCCCCCGTTCGCGGCGCGCCGAGACTCCTCCGGCCACGACCCAGCAGTGCGTCCCGGGTCGGGGCCCCTCGGTGTCCGCATGAAACGGCGTCACCGACACCCCGCCCCGGATCCGCACGCTGGGGACCCCGTGGCCTCCGGAGCGATGGCCGCCCCACCCGCCGGGCGGAGTTTTCCCCGCACCCAGAGACACGGCTCCAACCCTGCGCAACCATGGCGAACGGGAGGGCGGCGGTGAGATCCGCCCCGCGGGCCACACGAGCCATCGCGCCGGAGCGTGCGGGCACCGAGCGGGCGCCTCGCGGTGGGGTATCGCTGGCGTGGTCTCATACGAACAGCGAGGGGCCCCACCGCGGGGCGTCCCGGCTCGGTCGCACGCGGAGGTGGGTCGGAGGGCTGGGCTCGAGGCCCAGCCCGAGCGACGGCTCATGGCCCGCGGGGCAAGAAGAAAGCCTCCACGCAGTGAAAAAGATCCGGGCGCGCGGGGCATAGGGCGCTCGCCGGAGTGGAGGGAGGATTCTGCGGTGTGGCCGTTCGCCGGCTAGAATGAACAGATGAGCGCTCTCCCTCGGCCGCTGCCGGCGCCGCTCAAACCGGGGGCGCGGGTTGGCGTGATGGCGCCGGCGGGGCCGTGTGACCCCGCCACCGTGCAGTCCGGGCTCGAGTTCCTTCGGGCGCACGGCTTCGATGCCGTGCCGGCGCCCAACCTCGCACTCCGCACCTCGTACGTTGCCGGTTCTGATGTTGAGCGTCTTGCCGGGGTCACTGCCCTCCTCGATCAGGGTGTCGAGGCGCTGCTTGCGGCCCGGGGCGGGTACGGGATGATGCGGCTGCTCCCGGAGATTCCGTGGGAGCGCCTGGCTGCCTGGGAGGGCTGGGTGGTAGGTTTCTCCGACATCACCGCCCTTCACGCCGGGCTGGCCACGCGTTTCCCCCGCGCGACCCTTCACGCTCCGATGGTTGCCTCGCTCGGCCGCGATCCGGGGGGTGCGGAGCTTCTGGTCTCGTGGCTCTCTGGACGCGGCCCGCGTCGCCTGTTCGAGGTGAGTCCTGCGCGTGTGGCGCGGCCCGGGATGGCGCGGGGCGTGTCGGTGGGCGGCACGCTCTCGTTGCTGGCGGCGCTTGTCGGCACCGCGTTCGAGCCCGACTACAGCGGAGCGGTCCTGTTCCTGGAGGACGTCAACGAGCCGGTGTATCGCCTCGACCGTTTGTTGACCCAACTGCGGCTCTCTTCTAGACTTGCCGAGGTAGAGGCCGTTGTCTCAGGAAGGCTGGCACGGTGCGGGCGGGGAGAGTCGGGGTGGCGTGAGCGCTGGCGCACGCTGCTGCTCGAGGCCGTGTCGCCCGACGCGGTGGTCGTCGAGGGGCTCCCGTTCGGGCACGGGGGTGCCAATGTGCCTTTTCCGTTGGGGGTGGAGGTGGAGGTGAACACGGTCCGGGGCGAGATCACCTGGGGAGGTGCGTAGGTGCCCAAGGTCCGGGTCTCCGGGGTCGAGAATCAGAAGCTCCGGGAATTCCTCCACCAGTTCGAGGCGGGCGGCACGATCTTTCGCGAAGGCGACCTCGGGAGCGAGATGTACATCATCCAGAGGGGGCACGTGAGGATCTCACTGGTGGTGGGAGGACGCGAGCGCGAGCTTGCCGTACTTGAGAAGGGCGACTTCTTCGGGGAGATCGCACTCCTGGACGAGTCCCCGGCGCGCTCGGCCACCGCGACAGCAATCGACGCCGTGGAGGTCCTCGAGCTCTCGAGCAGGGACCTCGACCAGATCCTTCGGCGCAAGCCGGACATCGCCGTCCGCATGATGACAAAGCTCTCGGAGCGCCTGCGCGAGTCGAATCGCCGTTTCGAGGAGTTCGGCTCGCGCGAGGAGCTTTCGGCGCTGACACCAGCGCCCTCGAGGCAGGGGATCGAGGCGAAGGCAGTTCTCGCGCATGGACCATCAGGGAAGCTGTTCCCGCTGCACCCGTCGGGTGAGACCACGCTGGGTCGCCATGACCCGGTGACCGGCGTGACTCCGGATGTGGACCTCTCCGCGCTCGACCCGGAGCGGACGGTTTCGCGTCGCCACGCCACGATCAGCACATCTGGCGACAAGCTCACCATCGCGGAGACGAACGTGGCCACCAACGGGACTTTCGTGAACGGGGCCAGGCTCAAGCCGTTCGAGCCGTTCCCCATCAATCACGGCGACTCTGTCCAGCTCGCGTTGGTGACGCTGCGACTGCACGCGATCCTCGACGGCGGATGACGCTCGCGCTGTCAAGCCCGCTGTCGGCGATCAAGGGCGTGGGCGCCGCCGGCGAGCGCTCCTTTGCTGCCGCGGGGCTCGGCAGCGTTGGGGACCTCCTCTGGTACCTGCCCCACCGTTACGAGGATCGGTCCAACCCGCGCCGCATCGCTTCCCTGACCACGCCCGACACCACCGTCACGGTGGTGGGGCGCTTGGTGCAGATCGTCGAGCGGCGCGCCCGCAACCGGCGCCTGCGTATCGTGGAGGCGGTGATCGACGACGACACCGGCTCACTCGCGGTGGTGTGGTTCAACCAGCCGTACCTGACTACGACGCTTCACGAGGGGATGCGGGTTTGGCTGTACGGGACGCTCCGCCCCGCCCGCAGCGGTTGGGGGCTGCAGCTCGTCGCCCCCGAGTGGGAGGTGGAGGACGAGGAGGAGTCACCGGTTCACCTCGGGCGGATCGTCCCCATGTACCGCCGCGTTGGGACCTGGAGCGGGCGGCGGGTACGGACCCTGGTTGCACGGGCGCTCGAAGGACTGGGCGAGGTCCCCGACCCGCTTGCGCGGCTGCTCCCCGCCGACCTGGGCCTGTCGCCGCTGGGGGAGGCGCTCCGGCAGGTGCACTTCCCGGCTCCGCCAGGCGAAGGGGCGGCACTTGAAACGTTTTTCGAGGACCTGGCTATGCGCCGCGACCCGCACCTCCGGCGGCTGGCGTTCGAGGAGCTCCTTGCCCTCGCCGTTGTCCTCGAGCGCGAGCGGCGGCGCCGCCACGGACAGCAGGCGCCCGCCTGCGCCGTGACCGATGAGATACGCGACAGCGCCCGCCACGTGCTGCCTTTCCGCCTGACCGAGGCGCAACGCCGGGTGCTCGCCGAGATCGTGTCCGACCTCCAGAGGAAGTACCCGATGGCCCGCCTTCTCCAGGGGGACGTGGGGTCCGGGAAGACGATCGTGGCCACGCTTTCGGCGCTTGTCGCGCTGGCGTCGGGCCACCAGGTCGCGCTGCTGGCTCCTACCGAGCTGCTGGCGCAGCAGCACCACCTCACGCTGACCCGCCTCCTGCAGCCGACGCCCTATCGCCCCGAGCTTCTGATCGGCTCACTGCCCGCGGCGGAGAAGCAGCGGGTGCGGGGCGGGCTCGCCGATGGCAGCGCGCACCTGGTCGTGGGCACCCACGCCCTCATCGAGGATGCGGTGGTGTTCGGCCGCCTCGGCCTCGCCATCATCGACGAGCAGCACCGCTTCGGGGTGGCACAGCGGCAGGCGCTGCTGGAGAAGGGCGAAGCACCGCACCTGCTGGTCATGACCGCGACTCCCATCCCCCGCTCGCTGGCGCTGTCGCTCTACGGAGACCTCGAGGTCTCGATCCTCGACGAGATGCCGCCGGGACGCACGCCCGTGCGTACGGTCGTGCGCGATGACGCCTCCCGGCCGAAGCTGGCCGATTTCCTGCGCAAAGAGGTCAAAGATGGCGGCCAGGTCTACTGGGTTTTCCCGCTGATCGAGGAGTCGGACAAGATCTCGGCGCGCGCCATCGCGAGCCACGCCCGCGCCGTTCGCCAGGCGGTCCCCGAGGTACGGGTCGACGTCGTGCACGGGCGCACGCCAGCCGCAGATCGGGAGGCCGTGATGGCCGCGTTCGCGGCCGGCGAGGTCGGAGTGTTGTGCGCCACGACGGTGATCGAGGTCGGCGTGGACGTGCCGAACGCCTCGGTGATGGTCATCGAGAACGCGGAGAGGTTCGGCCTCGCCCAGCTCCACCAACTGCGCGGCCGGGTGGGGCGAGGTCGCCGCCGGTCGTTCTGTGTGCTCCTGACCGGCAAGGACTGCTCGCCGGATGCCCTCCGCCGTCTCGAGTACCTTGCGGGCACCAGCGATGGCTTTCGGATCTCCGAGGAGGACTTCCGCTTGCGTGGGCCGGGGGAGTTCACCGGCCTCCGTCAGTGGGGGCGGCCCGAGTTCCGTGTGGCGAGCCTCTGGCAACACAGACGGGAGCTCGAGGCGGCCCGCGCCGTTGCGGCGGCAGCCGCTCAGCGCGGCGAGCTCGAGGCAGTCTCCGCCGCCGTGCGCTGCCCCGGGGAGCTTGGGCCTGCAGTGCCTGCCGGCTGACGGTCCCGCCGCACCCGACCCAGCGACCGGCAAAACGGGCTAGAATCGCGGCATGGCGAACGCCGATCATGTGCGGTTGCTGTTCTCGCCCGAGTGGTCGCGGTGGCGCGCCTCCAACCCGCGAATCCTGCCGGACCTGGTGGAGGCCGACCTGCAGGGGAAGGACCTGCACGGCGTGGACCTCTCGCACGCGGTGCTCATGCGGGCAAACCTCCAGGGTGCGAACCTCTCCGGCGCCTCGGTCGCCCACGCCCAGGTGGATGGGATCCTGCTCTCGGGGGCGGTGCTCGACGGCGCCGACTGCACGGGGGTCCACTTCGACCTCCTCGACGTGCGGGCCTGCTCGCTCAAGCATGCGCTGCTGGAAGCTGCCACGTTCCGGGGCGCTGACTTCACCGGGAGCGACCTCGGGGGGGCCAACCTCGTACAGGTCAGTTTCGACGGGGCGATCCTGGAGCGGGTCAATTTCGCCGACGCCGACATGGCGAACTGCTCTTTGCGCGGGGCGCGCGTGGACAAAGCGATCTTCGTGGGCGCCAAGCTGGCGGGCGCAGTGCTCGAGGGTGTCATCCTGGAGGGCAACGACCTGAGCGGGGCCGACCTCGAGGGTGCCCAGGCCCAGGGGGTTCAACTGCCCGACGCAACACTCGTCGGGACCCGCTTCCGCAAGGCCAACCTGCGCGAGGCGAACTTCCTGCGGGCCAACTTGAAGGGAGCCGACTTCGAGGGTGCCGACATCTCCCACAGCACCCTGCGCCTGGCAAACCTCGAAGGCGCGCGCCTCTTTAACTGCGATGCCCAGGCCGCCGACTTCCGCGACGCCAACCTCCTCAACGCCGATCTCAACGGGGTTCAGCTCGCGGGCTCGCAACTTCAGGGGATCGACTTCCGGTCTCCCAAGCTGGGGCGGGTCTCGCTTGTACGAGCCAACCTCACCGGTGCCACGTTCGTGGGGTGCAACCTGCGGACGTTCCGCCTCGAGCAGGCCCGCCTCGAGGGCGCCGACATGCGCGAGGTGGACCTGGAGGGGGGCAACCTGGACGGCGCGATTCTGACCGGGGCGAACCTGCGCGGGAGCCGCCTCCGGCAGGCCTCGCTGGCCGGGGCTGTTGCCCTGGACGCCGACATCTCCGGCTGCGACCTGATCCTGGCAGACCTGCACAACGCCGACTTCACGCGTGCAGATCTTCGTTTCACGCGCCTCGTCGGAGCCAACTGCGCCCACGCGCGGTTTGCCTTCGCTGACTGTCGGAAAGCGGACTTCACCAAGGCCGCCGTCGGCAGCGCCAACTTCTGGGGTGCGATGCTCGGGGGCACCACAATGCCGATCAGCGCGCTCCACTGGCGGATCGGGCGGGTGCTGACCGCCCTCATCACCACGACACAGCGAAAACGCCAGGAGAAGGAGAAGCGCGAGCAGCAGAGGCGGATTCGCGAGACGGTTCGCCTGGTTCGGGAGATCGAGGAGAAGGACCCGCGCCTCCGGCGGCAGGCGCAGAAGAGGTCCGGGCGCGGCTAGGCACGCTCCGGCGTTTCGACGGGTCGTGTCTCCAGCTCAAGCGCCTTCGTTTTGGTGAACGGGAGGTTGCGCGCCCGTCGGCGCATCTCGATGATCCCCGGCAAAGGCCCGAGGAACGTCCCCGCAACACGGTAGACGTACTCGTGCTCCGGCGTGTATAGCTCTGTGCCGCGCGCACCCGCATCCTGGTCTTCGCTCTCCTCGATGTTCTCGCCCTCCACACCGGGGGGAAGGCCCATCAGCAGCTTCTGCCTGATTCCCTCGGCGATTTCTTTGGAAAACGCTTCCGCCGAGAACGGCATTCTGACGCGAACGACCTCCTGCACGCTCTCGAGGCTTAGCCCAGCCTCCAGGCCCCGGCCTCGGAGGGCGCCAACGAGATCCTCCGCGAGCCTCGACGTCGCGAAGACCAGATGGTGTGAGCCGGCCGCGAAAAGCTCCAGGAGACGCTGTGAAAAGCGACTCGCCTCGAGGTCGAGGTCGTGACCGAAGATCGCGACCTCCTTCCCTCCGAGCGTGGCCTCGCAACCGGCCACCAAGCCCCGCAGCGCCTCTTCGGAACCTCCTACGATGATCTCGTACCAGACGCTCATTGTCGTTTGCTCCTCAGGCGAAGAACACCCAGGTCACGAACAGGAATATAGGTACCAGGCAAGGCAGCGTGTACCGCAAGATGTACCCGAAGAAGGACGGCATCTCGACGCCGGCCTCCTCGGCGATGGACTTCACCATGAAGTTCGGGGCGTTGCCAATGTATGTGTTGGCCCCCATGAACACCGCGCCGGTGGCGACTGCCTGGAGGTACGCTCCCCTTTCTGCGATCAGCCGCAGGATCGCCTCACGCTCTGGTAACCCCGGCAAGAGACGGCCGAGCGCGGTGGAGAGAAAAGTCAGGTAGGTTGGGGCGTTGTCCAGGAACGAGGAGAGTCCTCCCGTGACCCAGAAGAACTCCGCTGGCGTGTGCACGGCGCGGATGACAGAAGCGAGGGCACCTCGCTCCCCGGCGCGCAGCATCAACAGCGGTGGGATGATGGTCGCGAAGATGCCTGCGAACAGGATCGCGACCTCGCGGATAGGGCCCCAGGTGTAGTCGTTCTCCGCCCGAACGCGGCTGGTGGTGGTCAGCCAGGATCCTGCCGCCATCAGGAGCAGGAAGGCGTCCCGCACGAGGTTCTGCACGTCCTGGTGGACCCCCAACACCGAGACGGCGCCTGCGTGCCACACCCCGGAGACGATCACCGCCGCGAGGACACCGGCGAGGAAGAAAAAGTTGTGCCACCCCTCTACACGGATCGGCTCGCGAGGCCCGGGATGAGGGGCACGCACAAGCGGGTCCTCGCGTCGCCAGTGGTATACGTCCGTTGCGACATAAGCCGCAAGCGTAAGCAGGGCCACCAGCAGCATCTCCTTCCACAGCGAAAGCGTCCAGAAGAACGGGACCCCGTGCAGGAAGCCGAGGAAGAGCGGAGGGTCGCCGAGCGGGGTGAGTGCGCCGCCGATGTTGGCCACCAGGAATATGAAGAAGACCACGGTGTGGGCGGCATGCCGCCGCTCACGGTTGGCGCGAAGAAGAGGTCGGATCAGGAGGACCGCGGCACCCGTGGTGCCGATCCAGGAGGCGAGGACCGTCCCGATGACCATGATCGCCGCGTTGACCGGGGGTGAGCCACGCAGCGTCCCTCGAATGAGAATCCCGCCGCCAATCGTGAAGAGCGTTCCGATCAGGATGATGAACGGCACGTAGTCGACAATCGTCATGTGCAGGATCTCGCCGACCGCGGGCGTGCCGTAGGCGGCAACGAACGGAGTGATCAAGGCCAGCGCCCAGGCCGCCGCGACCTTGGGGTAGTGGTGGTGCCAGAAGCGTGGCGCCAGTAGGGGGAAGAGCGCGATGGAGAGAAGGATTCCGAGGAACGGCAGGGCGCTCCACGCCGGAAGCGCCGAGCCGAGGTCGATACCTGACTGCGCGGCGTCGGCGGGACTGGGCAAAAGCGTGAGCCCGACCACGGCGGGAGGCACCAGACGCACGTGAGCGGAGGCCGACATTCCCTCTCCCTCGCCGCGGTCGAACACCGGGCGCCCGGGAGGCTATCACAGACGGCTTGAGGCTCGGGGCCTTTGGCTCGAGGCCTGGGGCTTGTGCGATGCCGGGGTCTCGGGCCTTTAAGCCTCAAGCCGTGCGGTGGGGCGGGCGGCGAGCCGCAAGCCGCCCAGTAGGGCGGTAGGATAGTGAAGCAGGAGGATCTGATGATCGCGGTGCTCGATGCCAGCCAGATGCGCGAAGCGGACCGCGTGACCATACGCGAGCTGGGGCTCCCCGGTCTGGTTCTGATGGAGGCGGCCGCGGCCGCCGTTACCGAGGTGGTGGCCGAACGCTTCGCCGATGCTCGGCGGGTGGTGGTCGCGTGCGGGCCCGGCAACAACGGCGGCGACGGACTGGCGGTGGCCCGCCAGCTGCGCTGCCGCGGTTTCTCCGTGGACGCGGCGTTGCTTGTGGGTGAGTCGGAGCTGAAGGGGGACGCCGCCACCCAGCTTGAGCTGGCCCGCAAGTTCGGCGTGCCGATCCACGTGTGCGCCGAGCAGATTTCGCGCCTGGCTGAACTTCTGGCTGGCGCCGGAGTGACCGTGGATGCGCTTTTCGGCACGGGCCTGGACCGCCCGTTGGAGGGGCGGTGGGCGGAGGTGGTGGGTGTGCTCAACCGCGCGGGCGTGCCAATCATCGCGGTGGACATCCCCTCCGGGCTCCAGGGGTCTTCCGGTGGGGTGGCCGGGGAGACCGTGGAGGCTGTGGTTACGGTGACGTTCGCGGCTCCCAAGGTGGCTCACGTTCTGCCGCCCGCATGCTGGCGCTGCGGCGAGATCGCGGTGGCTGAGATTGGCATCCCCCCGTGGGTGGTGGAGGCGCAGGCGCACTTGGGGTTGGTGGAGGGCGAGGACGTGGCCGGCTGGCTGCCCCGCCGCGCCGTGGACGCGCACAAGGGCAACTTCGGGCACCTGTTGGTCGTGGCCGGCCGGGAGGGGAGGGCGGGCGCTGCGGCGCTGGCCGCGCGCGCCGCGGTGACTCTCGGCTCCGGCCTGGTGACGGTGGCGACCGCGCGCGGCGCCGTGCGGCCAATCCAGGCGCAGGTCCCCGAGGCGATGGTGGACCCACTGCCGGCTGGTGAGGACGGTGCGGTGAGCGGCGAGGGACTGGAAGGCTCGCTTTCGAAGGCGACGGCCCTGGCCGTGGGCCCGGGTCTCGGTGTCACGGACGGCCCGCGCCGCTTGCTCGCCACGATTCTCGAGAAGTGGTCGGGACCATTGTTGCTTGACGCCGACGCCCTCACGCTTCTGGCAGGGAGGCTCGAGGAGCTGCGTGGGCGCACCTCGGCGACTGTCCTCACCCCTCACCCCGGCGAGCTGGGCCGCCTGCTCGGGGTAGCCACCCGGGAGGTGACGAGGGACCGCCTGGAGGCGGCGGTAGAGGCGTCCAAACGCTCGGGGGCGGTGGTGCTGGCGAAAGGCGCTCGCACCGTGATCGCGGGCGGGGTGGGGTGGAACCTGGTAAACCCCACGGGAACGTCGGGTCTCGCCTCCGGCGGTGCCGGCGATGTGCTGACCGGCGCCATTGGGGCCCTGCTGGCGCAAGGGCTGCCGGGCCGGGAGGCCGCGGCGGCCGGCGCCTGGCTGCACGGCCGCGCCGCCGAGCTTGCAGGCGAGCGTTTCCCGGGCGCGGTTCCGGCGGGGGCGCTCGTCGAGGAGCTGTCACGAGCCGAGTTGGAGGCGCGCCAGCTCGCATGAGTGAGGAGCCTCTCTCGTTCGAGAGCGTCCTGCCTGATGCGGCAGCCACCGAGGCGCTTGGGGCGCGGATCGCGGCGCTGCTACGGCTGGGCGACCTGTTGTTGCTCGAGGGCCCGCTCGGAGCCGGGAAGACCACCCTGGTGCGGGGCCTTGTGGCCGCACTCGGCGGTGACCCAGGCGAGGTCTGCTCACCGACCTTCGTTCTTCTCGAGAGCTACGCGGTGCCGGCGGGGCCGATCGCCCGGGTCCACCACGCGGACCTGTATCGCCTCCGTGGGCGTCCTAGCGCCCCGTGGGACGAGGTCGGCCTCGGTGACGCGCTCGAGGACCCGGTTGCGATCACCGCGGTCGAGTGGCCGGAATCGTGGAGCTGGCTCGGCGGGTACGCGTCGCGGGTGCTTCGGGTCCGCCTCGCATACCTCGGCGATGGCCGCCAAGCGGAGGTGAGGCTTGAGGAACAGAGCAGCTAGCACATTCTGGACGTGTTTTCCAGAGTTGTCTCGGCTCTGTTTCTCCACGGGCCACAAGCGCCAAGCCGTGCGAGGGCGTGGGTGGCCAGCCGTAAGCCTGGCAAGGTGGGCGGGGGCGGTCAGCGCTTGAAGAAACCGGTCTGGGGCTTCTCCGGGGTGGGCTTCGCGCCCCCCGAGATCTGCTGGTTCAGCTCACGGATGCGCTCGTTCAACTTCTCGATCCGGGCCTCGGCATCCCGAGCCTGCCGGTCCTTCTCGACCCGCAGCGCCTCGAGCTGGTTGCGTAGCTCGGTGGCAGTGGTCCCCGTAGAGGACATCTCCTGCTTGAAGGCTGCCAGCTTCGCCTCGAGTTGGGCGATCTGCTCGTCCTTGTCGAGCGTGCGTTGCTTCCAGCGCTCCTCCTGCTCCTCGTAGAGACGCTTGATCTCCGTGAGCTCGATGATGCTCGCAAAATCCGCGGGCGATGGTGCCATTCTGCCCTCCCGCTGCGCATCCTCGATGGTCGGGAAGAGCTTGCGCAGCTTCAGTGAAAGGTCATCCGAGTCCGGCGAATTCTCCTTCGCGACGTCATAGTTGATGGCCCCGTTCGCCAGCATGGCGATGAGGCTCTGGTTCATGGTCTGCATGCGGAAGTACGAGACCGAGCTCTCGATCTCGTCGTGGATCTCCTTGATCTCACCGCTCTCGATGTGCTTGGAGATCTTGGGCGAGTTGACGAGGATCTCGCAGGCGGGAAGGCGGCCCTGGCCGTCGGCCCGGTTGACCAGCTGCATCGAGACGACCGCGCGGAGAACTTGTGCGAGCTGCGAGTGGATCTGATCCTGCTGGTCGGGGGGGAAGGCGTCAATGATCCGGTCGATGGTCTGGCTGGCGCTGTTTGTGTGAAGCGTCGAGAACACCAGGTGACCCGTCTCGGCCGCCGTCAGCACGGTGGACATGGTCTCGAGGTCCCGCATTTCGCCGACCATGATCACGTCGGGGTCCTGACGCATTGTGTTGCGCAGGGCCTCGTGGAAGGCTGGCGTGTCGGTACCTACCTCGCGTTGCGACATCGTGGCCATGTGGTCGCCGAAGAGGAACTCAATGGGGTCCTCGATGGTCACGATGTGGCACGGGCGTGTCTTGGCGATGTCCTGGATGATCGCCGCCAGGGTCGTCGACTTGCCCGAGCCGGTCGGGCCGGTAACCAGCACCAAGCCGGCGGGGTAGTGGGCAAAGGTGGCCACGACCTCAGGCAAGTTCAAATCGTCGTAGTTCTTGATCTCGAAGGGGATGCGGCGAAAAACGGCGGCGATCGATCCGCGCTGCTGGTAGATGTTGCACCGGAAGCGTGCGACCCCCATCACGCCGTAGCCCAGGTCCACCGACTGCCTTTCCTCGAACTTCTTCCGCTGCCATGCGTTGAGGAGCGGCATCACCATCTCCTCGATGTCCTTTGGCTTCAGCGCCACCGACTTGATCGGGACCAGTTTGCCCTGAAGCCTCAGCAGCGGTGGCCGCGTCGGCTTGAGGTGCAGGTCGGACGCGCCCTTCTTCGTCATGAACTTGAGCAAATCGTCGAGGGAAAGCGCCGCCTCCATTACACGAATCTATCATTGGCCGCCGAGGGGGTCAACGAATCGGCGTCTTGAGGAGGAACTTCCTGGCCTGCTCCCGGGTGCGCACCTCGCCGTGGGCGTGGGCCAGGCGCAGCACCCGCGCGGCAGCTGCCCGCGCCGGTCCCGCCGGCAGCCCCAACAGCTCGGCCACCTCGTCGCCGCCGAGGAGCGGTGGTCGGGAGGAGAATCGGCGCCACCAGCGCAGCAACCTTCCGCCTTCGGACCGGAGGTCGGTGCCCGTCATCGCGGACCGAGCGACGGCCCAGGCGACGGCGGGTTCGACCCACTCACCGGCATCCGCGGCCAGGCCGCGCGCCGCCGCGGCGTCGCGTGCGAGGAAGGCGAGCAGGCGTTCCCCGTAGGCGGCCGCCGATGCGGCCCGCTGGGCGGCACGGAGCGGCCAGCCGAGGGCCGCAAGCTCCGGCTGCGCGGGGGCCGGCGCCCAACCACCCGGAAAACCCGTCGCGGGCGACGCGAGGACCGCAACGGCCACCTCGCCAGCGCCCCGGGCAAGTACTCCGCGGGCGCGATGCAGCGCTCCGATCTCCCCGGCGAGCCGGGCCACGGCCTGCGGTTGTTTGTAGCCGTGCCAGGAGGGGAGAAGCGCCTCCATCACCCCGATGCGGGCGGCGACAAGAAGCGCCCGTTCCACCCCCGGGCCGCCAAGCATGATGCGAAGCTCCTCGCACACCCGCTCGCGGGCCACCGAGCGCAATCCGCCCGCGGCCGCGCCGAGCTGCCGCTCGCTCTCCGCCGTGAGCCTGAGCCGCGGGTGGGTTGAGAGCAAGCGCACACCGCGCAGGACCCGTAGCGGGTCGGAGGCAAGGTTTTCCTGCCGCACGACCCGGATCCGGCCGGCGGCGAGGTCGTCAAGCCCACCAACGAGGTCGAGCAGCGGGCCGCGCGGTAGCCGCCAGAAAAGGGCGTTCAACGTGAAGTCGCGCCTGAAGATGTCGCGCTCGAGGTCGCCTTCGATTCCCCAGAGATCCACACGGTGCCGCGGCCCCGCCACGCGCCAGGTCACCAGCGGCGGATGCCCGAGTGGGAAGCAGCGCCCCCCCAGATGGGCCGCGAAAACCTCGGCGGCGGCTCGGGGATCCCCGGTGACCGCGAGGTCGAGGTCGTGGGTGGGGAGGCCCAGCAGACGGTCCCGCAACGAGCCTCCCGTTAGGAAGAGCTGGCCGCCGTCCCAGAGCGTTGCGAGGCGGCGGAGGAGCGGGGAGGCGAGCAGGCGCCGCGCGGCCTCGGGCCCCGTCACCCTTCCCCCGTCCACAGCGGTAGCTCGACGAAGAAACTGCTGCCGGTACCCGGAGTGCTCTCGGCCCACACCCTGCCGCCCATCGCAAGGACAAGCCGCCGGACGATCGCGAGGCCGAGCCCAGCGCCCTCCCCGAGCTGGTTGCCGGGTACCCGCACGAACTCCTCGAAGATGCGCGGGAGCGACTCGGCAGGTATGCCCACGCCGTTGTCGCGCACGCAGAGCACCGCCTGGTCCTCACGCTTTTCGACAATGACCGTCACTTCGCCCCCGGCGCGGGTGTACTTGAGGCCGTTCTCGATCAGGTTACGGAGGACCTGCCGGAGACGCTCGCGATCGGCCCGCACTGGCGGGTCCGACTCGCTCGCGGAGAGCAGCGCGACCTGGGCGCCGGCTGCCAGGAGCTGAAGCTCATCCATGACCGAGTCCACCACGTCGCGACTCGAAACCATGCCCAGCGAGAGCGGGAGGTGGCCGCTTTCGAGCGCGGCAAGATCGAGAAGCTCGTCAATCAGGCGCTGCAGGCGCCGGGCACCGTGGGTGGCCGCCTCCAGAAACTCGCGCTGCTGCGGGGACAGGCCCTCGGCGAGGTCGTCGCTGAGCGTGTCCAGGTAGGAGCGCAGGATCGAGAGCGGAGTCTTGAGCTCGTGCGCGGCGTCGGAGACAAAGCGGCCGCGGGAGTGGGCGTGCTCGGCAAGGAGGACGTTCGCCGCCTCCAGCTCACGGAGCTTCTCTGCGAGGGTGCGCCGGATCCGGCGCTCGTTCGACCGGCGGCGAGCCTCCGGGTGTGGCTCGAGAAGCACGAGAAGACGGCCCGTCCCGACGTTGCTGGACCAGCCGAGGATGTGCATCTCGCCGGTGCCGCTCAGCACCTGGGCCTCCCACCGCGACCCGTGAGCCTCCCAGGGGTGCTCGGGGCGCAGCCTGAGGACGGGGGGCTCTCCCGCGGGGGCCGCATCGCGGCCGCGGAGCAAGCAGGTGGCGCGTGCGTTCGCGTGGATCACCCGCCCGTCGCTGTCGATGACCATCGCGGGGAGGGGCAGCAGACGCAGGAGGGCGCTCGGGTCGGAGGCGCTGGTGGGCGGCACAGGTAGCCCTAGCTGGCCTGCAACTTCGGCTAGCGGCAGGCGCGCGAGGCGGTGCACGAGTTGGTGCGCTGCCAGGGTGGCGAGCGCCAGCTGCGAAGGCACCGGTATGTACGGGAAAGAGAGCTTGAGCACGACCGGCTCGAAACTTGAGGTAGCCGTGAAAACCGGAAAAGCCGCGAGGCCCCGCACCCCAGCCCTCTCGAGGAACAGCCGCGCGGTCTTGAGCTCCGGCGCACTCTTGACGTCAGGGGCAACGTACGGGGTGCTGGTGCGCCGCACCTCGGAGAGTTCCGGGTAGCGGTCCGAATCGACCATCAGGTCGTGGGTCTCGCTCCCGGAGGAACTGGCGAAGACCCGCCACTTCCCGCCGACTTCCGGCACCAGCGCCGAGACACGGCCCCCCTGGACCACACGGGTGAGATTCGTAACCGCCGCCTCCAGAAGCGAGGTGGCCTGGCCGCGGGAGAGGAAGGCGAGGGCCAGGTCGCCGGCCACCACCAGCCCGTCGGGGGTGAGCGCGGCCTGCGCATCCCTGCAGACGGAGCAGTCCGCCGGCTCCTGCGGAGGGAACCAGACGGTGGCTGGAATCCTTTCTGGCATGGGCAAGACGCGTGAAACAGACAGAGTCTAGCACGCTGGCACCTGCATTGCCCGTTCTCCCCCGCGCCCGTTCGCCCCTCGCGGGCGGTGCGGGCAAGCCCGCGTGCTACCATCGCCTCGGATCGAGAAGAGCGCGAGACCCAAGCGGATGTTCCTTTCCCACGAACCCGTCGACGACCTCGCAGGCCCGACAGCGGCATCGGGTGGGGAGGAAGCGCCCCGTGGGGTGCCGGCGTTGACGGGGCGGGTGCGGTACCTCGAGTGGCCCCCGCTGGTCCGGCGGTGATCGCGGGGCCACTCCTCCTGGCAGCCGCCCTCTCGGCCGAGCGCGCCGTGGTGGTGACGCTCCCCGACGGTGGGCGCGTGGAGTGGCGGCGTGGAGAAGCGCCCCAACTCCTGGTGCTGCCCCGCGCAGGAGAGGGTTGGGCGCGGCTGGCGGTCCGCGTAACCGGGAGTGCGGAAGGCGCGGCCGACGTGCGAGGTGCCAACGACGGGCTTGCGCAGCCCCTCACCGGGGTCCGCGTGCGGGTGCCGTGGGCGCTCCTGGGCGGCGAGTTGCGCGTGGCGTGTGCGCGCGGTGTTTTTCCCCGGGACCGGCGAAGCGCTTCCGGCTGGGAGCACGAGATCCTCGCACCCTGGGGCGGGGACGGCGAGTCGTGGTGGGAGTTGGCGGAGTGGTTTTGCGGGGACGGCTCCAACTACCCGGCGCTGCGCGACGCCAACCCCACGCTTGAACTGTACCCCGCGCCGGGGAGCCGCGTGCTGATCCCGGCCGCACTGCTGCTTCCCGAGTTCCGGCGCGTCGCCCCGGAGGCGGCGCCCGGACCGGTGGTCGTGGCCCTCCCTCGCACGCCGTTGGCGACCCCGACATCTGTGGCGGCTCTCCCTCCGCCAGCCCCCGTCAAGGCCTCCCCGCCGGTTGCCGTGGCGGCTGCAGAAGGTGGTGCCGCCCTCGAGTACCGGGACGGCGAAGCAGTCTACCGCCTGAAGCAGGGCGAGGCGCTGTACTCGGCGGTGGTCGTGCGCTTCACCGGCCAGCTGCACGCCGCCGACGTCAACGCGACCGCCGTCGAGCTCGCAAGGCGGTCCGGGATCACCGACGTAACGGCAATTCCGGTCGGCTACCCGGTGCGCCTCCCCTTCGATCTGCTGCTCCCGGAGTTCCTGCCGGCTGGGGATCCGCGGCGCTTGTCGTGGGAGAAGGAGAAGGAGGAGCTGGCGGCGGTCAGGCGGGTGATACGGGCGGCCAACCTGGACGGCATCCACGTCATTCTCGATGCCGGCCACGGTGGGGCGGACACCGGCGCGATCGCAGACGGGATCTGGGAGAGCACCTACGTCTACGACGTGATGAACCGGGTCAAGCGGGTGCTGGAGGAGCAGACCAAGGCGACGGTCTGGGTGACGGTGCGTGACGTCACTCTTCCGAGGAGAAAGGACGAGCGCGATGTGCTGCCGGCCAGCCGGGGCCAGCAACTCCTGGTGGACCCGCCATACGAACTCACCGACTCCATTACCGGTGTGACGCTGCGTTGGATCCTCACAAACTCGCTCTTGGAACGTCTCAAGAGGCAAAAGGTCAATCCGGAGCGGGTGGCGTTCGTTTCGATCCACGCCGACTCACTCCACCCGGCAGTCAGGGGGCTCATGGTCTACGTGCCGGCGCGCTCCCTGCGCTCGTCGCGGGCTCCGTTCACGAGGGCCGGTTACCTCTGCCGCGAGGTGCGCACCATGAAGGCGCCTCGTTTCCCCGAGACGTTCCGCTCCCGCTCTGAGGCGCTTTCCACCCAACTCGGCGAGTCCATCGTGCGCGCCGCAGAGCGTTCCTCGATTCCGGTGCACCCGTACCAGCCGGTACGCGCCTCGGTGCTCCGCGGCGGCTCGCGGTGGGTTCCTGCGGTCCTGCGGTACTCCACCGTGCCCACCGCGGTCCTCGTTGAGATCTGCAACCTGAACAACGAGCAGGACCGGCAACTCCTGCTCCGCTGGCGGTTTCGGGAGAAACTCGCGCACGCGATCGCCGCCGGTCTCGCGGAGGGGTTCTCGAGATGAGCTGGAAGGCGCTGCTTGGCCTCGCGGTCGCGGTGCTGGCGGTCTCCTGGGGTGCGCCGCTGGCGCGGGTGACTGCCGCCGCGCCGCTGGCGGTCGCGATGTGGCGGATGACGCTGGCGACAGGCCTTCTGCTGCCAGTCGCGGCGGCAAGCGGAAGCCTCACCGTCCCGGCGCGGCACCGGCCCGCGGCGCTGCTCTCCGGGCTGCTGCTCGGGATGCACTTCGGCCTCTGGATACCCTCGCTGTGGCTCACCAGCGTGTCTGCCTCGGTGGTCCTCGTGACCACCGGGCCGTTGTGGGTCCTGCTGCTCTCGCCCCGATTCCTCGGGGCCCGGATCGCGGGGCGGAACGTGGTGAGCTTGGCCCTCGCGCTCACAGGGGTGGTGGCCATCGTCGGTGGGGACTTCCACCTGTCGCCGCGCGCGCTGGTGGGTGACGTCATGGCCCTTGGCGGTGCGGCGTGTGCGGCCGGCTACCTGATCGTCGGCAAGCGCCTGCGGCGCGAGGTGCCTCTGGCCGGCTACCTCGCTGTCGTCTACGGCGGGGCAGCGTTGACGCTTGTCGCTGCGGTGGTCGGCCTGCGGGTCTCGCCCTGGCCGACGGCGGCGATCGCCTGGCTACCGCTGCTCGGGATGGCGCTCGGGCCCACCCTTGTAGGACACACGCTTCTGAACTGGGCGCTCGCCCACATGGAGGCGTACAGGGTCAACCTGGCGCTGCTGCTGGAACCGGTGCTGGCCTCGCTCTGGACCTGGCTCTTCCTCGGAGAGGCTCCACCGCTCCACGTCGTGCCGGGTGCGGCGCTGGTGTTGGGTGCCCTGGCGCTGGAGTATGTCCCACGTGGAAGGGCGGCCTGAGCCGCCCGCACTGCGAAGAAGTTGACTGCCCCGCGACCCTCAGACGCCGAGCCGGGGTGACAGAACCGACGGTCTACTGGAGCGTGAAGCTGAAACTTGCCAGCACCTTGCCGCTGCTGTCGCGGGCCTCGAGCCGCCAGGTCCCGAGCATGTTCCTCGCAACCGTGACGTTGGACCAGGTCTTCCAGCGCGGGGCGTTTGGGGCGGCCATTTCGACCCGCCCGAGCTCACGGTCCCTGTAGAACCAGACGTGGACGAGCTTGCCGGGCACATTTACCACCTGCGAAAAACCGAAGAGCTTGCCCACATTGGTGGGGAACCTCGTGTCCGCGCCCTCGCACGAGTTCTTCACGATGGCGGTGCAGACAACGGCGGTGGCGGAAGGCTCTTCAGCCGAGGCGAATGCCGCCGTGATCAACAGCAGGGCGAGACAGGAAAGCACCAGTCTCATCTTCCACCCCCTCCGAAGCAATCGTAGCGCATTCCGCGCAGGATCGCGTAGGACGAGCGGCCCCCGCGAGGCGGCTACTCGACCGTGAACTTCGCGATGGCCAGGACCTTCCCTGCTGCGTCCTGGACTTCGACCCGCCACGCGCCCGTCAGGCTTGGCACGACCTTCTTCGCCGACCAGGTCCGCCAGCTGGCAGCCTTGACGGGAAGCTCGATCCGGAACACCTCCTTGTCGGCGTGAAACCACACATGCACGACCTTGCCGGTGACGTTGGTGACCTGGGAGAAGCAGTACAGCTCGCCCACGCTCGCCGGGAACTTCTCAGCGACTCCCTCGGGCGCCCGGTCCTTCACGGCGGTACACACCTGGGCGGTCGCCGCGGGGGGCTGATCGGCCGCCAGCGCCGGCGCGGCGAGCAGCACGACGGCAAGCAGCAGCAGCGCTTTCTTCATTTGCCCTCTCCTTGTCCGGCCAGATCATATCTCACTCTCGGGCGTCGCAAGGTGTGCTAGGATGTGCGCCCGATGCGAGGTGGTTTGCAGTCTCAAGGGAGAGCCCATGCATAGGGTGCAAGTGTTGGACGCGCGGGGCGTTGCGCGGGCGCTGGAGCGGATGGCCGCCGAGCTCGTCGAGAGTGTCGGGGACGAGAAGCTGCTTTACTTCGTCGGGGTGCAGACCCGTGGCGTGCCGCTGGCCAGGAGGCTCGCGAAGCTGGTGGCGACCGCGACCGGCCACGAGCCGCCGGTAGGTGCCCTCGACATCACGCTGTACCGGGACGATGTCGGCCCTTGGCGAGCCGCCCACCAGCAGCCGGTCCTGCGCGACACCGAGCTGCCGGTGGCGGTGGACGACAAGGTGATCTGCCTGGTGGACGACGTCCTGTACACCGGCCGCACGGTGCGGGCCGCCCTCGACACCCTGATGGACTACGGCAGGCCGAAGGCGATCCGCCTTGCGGTGCTGGTGGACCGCGGGCATCGGGAGCTGCCGGTCGCGGCCGACTTCGTTGGGCGTGTGGTGCCGACCTCACGCGCCGAGGACGTGCAGGTGCGCGTCAAGGAGACTGACGGCGAGGAGGGGGTCTGGATCGCCAAGGAGGTGGCGGGATGACCGTGAAGCCGGCGCCACGCCTGCGTGGGAAGGACCTTGTAGGCATCGACCCGCTGGTGCCGGGCGAGATCCAGCTCATCCTGGACACCGCCGAGCAGATGCGCGAGATCGCAGAGCGCCCGATCAAGAAGGTGCCGGCGCTGCGTGGCAAGACGGTGGTCAACCTCTTCATGGAGGCCTCGACCCGCACCCGTTTCTCCTTCGAAGTTGCGGAGAAGCGGCTGTCTGCCGACTCCCTTAACTTCTCGGCGTCCGCGTCCTCGGTGAGCAAGGGCGAGACGCTGCTGGACACCGCCCTCAACCTGGAGGCGATGCAGCCCGACTTCATCGTGTTGCGGCACCAGCACGCGGGCGCTCCCCACCAGCTTGCAAGGATCCTCAAGTCCTCGGTGATCAATGCGGGTGACGGCGCCCACGAGCACCCGACCCAGGCGCTCCTCGACGCCCTGACCATCCGGCTAAAGCGCGGCACGCTGGAAGGGCAGATCGTGGCGATCGTGGGCGACCTGCAGCACTCCCGGGTCGTGCGCTCGAACGTGCTTTTGCTCAGCCGCATGGGTGCCAAGGTGCGGGTGGCGGGGCCCCCGAGCTTGATACCTCTGGGGATGGAAGAAATGGGCTGCGAGGTGTTCCGGCGCATGGAGGACGCAATTGCCGGGGCGGACGTCGTCATGATGTTGCGCATCCAGCTCGAGCGGCAGGGGCGGATGAACTTCCCCACGGTCCGGGAGTACTACGACTTCTTCGCGCTCACGCCGGACCGGCTGAAGCTGGCGAAGAAGGACTGCCTGGTGATGCACCCGGGCCCGATGAACCGAGGCGTCGAGATCGACTCGCGGGTGGCCGATGGCCCGCAGTCGGTGATCCTGGAGCAGGTGACCAACGGCGTGGCGGTGCGCATGGCAGTTCTCTATCTCTTGGCGGGAGGACACGGTGAGCCGGCTGCTGATTAAGCACGGGCGGGTCGTGGACCCGACCCAGCGCCTCGACGCGGGGCTGAACGTTTTGATCGTGGACGGCAAGGTCGCCCGTCTCGCCGAGCGCATCGAGGACAAAGAGGCCCAGGTGATGGACGCCACCGGCCTGGTGGTCGCCCCCGGGTTCATCGACGCCCACGTCCACCTTGCGGGAGCCAGGGTTCGAGTACAAGGAAACCATCGCCAGCGGCACGGCGGCGGCCGTGGCCGGAGGTTTCACCGCCGTCTGCTGCATGCCCAACACCCAGCCCGTCAACGACAGCGCCGCCGTGACCGAGTTCATCCGCGCGCGGGCGGCAGAAGCCGGTCTCGCGCGCGTCTACCCGGTGGGCGCCGTGTCCAAGGGCCTGGAGGGCGAGGAGATCGCCGAGATCGGCGAGATGGTGCGCGCCGGTGCGGTGGCGTTCTCCGACGACGGCAGGCCGGTCCACAACGCCTACCTGATGCGGCGTGCCCTCGAGTACACACAGCTCTTCGATGTTCCTGTCGTGGACCACTGCGAGGACCCGACGCTGGCGGCCAAGGGTGTCATGCACGAGGGTGCGGTGGCGACGCGCCTCGGTCTGCGCGGCATCCCGGCCGCCGCGGAGGAGGTGATGGTGGCGCGCGACGTTGTGCTCGCCGAACTCACCGGCGGGCGCGTGCACATCGCGCACATCTCGACGCGCGGGGCTCTCGAGCGCGTTCGGGAGGGGAAGGCGAGGGGCGCCTCGGTGACATGTGAGGTGACGCCCCACCACCTCGCGCTCACCGACCGGGCGGTGGCCGACAGCTCGTACGACACCGACACGAAGATGAACCCGCCGCTGCGCGGCGCCGAAGACGTCGAGGCGCTGATCCAGGGGGTGCTGGACGGCACGGTGGACTGCCTCGCCACCGACCACGCACCGCACCACGCCGACGAGAAGGCGCTCGAGTTCGACCTCGCGCCGTTCGGCGTCGTGGGGCTGGAGACCGCCGTCCCGGTGACCTACGACCTGCTGGTTCGCAAGCACAAGCTCCCGCTGCGGCTGTTCGTTGCCCTGTGGTCGTCGAACCCGGCGCGTTTGTTCAAGCTCCCGGGCGGGTCATTGAAGGTGGGCAGCCCGGCCGACGTCACGCTTCTGGACCTGGATGCCCGCGCGACGGTCAACCCGGACCGCTTCCGTTCGCTCTCCCGCAACACCCCGTTTGCGGGGCAGCGGCTGAAAGGCTGGCCCGCCGCGACCATCGTGGGCGGCAAGTTGGTGTGGAAGCGCGAGCGGAAGTGACGCCCGTCGCTGCTCCGAGTCTCCCGCTCTGCCGTGCGCTTAGTCTTGGCTCTTGACTCTTGCCTTCTGCCTCTTGCCTCTCAACTGCCTTCCCTCGGGGGCATGAACGCAGGGATCCCGGTGAGGTGTTCGCCCAGGATCAGCGTGTGCATGTCGTGGGTGCCCTCGTAGGTGTAGACCGATTCGATGTTCATCAGGTGGCGCATGACGGGAAACTCGTTGACGATGCCGTTTGCGCCGTGAATCTCCCGGGCGAGGCGCGCACACTCGCGGGCCACCCAGCAGGAGTTGCGCTTTGCCTGGGAGATCTGAACGGACGTGGCCTTTCCCCCGTCCTTCAGCCGGCCGAGACGCCAGACCATCAGCTGCCCCTTGGTGATCTCGTTGGCCATCCAGACCAGGCGCTCCTGGATGATCTGGTGACTGGCGATGGGCGCGCCACCGAACTGCGTGCGACTCCCCGCATACTCCAGAGCCGCATGGAAAGTGGCGAGGGCGGAGCCGAGGGCGCCCCAGGAGATGCCGTAGCGGGCCTGGCTCAGACAGGCGAGGGGGCATTTGAGGCCCGCGGCTCCGGCCAGGCGGCTGGACTCCGGGACGCGGCAATCGGAGAGCACGAGCTGCGAGGTCACCGAGGCGCGAAGGGAGTACTTCCCCCTGTGCTCGACGGTGGAGAAGCCGGGGAGCCCTCGCTCGACGAGAAAGCCGCGCACCACGCCGTCGTCGTCCTTTGCCCAGACCACCGCCACGTCCGCGATCGTCCCGTTGGTGATCCAGGCCTTCTCACCGGACAGCACCCACTCCTCGCCGTCGCGCCGGGCGCGGGTGCGCATGGCGCCGGGGTTGGAACCGAAGTCCGGCTCGGTCAGCCCGAAGCAGCCGATCGCCTGGCCCTTCGCGAGAAGCGGGATCCAGCGGTCCCTTTGCGCCGGGGAGCCCCAGGTCATGATCGGGTACATCACGAGGGCCGACTGCACCGAAACGAAGCGAGCGCAGCGCGGAGTCCCCGCGCTCCAGCTCCTGCATCACGAGACCGTAGGCCACGTTGGAGAGGCCCGGAAGGGAGTACTCCTTGAAAGTCGCTCCGAACAGCCCGAGCTCCGCCATCTCTGGAACAAGCTCGCGTGGGAAACGCCCCTCCCACGCCCACTCCTCGATGTGCGGCAGCACCCGCTCGCGCACCCAGGCACGGACGGTGTCCCGCACCATCCGCTCCTCGTCGGTGAAGAGCTCCTCGACGCCGTAAAGGTCCAGGCTGTCAAGCGCCATGACTTCCCCCCGGGGCCAGTTCCCCTGCCGAAACGTATCATTGCCACGGGGCCCGCGCCATGGATTTTCGGTCTACGTCGGCCCGTTCGGGCCCTCGTGCGAGGTTTCGTGCCCGACGGTGTCCCCTGGTGGCACCGAGAGGTGTTACCATCCCGGCGCGACGTCGTGCGATTGAGCCAGAACGCGGGGAGGGTGTGAATGAGTCCGTACATGGGCGGGTCGGCACCGGCGATGGCGGATCAGGTCGCGGCGGGTTACACCCTCATCTCCGCCGTGCAGCTCAAGCGCCTCACGGACCCTGAGTTGGACCAGCTCCAGTTCGAGCTGGAGAAGATCCTGCGCGACATTCGAGGCGAGGCGATGGACCTCGAGGACATCGCGGGCATCCAGGCGCGTAATCGCAAGATCGCGAGGGTCAGCGGGGCTTTGCAGCAGATCCAGGCAACCAAGGCCAAGCGGAGACGCGGGGCGTGAGCGAGGCCACGTGGTGGCGTCACCTCAAGGGTGACCCCACCCGCTTCCTGCTCGCTGACGACGAGCCAGGCGTGGTATGGCGCACCCTCGTCGAGCTGTTGGGGCGGCCACACGACAGCCCGGCGGTGGTGCGCTCGCGCCTCGCCGCCCGGGAGGCCGGCGCGTCTTCGGACCTCCTCGCCCAGCAGAACCCGTTCGGCTACTGGGGTTCGCCCGTGGCCTACGGGGCACGCTGGGGCGGCACCTCCTGGCACCTCATGGCGCTCGCGGCGCTAGGCGCCGATCCCGAGGACCCGCGGGTGGCCCGGGCCGCCGAGGTGCTGCTGGAGCAGCTCCGGCCGCATTCGGGAGGGTTCAGCGCCGCCAAGGGGAGGCCGCCCGCGGCGTGTTTCACCGCCGAGGTGTGCGCTGCGCTGGCGCGGTTCGGCTTTGCCCACCACCCGCGGGTGCGTGAGGCGGTGGCCTGGCTCGTGGAGCGCGACGGCGGGGATGGGCTCTGGTCGTGCCCTGAGCTTCGTCATCTGGTGGGGGGCGCCTGCCCGGTGGCCGCGGTGGCGTTGCTGCGTTTCGTTGGAGAGCTGCCGCCCTCCGAGCGGTCGCAGGTGGCGAGACTCTCCAAGCGGGCAGGGCGGGGGCTGCTGGAGCGCGGGCTGTTCCTCGAAGGAAATGCTCCGCGCGGGTGGTCGGCGTTCGCCCATCCCACCTTGGGGCGGACCGACCTCCTGGACGCGCTGTCGGCGCTGGCACGGCTGGGCTGGCCTGCGGAGCCGCCGATCCTCGCGGCGCTTCTCGGGGTCCTGGCGCGGCAGGACGGAAGCGGTCGCTGGGCGTCTCAACAATCCGCGCCGTTCGGGGAGCCGGCGGGCCAACCCTCGCGCTGGCTGACGCTGAAGGCTCTCGTGGCAGTGGCGTCGTACGGCGAAGCTCTTGGTGTCGCGAGGGGGGGGACGACATGAGGCGGGTGGTGGTGACGGGGGCATCAAGCGGGATCGGGCTTGCGTGCGCCAGGGCCTTTCTGGCCGGAGGCGACGCGGTGGTGGCGCACTGTCGCACGGGGCGCGCTGCGGTCGAGGAGCTCCGGCGGGAGTTCGGCCCGAAGCGGGTGGTGCCGGTGGCGGCGGACCTCTCGCGCGAGGAGGGCTGCGTGGCGCTTGTCCGTGCCGCCGGCGCCTTCGAGGTGCTCGTGCACTCTGCTGGGATCTGGAACGACGGGGAGATCCGCACCCTGACCGCCGAGAACCTGGAGAGGATGTTCCGGACCAACGCCTTTTCTGCGTATTACCTGGCGCGGGAGGCCGCGCGGGTGGTAAAGCGGGGGAGCATGGTGTTCATCGGGTCCACCGCGGGCGAGCGGGGCGAGCCGGGCCACAGCCACTACGCGGGTTCCAAGGCCGCACTGTGGGGGCTGGTCCAGTCGCTTGCCCAGGAACTGGCCCCCGACATCCGGGTGAACCTGGTTTCGCCGGGCTGGGTGAACACGCCGATGTCGGCGGCCAGCTTCGCCATCCCGGAGAAGCTGGACAACATCGTGGGTGCCATTCCGCTCCGCCGCGTGGCGGAGCCGGAGGACGTGGCGTCGGCGGTGCTTTTCCTGGCGGACGAGCGCCAGTGCCACCTCACCGGCGTGGACCTCCCGGTCTCCGGGGGCGCGCTGCTGCCGATGCCGCGGGGGTGAGTGATCAAGGCAAGAGGCACCAGGCAAGAAGCGAGAAAGAAAGGTAGAAGAAGAGAAACGTCGGAGATTGTGAAGAAATGCACAAGCGTGCGCTGCTCCTGAGGCGGCTGGACGAGATCGGCTCATCCCTTCTGCGGACGGACGGCGCGTTGGCGTTGGTGGGGCTGGGCTCGGTCGGCCTCGAGGACCGAGAGGCTGGACGAGTTCTCCGACCTGGATTTCTTCGTAGTGGTCAGCGATGGGAGCAAGGCGGCCTTCATTGAGAGCCTCTGGTGGCTGGAACGGGTTCGCCGGCTTGCGTACGCCTACCGGAACACCGTTGACGGCTACAAGGCGCTGTTCGACGACGGTGTTTTTTGCGAGTTCGCGGTCTTCGAGCCCTCGGAGCTGTCTCGGATCCCCTTCGCTCCGGGGAGGGTCGTGTGGAGGCGGGACGGGTTCGACGAGTCGGTGTGCGCCCCGATCACGAGTGGCACCGCGGCGCCACCCTCGGTCGAGTGGCTACTCGGGGAGGCACTGACCGGCCTCTACACGGGCCTGTGCCGGCTGCGGCGAGGGGAGACGCTGGCTGCGTCGCGGGCGATCCAGGGAGGCGTCGTCGGCAACGTTATGGAGCTCGCGCAGACCCTGGAGGCGCCGTCGTCGGTAGGGCGCGATCCCTTCGCCGGGGAGCGGCGCTTCGAACGGCGCTTTCCGGGGCTCGCCGCGGAGCTGCCGTCGTTCATGCAGGGGTACGGACGCAACCGGGAGTCGGCGCAGGCGATCCTCGCGTTCCTTGAGCGGCGTTTCGAGGTGAACGCCGCGTTGGCCATGGCAATCCGTGCGCTGTGCGAGGACCAACCCCCGAGCTAAGCAAAACGGAGAGTGTCATCCCGAGGAGCACAGCGGTACTAGAGCCTGCCCTGAGCCTGCGCTCCGTTTCGGCTCGGGGTCGGAACGACAGCAGGGAGAGGGCAGAGGCCTGTCAGCTCTGGCGCGCGCCCACGAGGAGCGAGGTCCGGGGATCGAGGCGCATGAGCTTCCACTCCCCAAAGCCCGCCTTCCCGAATGTCTCCTGGAGCTCAGCCGCCGTCCAGCAACGGCCCTCGGGCGTGCCGGAGAGCATGTTCACGGCAAACAGCGCCGCCGTCAGCGGCCCCGAGTGCGCCTCGTCGTCCCACATGAACTCGCGGATCAGGACGAGGCCTCCCGGCTTCACGCCAGCCGCCACATGCCCCGCGATCCTGGTGACGCCGGAGGGCCCGTAGGAGTGGAGGAGGGAGGAGACGAGCGCCACGTCGCAGGCCGGGATCTCGTTGCGCAGGGCGTCGCCGGCCACAAACCGGATCCGGTCGCCGAGCGCTCGCTTCGACGCGTACTCGCGGGCGATGGGCAGCACTTCAGGCAGGTCGAACACACTCGCGGCAAGGCCCGGGAAGCGCTCGAGCGCCGCGAGGGCGAGCTCGCCGGGTCCCCCGCCCACGTCCACGAGGTGTGCAAGCCCCGAAAGGTCGACCGCGTCCCAGAGGGCGGGGGCCCCGCGCCGGGCCATGTCGGCCATGCCGAGGATGAAGGCGCGCAGACGCTCCTCGTCGTCCCTCATGCGGGGCATCGGCTCTCCGGTCTCGAGAACCGAGTCGAGCCTGGCCCACCGCTGCAGCACGTACCACTGGTGGTCCAGGGCGTGCGCACGCGTGGTGGGCGAGGACGGATCGAGGGTGGGGACGAGCTCCCGGGGCACGCCCAGGCGCCCGCCGCGCCGCTCCAGCGCCCCGAGACACACGAGCGCGTCGGTGACCGTCGTGACCGCGCGACGGTCAAGTTTCAGCCGCCGCGCCAGCTCCTCGCAGGCCATGGCGCCCACGCAGAGCACCCGAAAGATCCCCACGTGGTTGGCGGCCAGGACTATCGTGGCGGCCTGGAAGCCGCCCGCCTTCTCCTCCAGCTCCAGCGGTGTCATTGAAGCCCCCCGGGGAACTCTAGCGCACCGGCTGGGGCCTGGGCGGTCGTGTCCGGTCCTTCTCTTGCCCCGCGGGCTGGGGGAGCGGTCGCTCGGGCTGGGCATCGAGCCCAGCCCTCCGACCCGCCTTCGCGTGCGACCGAGCAGGGACGTCCCGCGGCGGGGCCCCTCGCTGTTCGTATAAGGCCACGCCAGCGATACCCCACCGCGAGACGCCCGCTCGGTGCCCGTACGCTCCGGCGCCATGGCTCGAGTGGCCCGCGGGGCGGATCTCACCGCCACCCTCCCCGCTCTCCAGCGACACGCTCGAGAGGTTAGGGCACAGGGTTACCTTCGCCGTAGCTTCGGTGCTTCTAGCCAAAGGATGGGGGTTTAAATCGCCGGTGCCGCGGGTGGCCGATCTCTCCGGAGCCCGCGGGTCCCGGACGCGCGAGCCGCGTTGGGCAGACGGCGGCGCGGTTTCATGCGAACGCCGAGGGGCCCCGGCGCGGATCGCGCCCTCCGGTCGCGGGCGGAGGAGTGTGCGGCCGCAGCGGCTGGGGAGACGCAAGGCCGCAACCAGCCATGCGCGGTGCCGGCAAGACAAGAGCCCCAGGCAGTGAAAGATGAGAGGGGGCGCGCATCCGCGGGGCAAAGAAAGCGCAGGAAGTGGAGAACGGAAACGGCTTGCGCGTTGGCTCTCCTGGTATTGGCGGATCAACCCTTTGTTTACAGACATGCGGGCCTTAGAATCCTTACGGGAGACAGAGAAATGGACATCGGCATCCCAAAAGAGATCCGGGCGCGCGAGCACCGGGTGGCGCTGGCCCCGTCCGGGGTCAAGGCTCTGGTCCAGGCGGGGGCGCGCTTCTTTGTTCAGAAGGACGCCGGAGTCGAGGCGGGGTTCTCGGATGCTGACTTCGAGAGCGCGGGCGCGACGATCGTCTACAGCCGCGGGGAGGTGTTCGGGCGCAGCGAGCTTGTTGTCGCCATGAACGCCCCCGAGCCCACGGAGTACGGGGCACTGAACCCGGGGCAGGCCGTGATGGCGTTCTGGGCGCTTCCGGCGGCACGCCCGGAGGACTTGCGCGCGCTCCTTGAGCGCGAGGTGACCGCGGTGGGTGTGGAGGTCATCGAGGACAGCCATGGGCACGCGCCGCTGCTCACCACGATGTCCGAGATCGCAGGCCAGCTCGCCCTCACCATCGGGTCCGGCCTGCTGCTCAACGAGTTTGGCGGGAAGGGCATCCTGCTCTCGGGGGCGCCGGGCGTTCCACCTGCGAGCTTCGTGATCCTGGGCGCCGGTGTGCTGGGCCGCTCGGCGGCCCAGGCGGCGCTGGGGATGGGCACGCACGTGGTGATGCTTGACCGCAGCGTCGAGCACCTGCGCTACGCCTGCGAGCACCTCGGGCGACAGGTGCCGACGATGCTGGCGACGCGGCCCAACATCGAGAGGGCTCTCTCCTTTGCCGACCTCGTCCTGGCGGCGGTGGCGATCCGTGGCGAGCGCGCACCTTTGCTCGTCACCCGCGACATGCTCAAGCTGATGAAGCCGCGCAGCGTCGTGATGGATCTCTCCATCGACATGGGCGGTTGTTTCGAGACTTCCCGCCCGACCTCGTTTCCCCACCCTGTCTACGAGGTTGACGGCATCCTGCACTTCTGCGTACCCAACCTGCCCTCGGTGGCCGCACGCTCGGCAACCCTTGCCTACACCAACGCGCTGCTGCCGTACCTCACGCAGATCGTGGAGATGGGGATCGACGGGGCGCTGGCGGTCTGCGGCGATCTCCGCCGCGGGGTCTACGTCTACCGCGGGGCGTGCGCCCTCGAGCCGTTGGCACGGGTCTTCGGCGTCCCGCACCAACCGTTGCCGTTCGCAGGCGAGTGAGCGGGGGAAGCGTGCACTGGCTCGAGCTCTATCGCAGGCGGGTGACCACGGCCTCCGAGGCGGTGAAGGCGATCCGCTCGGGGGACCATGTGTGGATCCACAGCGGCTGTTCGAACCCCGAGGAGCTGATCTCCGCGATGGTGGGGCGGGCCGGGGAGCTCGAGGGCGTCGAGGTGTCGCACATCCTCACTCTTGGCCACGCCGACTACGTGAAGCCGGAGTTCGCGAGGTCTTTCCGCCACCGGGCGCTTTTCGCCGGCGCCAACGTCCGCGACGCGGTCAACGAGGGAAGGGCCGACTTCGTGCCCGTACACCTGCACCAGATCCCGGGCCTGATCTACGAAGGGATCCTCCCCATCGACGTGGCGCTCATCCACATCTCGCCACCCGACGAGCACGGGTTCTGCTCCTACGGTGTCGAAGTGGGCTGCACCAAGGCAGCCGCGGAGCGCGCGAGGACCGTGATCGCTCTCGTCAACAAGCGGATGCCGCGCGCCCTGGGGGACGCCTTCATCAACGTCGCCAGGCTGACCCACGTGGTCGAAGTGGACCGGGACCCGCTCGAGATACCAATCGCGAAGGGGGTGGGCGAGACCTCGAAGGCGATCGGTCAGAACGTCGCCGCCCTCATCGAGGACGCCTCCACCCTGCAGATGGGCATCGGGGAGATACCCGACGCGGTGCTGCTCTACCTGAAGGACAAGCGCAACCTCGGGATCCACACCGAGCTGTTCTCCGACGGTTTGGTGGAGCTGGTCGAGACGGGCGTCGTCACCAACGAGGCCAAGACGCTGCACCGCGGCAAGACCGTAGCGGCGTTCGTGCTCGGAGGGAAGAGGACGTTCGACTTCCTGGACAACAACCCCTTCGTGGAGTTCCACCCCACCGACTACGTGAACGACCCGTTCATCATCTCCCAGAACGAGAAGATGGTCGCCATCAACTCGGCGCTGTCGGTGGACATCACGGGTCAGGTGTGCGCCGACTCGATCGGCTGCAGCATCTACTCGGGCTTCGGCGGGCAGGTGGACTTCATCCGTGGGGCGGCGCGCTCCAAGGGCGGCAAGCCGATCATCGCGATGCCCTCCACTGCCCGGAATGGCAAGGTGTCGCGCATCTGTGACGTGCTATCCGAGGGCTCGGGCGTGGTGACGACGCGAGCCGACGTGCACTACGTCGTCACCGAGTACGGGGTGGCCTCGCTGTTCGGGAAGAGCCTGAACGAACGCGCGAAAGAGCTGATCGCGATCGCCCACCCGGACTTCCAGGAGGATCTCAAGGCTGCCGCCCGGCGGCGCAATCTGCTATAAAGCGGCCTGTAACTGTGCGAGCCGGAGGGTCACCATGAGCGGCAAGGGAGAGTTTGGCGTCAACGAGCACACGCGCCCCGAGGAGGCTGTCAAGATCGCCATGGAGCGGGAGCAGAAGGCGCGCGAATTCTACCTGAAGTGCGCGGGGATCGTCTCGGATCCCGGCGTGAAGAAGATGTTCGAGTTCCTCGCCAAGGAGGAAGCACGGCACTACGAGCTCCTGGAGAGGGAGTACGACCGCTTCATCGCCGGGGAGAACTGACGGTGCCCGGCCGCGTGATCGTACTCGGCGAGCTCGCTGAGCGGTACGAGGTCGAGCGCCTGCTGACGGAGCGCCACCCAGAGCTTCACGTGGAGACCGTCGGGCTCCCCTGGGAGATGGTCGAGCGAGCGACCGGCGGCCCGTTCGACCTGGCGCTCGTGCTCAAGGGGCCGATCACGGCCCACCAGCAGCGCATGGACACGATTGCGTCCCTGCGCCGCAGCGGCTTCTCGGGGAAGATCCTCTACGCCGGCGTGTTTCTCACGGAAAAGCAGGACGCCGTCCGCGCCGGAGCCGACTACGCATTCGATCCCGACAAGCAGGTCGCGGAGCAGGTAATTGCGGCTGCCCTGTACCGGCCGGTCGTCGCAGCCGACCACCCCTACCTGCGCTACCTGTTCGTGGGTGAATGGGCGCGAACCGAGGCCTACTTGGACGAGCTGCCCGCCCAGCCGCCGGACCTGCTGCTGGTCGCCACGTCCTGCCACGAGGCGTCCGCGTTCTACACCGCTCTCGCATCCTACGTCCGGGAGCACGCCGAGACCCGCTGCGTCCTGGTCGAGGACGACGGCGGGGAGGAGGCCCGTATCGAGGCGCTCGCCACCGGCGTCCAGCCGTACGTCATGCTGGCGAAGGAGGGGCTGGGGCGGGTGACCGCGCTCGGGAGCGGCTTCCTACGCGAGCGCTGGCTCGCCCGCGTCTCCGTCGCGTAGCCCACCCACCACTGCAGGCTCGAGGCTTGCCGCCCCCCCTTCCGCGCCGCTTTGGGCTTGAGCAACGGCAGGGACGACAACCTGCAGGCCCTAACCCCGGGTGGTGGCGCGGGGGCCACGAGCTTGTTCAGGTTCGTCACTATCTCTTGTTACAATCGCCGTGACGGGAGGTCGGAATGTTCGACATCGAGGGATCCCTGGACAAGCAGATCCTGGAGGTCCCGAGGCACCGGCCAACCGTCATCTTCGTCGAGTCGCTCGACCCACGGGTGGTCGAAGCGGCGTGCCACCTCGCGCGGTTCGTACGGCCGGCCTTCCTCGCCCCCGAACCGGTGATTCGCGGACTGGTCGCGGGCGCCTTGGGCCACGTGGACCCCAACCGGGTGGAGTTCGCCCTCTCGGAGAGCGCGTTCCTCGATCTCGATGCACAGTCGGAGCTCATCGAGACGTTCGCTAACGAACACCTCGCGAGCCTGCAGGAGGCCGGGCAGAAAATGACGATCCGGGCGGCCCGCCGTTTCGTCTCCAACCCGGCGCACTTCGCGATCTTCGCGGTGCAGCAGGGGCATGCGGACATCGTGGTGGGCGGGGCGAGTCACGAGCCCAAGGACTTCTTCCGGCCGATGGTCAAGGCGCTGACCATGAGGTACCTGCCCTGCGAGGCGGGTGTCTTCGTCCTCCCCGACGAGCACCCCAGTGACATCTTCCCCCACAACATCGTGGTGTTCGGCGACGTCGGCGTGAACGCCACCATGACGCCAGAGGTGCTTGCCAACGTGGCGGTGGGCACCTGCGCCGTGGCCCGCGACCTGATTCCGGAGGACGTGCTCCCCGAGATCCGCGGCGCGATCGTCTCCTACTCGCACCGAGGCTCCGACGAGGGCCCGTCGCCGGAGCTGGTACGACGGGCGGCCGAGTTTGTCCCCGGGATCCTTGCCGAGCGGGTGCGCCACGGGAGCCGCTACGCCTCGATCCGCATCGATGCCGAGGTCAAGATGAGCGTGGCGCTCTCGGAGCGCTCCGCCATGTACTACCGGGCGCCCGGGCAGAGGGCCTGGTCCGGCGGCACCAACGTGATCATCTGCCCAAACCTGGACATGGGGAACCTCCTCTACCACCTCTACGCCACGCGCTATCCGACGGCGAAGAAGTTCAGCGTGATGTTCGGCCTGGGTTTCCGCGGCGTGGACCTGGCGATGGACTGCACCCCCGAGGACGTCCGCCTGGCGGTCAAGGCCGCGGTCGTGCGCCTTCACCGCTTCGGGGAGTGGGAGCAGACTCCCAAGGACACCTTTTTCCGCCGCTACCGCGTGCTCGCCGTCAACCCGGGCTCGACGTCCACCAAGATCGCGGTCTACGAGGGGGAGCAGGAGAAGTTCGGCACCGAGCTGCAGCACTCCGCCCAGGAGCTGAAGGCCTACGAAGGCAAGGGCATCACCGAGCAGTTCGCTTTCCGGAAGGACGTGATCATGAAGTCGCTGGCCGAGCGTAGGCTTAGCCTCGACGGCATCGACGCGGTGGCGGCGCGCGGCGGGCTCCTGCGGCCGATCCCGCACGGCACGTACCTCGTGGACGAGGAGATGGTCGCCGACCTCAGGAAGGGCGTGATGGGCGAGCACGCTTCCAACCTGGGGGCGCTCATCGCCCGTGAGCTGGTGGGGGAGAGCGGCAAGCCCGCCTTCATCGTGGACCCTGTCGTAGTGGATGAGGCGCCTGAGCGCGTGAAGATCGCGGGGATCAAGACAATCCGCCGCAAGATCATCAGCCACGCGCTCAACCAGATCGCCACCGCGCGCCGGTACGCCGAGGAGAACGAGACGTTCTACGAGAAGGTGAACGTGATCGTCGCCCACATGGGCGGCGGGATCTCCATCGGCGCCCACAAGAAAGGACGCTACATCGACGTCAACAACGCTCTCGACGGCGAGGGGCCGTTCACCCCTCAGCGCTCGGGCTCGCTCCCCATCGGCCAGCTCATCGACCTGTGCTTCTCCGGCACGTACACCAGGGAGCAGCTCAAGAGCCTCAACAAGGGACGGGGGGGCCTCATCGACCTTCTTGGGACCGCGGACCTGCGCGAGGTGGAGCGGCGGATCAAGGCGGACGACCCTGAAGCCTCCCAGGTGTTCGAGGCGATGGCCTACCAGATCGCCAAGTGGATCACCAGTCTCGTGCCGGCGTTCGACGGTGAACGGGTTGACCGCATCCTGCTCACCGGCGGAATGGCCCGCTCGCAGATGCTCGTGGACGCAATCTCTGGCCTCGTTGCCGGTCTCGGGCTGCGGTGTGACGGTGTACGCCGGGGAGAACGAGATGTTCGCCTTGGTCAAGGGCGCGCTGCGCGTGCTCAACCGCAAGGAGGAGGCACGCGACTACCATCCGGAGCGGTGAACACGGGGGTCAGGGATTGGGGATTCGGGATTCGGGATGAGCTCGGGAGCACCGCCGGGAGGTTGGTGGCGGCGCCACGGGAGGGATGATGAAACCGATCCGCACGCTCGACGGGCTTGTCCAAGAGCTCAAGGGTGCGCCGCCCCGGCGCCTGGCCGTGGCCGCGGGCCACGACGAGAACACGATCCAGGCCGCCGCCCGTGCGGCAAGCGAAGGCATCGCAAAGGTCGTCCTGGTCGGCGAGCGCGCTCGCATCGAAGCGCTCTGCAAAGAGTTCAAGCTCGACCCCGGGCTATTCGAGGTCATCAACGAGCCCGACGAGGGGAAGGCCGGGATCAAAGCTCGCGACATGGTGCGCGACGGTGAGGCCGACGTCTTGATGAAAGGGCTCATCGGCACGGACAAGTACATGCACCTGATCCTGGACAAGGAAACGGGGCTGCTCCCCAGGGGCGCCGTCCTCACGCACCTCACGGTGCTCGACATCCCCGCCTACCAGAAGCTCCACGGGAAGCTGCTGTTCGTCTCCGACGTGGCGATCATCCCGGCGCCCGACCTTGCTACCAAGGTCAAGATCGTCGAATACTGCGTGGCCGCGGCCCACACGTTCGGCATCGAGAAGCCGAAGGTGGCGGTGCTCGCTGCCAACGAGAAGGTCTCCGACAAGATGCCCGCAACCTTGGAGGCCGCGGCCATTGCCAAGATGGCCGACCGCGGACAGATCAGGGGCGCGATCGTGGACGGGCCTCTCGCCCTGGACGTCGCGCTCTCGCCTGAGGCTTGCGAGATCAAGGAGCTCAAGTCCAGCGTAGAAGGCGCCGCCGATGTCCTGGTCTTCCCCAACATCGAGACAGGCAACGTGTTCTACAAGGCGGCCACCGTGCTGGCCGGCGCGCGCCTCGCCGCCGTCGTCATGGGCGCAACCGCGCCGTGCGTGCTCACCAGCCGCGCCGACTCCGAGGAGTCGAAGTTTTTCTCGATCGCCCTCGGCTGCCGCCTCGCGAAGGCGAAGTAGCACCTTTGGGGTTAGGCGAGGCGACCGCTACGCCGCGGGCGCTGGGACTGCCCATGCGGCTCTCTTCCCCTGGGCGCACTCCCGGAATCGGCGCTTTGGCCGTAGCGTTGCCCGCCCTGAAAGGGGGGTTCGTCCGGTGTTGTCGTGCTCCTTTGTTGGCCGTCGACTGGCAGCACTTGCTGCAACGCTCGTCGTTGCCCTGGGCTCACGCCCAGCGTCGGCGTGCTCGATCTGCCGCTGCGGCGAAGCCGCTTTCAACGCGATGGGGCTGAACATCTACGAGCCGGGCAGCGTCCGCTTCGCGCTTGACTGGGATCGCACCTCCAAGGAGCAGGGGAGCGCTGCGACGCGGGAGGCAGTGATCGAGAGCCGTCTCACCGCCACGATCTCGTATTCGCCGGCGGACTGGCTGACGCTGGTTGGGCGAGTGCCGGCGAGCCGGCGCCTGGTCACCTCCGAAGGTGGGGAGGAGGTTGGCCGGGGTCTCTCCGACCCCGAGATGATCGCACTCGTGCGTCTCTGGGCCTCACCGTTTGGCACTCTCGGTCGGCGCGCCTGGCTCGGCGCCCAGCTGGGCGTGAAGACGCCGTGGGGTGAGAACGACCTGAGACACGACGGCGAGCGCCTCGACGAGCATGCACAGCCGGGAACCGGAGCGACCGACCGCTTCGCGGGTCTCTCGGGTGTTTACGTGTTGGATCCGGCATCTTCGCTTTTCGCGTCGGCCCAGCACCGCTGGACCGGCACCAACGGGCACGGCTACAGGTACGGGCCGGTGACGCTGGCCAACGTGGGCTACGAGCGCCGTCTGAGTTCCTGGCTCGATTCGGTGTTCGAGGTGAACGCCCGGACGGCGGGGCGCGACCGGGTGGACGCGACCGGTGGCCTCGATCCAGACACCGGAGGAGCGCTCGTGTACCTGACACCCGAGATGGTCGTGAACCTGAGCAAGGGCCTGGTGGCGCGGATCTCGGTGCAGGTGCCGGTCATGCGCCACCTCAACGGAGAGCAGCGCGAAGACTCCGTCTACGGAGCCGGTTTCACGTACCTGCTTGGCCTCTGAGCGGGCCGATCGGTGCGGGGGTTAGGGCCAGCTCGGCGTCGCGCCGCTCGTCGTGGGGCTGGTACCGCCAAGGGGTGCCGCACCCGTCCGGCAGCCGTACCCCGAGCTCGACCGCCGAAATTTGCCTCGCGTTCGTGGCGTTCCCGGAATAGGCGAGAGGGGTTGGAGCCGGTCAAACCGTGGCCCTTCAAGGCATGAGTCGGGTGGTTTCTTCCATCCTCCGGGCGCCGGAGGCCGGGGGGAGGGCTGTTGTGCTCGTCCGCCTCGCGGTGGGCCTCATCTTCTTGACGCAAGGGATCCTGAAGTTCACCGACCCCAGGATGGGCCTGATCCGGTTCACGCGGATCGGTTTCCCCGCGCCGGGCTTCACCGCGCACTTCGTGGGGGCGTTCGAGGTGCTGTGCGGCGCACTCGTCCTCGTCGGCCTGCTGACTCGCCTCGCCGCCATCCCCCTGCTCATCGTGATCAGCACCGCGATCGCGAGCACCAAGATTCCCGAACTCTTCCGCGCCGAACAGGGTTTCTGGTTTATGGTCAGCGATGTGCGCACCGACTTTGCGATGCTCTGTTGCCTGGTGTTCCTGCTCTGTGTCGGTGCTGGCCGCTGGTCCCTCGACGCCCTAATGTTGCCCTTCAGGCGGGCGGGAGATCGGGAGCGGTGAACCCCGCGTAACGGCTTTTGTCTTGCCCGGCGGGTGTGCGGCCTCTCGGCGCTTGCTCGCCCCCGCTCGTGGCGCGCCGAGACTCCTGCGGCTGCGACCCGGCAGCGCGTCTCGGGCTGGGGGCCCCTCGGTGTCCGCAAGAGAACGCGGCACCGACACCCCACCCGCGATCCGCGCGCCGGGTCCCCACAGCCTTCGGAGGGATGGCCGCCAGCACCCGCCGGGCGGATTGAAAGCCCCCCTCCCGGAGAATGTTCGGGCGTTTTAAGGGTGCCGAAGTCCCAATCCGACTGGCAAATCTGTGCGGGCCCCTCGCCAAACGGGGTGGTGGGCGTGAGCTCCGCCCCGCGGGCCAAAGAGAAAGAGCCTCGCGCAGCGGAAATAGAATCAATACCCTGCGGCGAAGCCGTCCTTGCGCGATTCGGTGGCTCCGAAGTACACGCCGGTCTTCGGGTCGCGGCGGATCGCCTGATAGCCGCCGAAGACGATCCCGTTTGACTCCACGAGCTTGTGTCCTCGTCGGATCAGCGCCTGGCGCACGTCCTGGGGGATCCCGGATTCCAGGCTAAGGACGCCGCCATTGGTCATCACGGTTCCCGTGGGTTCGGTATCGTCGGTGTGGTAGAAGCGCGGGGCGTCGCCTGCCTCCTGTACGTTCATCCCAAAATCCACCAGGTTGACCACAATCTGCGCGTGCCCCTGGGGCTGCATGTCGCCGCCCATCACGCCGAACGCCATGTCCGGAACCCCGTCCTTCCCGAGAAACGCGGGGATGATCGTGTGGAAAGGGCGCTTGCCGGGCGCCAGAACGTTGGGATGCCCCGCCTTGAGGGAGAACAGGGCGCCGCGAGAGTGGAGACCGAAGCCGAGCTCCGGGATCACGTAGCCGGAGCCGAAGCCGGTGTAGTTGGACTGGATGAGCGCAACCATCATGCCGCGCTCGTCGGCCGTGACCAGGAACGTCGTGTCGCCGCGCTGAAGGGCGGGGTCGCCGGGCTCGACCGACTTGGCGGCCCGTTTCATGTCGATGCGCTTCGCCTGCCTCTCGGCGTAGCCTTTGTCGAGCAGCGCCGCCACCGGCGCAGGGGAGAACGCCGGGTCGGCGTAGTAGGTGGCCCGGTCGGCGAACGCGAGCTTCTTGGCCTCGACGATGACGTGCCAGAAGTCCGGGGTGTCCCGGCCGATCGCCTTGAGGTCGAAGCGCTCCAGGATGTTGAGCATCTCGAGGGCGGCCAGCCCCTGCCCGTTGGGGGGCAACTCCCAGAGCGTGACGCCTCGGTAGGTCGTCGAGATCGGCTCCTGCCACTCGCTTGTGTGGCAGGTGAAGTCCTCGGCCGAGAAAAATCCGCCCTCCTTTCGAGAGTAGGCCACGATCTTCTCGGCGATCTCGCCGTTGTAGAAGGCGTCGCGCCCCCCGGCGGCGAGCAACTCGAGGGTGTGCGCAAGCGCCGGGTTCGCAAATGGATCCCCTTCGGCGGGGGCCTTGCCACCCGGCAGGAACACCTCGGCGAACCCCGGCGTGTCCTTGAAGCGGGCGACGCTGCGCGCCCACGATCCGGCGATCACCTGCGGGACGGGCACGCCCTCGCGGGCGTACGCGATCGCCGGCAGCAGGAGCTCCTTCATCGGCAGGCGGCCGAAGCGCTTGTGCAGCTCGAACCAGGCGTCGGCGCAGCCCGGCACTGTCCACGCGTACGGGGAGTAGACCGGTATCGTACCGTCCGGCAGGGGCGGGACCTTGTCCGGAGTCAGCGCCAGCGGTGCCCGCCCCGAGCCGTTGAGGCCGTACAGCTTGCCCGTCCCGGGGTCCCAGACCATCGCGAACAGGTCACCGCCGAGGCCGCACGAAGTAGGCTCCATCAGGCCGAGGGCAGCGTTGACCGCAATGGCTGCGTCCACGGCGCTACCGCCGTGTTTGAGCACATCTAGACCCACCTGCACTGCCACCGGGTGGGCGGCGGCCACCATCCCGTGACGCGCCACGGTGACGGATCTTGTGGCGAACGAGCGCCCCTCGGGACGATCGGCAGCAACGGCGAGGAGGCACGTGAGGCACACGGTGAAGATGGCCAGAGCCAACTTTCTCATTTCGAACCTCCATCTGCCATAAGGCCAAAGCCACGTGGTGCCTTCCGGGCGGCGGGAAACCCTCGCAGCGGCGTGGAAAAACTCATCCGCCCGGCGCGTGCGCCAGGGTAACGCACGCCAACGGGTTTGCGAGGCGCGGCGCCAAGCGCGACGGCCACGAAGACCGTACCTCGCAGCTTTCGGCCGTCTCCTTAATTACCTCAGCACGAGGGAGTTCCAGACCAGACCCTCGGAACCTCCACCGCAGCCTCCGGGCCAAAACACAGGTGGTACCATTGCGCCGTGAAAGTCTACACGCGGACCGGCGATGACGGTTCCACCGGACTCGCCGACGGTACAAGGGTCTCCAAGGCCAGTCTGCGGGTTGCCGCCTACGGCGATGTCGACGAGTTGAACGCCGTGGTTGGCGTCCTGCGGGCGGAGGATCTCCCGGCGGAGGTCGCCGCGCAGCTCAAGCGGGTGCAGGCCTTGCTTTTCGAAGTCGGGGCGTATCTGGCCGACCCCGAGGGGCGCCCTTCGCTTTCCCAGGGTGTGCTTCGGCCGCTTTGGCTCGAGCGCTGGATCGACGGGCTGCAGGGCGACCTCCCGAAGCTGCGCAACTTCGTCCTCCCTGCGGGCGGGCGCGCCGCGGCGCTGGCCCACCAGGCCAGGACCGTGTGCCGCCGGGCGGAGCGCGAGGTGATCGCCCTGCGTGACCAGGGCGCGGGGGTAGAGGCGGTCATCCCGCTGCTGAACCGCCTCTCCGACGGGCTGTTCGTGCTCGCCCGCTGGCTCAACCACAAGGGCGGCGTGGCCGACACCCTTTGGCATGCGCGCGCCTGACCCCCCCTTATGGCACGACAATCGAGCTGGCGGAGAAGGTTGCGCGGCCTGAGGCCGGAATGAGCGCGCACCCCCAGCGGATAGCCGTGCTCCCCGGCGACGGGATCGGGCGAGAGGTGATCGCCGAGGTGATGCAGCTGGCTGAGGCAGTCCGCAGGGCCGGCCACCTCGTCGCCAACTGGGAGGAGTTGGACTGGGGTGCCGACCGCTACCTGGCCACCGGCCAGGCGATGCCGTCGGGAGGCATGGAATACCTGCGGGGCTTCGACGCGATTCTGGTGGGGGCGTTCGGCGACCCCCGTATCCCGGATTTCGCGCACGCGAGGCAGATTCTGCTAGGAATGCGGTTCGAGCTGGACCTGTTCATCAACATGCGCGCCGTGCGCTGCTTCGAGGAGCGGCTCAACCCCCTCAAAAGCGTCCAAGCCCGCGACATCGATCTCGTGATCGTGCGGGAGAACACCGAGGGGCTGTACTGCGGGGCGGGGGGAAGGCTGCACGCCGGCACGCCGCACGAGGTGGCAATTCAGGAGATGATCGTCACCCGCATGGGCGTCGAGCGGATCCTGAGAGCCGCGTTCGAGCTTGCCCGCACGAGGCAGCGGCGCAAGGTGACCCTGGTGGACAAGGCCAACGTGCTGCAGTTCGCCGGGGAGCTGTGGCAACGCACCTTCGGTCAGGTTGCCTCCGAGTTCCCGGACGTTGCCAAGGACCACCTCTACGCCGACACGGCAGCGATGGAGCTGGTGCGCAACCCCGGGCGCTTCGACGTGGTGGTCACGGAGAACCTCTTCGGCGATGTCCTCTCCGACCTCGCGGCGACGCTGGGTGGCGGGCTTGGGCTGGCGGCGTCGGCCAACCTGCACCCCGGGCGGGTGTCCATGTTCGAGCCCGTCCACGGCTCCGCCCCGGACATCGCGGGGGCGGGGAGGGCCAACCCGCTGGCGGCGGTCGCCTCGTTCTCCTTGCTCCTGCGGCATGTCGGGCGCCCAGCTCTCGCGGACGCGCTCGACGCGGCGGTCACGGCAACGGTCCGGGACGGTATCGTGACGCCGGACCTCGGGGGGACGTGCACGACGGCGGAGGTCGGGACAGCGGTCCGTGAGAGGATGATGGAGCAACTGACGGTATGACGACGATCACACTGCCGGAGAGAGACCTCGAGATATTGTCGGGGACGCTGGAAGAGAACTTCCGCTACCTGAACGAGCGTCTGCGGGTCCGGGTGGCGGCGCGCGGGGACACGGTGTCCCTCGAAGGCGAGCCGGAGACCGTGGCGCTTGCGGGCAAGCTGCTGCAGGAGCTTGGCAAGCTGGTGTCCACCGGCTACACGGTGGGCAAGGAGGAGTTCCGCACCGCGCTGCGGGTGCTCGAAGAGGACCCGAGCGTGGACCTGGTGGAGTTCTTCACGGACGCCTCGATTCCGGACGCGGTCAAGCGGCTTGTGGTGCCGCGGAATCTGAAGCAGCGCCTCTTCATCCAGGCCCTCGTTCGGCACGACATCGTCTTCGCGATCGGCCCCGCCGGGACGGGCAAGACATACCTCGCGGTGGCCATGGCGGCAGCCGCGCTGGCCGAGCACCGCGTACGTCGCATCGTGCTCACCCGGCCGGCGGTCGAGGCCGGCGAGCGGCTCGGGTTCCTGCCCGGCGACCTGGTCGAGAAAGTAAACCCCTACCTTCGCCCGGTGTACGACGCGCTGTATGACATCCTGGGCTATGACAAGGTGGCGCGGCACATCGAGCGCGGGGTGATCGAGATCGCACCCCTGGCGTTCATGCGCGGGCGGACCCTCAACGATTCGTTCATGTTGCTCGACGAGGCTCAGAACACGACCCCGGAGCAGATGAAGATGTTCCTCACCCGCTTGGGCTTTCATTCCAGGGCGGCGATCACCGGCGACGTCACGCAAATCGACCTGCCCAACGAGAAGATCTCCGGGCTGGTTCAGGCACGGCAGATCCTGGGCAACCTGCCGGGGATATGCTTTTTCGATTTCGTCAAGGAGGACGTCGTCCGCCACAAGCTGGTGGAGAAGGTGGTCGCGGCCTACGAGCTTTTCGACCTTCACAAGCGCGGGAACGGGAAATGACCGGCACGGAAGGCGCCAAGGTGCGCACCACCGCGGCGCGGCTCGCCGTGCGGCGCGGCGAGTTCGTCCAGTTGCGCCGGCGGCTCCTGGCCAAGACCTGGCTGTGGTACGCGTCCTTCATCGTGCTAGGCACGCTAGTCGTGGTTCCCGGGCGTTCGAGCCGGATCCCCGTCCTGGCCACGGGAGAGATCGCCTCGTCCGATGTGGTGGTGGACCGTGACGTGGTTCTCCCCGACGCCGAGTCCACCGAGGAGAAGCGGCGCCGGGCCAGCTTCGACGTCCTGCCCGTTTACGTCTATGACCCCGCGGTCGCCACCGGGCTGGTCGACAAGCTGAACCGCATCTTCCTGGACGGCCGGCGGCAGGCCGTGGGCGATTCGATCGACCTTGCTCAACGTCTCAGCGAGGTGGGCTCGCTGGTGATCAAGCCGCGCGAGGCGGAGGTGCTCCACGCCGCAAGTTTTTCCGAGGAGCTGCAAGGGGTGCTGCGAGAGGCGGTGCAGCGGCTTTACCGCCAGGGCGTCGTGAGCGACCGGATGGAGCTGCTCCACTCCGCCGACCGCGGAATTACCTTGCGTGCCGCGGACAGCAAGGAGGAGCGCGTCGAGCTCGACGTCTACCGCTTCCAGGACAGCGGATCCGGCCTGGCCGAGGTCCTTGAGCAGCGCCTGGCGGCCGAGCCCGGCATCCAGCGGAGCTGGCGGGCGCCGCTGTCCGCGATGCTGGCGCGCGCGATGGTCCCCAACGTGGTCCTCGAGCGGGGGAGACGCTGGCGAGGCGGCTGAAGGCCGCCAGCGGTGTGGAGGAGGTGTCGGTGCGCCTCCCGCGCGGCAAGGTTCTGGTGCGGCGGGGCGACGAGGTGACGCCCCAGACGGCACGGCTCCTGGCGGCTCTCGCCGAGCGCGACACCTCAACCCAGACGCTTCTGCCGCTCGCGGGCGTGGCGCTGTTGATGGGGCTGCTCGGCGGAGCGTGGCAGTTCTATCTGCGGCGCCAAAGCCCCTCTCCGGAGGAGGCCCGCACCCGCTTCGGGGCGGTCGTCATCCTGACCGTCCTGGTGTTGGTGCTGGAGCGTGGCTTCGCGTTCCTCGCGGGCGGGATGGCAGCGAGCGTCATGCGTGACCCCTTTGGCCATGTCGAGATCTACCTTCCCGCACTCCCGCACGGAGCGGGGCCAATCCTCGCCAGCCTCATGTTCGGGCTCCCGGTTGGGGTGCTCTTCGCGGTCGTGCAGAGCGTGCTGGTCGCCCTAATGCTGGGCGGTGACGTGAGCGTCGCGGTGTACGCGCTCATCGCCGGCGTCGCCGCGGCGTTCGCATCGCAGCGCCTCAAGGAGCGCTACGTGCTGGCGCGGGTGGGCGCGGTCGTGGCCGGAGTCAACGCGGTCGCGGTGTTGGGCCTGGTGCTGTGGCACGGGAAGGTTGCCGAGGGTCAAGTGTTGGGCGCACAGGTCGTGGCGGCGGCGCTGGGAGGCGTGGTGGCGGCTGCGCTGGCCAGCTTCCTGCTCCCGGTGCTCGAGTCTCTCACCGGCACGATTACCGACATCCGCCTTCTCGAGCTCTCCAACCCGAACGTGCCGCTCCTCAAGCGGCTCTCACTCGAGGCGCCGGGCACGTTCCAGCACTCGCTGGCCATGGCCAACTTCGCGGAGGCCGCCGCCGAGGCGATCGGCGCGAATCCACTGCTGGCGCGGGTCTGCTGCTACTACCACGACATCGGCAAGCTGGCCAAGCCGGAGTATTTTGTGGAGAACCAGCGAAGCGAGAACCCCCACGACCACCTCACGCCGTGGATGTCGGCGCTCGTCGTTTCGAACCACGTCAAGGCGGGGCTCGAGCTGGCACGGGAGTTCAAGCTGCCCGAGCCGATCCGCGACGCCATCACCACCCACCACGGCACCAAGTTGATCCGCTACTTCTACTCGCGGGCGAAGGAGAAGGAGGATCCCGACCGCGGTGAGGTCCAGGAGTCCGAGTTCCGCTACCCCGGCCCGAAGCCCCGCAGCAAGGAGATGGGTATCCTCCTGCTGGCCGACGCGGTGGAGGCGGCGAGCCGCACCCTGCAGGAGGCCAGCCCGGGCAGAATCGAGTCGATGATCGACCAGGTGATCAAGAACGTCCTCGAGGACGGCCAGCTCGACGAGTGCGAGCTGACCCTCAAGGACATCGAGAAGATCGGAGCCGCCTTCTTCTGGGTCATCAGCAACGCGTTCCACCACCGAATCGACTACCCCGGCTTCGACTTCAACCGCAAGCGCCGTGCCTGACCTCCGCGTGACCTTCCGCTGGCAACGCCACCCTGGCGGGCGCCGGACCGACGCCCTCCGGGAGCTGGCCACGGAGGTGCTCAGGCGTCTGGAGGTGGAAGCGGCCGAGGTCGGCGTGCTGGTGTGCGATGACGCGACCATCCGCTCGCTCAACCGTCACTTCCGTGACAAGGACCGGCCCACCGACGTGCTCTCGTTCCCGGCCAACTACGCGCAGCCCGAGGGGCCGCCTTACTTGGGGGACGTGGCGATCTCCGTGGAGACCGCTGCGCGCCAGGCCGTCGAGGCGGGGACCAGTTTGGAGACAGAGCTGAAGGCGCTCGTGCTGCACGCGATCGTGCACCTGTGCGGGTACGACCACGAGACGGACCGGGGCGGGATGAAACGGCTCGAGGCTCGGCTGCGGCGGGAGCTGATCCGGTGAGCTCCGCCCTCGCCCTGTGGTGGGCGAGCCCGGTGACCGCAATGCTGGTCGCGGTCGTGGTGCTGCTGCCCCTGGTGTTCATGCTGGCGGGACTGATCGCGATCGTGCGCCTGGGCAACATCCAACTCGGAGGCCTGCTGGCTCAGCGCACGGGCCTCCTCCCGGGCTACCCGCGCCGCTCCGACGCCTATGCGAGCCTGATCGTCTTTCTCCAGGTCGGGATGGGGGTCCTGCTGGTGCTGTTCTCGCTGGCGGTTGTCCGAGCCGGCAGGCTCATCGGCGCCAGCAACACGGGCCTGCTGGCCGTGCTGTTCCTCGGTTGGCTGATGGCCATCGTTGTGGGGCTCGGGATCGCGCGCGGCCCGCGGGTGGAGTCCATGACCGTGGTCGCGCTGGTCGCCCTCCGTCCATGGACCCCGCTGCTGCGCCGCCTCGCGCTCCTCGAGGGACCCGAGGAGGAGCCGAGAGAGGGTGAAGAGGAGGCGGTGGACGAGCACGAGGTGCAGGCGTTCATCGGGGCGGGCGAGGACGCCGGCATACTCGAGCGCGAGGACGCGGAGCTGGTCGCCTCGATCGTGGAGCTCTCCGAGACCGTTGCGCGCGAGATCATGACGCCGCGCACCGACGTCGTGGCGCTTCCGGTCAACGCGGAGTTCGGGACGATGGAGCGGCTTTTCGCCGAGTCGATGTTCACCCGCATCCCCGTTTTCCGCGACACCCTCGACCGCGTCGAAGGGGTCGTGCACGTGAAGGACGTGCTCAAGGCCGTTGCCGGCGGCGGCAGGCCGGCCGTCGGAGAGCTGTTGCGGCCCGTTCTGGTCGTGCCCGAAACCAAGCCGCTGCGCGAGCTGTTGCGCGAGTTCCAAAGCACGCGCCAGCAACTCGCCGTGGTGGTGGACGAGTACGGCGGGACCTCGGGGATCGTGACTCTGGAGGACGTCCTCGAGGAGATCGTCGGCGAGATCAGCGACGAGCACCAGCGCGAGACGCCGGAGGTCCAGAAGGAGTCCGAGGGGGTCTACCTCTTGGACGGTGCCGCCCATGTCGAGGTGCTGGAGGAGATCTTTGGCGTCGAGGTGGGCGAGGTCGGGTTCGACTCCGTGGCGGGTCTAGTGCTCGACCGGCTCGGGCACATGCCCCGCATCGCCGAACACGCCGCCTGGCAGGGGCTGGACCTCGAAGTCGTCGAGCTCGACCGCCGCCGCCTGCGGCGGGTGCGGGTCCGGCGCTCCCCGTGAAGCATTCGGGGACCGTCGCCCTCGTTGGCCGCCCAAACGCGGGCAAGAGCACGCTGGTCAATGCGCTCCTGGGCCAGAAGGTTGCGATCGTCTCGGCCAAGCCGCAGACGACGCGTCACCGCATCACTGGCGTGCTCACCGAGGAGCGCGGCCAAGCGGTGCTGTTCGACCTCCCGGGCGTGCACCGCCCGCTGCACCGCCTGAACGTCCAGATGATGCACGCGCTGCGCGACACGCTTTCCGAGGTGGACCTCATCGTGCAGATGTTCGACGCCGGCCAGGTCCCAGGGGCGGGGGAGGATTTCGTCATTGGTCTTCTGCGCGAGGCGACGGTGCCGGTCGTGCTGCTGCCAAACAAGGTGGACCGCCCCGAGGCAGCGCGGCACCTCGCGGAGCGTGTGAGCTTCTACACTGCGAAGCGCGCCTACGCGGCAGTGGCGCCGATCTCGGCGCTGCGGGGGGACGGGCTACCCGCGCTGCGCGACGCGATCTTCACGCTGCTTCCCGAGGGCGAGCCACTGCTGGATCCGTCGTTCACGACCACCCAGAGCGAGCGCTTCTTCGTGGCCGAGCTGATCCGCGAGGCGCTGCTCGAACGGGTGGAGAAGGAGCTCCCGTTCACCTCCACGGTTCACCTGCGCGATTTCCAGGAGGAGGAGACGGCGGCCGGCGCGTTGCTGCGGATCTTCGCCGACATCGTGGTGGACCGGGACAGCCAGAAAGGGATCGTGGTCGGGAGGGCCGGCGCCATGATCAAGGAGATCGGGACGGCGGCGCGGTCCCGGATCGAGGCCGTGCTGGGGGCGAGGGTGTACCTGGACCTTCGGGTCAAGGCGCGCCCGGGCTGGCGAGAGGACCAGCGCTTCCTCGCCGAGCTGGAGCCGGTCGAGGTTCCTTGGACCCCGCCGGGCGAGGATGGCAAGGGCTCGTGAGCGTGACCGTATACGTTGCCGATGGCTGTCCGTACTGCAGAGCATTGGTTGAGGACCTGGAGCGGAGGCACGTGAGCTATTTCAGCGTAAACCTGACAAGGGAGCCGGCGCGGATCGCCGAGCTTGCCGCACTCACCTGGGAGCGCCGGTTGCCGGTGCTCGTGGACCACGAGCGCTGCTCGGTGGGTTTTGCGGGCGCCAGCACGTCATTTGCCGATCTCGGCCTGGCGTGGCCGCCGCGCCGCGGTCGCTGAGGGGTCGGGTATACTCTGAGGCGACAGGGAAGGGTGGGTGCGATGAGTCAGACCCCGCTGCACCGAAAAGTGAAACAGCTCATCATCGAAAGGCTCCAGCTCGAGGGGATGGCGCCGGACGACATAGACGACGTTGCCCCCCTCTTCGGTGATGGCCTGGGTCTGGATTCGATCGACGCGCTCGAGCTCGTGATCGGCATCGAGAAGATGTTCGGGGTCAAGATCCAGGACGAGGAAGTGGGTGCCAAGGCGTTCGCCTCGGTCAACGCCCTGGTGGAGTTCATGCGGAGCAAGGGTGTCAGCGCGGACGCCTGAGGAGATCCCGCACCAATTTCCATTTCGGTTGGTCGAGCGGGTGGAGCAGGACTCGAAGGGCCGCTTCGCGCTCGTGCTCTCGACGGCGGACGGCGCGTTGACCGGGACCGGCCCCTGGCCGGTCACGTTGGTGGCGGAGGCCCTGGCTCAGGCGATCCTGCTGGTTGTCCGGCCCTCGCCGCAGGGCACGCTGCGCCTAGTCGGCCTCGACAAGGTGACGGTGTACCAGCCCCTGGAGCCGGGCGACCGCCTCGAGGTCGAGGTTGAGGAGCTGGGCGCTTTCGGCGAGCTGCGGCGGTACGCGTGCCGTGGCCGCCGGGGAGGCGGGCTGGCGGCGACGGCGGAAATCACGGTCTCGGGCTCGTGAGGGGGGAAACGGGGGTGCCAAACATGCAAGTGCGCCGGTCGGAGGAGAACGGGGTCGCGATCATCGAGGTCGAGGGCACGATCAAGCTGGGGGAGTCGGCAGAGCTCTTCGCGACGGAGCTCCAGAAGGTTCTCGATGACACCAAGAGCGGGGTGGTGATCGACTTTGCCCGAATCGACTACGTCGACTCCACCGGGATCGGCGAGCTGGTCGGCTACCTGCAGAGGTTCACCAAGGCCAGCCGGCGCGTGGCGCTCTTCCGCCCCCACCACCGCCTCGAGGCGCTGCTCAAGCTCACCCGCCTGGAGACGATCTTCCCGATCTTCTGGGAGCGCGAGGACGCCCTGCGCTTCGTGCGCGGGGAGGCCGCGGCGTCGTAGTCCTCGTGCCAGTGCCAAACGCAAGAGAAACTGCTCGCTGGTCTTGGCCCGTTCAGGTCGGGTTCAGCCGAGGTGGGAAGAACAAAGTTGGTGCGAAAGGGGGGAGTCGAACCCCCATGAGCTTGCGCCCACAAGGTCCTGAGCCTTGCGCGTCTACCAGTTCCGCCACTTTCGCACGCGCCTCGGGGAGTGTAGCGGCAGGTGTGAAAACTGTCAACGGCAGCGCGCTTTCCCGTCTCCTGGACCTGGTGGCCGATGCACCGTAAGCACATCCTCGACGAGGTCCGCTCGGCGCGCGGCAACGGCGTGACCCTCGCACAGCTCGAGCGCAAGCTGCTCGCGTCCTGGGACCGGGAGACGATCGGCCGCGAGCTCTCCGCGCTGGTGGAAGAGGCCGAGGCGCGCGGCGAGCTCGTCCGGTCCAAGGGTCGCGTGGTGGCCGTGGAGTTCACCGACTACTACGTCGGCGAGCTGCGCCTGACCTCGCGGGGTTTCGGGATCGTCCGCCTGGGCGAGCGCGACATCCCCGACATCGTGGTGCCGCCCGAGAACCTCTCTTCCGCGCTGGACGGGGACCAGGTCCTGGTGTACCGGGAAATGCGCCGCAGGCGCGGCCAGCCCGTCCCCGACAAGCACGGCGAGGTCGTCCGGGTGCTGCGCCGCCGCCGCCCGACGCTGGTCGGCCGCTTCGTACCGGACCCGGTGCGGCCGTGGGTGGACCCGTATGCGCGCCGGCTCAACATGCGCGTGATCCTCGACCCGATCCCGGACGAACTCCCGCGCCCGGGCGAGTTCGTCGAGGTGTCCGTGGGCGAGATCCCCGAGCAGGGGCCGGTGCAGGGGCGCCTGCTCCGCCGGCTCGGGGCCCCCGGCGAGAGCGGCGTCGACGAGGAGGTCGTGCTCGCCGAGCTCGCGATCCCTGTCGAGTTCCCCCCGCAGGCGCTGCGCGACGCGGATGCCCTGCCTGCGAACGTGTTGCCCGAGGACCTCGCAGGCCGCTCGGACCTCCGCGGCCAGCCGGCGGTGACGATCGACGGCGAGACCGCCCGCGACTTCGACGACGCGGTGGTGGCGCTGCACGCGCCGCACGGCGCGATCGAGATCTTCGTACACATCGCCGACGTCTCGCACTACGTTCGGCCGGGAAGCGCCCTCGACGGGGCCGCGCGCGAGCGGGGGACGAGCGTGTACCTGCCAGGCCGCTGCGTCCCGATGCTGCCGGAGAAGCTCTCCAACCACCTCTGCTCCCTGATTCCCGAGCAGGACCGGCTGGCGTTCTCGGTGCGCTTCCTCGTCGCCCCTAACGGCGCCGTCGAGGGCTACCGGGCCGAGCGCACCGTCTTCCGCTCCCGGCGCCGCTGCACGTACACGGAGGTGTTCGCATGGCTCGAGGAGGGCTCATGGCCCGCCGATCTGCCGCCCGCGGTGCGGCGCTCGCTCGAGCTGCTCGACGAGGCCGCGAGCCGCATCGGGGAGAGACGGCGCAGCCGCGGGGCCATCGACTTCGACCTGCCCGAGCCGGAGATCCTCCTCGACCCCGAGGGGTTCATGACCGGGGTGCAGGCCGCCCCCCGCAACCGCGCCCACCGCCTGATCGAGGAGCTGATGATCGCGGCCAACGAGTGCGTCGCCCGCATGCTGGTGTTCGGGAGGCAGCCCGGCCTGTTTCGGATCCACGAGCGACCCTCGGCGGGCAAGCTTGCGGAGCTGCAGGCGGTGCTCGCCGAGTTCGGGATTCAGCTCAAGGGCAACCTGGAGGAGCTCCCGCCCCGCGAGCTGCAACGGGTGCTGGCAGAGATCGCGGACAAACCGGGCGAACGCTTCCTGCAGACCCTGGTGCTCCGCTCGCTGGCCCGCGCCGCCTACCACCCGCAGTGTAAGGGCCACTACGCGCTCGCAACCGAGTTCTACCTGCACTTCACTTCCCCGATCCGGCGCTACCCGGACCTCGTCGTCCACCGTTTCCTCGGCCTGTTGCTGTCCGGGCAGGTGCTCCAGGGAGCGGAGCGGGCGCTCGCGGAGGCGGACCTGGAGGAGCTCGCGCAGAGTTGCTCGTTCACCGAGCGGCGCGCCGAGGAGGCCGAGCGCGAGGTCGTGAAGTGGAAGCAGACGGAGTACATGCGCGCCCATATCGGGGAGGAGTTTTCGGGGCACGTGACCGGCGTGGTCGCGTTTGGGCTGTTCGTCCAGCTCGAAGAGGTCTTCGTCGAAGGTCTGGTGCACGTCGCCGACCTCACCGATGACTTCTACCGCTATGACGAGACCGGGCACCGGCTGGTCGGCCAGCGGCGGGGGAGGGTGCTGCGCCTTGGCGACCCCCTGCGCGTGCTCGTGAAGGGGATCGACGAGGAGTTCATGGAGGTCAAGCTCCAGCCGCTGCTCCTGCCGCCGGAGCCGGAGCGCCGCGAGCGCGGCAGGGGAGTGGGGCCGAGGGAGGAGCGGAAGCCCGGAAGCAAGGTCGTTCACCCCTCGAGGCGGCAAGGTCCAAGGAGTATCCGTGTCCGCAAGGTCCAGGGGCGCGGCCGGCGCCGCTAGCAACCGGCGGCGCGATCACGTCTTTAGTTCGGCCGTTTAATCTCCCAGGAGAGCGTCTTCTTGATCTTCATGTTCGGGAACTTCCCCCAGTCGTAGACGAGGGGGAGGTAGACCAGTCGGTAGCTCGGAGGCATCAGCACCGAGTGTGTGGGCGGCGTGCCGGGCGTGGGCCAGGCCCCCGTCATGTAGTCATCCCACGATGCCTGTCCCGTGATGCTCACCTGGCCGGGCGCGTAGGTTCGGTTCTCAGGGGGGCCCTCCCCTTTCTCCAAACCGCGGGGGACCATCGCCTGGGACTGCTGCTGGACCTCCTGCTGCCAGATTCCGGTGCACTGCTCGTTGGGACCGAGAAGGTTGCCGCTGAGCGTGTAACTGACCAGGTCACTCTTGGTGCTGCCCAAGCCGAAGCTGTAGGTGTGATTGTGGCTGTTAAACGTGACCTGGATCGGCACCGGGCCGCGACCGCCCTTGTTCCCGGTAAAGCCCCCGCGATAGCTGCAAACCTCGTGGACCGTGTGCGAGTTGTAGTTGTCGTGAAATTGGATGTCCGAGTCGTCGGATCGGTACGTCGCCTTGCGCCCGTCCGCGTTTGCGAATTTGACCCGCGCTTTGAACGTCACCGAGTAATTTCGCGTCACTGTGACCTTCGTCTTCCCGCCGGACTTGTAGGTGCCGCCAAGGTCCTCGGTGTAGGTTATCTTCACGTCCCACTGGTCGCAGACAATGTCGAACTCCTTCTTGCCTATTTCGGGTCCCGGATTAATACTCTTATGGTTCTCCTTCTTCACACAGGTATTGAAGACCCTGATGGTTTCTTTGTCTGGCTTGCAGGCGTCTGGGGCGCGGTATTCGATCTCCACGGTTCCAGCCTTCCCTGCTCTGAAGACGTAGAGCGCGCCCCACTTTGCCTCTGCGTTGGTGATCGTACCCTTTTCCACCTTGGCGAGGATTCGCTGCCAGGGCTGAGGCGGGCGCCCCATGTGGTCGATGATGTCACTGAGGGTGACCATGACGGTTGCGCCGGCCTGGACAGTGTCACCACTGTCTTCCGGAAGGGTGACTCGGCACTTCTGCGGCTTGCGCTCGTAGTCGTAAATAATCTCGCTGATATTGGAGAAATCCTTCACCAAGTCTCCAACGGGATTGATCCAGGTCTCGTTGCGGGCGTCCGCTGAGGGCTCGTACCAATCGATCTTATGGTTCATGCCCTCGTCGAGTGCCCCGGTCCATGACACCTGTCGTGACTCTTTGAGAAGCTCGTCGCCGTGCTCGGGGTCGATGAGCCGGACCTTGGCGACAAATGTCCCCAGGAGGTCGCCATTGTGGTCAATTTGGGTCCGACCCTCTGGTTTAACCTCGCCGACAAGACGATAGTCTTCCTCGGCACGAAGACACAGCCTCACCTGGACGGGACAGTCAACGTCGGGGAGAAAGCTGTGGAAGGGACTCGCGAAAGACGATGCAAAGTGCTCACTCCAGTCAACCTGGTTTCCGGGTGGTAGCTGAAAAGGCGGTGTCGAGACGCCCCGCTCGCAGCAGTTCTCCTCTGCGCCTGCCGTCGGGTCGAAGGACAGGACCGCGACGAGCAAGCCGAACGCTATGACCGCGGTGCCCTTCCGGATGACCGCTCTCCGAACCCCAATCGCCAACTCAGTTCTCATCGCACACCTCCAGCGTGCACGTGGGTCAGGAAGCACGACCGCGCCCTTTTGCGACATCCCCGACCTGCTACTTCTCCACAAGCTCCACTCGGCGGTTTTTCGCCCTGCCGTCCTCGGACTTGTTGGAGGCTACAGGCGCCAAGGACGCCACGCCGTACGGCTTCAGGCGCGCCGCCGCGATGCCATGCTTGGCGACCAGTGCGTTGACGACGGACGTGGCGCGGTCCATCGAGAGCTTCATGTTGTGTTCGAACGTGCCGGTGTTGTCGGTGTGGCCCACGATGAAAACGTTGAGGCTGGGGTTGCCCTTGAGGAGCTTCGCCATCTCGGCAAGCGCGGGTTCCGACTCGGGCTTGATCTCCGCTTTGTCGGTGTCGAAGTAGATCCCGTAGACGGCCGCATGGCCTGTCGTGGTGATGTCGGAGAACCAGGAGGCGGCATTTGCGTGGATCGTCTGTTCCATGGCCTGGCGTTCCACGATTCGCAGATCGATTTCACCGGAGCCACCATTACCGGCTTCTAGCCAGATCTCTTTTCCTTCCTTGACTATCTTTCCAACGGTGAAGTCGTTCCCCTCCGTGTGAAGTACGGTGCCACCTGCCTTGCGGATTGCGTTCTCGTAGTTCCGAACGACCTCGAGATTGGAGGGGTGTTCCACACCCGTTTTGGCCCAGTATCTGAGGTAGTACCATTCTCCCTCAACAGTGTCCTTGCTGTCCTTCAACCGGAAAGCGTAAGAGTCAAACTTCTTGTGCTCGTAGTTGTAAATGTAATATCCGGGCCAGCGCGAGAACAGGGGGTGGTCCTTGCTCCCCTTGACGTCCTCCTGCGCGAGCGCTGCTGCGCTGACGACGAGCAGGACCGTCAGGGCGAGTACGAGGCTTGTTCTTGTCCGCATTGTCGTCCTCCTCAGTTCTTTCACCTCTTGACCAGTTCGACGCAGCGGTTCTTGGCGCGTCCTTCCTCGCTGTCGCCCGAAGCCAGAGGTGCCAGAGGCCCGACTCCGTACGCCGCCAGTCGGGCGGTCGCGCTGCCGCGCTTCGCAATGAGAGTGTTGGTTCGCGACGGTGAGGTCCGCATTGGGGTGCGATCGCGGCGGACAGGTGGGTTGTGCGGATGATTGTGAAACATAGTACAAGACTCCTTAGGTTTTCGCGCCCTTCGCTCACGCATCTGAGAACATCTCATTGGCTTGATCTCTTTGCGATTCTACGCCCCGGGCACCCGACGTCAAAGCATCCGCTGGGTCGCGTTGTCGGACCGCGGGAGGCGGGGGGACGAGGCCAGGGAGCTAGCTGACGGTGGGCGAAGGGAGCACGTAGCGCTCGAATGTGCTGCCGGCGGGGCGGCTCATCCAGATCGAGCTGCCTCGGCACTCGGCGCCGGAATCCAGCAGGTGCTCAAGCGCCGTCTCGAACGTCGCCGGAATGAGAACCTGCACCTCGGTGGTGTCCGTGTCGGCGGCAAACTTCAGCGCCCAGCCGAGCGCCGCGAGCCCCGCCTCCGCGGTGGCGGCAGCCACGGGCCCGCACTGGCCCGACCCACCGTAGGCGTAAGCCGCGACGCGCTGGCCGTCACGGACCTTAGCGAGGCGCAAACGCCGCTCGGTCAGCCAGTGCTCATGGTCCATCGGCCTCGTCACCCCGCGCGCCAGGCGGTCGAGGCGCTCCAGGTCCGCCGATCCGGCCCGCCGTTGCACCGCGTCCTGAGTCAGCTCACTCGCAGGCCGGAGTTTTGCAAGCTCCTGCCCCGCGAGGCGGGCGCGCTCTGCGGTCAAGACCAGCCGGTAGACGGGGAAGCGTGGACGCAGGCCGAAGCGGAATAGCATCGCCTGCCAGCGCGCCTCGCCGAGGACGTGGGCGGCGCAGTCTCCTGCACCTGCGCGCTCGCCGTACGCAATGGATCGCCGCACCAGCTGCTCGGCGACCTCGTGCTCCAGGTACTCGGGCAGGAGCCACGGCTGGGAGACGTTGAGCTGGCGGGATCGGACGTAGTTCGCCGCGAAGCCAACGACCTCGTCGCCCACGCTGGCGGTGAGGAAACCGTCTCCGTCGTGGTGCGCGAGGTGCCTGAGGTCGAGGGCGAGGTCGCTCGGGGGCTGGCCGCGGAGCGCGACGGGGGTCGTGTCCGCCCATCCGGGGAGGGAGGCGCGAAGCTGCTCGGCCATGGCCACGAGCGGCCCCAGGCCGACTCGCGAGACCGGCTGCACCTTCACCTTCCCCGTCATCTCAAGAACCTCCCTCTGATGCCGCCGGCACAAGGCTGGCCGAGGTGAGGATTGTAGCAGCCCTGGACTGGCCGCAAAGCGACTGACGTTCCGTGTGTGTCAAAATGCGGCTCGACGAAGAGGAGATCGCGGATGCCCCATCACGCCACGGCGGGGAGCTTCCTGGGAGTCGCGGACACCCTCTGGTTCGCGCTGCTGACCATCGCGGCGGTCGCCGGCGTCGCCTGGTCGCTGAGCCGCAAGCTCTCGCTCCTGCTGGCGGGCAGGCGCGGCGTCGAGCTGGGGCGCTGGGGCGAGCGGCTGCGCGGGCTCCTGGTGTTCTTCGTGGGGCAGAAGCGGATGTTCCTCGAGCCGATCCCCGGAATCATGCACGCGATGATCTTCTGGGGCTTTCTGGTCTTCACGGTGCGCTCGCTCTCGATGGTCGTCGAGGGGTTGACGCAGGGGTGGGAGCTCCCCTTCATGCACACCACGCTCGGGCACGCGTACCTGCTGAGCAAGGACCTCTTTGCGGTGCTGGTGCTGGTGGGTGTCGCGATTGCGGCCTGGCGTCGCGTCGTCACCCGGCCCGAGAGGCTGGAGTACAGCGCGGACGCCTGGGTGATCCTCGGCCTGATCGCCGCCCTGATGGTTACCGACCTGCTGGCCGACGGCGCGCGCATCGGCGGCGGCGCCCCCGGCCCATGGGCGTGGACCCCGGTGTCCTCGATCGTCGGTGCGACCCTCGCGGGGGCGAGCGAGGCCGGCCTGCGGGCGACCTACACCGCGGCGTGGTGGCTGCACCTCCTCGCGCTTTACGTCTTCGCCAACTACCTGCCGTACTCGAAGCACTTCCACGTGTACACCTCGTTGCCCAACGTGCTGCTGCGGCCTCTAGACGAGCCCGGTCGCCTCTCGAAGATGGACCTGGAGAACATCCAGGAGGGGACGACGCTGGGCGCCGCGAAGGTCACCGACCTCTCCTGGAAGCAGCTCCTGGACCTCTACACCTGCACCGAGTGCGGGCGCTGCACCGTCGTCTGTCCCACCACGATCACCAAGAAGCCGTTGATTCCGCGCGACCTCACCATCGATCTGCGGGACCACCTGAACGCTTCCAGCAAGGAGATCCTGCGCGACCCTGATGAGAAACCGGGCGTCCCGAGCCGCGAGCTGGCGGGCGACGTGATCGACCCCGAGGTGATCTGGGCGTGCACGACCTGCCGGTGGTGCGAGGAGTCCTGCCCGCTGTTCATCTCGTACGTGGACAAGATCGTGGAAGTGCGCCGGCATCTGGTGCTGGAGAAGGCCGAGTTCCCCGCGGAAGCCGAGCCCGCATTTCGCGGCATGGAGGTCAACGGCAATCCGTGGCAGCTTGGCGCCGAGATCAGGTGCGACTGGGCGAAGGGGCTCGACGTGCCACTCGCGTCCCAGGCCGGGGAGGTCGAGCTCCTGTTCTGGGTCGGGTGCGCCGGCTCCTACGACGACGCCGGCAAGCGTACTTCGGTCTCTCTGGTGAAGCTGCTGCGGGCGGCGGGTGTGAACTTTGCGATCCTGGGGCCGGAGGAGCGCTGCACCGGGGACGCTGCGCGGCGCCTGGGGAACGAGTACCTGTTCCAGACTCTTGCGGCGGCCAACGTCGAGACTCTGAACCGGTACGGCGTGAAGCGCATCGTCACCAACTGCCCGCACTGCTTCAACACACTGGCCCACGAGTACCCCGATTTCGGGGGAAACTACGAGGTACTGCACGGGACCCAGCTGGTCGCGGAGCTGGTGGCGAAGAAGCGCCTGTCGCTGACCACGGAGGTGCGGCGCGAGCTGACGTACCACGACCCCTGCTACCTGGGCCGCACCAACGGCGAGTACCGCGCGCCGCGGGCGATCCTGAAGGCGATCCCGGGCCTCACGCTCAGGGAGGCGCCGCTGTCCCGCGAGAAGGCGATGTGTTGCGGCGCGGGCGGCGGGCGCATGTGGCTCGAGGAGAAGCTCGGGACGCGCATCAACCAGACCCGTATGCGCCAGCTCGGGGAGTCGGGCGCCAACGACGTCGCGGTGGCCTGCCCGTTCTGCGCCGTGATGGTGGGTAACGCCCAGCAGGAGCTCGGCCTCGAGACGGCGCAAACGGTGGACGTCATCACGCTCGCCGCACAGGCGCTGCGGGAAGAAGGCAATAGGGAATAGACAAGAGGCACGAGCAAAGCCCTTCGCCTGAAGGGGAGGGGGCGCCAATCGGAGTAATGAGGTCTCGGGCGGATTCCCGGCGGGGGACGGCACGGAGGGGCGAGACCCTTGCGGCGCTCTTTCTGCGCCTGAAGGGCTACCGAATCGACGCGCGCAACTGGCGCTGCCCGCTTGGTGAGCTCGACATCGTGGCCTGGGACCGCGACACCCTCGTCTTCGTGGAGGTCAAGGCCCGCTCCGGTACCTCTGCCGGAGCGCCCGAGGAGGCGGTGGACGCGCGCAAGCAGGCGCGCCTCGTTCAGCTCGCCCAGGCGTACCTGGCACGATCCCGCGGGCCGACGCCGCCGTGCCGGTTCGACGTGATCGCGGTTGAGGGCGGGGGGTTGTGGCCCCGCCTCCGACACCTGCGCGCGGCGTTCCGTGCGGACGGAATGGTCTAGATCGGAACTCGCGGAAAGGGTCCAGTCCGTTTCGTTGACCCGCATGAACGTCTCCACTAGCATCGGCTGTCAGGTAGGCACAGGAGGCAAGCGGACATGACCAGGCGCTTGTGGGAAACCGGATGGGCTGCGATTTTCCTTCTTCTCGTCTCAGCTGGTTCGGCTCCTGGGCAGCAATCGGACCAGAAGCTCTGGGACGAGATCCAGGCGCTCAAGAAAGGCCAGGAGGAGATCCTGAGGCAGCTGCTGGAGGTCAAGCAGCTCCTCCAGAGCCGCCCGGCCACCGCGCCTGCGGCCCCGGAGGTGCGCAACGTCGCTGTGGACCTCGGAAATCGGCCAGCCAAGGGCAGTACCGCGGCCAGGCTGACGCTGATCGAGTTCTCCGACTACCAGTGCCCGTACTGCGCCCGCCATACCCGCGACACGGATCCGCAACTGCAGAAGGAGTACGTCCAGACCGGGAAGCTCCGCTACGTCTTTTTCGACATGCCGCTGGAGAGCATCCACAAGCAGGCGTTCAAGGCCGCGGAGGCGTCGCGCTGCGCGGGGGAGCAGGGGAAGTACTGGGAGATGCACGAGCGCCTCTTCGCCAACCAGCAGGCGCTCGAGCCCTGGGCCGCGCATGCGAAGGCGCTCGGCCTCGATGCCACCCGGTTCGACGCCTGCATGAGCACCGGAAAGTTCGCCGGCGCCATCCGTACCGACATCACCGCAGCCCAGAAGCTGGGGATCAACTCAACGCCGAGCTTCCTCCTGGCCACGACCGACCCGAACGATCCCACGAGGGTGAAGGGCCTCAGCCTGGTACGCGGCGCCCAGCCGTTCGGAAGCTTCAAGCTGGAGATCGACAAGGCCCTCGTGGTGGACGCACCAGGGAAATGACTTCGCTGGGTGCCATCATGACCTCGCGGGGCGTCGGCCTTGCACCTTCAGATGGGAGTTGGTGCGGCAAAACGACAGGGGGCCCGCGAGCGTGGGCCCCATCGCATCTCTGGTCGTGGCGTGAGGTGGTTACGGCCGTTCGAGCAGGTACGCGAACCCCATCCCGCCGCCGATGCACATGGTGACGATGCCGCGCGTGGCGTTGCGACGCTTCATCTCGCCCAGGATCTTGCAGGTCAGCACCGCGCCGGTCGCGCCGAGCGGGTGGCCGATGGCGATCGCGCCGCCGTTGACGTTGGTCTTGTCCGGGTCGAGCTTCAGCTCGCGCGAGCAGTAGATGGACTGGCTGGCGAACGCCTCGTTGATCTCCACCAGGTCCATGTCCTCGAGCTTGACCTTGGCCTTCTTCAGGAGCTTCGGCACGGCCTTGGCTGGGCCGATGCCCATGATGTCGGGGGGCACGCCGGCCACCGCCCAGTGCTGGACGTAGGCGACCGGCTCGAGCCCCATCTTGGCGGCCCTCTTGTCCGACATGACCACCACGGCGGCGGCGCCGTCGTTGATCTGCGAGGAGTTGCCGGCGGTGACGGTGCCACGCGGGTCGAAGGCCGGCTTGAGCTTGGCGAGCGCTTCCAGGGAGGAGTCGGCGCGCGGGCCCTCGTCGGTGTCGAAGACGAATTCGCGCCAGGCGCCGTCGTCCATGGTGCGTACCTTGAGCGGCACGATCTCGTCCTTGAACTTGCCGGCCGCAATCGCCGCCGCGGCCCGCTTGTGAGACCGCAGGGCGAACGCGTCCTGCTCCTCGCGCGAAATGCCGAACTGGCGGGCGACCACCTCGGCGGTGGTGCCCATGCCGGCGTAGGCGTTGGGCATCGCGTCCATGAGTGCGGGATCGGCGAAGATCTTGTTGCCGCCCATGGGCACCATGGACATCGACTCCACGCCGCCGGCGATGATCACCTCGGCGTTGCCCGAGCGGATCACGTCGGCGGCCCAGGCGATGGCCTGCGAGCCGGAGGAGCAGAAACGGTTGGAGGTGCACGCCGTCACCTCGACCGGGAACCCGGCCAGCAGGGAGATCAGACGCGCGATGTTCATGCCCTGCTCGGCCTCGGGCATGGCGCAGCCGAGCATGATGTCGTCAACCATGGCGGGCTCGAGGCCGGGTGTGCGCTGGATCAGCGCTTTGAGGACCGGCGCGGCGAACTCCTCGGGGCGGGTGTCCTTCAGGCTGCCCTTCTTGGCCCTGCCGACGGGGGTGCGGGCGTACGAGACGATCACTGCCTTGGGCATGTTCAGACTCTCCCTTCTTGGGCTGTCATCGCGAGGAGTCCTGCCGCAGGCAGGACGACGCGGCGATCTCGAGAGATTCGACGGGATCGCCACGCCCACGGCTCGCGCCGCTCGCGGCGGGCTCGCGATGACGCGACGCCGCCCGGGGCCGCGACGCCACCCCGGTCCAGCGTCGATACCGCTATCACAGCCGCTCTCCAGTCGGGCATGGGCGCGTCAGTTCCTCAGCGGTTTGTTGTTGAGCAGCATGTAGGTGATCCGCTCCTGCGACTTGGGCTCGCCGCACAGCGACAGGAACGCCTCGCGCTCGAGGTCGAGGATCGTCTCCTCGCTCACCGGGTTGTTGATCGTCGTGTCGCCCCCGCACAAGGTGTTGCCGACGTGGGTGGCGATCTTCTCGTCGTGCGAGGAGATCCAGTGGGTGATCTTCATGTTGTGGAGCAGCATCTGAATGGTGGCGAGGCCCTCGCGGCCGGGGAGGTTGAACTTCCTCGGCAGCGGCGGGCGGTACCCCTCCTCGGCCAGCGCGATCGCCATCCGCTTGGCGGTCCACAGTTGCTGGTCGCGGTTCATCTCCACATGGTCGTAGGGGCGCAGGTACTTGAGCTCGCGGGCCTCCTCGGCCGAGGTCGCGACCTTGGCCATAGCGATGTCCTCGAACGCCTTGCGCAGGAACGGGAGGTTGGAGAGCACCGGCTCGTCCACGCCGTCGAGCACGCGCTCCAGCATGAAGACGTGGCCGCCTCCGGCCGGCACGAGGCCGACGCCCACCTCGATCAGGCCCATGTAGGTCTCGGCGAGCGCGCACACGCGGTCGCCGGCCATCGTGATCTCGGCGCCGCCCCCAAATGTGAAGCCGAACGGGGCGGTGATCACGGGGACGCGCGCCCGCTTCATCCCCATGGTCATCCCCTGGAACATGCGGATCATGTCGTCGATGGCCTTCCACGCCTGGCTCTGCGCCCCCTCCAGGATCATCAGGAGGTTGGCCCCGGCGCAGAACTGCTCCCCCTGGTGGTGGATTACCAGGCCACGAAAATCTTGCTCTGCCAATGCGATGGCCTTGTGCATGACCTCCATGATGTCGCCGTCGATGGGGTTGAGCTTGGGCTGCAATGCGGAGTGGAACTCGACGCACGCGATGCCGTCGCCGAGGTCGATCATCGAGGCCCCGGCGTTCTCGAACACGGCGGGCGTGCGCTTCTTGATCTCCCGCAGCACCAGGAAGCTCTCGGGGCGCGGGATCGGCACGTAGGACTTTGAGCGAGGGTCGTAGAACTCCCGGCGCAGGGCGCCGTCGCGGTAGAACGTGCTCGCCCCGGTCGCCAGCATCTCCCCGACCCAGGGCGCGGGCTCGACACCCTCGGCTTTCATGCGCTTGACGGTGTCCTCGACCCCGAGGGCGTCCCAGATCTCGAACGGTCCCAGCTCCCAGTTGAAACCCCAGGTGAGGCCGTGGTCTATGTCCACGATCGTGTCGGAGATCTCGCCCAGGCGCCTGGAGGAGTAGGCGAGGCCGTCGCGGGTAATGCGCCAGGCGAAGGCGCCCGCGCGGTCGGCGGCGTTGACCAGCGCCTTGATGCGCGCGCCGGGGTCGTGGAGGCCCTTGGTGACCTTCAGCGAAGGCGCGTCCAGCTTCGCCTTGGGGCGGTACTGGCCGGTCTTCCAGTCGAGGGTGAAGTCCACGTTCTCGCCCTTGGGACCCTTCTCGCGCTTGAAGAAGCCGGCCTTGGTCTTGCGCCCGAGCTGCTTGTTCTCGACCATCCTCGTGATGAACTCGGGCATCGCGAACATCGCCTGGCCCTCGTCGTCCTTGCACTCCTCGCGCAGCGTGCGGACGACGTGGACCATCGTGTCGAGGCCCACGAGGTCGGTGGTCCCGAAAGAGGCGCTCTTGGGACGTCCCATCGCCGGGCCGGTGATCGCGTCCACCTCGTCCACCTGGTAGTCCAGGTCGATCATGGCGTGGACAGTGGCCATGATCCCGTAGACGCCGATCCGGTTGGCGACGAAGTTCGGCGTGTCCTTGCCGAAGACGATTCCCTTGCCGAGCAGGAACTGGCCGAAATCGGTCATGAACTTCACGACCTCGGGGTCGGTCTCCTCCCCGGCGATCACCTCGAGCAGGCGCATGTAGCGCACCGGGTTGAAGAAGTGGGTGACCAGGAAGTTCTTGCGGAAGTCCTCCGAGCGGCCCTCCACCATCTTCTTGATCGGCAGCCCGGAGGTGTTGGAGGAGACGATCGAGCCCGGCTTGCGCACCTTCTCGAGGCGCTCGAACACCTGCTGCTTGATGTCGAGCCTCTCGACCACCACCTCGACGATCCAGTCGCACTCTCCGAGCTTGTCCCAGTCGTCCTCGAAGTTCCCGACCGAGACCAGGGGCAGGAGCCGCTTGGTGTAGATGAGCGCCGGCCTGGAGGTCTTGATGGTCTCGATCCCGGCGAGGGCGAGCTTGTTGCGGAAGCGCCTGTCCCCGCGGGTCAGCCCGGCCTTCTCGTCCTCGGGCGACAGCTCTCGGGGCACGATGTCGAGCAGCAGCGAAGGCACGTTGGCGTTCGCCAGGTGCGCCGCGATCCCGGACCCCATCACGCCGGCCCCCAACACACCGACCCTGCGGATTTCCCTGCGCATGCACTATCTCCTTAGTTTTCTGTTGCTTACGAGCGTGGAGAGTCTTCCGCCACCACCCCACGGACTGAACACCCGTTCATTCTGCCCTGCGCCGGGGCTGCTGGCAAGGGGGCGGGCGGGTGGCAAACCTCGAACCTAGAAGAGCCCCACGCCCCAGAGGTCGTGCAGGTGCAGGATGCCGACCACGCGGTCGTCGTTCTCGGTGACCACTAGCGCGGTGATGCGGCGGGTCTCCAGCAGACGCAGCGCTCCTGTGGCGAGCGTCCCGGGTTCAATCGTGGCGGCGCCCCTGTGCATCACGTCGCCGGCGGAACGCGCGAGGGGATCGCGGTCCGCCTCCATGAGCCGCCGCAGGTCCCCGTCGGTGATCACGCCCAGCAGCCGGCCGCCCTCGTCCTGGACGGTGGTGATGCCGAGCCCCTTACGGGACATCTCGTAAATGACGTCCTTCATCGGCGTTCCGGGGTCCACCCGCGGGATCTTGTCGCCGGAGTGCATGAGGTCGGCCACGGTCAGGAGCCGCTTACCCAGCTTCCCGCCCGGGTGGAGCTGGGCGAAGTCTTCCGGCTTGAAGCCCTTGCGCACCGAGACGACCATCGCGAGCGCGTCGCCGAGGGCGAGCGCGGCGGTGGTCGAGGCAGTGGGCGCCAGGTTGTGCGGGCAGGCCTCGCGGTCCACGCCGAGGTTGAGGTGGACGTCCGCGTGACCGGCTAGCGTCGAGGACGGGTTGGAGGTGATTGCGATGAGAGGGGTCCCGAGGCGCTTGAGGTACTCCGTGAGGTGAACCAGCTCCTCGGTTTCGCCGGAGTTGGAGACGGTGACCACGACGTCCCCCAGGGCCACCATGCCGATGTCGCCGTGGATCGCCTCCGCCGGGTGGAGGAACATCGCCGGCGTCCCGGTCGAAGCCATGGTGGCGGCGAGCTTGCGGCAGATGATCCCGGACTTGCCCATCCCCGTCCACACCACGCGCCCCTGGCAGGCCACCAGGAGCTCGACCGCCTCCAGGAAGGCCGCGTCCAGGCCGTCCCGCAGACGCAGGATCGCTTCCGCTTCCGTGGTCAGGACCTCTTTTGCCAGCTCGAGCGACATGACCCCTCCGCCGGACGGCTTCCGGCCACCGCATTCTAGCCTGCCCGGGGCGGCCCCGGATCAAGGGTCCCGCATGTTCCCGGGCAGGCTCCCAGGAATGCTGCGGTGCGGGCACGGTTGCTGTGGATGTGATGGCGAGGGGCATGGTGCCGCTGGCGCAAGCGCCCGTTTCTGGGAGGCGAGCCCGCTGGTGCAGGCGTGCCATTCGTGATAGAACATGCGGTGTGAGAGGCCCAGGCCGCGCCACCGGGGCCGTCCGGCTCTCGACGGGAGCGAGGCCACGGTCGGAGCGACGGCCTGGGCGGAAGGGAAGGTGGTCACGGTGAGCAGCACGGAGCGCACGGCGGTGTGTCTCCTGGGCCTGATCGTGACGATCCCGGGGCTCGCCTGTTTGTCCTCGCAGAAAGTCCCGACGGCCGATCGCGGCACGCTCGCCACAGAGGCGTGTTTCAACCTTCGCACCGTCGATACCTTCTCGCCTCTCGCGTATCAGTTTGTCTACGTTCGAACTCTGAGTGGGGAGCACTACCTGCTCACTCTTGACGCCGTCTACGTGAACCTGCCCTTCGCAACCGGCATCACGATCGCCGACACCTTCAGCCGGATCTGTTCCAACACGGGGGCCAGGGTCGCGTTCAGGGATTCCGGTCGGCAGGTCTCCGCCCGCATCGTTCGCGTGGAGGCCGTCGCCAGCAAGGAGGCCGCCCGGCAGGTGGTGAAAGACCGCACGACACCGGAGGCGAAGCCAAAGGGCTAGCGGTGGTCAGGAGCCCGAGCCGGTGAAGCGGGCGCAACGGACACAGGGCGATGTGGACTGAGACTGACAGAAGGCGATACGGGGGAAGCATGAAGCGGCTAGCTTGGTTCTGTCTGCTTATCCTGACGATGGTGCCGGCGCTCTCGTTCGCCGGCGACATCCAGGTTGTGTGCGAGCCCGGTCTTCGAGTCTACCTCGACGGCAAGTTGGTAGGCACCTCCAACTCGAAGGAGGACGGGCTCTTCCTGGCGAACGTACCGGCAGGCGCACACATCGTTCGGGTCGAAAAGGACGGGTTCGTGCCGCAGACCTTTCGGGTGGAGGCGCAGGCGCTCCCGATCGAGGTCAAGGTGGGGGCGTTCTCCACGGAATCCCCGTTGCGCCCCGAGGCGGAGGCCGGCGGCGCCACGGCCAAGCAACCCGTCGGGAAGCTCCTGGTCACATCGGCCCCTCAGGAGTGTGTCGTCGAGATCGACGGCAAGGCCGAGAACAAGAGCGTCCCGCTGCTGCTGGTCGATGGCTTGGCGCCCGGCGAGCACACGATCGCTTTCAGCAAACCCGGATACGAACGAATCTCCGGTGTGGTCAGAATATGGCCGGGAGTCGAGGTCACCGTTCGGGGGGACCTGATGGGCGGCAAGGTGGAGGCCGTCCACCAGGGCAAGGGCTCGCTGCGGGTGTTTTCGACGCCGGCGCACTGCACGGTTCGGTTCTTCGGGATGACGAGGGAGACGGCGAACGGGGTGTTGAATTTCGCGTACATCCCGACCGGCGACCATCGGATCGTTGCGGAATGGAAGGGTCGGCGGCTGTCCTCCAACGTGGTGATTACCAAGGGCCAGAGGACGGTCGTAACCGTGAGCTTCATGAAAGGGGATCGACCGTTCGTCGTTTCATACGTGCCCGAGTGAAACGGCAGTCCCTTCACCTTCGGATCGACGCCGTAGAGCCAGGACCACCGGGCCGAGGCGCCTCGGCGGCCACCTTCAGCCAGGCAGGGCCGGAGTTCCGGTCGGGTCCTCGCAGCGGAGCGCGCGTGCGACGGCGGGGCGCCTCACGCGGAACGGACCGGCAACCTCCGGACTGGAATCTCGTACCGGGTCATGTGTCCGGCTGCGGGTGCGCGAAGCGCGCGCCCGGCGACCGTGGGTAGTGGGATGGTCACGACCTTCGACCTGAGCGACCCGCGCTGGCCCGGGGAGCGCGGCGCAGGGTGAACCCTTCGCCGACCGGCGGGCCGCTCGACCACATGGCTTCGAGCCTGTCTCCTCTATGTGGTTGGGCTTGCCGTCGGGTGCACCGGCGCCCGGTTACGCCCGGAAAGCGCGCGGATCACGCCTGATCAGCTCCTGGCGGGGACGGCTCTCGGCGTGGCGGAAAACTCGCCCGTGTCTGTCGTCGAGGAGCAGGAAGTGCTCGCTGTGAGTCCCGAGATGCGCAACTTCCTGGGCAAACACGTGGCGGGCAACGGGAGCGAAAGCCTCAAGCTGGATCAGCTGGCCTCCGCCATCGTCGACGCGGACACGTTCGGGCTGGTGTACGACGACAGGACCCGCACCGCCTCCGAGACGTTCCGGGCCAGGCTGGGCAACTGCCTGTCGTTCTCCAACATGTTCGTCGCGATGGCGCGCGATGTGGGGCTGAAGGTCCAGTTCCAGGAGGTGGATGTGCCGCCCGACTGGACCCTGGACAGGGACACCTACGTCCTGAACCAGCACGTCAACGTGTACGTGGACCTGGGGAAGACGGGCGTGCGGGTCGTGGACTTCAACATCGCCGACTTCAAGGCCAGCTACGAGATGCGAAGGATCCTCGACAGGCGGGCGCTGGCGCACTACTACAACAACATCGGCGTGGGGCGAATGCAGGCGGGCGATACGGCTTCGGCTCTTTCGTGCTTCCGCACGGCCATCGCCGACGGCGAGGGCCGGTTTTCGCCGGCCTGGGCCAACCTGGGCACGCTGTACCTGCGAGCCGGCCATCCCGCTCACGCGGAGGCGGCGTACCTCCAGGCCGTGAAGGCAGACCCTTCGGATCTCGTCGCCATGAGCGACCTGGCCAGACTCTACGAGCAACTGGGTGATCGGGAGCGGGCCGCCGCGTACAAGAAGAGGGTGATCCACCATCGCTACCTCAACCCGTACTACCGTTTCGAGCTCGCCCGTCAGGCGTACTCGGGAAAGGCCTTCGATGAGGCCATCGGCCACCTCAAGTACGCGATCCGCAAGCGGCCGAAGGAGGATCAGTTCTACTTCCTGCTGGGCGCGTGTTACCTGGAGAAGGGGGACACGCGGGCGGCCGAGCGCTGGCTGGCCAAGGCACGGGAAGTGGCCGCGACCGACGCCCTGAAGCGCCGGTACTCGACCAAGATCGACACCCTGCTCCGCGGCGGCGGCGCCAATCCCTGAACACACAAAAAGGAGCGACCCCCGGAGGGGCCGCTCCCGTCACGGCGTGTTGCCTTCCGACTAGAACGCGAACTGGATGCTGGAGTGGATATACCGGCCGTAGGGATCGTACGTGCCGTAGAAGCCCTTCGCGTAGTCGTCGGCCCCGCTGCCGGACCCCAGCGGTGGCTGCTTGTCGCCAATGTTGTTGACGCCCAAGTTGAACTGGACGCCCTTCGCGAGCTGGAAGCCCACCGCGAGGTCGAACCAGTTCCAGGCGCTGTACTCGAGGGCCTTGTTGAGCTTCAATTGCTCAATGGCGCCCGGGTTCGCAAGGGACGCGTCCGAGCTTGCCTCCTCGGCCTTCATGGCACCCAGGTACCGCCACCCCAGGGTGACGACCGTGCCGCCGGTCTGCCAGGACGCGCGGAAGAGGTGCCGCCACTTGGGCTGCATGTTGACGAAGGCGGTGTACGGGTTGCTGCACTTGGCGCCGTAGAAGCCCACGCAGTCGTAGTGGAAGAGGCCGGTGTCGACGAAAGACTTGTTCACGTAGGTGCCGGTGAGGTTGAAGCTGAAGAAGCTGTTGCCGGCAGGCAGGGTGTAGCCGGCGTTCACGTCGACGCCTTCCGTCTCCCTCTTGCCGACGTTGTCGTTGAGCGTGACCGTGTAGCCTTCGGTCGTGCTCTGCAAGCGCCACAACGAGCCGAAGTGGTCGCGGTGGATCAGGCCGCAGAGCGCGGGATCGCCGCTCACGCCGCACTGGTAGAGGATGTCGTCCGCGGAGAGGACGCCGATGGTGTTCTTGAGCTTGATGTCGTAGTAGTCAAACGCGAGCGAAAAGCTCGTGCCCGCGGGGGTGATCACCAGCCCGAAGGTGGTGGTGTCGGCGGTCTCGGGATCCAATTTCGGGTTGCCGCCGGACCAGGTGTTGTACTGGCCGGCCGTGCTCGGGGCGAGGTGGCCGTACTGTGCGGCGGTCACACCCGTCCGCATGCACTGCTCCAAGGTGAACTGAGGCGTGTCGCCCGGTTCGTTCGTGCAGGGGTCGGTGTTGCCTCCGAGCACGAGCCGCTGCGGCTGGTACAGCTCGCCCACGTTGGGCGCACGGGTCGCGCGGTTAGCACCCGCGCGGAACTTGAATGAGGTGCTCGGCGCATAGACCACATCAGCCTTGTAGGTCGGGTGCGACCCGTTGACGTTGTAGTCGGAGTAGCGGTAGCCCAGGCTCAGGGACAGGTCCTGCACCCCCTTGGCGCCCTGGACGAACGGGAGTAGCACCTCGGCGAACGCTTCCTTGACATCGTAGTAACCCGTGACCGAGGGTGTGGTCGCACCCTGGCCCGCGCCGATGCCCGTCTGGTAGGACAGGTCCGTTTGGAAGTCCATGAACTCCTTCCGGTAGTCGGCGCCGAGAGCGAGCGAAACCCCCTCGGCCGCGCCGGGGAACGTCCAACCGACCTTCCCGAGGTCGGCGTTGACCTTTCCCTGAATCATCTCCGTCCTCGCGGTGCCGTTCGAGAGCATTCGCAGACTGAGGAACTGTTGCGCCGCTGTAGTGACCCCGCCCCTCTTGAAGATGTTCCAGGGAACGCAGCCGTTGGATGGATCCGTGCACGCCCACGTGTTGGGATCGTTCGGGTCGCCGGTCACGAACAACGCCTGCTGGATGCGCAGGCTATTGAACTCGTTGATGTACGTCTCCGGGACGCGGGTGTTGGCGTAGAGGCCGCTGATGTCGTAGTGCCAGCCAGTGGCGAACTCGCCCTTGAGACCGCCGTTGAGGCGGATGGATTGGTGGGTGAGCAGGTCGACCCGGCCGCCGCCCTCGACGTTGCGGCGGTAGATTTGCAGGCCCGCGTGGTTGAGGACGCCGTCAGGCCCCGCGACGTCCGGCCCGTACCCGTTGTCCGCGCAGACGATCTGCTTCTGCTGCGCGCTCATCATCGGGTTGTCGCAGTTGACGTAGAGCGTGCTGCCGAAGTCGCCGGAGGGCGCGATCTGTGCGTCCGTCGTGTCGTCCATGAGCATGACCGAGCCGTAGGCGTGAGCATACGGGTTCCACTCGTAGTCGACGAAACCGCCGGCCGCCCACCTAATGTCGGGGCGCTGCGCGTAGTTGTAGGGCGCGTAGTTGAACGAGTCCCTCGACGTCTTCCACGGAATGAACGTTGTCCCGGCCGACTGGTCCAGCGTCCAGCTGTTCCCGTCGTCGGTCCAGAAGCGGCCGCCGATGCTCGTGGATGACCCGCCGCAGGTCGGGCCGGCCCCGCCGAGAACGCCGACGGAGCAGTTGGTGTAGTCGCGGCGGCCCTTCTTGAGGGCTGCGCTCTTGCGGTAGTCCAGGTAGAGGATCCCGTGGCCCTTGCCCTCGGCGAACTTGCTGCCGAACGACACGTAGGCATCGAGCTGGCCGCCGTCCGTGGCCATCCCCTTCGGAACCGTGAAGTTCCTGACCGCGTTGATTCGTCACGGCGGTCGCGTCGTTGTTGTCGTGGTTGTAGCCGCCGCCGTAGATGCCGGCCCTTAGACCCTCGAAGTCCTTGTCCATGATGAAGTTGACGACGCCCGCCACGGCGTCGGCGCCGTACGTGGACGAGGCCCCGCCGGTGAGGATGTCGACCCTCTTGACGAGCCCGGCCGGGATGAAGTTCAGGTCTCCCGCTGGGTTGCCAACGTCACCGTCCGGCAGCCGCTCGCCGTCGATCAGGAGCAGCGTGCGGAAGGAGCCCAGGTTGCGCAGGTTGATGGTCGCGGTTCCGGACGAACCGTTCGACACCGTGGAGTTCTGCGCGCTGAAGATCTGCGGCAGGGTGGTCAGCATGTCTTCGAGGCGGGTGTTCCCCGCATAGGTAAGCGCCTCGACGTCCATCGTGGTGACGGGGCTCATCGCCTCCAGGGTGGGGCGCGGAATCAGAGTACCGGTCACCACCACTTCTTCCTTGATCTCCTTTTGAACTGGTTTCTCTTGCTGCTGTTCCTGGGCCATGGCAGTTGCGCCATAGCCGACGAGGCCGATTACGGTGACGAGGACGCCACCAAGAAGAACTAACCGAAGGGCACCACTTCTCGCATCTTGCATTCCTCTTTCCTCCTTCCAGTAAGGTCACAGCTGAGTGTCGAGTGTGTTCATGCGGGTCGGGGCGGAGGCCCGCGAGAGCCGCTTCCAGCGGCAGGCCCTGCACGCAGACTCACATAATCTGCGGGCCACGCGGGCGCACGACGATCCTCGACGCACACCCTCGACGCCAGGACGGCGCGTGAGGGGTGCCGGGTGACGACCTCATGGGGGCATTCCCCCTCTTGCACGATGAGCGGCACATGCCCCGTTTTGAGTCCTTGTTCTCGAACGGACGAAGTAGACATGGCTTCACACACTTATACATTCGTGATGCAAGTGTCAAGCCTGAGAGTGAAGCGGTGCGATGCGGGTTGTCGCAGCACTTTGCCCGATATTCCGAACTCATGTCCGGGTTCTTGGATAACCCATCCGAGGCCAGGGGCGCCGCGGCGCGACGCAATCTCGTTCCACTGCGGTCCCCCGGACATCCGGAATCCCGGACCGGCCTCCGACGGACTCGGGCTGCCCATCGCAACCGGAGCGGCTGCGTGCCGATATAGGAACCTGTCCGAAAAACGCTCCGGCTGCGGCTTGCGCTGGCATCCGGCTGGCGGCGTCAGACTTCGCGAAACGTCCTCAACGTAGCTGTCGGCTACGCCTCTGGGCATTTCGCTTGTCTTCCTTGCCATCCGGCGCCATCGCAACCCTCGCTTTCGTCGGTTTCTCGGACAGGCTCCTGGTCTCGCGCGAATTCCCCCGGCTTCAGGGCTACTTCAGGTACTTGAGCGCCTCGCGCGCGGACTCGGCCTCTTTATCGTTCGGCGCGAGCTGCAGGAAGCGCTCGAAGTGGGTCCTTGCCTCCGCGCTCGCACCCAGGCCGACGTCGATGAGACCCAGATAGTAGTGGGCCTGCGGGTAGGTCGGGTCGATCTGGAGGGTCTCGTTGAATCGCTGCTTGGCCAGGACCATGTCATTGGCATCGTAGGCCTCGAAAGCCAGCCGCAGGAGGCCGTCGCGCGCCTTGACCGGCTCGTAGGCAGCCAGGCCCATGAGCGCGTCGGCGAGCTTCGCCTTGTCTCCGAGGCCCAGGCACGCGTTGTACCGGAGCCGTATCGCCGCCTCGTTCTTGGGATCCGCCTTCAGGATGCTCTCCGCCGCGGCTTCCGCCTCCGCATACTTTCCGAGCTTGATGCCGGCCGTGGCGAGGCCGACCAGCGACGGCTCGAGGCTCGGGTCGAGCTTGAGCGCCTCCTCGTACTTCGCGAAGGCGCCCGCGTCGTCTCCGGCCTTCATGAGGGCGAGGCCCTCGTTGTGGAGCTTCTTCGCCTCCTCGGTCTGTTGTCCGATTCTCGCGAGATCCTTCTGTGCCTCGGCGGCCTTGACGTCATCCTTGAGGTTTCGGTAGGCCTGCCAGCGCGCGGTCAGGACCGCAGGCGCCGTCGAGCCGAGGGCCATTGCCTTCTCGGCGGCGTCCGCCGCCTCCTGGTTGCGCCCAAGATCGAGCTGGAGCGTGCTCAGCGCCTCCCACCCCTGGCGAAGCTTGGGGTCTTCCGCCACAGCCTCCTTGAACTTCGTCGCTGCGGTCTCGCGGTCTTTGGCTTTAAGTGCGGCGACGCCGGCGTTGAACGCGGCGATCGCGGGCTGCGATGTCGAGACCGGGGCCAAGCCGCCGACGGGCGCCGCCGACTGGCCCAGTTGCATCGTCCAGGTGAAGAACTGGGAGCCCACCAGGTGCCACACCTGCTCGACCTGCATGGTCTGATACCCCGCCTTGTCGAACCGGTACACGTACGTCACGTCGACCTCATTGAAGTCCACCGTGAACATGCCCTTCTTGTCGGTGGTCTCGACGTCCTGGAATTTCGGGATCTGCTTCGACGTGGTGGTCACGGTCACCCCGGGAATCGGTTTGCCGTCCGGGTCGACGACCTTGCCGATGAGCCTCGCCTGCCGCTGGGCGAAGGCCAGCGCCGGGAGCATCCAGATCAGGAACAGAAGGCATGCCGGTGTGTGCTTCTTGGTGCGCATTGTGATCCCCTCTCTTCTAGGTGATTTGTGGTGGCGCCCGTGGCGCGACCGCGCGGTCGAGACACGGTCACTGCGCCAGTCTCGATAGCCACAGGCGGCCCCGTCACAGGCGGGAGTATAGCGCCAGATTGAGCCTTGGCAAGTTGAACCGGCCCTGCGTGTCACCATCACCCCAACCCCGTCACCTTCACGCCGGCTACCGACACCGACCTCACCGGCTGCTTCGGCAAGCTCGCCGGGCTAGCCATCGCCGCGTTCGGCCTGTTCCCCTCTGCCTTTACCTGGGGGCGACTCCGCCGGGCGGCGCCGGTCGGTTGACCCGAACCCGGCCGACCAGGTTTGCGCAGGGCTGGGGACGCTGCGAAACTTGGCGGACGTCCTTAGCGTAGAGTGAACGCTGTCCGAAAATCGGAAACCGGGGGGAGTGCTGCATGAGCGTGCAACGCGGTTCAAAGGGTCCGGACCTCAGCGCTTTGAGGATCGACGAGCGCGCACGCAACAGCGGTGAGAGGAGCACGATCTGGCGCATCGTGGCGGTAGCCGCGTTCGTGGTGGTCCTCGGGATCTTCGGGGTCGTGTTTCTGCGGGCGCGAGCTCCGGTCGTGGAGCTGGCGGCGGCAAAGCCGGCGGGTGAGGGCAGGGCAGCGGCGCTGCTCAACGCCAGCGGCTACGTGACGCCACGCCGCCGCGCCACGGTGGCGGCCAAGATCACCGCCCGGGTCGTGGAGATGCTTGCCGACGAGGGGATGGTCGTGCGGGCCGGCCAGGTGCTGGCCCGGCTCGACGACTCCGACGCCGTGAAGCGGCTGGCGACGGCCCGGACGGGCCTCGACGTGGCGCGGGCGAACGTGCCGGTGCTCGAGGTCAACCTGGCGAACGCGGAGCGCGAGCTCCAGCGACAGCAGGACCTCGAGAAGGAGGGCGTGGCCAGCGTGCAGGCGCTGGACCTGGCGCGGACCACGCGCGACGGGCTGAAGGCCCAGCTCGCCGCGTCCCACGAGGAGGTGCGCCAGGGGCAGGCCAACGTCGCCACGGCCGAGCAGGACGTGGAGAACTGCACGGTGCGGGCACCTTTCGCGGGGATCGTGGTCTCGAAGGACGCGCAGCCCGGCGAGATGGTGTCGCCCGTCTCGGCCGGAAGCGGGTTCACGCGCACGGGGATCGCGACGATCGTCGACATGGATTCGTTGGAGATCGAGGTGGACGTCAACGAGGCCTACATCGCGCGGGTCTCGCCGGCCCAGAAGGTCGTGGCGACGCTCGACGCCTACCCCGACTGGCAGATCCCGGCCCGGGTGCGGACGGTGATCCCCACTGCCGACCGCCAGAAGGCGACGGTGAAGGTGAGGATCTCGTTCGAGGCGCTCGACCCGCGGATCCTGCCGGACATGGGGGTCAAGGTCGCCTTCCTGGGGGAAGAACGCCGCTCCGACCAGTCGCCGGTGCGGGCGCTGGTCCCGCGGGAGGCGGTGCGGGAAGTCGACGGCAGGCAAGTCGTGTTCGTGTTTCGTGACGGGATGCTGGAGAGACGGGCGGTGAGCGTGGGACTGGCCAGGGGCTCCGACCTGGAGATCAACGCAGGGGTCTCGGCCGGTGACCAGGTGGTGGTCCGGGGCCCCGAGGGCCTTCACGACGGCGAGCGCGTGAAGGTGAAGCAGTGAAGGCAACAGGCAAGAGGCAATAGGCACAAGGCAACGGACCGCAGCGCGGCCGCTGAGGATTGTAGTTGTTGGCTGTTCTCTGGGCGGTTGGGCGGGACGTGCCAATTGCCTGGGAGGTAGGGAGGCGGCGATGGTTCGAGTTGATGGAAAGGGGAACGGCGACAGCCTGATCCGGGTGCGCGACCTGGACAAGAAGTACCACCGTGGCAGCGAAGAGATCGACGTACTCCAGGGCCTCAACCTGGACGTGGACAGGGGCGACTTCGTCGCGTTCATGGGCCCCTCCGGCTCGGGCAAGACCACGCTGCTCAACCTGCTGGGCGGGCTCGACCTGCCGACGGCCGGCAGCATCACGGTGGCGGGCGACGAGATCACGCACATGTCGGCGCACAGGCTCGCCGCATGGCGCGCCCGCCACGTCGGTTTCATCTTCCAGATGTACAACCTGATCCCCGTCCTCACGGCGTTCCAAAACGTGGAGCTGCCGCTGCTGCTCACAAGCTTGTCCAAGGCGGACCGGCGCACGCACGTCGAGGCGGCCCTCGGGGTCGTCGGCCTGGCCGACCGGATGGACCACTACCCCCGGCAGCTCTCGGGCGGTCAGGAGCAGCGCGTCGCGATCGCGCGGGCGATCGTGGCCGACCCCACGTTCCTGCTGTGCGACGAGCCCACCGGCGACCTCGACCGCAAGAGCGCCGAGGAGATCATGGACCTCGTCGGCCGGCTGGTGCACGAGCACGGCAAGACCGTCTTGATGGTGACCCACGACCCGCGCGCGGCCGAGCGGGCACACACGCGTGCTCCATCTCGACAAGGGCGTGCTGGTGGAGGGGGCCGGGGGCGGCGCATGAAGTTCTTCCGGCTCGTGTGGGCCAATTTGCGGCGCAAGAAGGTGCGCACTACGCTGACCATCGGCTCGTTCACGGTGGCGCTCTTCCTGTACGCTCTGCTCATCGCGATTCGCGGTGCCTTCAGCGGCGGGGCCGACGTGGCGGGCGTGGATCGCCTCAACGTCATCAACAAGGTCTCGCTGATCATGCCGCTGCCGTTCTCCTACCGCGACCGAATCCTTGGGGTGCCAGGTGTGTCGGGCGTGACGTACGCGACGTGGTTTGGCGGGGTCTACCAGGACGAGAAGAACTTCTTCCCGCAGTTCGCGGTGGACAAGGACACCTGGTTCGACGTGTACTCCGAGTACCTCGTCCGGGCATGACCAGCGCGAGGCGTTTCTGCGCGACCGTCAGGCCTGCCTGGTCGGCAAGAGCCTTGCAAAGCGCTTCGGCTTCAAGGCCGGGGACCGCCTTCCACTCAGGGGCACCATCTGGACCGGGCCCTGGGAGTTCAACGTCGCGGGCATCTACGACGGCAGCCGGCCGGAGGTTGACACGAGCGGCCTGCTGTTCCGTTTCGATTACCTTGAGGAGCGGCGGCAGTTCGGGAAGGGCACGGTCGGCTGGTACGTCGTGAAGCTCGCCAACCCGGACGACGCGGTCAAGGTCACCAAGACGATCGACGACGCGTTTGCGAACTCCCCGTTCGAGACGCTCACGCAGACGGAGAAGGCCTTTGCGGCTTCCTTTGCCAAGCAGATGGGGAACGTCGGGTTCCTGGTCATGGTCATCGGGTCGGTTGTTTTCTTCACGCTCCTGCTGGTCACCGGCAACACGATGGCGATCGCGGTGCGAGAGCGGACCGGGGAGCTCGCGGTGCTCAAGACCGTCGGTTTCTCGGATGCGGGCGTCCTGGGTCTCGTCCTCGCGGAGTCGGTGTTGATCGCCGGGCAGGGCGGGCTGTTCGGTTTGGCGCTCGCAAGGCTCGCCATCCCTGGCATCGCGCGAGCCGTTCCCATGATCGGCCCGCTCTACGTCGCGCCACTGTCGTTGCTCCTCGGTTTTCTGCTCGCCCTCGGCGTGGGCGCCGCCGCGGGGATCCTGCCCGCCGTCTCGGCGATGAGGCTGCGGGTCGTGGACGCATTGCGGAGGGTTTGAGATGGCCATCCCGCTCTCGTACAACGTTCGCAGCGTCCTCCAGCGCTGGGCCTCCGCGATCGTCGCGGTGCTCGGTATCGCGGGCACCGTGGGGGTGTTCGTGGCGATGCTGGCGATGGCGAACGGCTTCCGGGCCACGCTGGTGGCGTCCGGCTCCCCGCGCAACGCGATCGTGCGCCGGGCCGGCGCCGACTCCGAGATGGTGAGCGTAGTCTCGCTCGACCAGCTTCGCGTGATCGAGAGCGCGGCCGGAGTCGCGCGCGACGGGCGCGGGCCGCTCGTCTCGGGAGAGGTCGTGGTGATCGCGGCGTTCCCTCTGGCCAGCACCGGAACGGAGGCCAACGTGCAGGTGCGCGGCGTCTCGCCGCGGGCCCTGGAGGTACGCGACAACGTGCGCATCACCGTGGGTCGGTTCTTCCAGCCGGGGCTCGCGGAGCTGGTCGTGGGGCGCAACGCGGTCAAGACGTACAGCGGCTTCGGGCTCGGCAGCAGGGTGCGGTTTGGCGGCGGCACCTGGACGGTGGTCGGTCTCTTCGACGCCGGGGGCAGCGCCTTCGACTCCGAGCTGTGGTGCGACGCCAACGTCCTGAGCGAGGTCTACAAGCGCCCGACCAACATTTTCCAGTCCGTGACCGCCCGCCTCGACTCGAGCTCCGCCCTGGGGCCGTTCAAGGACGCGCTGACCGCCGATCCGCGGCTCTCGGTGCAGGTCGACCGGGAGACGGAGTACTACGAGAAGCAGTCGCGATTGTTGACGACGCTCATCCGCGTTCTGGGCTTCCTGGTGGCCATGGTGATGGGGATCGGCGCGGTGTTCGGCGCGCTGAACACCATGTACTCGGCGGTGGCCGAGCGGTCGCGCGAGATCGCCACCATGCGGGCGCTCGGGTTCGGCGGCGGGACGGTCGTCCTCTCGTTCGTGATCGAATCGCTCTTCATAGCTTTCGCGGGCGGCGTGCTCGGGTGCCTGGCCGTGCTCCCGATGAACGGCTTCACCACCGGGACCATGAACTGGCAGACGTTCTCGCACCTCGCGTTCGCGTTCAAGATCACGCCCGGGCTGCTCGCGGAGGGGATGGTCTTCGCGCTGCTGATGGGGCTCGTCGGGGGCGTCCCGCCCGCGGTCCGCGCCGCCCGCCGCCCCGTCGCCGTCGCTTTACGGGAGCTGTGAAGCCGGCTCGCCTGTCATTGCGAGCCTGCCGCAGGCAGGCGAAGCAATCCCGGCATGCTCGGCGGGCGGTCTTCACACCCTGAGCCCGAGCGCAGCGACGGGTCTGGGAGGGCGAAAACGGACAGAAACCTCCACCCGCCCGGATCCCTCGGCCTGGCTGCGGCAGGGCTCGGGATGAGATCGTTGACCCGGGCGGCTAGAACTTCAGCCCGATGCCGATCCAGTAGTTCGGGCCGGTGAAGTCGGTGTCCGCGGTCACCTCGGGGGCGGGGGCGAGGGAGCCGCTCGCCGGCACCGTGTGCTTCATCCGCGCCCAGACGTAGGCCCCGCCGAACTCCACGTACCACCTGTCCCGCGAGGAGAGCGGGACGTCGATCCCCACCCCTGCGGAGTAGGTCGGGAACCACCCGTCGTTGTCGACCCGCAGCCCCTCGTCGATGAAGTCGTTTCGGAGGGTGAGCGTGGTGCGGTCCTTCTCGTAGCCGATGCCGACGCCGCCGTAGACGAACGGCACGACCCTGGTGCAGGACGGGCAGGGCAGGTAGTGGGCGATCGCGTAAACATCGAAGTAGATGTTGTACCTCTGCTCGAACGCGAGCTCGGCGGGTCCGGCCTCGGTGGGGATGGAGGCGCTGCCCTTGATCGCTCCCTGGCTGTAGTCGAGCTGGAGCCCGACCTTCCAGTAGGGGGAGACGCGCTTGAACAACTGCGCTCCGACGCTCAGGTTCGCGACGTCGCTCCAGTCGTCGAAGTTCGTTCCGAACGTCTGGTTGATCTGCTGAATCTGGTTGTTGGTGGTCGTCTGTTTCGGGTAGCTCTGCTGGACGTAAAAGGTGAAGTACGAAGGGGATGGGTCACCTGCGTACGCAGGCATGCTGCCGGCGACGCCCAGGCAGACGAGGAGAGCCGCCCAAGCCAGCACGCGTCCGGTGCTCCCGGGCCGGCCGGGGCAAAGACACAGGGGGGGACAGCCACGTGTTGAGACTCTTGGGTTTTTCATGCCCGCATCTTATGACGAAATTGCGATGCCAGGCAATCAAGACCCCGCAGCCGGGCCGCCCCGCGCTTGCCGGTGGTTGGGGCCGCTGTTAGGATGGCCGCGCCCGCCGTGCGGGCACTATGGCAACCCACGAAACGCTGTTGATCCTGGACTTCGGCGCCCAGTACACCCAGCTCATCGCGAGGCGCGTACGCGAGCTGGGGGTGTTCAGCGAGGTCCGCAGGGGCGACCTTCCGATAACAGATATCAAGACCCTTTCTCCGGTCGGCGTGGTGCTCTCGGGCGGGCCGGCCTCGATCTACGAGGAGGGCGCGATTCGGCCCGACCCGGGCGTGTTTGCACTCGGTGTGCCCGTGCTCGGTCTCTGCTACGGCCAGCAGGCGATGGCGTACCTGCTGGGCGGTGGGGTCGAGGCGGCCGGGAGCCGGGAGTACGGTGCGGCCGAGCTGGAGGTCGACCTGGCGTGCTCGCTGTTCGCGGGGACCAAGGCGGTGCAGCGGGTGTGGATGTCCCACGGCGACAGGGTCGAGCGGCTTCCGGAAGGGTTCAAGGTCGTGGGCCATACGGCAAACGCGCCGGTTGCGGCGATGGCGGATGAGGCCCGCCGGCTCTACGGCATCCAGTTCCACCCGGAGGTCCGGCACACGGAGCTGGGCCGCCGGATCCTCGACAACTTCCTGTCCATCTGCGAGGCGCGGCGCGACTGGACACCGGCCTCGATCCGACGCGAGGCGGTCTCACGCATCCGCGAGCGGGTGCCGGAGGGGCGGATCATCGTGGCGCTCTCCGGCGGAGTGGATTCCTCGGTGACCGCCCTGCTGTGCCGGGAGGCGGTGGGGGGACGCACGGTTCCGATTTTCGTGGACACCGGGCTGCTCCGCCTCGACGAGGGCGACAGCGTGCAGCGGCGCTTCGAGGGATTCGGGTTTAGGGTCGACCGGGTCAACGCGGCGGACCGCTTCCTTGCTCGCCTGGCCGGCGTGGAAGATCCCGAGGAGAAGCGGCGCCGGATAGGGCACGAATTCATCGCGGTGTTCGAAGAGGAGGCGCGGCGTTTTCCGGACGCGCGCTTCCTGGCGCAAGGGACGCTCTACCCGGACGTAATCGAGTCCACCTCGGTGCGCGGGCCGTCAGCAACGATCAAGACGCACCACAACGTGGGAGGGCTGCCGGAGCGGCTGGGCCTCGAGCTGGTCGAGCCTCTGCGGGAGCTGTTTAAGGACGAGGTGCGCCGGGTCGGCGAGGAGCTCGGCCTGCCGCAGGAGTTCGTCTGGCGGCACCCGTTTCCGGGACCGGGGCTCGCGGTGCGCATCCTGGGCGACGTAACCCCCGAGCGGGTCCTTCTGCTTCAGCGCGCCGACGCGATCTTCATGGAGGAGATCGGCGCGGCCGGGCTTTATCGCGAGATCGCCCAGGCGGCCACCGTGCTTCTGCCGGTGCGCAGCGTAGGCGTGATGGGGGACCAGCGGACCTACGAGAACGTTGCCGCATTGCGCGCAGTGACGACCGAGGACTTCATGACCGCGGACTGGTACCGCTTCCCGCCCGAAGTGCTGGACCGGGTGGCGCGGCGGATCGTCAACGAGGTCCGGGGGATCAACAGGGTGGTCTACGACGTGACGTCGAAGCCGCCCGGCACGATTGAGTGGGAGTGAGAAGCAGGCAATAGGCAAGAGGCAATAGGCAGGAGGCAAATGACCGGAGACGAAACGCGTCGTTTACTCGTGCCTGTTGCCCGGGTGGCTGGGTGGGTGGCTGCCTTTTTGCCTTGGCGGGTGGTTGGAAAGATAGCCGCCGGTTCAGCCATACCCGGCGGAGCTGCTCGGCTACGCTAGGCCGGGCCACGGCGCGGTGGGATTGCGCCGGCACACCGTGGGAGGTGAGCAGTGGTGAAGCGCAAGGTCATCATCATGGGGGCCGCGGGACGGGACTTTCACAACTTCAACTGCCTCTTCCGGAACAACCCGGAGGCGGAAGTGGTGGCGTTCACCGCCACCCAGATCCCCGACATCGAGGGCCGGGTCTACCCCCCCTCGCTGGCGGGCCCGCTCTACCCTCAGGGGATCCCCATCTACCCTGAGCACGATCTCGAGAAGGTGATCAAGCAGCACGAAGTTGACGACGTGTGGTTCTCGTACTCGGACGTGTCCCACCAGTACGTGATGGACAAGGGCGCCCACGTTGTGGCGTGGGGCGCCAATTTCGGCATCTGTTCGGTGCAGCGCACGATGCTGAAGTCCACGAAGCCGGTCATCGCGATCTGCGCGGTCCGCACCGGCGTCGGGCAAGTCACAGACCACGCGGTACGTGTCGAGCATCCTCAAGAGGCTCGGCAAGAAGGTCGTGGCCATGCGCCACCCGATGCCGTACGGGGATCTGGCCGCCGCAGGCGTGCCAGCGGTACGAGAAGTACGAGGACCTGGACAGGTACGACTGCACCATCGAGGAGCGGGAGGAGTACGAGCCGCACATCGACAGCGGCTTCATCGTCTATGCGGGGGTGGACTACGAGATGATCCTGCGCGAGGCGGAGAAGGAGGCCGACGTCATCCTCTGGGACGGCGGCAACAACGACACGCCGTTCTACAAGCCCGACCTGCACATCACGCTGGTGGACCCGCACCGGCCCGGCCACGAGCTGACCTACTACCCGGGCGAGATCCAACTTCCTCATGGCGGACCTGCTGATGGTCAACAAGGTGCAGACCGCCGACCCCGTCAAGGTCGAGGAGGTGCTCGACACCTGCCACATGTACAACCCCGGTGCCCGCGCCATCAAGTGCGCCTCGAAGATCTTCGTGGACAGGCCCGAGCTGATCGCCGGCAAGAGGGCGCTGGTGGTGGAGGACGGTCCGACGCTCACCCACGGCGGCATGGCCTACGGCGCGGGCTGGTTCGCGGCCAGGAACGCTGGCGCCGCCGAGATCGTGGACCCCAAGCCGTACGCGGTCGGGAGCATCGCCGAGACCTACAAGAAGTACCCGAACTCGGGTCAGATCCTCCCGGCCATGGGCTATTCGGACCAGCAGATTGCGGACCTCGAGGCGACGATCAACGCCACGCCGTGCGACGTGGTGGTCGAGGGCACGCCGATCGACCTCACCCGCGTCCTGAAGGTGAACAAGCCGATTGCCGAGGTGACCTACGAATTGGCGGAACTCGAGCCCGGCGTCATCGAAGCAATGGTGCGCAAGATCATGCGGTAGGGCGGGGCGAGTCCTCGCCCGTTTTTTCGCGTCCGGTCATCCCAGGCCGGGCGCACGCAGGCACGGGAGCCCACGGGGCCGGGGACACCTCGGTCCCAGTTTCTCGCACTGAACGGAGAGACGGGGTGAGGGCGAGCAGGGTATTCGATTGGATCATCGTTCGCGGTAACGGGCAGCGATCGCCGAAATGAAACGTGGCGCTCCGGGTTTTCCTCGTCAGAGGGGGACGAAGACCATGGCAGCGGTAGGGCAGCCCGAAGCAACCGAGTACGCGCCGTATTACGAGCGCTACGTCGCGCTCGTGCGCGGCGGTGAGATCCTGAAGACTCTTTCCGACCAGTCAGAGACCGTGCGCCGTGCGCTTTTGGCGATGCCGGAGGATCGGGCGGGCTTCCGGTACGGCACCGGCAAGTGGACGGTCCGGGAAGTGCTGGGGCACTGCATTGACGCCGAGCGGGTGTTCGGTTACCGCGCGCTTGCTTTCGCGCGTGGCGAGACGGCACCGCTTCCCGCGTTTGCCGAGAACGAGTACGCCCTCCAGTCCGGCCACGACAGTGTGTCTATCGCGGAGCTGTTGGAAGAGTTCACCAGCGTGCGGGCGGCTACCCTGCACCTGCTTCGACACCTTCCAGAACCGGCGTGGCGACGTACCGGCATTGCAAGCGGGAAGCCGGTTTCGGTGCGGGCGCTTGCCTTCATCATGGCGGGGCACGTCAAGCACCACCTGGCGATCCTCCGCGAGCGCTACGGCGTGGCGGCCGGAGCCTGACCGAAGTCCGGTGGCGGGCGTGCTTGCACGGTCGCGGGCGCTCAGGACGATGCCGGAGCGGTTGCAGGCGGCTCCTAGTTGGAGCCGTGGGGTGAGGGGGGCGTGAAGATCTCCTGCGCGCCCGGGAGCACCTCGAACGTCATCCCCGGAGGGGTGATTTGGCCGGGGTTGCCGTCGAAGTGGCAGGGGAGCGGGACAGCGGTCTCCAGCTCGAGGCGCGTGAAGCGCAGCTCGTGGGAGCCAGGCTTCTTCGCCACGGTGCCCTGTACCGCGGCCACGAGGCGAGCGAGCCGGGTCGGGATTGACGTCGCTTCGACGAGCAACGCGTCCAGGACGCCGTCGTCGGGCAACGCCGCGGGGGTGAGACGGAAACCGCCTCCAGTGGTCACGCCGCTGTGGATGGCCAGGATGGTCATCCGGCCCCGATACTTGAAGGGGCCAGTCGAGAGGGCGATCTCCGGGCAGTCGTAACTGAAAAGGGTTCCTGCCGCGGCGGCGAGGTACGCGGCAATGCCGCGCACGATCTTGATGTGGGTCGAGTTGACGTTGATCGCCCCGAGCAGGCCGATGCCGATGGCGTTGAGAACGACGCGGTCCCCGGCGCGCATGAGGTCGAACCGCCGGGTCGCTCCGGCGGTGATGACCTGCGCTGCGTCCTCGAGGTTGAGAGGAACCCCCACAGTCCTGGCGGCGTCGTTGCCGGTACCCAACGGCAGGAGGCCGAGAACCGCGCCGCCGGCGTCGTGGAGGCCCTGGACAGCCTCACAGAACGTGCCGTCCCCGCCCGCGACGACGACTACCGTCTCGCCGAGCTTGACGGCCTCGGCGGCAAGCCGGGTGGCGTGGCCAGGGGCCTCGGTGAAAACCAACGGCGGGTCGAAGCCCATGGCGCGCAGTCGGGCGTGCAGCCGCGGCCACTGCCGGCCGAGACGCCCGCCGGCCGCCGCGGGGTTCACAATCAGGAGCATTGCGCAAGTATAGGCAACTCCGACGCGGGATGCACCACCCGCGAGCGAGACCGGTTTCGTTCAGGCTATCATCGGTCATGCCCGACTTCGACGCCGTGGTCGCGGGCTGCGGCCCCGCCGGAAACACCGTCGGGTACCGCCTGGCGGCGGCGGGCGCAACGGTCCTGATGCTCGAGCGGGAAGCGCTCCCCCGGCACAAGGTCTGCGGCGGCGGCCTCTCGCGTAAGACGCTGCGCGAGCTGCCGTACCCGGTCGGGCCGGTGGTCGAGCGCGAGATTAGCGGGGCCTACATCGCGTACCGCGGCTTGCAGCCGATCTACCTCCGGCAGGAGGGGATCGGGGCGATGGTGCAGCGCAGCGCCTTCGATGCCTTCATGACGGCAAAGGCCGTGGAGGCCGGGGCCACCCTGTGGGAGCGGTGCAGCTTCCAGCGCTACGAGAGCCGAGACGGGCTCGTGACGGTCCACACCGACCGCGGCCAGGTGACCGCGCGGGTGCTGGTGGCGGCCGACGGCGTCCACAGCCAGGTGCGCAAGCAGCTCTACCCATCCGCCCGCCCCAGGCTGGTGCCGGCCATCGAGGCTCTCCTCGTCCCTGAGGCAGGGGTGCTCGAGCAGGTGGGCGAGAACTGCATCTTCGACCTGGGGATCATCACGGCTGGCTACGCGTGGGTGTTTCCGAAGCGCGACCACCTCAACGTCGGGCTGTACAGGTTCGCCAAACGCCGCGACAACCTCGCGATGAAGGCACTGCTCGAGGGATTCATCGAGCGCTACCGGATTCTCCGGGGCCGCAGCGAGGCCAGGGTCAAGTCGTTCGTGATCCCCGTGCGCCCGGTGGCCGCGAGGCTCGCGAAGGACAACGTGGTCCTGGTCGGCGACGCGGCCGGAGTTGGGGAGGCGTTCTACGGCGAGGGGATCTACTACGCCGTCAAGAGCGGAAACCTAGCGGCTGCAGCCGTGCTGTCGTACCTGGGCGGACGTGGAGCGCTTTCATGCTACGACCGGTCGATCCGCGGGCTGCGCCGCGATCTGTTCTTCTCGCGCCTGACCGCGACGCTGTTCTACCTCTCGCCCAGCCGCGGATTTCGGTCAGCCGTCCGCAACCGCAGAGTCAACGAACTCTTCTCCGGCGTGATCGCGGGAACGGTGAGCCCCGGGCGTTGCCTGCTGACGTTCATCCTGCTCGCCCCGTACTGGCTGCTTGCTCCCAAGATGGATCCCGTGCCCTCATCGCTCTTCGACTGAGGGAATAGAAGACAGGGAAGACATCGCCAAGGAACAGAACGCGGCGGACTAGCGCCGATTGTTGTCTTCCCTTTACCGTTTACCCTCCTGCGTTTTCACGTTACAACGCAACCGTCCGGCCACCGTCCAGGGTCAACACCTGCCCGGTCATGGTCTCGGTGCCCTCCAGCAGGTAGCGCACCGCGCGCGCAATCTCGCGGCCGCCGCCCTCGCGACGCAGCAGCGTTCGGGCGAGAAGCTTTTCCCGGGTCACCTCGTCGTACTCGTCCGGGAAGATGGCTATGCCGGGCGCCACCGCGTTGACTCTCACCTCTGGCGCCAACTCCAGCGCCAGGCACCTGGTGGCGGCGATCAGGCCCGCCTTGGACACGGAGTAGGCGAGGTGGTCGCGCAGCGGGAACGTGCCGTAGATGTCCACGATGTTCACGACGGCGCCGCTCCGTGCACGCAGCAGGGGAGCGCAGGCCTGCGCGAGGAAGAGCGGTGCCTCGAGGTTCGTCCGCAGCACGTCGGAAAAGCGAGCTGCCGTGAGTTCCTGGAACGGCGTCCGCGGAAAGACCGCCGCGCTGTTGACGAGGGCATCCAGGGCGCCGAGCTCCTCCTGTACGCGGGCGACCAGGGCGCTGCGCGCCCCCGCATGGTCGAGGTCGGCCTCGATGGCGAGGACGCGGCAGCCCTTCCCCTGTAGCTCGTCCACCAGCTCGCGGGCCGGCTTGCCCGAGGCACGGTAAGTGAAGGCAACCTGCCAGCCCGCCCCGGTGAGCTCGGTGACGATTCCCCGCCCAACGCGAACCGCGCCGCCTGTGACGAGAGCAACCCGGGCCGGGCCGCTCACTCCGTGAGCTCCACGGCAAGCGACCGTGGCGGGTGGGGGTCCTTGGTCACGAGCGCACGCGCCAGCTCACCGAGGGTGATCTTCAGCAAGGGGTGGGAGAGCTTTGGCGCGAGGTCAGCAAGCGGCACCGCAACGAACGCTTCTTTTGCGACCAGCGGGGAGGGAAGCTCGAGGGCGCCGAAGCTCCCCGCCAGCCCCTCCACCAGCACCAGGTCGAGGTCCACGCTGCGGGGTCCGTAGGGACGCTGCGCATCCCGGTGGCGTCCCAGGATCTCCTCGATGAAGCGCAGCGCACCCTGAACCTTCTGCGGCGGCTCGTCGTTGTCGATCTCGACAGCCAGGTTCCAGAAGTCCGGTTGATTCGCATCACCCACGGGTGCGGTCCGGTAAACGGGGGAGACGGCCGTCACCTTGAAACGGCGCCGGAGTTCTACCAGCGCCCGCGCCAGGTTCTGGCGCGGCTCGATGTTGGAGCCGAGCAAGATGAACATGCGCATCAAGACACAGCCTCGCGGCTCCGCTCGATCTCAACGCCCACCGCCTCGGCGAAGCGAACCGCGCCGGGCTTGGCCACCCTCACCGTCACCGAAGCGGCCCGGGGAAAGTCGGTCAGCAAGGCTGTCGCGATCGTCTCTGCGAGGGCCTCCACGAGCTGGAAGCTGCTGCCCTCCACAAGCTGCTGCACCCGCTTGCTCACCGCCCGGTAATCGAGGGCAAGCGCCGGGTCATCTGTTCCGGCGGCGGGCCGGCAGTCGGCGGCCATTTGAATGTCGATCCGCACCTTTTGCATCACCTGTCGCTCCCAGGGCTGCAGGCCGATGACGCAGTAAAGCTCGAGACCCTGCACGAACACCCGGTCTGCCATGGAGCCTCCGAATATCAGTCTAGCAGCGGTCGGTGCGGTACTCTGGCGCCGAGGAGGGACCCGATGGGCTCGCACTGGGTTGCCCTGGTCGCCGAGGTGGAGTGGCACGCGGGGCATCGGGGTTTCGAGCGGCCTGCGGCAGTTCGGGAGGGTCGGGGGAAGCTCGAGGTGACGGTCGAATCGGTCTCGTCGGTGGGACCGGCCGTCGCGGGGTCTCCGGCCAGGCGGGTCTTAATCGTGAGGGACAGCGGCGGCCGGCGCCTGCGCATCCAGGTGGACACCGACGGGCGCACGAGCGTCGAGGTCGAGTTCCCGGGCTGAGAGAGCGCGCTCTGGTACCATGGCCGGGCGATGGAGAGCCTGGTACCCCGCCTACCGCAGATCGTCATTCAATTGCTCGCCTTTGCAGTGGCGATCTCGGTTCACGAGTCGGCGCACGGCTGGGTGGCCGAGCGCTTGGGCGATCCCACGGCGCGATGGCTGGGCCGCATCACGCTGAACCCCATCAAGCACGTGGACCTCATCGGGACGATCATCTTCCCGCTCATGCTGGCGCTGCTCGGGGCGCCGATCATTGGCTGGGCCAAGCCGGTGCCGTTCGTCAGCCGTAACCTGCACAACCAGCGCCGGGACCCGGCCCTAGTGGGGCTTGCCGGTCCGGCGGCCAACATCCTCCTCGCGGCGGGAGTGGTACTGGTGCTGCTCCTGCTTAAGACCGTAATGCCTTTGTTCCGAGAGATTCTTGACGCCATGATCGCCGCGGGTGCCCTCGGGGCCTCCGGGATCGCCGCCCCCCTCATCTACCTGCTCTTCTCGCTGGCGATGATCAACCTGGTGCTGGCGGTTTTCAACCTCATCCCGATCCCACCGCTGGACGGCAGCCACGTGGTTGGTGCGCTGCTGCCCCCCCGTCTGCACTGGCAGTGGGTGCAGCTCGAGCGCTATGGCTTTCTGCTGCTGTTCGCGCTGCTGTGGACCGGTATCTTCGGTGTCATCTTCAGGCCGTTCGTGAACGCTCTGCTATGGATCCTGTTCTCCTAACGCCAGACCAGCCACCCAGGCCGGCAATCGTGCTGCCGGTCTTCGAGGGTCCGCTGGACCTGCTCCTGCACCTCGTGCGGGAGCAGAAGGTCTCGATCTGGGATATCCCGATCGTGAAGATCTGCGACCAGTACCACCAGGCTCTGCGCCAGATGGAGGAGCTGGATCTCGAGGTGGCGGGCGAGTACCTGGTGTACGCGGCCTGGCTGTTGCTGATCAAGTCCCGCATGCTGCTGCCGCGCCACGAAGGCGAGGAGAAGGACCCGAGGCAGGAGCTCGTCGAGCGGCTGGCCGAGTACGAGAAGGTAAAAACCGCGGCCGCGGAGCTTGCCGGCCTGGCCGAGCTGAGGCGAGGCGTCGAGGCGGCGCGCTTCGCGGCGCCCGCTGAGTCTTCCGAGATTGAGCTCGACCTGGAGGACGTGGACGTGGTCGCGCTCGCGAGAGCGCTGCGCGAGGTGCTGGAGCGCCACCTGCGCGAGCACCCGTCTGCGCTGCAGCTGGAGCCGATCCGCTTCTCGGTGCAGGAGAAGATCGTGGAGCTCTTCGAGCTGGTGAGCCGTCAGCGCAGCTTCCCGCTGCTGTCGCACCTGCTGACCCGGCCCGACCGGCTGGAGAGCGTGACGCTGTTGGTGGCGGCGCTGGAGCTGGTCCGTCTTCGGACCGCCAACGCGCACCAGCGCCAACCTTTTGCCGAGATCTACCTGACCCCGACCGGGGCGCCGCTCCCGATGGATGCGCTGGGCGATGCCTGAGATCAAGGACCTGACGGCGATGATCGAGGCCGTCCTCGCGGTGGCGGGGGAACCCGTGACGCTCGAGGCCCTGTTCGCGGTGGCGGGGGAGGGGACAGAGCGGGCCCAGCTGGAGGAGGCGGTCGAGGCTGTGCGGCGCCGCCACGAGCAGGAGGGCAGCGGTCTCCAGGTCGAGCATGTGGCCGGAGGGTTCCGCCTCGCCACCCGCCCCGAGCACGAAGGCGCGCTGCGCGAGTACTTGGGCTACCGTTCGCGGGCTCGCCTGTCGCAGGCGGCGCTCGAGACCCTGGCGATAGTCGCCTATCGGCAGCCGATCACGCTTCCCGAGATCAACTTCCTGCGCGGCGTGAACTCCGCGGCGGTGGTACGCACGCTCCTGGAGCGCAAGCTCGTCGTGGTTGCTGGCCGGAAGCAGGTCGTGGGAACCCCGCTCCTGTACCGCACCAGCAAGGAGTTCCTGGTACACTTCGGTTTGCCTGATCTCTCTGCTCTCCCCACGCCTGAGGAGGTGGAGCAGGTCGCCGGGGAAGGTGCCAGTGGGCCCTGAGCGGCTACAGAAGCTCATCGCGCGCGCCGGCGTTTGCTCCCGTCGCGAGGCGGAGGAGTTGATCCGCGAGGGCAGGGTCACCGTCAACGGCCGCACCGCGGAGCTCGGAGACCAGGCCGAGCTGGGCACCGACTCGGTGAAGGTGGACGGGAAACGTCTCAAGCCCCCGCAACGGCTTCGCTACATCCTGCTCCACAAGCCGGGCGGCTTCGTCACTACGACCGAGGACCCCGAGGGGCGCCCGACCGTAATGGACCTTCTCGGGGGCAAGGTCGCCGAGCGGATCTTCCCGGTGGGCCGCCTCGACTACCACTCCGAAGGCCTGGTGATCCTGACCAACGACGGGGAGTTCGCCCTGCGGGTGGCGCACCCGCGCTACGGGGTGCTGCGCGAGTACATGGTCAAGGTGCGGGGCGTACCCGACGAGGACGACCGTGCCAAGCTCGAGCGAGGCGCGGTCATCGAAGGGCAGCGGGTGGTCCCGCATGCCCTCGAGCTTGTGCGCCCCACGTCCTCGGGGATGAACTCGTGGTGGCGGGTGGTCGTGGGCGAGGGGAAGACCCACGAGGTGAGGGAGCTGTTCAAACGGGTCGGGCACCCCGTTCAGAGGCTGATCCGCAGCGCGATCGGGCCGCTGCGTGACCCCTCGCTGCAGCCCGGCCGTTGGCGTGAGCTGACGGATGACGAGATCGACGCGCTGCGCCGCGGGGGACGGCGGGGCGGGAGGCACGACAATGCGCGGACTCAAGGTACCGGAGTACATCCGCAAGCTGGCGGTCTACGTCCCGGGCAAGCCCATCGAGGAGGTGCAGCGGGAGTTCGGGGTGAGCGACATCGTCAAGCTCGCCTCGAACGAGAACCCCCTCGGGCCGTCGCCGAAGGCGGTCGCCGCGGTCAAGAACGCCCTCGCAAACCTGCATCGCTACCCGGACGGAAGCGGGTACGCTCTCCGCAAGGTCCTCGCCGCGCGCCACGGCGTTGACATCGACCAGATCATCCTCGGCGCAGGTTCGGTCGAGATCATCGAGATGCTGGCCCGTGCCTTCCTGGCGGACGGCGACGAGGCGGTCTACTCGCAGCAGTCGTTCGTGTCATACCAGCTCGCCGTCGACCAGGTGAACGGCCGGGCGGTGACGCCACCCGCGACAAGCGGGCGGGGCCACGACCTGCCGGCATTGGCGAAGGCGGTGAGCGACCGCACCAAGCTGATCTACCTGGCCAACCCGTGCAACCCGACCGGCACCTACTTCACCCGTCGGGAGCTCGATGGTCTCCTCGCCGAGGTCGACGACCGCGCTCTTGTCGTCGTCGATCAGGCGTACCACGAGTACGTCGATCGGCCGGATTACCCGGACGCCCTCGACGACGTGAAGCGTGGGCGCAACGTGATGGTGCTGCGAACGTTCTCGAAGGTCTACGGGCTCGCCGGCCTCCGCATCGGCTACGGCATGGCGGCCCAGGAGGTTATTGCCACGGTTAACCGCGTGCGGTCGCCCTTCAACACCTCCTCGCTGGCACAGGTGGGCGCCATCGCGGCGCTGGAGGACCAGGGGTGGGTCGGGAAGTCGCGGGAGCACAATCTGCGCGAGCTCGCATACCTACAGGGCGAGCTGAAGCGGCGGGGGGTCCGCTTCACGCCCTCGGTGACCAACTTCGTGTTGGTCGAGTTCGAGAGTGACGTCAAGGGACTGTTCGTCGAGTTCCAGAAGCGCGGCGTGATCATCCGGCCCGTCGGGGGCCCGGCCATGGTCAACTGTGCCCGCGTCTCGGTGGGAACGCGCCCCGAGAACGAGCGCTTCCTCGCGGCTCTGGATCAGCTGGTCCCCGCCAAGGCTGGCGTCTAGCGGCCGCAAACCGGTTTCCGCGGGCAGAGACCTCCGGAGCGGGTACAATCACCCCGGAGGACGAGTGATGGCACGCTTTACGGTTTCCTGCCCGCACTGCCATGCGTTCCTGGAGCTGGACGGCGACACCCAGGTGATCGTCGACTCCAAGGTGCCGGACAAGCCCCGCAGCACCACCTCCCTGGAGGACCGCCTGCAGGCCCTCGGCAAGGAAAAGGCTGATGCTCGCGCCAGGATGGAGGAGGCGATGCGGGCGGAGAAGGCGGGCGCTACGATCCGGGAGGAGAAGTTCCGCAAGCTCCTCGAGGACGCCAAGGACCAGCCCGTGACCAAGCCCATCCGTGACGTGGACCTGGACTAGCCGGGCGCCTCGGTGCCTCTCCCCTCGTCCGGCTCGAGCACGACCACGGTGGCACCCCACCCCCCCCGATCGGGGGGTGCCTCGTACGCCCGGACAACCCAGGGCAGGCGAACCAGCAGTGCGTGGACGCGCGCCCTCTGCACGCCTCGTCCGCGACCATGGACGAGCCTCACCTCGGCCAGGCCCGCGGCACGGGCGGCCTTCAGGTACTCCACCACGACGTCGGGGATGTCCCGGGGAGCGAAGCTGTGGAGGTCCAGGGAGTCCTCGAGGGGCAGCTCCGCCGGAGCCTCACCGTCACCCATGCCCCGACCTCTTCGCGCTTCGCCGAGCGAGCACCCAGAAGCCGTACACACCCTCGAGCAGCAGAGCGCCTCGTACCAACTGCTCGCCAGGCTGGGCCGGGAGGCTTGCCAGCAACAAAGCCATGGCCACCGAGACCAGCGCCATCCCCACCATCGTCCAGGGGAGCAGCACGTCGATTATGACCTGCCTGCGGTGGTCCCACCACAGCAGACCCGCCATTCCCCACCCGAGCAGGATCAGTGCGGGGAGCGAGAGAGCCCAACCCACGGGCGCACCTTACCCCCTTGCCGTCCGGGCGACAAGGGCGCCGAACCCCTGGGAGGAGAGCGATGGAGGCAGTGAAGGTTTCGGTGGTCGTGCCGGTCTACAACGAGGAGGCCACTGTCGCGGAGCTGCTGGACCACGTGGCGAACGCCCCTTATCCCCCGAGCGTCTCCGAGGTGGAGATCGTGGCCGTGGACGACTGCTCGAGCGACGGAACCGCCGCGCGCTTGGCCGGGTACCGGCCTCCCGAAAGCGCAGGCAAGCCCTGTCTCTTCGGCTGGTACCGGCATGAGCGCAACCGCGGGAAGGGGGCGGGCCTTCAGACCGGCTTCGCGCACGCCACTGGCGACGTGATCATCGTCCAGGACGCGGACCTGGAGTACGACCCCGGCGACTACCCCGCGCTGCTGGCCCCGATCCTCACCGGCAAGGCCGACGTGGTGTACGGGAGCCGGTTCCTCTCCGGCCCGCACCGGGTGCTCTTCTTCTGGCACTCGGTCGGCAACAGGTTCCTGACGATGCTCTCCAACGTACTCACGGACCTCAACCTCTCCGACATGGAGACGTGCTACAAGGTGTTCACCAGGAACGTGAAGGACCGCCTTGTCATCACCTCCGAGCGCTTCGGCTTCGAGCCCGAGTTCACCGCCCGGGTTGCGCGGATGGGCGTGCGCGTCTACGAGGTGCCCATCTCGTACCACGGGCGAACGTACGCCGAGGGAAAGAAGATCGGCTGGAGGGACGGCTTCGAGGCGATCTGGTGCATCCTGAAGTTCAACCTCTGGGCGCGCTAGGGGGCCGGCGCACCAGCTCCTCCCAGGAGGCCAGCAGCTCTCGAGCCTCCGGTGTCCCCTCCCGTGGTGCCCAGGGCGCGACGTCGTTCTCCGCGGTGGGCAGGTTGGGTCCGCGCTTGACCTCGAATAGCACAGTGTAGGGAGGGGCGGACGTTGAAATTGGCCCGCCCGCGCGGCTGCACGCGGGATGCAACAAGGGCCTGCTCCAGGGGAGCGGCGTCGACGACGCGCAGCAGACTCACGCGGGCTAGCCGGGGTACTTGCCGCAGATGTAGTCGGTGAGCTGGCGGATCTCGAACTCCTGGTTGCGGCTCACGCTGCGCACAAGGTCGCCGATGGAGATGATGCCGATTACCTGGCCCTCGCCGACCACCGGCAGGTGGCGGCAGCGGCGCTCGGTCATCACCGCCATCGCCTCTTCCATGCGGGTCGTCGGCTCGACGTAGACCACGTCGTGCGACATGACCTCCTCGATCGTGGTGGTCGTGGGGTCGCGCCGGGCAAGGATCACCCGGTTCATGAGGTCCCGCTCGGTGAAGATCCCGACGGGCCGTCCCTCCTCGCACACCATCAGCGCGCCCACCCGTTCGGCGCACATCTGCTCGACCGCGCGGTAGACGGTCGTCCCGGGCGTGGCGTGGTGGACCTTCACCCCTTTCTCCTTGAGGATGTGGGCAATGGTATCCATGGTTCCCCCCCGTGTTGCGGTATGTCCCTCGGCGAAAATATCACGAAACGTCGCCGAGGGCGAGGAAGAACGCTCTCACGTCGGCCGCCGGGTCCTCGCGGTGCAGCGAGGAGGGGTTGCCACCAGTCCAGTCGGCCGGCAGCAGCGAGACGTACGGCTCGGTGAGGAAACGGCGGCAGACGAGCGCGATGACCCCCCGATCCTCGGCCGACCTGATCAGCCGGCCCGCAGCCTGAATGACGCGGGTCATCCCTGGGATCAGGTAGGCGTACTCGAACCCACGCTCGTACCGGTCGTCGAAGTACTGCTTCAGCAGCTCGCGCTCGGGGCCTACCTGGGGGAGCGCCGGCGAGACAACGATGACCTCGGAGAGCATCTCGCCGGGGTAGTCCACGCCCTCTGCGAAGACGCCGCCGAGGACGGCCAGGAGCAGCACCGGCTCGTGGTTGGCCCGCAGGCGAGCCAGCATCTCGCGGCGGAGCCTGTCGGAGTCGTCTCCCCTTTGCACCTCGACTCGGTGGCCCGGCGCCACCAGGCGGGAGGCCACTTCCTGCAGGAACGCGTAGGAGGGGAAGAGCACCAGCGCATTGCGGTGGGCCGGGGCAAGCTCCGCCACCAACTCGGCGATGCGGCCGTACCAGCGCGGCCGGGCACGGTAGGTTGTGTCGACCTCGTCCACCGCGAATATCAGGCGGTTGTCGCGCGGGAACGGGGAGGGGCGCGAGACGGTGTCGGTGCGGTCAGGGTTGAAGCCAAGGAGATCGCGGTAGAAATCAAACGGCTCGAGGGTCGCCGACATCGCGACGCAGCCGGCGGAGCGCTCGACCACAGCCCCCGTGAAGCGCGAGGCATCGAGGCAAAAGATCCGCAGTGCCTCGCCCTCGGCTTCCCCCGACGTGCGCTCCGCCAGGGGCACGAGCTCGCGACCGCCGTCCTCCACGAGGTCGGTCACGCGTGCCAGAGAGAGCAGCACGTCCAGAACCGGATCACGGGCAAGCCACAGTTCGGCGTTGCGCTTGAAAGTGAAGTAGGGCGCGACAAGGGCGTCGAGAGCGACGCGGAACTCTGCCAGCGGCCCGGGCACGATTGACACCTTGCGAGTGCCTTCGCGCGGGCCCAGCGCCTCCGAGACCCGGTCTGCGATGAGCTCGTCGAGACCGCCGAGCAGGGCGTCGAGCTCCCGACAGACCTTCTGGCGATGGCCCTCGACCAGCCGCCGGGCGTCTCGCACGGTGGCCCGGGAGAGGCGGGGGGAGTAGTACTCGCGGGCACGGTCCACCAGGTTGTGCGCCTCATCCACGATCAGGTACGTGTTCTCCAGCGACCCCTCCTCTGCCAACCCGAAAAGCGCAATGGTAGGGTCGAAGACGTAGTTGTAGTCGCACACCACGGCGCTGGTCTCGCGCAGCAGCTCCAAGGAGACCTCGAAGGGGCAAACCTCGGCCGCGTGCGCGACCTGGTAGATGTGGTCGGGGTCGAGGTGGGGGGCTCCGGACAGTAGCGTGGGGATCACCCCGCGCTCAGCGAGCTTGCTGCCGTAGTCGCGCGCGTGGAGGCAGAACTCCTCGTGGCAGATCACCTCCCGGTTGGCGCACATCTTCGCCTTGGCCCGGATCTGGATCGACCGCCACCCGCCCCGCTGCATGGCCTGCAGCGTCTGCACCGCGAGCTGCTGCTGGAGGGTCTTGGCGGTGAGGAAGGCGACACGGCGCCCGGTGGCGAGGGCCAGCTTGACCGCGGGGTAAAGCGCGGCCGCGGTCTTGCCGACTCCGGTCGGTGCCGCCAATAGGAGGTGGCGGCCGGACTCGAGCGCTTCCGCCACGGCTGCCATGGCCTCGTCCTGCACGGGACGCGGGGCCTCGAAGGGGAACGGCAGCTCCTCGGCCGCAGCGCGCCACGTGGCACGGATGAGCTCGCGCGCACGCTCCGCGGCCACCATGGCGTGAAGCCGGGCGCGCAGGTACGCCATGACCTCGCCCGGCGACCAGGCCACATCCTCGACCCGGTGCGCCTCGCCGCCCAGATCCACGAGGAGGAGTCGGGCCGAGGCCTCCCCGGTGGGGAACAGACAGCATGCGTAGAGCCGCGCCTGCCAGCGATAGCGCTCGAGCCGCTCGTGGGCGAAGAGGTTGTGGAGCTCGCTGCGGAAGTGGAGTGTCTTGATCTCCTCGACTACGGGGTGGCCGTCGGGGCCGCGGGTGATGGCGTCGGCCCGGCCCAGGACCCGCAGCTCCCAGGCGTCGATTGTGAAGGTGGCGTCGACGGGGACCTCAATGGTGTAGTGCGGATCGCCGGCCTGGCGTTGGCCCTGGACGATCCGGTGGAGCTCCGCGCCTACGGAGAGTCGTGCGAGTCCCTCCCCGGCCGCGCCGAGGCTGCCCCTGAGGGACTCGGGCAGGAGGTCATGCACCGAGCAGATAACCTGCCGCTTGTCGAGATCGACGCGGACCGCCACCGTGGCCATTCTACGCGGAGGCGCCTCCTCACGCGCCTGCGGGCCCGCGCCTGACCGCGGCGCATGCGGCAAGGTACAATCGCGATGTTCGTGGAGACCCTGGGGGTCTCGATCTCGGGTGCGATGCTGCGATCGGGGGCAGGTCGGCTTGGTTCGCTGTCCAGTCGGGTCGTCTCCTCGGTGATGCCTCGCGGCTCTGCCGAGCCGTCAGACGTGCGGGGGTTGAATGGGGGACATCCAGAGCGTACTGCGGCCTTTGGAGCAGTTCGAAACGCTGATGCAGGAGGTCTACTCGGTGCTCGGTGAGAGGTTCGCCGCCGACCCAGAGGCGGCGGCGCTTTTCGGGAAGCTCTCGTTCGAGGAGCGCTCCCACGTGGGCCAGGTGCAGTTCCTTCGCCGGCTGGCTCGGCAGAACCCAAGCCACTTTGCCGAGGTGGCCGTCGATCTCGAGGCGATCAACAAGGAGCTGCAGCAGCTCGAGAACGTGCGCGGCGCTGTCGGTCAGCTCTCGCTGCACGAGGCGGTTGTGCTGGCCTCGGAGTTCGAGAACGGTGTGGCGGAGCTGCACTCGCGTCCGGCTATTGCCAAGTCCAACCCGGAAGTCGCGTCGATGTTGCGGGGACTTCGGATTGCGGATCTCAGGCACTACACTGCGCTTGTGGAGTTCGCGCAGAAGCGCGGCTTCCGGTCGGCTTGAAACCGATGCGCCGATCATTGCGCAAGAACGCGGGTGAAGGGAAACGGAAGGGACACGATGGGTGAAGCAGGAAAGCCTCCGGGCGCGCCGCAGGAGCTGTTCGAGCTGGGGCCCAGGCGGCGGCAGGGCGCCGCGGTGGCAGGGAACCAGAGAGAAGCGCTGCTGATCCCACAACTGCAAGAAATTGAGAGTGCCTTCCGTGAGATCAGCCGGGAGGCTCGGACCGTCGCGGATGGTCTTTCCCACGGGCAGTTCAACTGGCGACCGGGCTCGGGACAGTGGTCGATCGCCGAGTGCCTCGGGCACTTGAACATGATGGGCTCCGACCCGTTGGAGAGCGTAGACGCCGGAATTCGTGAGGCCCGCTCGCGGCAGTGGTACAGCCAGGGGCCATTCCGTATCGGCTACTTCGCAGACCAGCTCATCCGTGCCACCGAGCCGCCTGTTCGCTGGAAGCGGAGTGCCAACCACAAGTTCGTTCCGCCCTCCGACCAGCCGATGGGCCTCGTCGTTCCTGCGATCATCGACCTTCAGGCTCAGCTCATCGCGCGACTGGGCCTGGCCAACGGCCTCAACCTCGCGCGGATCAGGGTCGCAGCGCCGGGCCGCCTCATCCTCCGGCTGAACCTCTACGAGCTCTTCGTGTACCTGGCCGCTCACGAGCGCCGTCATCTGGAACAGGCGTGGCGCGTCAGACGGAACCGGATGCTCCCTAAAACCGGCCCGGCCCGCCCAGGGGGCACGCCGCAGCGCTCCTGAGGACCGGCGGAGCCGCGTTCCGGCCGAGGCTGTTAGCATGGTGACCAGGCCCCGAACGATGGCTCGAAACCCCTCCCGGAGGCGCTCGCGACCGCCCCAAACAAGCCGGGTCCACGGGGAGGTGCAGGCGGGGGCACGCGGGGCATGGGAGGCCGTCTACACCCTGGTGCGCTCCATCCCGCGCGGCCGCGTGATGACCTATGGGCAGATCGCTGGCCTGTTGGGCAACCTGCTCTCCCCAAAGGCTGTGGGCTGGGCCATGCATACCTGCCCCGACGACGTGCCTTGGCACAGGGTTGTGAATGCATCGGGCGCGTGCTCCACTGACCGCCGCGGCGATCTCCCGCCGGGCCTTCAGCGGGCGCTGCTGGAGGCCGAGCGCGTCGAGTTTCGCCTCGACGGCACCCTCGACCTGGACCTTTTCCGCTGGGAACCGCCAGCGAGGCCCGTGAGCCTGCGGGGCAGGGGCGGCGATCGGCGGGCCGGACGGAGAGGCTAGAATCCCTGGGTGGGCAAGGATGTCCCTGCCACGGAGTTCTTCCAGCGCCTGCTTCCCGACTACCTGGCCGTGCTGGTGGTTGAGCGGGGGCTTGCGACCCACTCGATCGCGGCGTACCGCCACGACCTGGAGAGCTTCGGCCGCTGGCTCGCCGCTCGCCGCACCGGTGTCGAGAGCTGCGAGCGGGCGCACCTGCGCCGCTACATCTCCGAACTGCGCGGCCGGGGCCTCTCGGCGCGCTCGGCGGCGCGGGCGCTCGCAGCGCTGAGGGGGTTGTTCCGGTACCTGCTCGAGCGGGGCGTGACCCGCGAAGACCCGACGCTGGAGCTCGAGTCTCCGAAGCTGATGCGTGCCTTGCCCCACTTCCTCTCCAGTGCGGAGGTGGAGGCACTCGTCTCGGCGCCTGACATCTCCAAGCCGCTCGGGCTGCGCGACCGTGCGATGCTGGAGACACTGTACGCGACGGGCGTGCGGGTCTCGGAGCTGATCTCCTTGACGCTGGGGCAGCTGCGCCTCGACCCCGGCTACGTGCGCGTGTGGGGGAAGGGCGGCAAGGAGCGCATCGTCCCCGTGGGTTCCCAGGCTCGCGAGTGGCTGGCGCGGTATCTGGAAAACGCTCGCCCGATCCTCGACAAGAGGCACCAGGACCAGGTCTTCCTCACGATCCGTAGCGAGGGCATGACGCGCCAGTGCTTCTGGCAGCTCATCAAGCGCCACGGGCGCAACGCCGGGATCACGACGCACCTGTCACCGCACGTGCTGCGCCACTCCTTCGCAACCCATCTCCTGGAGCACGGGGCGGACCTGCGGGCCGTGCAGGCGATGCTGGGGCACGCCGACATCTCGACGACCGAGATCTACACCCACATCACAAGAGAGCGGTTACGGGCTCTGTACGACAGCAAGCACCCACGCGCATGAGAAACAGCCAACAGCCGACAGCTGACAGCCAGGTGGGGTGGGTGGCACAGCCACAGCCTCACGGCTGGGCGAGGCTCGCGCTCGCGGTGACGGCCACGCTGCTGGGCGCGGCCGCGGGGCAGGGGGTGGGGGAGGCTCAGTACCTGGCAGTTTTCGTGGACGGCCGAATCCTGCCGGTCACAACCACGCGGGTGGTGGAGGCCACGCGCATCCGCCTCGAGCTGCGCGGTGGCGGATCGCTGGAGGTCCCACTCTCGCGCCTCGACAGGGTGATCGAGGACGCCGTGGACGCCGCGCCTGAGCCGATTCCGGTGTCTTCCTGCCGTCCTGGCTTTGAGGAGAAGCCACTGGCTGCAGGAACGCCCTTCGCGAAGGAGATCCTCGCTGCGAGCCGGGCCGCCGACCTCCACCCGAGGCTCGTGGCGGCCGTGGTCCAGGCGGAGTCCGCCTTCAACCCGTATGCCGTGTCGCGGGTCGGGGCGGGTGGACTGATGCAGCTCATGCCGTCGGTGTGGCTCCCGCAGGGCGTCCGCAACCCATACGACCCGAAGACCAACCTGCGGCTGGGCTGCGGCCACCTGAAGGCCCTGCTCAACCGCTTCGGGGATGTCTCGCTGGCGCTCGCCGCCTACAACGCCGGCGTCGCCACCGTGGAGCGGAGCGGAGGGGTGCCCCCGTACCGTGAGACCCGGGACTACGTGCGCCGTGTGCTCACGCGATTCTGCCCGAGCCAGGGGCAGAGCGGCGGCCGGCCGTGAGAGAACCTATAATGCGCATGTCCCGCCCGGCGCGGGAACAGCGGGCCGGGGGTGTCCTGTTGCTGAGAACGCGCGGGAGGGTGCAATGGGTAACCCGGACATGAAGGCTTCGCTACCGGTTGTGGGAGGCACGGCCACGGCGGGAGCGGCTGCACGACAGCCGGACGGCAGCCAGATCTTCCTGACGACGCGGCTCGAGAAGCTGCTCGACGCGGCGCGCAAGAACAGCCTTTGGCCGTTCCCGTTCGGAACCGCGTGCTGCGCGATTGAGTTCATGTCGTTCATGATGTCGCACTACGACATCTCGCGCTTCGGCGCAGAGGTTGTCCGCTTCTCGCCCCGCCAGTCCGACCTCCTGATCGTCGCGGGCACGGTGACGGACAAGATGGCCCCCGTGATGGTCCGGATCTACGAGCAGATGGCGGAGCCCAAGTACGTCATCTCGATGGGCGTCTGCGCCTGCACGGGAGGGTTCTACCGCGCCTATCACGTCGTGCAGGGGATCGACGAGTTCATCCCGGTGGACGTTTACGTGCCCGGCTGCCCTCCCACGCCCGAGGCCCTGTTGCAGGGCGTGGTGAAGCTGCAGGAGATGATCTCCAGGGGTGAGACGCACCACCAGCGCACGCTGGCTGCGAAGCGGGCGGCGAAGGCCTGGGTCCGGCGGCTGAGCGGGGGCGAAGGGGAGAGCATGGCAGGAAGAGAGGAGAGGTTGGCCGCGATCCGAAGGGCGTTCCCGGAGGGGAGCGGCGTGGTCGAGCTGTCCGGCGGCGACATGCAGACGTTCCGGGTGGACCGCAAAGTCCTGCCGGCTCTGGCCCGCCACCTCAAGAGTGACCCCGCGCTCGACTTCAAGCTGCTCCTGGACGTCTGCGGAGCCGACTACCCCGGGAGGGCCGAGCGCTTCGAAGTGGTCTACCACCTCACCTCGCTCGAGCACGGCCACCGCGTTCGCCTGAAGGTGCCGGTGCGGGAGGACGACGCGGTCGTCCCGTCGGTTTTTCCGGTCTGGAAGGCCGCCGACTGGTTCGAGCGCGAGGCGTTCGACATGTTCGGCGTCCGCTTCGACGGCCACCCGAACATGAAGCGGATCCTCTGCCACCCGGCGTTCCAGGGCCACGCGCTGCGCAAGGACTACGACCCCGGTCAGCGCTGGCTGCTGCGCGAAGGGGAGCAGGACGAGCCGGCATGGGCGAGGGAGGCCCAGGAAGGCGAGGACCATTTCGAGACGCAGGTGCTTAACTTCGGACCCTCGCACCCCGCCACCCACGGCACGCTGCGCGCGGTGGTGCGCCTGGACGGGGAGCTGATCACCAGGGCGGAGACGGAGATCGGCTACCTGCACCGCTGCTTCGAGAAGATGTCCGAGACCCACACCTGGAACCAGGTGATCCCGTACACCGACCGGCTCAACTACTGCTCCGCGATGATGAACGGCGTCGGTTACGCGCTCGCCGTGGAGCAGATGCTTGGGGTGGAGGCGCCTCCGCGTGCCCAGACGTTACGCCTGATCCTGTCGGAGCTTTCGCGGATCATGGACCACATCGTGGACGTAGGGGCCAACCTCAACGACGTGGGCGCAATGACACCTTTCCTCTACGTGTACCAGGCGCGGGAGGAGCTCTACTCGGTGCTCGAGGCCTGCTGCGGCAGCCGGCTCACGATGTCGTACGTGCGCATCGGCGGCCTCTCCTTCGATGCCCCGCCCGACTTCGAGGAATCGGTCCGGTACCTCCTGAAGCGCATCCCGAAGCTGATCGACGACATGGAGACGCTAATCACGGAGAACCGGATCTTCCGGGGCCGCACCGAGGGCGTGGGCGCCATAAGCGCGGAGGACGCGGTGGACTGGGGGTGGACCGGGCCTTGCCTGCGGGCCACGGGCGTGGCCTATGACGTCCGCAAAGCGCACCCGTATCTGGGCTACGAGACCTACGATTTCAGAGTGCCCATCGCCCACGCCGGGGACACGTATGCGCGATACCTCGTGCGCGTGGAGGAGATTCGTCAGTCGCTCAAGATTGTCGAGCAGGCACTCGAAAGGCTGAAGCCGGGCCCGATTATCACCGACAACCACAACGTCGCACTGCCTCCCAAGGAGGAGGTCTACACGGAGATGGAGTCCCTGATCTGGCACTTCAAACTCATCATGGAGGGCATGAAGGTGCCGGCGGGGGAGAAGTACGGCTACACCGAGGCCGCCAACGGGGAGCTCGGCTACTATATCGTCTCCGACGGCGGCGGGAAGCCGTACCGCATCAAGGTGAGGCCGCCGTGTTTCGCGATCTTCCAGGCCTTCCCCCACATTCTGGAGGGACATATGGTCGCCGACACCGTGGCCATCATGAGCAGCCTGAACATCATCGCAGGGGAGCTCGACCGATGATCACCCGAGACGTGGTGGTGTGCGATCCCAAGCCGTTGGGCTTCGTGCAGCGCTTTTACCTCGTCGAGATCGTCAAGGGGCTGGCGGTCACGCTTCGCCACTTCCTGGGCAACCTCTTCGCCCGCAAGTACACCGTCACCGTCGAGTGGCCGGAGGTGAAGCGGGAGTACTCGGAACGCCTTCGGGGCAGGCACATCCTGCTGACCCGCGAGGACGGTTCTCCGCGCTGTGTGGCCTGCTACATGTGCGAGGAGGCATGCCCCGCCGAGTGCATCCACATCGAGGCCGAGGACGTCGCCTCCAGCCCAACAGTGGAGTTCGAGAAGCGCCCGAAGGTCTTCACCATCGACCTCCTGCGCTGCGTCTACTGCGGGTTCTGCGTGGACGCGTGCCCCAAGGAGGCGATCGTGATGTCCCGGGTGCACGAGATGGCCTTCGCAAGCCGCGACGAGGCGGTCATCGGCCTCGACCAACTCCTGCAGAAGGGTCCCACCGAGCAGTTGGACCTGGGATACCGGCCGTACTACGGCGCCCCTCGCAGCCGGATCGAGCTGCCCATCCCGGTGCGGCCGGCGGCGCGCCCGGAGGCGGGGTAGTCACACTTGGTTCGGACGCACCCGCGCCCCTGTCTCCAAGCTGATCCCGGGATGAACCTTGGCTTGGCGGACCATGAGCAAAGTGTGATACCCGGTTCCGACCGCTGAACCGGACCCGTACAAAAGCGAAAGGGCGGCGCGACGCGCCGCCCTCTCTATTCCCTATGTTTTTTTCTCCCTAGACAGCGCGGACGTTGGCCGCCTGCAGGCCCTTGGGGCCGCGCACGATGTCGAACTCGACCCGGGCCCCTTCCTTAAGCGTCCGGAAGCCCTCACCGGCAATGGCGGTGTAGTGGACAAACACGTCCTCCCCGCCCTCCTGGGTGATGAAGCCGAATCCCTTGGTGTCGTTGAACCACTTGACCGTTCCTTGCGCCATGCTGCTTTCTCCTTGTTGCCGGCGGCATCCGAAGTCCGCCGTAGTTCGCGCCGGGTGCGTCCCGGCATACGCCAAAAAGCCGCAAGGTCGCTGCTCCTTGCGGCGGGTTGACCTCAACTTGACGTTGATCCGCAGCTACAAAAACAGCTCACGTCGCTAAAGTGCCATAGTCTCTGAAGGTTGTCAAGCCCCCTCGCGTGGCCGCCGGCCGGGTGCTTTGCTGCCAGCGCTCGAGGGCCGGCCCCGAGGGGCCGAAACGCAGCCCGGAAGCGCCTACTCTTCCTCCTCCTCGGCGGCCGCCCCGGCGAACGCCTGGATGAGTTTTTCCTGGATCTGTTTCGGGATCTCGTCGTAGTGGGAGTACTCCATGTGGAAGTCGCCGCGACCCCCGGTGATCGAGCGGAGGGTCTGCGAATAGGTGAGCATCTCCGCGAGCGGCACCTGGGCCTTGACGACGGTCTGGCCGTCAGCCGGGTCCATCCCCTGAACGCGGCCGCGCCGTGAGTTGAGGTCGCCCATGATGTCGCCGAGGAACTCGTCCGGCGCCGTGATCTGCACCTGCATGACCGGCTCGAGGATCGTCGGCCCCGCATGCGGGACGGCTTCACGGAACGCCTTGCGGCCGCAGGTGCGGAACGCCATGTCGGATGAGTCCACCTGATGGAACTTGCCGTCCAGGAGCGTGACGCTGAAGTCCACGACAGGGTTGCCGGCGACCGCCCCGCGCTCAGCGGCGTCCTGGATCCCCTTGTCAATTGAGGGGCGGTAGTTGTTGGGGATCGAGCCGCCGAAGATCTTGTCCACAAACTCGTAGCCGCTTCCACGTGGGCGCGGCTCCAGCCGGATTTTCGCCTCGGCGAACTGGCCGTGGCCTCCGGTCTGCTTCTTGTGGCGGGCCGTGATCTCCACCGTCTTGGTGATGGTCTCGCGGTACGGCACCTTTGGGGGGTGCAAGGTGACGTCCACCTTGTACCGCTTCCGCAGGCGGGCGACCGCGATCTCGACGTGCAGCTGGGCCGCTCCTGCGACGAGCTGCTCCTTGGTCTGCGGGTCACGGCCGATGTGCAGGGTGGGGTCCTCGTCCTGGAGCTTGTTGAGAGCCTGGGCGATCCTGTCCTCGTCCCCCTTCGCCTTGGCGGAGATGGCGAAGGAGATCGCCGCCTCGGGGATCGGGACCGGCGGGACCACGACGGCGCCGTCCTTGCTGGTGAGCGTGTCGCCGGTGCGGGTCTCCTTGAGCTTGGCGACGGCCCCGATGTCGCCCGCGACGAGCTTCTCGACCGGGAGCAGCTCCTTGCCCTGCATCCAGTTGACTGCGCCGAAGCGCTCCGCGACGTCGCGCTGCCGATTGTGGTACGTGCCATCCGAGGCGAGGGCACCCGAGTACACGCGCAACAGAGTGATGCGCCCGGCGAAGGGGTCGGAGAAGGTCTTGAAGACGTAGGCAATCGGGGTGTCCTCGGACTTGGGGGTGATGGTGACCTCCTCACCCGCCACGTTCCTGGCCACGAGCGGCACGGCGAGGGGGTTGGGCACCAGCTCCACGAGGGCGTCCATCAGCGGCTGCACCGCCTGGTTTCGGCCGGTGGCGCAATAGAAGAGGGGGAAGATGTTGCGCCCGGCGACCGCCTTCTTGAGGCCCCCCACCAGGTCTTCGTCCGACAGCCTGCCGTCTGCGAAGAACTTCTCGAGCAGGGCCTCGTCCTGCTCGGCGACCATCTCGATGAGCGCGGTGCGTGCGGCCTCCGCGTCATCCTTAAGATCCGCCGGAATTCCGATCTCCTCGAGCTTGCCGCTCTCGTCCGCGGGAAAGCGGTAGGCCTTGGAGCGCACCAGATCCACCACGCCGGCGAAGGTCGCCTCCTCACCGATGGGGAGCTGAAGCGGAAGGACCTCGCGCCCGAACTTCTTCTGGAGTTGCTGAAGCGTTCGCGTGCGGAAGCGCGCTCTCGGTCCATGAAGTTGACCGCGAAACACACAGGCTTGCCCATGGCAGCGCAGACCTTCCAGAGCTTCTCGGTCTGCACCTCGGGTCCGGCGACGGCGGAGACCATCATCAGCGTGGCCTCCGTTACCTTGATGCCCTGCACGGCCTCGGTCGTGAAGATCGAGTACCCGGGGGTGTCCACGAGGTTAAGCTTGCAGTCGCGGTGCGTTGCATGCGCTACCGCGGCGCCGATCGTGATCTTACGCTCCACGGCCTCGTCGTCGAAGTCCGTGATGGCGTTGCCCTTGTCGACCTTGCCGAGGCGGTTGACTTCTTTGGCGTCGAACAGGATGGCCGAGATGAGCGTGGTCTTGCCGGTGGACGAGTGCCCGACCACCGCCACGTTTCTGATTTTGTCACTGGGTACCGGCTTGGCTGCCATGTGCGGGCGACCTCCCGTCGCGCAGAGTCCGGGAAGTATAACAAAGGAAGGCTTGGCCGGCCGCCCACACCCCTAGGTCTGAGGCTTGCCTCCCACCGACCCACACGGCTTGGAGCTAGCCCTTGCGGCGGCCCCCGCGGGCCCCAAGCCCCAAGCCGCGTCTCAGAAGGTGAGCTCGCGACCGGTGAGGCGGTGGTACGCCTCGAGGTAGAGCCCCTGAGTCTTGGCGACGACGTCGGGCGGCAGCGTCGGGGCCGGCGGCTGCTTGTTCCAGCCCGAGCCCTCGAGCCAGTCCCGCACGAACTGCTTGTCGAACGAGGGCGGGCTGCTGCCGATCCGGTGGCGAGCCGCGGGCCAGAAGCGCGAGGAGTCGGGCGTCAGCGCCTCGTCAGCCCAGACCAGCTTCCCCAGCTCGTCCAGGCCGAACTCGAACTTGGTGTCGGCGATGATGATGCCGCGGGCCTCGGCAAGGGCCGCCGCGCGACGGTAGAGCTCGAGCGAGAGGTCGCGGAGCTTCTCCGCCACCTCGCCTCCGACCAGGCGCACCACCTCGTCGAAGGCGATGTTCTCGTCGTGCCCCACCTCGGCCTTGGTTGACGGCGTGAAGATCGGGGTGGGGCAACCGCTCTGCCAGCCGCAGCCCAGGGGGCAGCGGCACGCCCGACACGCTCCCCTTGGCCTGGTACTCCTTCCACCCGGACCCCACGATGTAGCCCCGGACGACGCACTCTACGGGCACGATGCCGCACATCCCGGACAAGGCAGGCGCGGCGATCGAGTTCCCGAGCGGAGGCAAACGGCTCGGGGAACGCGGAGAGCTCGGTCGCCAGCACGTGGTGGGCCGCGACCTGCGCAAGCGCCGAGAACCAGAAGTTCGAGAGCTGCGTGAGCACGATGCCCTTGCCCGGGATGCCGGGGTCGAGGACCACGTCGAAGGCGCTGATGCGGTCGCTCGCCACAACCAGCAGGCGGCCTTCGCCTGCCCGGTACAGGTCGCGAACCTTCCCCCTCTTGACGAGCTTTTCGGGAAATAGAGGGACGGTCGGGAAGGGCGCCGGCCCCGCCACGGGCTAGCCCTGCTTGGCCTGAAGCACCGAGTTGGCCTGGGCGGTGAGATTCGACTTGTAGCGTGATGCGGTGTTGCGGTGGAACACCCCCTTGCGCACCCCGCCGTCGATGACCGACACGGTGCGCGGAAGCAACTCCTTCACCGCGGAGGCATCGCCGTTGGTGATCGCGGCACGCAACGCCTTCATCGCGTTGCGCACCCGGGTGCGCACCGCGCGGTTCCGCTGGCGCCGCACTTCATCCTGACGACGACGCTTCAAACCTGACTTGATCCGTTTTGCCATGAACTCTCCTTATGAACCGTGGCTACTTCACCTTGACACCGATGGCGGCCAAGCGGGAGCGTGCCAGCTCGGCCTCCTTGGTGCCCGGATGCTCGTAGAGGACGTACTGCAGGTTGATGACGGCCTGGGAGCGGTCGCCCAGCTCGAGGTAGGCGAGACCTTTCTTGAGCAGCGCCGCGGCCGCCTTGTCGGATGTTTTGTAGGTGTTCAGAAGCTGGGTGAAGGCGTCGATCGCTTCCTTGTAGGACTTCTTCGAGTAGTAGCACTCACCGATCCAGTAGAGCGCGTTATCGGCGAGGTCGGTATCCGGGTAACGCTTGGCGTAGTCGCGGAAGCCCTGGACGGCGAGGTCGAAGTTGGCGCGCAGGTAGTCCTCATACGCCGCGTTGTAGAGCTGCGTGGGCTCAGCGGCGCGGCCGGCCGGCGGGGCGCCGGGTTGGCCGGGGGGGCGGAGCGGTCGCCCCGGCGGTCGTGCCTGCAACCGCGATGGGCAGGGCACCGAGCCGTTCGCGGGTGGCGGCGAGCTCGTTGGAGAGAGAGGCCAGTCGCTGGCTGGTGGCCTCCAGATTGGCCTGCAGCGCCTGCATCTGACTGCGTAGCTGCTGCAACTCGGCCTGGATGTCCGCGTTCGATCTGAGCACCTGGGCGTTCTGGTCGGCAAGCTTGCGGCTCATCGCCTGCAGCTCCTCCTTTCCGGAGGACTGCCTGCCCAGGTTCTCCACCTGTCGCGACACGTCGGTGATCTCACGGTGCAGCAGGTCGATGTCGCCACTCGAGACGCACCCTGCTGCCGCCACGGCCAGCGCCGGGAAGGTCAGCCACCGCATTCGCCACCTCCTCATCGCGCCGTGATCACGAGGCGCGCACGACGGTTCTGCCACCAGCAGCTCTCGTCGTGACACGTCGCGAACGGGCGCTCCTCGCCGTAGGAAATCGTTGCTATCCGGTCCGTCGCCACACCCAGCGACACAAGGTACGCCTTGACTGCGTTAGCGCGGCGCCAGCCGAGCGCCAGATTGTACTCCTCGGTGTTGCGCTCGTCGCAGTGGCCCTCGATGAGGATCTTCACCGTCGGGTGCCCCTTGAGCCACGGGGCGTCCGCCGCGAGGACCTCGCGCGCGTCGGGCCGGAGCTCGGACTTGTTGGTGTCGAAGAAGGCGTCCTTGAGGTAACCGGCCCTGTTCAGCTCTTCCAGGTTGGCGGGCAGCTCGCTGGCGGTGACGCCGCCCTCGGGGTGCTCGGCGGCGGCAACGCGGGGCTCGGGGCGGACCATCGTCGTGCCCTCGCCCGTGGGCTGCTCGCCAGGTCGGGCCTCCGCCTGAGCCGAAGTCGGCTCGGGCGCCACAACACCTTTGCGGTGCGCGCACGAGAGTATGAAAAGCACGCAGGCGCAAAGGACGACTACCAAAGGTTTGCTGGTCCAGGGCCTAGACACGGCGCCTCCTTTCGACGCGGTGACTTTACACCAACATTGACTTGTTGGACAAGCCGAATCACTGGACCTGGGCCACCCACGCCGGCTGTATGTTGTTCCCCTCGGTGGTGATCTGCCGGGGTCGTCCAGCGGGGTCGGTCATGAAGATCTGCTTCATGCCGGTGCGGTTCGAAACGAACGCCAGTACGGTGCCGTCGGGCGACCAGCACGGCGATTCGTTGTTGCCTGGCCCGGCGACCACGGTGCGGGTGTCCGTGCGAAGGTCCAGGATCGCGATCTGGAAGTGGTCCTCGACCAGCGTGGTGTACGCAATGCGCACGCCGTCCGGCGCCCACGCCGCCTCGTCCGCGAATTTGTCCTCGAAGGTGAGGCGGCGGACGTTGGTGCCCTCCGTGTCCATAACGTAGAGCTGGGGCGAGCCGCCTACCGTCGACGTGAACGCGATTTGCCGGCCACTCGGCGACCACGTCGGCTGCGTGCTGATTCCGAGCGTGTGGGTGAGCCGCTCCGGCGTGCCCCCGTCGGCCGGGACAACCCAGATGTCGGTGTTCCCGTCGTCGCCGGCGGCGAACGCAACGAGCTTGCCGTCGGGCGAAAAGCTCGGGGACGAGTTGACGCCCGGCAACGTCGAGAGCGGCTTCAGGTAGCCCTGGGTGGGGCGCAGGATGAACAGGTGGGGATTGCCGCGCAGGAAGCTTGTGAAAGAGAGCCACTCCCCGTTCGGAGACCAGGCAGGGGAGAGCGCGATCGAGCGGTGGCTCGTGAGCTGCTGCGCCTCGCTGCCGTCCCAACGCATCACCCAGAGTTCCTTTGAGCCGCTGCGGTCGGAGACGAACGCGATGCGGGAGAGGAACGGCCCCGGTCTTCCGGTGAACAGGTGCACGAGCTCGTTCGCGAGAGTGTGGGCGATCGTCGGTGCGAGCCCCGCGGGACCCTGGAGGCGGCGGGAGTAGGCGATCTCCCCCGAGGTCAAATCCCAGAGGCGAACCTCCAGGACGATCTGGCTTCCGGCGCCGGCGAGGCTACCCTCGAGGAGGAACTGCGCCCCGACTGCGCGCCACCGCTGGCGGGTGAGCGTGGCGTTCTTGGGGTCTGCCACGACTAGGTTCGCGTTTTCCTCGGAGATTAGCCCGACCACCGCGGTCTCGTCGAGATCCTTGCGCAGCGTCGCCAGAAGGCTCACGGCTGCCGCCTGGTCGGTCCCGGTGCGGGAAGGAAACGGCGGAAGCGCGATCATCACCCGGGTCAGACCCGGGCTCGTGACCCTGAGGTAGACTTCCTCCTGCGCCGCCACTGGAAGAGCCGACGCGACGGCGAACGGGAGCGCGCAAAGGAGCAGAAGGCCTTGTTTCACTCGCCAAAACTCCAGGTGAAGCGTTAGTGTCGTCCCGCCGAAGCCCTGCGGCAGCGGCGGCAACGGGGCGGCAGCATACACGGCTCTCAGGGCCGCCCGGTCGAAGGCGGCTGACACGCTCTCCTGCTCAAGCCCTGCCTCGACCAGGCGCCCCGACCGGTCGATGACGCAGCGCACGCGGCAATGTGTGTCGGTCGGGGCGGGCGGCCGGAACCAGTTGCTCTCGATCAGCGCCAGCACCCTGTTCAGGTAGTAGGTGAAGGGGAACGTCTCCTCCCCACCGCCGCTGCCAACGCCCAGGGCGAGGCCGCCGGACGGTGAAGTCACCTGCCCGGGAGCTCCCGGGGCCGCAGCCTGTGCGGGTGCCTCCTCGGTGTGGGGAGGCACCTCGCGCGCCGCCTTCTTGGCCGGAAGCGGGTGCTGCGGCGGCGGCTCGGCAATCTCCTTGGCTCGCGGCTTGGCGGGTGGGACAGGGGGCCTGGCGGGGGTCGCGGCCGGCGCGGAGACTCTGCTCGGGCTCCCGGCGGGCGCGATGGGCAGCGCGGAAAGCCGGACCTGCACCCTGGGAAGCGAGAGCGCTCGCTGGCGGTGGGAGGGCCCGACGAGCAGCGTCGCCAGGGCCGCGAGGTGGAGGCCAAGGGCGCCCAGGACCGCCCACCGCCACGGCAGCTCGAGGTGGGATCGGCGCTCCAGCTCCTCGGTGACCGGATCTGTCATCTCGTCTCCGGTGGCACCGTGACCATCCCAACCTCCTCGACACCCATGCGGTTGAGCGTGGCCAGCACTTCGATTACGAAGCCGTAGGGGAGCTGCTGATCACCCTTGAGGTAGACGGGGCGGGGGCCGCCGGCGAGCAGCGGTCCCAGGCGCTGGGCCAGAAGCTTGGGGTGCACCGGCTGGTCGCCCAGCAGCACGAGGCGGTCGCGGGTGAGCGTGAGCACGATCGGCTCGGGGCCCTTCTGGTGGAGGAGGCTCGCGGCCTGGCGCGGGAGCTCGACCTGGAGGCCCTGTACCAACATCGGCGAGGTGACGATGAAGATGATCAGGAGCACGAGCATCACGTCGACCAGAGGCGTGATGTTGATCTCGGCCAGGCTCTCGAACTCGGTGGTGGTCCGGAACGCCATCGCGTTACCCCCTCAGGTGAACGTACGCTCGGTGAGGTTCAGGAACTCGAGCAGAAAATCCTCCATCACCCCGCGCTGGCGTCGCAGCGCTCCCAGGAAGGCGTTGTACGAGATGACCGCGGGGATCGCTGCCGCGAGGCCGGCAGCGGTGGTGATCAGGGCCTCGGCGATCCCCGGTGCGACCGTGACGATCGAGGTGGACCCGCTCACGGCGATGGCTCGGAAAGTGTTCATGATCCCCCACACCGTGCCGAACAGCCCGATGAACGGGGTGGCGGAGGCAGTTGTGGCGAGGAACGGGAGGAAGCGCTGCAGCTTGGCCCCCTCGATGCCGATCGCACGCTGGAGCGCGCGCTCGACTGCGGCGAGGCTCTTGATCTGGCCTCCGGCCTGCCCCGTGCGCTGGAGCACCCTGACCTGGGCCTCGAGCTCGAGGTAGCCCGCTCGGAACATCCCGGAGATCGGTGCGGCCGGGGTCCTGGTGGCCGCGGCCTGAACGTCGGCCAGCCGCGTGGCGCGGCGGAACTCGTCGAGGAAGGAGCGGTTGTCGTTCTCGGCCTGGCGGAGCTGCCGCACCTTGAGGAGCATCAGCGTCCACGAGACGACCGAGAACGTGGCGAGGATCGCCAGTACGAACTTTGCCACCCAGCCGGTGGTGCCGAACGCCTGCATGATTTCGTTCACGAGAGAATTCTACGCGGACGGAGCGGCCCGACCAAGGGGCATGGCGCGGTGTGTCACGAGTGTTCCGGCTAGCAGGTCGTGCAGCGCCTTGCGGTCGCGCCTGAAGGGGACAAGGAGATAGCCGAGCCCGAATGTGAGGAAAGTCACGAGAAGGGCCGCCAGGCGGAGGAACGCGCGTGGGTACCCGATGGGGATCCGCTGCCGCCAGTCCAGGAGACGCAGGCCCCACAGGCGCAGACCAGGCGTCCCGCCGCGCCGCGCCCAGCCGTGGACGACGTAATAGAAGGTGAAGATCATCCAAAGAACCGCACAGCCGCCTTGCAGCAGGGATTTCGTCTGCAGGCTGGCCGGCAGCGCTTCGGGGCTGAGGAGATAGCGCTCGACGAGCAGCGTTGCCAGCAGCGGGCTGAACGGGATGAGCGAGCCGGCGGCGAACAGCACCACGTCGGTGACCGACGCCAGCAAGCGCCAGCCCAGCCCCGCCGGCCGGCCGGGCATGAGACCGACGGTGTAGTCGTAGTCGGATTTGGATTCGGCACCGGGTGGCGGGGCATCGGACCTTTCAACGGTGCCTCGGAGAGCACCGAAGCGAACAGTGTCGCCTGCCGCGACGGTGCGGGGCGCCAGCACCCGCTCGCCGTTGACGTAGGTGCCGTTGGAGGAACCCAGGTCCTCGACCACGAGTTCGTCGTCGCGCCACACCAAAGCCGCGTGCAAGCGCGAGACCGTGTCCTCGCGCAGGCGGATGTCGCACGAGCGGCTGCGACCGATGACAAGCTTCTCGACGTTCAGCGGGAAGGTAATGTCGCCCAGCCGCAGGCGGAGTGGGCGAGGCTCAGTAAGGGGAGATTCCGCCACGCTCGTTGTGGATCAGCCATAGCCCGGAGTACGCGCGCAGGAGGCGGAACCGGCACCGATAGAGCTTCTCGAGGTGCTCGGTGTCTCCGCGGTAGAGTGCGTCCTCGATCAGCCAGCCGAATCGCCGGTCCAACTCGCCGGCACGCTGGAGCGACTGGGAGGCGCGCTCGAGCGCCTCGGGAAAGTGGTCCGAGCCCCGCTTCTGCAGACGGTCGATCTCGCGTGCCTCGTCGTCAAGGCGGATGCGGAGCGCGGCGGACTGAAGGACGTGCTTGGCGCGCTCACCTGTGACCGAGCCAGGAGCCGCCCGGCCATCGACCAGCTCGCGGCAGGCTTCGACCTCGCAGGGCTCGAGCCTCAGGTGGGCAAGTTCCTTTGCGGTCACCGCCTCGTCGGCAGCGCGCTCGTTCCCCACCAGCTCCAGGGCGAACATGATCTTGCTCACGTACTCCTGCAGCAGTGGGTCGGTCTGCAGGCCCGCGGAGAGCGGGTGGCCGTCCGCCGCGGCGAGCGCCGGCGGGAGTTGCTTGCTTGTCTCCCAGGGCGAGGGGGTCTCCTCTTCCTCCTCGATGGCTGCGGGTGGTTGCGGCTGTGCAGCAATCTGGCTGATGTCGAACTGCTCGAGGATGCGGTTCAGGGTCATGCGGAGCTTGAGGGCATCCTCGCGGCGGAGGTTCTCCGTCTGCCGCCCTTCGTCGAAGCGTTGCTGGGCCGTGGCAAACACCTCGAGGAGCTCACGCAGCTCGGGGGTCGCCATCTCCGGGTTCCCGGCGAGCTGCTTCTGGAGCTCGCGCACCTTGTTGGTGTCGGCCATGAGCGCGGTCTCTTCGTCTTCCCAGAGCTCGCGGAACCGGTTCTTGATGGCGACCGTGGTCTCCAGAACCACGGGCAGGAGGCGCGGGTGGAGCATGTTCTCGCCCAGACGCCGCTTGAGAGTGCGGAAGCGGTCGAGCGACCCGCCGGCCACCAGGTCGGTGAAGCTCCGGCACCCGAGCACCTCCCCTCTGAGGTCGGCCAAGGCGTGGAGGAGGATCTCCACCTCCTGCTCGGCGGTCCCGAGGGACGGGCGGTACTGCAGGAGGGGCTGCACGAGGCGCTCGATCTCGTGGCGCTCCCGCACCAGGCTCCCGTGATCCTCGCGCGGGATCTCCGCCAACCGCGTGAAGAGGATGTCGAGCTTGTCGAGGCTGTCCTCGCTGGTGTGGCTGCCGTCCAGGTAGAACTTGAGGATGGCGAGGAGCACCTTCTCGTCCTGGTTGCGTAGTCGGTCAAAGAACCTGCGGAGCAGCGAAGGGGGGATCTCCTGGTCGACCTGAAGCAGCCTGTGAGCCTGGCCGTCGAGCTTGGTGTTCAGGCTAGAAATCGAACGGTCGGTGCGCGAAGTCTCGGGGTGTCCGAGGCCCGCCCCCAGCTGGCGCAAGTCGTTGAAGAGGCTCGGAAAATCGATCTCGATGGGACACTGCGAGTTGAACAGGTGCTTGAACAGTCCCTGCAAGTACTGATAGAACGTCCACTGCGACCGGCTGCGATCGGTAAGCCGGACGTAGCGTTGGTTCAGCTCGTGCAGGCCGATGGAACTCATGGCGCAGCGTCCCGAGAGAGTCTACACCAGACCGCTGCGGCGCAGTCAAACGGAGGTGGTGGGTGCTGACTGAAAAGGTGATCTCAGCAGACAAAGTCCAGCAGGTGATTGCCACGTTGGCCGAGGAGATCAACGCAGACCTGGAAGGGAGGGACCCCGTCTTCGTGTGCATCCTCAAGGGCGCCGTCTACTTCTTGACTGCGCTCACGCTTCGCTTGAACCGCACCGTTGTCGTGGATTTCATCCAGGCCTCGTCCTACGGGGCAACCACGGAGTCCTCCGGCACCGTCACGCTGATCAAGGACGTCACGGTGGACATCGCCGGCAAGGACGTCTACGTGGTGGAGGATATCGTCGACACGGGGCTCACTCTCGCCGACGTTGTGGCACTCCTGAGGGCCCGGCACCCGCGGACGGTGCAGGTCGTGGCCCTGCTCTCCAAACCGTCCCGCAGAAAGGTGGAAATCCCCCTCGACTTCGTAGGCCTCGAGATCGAGGACCGCTTCGTGGTGGGCTTCGGCCTTGACTTTGGTGAGCGCTTCCGTAACCTTCGGGACATTTGGGAGTTCGTTCCCGATCGGGAGGGGGCATGAATGTCGAACCGGAGGTGATCCACACCGAGGCGGCGCCCAAGGCGATCGGGCCTTACAGCCAGGGGATCGCGCTCGCGGACTGGGTTTTCGTCTCGGGGCAAATTCCCCTTGACCCAGCCACGGGCGAGCTGGTGCGCGGGAGCTTCGCGGATCATGCCACGCGGGTACTCGCAAACCTGGATGCGATCCTGCGCGCTGCCGGCTCCGACCGGCGGCGGGTCGTGAAGGTCACGGTGTACCTTACCGATGTGGGGCGCTTTGCGGAGTTCAACGAGGTCTACGCGAGCTTCTTCGGCGACCACAGGCCAGCCCGTGCGGTCGTGGGTGTGAATGCGCTTCCACGCGGGGCACAGGTGGAAATCGAGGCTGTGGCGGCACGCTGATGCACCGGTTGCGCGAAGCGCGCGTCCTTATCCGTGGGGCCGGGGAGCTCGGCAGTGGTGTGGCCGTCCACCTGGCGCAGCAGGGCATGGGACGAATCCTGCTCGTCGAGCGCGCGTTTCCCAAGGCAGTGCGGCGCAACGTGTGCTTCTCCGAGGCGGTCTTCAGCCACGGGAAGACCGTCGATGGGACGACGGCGCGGTTCGTGATGATGCTCTCCGAGGTTGACATGGTCCACGACCTTGGCGACCTTGCTGTCACAACCCAGCCGTTACCGGAGGTTTTGGCGGCCTGGCCGCCAGACATTTACGTCGAGGCCGCGATGCTTCGGTCCAATTGGGGCCTCACGAAAGAGCTCGCGCCCCTCGTTATCGCCCTCGGCCCCGGTTACCTGGCCGGCAGGGACTGCCACGCCCTTGTGGAGACCGTGCGCGGGCCCCAGCTCGGCCGGGTGCTCACGTCGGGGGGCAGTCTCTGCCGTTGGAACCGCCGGCGGAGATCATGGGCTTTGCGCGGGAGCGGGTGATCAAGGCGCAGAGGCCTGGGATTTTTCGCACCAACCGCGACATTGGCGACCGACTGGAGCAGGGGCAGAAAATAGGAGTAGTGGTGCTGCTGTTCGCCCGTGAGGACCTCTACAAGGGTGTGCCGGTGGACTCCGAGTACCCCGTGGTGGCACGGATCTCCGGGGTGGTCCGCGGCTTGCTGCGCGACGGCGTGCCGGTCGAAGGCGGGGACAAGATCGGCGACATCGACCCGCGGGGCATCACCGACGACTTGGAGCACATCTCCGACAAGGCGCAGCGGGTGGCCGAGGGCGTGCACGAGGCCATCGTGCTCAACAAGAACCGTGTGCGGCCTCGGCGTAGAAGGGCTCGCGCATGAAGGGGTTCGACGCCACCCGGGGTGTGGTCCTCGCCCTGGGAGGCGGTGGGATGCGGGGGCTGGCGCACCTCGGGGTCCTGGCCGAGCTGGAAAAAGCGGGCGTCGAGATACGAGCCATCGCTGGCACCAGCTCCGGTGCGCTGATGGGCACTCTGTGGCTCCTCAACGGCGCGGAACCGGCGATCCAGAGAGTCAAGGCGTTCCTCGCCTCGGAGCTGATCGAAAAGGTGCCGGACCTTGAGGGGTCGGCGGACCAGCGCCGCGGCCCCGCCCTCTGGCGACGTCTGCGGCACGCCGCCATTCTCGCCAGGGTCATGCTTGCGGGACCCCCGCTTAGCCGCGAGCGCCTTCTGGAGCGTGTGGCATTCCTCCTCCCGGAGACAACGATCGAGGGGCTGCCGAGGCCGCTCGTCGTGGTCGCCACCGACAGTTCGACCGGGGAGGAGGTGTGGCTCACGCGGGGGTCGCTCCGGCTCGCCGTTGCCGCGAGCTCCGCGATGCCGGGACTGGTTTCGCCGGTCGTCTGGGCCGGCAGGCCAATCCAGGACGGGGGCGCGGTCGCAGAGATCCCGGTGCGGGCGGCCCGAGCCCTCGGGAGCCCAGTCGTGGCGGTCGAGGTAAGCGAGTGTCTGCCGCCGTTGGCACGGGGCGGGGAGCGGGTCCCGGCCGCTCTGTTTCGGGCCTCTGCAATGGGCTGGGCCGAGTTGCGGCGTCGGATGCTCGAGGAGGCCGACGCGGTGATCGCCCCTGCGGTCAATCGCCTGCACTGGGCGGAGTACAGCGCGCTGGATGAGGCCGTCCAGGCCGGCCGGGTCGCCGCCCGGACCTTTCTCTCTTCTTTCACTGCGTGAGTCTTGTTTTGCCCGGCAGGTGGGGCGCCGCTGGGCGCTGGCTCGCCCCCGCTCGCTTCGCGCCGAGACTCCGTCGGCCACGACCCAGCAGTGCGGCCCGGCGCGGAGCCCCTCGGTGTCCGCATGAGACCGCGTCACCGACACCCCACCCCGATCCGCACGCTGGGTACCCCGTGGCTTCCGGAGAGATGGCCGCCCCACCCGCCGGGCGGTTTGAAGTCCCGCCCTCGCAAAGACAAAGCTGGCACTTCTCAGGCAGGACCTTGGCTAACGGGGGGGGTGGCGGTGAGATCCGCCCCGCGGGCCTCACGAGCCATCTCGCCGGCGCGCGCGGGCACCCGACGCGCTGACGGGCGTGGCGAGACGGCGCGGCTGTCTCTTGCCGACGCCGAGGGGCCCCACGGCGGGCAGCACTGTCGGGTCGCTCGCGCAGGCGGGTCGGAGGCCTGGGCTCGAGGCCCAGCCCGAGCGACCGCTCATGGCCCGCGGGGCAAAAAGAAGGCCTCCACGCAGTGGAAGACGACAAGATGCCGTTAACCCGCCGGGCAAAAGAAGGCAAAGGCCTCACGCAGTGAAGAACGAAGAACCAACCACGCGGGGCAATAGAAAAACTCCGTGGGGTGAAGAGACGAGGGGCTGTGACCCCTCGGCTATCGGGGTGCTTCGGTGCCCGGTACCCCGAATGAGGGCATCACCCCACCGAGCACGCGCACGGTGTCGCGCGCGATCACGCGCTCCTCGTTGGTGGGGATGATTGCCACTGCCACTCGCGACTTGGGTTTGGAAACGAGGAGCTCCTTGCCACGCGCTGCATTCTTGTTCGCACCCTCGTCCAGCTCCATTCCGAGGAACTCCATCCCGGAGAGGGACTTCTGCCGGATGAGGGAGGAGTTCTCGCCAATGCCGCCGGTAAAGGTGACCGCATCCACCCCACCCATGGCGGCGGCGTAGGCGCCCACGTACTTCCTGATCCGGTAGCAGAAGATCTCGAGGGCGAGGCACGCGCGCTGGTTGCCGGTGGCGCACGCGGCCTCGATGTCGCGCATGTCGGAGGACACGCCCGAGATCCCGTAGAGGCCCGAGTGCTTGTTGAGCATCGCGTTGAGCTGTGCGAGCGTGACATCCTCCATCGTCATCACCCACGGGAGGATTGCGGCGTCGAGGTCGCCGCTTCGGGTGCCCATGAGCAGTCCTTCCAGCGGCGTGAAGCCCATCGTCGTGTCCACCGAGTGGCCGCGGTCCACCGCGGCCATCGAGCACCCGTTGCCGAGGTGGCAGGTCACGATGCGCACCTCCTCCAGGGGGCGTCCGAGAAGCCTCGCGGTGCGGATCGAGACGAAACGGTGCGAGGTGCCGTGAAAGCCGTACCTCCGGATGGCGTGGCGCCTATACAGATCGTAGGGGAGCCCATAAATGAAGGCCTTCGGCGGCATCGACTGGTGGAACGCCGTGTCGAAGACAGCCACGTGGGGCAAGCCAGGCAGCAGGCTGCGCGCCGCAGAAAGCCCGCGGAGGTTGTGGGGGTTGTGGAGCGGCGCGAGGACCACGCACTCCTCGATCATCGCCTCCACCTCGGGTGTGACGAGCACCGAGGACGCGAATTTCTCGCCGCCGTGAACGACTCGGTGACCGACGGCCTCGATTTCCTTTACGTTCTTCAGGACGCCATGGTCCTTGTGAACCAGGACCTTGAGGACGCGCTCGACCGCGGTCCGATGCTCCAGGATCTCCGAGATCTCCTGGTACGGCTTGCGACCCTCGACCTCGAGGGCGAGGCGGGAGTCGGACAGCCCGATTTTCTCGACGAGGCCGCGGGCCAAAGTCTTGTCGGTGTTGGCCTCGATCATCTCGAGCGAGGTCTCGATGACCTGGAACTTGACGGAGGAAGAACCGCAGTTGAGGACCAAGACCTTCATGGGATGCTCCCCTCGTTGCGCGAGACGCTGGAGTTCAGCCCAGTTTGGGCGTGTCGTCCGGCAGGCGATCTAGGCGCCGGCGCTGGCTGTCATAGGTGAAGAAGCCCCTTCCGACGCGCGTCCCGGTGTGGCCGGCGCGCACCAGCTTCCGGATGATCGGGCAGGGGCGGAACTTCGGGTCACCGGTCTCTTGGAACAGGTGCTCAAGCCAGTTGAGGATGCGGTGCAGGCCAACGCGGTCGGCCCACTCCAGGGGACCGTGGCGGAACTCGTAGCCGAGCTTGATCGCGAGGTCCACTTCGGCTGCGCTTGCCACGCCTTCCATCACCACGTGCGCCGCCTCGTTGACGAGCGGCATGGCCACGCGGGTCGTCACAAAACCAGGGGACTCGAACTCCTGGATGGGCACCTTCCCGAGGATGCGCACGAACCGCCGCGCGCTCTCGAAGGCGTCGTCGCTCGTGACCTGGCCCTTGACCACCTCCACCACGCGGGTGGTGGTGACCGGGTACAGGAAGTGCATGCCGAGCACGCGCTCGGGGTGGGCGAGGCCCTGGGCCAGCTCGCTGATGGACAGCGTCGAGGTATTGATGATGATGGGAATCCCCGGCGCCAGAACCTCGTCCAGTTCGGCGATCAGGGCCTTCTTGGCGGTGAAGTCCTCGTGAATCGTCTCGATCAGCAGGTCGCAACCAGCGGTCTTCCTCACGTCGGTCGTAAACTCGATGCGGGCGAGGATGGCCTTCTTCTCGGACTGCGTGAGCCCCCAGCGCTCGATCTCGCGATCGAGATCCCTCTCCAGGAGCTCCTTGATCTGGGTGGTGCGCTCCTGGCTGATGTCGCGAACGACAACGCCCAGACCTGCCTGCGAGACGCGGGTGGCGATCGAACGGCCCATCATGCCGCCGCCGACCACCGCTATGCGGTGCAGCTCACTCTCGTTCATGGTTGTGAAAGGTAGCACAAGGTTAGCGAAGTGTCAACGACGTGGTAGCATACGCGCGATGGACAGACGCGTTCTCCGTGTCGTATTTCTGGCGGCGCTGGCTGGGGTCGCTGCAGGTGCAGCTGCAGACGAACCGAGGCCGGCCTTCCCCGCTATTGAGGTGAGCGACCTCACCGGTCAGGCCTACCCGCTCAAGAACTTTCTCGGGACCGTGACGGTGCTGAACTTCTGGGCCACCTGGTGCGGGCCGTGCCGCCTGGAGATACCGGAGCTCCAGAAGCTCTACAACGAGCTGGGCGCCAAGGGTCTGGTGGTGCTGGCGGTGGACGTTGATCTTCCGCCGATCTCCGAGGAAGGTGTTTCGGAGCAGCTCGATTTCGTGAGGCCTCGAGTCCAGATGTTCCTCAGCCGCGTTGGGGTAACTCTTCCGGTTTACCTCATAGACGGCAAGACCCAGGCTGCGCTTGGGTTGGACCGGATTCCGTTTACATTTCTGCTCGATCGCGAGGGGGGTGTGGTGCGGATCTACCCCGGGTACTCGCCGGAGTCCTTCAAGGATCTTCGGCAGCAGGTGCTTGGGGTTCTGGCCGAAAGATCCGTGAAAGGAGGGAAGTGACGTGCACAGGACCTTCGCCGCCGCATTCTTGATGTTGGTCGCCTCGGGAGCCTTTGCGCAGGGGACACCGAACACTATCGAGTTGACCCCGACCGTCGGCTACTGGTTTGGTGACACCATCTCACAGGGAACCGTCAACAACATAAACTTCGACATGACCATCAACGACGCTGCCTCCTACGGCCTCCGTGTGGCCTACCGCTTCAACCCGATGTGGGCGGTGGAGGGCTACCTCGCCAAGGAGCGCGCGGACCTCGTAACCGGGCGTGGAGATTTCTTCGGCGGACGGAGCAAGCTCGGAACGATGGACGTGACCACCGCCGAGGTGAACATGGAGGTTACGTTCGGCCACGGCCGGTTCGTGCCGTTCCTGGGGGGCGGTGTCGGCGCCATGCGCCTGGCCCCCAGCCTCACCGTGGAGGGGAGCAACACCAGCCTGACGGCGGACACGAAGTTCGTCGGTGACTTCGGCGCCGGGTTCAAGCTCTTCTTTTCCCCACAGGTCGCCCTCCGGTTCGACTGGCGCGGGCACAGCGTGAACATGAACTCTGAGCGTGACTGCGACTGGTGGAGCGACTGCCACAACGATCGCAACTGGTTGACCTTCTCGGAGCTCGCGCTGGGCCTGACTTTCGTGTTCTAGGGCCTGATGCGAGGGGAGTGCCTGGCACGTTGGCTGCTGCCGGCCGCAGGGTTGTTTGTGCTGTTGGCCGGCCCTGGGCTCTGCGAGGACCCGCCGGAGAAGAAGGACGCCTTCAGCGCCTCGGCTGAGGTTTCCTCGATCCTCGTCCCGGTGACGGTGCGCGACGGCAAGGGCCGGCTGGTTTCCACCCTGGAGCAGAGCCGGTTTCACCTCTACGTCGACGACATGGAGTTTCCCATCAAGTCGTTCTGGCGGGAGGGTGGGCTCCCGATCTCCTACTCGTTCATCGTCGACACCTCCGGCTCGATGAACGGGAGGCGGCTCGCCAAGTCCCGCGAGGCCATCATGGAGTTCGTCCGGCAGCTCCGCCCCGACGACGAGGTGTGCCTGATAACGTTCGGCGCCGGTGAGGTGAAGAGACGCCTTGCCTTCGGAACCGACCCCGGGCTGGTCGGGCGCATCCTGGAGTCCCTGCGCGGCTATGGCACGACGGCCCTCTACGACATGCTCACCGCAACCCCGCAGGCGATGGAGGCGGCACGGAACATACGCAGGGTGGTGCTGCTGTTCACCGACGGCGTGGACACCGCCTCTGAGTTCACCCAGGCGGATGCCGTGAAGGTCCTGGAGGGCTTGGCGGACCCTCTGTACGCGCTCGGCATCGAGCCGCCGCCCCCGGAGGAGGGGTCACCGGACAGTTACGAGGACCTGCTGGAGAAGTTCGCGGCAGCCTCTGGGGGACGCTACCTGCGCGTGGACAACGCCGCCAAATTGCCAAAGTTCGCGAGGGACCTGCGGGGTGAGCTCGCGATGCGCTACATCATCACGTTCGATCCTTCGGGCCTGGGGATGGTCAAGTGGCGCAAGCTCGAAGTTAAGGTGGATGGCGGCTACGACGTGATGGCGCGCCAGGGGTACCGCGGGACCCTGCCCTGATTGGGTCCGGCGGGGCTTGACAGGCGGGAAGTGGTGTGTGATATAAGGATACGGTTGCAAAGGGAGCGAACCACTACACCAGGGGATGAGGGAGCTAAGGGAGGATTTGCCATGAGAAAGTCGCTGTTTGCTGTTCTTGCGGTGGGGCTGGTCGTTGTGCTGGGTGTGAGCGGCTGCGCCACCAAGACCTATGTCCAGGAGCAGGTGGCGAGCGCCGCCAAGGTCCAGGACGCGAAGATCGGTGAGGTGCAGAAGCAGGTTGAAGCCACCCAGATGGACGTCACCAACCTGAAGAAGTCCGACACGATGCAGAACGAGCAGCTTGCCAAGCTGTCGGACACGGCCAAGGACGCCCTCAACCGCGCCAACGAGGCCAACAAGCTGGCTAACCACTCGTTCCTGTTCGAGGTGACGCTCACGGACGACGCCGTGCACTTCGGGTTCAACAAGAGCGAGCTCTCGGCTGACGCGAAGGCTGCACTGGACGCTTTCGCAAAGCGCGTGAAGGACGAGAACAAGAACGTCTACATCGAGGTCCAGGGGAACACCGACAGCGTGGGTTCCGAGCAGTACAACGTCGTCCTCGGCCAGGCCCGCGCCGAGGCCGCGATGCGCTACCTCGCCATGCAGCACGGCTTCCCGCTGCACCGCATGAGCGCGATCTCCTACGGCGAGTTCAAGCCGATCGCGGACAACAAGACCGCCGAGGGGCGCGCCAAGAACCGCCGCGTCACCCTGGTCGTCCTGTACTGAGTCCAGACCACAAATCGAAGGTATTGCGCCCCGGGATTTGCTCCGGGGCGCTTGCTTTTTCGGGTGTCCGTCACGGGTAGCGCGTGGCGCCGGCACGGAGTAGAGGGCTTCCCCACGCCCTTCTGTGTGACAGACATTGCGTTTGGGGGTTATCATAGTGTAAGGAACGCTGGGAGGTGCGCGGTGAAGAGACTCTTCATGCTCGTTCTGGCACTCATGGTGGCTGGGGAGGCCTGGGCCGCCACCGTGGTCCTGACCGGTGGCAAGCGCATCGACGTGGCGAGCTACACAGTGAGCGGCAGCTACGTGACGGTCCAGTACGCGAACGGTCGCCGCGAGTCCTACCCTCTGTCGGCGGTTGACCTCCCGGCGACGCGGGACGCCAGCGGCGCGAAACCGTCGGCCGCGCCCGCCCCCGAGCCGAGCGGGCCGCACAGCCCCTTCCTGGGTGCGAGGTCATCCACGGGGGCCGGGGCCGTAGTTGTGACCGACGCAGATGTGAAGCACGTCGAGGCGCCCGAGGCCGAGGAGGAGAAGAAGGAGGAAGGGGAACCCGAGGCCGGCAGTCAGGTCGTGCTGGTGAGCTACGAGAAGAAGAAGGTGTCGGAAGGGGAGTGGGAGATCCTGGCCACCGTGGCGAACCAGGGCAAGACCGCGGTGCAGGGTGTGACCGCCCTGATGCGCGTGCTGGATGACAAGGGCAAACCGGTCGCCACGGGGTCGGGCTCACTGTCCGGCAAGCTGGACCCCGGCAAGCAGGGCACGGTCGCCGCCCACGTCTCCGTCCAGGGAGAGCCCGTCCAGGTCGCCGTGGACCTTTCCTGGCAGGACATCCGGCCGGTGCCCAAGCCGGCTGGGAACCCGGCGCAAGCGCCCGTGGCTGCGACGCCCAAGGCCCAGGCGCCTGCTTCGCAAGCGGCAGCCCCCGTCCCACAGGGGTCGTCGGTCGCGTCCGCGTCCTCGCCCAACTCGCTGCCGGCCAACCCGATGGCGGTCCAGGCGCCCAACACGGTGGGTTCGCCCGCGCAGGTGCCGCGCGAGGAGCCTAAAAAGCCGTAGGCGCGGCCCCGGCCGGCTGCGGCCGGCGCTATCCTTCCGCCTTGGCGCGCCGGGCGTCCAGGAACATGTAGATAACCAGGCCAACGTAGAAGAGCAGGGCCAGCAACTCCGCGCCGCGGCCATCCGCGTTGTTGAATAGGTTCACACCGAGGTTCAGCCGCACCGACCAGCCGAGCCACGGCACGACGAACCCCTGACTCAGGAATTTCAGGAACGCCGCCACCACGCCCATCACCGCCCCACCGGCAATGAAGCCGGAGGCGACCAGCGTCCCGCGGCTGCTGCGAGCCTGCTCCAGCTTCTCGTTGCCTTTGGCCGAAGCGGCAACGAAGTGGGCGACGAGCCCCCCGGCCAGAAGCGGAGTCGTGAGCTGCTGCGGCAGGTACATCCCCAGGGCGAAGGGGAGCGCAGGGACCTTGACCATCTGGAGCACCAGGATCAGCAGCGCCCCGACGCCGTACAGCAGCCAGGGGACGGGCTGGTCCGACATCAAGGTCTGGATGACCGCGGCCATGGCGTTGGCCTGGGGGGCCTCGAGCGGGGTCGGGGTCGCGGGTGTCTGAACGAAGCCGTACACCTTGTTCAGCAGCAGCATCACGGACCCGACGGTGAGCGCGGCGGCGAGGCTGCCCAGAATCTTGGAGCGCTGCTGCACGGCGGGGGTGGCGCCGATCCAGTACCCGATCTTGAGGTCGGTGACGAAGCCGCCGACGGTCGAGAGGGCGGTGCAGACGACTCCGCCGATCATGAGCGCGGCCAGCATCCCGGCATTCCCCGTGAGGCCCACTGCGACCAGGATGACGGATGCCAGGATCAACGTCATCAGCGTCATGCCGGAGACCGGGTTGGTCCCGACCGTGGCGATTGCTTGCGCGGAAACCGTGGTGAACAGGAACGAGATCACAAGCACGACGAGGAGCGCGATGACCGCAAGACCGAGGTAGTTGGCCTGCTGCCGCAGCACGCCGAAGGTGAAGAAGACGAGCATCACGACACCGAGCGCCAGGATGCCGCCCATCACCGTCTTCATCGGCAGGTCGCGGTCGGTGCGCTCCACCTGGGCGGTCGCCGCGCCCCTCTTCCCCAGAAGCTCCTTGAACCCCAGGCCAAACGCGGACGCGATGATCCGCCAGCTGCGGAGGATTCCCAGCAGGCCGGCGCACGCGATGCCGCCGATCCCGATGTGCCGGACGTAATTACGGAAGATCTGGTCAGCGTTCATCTGGGAGATCAGCGCTCCGCCGACGCCGCTCCCGAGGGGCACGGTCAGCGCGTCGCCAACCCAGCCGAAGAGCGGGACGAGGAGAAACCAGGACACGAACGACCCGGCACAGATCACCGCCGAGTAGCGCAGACCAATGATGTAGCCGAGGCCGAGAACCGATGCCAAAACGTCGAGCTTGAATACGAGCTTTGCCTTGGTAGCCAGGCCCGCGAGGAAGGATACGGAGCGCGAGGTGAACACCTCTGTGAACGCAGAGAAGTGGATCACCAGAAAATCGAAGACGCCCCCGACAGCGGCGGCGACCGCAAGAACCACGGCCTGCTGCCCGCCGGCCTCGCCCGCCACCAGCACTTCGGTCGTGGCGGTCGCCTCGGGGAAGGGCAACTCGCCGTGCATCTCCTTCACGAAGTAGCGGCGGAGCGGGATCAGGAAAAGCACCCCCAGGACGCCGCCAAACAGCGCGACCAGGAAGAGCTTGAAGAGGTCCACCGGCAGACCGATGATGAAGAGCGCGGGAAGCGTGAAGATCGACCCCGCAACGATCAAACCCGAGGCGGCGCCTATGGACTGGATGATCACGTTCTCGAGGATCGTGGAGCGCCGCTTCAAGGTGACGCCGATCCCCACCGCGAGGATTGCGATTGGGATCGCGGCCTCGAAGACCTGACCCACCTTGAAACCCAGGAAGGCTGCGGCCGCGGAGAACACGACCGCCATGACCAGCCCGATGATGACCGAGCGGGCCGTCCACTCCGGGACCTGCTCGCCCGCCGACACAACGGGGACGTAGCTCTCGCCCGGCTTCAGCTTGCGGTAGGCATTCTCGGGAAGCGTGCGGCGGGTCGCGGTTTCCATGGCGGTGCGCCTCCTCGTGACAAACGACGGGAGCTTACGGGCGAGGCGTCGGGAAATCAAGACTGTCCGGCCCCCTTGTCGCGCCAGAAGGCGCGGGCGATACTAACCGCGGAGGTCCTGGGGAACGTGCCCGCACCGAAGAGGATCCTGGTTGCGAAACCCGGCCTGGATGGCCACGACCGCGGCGCCAAGGTCGTTGCGCGCGCTCTGCGCGATGCCGGGTTCGAAGTGATCTACACCGGGCTGCGCCAGACGCCGGAGCAGATCGCACAGGCGGCCGTGCAGGAGGATGTTGACGCGGTTGGCCTTTCGAGCCTGTCGGGTGCGCACCGCGAACTGTTCCCCGCGGTTGTACGCGCCCTGCGCGTTGCAGGCGCGGGCGATGTGCCGGTCTTCGGGGGAGGGATCATCCCCGGGGAGGACATCACGGCGCTGCGAGAGCAGGGCATCGAGCGGATCTTTCCGCCGGGAACCGACACCCGCGAGATCGTGCGCTTCCTGCGGCAGCGGCTGGGCCTCGAGGCTAGCTTTCCAGGGAACGGGGCGGAATGATCTGGTGCCCGCTTGCCTTGTCCCAAAGGGCGATGGTAGCTCGCCCTCAGGGAGGACCTCGAGGATGCACGAACGGCACGGTTTCGTCACTTTCAAGGGGAACCCGGTAACTCTGGTCGGCGAGGCCGTAGGGGTTGGAGCGAAGGCCCCGACCTTCACCGTGCTGAAAGCCGATCTGACCCCGTTCTCTCTGACCGATGCGGCCGGCAAGGTCGTCGTCATCAACTCCGTCGCGTCGCTCGATACCTCGGTGTGTGCCGCACAAACCCGGCGCTTCAACAGGGAAGCGGCCGGCCTCGGGGAGCGCGTGAAGGTGGTCGTGATTTCGATGGACCTTCCGTTCGCGCAGAAGCGCTTCTGCAGCAACGAAAAGATCACTGAGGTCGAGGCGCTTTCGGACCACCGGGAAGCGTCGTTCGGAACCGCCTACGGGCTGCGGATCAAGGAGCTGCGGCTGCTGGCGCGGGCGGTGCTGGTGATCGGCATGGACGGCGTGCTTCGCTACCAGCAGCTGGTGCCCGAAGTGGGTCAGGAGCCCGACTACGAGCCCGCGCTGACGGAGATCAGGAAACTCCTCTGACGCTCGCCTCCGTGATGCGGATTTCGCCGCGGCCCACGAGCTGGCCTTCGCCCGTCCACACCTCAACCCGGTAGAGCCCCGGCGAGAAGCCCTCCGGGCCGCCGCGGAGCGCGTCCCAGACGCGGAAGCCCCGGCGGTGGGCGACCAAATCCAAGGTGCGTGAGGTCTTGAGCACATGCCCGTCCCGGAGGAACCGGAACCGCAGGCGCACCGGTAATCTTCCGGGGGAGAAGATCGTGGCCCGCGCGCACAGCCTCCCCTGCGCAAGCTCCGGCGCCGGCACGACCGGGCCGAGCTCACGGTCCAGCTGCAGGGTACGGGGGTCGATGCCGGCAGCAAAACTCATCGCGGTCAGGCGGAGGGGCACCGGCGGCATCAGAGCCCGTCCGACTTTGAGGACCCCGATGATGGCCGCGAGCGTGAGGGCGATAAGCACGAGACGCCTCCCCTGCCGCAACTCTTGCCAGGAATAAGCCATCGGGAGAGAGGCGAAGAATGCCACCGCCGCCGCGAGGTAGGCGCCGTTGTGGATCTGCACGTGCAGGACCAGTGGGAGGAAGAACTGCAGCGCGGAGTAGGTCACGACGGCGAAGAAACCCACGGCGAAGGGCCGCCTGTTACGCAGAAACCGGTCGAACAGCATGTCGAAACAGGAGAGCAGCGCCAGGCCGGCCAGGGCCACCACGTAGCCGCTGTTCCAGGACGGGAAGGTCGTCGAAAAGAAGTAGAACGGCAAGAGGAAGAACAGTGTCTCCTGGTACATCACCCGGGTAAGGTAGGAAACGAAGCCGTGGGCGAAACGCAGCCGCGCCGACTCGGTACCCGCCGCGAAGCGTGAGAAGAAGAGCGTCGAGGCCCATGTCAGCGTGAGGGAGAGCACGACCCATGGGAGAAACCCGTACCGGTTGTGGGCCAGGATCAGCACCACCCCGCCGGTGAAAAGGGCCCAACCCGAATGGACCGCCCAGAACAGCCGGGAATAGCGCTGGTGCAGCACCTTCCCCAGCGCCACCGTGCGATCACGGCGAATGCGCATACGGTCCCGCCAGGGCGAACCATTCCCCGCCATCGCGGTGCATTCTAACTGCGACGGAGCGCGCGAGGGCGATCCGGGCTACACTTCGTGGCGTGCAGAACGACAGGTTCGTCGGGCTCACCAGCTGGGCCGAGGTTTCCCGCGGCGCGCTCGAGCACAACCTCGCGCTCTTCCGCCGCCTGCTCAACCCGGGGACCGCGCTCCTCGCTGTGGTCAAGGCCAACGCCTACGGGCACGGCCTGGAGCCGGTGGCCAGGGTGTGTGTCGCCTGCGGGGTGGAGATGCTCGGCGTGCACACGGCGGACGAGGTCGCGGCGCTCCGTCGCATGGGTGTGACTCTCCCGATTATGGCGATGGGGTATCTCACGCCGGAGCAGGTGGCCGAGGTCGTCGACCCCGAGGTCCACGTGCTCCTCTCCTCGTACCAGGTCCTCGAGGCCCTGGCCACCCATGGGCGTCGCCTTGGAGCCTCTCTGCCAGTGCACGTCAAGGTCGACACGGGCACCCACCGGCAGGGGGTTAACCCCGGAGAGGCGGGGGGGCTCGCTGCCGCGGCCCGCAAGGCCGGGTTGACGGTGGCGGGCGTGGCCACTCACTTCGCCAACATCGAGGACACCACCGACCACAGCTATGCATACGTCCAGCTCGAGCGATTCCGCAGTGCAGTCGCGGCAGTGCAGGAGCAGGTCGGAGACGTGAGGTGGGTGCACGCGGCGTGCTCCGCCGCCGCTCTGCTCTTCCGCGAGGCCGATTTCGGCATGGTGCGGGTCGGCATCTCGCTCTACGGGCACTGGCCCTCGAAGGAGACCCACCTCTCGTGGCTCCTCGAGCACGGCCGCGACGGAGTCAAGCTCGAACCGGTCCTGGCATGGCGCGCGCGAGTCGGGCAGGTGAAGGAGGTGGAGGCGGGCGCACCAATCGGCTATGGCCTCACGTACCGTCCGACGCGGCCGAGCCGGATCGCTGTCCTTCCGGTCGGATACGCGGAGGGGTACCCCCGCGCGCTCTCCAGCCGCGGCAGGGTGCTCCTGCACGGTCGTGCCGCCCCGGCAGTGGGACGCGTTTGCATGAACATGGTGATGGTGGACGTGACCGATATTCCCAGCGTGCGGGATGGAGACGTCGCCACCCTGATCGGGGCGGACGGGGACGAGCGCATCACCGCCGAGGAGATGGCTGAGAACGCCGGCACCATTAACTACGAGATCCTCGCGCGGTTGTCACCCTCGCTGCCCAGGGTCCTGGTGGAGTAGCTATCATTCCATGGTGCACGCCGACGCCCTCCGCGAACTGCTGCAACGCGTCGCCCGCGGCGACGTCTCGCCCGCCGACGCGGCCGAGGAGCTCGCACACCTCCCGTACCGCGTGGGAGAGGGCATGATGGTGGACACGCACCGCGCCCTGCGGACCGGGGAGTCTGAAGCCGTCTTCTGCGGAGGCAAGAGCCCAGGGCAGGCCGCGGCCGCCTTCGCCGCGCTTGCCGCCAGCGGCGGTCCGGTGCTCGCCACCCGGGCCGAGGAGAGCCACGCCAAGGCGATCCTGGGGGCGGTTCCGGGCGCCGTGCACCATCCGGAAGCACGGATGGTCGTTCTGCCCGGCACGCCCGCCGCATGGGGCGAGGTGGCGGTCGCGTGCGCAGGAACCTCGGACCTTCCGGTGGCCGAAGAAGCTGCGGTAACCGCAGCCGCGCTCGGGGCCACCGTGGCACGCGTCCAGGACGTGGGCGTGGCCGGGCTGCACAGGCTGCTCTCCCACGCCGAGGTACTGCGCCGGGCCGCGGTGGTGATCGCGGTGGCCGGCATGGAGGGCGCGCTGCCCTCGGTGATCGCCGGTCTGGTGCCGGCCCCCGTGATAGCGGTCCCCACCTCGGTGGGGTACGGGGCGGCGTTCGGGGGGCTGGCCCCTCTTCTCGCGATGCTCAACGCCTGTGCCCCCGGTGTGGCGGTCGTGAACATCGACAACGGCTTCGGCGCCGCGGTGCTGGCCGTGCGCATCCTGCGACAGCGCTCGGAGGGGACATGATGACCCTCGAGCTCTTGGCGGGGGGCGAGAACGCCCCCTACCACATCGGCGAAGGGGTGCTGGCCGACCTCGAGGAGCTGGTGAGACGGCACCTTGAGGGGCGTCAGGCCTTCGTCGTGACCGACGCCAACGTGGGACCGCTTTACGGCTCCGAGATCGCCGAGCGGCTGGATTCCCCGTACCTCGAGCTGCCGGCGGGCGAGGAGCACAAGCAGTGGCCCACGGTGGAGCGGGTTGTGCGCTGGCTCGTGTCGCACGAGACGGACCGGCAGAGCGTGCTGGTGGCGGTCGGGGGAGGCGTGATCACCGACCTAGTAGGGTTTGTCGCCGCCGTGATGCTCCGCGGCATCCCCTGGATAGCCGTACCCACCACTCTGCTTGGCATGGTAGACGCCGCGGTCGGCGGCAAGACCGGCATCGACCTGGACGTGGGGAAGAACCTGGTGGGCGCGTTCTGGCCACCTCGGGCCGTGATCGCAGACCCGCTGGTGCTCGCGACGCTCCACCTGCGTCAGGTGCGTTCGGGTCTCGCCGAGATCATCAAGTCCGCGATGATCGCACCCTCGACCCTCGAGCCGGTCCTGGACAGCCACCTTGCACCGGTGGCCGCCGGCGACCCCTTGCACGCCTGGGAGCTAATCGTGGGCTGCGTGCGGGTGAAGGCCGACATCATTGCGATGGACGAACGGGAGAGCGGCCCGCGCCAGGCACTCAACCTGGGACACACGCTGGCACACGGCCTCGAAGGGGCCAGCGAGTACCGCCGCTTCCTTCACGGCGAGGCTGTCGCGTGGGGCCTCCTGGGGGCGCTGCGCCTGGCTCGCGACCGCGGCCTGCTTTCCACCGCGGAGGCGCAGACCTGGGCGGAGAGGATCCAGGCCCTGGCGCCGCTGCCTGACCTTGACGGGTTACCGTGGGACTCGGTCGCTCCCTTCGTCGCCCGGGACAAGAAGCGCCAGGGTGGCCGCGTGGGCTGGGTGCTCCCGCGTCTGGGCGGCGTGGTGCTGGACGTCGCGATCGCGGACGAGGAGGTGGCAGCGGTCTACGCCACGCTCGCCTCGCTCCCGCCCCAGGGTCCATTCAGCAGTTTGTTCTGACCCACCTCGGTCCGGTTGGTGGTGCCTTGCCGATCGCCCGACCCCACGCTTGAGGCTCGGGGAGAGCCCGGAAGGTGCGCACCAGAAGGCATTCTCAAGCCACCGGCCTCAAGCCTCAAGCCGTCGTTCAGGGATGCTAGACTCGCTGCCGGACCGTTGCGCGGGGGGTGGTGTGAGCCGTCCGGAACCGCTGCCAACTCGATTCGACCCGGCCTCGTTCGAGGCGAAGTGGTACACCGCCTGGGAGGGGTCGGGGGCATTCACCCCCGACCTGCCTTCCGACAAGCCGCCGTTCGTGATCCTGATCCCGCCTCCAAACGTGACCGGCAAGCTGCACATCGGCCACGCCCTGCAATTCACGCTGCAGGACCTGGTGATCCGCTGGCGCCGCATGGAGGGTTACAACGCCCTTTGGCTTCCTGGAACGGACCACGCCGGGATCGCGACCCAGGTGATGGTGGAACGCGAGCTAGCCAAGGAAGGCACTGACCGCCGCAAGCTCGGGCGCGAGAAGTTCCTCAAGCGCATGTGGGAGTGGAAGGCGCAGTACAAAGACAACATCTCACACCAGGCCAAGGCGCTCGGGGCCTCCTGCGACTGGACGCGCGAGCGCTTCACACTGGACGAGATGCTGTCGCGCGCGGTGCGGCACGCCTTCGTCTCGCTTTACAAGGAGGATCTCATCTACCGGGCGCACCGGCTCATCAACTGGTGCCCGCGGTGTTTGACCGCGCTTTCCGACCTCGAGGTCGTCCACAAGGAGATCGATGGCGGGATGTGGGACTTCGCCTACCCGCTCGCGGATGGGGGCGAGATCGTGGTCTCCACCTCTCGGCCCGAGACGATGCTGGGGGACACCGCGGTCGCCGTTCACCCGGAGGACGACCGCTACCGCCACCTAATCGGCCGCCAAGTGCAGCACCCGTTGCTCGACAGGCGGTTCCCGGTCATCGCCGATGCGGTGCTCGTGGACCCCGCGTTCGGGACCGGGGCGGTAAAGGTCACACCCGCCCACGACTCCAACGACTTCGCGACCGGGGAGCGGCACGGCCTCGAGAGGATCAACATCCTCGACGAAGACGGGACGATCAACTCCAACGGCGGCCCGTTCGCCGGGCAGGACCGCTTCGCCGCGCGCAAGACGGTGCTCGCGGCGCTGATGGAAAAAGGACTTCGTCGCGGCGAGAAGACGCACCGCCACGCCGTCGGCCACTGCCAGCGCTGCGACACAGTGGTCGAGCCGTACCTCTCCAAGCAGTGGTTCTGCTCGATGCGCGCGATGGCCGACCGCGCCCTCGCGGCGGTTCGCTCGGGGGAGGTGCGCCTGATCCCCGACTTCTGGGTCGCCACCTACGAGAACTGGCTCGAGAACGTCCTTGACTGGTGCATCTCCCGCCAGCTCTGGTGGGGGCACCGAATCCCGGCGTTCTACTGCCCCGATGGGCACGCCACCGTCTCCGAGGAGGAGGTAACGGCCTGCAGCGAGTGCGGCAAGCCGGTGGAGCAGGACCCGGACGTGCTCGACACGTGGTTCTCGTCGGGGTTGTGGCCAATTTCGACGATGGGCTGGCCCGAGGGCACGGCCGACCTGCGCGCCTTCTACCCGACCAGCGTACTGATAACCGCGTTCGACATCCTGTTCTTCTGGGTGGCGCGCATGGTCATGATGGGATGTCACTTCACCGGCAAGGCGCCGTTTGCCCAGGTACACCTGACCGGCCTCGTGCGCGACGCCCGGGGCCAGAAGATGTCCAAGACCAAGGGGAACGTGATGGACCCCCTCGACCTGGTGCACGAGTACGGGGCGGACGCCGTGCGGTTCACGCTCGCTGCCCTGGCCTCGCCGGGCAGGGACCTTCCTCTGGACGTCAAGAGGATGGAGGGGTACAGGGCGTTCGGCACCAAGCTCTGGAACGCCGCGCGCTTCGTGCAGATGAACCTCGATGGCTCCGAGCCCGCGCTCGGGACGCTCCACCTCGAGAAGCTCGCGCTTCCCGAGGCCTGGATCCTTTCTGAGCTCGAGCACACCACGGCAGCGGTCAACCGCTCCTGGGAGAGCTACCGCTTCGACGAGGGTTGCCGGGAGCTCTACCAGTTCGTTTGGAACGACTACTGCGACTGGTACCTCGAGATGGCGAAGCCGGTCCTCGTCGAAGACAGCCAACAGCCAACGCCTGACGGTTCGCGGTCGCGCCCGGGCCGGGGCGGCGCACAGGAAAGGCGCGCGCAGGATGTGAGAGCGGTGGCGCGCGGTGTGCTCCTCGAGGCGCTCAAGCTGCTGCACCCGGTGATGCCTTTCATCACCGAAGAGATCGCCCATCACCTCGGGGCCGAGGGCCTGCTCATCACCACACCGTATCCGGCCCGAGGTCGCTGGAAAGAGAACCCCGAGGCGCTCGCGCTGATGGCAGCGTTTCAGGCGGTGGTTCAGGAGACGCGCTCGTACCGCCACCTGGTTGGTTTGTCGCCCAGCACGCCTCTGGCGCTTTCCCTGCTGGGGCTCGAGCCGGCGTGGCGCGAGGCCTTCTCGCGCATGGCGGCCGAGCTTTGCCGGCTCGCGGGGCTCTCGGCCCTCGAGCTCAACCCGGTCACCGTACCGGTGGAAGCCATCCGCGATCTGGCGGGCGGGGTGAGCGTCGCGATCGTCCTCCCTTCGGGAGCCCTCGGCGATGCGGAGAGTGCGCGCCTGGGTGCCGAGCTCGCCCAGTTGGAGGCCGAAGTCGACAAGGTCAACGCGCGGCTGGCGGACGCGAGCTTCACGGCCCGTGCACCCGAGGACGTCGTCGCCGCGAGCCGCCAGCGTGCGGCCGAGCTCGCGCACAAGACGCAGCTCCTCGCGGCCACCCTGGAGCGGAAGCCTTGAACAGGGTGGTCCCGCAACTTGCGTCGGCCAACGTGATCTGGCTGGACGACGTCGACTCCACGAACGCGGTTGCCGAGAGGCTGGCCGAGTCGTGGCTGGCGGTGGAGGAGGACAGGTTCCCGGAGACGCTGCTGGTGGCCCGGCGGCAATCGGCCGGACGGGGGCGCGGCGGTCACGGCTGGGAGTCGCCGCCTGGCGGCCTGTACGCGACCTGGCTCGCCTGGCTGCCGGTACAGGCGCTCCCGATGCTGCCGATGGCGGTTGGTGTGAGCCTGGCGGCAGCGGTGGAGGAGCTGGTGCCGACGGTGTGCGTGGGTGTGAAGTGGCCCAACGACCTCATGGTGGGCGGGCGCAAGCTGGGTGGCGTACTGTGCGCCAGCCGCAGCAACGGCGAGGCTGCCTGGGTCACCGTGGGGTTTGGGATCAACGTCGGGGCCGATCCTGTGCTACCCCCGGACGACCGGAGCAGGCCGGTCTCGCTCGGCGTCCTCGGCTTTGCGGGCGACGCCGACGAGGGGATCTGGTCGCTCGTCGCCGGCTTCCTGGCGCGGATCCACCCGGCGCTTGCGGATCCACAGGGCACCCGGGGGAACTGGGTGGCCCGCAGCATCCACCGGGTGGGTGAGAAGATTCGGCTGCGGCTCCACTCAGGGGTCGTGGAGGGACGATTCGTCGGATTCGGTCAGGACGGGGAGCTCGAACTGGAGGTCGGGGGCAAGCGCGGTCGCTTTTCGACCGGCGAGCTGCTCGTCGACAAGGAACCGGGAGGCTGAGATGCTGCTCGCCCTCGACGTCGGCAACACCCACACCACCATAGGTGTCTTCCGAGAGAGGGAGATCCTCCGCCGGTGGCGCCTCTCCACCGTGCGCGACCGCACGGTGGACGAGCTGGGAATCCTGCTGCGGCAGCTCTGCGAGTGGGCGGAGATCCAGCCCGGCGACATAAGCGGCGTGGTTGTCGGCTCGGTTGTTCCTCCCCTCGACGCCTCTCTGAGGGCGGCGGTGGGCACTTACCTCCAGGCGGAGCCGCTGTTCATCGCCCCTGGCATCAAGTCGGGGATGCCGCTCAAGGTCGAGACCCCGCTGGAGCTCGGAGCCGACCGGCTGTGCAACTCGGTTGCGGCGTTCGCGGAGCACGGTGGTCCCTGCGTTGTGGTGGACTTCGGCACCGCGAGCACCTGGGACGTGGTCTCCGAAAAAGGGGAGTTTCTCGGGGGTGTGATCGCGCCCGGGCTCGAGATCGCGGCCGAGGCGTTGTTCTCGCGCGCCGCCAAACTTCCCAGGATCGAGCTCGCCGCGCCCCCGCGCGTGATCGGCAAGGGGACGGTGGACTCGATGCAAGCGGGGCTCGTCTATGGCTACGTCGGTCTCGTGGAGGGCCTCACGAAACGGGTGCTGGCCGAGATGGGCGGAGGCAAGGTCGTGGCCACTGGCGGACTGGCGCCGGTGATCGCGCGCTACACGAAGATCTTCGACGTGGTTGACGACGACCTGACGCTCAAGGGGCTCCGCCTGCTCTGGGAGCGCAACCGACCGGGGCGTGGTTGAGGGGAAACGCCATGATGGCCGCGCCGGACGAGGAAGAGCTCGCTTACTACCGCGCGGTGGAGGACCACTTCGCGGCCCTCCGAGGTACGCCTTTCCTTTTCTCTCCCAAGGATTTTGCGCTTCTGCGGAAGTGGTGGCAGGAAAGGGTGCCGCTGGGCGCGGTGCTGGCGGGGATCGGCGAGATCTGGGAGCGCCGGCGCGAGCGCGAGGCGGACCCGGTCTCGTCGCTTGCCTACTGTCGGCACGCCGTCGCTCGCCAGGCGAAGCGGCTTGCAGCGGCGCGGGTCGGAGCGGCACCAGGTTCGCCCGCCTTGAACGTTGCCGGAGCGCTGCAAACGCTGGCCGGGGCGGTGGGCGAGACCGCGTCCGCCTGGCGGGAGGTCCCCCAGGTGGTAGCGGTGCTCCGCGACCTGGAGCGGGCGGTGGCCACCTTGCCGGAGGGGAGCGAACCGGAGGCGCTTGACCAGACGCTGGCTGACCTGGAGTTCACCTCGCTCGACGCGCTGCTCGGCGCGCTGCCCGCAGACCGGCGTGAGGCGATCGCCTCCGAGGTCGAGCGCGAGCTGACGGGCCTCGCCCTCGCCGAGGCCGTTCGCGACCGTACCCGACATGCGCTGCGGGTGAAAGCGCTGCGGCGCCTCATCGGTTTGCCGCGTCTGGAGCTGACCGCCGGTGCGCCTTGAGATCAAATCCCTCGGCGGGGGTGGACGCGGCGTGGCGCGCGTGGGGCGCAAAGTGTGGTTTGTGGCGAGCGCACTACCAGGCGAGGTGGTCGAGGCGGAGATCGAGGGCGAGCGTGCGGGGGTCGGAGAAGCGCGCGTAACCGCCGTCCTGAAGCCCAGCGCTTGGCGCGAACCGGACCCCTGCCCGGTCGCCGGCGTCTGCGGCGGCTGCGACCTGACCCACGTGCGCCGGGAGGTGATCGCCGAGGCGCTGCGCGCCGTGGCCTGCGGCGCACTCAGGCACGCCCCTCCCGAGCTCGCCGACGCGGTGATGACGGCACCGGTCGTCGTGTCGGAGATGAAGTGGCGCCTGCGGGCGCGGCTCCATTGGGAGGCCGGGACAAAGACCCTGGGTTTCCGCGGACCCCGCTCCCACCGCACTGCCGATATCTCTCCGTGCAGGGTGATCTCGCGTCTCCTGCTTGGACGGCCTTCCCAGGCTGTCGCGCGCACTCGCTGCCGCCGGCCTCCCGGACGGCGACGTGGAGTGGCTGGAGAATCTCGGCCCGAGCGCGGCGGTGGCGGGCTGGCGCGGCCCGGGCACGCCCCCGCAGGTATCGGTGCGGGGGCTTGCCGGCTGGCACCCGATCGGCGAGGGGGGCGCCCTCCTCTCGGGGGGGTGGGGCGCCACGGGTGTCACGATCGAGCTGCCCATCCGTCTCCGGGTTCCGGTCGGGAGCTTCTTTCAGGCGAACCGCCATCTAGTTCCGCGGCTTTTCGCCAGGGTTTCCGAGCTGGTGCGGGCCCACGGGCACGCCCGCATCGTGGACCTCTACGCGGGCGTCGGCTTTTTCGCCGCGGCCGCCAAGCACGCCGGCGCCGCGGCGATCACGGTCATCGAGGGCAGCCGGGTCGCCGCGGAGGCGGCTGCGATCAACCTGCCGGGCGCCCTGGTTCTGGCCGTCTCTGCGGAGAGCTATCTGGAGGACCCGGGCGCAGGCAGGGGCACCCTTGCGATTCTCGACCCGCCGCGAACGGGCCTCTCGGGGGCGGCAACCGACGGGCTGCTGCGCTGGATGCCCGAGGGCATCGTGCTGCTCTCCTGTGACGCCGCACATTTCGGACGTGACGCGGCCCGGCTGCTGGCCTTTGGCTACAAACTCGCCTCGCTGGAGCTGTGGGACCTGTTTGCCGGGTCGCACCATGTGGAGATCCTCGCGGATTTCCGGCGCCCCGGCGCCTGACCTCCCGGGCTCACGCCTGGTGACTCTCGCCGTCGCCGTCGTGGTGGCCGCGCTGCTCGGCAACCTGCTCCCACCCGACCCGGGATTCCGCTTCCCCTTGCTGCTGCTCGCGCTGCTTGCGGCCTGGCGCGGGCTGCTCGGCGCCGGGCACCGGCTGGGGTGGTGGGCGGCGTGCGGGGTGCTCGTCGGGCTCGCGGCGTGCGCCTTTGCCCCGCGGGCGCCCGTGGGTCCGGCGGGGAAGCCCGTGCCCGTGCGCTTCGAGCTTTCGATACGGGACGGCTGGACAAGCGGGGCACGTGGGTGGGGCACCCGTGTGGGGGTGTTGGCGCTCGAGCGGGCGGGCAGGCGCCCTGCCACACCCACGCGAGCTGGAGCTCTACGTCGCCAGCCCGGTGGGGCTCGCCCAGCTTCCGCGCCCGGGCACGCGTTGGGAGGGGAGCGGGGAGCTGATCTGCGACCCGCGCCTTCCCCTCAAGGCCGGCTACCTGCGCGTGAAGACGCTCCTGCTGCTCCGCCCCCGACCAGGGGGATCCCCCGTAGACCGCCTGCGGGAGGCGGGCGTGAGGGCGCTGCAGGTCAGCGCCGGCGTGGATCCGACGAGACTCCACGCGGCAGGCCTGGCGGCAGCGCTGGTTCTGCAGCGACGGGAAGACCTGCTGGCGGGCGAGGTGGCCAGCATGCGTCGCTCCGGGCTCGTCCACCTGCTCTCGGTCTCCGGCCTGCACGTGGGGCTGGTCGCAATCCTGGTCTGGGGGGCGCTCAACGTGGCGGGCGTCCCTCCCTCCCCGCGGCGCTGGTTGGTAGTGGCCGCGCTTGTCGGGTTCGCGTTGCTTGCAGGCGGCAACGCCCCGGTGCGGCGCGCGGCAACCGCCGGGGTCGCCTACTTGGTGGCGCGCCAGCTCGGACGCCCACTCGAGCCGCTTCCCACGGTGTGGGCCATCGTGGCGGGGCTCGTGGCTCTCGAGCCGGCAGTGCTCCTGCAGCCCGGCTTCGAGCTGTCGGCGTTCGTGACGCTGGCCCTGGTGCGGTGGATTACGCCGCTGGCGAGCTTCCTCCACGTGCTGCCCATTCGGATCGCCCAGGCCCTGGCCGTCGCCCTGGTCGCCCAGGCGGCCTCGAGCCCGCTGGTGGGCGAGTACTTCGCGGTCGTTCCGCCGCTCGGCGTGCTGGCCAACCTTTTGGCGGCTCCCCTGGAGCTCGTCCTGGTGGGGACCAGTCTTCTGGCCCTGGGCGTGGCACCGCTGTCGTCGGTGCTTGGTGGCTGGGTGCTGTTGGGGGTGGCCGGCGGGCAGTGGTTGCTCGACAGTGCGTCCGCGGTCGGCGGTCTGCTGAGCTGGCCGTTCCCGCCGTTCCCGGCGGCCCTTGCGGCGTTGCTTGCGGTGCTCGGCCTGGCCGCCCTCACGCGGGCGCGTTTTGCCTTGCCCGCGGCGCTGCTCCTCGTGGCCGGCACGCTAGCCTGGATGGTCGCCCCGGCTGTGCCTGCGCCCTGGTCCAACCGCGTGCGAATCCTGGGGGTGCGAGAGGGGATGTCGGTCCTCGTGGAGCGCGGCCAGACCTTCGTGCTCGTGGACACCGGTCGCTCGCCGGTGGACGCCTGGCGGGAGCTTGCCGGGGCCCGCGTGCGCCGCCTGGACGCACTGGTGCTGACACACCCCGATGCCGACCACACCGGAGGGGCGGCGATGCTCCTCGATCGCCTTCAGATCCGGCGCCTGTGCTACCCCAGGGCGCTCGGAGAGCGCGCAGAGATCGTCCCGCTGCGGCGCGCCGCGCGCCTCGCAGGTGTGGAAGAGGTCCCGTTGGTGAAGGGCCAGCGCCTCGGGGTCGGTGAGATCCAGTTCGAGACCCTGTGGCCGCCGCCCGTGATGGAGGGCATCGACAACGACGCCAGCCTGGTGCTCCGCCTGCAGCTCGGTGGGGTCAGGGTACTGATCGCCGGGGACCTGGAGGCGGCAGGCGAAGCATCCCTGTTGCGAGAGGCAGAGCCCCCGAGGGCGGAGGTGCTGCAGCTCCCGCACCACGGCTCACGGACCTCCTCCACGCCGGCCTTCCTGGCAGCCGTGCGGCCAGTCATCACGCTCGCGGCGACCGGGACGCACCCGCGTTTCCCATATCCCGATCCCGCCGTGGCGCAAAGGGCTCGGAGTGTCCCCGCGGTGGTGGTGGGGCAGGGCGACGGTGTCGTGTCGCTTGGGTGGGGCGACAGCGGGCCTCTCGCGGTGCGGAGCGCCGAGTCAGTTCGGGTTTCCCGGCAGAGGGGGCAGGTCCGTGAGTGACCTGCTCGTGGTCGTGGGTCCGACGGCGTCGGGGAAGACGGCGCTGGGGGCGGCGCTCGCCGAGCGCCTGGGCGGGGAAGTCGTGTCGGCCGACGCGTTTGCGGTCTACCGCGGTCTAGACATCGGCACCGCGAAGCCGGACGCCACGACGCGCTCACGCGTCCCTCATCATCTCATCGATGTCGCTGACCCGCGCGAGCGATACTCGGCTGGGATGTTCGTCCGCGACGCGGACGGAGCCATCGCCGGCATCAAGGCACGGGGGCGCCTGCCGGTGGTCGTAGGGGGAACCCACTTCTACGTTCGGGCCCTGTTGCATGGGCTCTTCCCCGAGCCCCCCAAGGACCCCAGGTTGCGGCAGCTGCTTGAGACCGAGTGGGAGGCCGACCGGGCTGCGGTCAGGGCACGCCTGAGCGTGCTTGACCCGGAGGCCGCGGGGCGCATCGCACACAACGACCGGCAGCGCACGCTCCGGGCGCTCGAGGTCTGCCTCGTCGCGGGAAGGCCGATGACCGCTCTTTGGCGGGAGCACCCGCAGAACGCGCCGCGCCATGCATTCTTGATGTTGGGTCTCAAGCTGCCGACCGCAGAGCTTCATGCTAGGATTGGGCTGCGGATGGAAAGGATGTTTGCCGCAGGGCTCTTGCGGGAAGTTGAAGGACTGCTTGCGGGTGCGCTCTCGCCCCGGGCCCACGCCCTCAAGGCCATAGGGTATCGCGAGTCCTGTCAGGTCCTGGCAGGGACGCTGATGGAGTTGGAGGCGGTAAAACGGGCTACGGCGGCGACGCGGCAGCTGGCGAAACGACAGATGACCTGGCTGAAGGGCGAGACCGAGGTGGAGTGGCTGGCGGGGACGGGCGACGATCTGCTCGCACAGGCCGCTGCACGAGTGGAGGCGCGAGGTGGAACAGGGACAGGAGCGGGCTAAGGTTAGCGTCAACGTTCAGGACAGCTTCTTCTACGCCTTGCGGAGGGATGGACGGCCCATCCACGTCTACCTGCTCACCGGCAAGCGAGTCACCGGCGTCCTCAAGCGCTTCGATCGCTACGCCCTGATCGTGGAAAGTCACGGCCTGGAGCACCTCATCTACAAGCACGCCGTGGCCACGGTCTGCGTGGCCCGCGCCGACGGGGACCACTTTGCCCAGAGCGTGGAGTAGGGTCGCCGTGACGCTGGCCGCGGCGCTGGCCTCGTGCCGGACCGCGGCGCCGCCGCTGATCAGCCGGGTGCCGGACCCGCTGACGCCACCCGTGGCCGGCGGTCCTCTCATGTCGGCACAGGCCGAGGCGGTCCGAACTGCCGTCGCGGCGGCGGAGCGCGGCGATTTCGGGGTCAGTGAGGAGAAGCTGCGCGAGCTTCCGCCGGGGCACCCGGTCTGGGCACTCGCGGCCCTTGAGCTGCGCTTCCTGCGCGGCGAAAAGGTCGCGGGCCAGGCTCTCGAGTTTGCCGCGACGGTGCCCGGCTACGGCTCCGCGTGGGCATTCGCCGCTGTGGCGGCGCGCCGTGAGGGTGACTCCCGCGCTGCCCTAACTGCCGCAAGGCGGGCGGCACAGCTGCAGCCCGACGAGGGATGGGGCAAGGTCGCCCTCGGGCTGGAAGCAGCCCTCACCGCGACCCTGCTTGGCGAAGGGAATACCCTGCTGCAGCGCGGCGATGCCAACGGGGCGCTGGCGCGGGCGCGCGAGGTCCTCGAGGTGGACCCGGGCATGGTCAGCGCACGCGTACTCGCCGTTCGGGCGCTGCTGGTGCTCCGAAAAACAAGAGCCGCCGCCGAACTGGTGCCGGGCCTGGCCGACACGGCCGAAGGCCTGGAGCTGAAAGGCGCCGTGGCGGAAGCGCTGGAGCAGTGGGACCTGGCGGTCGATTTCTACGGCAGGTTGCCGGCCGACAACCCCAGGCGCTGCGCACTGCTGGCCGCGGCACGCCGGCAGCTCCGGCTGACGAACGCACCCCCGTACATCACCGAGGCCCTCGCCGGAAAACCGCTGCTTCGGAGGGGCCTGGCCGCGATCGTGGCCTGGGAGGCGCCCGCGCTCGCCACGAAAACCGGAGGTTCTGTTCCGGTCTTCGAAGATGTCATCCAGCTGCAGGAGTCGCGGGACGTGGTGACCGTGGCCCGCGCCGGAGTGATGCCGGGTGACCCGATCGCCCACCGCTTCAACCCCGAACGGACGGTCTCGCCACACGAGCTCGCGGCGACCCTTGAGCAACTCGGGAAGGCGCTCGGGAGACCGGCGCCCCGCTGGTGCAGCGATGGTGACAGTGGATGCCTAAAGCTGCCTGATGTCGTGGATGGGGAGGCCGCCGCCGCACTTGTCCGCCGGGTGGCTGGCGGGGGAGGTGATCCGTGTGCGCAGCGCTGACGGACCTGCTCGGGCGCGCGTCGCTTTTCGCCGAGCTCGAGCCGGCAGAGGTGGAAACACTCGCGCGGGCGGCGGAGCGGCGGGAGTTTGCGCGGGACGAGGTCATTTTCGCCGCTAACGAGCCTGCCGACGGCCTGTACGTGCTCGCCAGCGGCCGGGTAAAGGTGTGCGTCTCATCCTCCGGCGGCAAGGAGCTCATCCTGGCCACGTTGGGGGCGGAGCAGTTCTTTGGGGAGATGGCGCTGCTCGACGACGAACCGCGGTCTGCCAGTGTGATCGCCCAGCTGCCGACGGTCACCTACCGTATCCGGCGAGATGAGTTCGAGCGGCTCATCGAGCAGCACCCCACAATCGCGCGCAAGCTGCTGCGCGAACTCTCCCTGCGGCTTCGTCGCTCCAACGCGCAGATGGAGTCGCTTGCGACCCTCGACGTCGTGGGCAGGCTGGCGCGCTACTTCATCGACCTGGCCCGCCAGCACGGCCAGATCCTGGGCAACGGCTGGGTCGCGGTTCGCCGCCCCACCCATCAGGACATCGCCAACTCGATAGGCACCTCCCGGGAGACCGTGACGCGTCTGATCAACGACCTGGAACAGCGCGGGCTGGTGGTCAACGAGGGCAAGATGAGCTACCTGCGGGAGTCGGTGCTGTCCGGGGAGGAAGGTTGAGCCCAGAGAGCGGGGAGGGTCGGGCCGGCAGCGAGGCTGCGGCAGCCCAGACAGCCCGGGACCGGGGCGCACCGGGCGGGCGTACCACCCCGCGACCCGGGGGTGTGGCCAAGCGCGCGGCGCAGGAGGTGCGGGCTGCGCTACGCCCGTTCACCATCCCCAACGGCATCACCTTGCTGCGCCTGGCACTCACCCCTTTCCTCGTACTGGCCATCGTCTCGGGCGACCACCTGGTGGCTCTCGGGATCTTCGTGGCGGCGGGCATCTCGGACGCGCTCGACGGGCTTCTGGCGCGCCTGCTGGGCATGCGCTCGCGCCTCGGGACCTACCTTGACCCAATCGCCGACAAGCTGCTGCTTGTGACGGCATACGTTGTACTCACGCTGCCGGTCCCCGGGTCGGTGACGATCCCGCTGTGGCTGACGGTTTTGGCGCTCTCCCGCGACCTCCTGATCGTGTTGGTCGCGTTGCTGCTCTACCTGGGCGCGGGGGTGCGCGAGTTTCCACCTTCGTTCCTGGGGAAGGCCACGACGCTCTTCCACATCGTGACGATCGCCCTGGTCCTTATCGCCAACATTACCCCGCTACCCGAAACGGCGCTCATGACGTGCTTCTACGCCGCGTTGTCGCTGACTGTGATCTCGGGCGTGGACTACATCCGCCGCGGGGCGAGCACGCTGGAGGCGATACATGATGGCCAGCACCGCTAGGTCCCCGAGCCTCTGGCGCATGCTGATCGTCGTAAGCGCTGGGGTACTGGTCGCCGGCGTGCTGTTCGCTTGGTCGAGCGCGCTCTTCCCGCTGCTTGCGGGCTTCCTGCTCGCGTACCTGACGCACCCGCTGGCCTCCTTCTTCGAGCGCCACCGAATGCCGCGGATCTTGGGCTTCCTATCGATCTTGCTGTTGTTCGCGGGGGTTCTCGTTCTGATCTTCTTCGTGTTCCTGCCGGCCCTGATTAACGAACTGGTGGTCATCGGCGACAAGCTGCCTTCCTGGCAGGAGGTGACGCAGGAGCGGATCACGCCGCTGCTCGCAGACATCAAGAAGCGCTTTCCCCAGGCGTACGCGCTGATGGAGGAGCGTATCAACACTTGGGCGCTGACCACCGTGCCGAGCATGGCCGACCACCTTGTGAAACGGATCGGGGAAGTCCTTGGGTCGTTTCTAGGCTTCGCCGGGGTGCTCCTGAACCTCGTGATGATCCCGGTCATCGCTGCGTACCTGACCGTGGACTTCAACCGCTTCATCGCGTCGCTGCGGCGGCTGGTACCCAGGCCGGTGCTGCCAACCGTGGACCTGGTGGCGGCCGACGTCCACGGCGTGCTCAGCTCGTTCGTGCGCGGCCAGCTCCTCGTCTCCCTCGCTCTCGGGGTAATGTACACGGGGGGGCTACTGCTTGTCCGGGCGCCGCTGGCGCTGGTGATCGGGCCGCTGGCGGGGCTGCTGTCGCTGGTGCCATACCTGGGGCTGATCGTCGGTGTTGCCAGCTCATTCTTCCTGTCCTTCTTCGAGTACCAGGACCTTCTGCACCCGATGGGTGTGCTGGCGGTTTTTCTGGTCGCCCAGAGCGTCGAGGGGTGGGTCCTCACACCCACGCTTTTGGGCAAGAGCGTGGGCCTTCACCCGGTCTGGGTGTTGGTTTCCCTGCTCGTTGGCGGCGAGCTCTTCGGCGTCCCAGGGATCATCGTGGCAGTGCCGGTAGCGGCAGCGCTGAGGGTTGTGATGAAGCACGCCGTCCGCGCCTACCGGGCCAGCACCTTCTATCAGGGTGAGGGACCAACAATCGTACTGTACCTCCGGGGGGACTCGCCCGCGTGCAAGGAGTTCCGTAGCTTCGTCGAGGCACACTTGGAGAAGAAGGACGTCTTGGCGCGGGTGGTCGATGTTTCGAGCTCGCGGCGTCTCCTGAAGAGCTTTGGGGAGCGTGTTCCGTTGCTCGAGGTAAATGGGGAGATTGTGACCGAGGGCGAGGTCGAGCCCGACACGCTCGAGGCGCTGTTGCAGGAGGTTGTGGGAGAGGACCGATGATCGACGAGCGGGCATTTCGCGGCGGACAGTACGCCGCCGAGGTGGAGGCGCCCGAGGTCTACCGGGCGCGCAGGAAGAAGCTGCAAGGGCGGCTTGAGGAGGGCGCCGTCGCGCTGCTCCTCGGCGCGACGGACGTGCGCGGCTACGGGGACGTGGGCACCTTCAGGCAGGATCCGCCGTTCTTCTACCTGACCGGCGTCGAGCTGCCGGGCGCGGCCCTGGTGTTGGAGAAGGAGCACGAGAAACTGCTCCTGCCCGCCCGCAGGCCGAACCTCGAGGCCTGGACCGGCCCGAAGTTCGGCCCCGGCGAGGACACCGCGAAGGAGCTGGGGTTCGAGGCGGTCCTAGACCGGGACTACAGCGAGGTCGTGGTGGATGCGAGGAGGCGCCCCGTGCCGGCCCTCGCCGATAGGTTGGCGGACAGCGTGCGGGACGGCGGCACGCTGTGGGTGACGCTCCCGGCCGGGGGCTCGGGGGAGCCGTCGCCGGAGCAACGGCTGGTGCAGAACCTGCGCGAGCGCCTGCCCAGCTTCACCGTGCGGGACCTCTCGCCGGTGCTCGCGGAGATGCGGCTGCGCAAGGAGCCTGGCGAGGTCGAGCTGATGCGCCGGGCGGTCATGGCCACCATCGCGGCGATGGGGGCGGCGGCGACGCGGGTGCGCCCGGGAAGCCGGGAGGCCGAGGTGGACGGCGCGGCGTTTGCGGCGCTGCGGGCCTGCGGGGCGGATGGGTGGGCGTTCCCTCCGATCGTGGGGTCGGGTCAGGCCGGCTGCATCCTCCACTACGACGCCAACCGGGGACTGCTGGTGGATGGCGAGGTCGTGGTCGTGGACATCGGAGCCCGCTGGGGTTACTACTGTGGCGACCTGACGAGGACGTTCCCGGTCAACGGCAAGTTCACGCCGCGCCAGCGCCAGCTCTACGACGCGGTTTTCGCGGCTTACGAGGCGGCGACAGCGACGCTCGCACCGGGGTCCACGATTGCGGCGGCGCGCAAGGCGGCGTTCGCCGTGCTGGAGGGGAGCGGCGTCCAGGGCGACGGTGGGAAGACGCTTGGCCAGTTCTTCATCCACGGCATCGGTCACTTCCTGGGGCTCGAGGCCCACGATGTGGGGGGCGAATCCCCGGCGCTGGCGCCCGGGATGGTTCTGACCATCGAACCCGGGATCTACCTCCCGGGCGAGGGGATAGGCATTCGAATCGAGGATAACTACCTGATCACCGAGGGGGGCGCCGAGAACCTCTCGGCCTCGCTTCCCAGCGACGCGCAGGCGGTCGAGAAGCTGATCGCGCGCCGCTAGCCGGACACCCGGGGGAACACGAGGGGGCCCGGACTGGTTGCACGGAGATAGGATGGGGGCGCTTCTTCCAGCGGTGCGGGAGATCCCCGCCGAGCACGGGACGCTCGTGCAGGAGATCGTGCGCCTCAAGCGAGAGAGGGGAGCCCTTCTGCTGGCGCACTACTACCAGGACGCCGAGATCCAGGACCTTGCGGACTTCGTCGGCGATTCCCTCGAGCTCGCCCGTGCCGCCCAGCGCGCCGAGGCGAAGGTGATCGCCTTCTGCGGCGTCCGTTTCATGGCGGAAACCGCCAAGATCCTGAACCCGGAGGCAGAGGTCCTCATCCCCGACCTCGACGCAGGCTGCTCCCTGGAGGAATCCTGCCCGCCCGAGGCGTTCGCGCGGTGGCGAGCGGCGTACCCCGGGGCGGTGGCCGTGACCTACATCAACTGCTCGGCTGCGGTGAAGGCGCTCTCGGACGTCATCGTGACCTCCTCATCGGCCGAGAAGATCATCCGGCAGATCCCGGCCGGGGAGACGATCCTCTTCGCGCCCGACCGCCACCTCGGCGCCTGGCTGGCGCGCAAGACCGGGCGCAGCATGGTGCTCTGGCCGGGGACCTGCATCGTGCACGAGCAGTTCTCACACAAGGCACTGGTGGAGCTGAAGATCGAGTACCCGAAAGCGGTTGTGGCGGCCCACCCCGAGTGCCCGGAGCCGATACTGGCCCTGGCCGACCACGTCGGCTCCACGTCCTCAATCTTGCGGTTCGTTCAGGAGAGCCCGGCGGACGAGTTCCTCATCGCCACCGAGCCCGGGATCATCCACCAGATGGAGAAGCTGGCCCCTGGCAAGCGGTTCATCCCGGTTCCCGGCGGTTCGGGGGAGTGCGCCTGCAACGTCTGCCCTTACATGCGGCGCAACACGCTCGAAAACCTCTACGCCTGCCTGCGCGACGGGGCGCCCCGGCTCGAGATCTCCGGAGAACTGCGCCTGGCCGCTCTGCGGCCGCTCCAGCGCATGCTCGACATGTCGGCGGCGCCGCTCCCGGCCGGGGACTAGCCGCCCGGTCCGCGAACGTCGCAGTTGACCCGGGCGCGGTCGCCCGCATCTCCCGCAGAACAGTGGTAGCGTGAGCGCGCCAGCAGTGCGCAGGTGCCGGGCCCTGCAGGGTCCGGCACGCGGAGGGGCAATGCAGGAGGAGAAGAGCTTCCACATGACGGCCGAGGAGTTTCGCCGCCACGGTCGGGCGGTGGTGGACTGGATCGCCGACTACTGGCAGCGCGTGGAGTCGTTGCCCGGTGCTCTCGAAGGTACAGCCCGGCGAGATCCGCGAGGCGTTGCCCTCCTCACCGCCGGTTGACGGAGAGCCGTTTGAGAGCATCCTGCGCGACGTCGATGCGGCGATCCTGCCCGGGGTGACACACTGGCAGTCCCCCAACTTCTTCGCGTTCTTTCCCGCCAACGCCTCGGGTCCTGCGATCCTGGGGGAGTTGCTCTCGGCCGGCCTGGGGGTGCAGGGGATGCTCTGGGCCACCAGCCCGGCGTGCACCGAGCTCGAGACCCATGTCCTGGACTGGCTGGTCGAGATGCTCGGCCTGCCAGCGATGTTCAAGTCCGGGGCGAGCGGGGGCGGGGTCATCCAGGACACCGCGTCGAGCGCATCGCTATGCGCCCTCCTCGCGGCCCGTGAGCGCGCCACTGGGTACGCCAGCAACGAGCGCGGCTGCGACGGGCGCCTGGTCGCCTACGCCTCCACCCAGGCCCACTCGTCGATCGAGAAGGCGGTCAAGATCGCCGGCCTCGGCCGCGCCAACCTGCGGCTCGTGGAGGTGGACGACGGCTTCGCCATGCGTCCGGATCGCTTGGCGAGCCAGATCCAGGAGGACAGGCGGGCCGGGCTTGTGCCGTGCTTCGTCTGCGCTACGGTCGGGACGACGTCCTCCAACGCCATCGACCCGCTCCCCGAGATCGGTCGGATCTGCCGGGAGGAGGCGCTCTGGCTCCACGTGGACGCGGCGATGTCCGGCACGGCCGCGATCTGCCCGGAGTTCCGGTACATCAACGAAGGTGTCGAGCTGGCCGATTCCTACTGCTTCAACCCGCACAAGTGGATGTTCACCAACTTCGACTGCGATTGCTTCTACGTGGCCGACCGGGCGGCGCTCATCAGGACTCTGAGCATCCTCCCCGAGTATCTCAAGAACAGGGCCACCGAGTCGGGGGCCGTCATCGACTACCGCGACTGGCATATCCAGCTCGGCAGGCGATTCCGGTCGCTCAAGCTGTGGTTCGTGATCCGCGCCTATGGCGTTTCCGGCCTCCAGCACCACGTCCGGCGCCACGTCGCTCTCGCCCAGGAGTTCGCCCGCTGGGTGGAGCAGTCGAAGAGCTTCGAGCTGGCGGTCCAGCCCCCGCTCAACCTGGTGTGTTTCCGGCACGTGGGCGGCGATGAACTGAACAGAGCGCTCCTGGACCACCTCAACGGTAGCGGCAAGCTCTACCTGACCCACACCACGCTTGCGGACCGCTTCACGTTGAGGCTCTGCGTAGGGCAGACCACCACCGAGGAGAGGCACGTGAAGCGGGCCTGGGAGACGATTCGCGAGACGGCGGAGGAGCTCGAGAAGGGAGGACGGGCATGAGGACGTTGCGCGTTGCGGGATGGGCGAACTGGCTGCTGCTGGCCATGGTGGGCACCGGTTGCGCCCTGGCGGCAGACGGAACCCCAGCTCCGCCTGGAGTCTACGATGTTCAGGAGAGGTACGTGGACGCGGGCGGCGTGCTGATCTACACGGTGTCGTTCGGGCACGGCGCGCCGCTCGTCGTGCTGCACGGCGGGCCGGGTGCCTCCCACGACTACTTCCTGCCGTACCTGCTGCCGCTTGCCCGTCACAACCGCCTCGTGTTCATCGACGAGCGCGGCTCCGGCAAATCGGAAAAGCTCGAGGATGTCTCGAAGTACACCGTCGAGGCCATGGCCGAGGACGTGGAGGCGGTCAGGAAGGTCCTGGCCCTCGGCAAGATCAACCTGCTTGGGCACTCCTACGGCGGTGTGCTCGCCCAGGCGTACGCCTTCAGGTACCAGGCAAACCTCGCGCGCCTGGTGCTGTGCAGCACGTTTCACAGCACGAAGGCGCTCAACGAGGTGTTTCGCCAGATGAAGGCGAAGATGCCCGCCGAGCTGCGCGCCCGCATCGACAGGATGGAGGCCGAAGGCCTGTACGGGCACGGCAAGGACTACGAGAAGAACCGCTACACGAACGACTACATGATCGCCGCCTGGGGCGAGGGCTACTTCCCGTACATCTATCAGAACCGTCCGGACCCTAACCACGACCCTGTGGCCAACGGCAACATGGCCTGGGACCTGTACCGCGAGATGTGGGGCTCACACGGCGAGTTTGTCATCGACGGGAACCTCGCGTCGGTGGAGTACGCCGACCGGCTCGGGTCCATCAAGGTGCCCACGCTGATCACGGTGGGCGACCACGACGAGAGCGACCCCTCGATCGCCCGCGACATGCACGCGTTGATCCCCGGCTCGAAGCTGGTCGTTCTCCCGAAGAGTGGCCACATGACGTTCGTGGACCAGCCCGGGATGTTCAACCGCGCGGTTGAGGAGTTTCTCAAACCGACCGCGAGGTGAGCTGCGGGCGTTGCCGAGAGACACGGATCGGACTGCATCGAGGTGCCCTCGCAGTGCTAACCTTGCGTCGGTGAACCCGATCGTCGCCGAGGTGGCCCGCCGGGGCAGGGTGAGCTTCGCGGAGTTCATGGAGCTTGCCCTCTACCACCCGAAGGCGGGGTACTACACGCGGCGTCGGACCGGCGCGGGGCCCGCGGGGCGCTCCGGTGACTTCCTGACCGCCCCCACCGCGTCACCGATCTTCGGCCGCACGCTTGCCGAGCTGGTTCGGCAGCTCGCCGCCACGCTGGGTGAGCCGGTCACCCTCGTGGAGCTTGGGGCCGGCGAGGGTGTGCTGCTCGGGGGGCTCCTGGAGCAGCTCGGCGAAGGGCGCGGCGAGGTGCTGCGCCGCGTGCTGGCGGTGGAGACCGGCGAATGGGCACGCCAGCGGATCGTTAAGTCCTGCAAGGGCGTGGAGGTGACGCCGCGGCTCTCGGAAGCGAGTTGGCCGGCAGGGCCGGTCGTGTTGTTTACCTCTGAGCTCTACGACGCGCTGCCTGTCCACCGCGTGACCGTTCAAGGACAGGAGCACGGCTACGCCATCGCGGAGTACTTCGTGGAACCTGATGGGAAGGGCGGTCTGCGCTGGGCCCTCGGCGAGCCGAGCACTCCCGAGGTCCTGCGCTACCTGGGGGAGCACGGGCTGACGTTGGAGGAGGGGCAGGTGGCCGAGGTCAGGCCGCGGGCGTGCGCGATCCACGCCGAGCACCTGCGGTGGTGCGGGTCCGACGCCGTGGCGTTCGTGGTGGACTACGGCCACACCAGCCGCAAGCTCTACGACCCGCGCGCACGGCGCCAGGGCTCGCTCGTGGGCTACCGCGCGCATGCGCTGGTCGAGGACGTGCTCGCCGACCCGGGGGAGGTTGACATCACGGCCCACGTCAACTTCGACGACCTGGAGAACGCCGCCGCCGACGCCGGCTGGGAGCGCGGTGTGATCAGGCCGCTGGGGTTGTTCCTGACCCTCCACGGGGCCCTCTCGTTCCTGCCCGCAGGGGTCGGCCGTGGCGAGCCGCTTTCGCCGCAGGAGTGGGCGGAGCTTGCGGCCGCAAAGCGGCTGCTCCTCCCATCGGGCATGGGTTCCGACCTCAAAGTGTTGGCACAGGGGAGAGGGCGGGCGTGGCAGGCGTACATGCGGATCGCAACACCGCCGCCCGCAGAGGCGTAGACAGGACGATGAGCGCGAGAGTGCTGAGGCTGCTGGCTGTCGCGGTGCTGGCCATCGCGGCCGCTGGTCCGGTGTGGGCGGTCAAACCTTCGCAACTCCCCGAACAGTGGCGGACGTGGCTCGAGGACGAGGTCTATCCGATAATCTCGGGCGAGCAGCGCAAGGCGTTCCTGGCCCTCGAGACGGAAGCCGAGCGATCCGCGTTCGCGGATCGCCTGTGGGAAGAGTGGGCCCACGAGCGCGGGATGGCGATCTCGACGTTCCGGCGGGACTACGCGGAGCGCCTCGAGGATTGCCGGAACGAATTCCGCAACACGAAGGAGGACCGTGCCCGCGTGCTGCTCCTGCACGGCGCGCCGAGCGTCAGGAAGCCCATCGACTGCGACAGTGTCTTCTGGCCGCTCGAGTTCTGGGTCTGGGACAGACTCGAGGGGATCGGCGACAACGTGGTGATCCTCTTCTTCAAGCCGTACGGTCTCGGCCAGTTCCGGCTCTGGGATCCGGTGGGCGACGGACGTGCCGCTCTCTACAACCCCTCTGGCTGGAGCGCTGTCCAGGCGTGGTCGCGAGACCCAATGAGCAGCATGAGTCAGATTCTGCGCCCGGAGCTCCGCTGTGGTGACCAGGACATCCTCAGGGCCCTCGACATGGCCGAGTACTGGCTGAAGGACATCCGCACCAGAATGGCGATGGATCACGCGATTTCCCCCGCGACCGGGAACCAGGAGTCGGCAGCCGCGCGCTTCCTGCAGTTCTCCACCGTGCTACCAAAGGGAGCCACGGCGCACGACTTCCAGCTCACGTCCAGCATCGGGAACCGCCGCGGGAGCAAGGTCGCAGTGACGCTCAACGCCAGAGTCCCGCGTGCCGGGCTTAGTACCAACAAGGTAGGGGACGTGGAGGTCGTGCAGCTAGACGTTACCGGCGAGGTTTCACACGAGGGGGATATGGTGGATCGTTTCCGCTACGCCTTCACCTTCCCAACTGCCGGCGCCACTGATTTCCCCGTGCTGATCGAGAGGGATCTGCGCCCCGGCAAGTACCACCTGAGGATGAAGGTGCAGGACACCAACTCAACGAATGCAGCTGTGCGGGAACTCGATCTCGAAGTACCGGTGCCAGAGCTGTCCCCCCTCCCGGCACCCGACGCCAAGTCCGAGGAGGCCGTCAAGCGGGTGGCGGAGGCGCAGGAGGCGACCCTGGCGCTCCAGGGGCCGGAGGGGGAGGGCGTCACCGGGGTTCAGCGCTTCACTGCGCTGGCCGGGCCCAGGGTGGCGCGGGTGGAGTTCTTCCTGGACAGCCGGCCGGTCCTGACGAAGAACCGCCCCCCCTACGAGGTGCAGCTCGACCTCGGGCCGTTGCCTCGGCTGGCGTCGATCGTCGCTGTGGCTCTCGACGCCAAGGGTCAGGAGCTCGACCGGCGGCAGATCGACGTCAACGTGGGCCGCGAGCGCTTCCTCGTGCGGCTGCAGCCGGTGGGCGCGAGTGACCGCAAGGGCGGCAAGGTCCACGCCTCGGTCGCGGTCAACGTGCCTCCCGACCGCAAGCTCGCGCGGCTCGAGCTGTACTGGAACGAGTTGCTGGCGGAGACGCTTTTTGCGCAGCCTTTCCAGGCCTGGTTGCCGGTCAGGGACGACGGCTCGATCGGCTACCTGCGCGCGCTCGCGGTGCTGGAGGATGGCGGGCAGGCGGAGGACGTGCAGTTCGTCAACGCGCCGCAGTACCTCACCGGCGTTCAGGTACACACTGTCGAACTTCCGGTCACGGTCCTCGAGTCCGGAGGGAAGCCCGTCGAGGGGCTCAAGGAATCGGACTTCGATATCAGCGAGGACGGGGTGAAGCAGACGATCTCGTATCTTCGCCCTGCAGCGGGATCTCCCGATCCGGCTCGGCCTCGTGATCGACACCTCGGGTTCAATGGAGAAGACCCTGCCCGAGGTGCAGCGGGTCGTGGTGGGTTTCCTGCGGAACCTGCTGCGGCCGCGCGATCGGGCCTTCGTCGAGGCGTTCAACGACCGTTCCACGCTGCTCGAGGGGTTCACCGCCGACTTCGGCGCACTGGAGCGTGCGATGATCGCGCTGCGGGCCGACGGGGAGACCGCGCTTTACGACGCCACGGTGTACGGGCTGTTCCAGTTCTCGGGCGTGCGCGGCCGCAAGGCAATGATCATCCTCACCGACGGCGAGGACAACTCCTCCAAGATGGATTTCGACAAGACGCTGGACTACGCCAAGCGCAGCGGGGCCACGATCTACACGGTGGGTATCGATCTCGCGATCACAAAGGTGGGAATCCGCTCTCAGCTCACGCGCCTGGCGCGCACCAGCGGGGGCGAGGCGTTCTTCCTGGCCCGGGGCGCCGCGCTCGAGCCGGTCTATGAGCGTATCAACCGCGAGCTGCGCAGCCAGTACTTGCTGGCCTACACCTCGACCTCCGAAGCGGCCCCGGACATCTTCCGCAAGGTCGCTGTCAAGGTGAAGCGGCCCAAGGTCGAGGTGCGCACGATCTCGGGCTATTACCCGGGCGGCTGAGCCCCGGAGGGGCGCTGGAGCACCTCGCGGAGGGCGGAGACCCAGCCGGGGTCGAGCATGGAGCCCTGCCGGTCCGCCAACCACGCCACGGTCGCCTCACGCGTGAGCATTCCGCGCCCGCCCCGCGCCGTGAACAGAAGGTCAAAGGTGTCGGCCACCGTCACCAGTCTCGCCGCGGGGTGGGGCCTGCGCGGGCGTCCGAAGCGCGGGTAGCCTGTGCCGTTGAAGTACAGGTGGTGCTCGCATGCGACGATCAGGGCCAGCGGGGGCAACTGCTCACTGGCCAGCAAGGTCTCCAGGCTCGCCTTCGGGTGGTCGAGCAGCAGCTCGATCTCGTCGCCCGCCAGCTCCAGCTCCCGCGCCAGCAGCTCGGCCGGGAGGAACACCTTGCCGATGTCGTGCAGCAGGGCCGCCAGGCCCAGGTCACGGCAGGGGACGATCCCGACGTTGGCCAGCCGCGCGAGCCCCATCGTCAGAGCGGCGACGTTGTGGGCGTGTACCGCCTGCCAGCGCTCCTCCCCCTCCCACGGTGCCAGGTGGTCCAGGGGGTCAGGTTTGCCAGCAAGCGCCCCCAGGAGTGCGCGGGTCACCGTCTCGAGGTCCCCGACGGCGAGGGTGCGGCCCGCCACGACGTCGGAGAAGCACTCGTGGATCACCGAGACCCTGTCCCTGACCGTCGCGAGCCGGCGCCCCTTTCTTCCCCCCTGCGATTCGTCCGGTCCACCAAGCTCGCGTTCGGAGAGCTCGACCTTGCCGACCTGGATGTTCATGCGCGACCTCACCGGGGAGTCGTCGGTGGCGGCCAGCTCCTCGAGGAAGGAGCGCAGCTCCTCGCCAGTCACGCCCCGCCGGAAGGTCAGGTGCTCGACCCCGCGGCGGCGGAGTCGGCGGATGAGCGCCGGCGCCTGACGCGACACGCGCGTGAAGGGGCGGCCCTGGACGAACAGCTCCTCGCCGAGCAGGACGAACGCCAGCTCGGTCTCGCCGCCGAGCAGCGTTCCGATCTGCGAGGCGAGCTTGCTGAGTGCCTGAACGGCGCGAGGGTGCGAGCTGCCGTACAGCCCCACGGTGGTCGTCCCCGCCACCAGCTCGGTAATGGTCGCCTGGACCAGCGCTCCCCTATCGGTCCGCGAGCTCACTCGTCCTCCTCGGCCTCCCGGCGCGCCTGCGTCGCCATAAGCAACCCCTCCGCGACCGCCCGGTCACCGCTGCGTGCAAGCTCGAGAGCCAGGGCGCGGGCGTCCGGGCCCTCGAGCCGCCCGACCGCGGCGGCGGCCTCCCGGCGCGCGGGCGCTAGGGAGAAAGAGTAGCGCCACTGCCGCAGCGCCAGCACCTCGCGCAACGCCGGCAGGGCGGCGGGGTCGCGCAGCCTCCCGAGGGCATAGATCAGCTCCAGGCTGAGAGGCTCCCGCAGCCGGCCCCCGATGCGAGGTGAGAGCCTCTCCAGGAGCGCCCCCACCACCTCCGGGTGGCGGATCCGGGAGGCGACCTCGAGGGCCACCCGGCGGCGCTCCTCGTCATCGGAATCGAGGCTCTGCAGGAGGATTGGGAACCAGTCGGGGTCCTGAAGCGCGACCAGGCCCTTGAGGATCTCGGCCAGCACCTTCGGCTTCGAGCCGGCGAGGCATGCCTTGAGCAGGCGCGCCGCATCGGGGTGGCCGAGCCGGCGCAGCAGGAACGCCGCGTTGCGGACCACGAACCAGCGCGGGTCGTCGAGCAGGGGCAGCAGGAAGGGGAAGGCACGCTCCCCCTGCCGGGCCACCACCTCGAGCAGGCGCTTGCGGACGGCCAAGCTCTCCTCCTCTGCGAGCGCGTCCAGGACCGCCGGGAGGGCGCTCTCCCCGAGCGAAACCAGCACCGCGGTGAGGTCGGCGTGGTGGCGGCGGTCGTAGGCCTTGAAGGCCCGCACGGCGGCGGGCACTCCGGTTTCACTGGCGACTTGCTGCGCCTCCGAATCGGAGGCGGCCGCAAGGAGCGGGGCAAGGCGGACCGCGGTGGCAACGTCCCCGATGTCCAGCGCGGCGGCGAACTCTTCCGCGAGGCGAATCGCTGCCCGTCTGGCCACCGGCTCACCCGGCCAGAGGGTGATCGTCTCCTGGAGCAGGCGAACGAGGTGGAGCCTTATCTGCTTCCTCCCCCAACTCGGACACGAACTCGCGCACCCACGTTGCGCCTTCCCAGCCGGCCGGCGGCGGCTGCTCGCCAGCCACGAGGCTCGTGACGTCGACCAACTGGGTGAGCGGGACCTGGGCCAGCAGGTGCCGGGCGCGCGCCGCCAGCTCCTCTGGCATGTCGGGCTGCTGCTCGGAGAGCGGCGCGGCAAGGCGGTGGAGCGCCCGCTGCACGACGTCGGGAATCGGGACCCGCTCGACCAGCATGAGCTCGACGGCGTCGAGGAGCAGCTCGGCCGAGACCCAGAGATCGCGCTCGCCCACGACCGGCAGGTGGCGCAGCGCGACCGCCACCGCAAGCTTCTGACGCTCCGGGTCCAGCAGCCGCACGAGCTCGGCGAAGAACTCGCGTGTCTCCGAGAAGGCCGTTCTGGCGGCGGGCCTCCGGGCCCGCGCGCACGATCTCGCCGAGCTGCATGAAAAGGTGGTCGAAGAGCGTCTCGGGGTCGGAGGTAGTTCGCGAGCAGGTCGAGGACCATGCCCGGCGTCAGCTCGCCCTCGTGGATCTCGCCGGCCAGGGGAAAGGCGCCGTCGTGGGAGAGACGGCGTGCCAGCTCGGCCCACACCGGCCGTGATCCGGGCGGGGGAGCCGGCGCATCCGGTGACACGAGCTGAACCCCCGAGAGGTCGAGTGGGACGAGCTCCACCCCGGAGAGCGAGGCGGCCTCTGCCAGCAGGTACGCTCGGTCGCCCTCCCCGGGCGGCTCGTGGAGCGTCGCGATACGGCCGACAAGGTCCGGCAGCCCGTCGCAGGCCTGTGGGAAATGCAAGCGCAGGGCGGCCAGGCCAAGGTGGAAAAGCAGCGCCACCAGTCGGACTGCCGGTGCGCCGGCAGGCAGCGAGACGTTCTCGCCGTTCCAGAAGAGCTGGTCGGGTCCGAAGGAGAGGACCGCGACCTCCCCCTCGCCCGCGAGCGCCAGCACCCTGGCACGGATGCGCTGGCGGGCCGGTTGCAGGGCGGGGTGGGAGGGTGGGTAGAGGCGGAGGGAACGGCGGAGGGTCTCGAGGTCGTTGAGCAGCTGCACCAGGCCACCGTCGAGGTCGGTACCTACCATGCGCGCGGATCCTGTCAGTCGCTCCAGCGTTTGCAGGAGCTGCCCGAGCTCCCGAACGTCGGCAAGCGGAAGGAGCTTGACGCCGGTGTCGGACGAGACCTGGGTGGAGGCGGGGACTGCGCAGCGAGCAAACCCGAGCGCCCGTGCCTCCCGCAGGCGCTCGAGCGGGCGACTCACGGCCCGGATCTCGCCCAGCAGGCCCACCTCACCGAAGAACGCGAGGTCCGCCGGGAGCGGCCGGTCCGCCCCCGAGGAGATCACGGCCGCTGCCAGGGCCAGGTCGAGAGCCGGCTCCTCGACACTTATACCGCCGACCAGGTTCACGAAAACGTCGCGGTCTGCCAACCTCCCCCCGGCCCGCTTCTCGATCACCGCGAGCAGCAGGGCGAGGCGTCCTGCGTCAACGCCCTGCGCCACCCGCCTGGGGTTGGCGAGGGGCGAGCGGGAGACCAGCGCCTGCACCTCAACGAGGAGAGGAGAGGTGCCTTCCAGCACCACCGCAACCGCCGAGCCGGGCGCCCCGGCCCGGCGGTCGGCGAGCAGCACCGCCGAGGGGCTCGCGATCTCCTCGAGGCCGGCATCGCTCATCGCGAAGAGGGCGAGCTCCAGCGCCGGACCGAAGCGGTTCTTGGTGGAGCGCAGGATGCGGTGGGGGTGCCCGCTGCCGCCCGAAAACTCCAGGACGGCGTCCACGAGGTGCTCGAGGGCCTTGGGCCCGGCCACCAGGCCCTCCTTGGTGATGTGGCCGACCAGCACCACGGGAGGCCCGTCACGTTTGGCGAGGTCCAGGAGGATTGCCGCCACCTCGCGCACCTGGCTCACGCTGCCGGGGACCGCGGGCACCCGCTCGGAGAACATTGTCTGCACAGAATCCACGACGACCAGGGTCGGCCTCAGCCGGCGCGCCGCCGCAACCACCGACTCGACGGCCGGCTCCGCCAGGAGCAGGACGTGATCACTCTTGCAGCCCAGCCGCTGGGCTCGGAGCGCCACCTGACGGGCAGACTCCTCCGCGCTCACGTACAGGACGGGTCCCAGGTCGGGCCGCCGGGCGGCCGCCTGGAGGAGGAGGGTGGACTTGCCGACGCCAGGCTCGCCGGCCAGCAGAACCACGCTGCCGGGCACCAGGCCGCCGCCCAGTACGCGGTCGAGCCCGGCGATGCCAGTGAGGATACGGGGTGCGTCTTTGAGCTCAGCGGCAGAAAGGGGCACGGGTTCCGGGACCTCGGCGCCGCCCCTGGTTTGGGAGCGCAGCTCGACGGGGAGCTCCTCGAAGGTGTTCCAGCCCCCGCAGGAGGGGCAGCGGCCAAGCCACTTCTGGGCACGCTGGCCGCACGCGGTGCACTCGAAAACCGCACCTTCGCGTGCCATCGCTACTTCGGGACCGCCGACCCGATGGTCCCAAGGAGGTACTTCACGTCCTCGTCGCCCCAGGTAACCCCGCCGCCGAACAGCACCGAGCGACGCTGCGACCATGTGGGGTCATCCCAGCCGGCGAAGGCGAACACGTTCTTGGTCAGGAAGTACCGGCCCTCGAAGCGGACGTGAGGCGGCTTCTCCGAACGCGTGAAGTCGTACGCCTCCAGGGTGAGGCGGAGCTTGTTGGCGAGCACTATCTTGTCGACCCCCACCCCGCCCGTCGACTCGAACAGGCCTGCGCGCAATGTGTAGTCTTGGAAGTGCCACCCAACCTGGGCGTTGACGGTGTTCGTCTCGGAGGTCTTGGTGACATCCGTCTGGGTCGTCTCCCTGTGGCCGTCCGGGTAGATCGTGGTCGTGGTCTGGGTCGTGGTGTAGACGCGTGCGAAGGGGGAGTCCACGAACTCGATCCGGAAGAAGCGGCGATCGCTGGTGTGCAGGTCGAGGCCGATGGCGCTGCGGGATTTCCTATCCTGATCAAGCCCCGGGAGCGCTTCCGAGCGGAGGTTGATGTCGAGGCGCCACCGCTCGGCCCGGCCGATCGTGTTCTTGAGGCTCTGCACGCCGCTCTCGACGGACTTGAGGCTCGCGTTGAGGTTGTCGACCGTCGTCTCGTCGTTGACGAGCTTTCCTATCGTGCCCTCGCCCCGTGCGATCTTGCCCGAGATCTGGTTGAGGTTATCGGCCGAGACCCGCAGCTTGGCGGAGAGGTCCTTGATGTTGCCGATGGACTCGTTCAGGTTCTGTCGGTTTTCCGTGACCACGCTGTCCACGCGGTCAGCGAGCTTGTTGAGCTTCTCCGCGATCCGGGGCAGCTCGACCTTGAGGGTCTCCGAGAACGAGCGGAAGTTGGCGAGGGTTGCGTCCACGTTCTTACGATTGGCCTCGACCGCGGCCCTCAGGTCGGCGGAGAGCTGCCGGACGTTGTCGATGATCTCGTCGAGGCGCTTCTGCCCTTCGGCGTCACCGAGCGACTTCCGGAGCGACGCCGTGACGGTCTTCACGTCCCCCATGATGTCGTTTGCGCTCTTGATCGCCTGGTCGAAGCCGACCGGACTGGTGCCGTCCAGGACCGTGCCTGGCTTCAGCAGCGGGCCCGAAAAGTCGCCGGGGTAGATCTCAATGTACTTGTCGCCGAGCATGCCGAGGCTCGTGACCTCGGCGCGGGCCCCCTGGTGCAGAACCACGCCCGGGTCGAGGGCCAGCGTCACCACCGCGCGGTTCCCGTCCAGTTTGATGTCCTGGACAATGCCGATGCGAACGCCGGCGATCCGCACGGGGCTCTTCTCGTCGAGGCCGGCGACCGATGGGAAGACCGCCTGGACGCGTCCACGGCCCCCTTTGGCACCGAGGGGTATCTCCTCGATCTTGACGATGAAGACGCCCAGGACGATCAGGGCGACGAGCATGAATAGACCGACTCGGGCCGTGTGACTCATGCAACATCCTCCTCCAGCGGCTCGCCGGCGAGAAACTTCTGGATGTAGGGGTCGGAGAGTGAACGGAAAACCTCGGGACGCGCGTCCGCGACGATCCTGCCGTCCCGCAGCATCGCGACCCGGTCCGCGATTCGAAACGCGGACTTCATGTCGTGCGTGATCGTCACCATCGTCACGCCCAGGTGCTCGCGCATCTCGACGATGACGCTGTCGACGACCCCTGCGGTGATTGGATCGAGGCCGGTGTTGGGCTCGTCGAACAGGAGGATCTTTGGCTGAAGGGCGATCGCCCGCGCGAACCCGACGCGCCGCCGCATGCCGCCGGAGAGCTCGTTGGTGGCCTTGGTCTCGACGCCCTCCAGGTGGACGAGCGTCAGGCATTCCCGCACCCGCGCGGCGATCTCGCCCTCGCTCATGGATGTGTGGCGCCGAAGCGGGAAAGCGATGTTTTCGAACACGTTCATTGAGTCGAAAAGCGCCCCCTCCTGGAACGACATGCCGAACTTGCGGCGGATCGCAAGACACCTGACCGGGTCGGACTGCGTGAGATCCTCGCCGTCAACGATGATGTTTCCGCGGTCGGGGGCGATGAGGCCAATAATGTGCTTCAACAGGACGCTCTTCCCCGCACCGGAGCCGCCGACGATCACGAACGACTCGCCCGCCGCGACCTCCAGGTTGACGCCGCGAAGGACCTCGCGGCCGGCGAAGCTCTTCCAGAGATCGATGACGGCGATCGTCGGCAACCCGGGTTCAGGTCCCGCTCGCTTCTGGTTCGTAGGTGTGGTGGCCACCGTCATCACCTCAGAACAGGATCTTCGTGAGGAAGAAGTCGGAGATCAGGATCACAACCGAGGCCATCACGACCGCACTGGTCGTGGCGCGCCCGACACCCTCGGCGCCGCCGGTGGTGAAGAAGCCTTTGGAGCACCCTGTCACGGAGAGGATGAGCCCGAACACGCCAGCCTTGATCAAACCGGAGAAGACATCGTTGAGGTCGAGGTACTGGAAGGTCTTGTCCCAGTACATGACTGGGTTGGCGCCGAGCAAGCCAACCGCGATCGCGTAGCCGCCGAAGATGCCGAGCCCGTTGGCGAGCGCCACCAGAGGAGGGAGCATGAGGGTGGTCGCCCCGACCCGGGGCACTACCAGGTACTGGATGGGCTCGGTGGCCATCGCGTACATGGCGTCGATCTGCTCGGTCACGCGCATCGTCCCGAGCTCGGCCGCCAATGACGATCCGATGCGCCCCGCTATCATCAGGGCGGCCAAAACCGGGGCCAGCTCGCGGGTCAGCGAGAGCGAGACCACGGATGCGACGTACCCCTCGGCATGGAACCGCTCGAAGCCGCGGTAGGTCTGCAGCGCCATCACCATGCCGGTGAACATCGCAGTCAGCCCCACCACGGGGATGGAGTTCACCCCCACCCGCACCATCTGGCGCACCCACTCCTTGCCGTCGAACGGCCGGCGGAACGCCCAGTAGATCGTCGTGTACAAAATGTAGAAGAATCGCCCGACTTCCTCGAACACCTGCAGACCACTGGCGCCGAAGTGCTCGAGGAACGCCCCGGCGCGCGAGACCGTGGCGGGCTCAGCGCTCATAGGTCGAGAACTCCGGGTTCTCGAAGCGCGTGAACTCCTCCAGGAACACCAGCCTGAACATGTCGGTGGGACCGTTGCGCTGCTTGGCGATGATGATGTCGGCCAGACGCCAGTCCTCTTCCTCCTCGAGCCCCGCGGCTGCCTGGAGGGCGCGGTTCTTTCGGTTGATGAAGATCACCACGTCCGCGTCCTGCTCGATCGAGCCCGATTCGCGGAGATCGGAGAGCTGGGGCCGCTGGTCGCCACGCCGCTCGGGGTTGCGCGACAGCTGCGAGAGCACGAGCAGCGGAACGTTGAGCTGCTTGGCCACTGCCTTCAGGCCCCGGGTGATGGCGGAAACCTCCTGGGTGCGGTTCTCCGCCTTCATCCCGGACGACATGAGCTGCAGGTAATCGACGACGACCAGGTCGAGGCCGTGCTCCATCATCATCCGCCGGCACTTGCCGCGCAGCTCAAGGATCGAGATGCCTGCCGTGTCGTCAACCCAGAGCGACGCATCCGCCAGCCGGTCCGCGGCCTCGGCCAGACGCTGCCAGTCGGAGGCCTCCTCGCGGGCGTCCGCGGTCTTGGAGAGCAGCCCACGGGTCAGTCTCTTCAGGTTGATCCGCGCCTCGGCAGCGAGCAGCCGTCGGGTGAGGGCCACGGCCGACATCTCCAGGGAGAAAACCGCCACCTTGAGGCCGTGCCGCACGGCACAGTGGGAGGCGATGTTCAGCGCCAGGGCGGTCTTGCCGACGCCGGGACGGGCCGCCAGGATGATGAGGTCCTGTTTCTGGAGGCCGGAGGTGAGCTCGTCGAGGCGGTAGTAGCCGGTCTCGATCCCGGTGTAAGGCGCACTCGACTTCGAGACCCTCTCGATGTGCGCGACCTCCTCGTGGACAAGCTTGCCGAGGGGGCGAAGCCCGCCACGCATCGCGCGCTCGGCGATGGCGAGAATCTGTGTCTCGGCCGCGTCGAGGGCGTCCATCGCCTCGCCCTCCTCGCGCGCGCAGGTCGCCATCAGCTCCTGCGAGATCTTGAGCAGCTGGCGCTTGACCGCTCGCTCCCGAACTATTGCCGCGTAATGCTCGACGTTGGCGGGGTCGGGTAGGCCGTCGGCAAGGCTGCCGACGTAGGCCACCCCGCCCGCGGCCCCGAGGGTGCCACTGCGCTCCAGTTGGTCCACCGTGGTCAGGAGGTCGATGTCGCGATTCTCGGCCGCGAGGCGCATGAATGCCTCGAAGATCGCGCGATGGGTGTCGGTGTAGAAGTCCTCCGGCCCCACCGTGTCCACGACCCGGTAGAAGCAGTTGGCGTCGGCGAGCACGGCCCCAAGGACCGCCCGCTCCGCCGACTCGCTGGCCGGGATGTGCAGGACCTGCCCGCCCTGCGCGGCCGCCTCCACCCCGGCAACGCGACCTTGCCCCCGACTGGAGGGCCCCTTCCCCCTTGCGGTTGCGCTCACGGCGGAATCGTAGCACGGGCGCACCGGGCCCGAGCCGGCGCGCCTGCGTCACGCCGGTGCCTGGGCTGGAGCGTGACACCGCCGGTACGGCCGGAAGGGGCGAGCGGTCCTGTGCCATCGGGTTTCGGGAACCTCTCGAGCCCCGCCTCCGCGGGAAGACGGGCACGGAGGCTGCTGAAGGCCACGGGCTTTGGCCGGAAGGCCGCCAAGCGTACACTGAGGGTGTTGGCGGGCCAGGTGCGGGCGAGCGCGACGTACCCGGCCCTGGGGCGGCACTCGAAGCTGTGGGGTGTCGTAGGTAAGGGGGTGCGCCGTGATCGTGAGCTGCCCGAGCTGCAAGGCCAAGTATCAGTACGAGGAGTTCCGGTTCGGCGAGAGCGCGAGCAAGAAGCTCAGGTGCACCAAGTGCGCGACCGTCTTCGAGGTTTCCAAGCCTCTGTTGGCGGGGGGGGAAGCGCCGCCGACCGCTGTGATCCCCGCTCACGGCACGGAGAAGACCACCAAGGAACTTGACGCAGGCAAGTCAGCGGTCCTCGAGGAAGAATCCAACCTGCCACAGCTCGCTCCGCTGGCCACCAACCGGCGGTACTCGCTGGCGGTGATCATGGGCGCCAACGCGGGCCAGATTTACACCGTGACCAAGCCTCGGACCGTCCTGGGGCGCGGCACGGAGAGCGACGTCCAGCTTCAGGACAGCGAGGTCTCGCGCAGGCACGCCATGCTGGAGATCCGAGGGGACGAGGCGATGGTCGTCGATCTAGGTTCCACCAACGGGACCTACGTGGACGGAGTACGCGTTCAGAAGGCCTCGATCTTCAGCAACCAGGAGTTCAGCCTGGGGACGACCACGCTCATGTTCATTGTGACCGACATGCACGACGCCTCCATGGACGGATGAGGGGTCGGCACCAACTTTGAAGACACGTGTCGTTGTGGCGATGTCGGGTGGGGTGGACTCCGCCGTTGCCGCGGGGCTGCTGGCTCGAGAGGGGCACGACGTCGTGGGCGTGACGCTCCAGCTCGCCGACCTCTCCGCGGAGGGCCTCGGCGTCTCACGTTGCTGCTCACCAACTGACGTCGAGATGGCGCGCGCGGTTTGCGACCGCCTCGGCATTCCACACCACGTCCTCGAGATGGGGGCGGCGTTCCGGCGGGCGGTGATCGAGCCGTTCGTGGAGTCCTATCTGGCGGGCGAGACCCCGCTCCCGTGCGTGGCGTGCAACGCAAAGCTCAAGTTCGGCGAGCTTCTCGACCTGGCGGGCCGTTTCGACGCCGAGGACCTGGCAACCGGCCACTACGCGCGCGTCGAACGCGAGGGCGATGCGTGTGTGCTGCGGCGCGGGCGCGACAGGGGGAAGGACCAGTCGTACTTCCTGTTCGCGCTCAGGCCCTGTCAGCTCGAGCGCGTGCGGCTCCCCCTCGGCGGCCTGACCAAACGCCGGGTGCGCGCCGTGGCGTCGGAGCTGGGGTTCCCCAACGCGGGCCGCCAGGATAGCCAGGAGGTCTGCTTCGTGCCGGAGGGCGGGTCCTACGTCCAGGTCCTCGAGAGGCTCGCGGCGCGGCGGCTGCCCGGGGAGGGCGAGCTGGTGGACGGACGTGGGCGGGTGCTTGGGCGGCACGGCGGTTACCACCGTTTCACAGTGGGCCAACGGCGCGGCCTCGGCATCGCAGGTGGACGGCGGCTGTACGTCCTCGAGGTCCAGCCCGGGACGAACCGGGTGGTGGTCGGGGAGCAGGGGGAGGCTTCCCGCACGAGGCTGCTCCTCCGCGAGGTCAACTGGCTCGCGCCGCGAACCGGTGAGGTGATCGAGGCTGAGGTCCAGGTGCGCTCCCGGCACCAGCCGGTGCGCGCGACCGTCAAGCTGGAAGAGAACGGGACCGCACACGTGGAGTTCGTCGAGCCGGTGCTCTCGCCGGCGCCGGGGCAGGCAGCCGTTTGCTACGACGGCGAGACGCTGCTCGGTGGAGGATGGATCGCCGCAACCGCGTAGACTCTCGGAGAAGGGGAGTCAAGAGTTAAGAGGCGGGGGTCGAGCGGCCAAACATCGTCGTGGGCGGTCGCCGTTGAAGCGCTTCCGACGAGCTAGCAGTGTGCCAGGATCCTTCGCCCTGTCCTGAAGGGCAGGACGGGGCTCGGGATGACCCCGCCTCCGGCGGGGTTACATGGTCTGGGTCGCGGGCGCGCCCTGCGGACCCTCGGGGATCTCCCCGAAGTTGCGCTCGTAGATCGCCACGTTCTCGTTGAGGGCGCGCAGCAGCTGCTTGAGGTGCACCGGGGTCATGACGACCCGCGTGACGACCTGGACGTCCTCGCGGCCGGGCACGATGCGCCCGAAGTCGATGATGAACTCGGCGAAGTTGTGGACGATGGAGGCGAAGTTCGCGTAGGTCCCGAGCGCCTGCTGATCGCTCACAACGATCTTGATCTGGCTTCCACCCTCGCGCTTTTCCATCGTTCCTCCACAGACATTCTAGCCCTTCGGCCGGGTGGGACCCGCCCAGGCGCGCCGCAGCTCCCTCGGGATTTGGAAGCTCCGGTCGAGCCCCAGCGCGCCGCGCAGCACCCGCAGGTAGGCGAGCGTGGCCTCACCGCGCGGGCGCGGGACAGCGGCCCTGAGGGGCAAGGCCAGCAACCGGAACACCATGCCGACCGCGACCATGGCGCGGTACAGCGAAGCGTCAAGGGCGCCGTGGTGCTTGCGCCAAAACCGGTGCCCGTTCCGGTAGTAGAGGGGCAGGAAGCGATGGTAGCCGAGTTTGCGCGCGGCCGCGCCGCCCGTGTGCACGAAACGGCTGGCCGGCCAATACAGGATCGTCCCCAGCCTGGCGAGGCGGGCGCAGAGGTCCACGTCTTCGAACCAGGCGGGCTCGAAGGCGGGATCGAAGCCACCGATCCTCTCGAACGAATCGCGGCGGATCGCGAGCGCAGCGGCGGCAGGTTGCTCCACCACGAACGGCCGCTCGCGGTCGCACTCGCCGTACCGGTCCCGAGAAAGGCCGCGATTGCCGGGGAACGCCTTGTCGAGGAGCAGCAACTCGCGGAGGGTCTGAGGGCGGGTCGGGAAGTGTCGGAGCTGAAACGACTCCTGCGGCTCGCCGGCCGAGGAGGGTGGCTCGAGCAGGCGCGGTGCAAGCGCCACGGCCTCAGGATGCTCGGCAAACCCGTGGGCGAACGGCGTGAACGGGTCGCCCTCGGCCTCGGTATCCGGGTTCAGAAACAGCAGGACCTCGGCCGACGCGAGCTTGGCCCCTTGGTTCGCGGCCGGCCCAAAGCCCAGGTTGCCGGGGTTGACCACAACCGTCGCACCGGGCCACGCCCTCGCCACAACCTCGCGGGAGAACGAAGCGCTGCCGTTGTCCACGACGACCAGGGAGACGGTTGGGGTGCCGGAGGGCATACGTGCCCGGGCAGTGGCGAGACTTGTGATGCATTTCACAAGCTCCTCACCAGGCTCCCACGAGACCAGGACGACCGCGATTGAAGAGGGCGCTCCGCTCATGCCGCGGCCTCGGGCCGCCGCCTGCCGACGAAGAAGCCGCAGGTCACCATCTCTCTGTAGAGCTTCCAAGGGAGTCCGATACCGAGGCGGTCCACTGCTTCAAGAACCGGAACCAGCGGGCGGAGGATGAAGCGCAGGAGGTGCCAGCGCCTGGGCGGCCGCTCAGGCGGCAGGTACGGGTTGCCGCGCAGCTCCGGGCAGATCCGGAAGAGTGCCTCGATCGTGGAGCCCACGTGGATTTGCCGCCCCCAAAACCCTGTGACGGTCATCGGGTGGATGTGCCTCGCTGACGCGGCCCGGTGGTAGACCATCCGCAAACCGGAAAGCTGAAGCCGCCACCCGAGCTCGATGTCCTCCCAGCCGTACGAGGTGAACCCCGCGTGAAAGGGCTCATCGCCCAACACGTCGCGCGCCAGCGAGACGTTGGAGGTGTAGAAGTTGGTGAAGGGGGCCTCGTCGCCGTCGGTGAGGCGCCCGAACGAGAACTGCGCTCCGTCGAGGTTGACGAACTCGAGGAACGGCGTGACCCGCATGCGCTCCCTGTGCCAGTCGGTGAACCCCACGACCGCGAACCCTTCGCCGAGCTCGTTGTGCCGGTCCAGGTGGGCCTGGACGCAGCCGGCGTCGGGCACGATATCGTCTCCGAGGAAGAGCGCGAGGTCCCCATGCGCGTGGCGCAGCCCGTGGTTGCGGGCCTGTCCCTGCTTGAGGTTCTCCTGGTGCAGCGCGGTGAGGGCGAGGGAGTGGTGCTCGTCGCGGAAACGCTGGAGGTTCCCCCAGGTGCCGTCGGTCGAGCCGTCATCCACCACGATCACCTCGAAGCTCGCGCGGCCCTGACGCTCGAGAGCGCTCAGCGTCTCCTGCAGGACCGGCCACCGGTTGTGGGTGGGGATCACCACCGAAACCGAGCTGTACCTGCGCTTCTCCCATGGGACGTCGGGGGTGAACCTGACGGCCCGAACCGCACAGCCGACCTTGCGGAAGTCCCAGTTCTCGCTTAATTCGTGCGGCACGAATGTGGGGGAGAGGAGGTGCACGATCGAGGGTGCCTGCTTGGTCCGCACGTACTGGGAGGGAAACCGTCTCCCAGCCGTCGGAGCCGATCTTCTTCGAGGTCTCCGTCGCTGCGCAGCGGACTGTTACCGCACGCGCCTCGCCGGCCGCGCCCGGCAGCTGCACCTCCAACGACAGGCGCCCGCTCTCTCCCGGGCGCACCCGCAGGAAGCAGCGGGCGTGGCCGCTGATTCGCCTCGCCGGCTCCCCGTTCACGAGCTCCGGTGGGAACCAGCCATACCCCAGCCCTCCGACCATCCGAAGGGCGTCCCGGAAGCAGCTCTGGCGAAGGGACCTGGTGTGCGTCGTCAGCAGCTCGCTCCACTGCGGGCAGTTCGGGGGGCGGAGGCGGGATCGGCGCCCTGCTTATCAGCCCCCGGTCGAAAAGATCCCCGTCGCTGATCGTGCGCCTGCGCTGCAGGCGAAACCGCTCGGCCAGCGTGCCGGGGAGATGCACCAGGTTCCAGGCGAGCGCGTGCACGATGTGCAGGTACGCTCGCTGCCGCGCAAGCACGATGAGCAGGCGACGCACGGCCAGCAGGAGGTTCCACGCCTCGTAGTGCTTGGTGAGGCTGCGCAGGTTGTGCCGCAGTCCGAGCAGAGCGCGCCAGCGCAAACCTCTGGCCGCCTTCGAGGTGCCCAGGAACTTGTGGTACACGATCGAGTTCTCGCACACGACCACGCGCCGGCCCAGGAGCCACAGCCGCCAGCCCAGGTCCACGTCCTCGTGGTACATGAAGAAGCTGCGGTCGAACCCGCCCAGAGAGAAGAACTCCTCCCGGCGCATCATCATCGCGGCGGCGGTGGGAAAGAGTGCCTCGCGCACGCTGGGCGCTCCCGTGACGTCGGGCGGGCCTTCGTACGGGAGCAGAAAGTCGCGGTCGACGCCGTAGCCGAGGCGCGTCATGCCCCCACCCCGGGCGTTGACCAGCTCCGGATGGTCGAGCAGTCGCAGCAGGGAGCACGCAGCGGCGATCTTGGGGTCGCTGTCGAGGCCCTCGAGCAGCGCCGAGAGCCACCCGGGCTCGACCTCGGTGTCGGAGTTCAGAAGCGCTACGTAGCGGCCTCGGGCGGCCTCGACACCTCGGCGGTTGGCCTCCCCGAAGCCGAGATTTCGGCGGAGCGCCAGCAGCCGCACCTGGGGCAAGTTTCGCTGCAGCCAGGCCAGGGATCCGTCGGCGGAGCCGTTGTCCACGACGATCACCTCAAACGCCACCCCGGTGGTTGCCAGGAGCGCCGGCAGGCAGCGCTCCAGATGGTGGCGGCCGTTGAAATTGGCGATGATGACTGAGACGAGCGGTGCAGGTGCGAGCTCGGTCATCGCCGGCCGAGGAACCTCCGCGCCCGCTGGTAAAGCCTCCAGCCACGAGAGTTCTCGATGATGTTCAAGTGCTGCTTGAGGTTTCGGCCCGCGGCGCGAGCTCGCCGAACCGGCGCTCCAGCTCCTGCAGCCGCTGGCGGGTCGCCTCCACTTGGCGCTGGTAGAACCTCGCCCAGTCCTTGCCGCTGATCTGAACCCGGTGTTTGTCGAAGAGCCGAGCCAGGTGCGGCCAGCGGTGGCTCCCCGCAGTCCCCTTGCCTTGCTGCAGAGGCGGACAGACGTGGTAGGTCGCGGTGACCGCCGGGCAATGGTGGAGGCGGGTGCGGTGCGCGAGGCGCAAAAAGAGGTCCCAGTCCTCGAAGTACTCGAGGCCAGGGTCGAAGCCCCCGACCTCGATCGCCAGCTTTCTGTCCATGAGCACGGCCATGATCGGCAGCGTGCTCTCGAAGAACAGGCGCGACCGGTCGAGGTCGCCGCCGAAGACCGTGCGGTCCACGACCTGATAGCCGCCCGAGCCGTCGGGCTCCTCCGTGAGGCACTCCACGTCGGAGTAGGCGACCCGCACGCCCTCGCCGGTGACTGCGCCGACGAGGGTTGCGAGGTGACCGGGGCGGAACTCGTCGTCGTCGTCGAGGAAGTTGACCAGCTCGCCGGTGGCCGCCTCGAGCCCGGCCTGGGCCGCGCGCGATCTTCCCACGCTGTCGGGGTGGTTGACGAGGAAGATCTCGAGCGCGTTCTCGAACTCGGCCAGAACAGGCGAGGGGTCCTCGCCGCCGTCGTTGACGACCACGACCTCCAGGCGGGGGTAGGACTGGGCCGCGACGCTGGCAAGCGTTCGGCGCAGGAAACCGGGGCGGTCTTTGGTGCGGATCACGACGCTGACGCTGGGCGTGCCGGCCGCCAGCATTCCGGAGGCCGGCGGCCTGCCGAAACGGCGCACCGAGGGTGCCGCGCCGACGGTCTCCACCGTGCCAGGCCTGGTTCGCCGGAGGTCCTCGCGCAGTGCGGCGAGTGACTCGGTGGCGATGCCGGCCCCGACAAAGCGGGTGAGGGCTGCCTGCACGTCGCACAGCGCACGGGCATCCTCCACCGGGACCTGGTGTTCCCAGCCCGCATCCCAGCCCTCCACCAGGAAAGAGTCGGCGGGGAACCGCCTGCCGACGCTGGCGGCACAGACGCCCGCAAGCTGCAAGGCGGCAGCCTCGGCGGCGGTGTTGACCTCCGCCGGCCACGGCCCACCGACCCTGTCGTCTGCGATCCCGGCGGCAGTGACCAGGGCGTGGAAGGGGGTCCGGTATTCCTCGCCGAGCGCGATCGGGGGCGACGCGAACGCGCCGAAGAGGGGCAGGATCTCCTCGTCGGTCCGCCGCCTGTCGGCCTGGACCCTCTTCCTCCTCTGCCGCAGGCTCGGAACGAAGCCGGAGAGGTCCGCCAGCGCCAGAAGGTGCGCGACGGCCTCGGTGCTGACGAACGGCCTGCCCAGGTTTCGAAGCGAGTCGCTGGAGGACCAGGCGCGCAGGAAGGTGAGGGCGGTCGAGAGCAGCAGCATGACCCCCATACGCTCCTGGTGGTAATTCTTGAACACCGTGAAGAGGGCGTTCCTCTCGGTGAGGTACCGGACCCGGGCCGGGGGCTGCTCGGCCCACGAGCCGTGGTGCTTGTGGCGCACGACCGCGCCGGGTGCGAACCAGGTCGGGTGCCCGAGCAGCGCCGCGCGCCAGCCCAGGTCCACGTCCTCGAAGAAGGAGAAATAGTCGGGGTCGAAGCCGCCGATCCCGATGAACGTCTCGCGGTCGAACATCAGGGCACCGGCGCAGCCGAAGAGCAGGGGGGCCTCTGCGAACTCGCGGGCCGCTGCTTCCTCTCCAAGCCCACGCTGCCAGGCGTGTCCCGAGAAGAAGGTGTCGGCGCCCGTGAAGTCTAAGCGCGTCCCGTCCCAGCTCATCATGCGAGCGGCAACCGCTTTCGCCTCGGGGTGCGCCGCTCTCGTGCGGTGGAAGGAGGTGAGGAAGTCCGGTCCGACGCGGGTGTCGTTGTTGAGGAAGACCACGTACTCGGAGCCGCACATCGCGGCGGCACGATTGTAGGCACGGGAGAAGCCGAGGTTGGCCTCGCTCTCCACCGCCCGAACCCAGGGGAAGCGCTCGGTCACGTGCTCGACCGAGCCGTCGGTGGAGGCGTTGTCGATGAGCCAGACCTCGTCGCGGGCCGTCGCGTCGCGCGGCTGGCCGGGCCACCCGGGGATGAAGACGTCCTGCGCCCCGAGGGAACCCAGGCAGTCGTCCAGATGCTCTCGTCCGTTGTAGTTGAGAACCAGCACGGTGGTGCGGGCGGGAGCCGGTCCTGTCATTTTGAATTCGCTCACGTGTGAATCATACGCACAAAGTGCCACCCACCGCCACACCGCGAGGGTTGACCACCCCGGGCCGGGCTTCTATCCTCGCCGCTGCCGGGCTTTGCTCCGGCGTCCTACCAGACCGGGTTGAGTTCCTCGGGGAGGCTGCGATGAACGGTGTCTTTCGTGTTCCCCAACCGACCAACGAGCCGATCCGTGGCTATGCTCCTGGCTCACCGGAGAAGCGCTCGCTCAAGGCCAAGCTCGCCGAGATGCGCGGGCGGGAGATCGAGATCCCCCTCATCATCGGCGGGGAAGAGGTGCGCACCGGCAAGCTCGGCTCCTGCATCATGCCGCACAACCACGGCCACGTGCTCGCCAGGTATCACAAGGCGGGCAAGGCCGAGGTCGAGAAGGCCATCGCGGCGGCTCGCGAGGCGCACGAGGGCTGGTCCCGCATGCCGTGGGACGACCGCGCCGCGATCTTCCTGCGGGCCGCCGAGTTGCTGGCGGGCCCGTTCCGGGACGAGGCCAACGCCGCCACCATGCTCGGCCAGTCGCAAGACCGTCTTCCAGGCCGAGATCGACTCGGCGTGCGAGCTGATCGACTTCTGGCGCTTCAACCCCCACTTCATGCAGAGGATCTACGAGGACCAGCCGGACTCCTCCCCGGGGGTGTGGAACCGCGTCGAGTACCGCGCCCTGGAGGGTTTCGTCTTCGCGGTCACGCCGTTCAACTTCACCTCGATCGCCGGCAACCTGCCGACCGCGCCGGCGATGATGGGCAACACCGTGCTCTGGAAGCCCGCCTCCACCGCGGTGTACTCGGCGTACGCCATCATGCGCGTGCTCATGGCGGCCGGGCCTCCCGCCGGGCGTGATCAACCTGGTCGCCGGCTCCGGCGGCGAGGTGGGCGACCCGGTGCTGGCCTCGCCGGAGCTGGCGGGCATCCACTTCACCGGCTCCACCGTGCGTGTTCCAGCAGATGTGGAAGACCGTCGGCGCCAACATCGAGGCGTACCGCTCCTACCCGCGGATCGTCGGCGAGACCGGCGGCAAGGACTTCGTCTTCGCCCACGCCTCCGCCGACGTGGACGCGCTCGCGACCGCGCTGGTGCGCGGCGCCTTCGAGTACCAGGGGCAGAAGTGCTCCGCCGCCTCGCGGGCCTACATCCCGAAGTCGCTCTGGCCCAAGGTGCAAGAAGGCCATGCTCGCCCAGATCGCCGAGATCAAGATGGGCGACGTCGAGGACTTCACCAACTTCATGGGCGCGGTGATCGACAAGAACGCGTTCGGCGTCATCAAGAGCTACATCGAGTACGCGAAGAGGTCCCCGGAGGCCGAGATCATCGCGGGCGGCGGGTGCGACGACAAGGTGGGCTACTTCATCCAGCCGACCGTGGTGCTCACCACGAACCCGAAGTTCAAGCTGATGCGGGAGGAGATCTTCGGGCCGGTGCTCACGGTGTTCGTCTACGCGGACCGGGAGCTCGACAAGGCGCTGGAGCTCTGCGACACCGGCTCGCCGTACGCCCTCACGGGCGCGGTCTTCGCCACCGACCGCGCCGCGATCCTCAAGGTGGCCGAGCGGCTGCAGGGCGCCGCGGGGAACTTCTACATCAACGACAAGCCCACCGGCGCGGTGGTCGGCCAGCAGCCGTTCGGCGGCGCGCGCGCCTCCGGCACCAACGACAAGGCCGGCTCGATGTGGAACCTGATCCGCTGGGCGAGTCCCGCGCGCGATCAAGGAGACGTTCGTCCCGCCCACGCACTTCGCCTACCCGTTCATGCGCGAGAAGTGACGCGACCGAAGGCCGTGTCATTGCGAGGCGCCCCGCGACGGCTTTGTGGGGCGCCGAAGCAATCCCGTTGCGCCTGAAAAGGGCGCCACGAAGGATTCGCCTTGCCCCCGCCTGGCCCTTGGTCATCCTGAGCCCGGCCCTGGCGGACGAAGGATCCCATCGCGCCTGATCGTCAGGCCCCGGCGGGTGTTGTGCGTCGTCACCCTCTCCCAGGGGGAGAGGGCAGGGTGAGGGGATAGCACGCCGCACAAGGAGTGCCGCTGGGCGGCCGCAGCGCCCGGTGAAACCTCTGACGCGCTAGGATGCCCTGTGCCGGGATCGCGGAGGGCGGAAGCCCATGCACTATCTCCTTTTCTACGAGGTGGTCACTGACTATGCGGAGCGCCGCGTTCCTCTGCGCGCCGCCCATCTCGCGTTGGCCAGGCGGGCGGTGGAACGAGGTGAGCTCGTGCTCGGCGGAGCGCTGGCAAACCCGCTCGACGGCGCGGTTTTGCTCTTCCGCGGTTGGTCCCCCAACGTCGCCGCCGCGTTCGCGGAGGCGGACCCGTACGTGACCGACGGCCTGGTCACGCGGTGGCGCGTCCGCGAATGGACCACCGCCGTCGGTCCCGACGCCGCCAACCTGGTAGCCGAACCGACCTAGGCCGCCGTGCCGGCGCGCCGCGGAAACCTCGTGCAGTCTGACAAACACCTGCAGAAGAGCCGGCCACGCAACGTTCCAGGTTTGGGGACGGTGCGGGAAGGGGAGTAGGCTGTGCGCATGACGTACCACAGACTGGCCGGCCCGCTGAAGCGCGGCGTTAGGGAGACCGGATGAGGAAGCTGGCATACCGGTTCGGGGTTGTGGCCGTGATCGCTGCTATCGGCTCCGCCTTCGCGGAGAATCGAACCGTTGCGGAAGGCAGCATCGATGTCAACGGCGATGCCAAGCTTGAGGTGGTCAAAATCATGTTCGTGGGTGGGCGTGCAGTCAACGAGAGCTGCGCAGAGGGCGAGATCCTCGTAGGGAGGTTCGCTATTCAGGTTCAGCTTGGGAATGGCAAGGCGGTGAGGACAGACCTTAACAGTCTCGTGGGAAAGACCGACCTCCGCTTCTTTCCTGGCCCTGAGCCCCTTCACTTCTTCGAGCTCACTCACGATGGGCGACCCTCATTCGGCCTGGCGGAAGTCTCTTGTGGCAACAACAGCTTCTACAGATTCTTCGCACTCTCGCCCGATGGCAACGCCGTTCTGCTCGGGTTTACGCCACCGCCGGATGGTCTGTATATCCTCGGTAACGACACGTCACCGGGCCCAGAAATGCTGAGGCCGACTGCCACCGGCTTTGAATGCGACAGCTACGAGAACGCGGACGGGAAGGGTTACACCAACGCCTTCCGGTGGCTGCCCGAACACAACATCTTCATGCACGTGACCTCGAAATAGGAGTCACCATGAGCAGGCGCCTCGCTAACCAGCGCTTGCAGCGGAGCCGGCCACGCGCCGCTGTGCGTTGGCGGGCGAGAGAAGTGGGGGAGTAGGCTCAGCGCATGGCATGCACCAAAGTGGCCGGCCCGCTGAAGCGCAGCGTTAGGTGGCAGAAGTTGGCCGTCGTCTGCAACTCTTGGGTTTCAGCGTTCGTGTGCTCGGTAGGGCGTCTATGAAGATCACGATTCGCCCCTCGGTGGTGCTGACGTTCCGATCTCCTCTGGTGAGAAAGGCGATCTTCCTCGTCTTCTCTGTCGTTCGCGCCGCAGTCATCTCAGGGTTCATTTACGTTGTTTTTGGGACATCCAGCCTATGGAGGTGGCGTCTCTTCGGAAGCGCGATACGGCTCCTAGCGCAAGCTCTGCAGGTTCCGATCTTTCTCTTCAGTCACAGCGTAGGGCTGCTCATACCGTACCTGGCCTCACCATTTCACTTCGCATGGATCGTCGGCGGTCCCGGGTTTGACGGGATTTTGGACCCGAGACCGTGGCTCCCGCACCACCTTCGTGCGGGGATCATCACATATACCCTCCTCTTTCATGTTCCGGCCGCCCTTCGCTGGCTGCGGGCTCATTTCGGTGCCGCTGATGGTCCGGCTGCCACCTAACAGCGCGCTGGACCTGACGGTCCGGCCTGTCACGCGCGTTGCAGGGGCGCAACGGGCCGCCAGTCGGCGGGCGGCTGAACGCGAGCGTTAGGCAGCCCAAGAGAAACTGGCAATGACGCCATTCCGTTCGGGCTTGTCACACAGGGCGGTTCGTATCGCGGCCGTACTTTTCGGCCTCGCTTACCTCGTGACCTGGGTCTTCGGAGTCCCGGCGGTGGTGAGCCACAACGATCGGTGGGTCGTGGACGAGTTCAAGCGGGTTGTCTCCCGGAACGAAGGGCACGATGTCTTGCCCTCAAATCCATGGTTCCACACCTTCGCGGCGTTCCCTGTGCTTCCTTGCGTCGTTGTCTCGGTTCGCGCCTACCAGGTCGCCGGCCGGTACGGGTGGGGTGGTGTGCAGGCCGACCTCTGGTGGCCAGGCGGCATCCGCCCCTGGTTCAAGATCACTCTGTGGCTGTCATAGGGCTGCCTAACCGGCGCTTGCAGCAGGCACGCCTACCGGGCTGCTTGCCTGGAGGTAATGCCTCCGTTCATTATCGGGCCGTGCCAAGGGTCTGCCATTTGACCCGCGTGGCGCTGAAGCGCGGCGTTAGGCAGCGTGGATGAAGGCTTCAAACGTTGCGCGCGTCACGTTGCTGGCGGTCGGAGCTGCGGGCACCGGCCTTGTGGCAGGCATTCTCGCCCTTTGGGCGAACCTCGCCACCCTACCTCGAACAGACCTCGCGTACGGCGTCTCTCCTCTCGGCGCGCTCCACCACCCGTTCGTTCGTGCGGTATGGGTCCCGGTCACGGTTGTAGCTTCCGCCCTCGGCTTCGCCTTCGCTGTTTGGGCGCTCTGGAACGTGCGCCTCGCCAACGCGTGGCCCGTGACTGCCTTTGCCACAGTGATCGTTGCCGTGCTAGTCGCCGTGGTCAACCCCCTGTTGAGTGCTTTCGTGGCGCTCATCGCGGCGGTAGCGACCATGCTGTATTGCAGGAACCGCTCTGAGTGGGCGCAACCGCCAACAAGTGGGGCGTCACGCGAAGGGCACGCTGCCTAACCAGCGCTTGCAGCAGCACGCCGGCAGCCGTGCTTGCTCAAAGGCTATCCTCCAGTTCATCATCGTGCCATGCCGAATATCGAAGGGTCAGCCGGCGTGCCGCTGAAGCGCGGCGTTAGGTGGACTCAAGGAGGACCACAATGCTCGGGCCGTTAACCGCGCTGATTGTCGCTACAACCGTAGCTACGGTTGCACCCGATTTCGTTCCGACCTACTGCGCCGCACAGGTTGTGGTCTACGCCACCGCGATTCAGACCGTGTACATGGAGGGGTCGAATCAGACACAGGTCGAATACGAAATCCTCCGGGTCACGAAGAGCTTCAAAGGGGATCTGGCGCCAGGTACCTGCTTTGCCGAGTCTCGCCCTGGGCTCTATGTGATCGGTCGCGAGTACTTCCAAATGCTCGGGCCCCCGAACTGGCCAACCGGCTCACCGAGGCAGCCAACACCTTCGCCGCCAACTACCGACTGCCCAGGCGGGGAAGAACTCCCGGTGTTTGGCAGTAAACTGGGTACCGCGGGGGTGGTGAAGGATGGGGAGGTCATCTTCGACTACGTCCCTGTGCAATTCCCATTAGCCGTAGTCCCGATGAGCGTTTGGGAGGAGCGTGCTGCGACCAGCCATCGGGGCCCACTCCATGTCGATGAAAGAGCCTTGTTGGATTACATTGCGAACCTCACTCCTAAAGACTGCCCGCCGGCCAAGCCAGCCCCCTAACGGCGCGTTGCAGTCGACTGGCACTCGCTTGCAAGCTGTCGCTGCGCGCCGGGCACGCTCGTGCCAGCGAATGAACGCCAGCGTTAGACGCCGTTTCCTACGGAGGCGGCAATGATCGGCTGCATCCTCCTCTTCGCGGTTACGGGGACAGCTCCCAGCTGGCCCGAGGTAGCCAAGGCTGCTGAGTCGTACCGCTCGGCGCCTTCTCAAGACCGCGCGAAGGCGCTGCTCGACCTGCTACCGCAGAAGGGACTCAAGCAGTACGAATATCCTTCGGACGCGTTGGCGAAATCCCTTTGCGCGTTGGTACCAACGTTGACGCCAGGGGTGCTCGCCGGCCATAGAAGTGAGGTTCGCCTCGCCTTTCGTCTCCTCCACGTATCGGATGGCGCGTTCGCCGAGGACCTCCTGGATCTCCTTGGCGAGCTCGCCGGTCAGCATCCAGCGCTCTACCTTGAGGAGCTGGGTAGGTGCAGGCCAGAGTTCTCGACCCTCATGGACCCCATCAAGAGTGTCAGCTGGGTCTGGGGAGAAACGCCGACTGGTACCGCGATTTCCAAGCTCCGCCAGCGCCAAGAGACACTTCGGAGCGTCAGGTCGCGGTCTCTGCGCAACCTTCGCGACGAGTGTCTGCAAGCTCTGGTTGTCAGCCTGCGCCGGTGGGAACCCAATGGCGCCTAACAGCGGTTTGCAGCGAACGGCGCTGGTGGCTCTGCCAGGCGGGTGGGCTATGCTTCTTCCGTGGACCGAGGGTCTCGGATCAACGGTAGGTCACCCGCGCCGTCGCTGAAACCGAGCGTTAGGCCCCTCGGAGATCCCTGTGACTTCCATTTCAATCCACTTCCCTGAGCTCCTTGATATCGCGCTCAAGGGTATACGGCGAGCCGCAGTCTTCATGGGGTTGGGCATCAACGCTGTGACCGATCCAGCGTTTTCAAACTACAACCTCTCCGAGCACTCGATTCTGCAACTCGTTCCCCCGACATCGGATCCACAGGTTCTCGCGAACTTCAAGGCCGAGTTCTCCCAGTGGATCGTCGGTGCCGGGTTGCGCGAAGTCATAGAGACCTTCGCGGTTTTCCTCGATTCGCTTCACCACGTGTGTCTTACCTTGCAGACCACCGCAGGCAAGAACCAACCGGCGTCGGCGCTCAAAACAGCCCGGAAGTTCAAGCGCGACGGGCTAAAGGACAAGTTCCAGACGCTCTCAGCCATGGGCATCGAATCCCTTGGCAGTCTCCACCTCCTCTCAATCAACCAGGCGCGTCATTGCCTTACGCATCGAAGGGGCATCGTCGGTACCGATGATTGTGCTGGCGAGCCTCAACTTGCCGTAACCTGGATCGGCTTTGAGCTATCCGTCAAAACGCCTGACGGGCAATCGTTGCCCCTTCACCCACTGCCTCCCGAGGGTTTGCAGCTCGATCAAGGCGGCGAAGTCATTCTGTCCCTTGTTGATCGCACACGTCTCTTCCCGGTCGGCAGCACTCTGATGCTCCCGCCTGCCGACGTCGCCGAGATCTGTGCGTTTGCCACAACCCAAGCAAAGCAATTCGTCGGCGCCGCTCAACGGTTCGCCATCAGTTTTGGTTTTTCCCCAGGACACAACCCCGTAGCGCCACCTTCCAACCTCGGGGCCTAACCAGCGCTTGCAGCGGCGTCGGCCACGCGTCGTGGAGGCCTGGCGGTTGTGCGGCGTAGGGGAGTAGGCTTTGCCTATGCCGTGCCCGCAACTGACTGGCCCGCTGAAGCGCGGCGTTAGGTGCATCTCAGGCAGACCGGGTTCAGGTGACGAATGGTGAATCAGATTGACCGCAAGGCGCGTATTCGAGAGTACAAGGAAACGTCGCAGCCCGCAGGCATCTACCGGGTTCGCAACACCACGACGGGGAAGTCGCTGATCGGATCGACTGTCAACCTCCCCGGCATGCTGAACCGGCAGCGATTCCAGCTGGAGCACGGTTCGCACCCGGATACGGAGCTTCAGAGGGACTGGGATGAGCTGGGGTCTGATGCCTTCGAGTTCGAAGCGCTGGATCGGTTGAAGCCGCGAGACGAGCCGGCCTACGATCCGACTGGGGACCTCCGTGTCCTCAAGGAGATGTGGCTCGAAAAGCTCATGGCAGCTGGAGAGCCACTGTACCGACAGTCTAGGCGAGGCACGTAACCAGCGCTTGCAGCGGAGCCGGCCACCTGCGTGTCTGGCTTGGCGGTCGTGAGGGGTAGAGGAGTAGGCTGTGCCTATGACGTGCCGCAAACTGGCCGGCCCGCTGAAGCGCGGCGTTAGACGCCATGAGGAACGATGATGTCAGAGATTGTGATCGGCCTGGCTGCAATCGTATTCACCATCCTGATCTACTTCGCTGGGGTGCAGCGGGGCAAGCGTTATCGGGCGGAGGACGCAGCCCGGCTGGAAGCGGAGCGCGAAGAAGAACGTAGGCTAGACGCTGCCGCAGCCCGCAGGCACCGGATTGAGGCCGTTCTTGAACGGTATCGCGGCCTTGCCGGCCGCCGGACTGATGGAGTTAAGGGGCTGCTCAAGGCCGGAGCTCTTAACCTGGAGACGTCAGATGAGGTCCGTGAACTCTGTGCTCTCATCGACCGGGAACGCCTGCCTTCGGGAATCCCTGAACCAGCTGCACGCCAGTTGCATGGCGCCGACCTGCTTCGGTTCCTTCGCGAGATTCAGCTCCACGACGGAATGCTCAATGGTGACGAAGTCGAGCGCGCTACAGCCCGCACCCGAGCGCACCAGGATGGCGCCTAACATGCCGTTGCAGCCGCCCCACCCGGCTGTCACGCCGCTTGCGTGCGCAACCGGCGCGCCAGCCGGCGGGTGGCTGAACGGCGGCGTTAGCTGGCTCTACAGGAGATAAGGCCCATGAGCAAGCAGTATCAGGTCTTCATCGGCTGTCCGTTCCTGCACGCAGTGCGCAAGAACTACGACAGGTTGAAAAGTGAGCTCGAGGCAGAGACCCCACTTCACATCGTGCTGGCCGATACGACGGCCGTTTCGTCGACCGACTACCTGCTAGAGCACATCACCAGCTTGATTCGCGAGTCGGCAGCCTGCGTCTTCGACGTCACAGGTGGGAATCCGAACGTCTCACTCGAAGTGGGCATAGCCCATACGATGCCGGCTGACTTCTTACTCGCTCTATACACGCGCAAGCCGCGCGCTCAGCAAACGTCAGAGAAGGAGCTTCGGGAGGCCGGCGAGGTTAAGGCGATCATCTCAGATCTGCAAGGCAAGAACCGGGTTGAATACAAGACTTATGGAGTCCTCAAGGACCAACTCGTTTCGCGCTTCCTCGTTAGGTTGTCCTACATGAAGCGTTGGAACGACTTCAAGAAGCGGAACACCAGCCTCGTGAAACACGCACTCCAAGTATTTGACGATGTCCGCTCCTCCGGCCGCTCTCTCCGGCCCAGGGTCATTGCCGCGCTTGAGGGAACCGGGATCGATGCAGACGACCTACTCACGGCGCTTGTTGGTGCAAAGCTCATTACTGTTAAGCGCGGTCATGCAGGTGGGATTTACTATGCAAGCCGGTAGGGAGCCAGCTAACAGGGCGTTCCAGCCGGCTGTCACTCGCCTGGATTCCGGCGCTGCGCGCCGCGCAGGCTCGCGCCAGCAGCTGAACGCCGGCGTTAGGTGGCCGCACGACACGCACGCGCCACTTGGAGAGCAGCATGCTACTGGTCACGCTTGAGATACTCGTCGTCGTCGTTGCCCCTCTACTGATTCTGTACTTGGCGGGACCCTGGCCCCTGCGTATCACCATCCCTTGTCTGTTTGCGATTCCGGTGCTGTGGTATCTCACCTATGCGCCGATTCATGAGCTAAGTCACGTTCTCGGCACTTACGTAGTGGGCGGCACCGTAACGGAGGTCAAGCTCATTCCCAGCTTCTGGCATGGGGAATTCGGGCGCGCGTGGATTACGCCTCAGGGTCTCCACGCACCCTGGCAGCAGCTCGCAATGACTGGCGCGCCCTATGTCTTGGATGGCCTGAGTGTTGTGGTCGGCTTCTTCGCGCTGCGCGGAGGACGTCTCAGGCGCCCGTTTGCGCTCGGAGTCGCGCTCATGTTGCTTTGCCTGCGACCGGCTTTCGACGTCACGTGCGAAACCGTGGCTTTCGCCCTCGGGGGACGGGGAGATCTCTATCACATCGCGCAGGTGACTGGACACCCTGCGGTGTGGTTGACCATGCTCGTCCTAGCAGGGTCCTCGGTGTTCGCAGTTGCGCGCGTGCTTGTGAGCAGTGCCTTGGGCGACAAGAGTACGGCCACCTAACCAGCGCTTGCAGCGTCACGCCGGCCGGCGTGCTTGCCCACCGGCATTGCGGGGTTCATCATCGTGCCATGCTGATCCGCCAAGGAGTAACCGGCGTGCCGCTGAAGCGCGGCGTTAGCGCGCATGACCAAGACCCGCCTCACGACAGGAGTGTTTCCATGAGAAAACTCATCGTATCTACGTTTGCGTCACTTGACGGAATCATGCAAGCACCGGGCGGACCGGAAGAAGACCCCACTGGCGGTTTTACCCTTGGCGGTTGGATGTTCGGCTACGGGGACGAAAGCATGGACATCTCAGCATCAGGTTTCGACTGCAAGGATCGCGAGCTGTTGCTCGGGCGCAGGACCTATCAGATATTCGAAGCGTACTGGCCTTATCAGCCGGATGACCACCCGATTGCGAAGACGCTCAATGCAACGAAAAAGTATGTTGCTTCGCGCACGTTGACGATGCTCCACTGGAACAACTCGACCCTGCTCCACGGCGATGTCGTTTCGGCAATCATCGCTCTCAAGGCCCAACCGGGCCCCGACCTGCAGATGATTGTCAGCGGCAATTTGATTCAAACGCTCCAGGCCGCCTCACTGATCGACGAGTACAACGTGTGGACTTTTCCAGTGGTGCTTGGGCGGGGCAAGCGCCTCTTCAGCGAGACTGCCAAGCCTTCGGCGCTTCGGCTCGTTCGCTCTCAGGTTTCGACCACCGGCGTTGTGATGAGTACCTATGTACCAAGCGGCGATATCCAGCCCGGTTCGTTCGCGAGTGCCGAGCCGAGCGAGAAGGAGTTGGCCCGACGCAAAAAGATGGCGAATGAGATGTGGTGATGTGAAGAGGACAGTGCGCGCTAACCATTCATTCAAGCCGACGCCACTTCCCGGCGCGGTATATTCCAGGCTTTGTGCAGCCGCGGGACGCCCTCGGGGTGAGAGAGGCACCGCCGCAAGCGGCGTGGTCGCTCGAGGAGTTGCCACGCTCAGGCCAGCCTCGTTAGGATCTCGCCTGCCGGGCTGCGATCGGTTCCGGCCTCGGCCTTGGCCGTCCCCGGTTGTATGGTCCACATGACCGCGGGTGAGGACCAAGCATGATGGGCGACGAGCGGCGTTGGGCGACGTAGCCCTGCATGAGCCGACCTTGGAGGAGAGTTGCGGTACTTGAGGCATCTGTTCGTTGACGGGGAGTTCATGTCTCGGGCACGCCTGCTGTCCGGCCTGACCCTGGACCAGGTCAGGCAACGTGCCAAGGGAGCCTCGCATTCCATCTACGAAGAACTGTGGCACCTCGTCGCTTGGCAACGCATCGTAGTGGAGAGAGACGAGCAGGCGGGAGAGCAGTGGGCTGACTTTCCCCGGCAGCCGCCCGCGTCCCGACGATCCTGGGACGAGCTCGTACAGGCCTACCTGGACGGTGCGAGCAAGGCGGTGGAGTGGGGCACGAAGTTGGACACTGAGGTGGGGCCAGGAGAGACGATGGCCGACGCCCTGCAGTGTCTGGCGGTTCACAACGCATATCACTTCGGCAAGATAGTGGCCTTGCGCCAGGCGATGGGCGCCTGGCCTCCGCCGACGGAAGCAGCACACCCGCAGTAGGTGGACATGTCCGCGGACTCTGACGTGCGACCCGCGCATGTGTCAGGTGTCGCCGAATGGCCGGATAGAGTGAAGCCAACGGGGTAGGCATGCGTGCGGACCGAAGGACGCGGCATGCGGTCCACGACGGACCGGACTTCAGAAGGAGCGGCTGCACAACAACGGCTTGGAGCAGACGCGGGCCTGGGGGGGGGGAAGCGCCGACTGAGGCCGGAGGGCCAAGAGGCTTTGCTGTCCATCGGCCGCGCAGCTCAAGCCGACGTTAGGCCCTGGAAGTACAGAGAGGAGAGCACGATGAGCAACGAACAGGTGGCACCTGAGACGAAAGGTGTTACGGTGAAGTTACTTGCAACGGTTGACCTTGGCCCTGAGATCGAGGGCATGGCAGGGCGCCAACTTCGAATGCGTATGGTGACCATCGAGCCTGGAGGCGTCTTCGGCCCGATTCACGACCATAAAGACAGACCAGGCACCGTCTACATACTGCAAGGAATGATCACTGACCATCGAAATGGAGTCGCTACGGACTTTGGGCCGGGAGTGGGCTGGCCCGAGGATAGGAACACCACACACTGGCTTGAGAACAGAGGAACGATTCCGGCGGTGGAGATCTCGGTCGATATAGTCAAGCAAGAGTAAGCTCAGGCCCGACATCTAACACGGTCGGGCCGAACACGCGGCTCAACCGGACGCGCTTCAGTCGGCTTCGCCTTTTTTCGCGCGCCGGTTAGCCACAACGTTAGGCCGCGGAATATCGCCTCTTTACCCATACTCATGTATAGGAGACAGATATGAAAAGAGTCACTGGCATCGGCGGTATCTTCTTCAATTCATCTAATCCCGTTGCGCTTAGGGCCTGGTACAAAGAGCATCTCGGAATCGACGTGCAGGATTGGGGTGGCACAGCATTCACATGGACAGATTCGGAGGGCAAGCCGACAGCGGGGACAACCATTTGGACTGTCGGTGACGCAACAAGCAATTACTTTGCTCCGAGTACCGCACCGTTTATGGTCAACTATCGAGTTGCAGATCTTCACGCGCTGGTCAAGGTCTTGAGGACCGAAGGCTGCAATGTGCTCGACAAGATTGATGAGTCAGAGTACGGGAAGTTCGCCTGGGTAATAGATCCGGATGGAAACAAGGTGGAACTCTGGGAACCACCAGCCGGTCAATAATGCCACCACTTTACGAGCGCCAACCGCGGCCTAACCCGCTGTTGTACCCGACCGCCTTCGGCGGCCGGTGAACAGCAACGTTAGATGGGTGTGAAAGAGGTACCTCATGTTTGAGAACACGGTTGAGAGAACGTGGCGGGAGCGGTTGTTTTCGCGACCGACCGGCGTGGAAGAGGCGTTCGCAATCTGTAGAGACGTCGGGATGGCAATTGTTCTGCTGGCGGTCGTCGCGGGAGCGGTGTCACTCATCCTTTTCGCGCTGGCGTCCGCATATGGCTCGTTCTCGCACATGCGCGGGCATTTCGGTGTTGGTGCGCTGCTGATCAGCCTCGCGGGGGCGAGCCTCAGCGCGCTGCTGGGGGTTCTCATTTGGAGAGTCCGAAGCAGAATGGCGGCAGTCATTGCGCTGATCCTGTTTTGCATTTCGGCGCTCGTGCGGCTCGGCCTGCTTGTTACTCGCGGGCCGTTTGGGTTGGTCTGGCTGTCCGTGGGGGTCGTGCTGGTATGGGCAAGCATTCGGGCGGTCCAGGGCACGTTTGCAGCGCACAGGTTCGCTGTGCCGTCTGGAGCGGCGGTGCCGGGTGCCAAATCGACGGCCATCTAACAAGCGCTTGCAGCGGCCACGCCTAGGGTTGTGCTTGCTTGGTTGCCGTGGCTTCGGTCATCATCTCGGTGTGCCAAGTTCCTGCAGCTCATTCGTCGCGCCGTTGAAGCGCGGCGTTAGACATCGGACCCACGAATGCGAAAGGAGTGGCCATGGCTGAGAACAAAACGAAAGCCACGGAAGCGAGCGTTGAGAGTTACCTCTCCGCAATCGAAGACGAGGCCAGGGGCAAAGACTGTGAAGCTTTGGCCAAGCTGATGGCCAAGGCGACGAAACAGCAGCCGAAGATGTGGGGAACAAGCATCGTCGGGTTCGGCAGCTATCACTACAAGTACGAGAGCGGCCGCGAAGGCGACTCATGCTTGACGGGTTTCTCCTCGCGAAAGAGCGACATCGGTGTCTACCTCGTGGCGAGTTTCCCTGGGCAGGAGGAGCTTCTCTCAAAGCTCGGGAAGCACAAGATGGGCAAGGGATGCCTATACCTTCGCAAGCTCGGCGACGTTGACCTCAAAATCCTTGAGCAACTTATCGTCGGCTCCGTCGCAGAGAGGAAGCGTCACTATGGCTCGAACCAGAGCGGCGCCTAACCAGCCGCTCAAGCCGACAGCCCAGCCTCCGCTTCGCTGCGCCTGGTCTGCAACTTAGCTCCAGCGTTAGGTTTCAAAACTGATCGGTCAGGTTGTCGTGAACTACACGCAAAAACGACCCGATCGAAATGATCTTCAAGGAGACTTATGAGAGCGATCGTATACACAGAATACGGACCCCCGGATGTTCTTCAGTTCACGGAGGTAGCAAAACCTACCCCTAAGGACAACGAAGTCTTGATAAGAATTCGCGCGGCTTCCGTCAATGCACTTGACTGGCGCTTAATGAGAGGCGGGCCGTACATCGTTCGCATGCTGTTCGGGCTGCGCAAACCAAAGATCGCACGCCCCGGCCGACCCGGCCGAGATGTGGCCGGCCAGGTTGAAGCGGTTGGCAGGAACGTAACCCAGTTCAAACCAGGCGACGAGGTGTTCGGCGTGTGCCTTGGGGCCTTTGCCGAGTATGCGTGTGCTATTGAAGATAAATTGGCGCTGAAGCCAGCCAACATATCGTTTGAGGACGCGGCAGCCGTACCAGTGGCGGCAATCACTGCCCTTCAGGGTCTTCGTGACAAGGGACGGATCCAGCGAGGCCAAAAGGTTCTGGTTGATGGCGCGTCTGGTGGTGTGGGTACGTTTGCGGTCCAGATTGCCAAATCGTTCGGGGCTGAAGTCACTGCCGTGTGCAGCACGAGGAATGTGGACACGGCGCGATCGATTGGCGCAGACCATGTCATTGATTACACGCGAGAAGATTTCACGCAAAGTGGGCAGCGTTACGATCTGATCATAGCTGCGAACGCATATCATTCGATTTTCGAGTACAGGCGTGCGCTGAGTCAGGACGGGATTTATGTCATGGCCGGAGGTGGTTGGGCTCAAATTCTCCAAGCTGTGTTACTGGGACCATTACTATCACTGATTGGGCGCAAGAAGATGTGTCTATTCATGGCGAAAATAAATAAGAAGGATTTGGTTCTTCTGAAAGATCTTCTTGAAGCCGGAAAAGTTGTACCCGTCATAGATAGACGTTACCCGTTAAGCGAGGCGGCTGAAGCTATCCGATATCTTGAAGAAGGACATGCCAGAGGAAAAGTAGTCATAACGATGGAACATCGTGGTGAAACCTAACAACGCCTTGCACCCGGCCGCCTCTTCGCTTCGCTCGTCGGCCGGGGGGTGAAGGCGAGTGTCAGAACGCGAGAACCCCGGACGCATGGGAGATAACTATGGAATCTGATATCCAAGTGAAGCTTGCTGTTTACAGGCACTTCGCGGAGACGGGGCGCGCGCCATCACCCAGAGAAGTGGTCGAGCGTGTCGGCTCGGATGTTGAAAGTGTGATCGATGCATACGGGAGGCTTCGTGCTCAGAGGCTGCTTGTCCTCGAGGCTGATGGATCGTCAATCCGCATGGCATCTCCGTTTTCAGGTGTTCCGACACAGCACGTCGTGGACGCTGGAGGAATCCAGTACTTCGCCAATTGTGCTTGGGACGCACTTGGAGTGCCTGCGGCACTACACAAGCCCGGTACGATTCACTCCCGTTGCGAGCAATCGGGCGAGCCTTTTCACCTGGATGTGGGCCTCCAAGGACCTGCGCCCTCGAACTGGCTCTTCCACTGTCTTGTCCCGGCGGCGAAATGGTGGGACGACATCGTCTTCACCTGAAACAACATGCTCTTCTTCCGGTCGGAAGAACGAGTTCGAGAGTGGTGCGCGATACACCGAAGCCCCATGCGACCGCTTGTGAGGATCGACCAGCTTTGGACGCTCGCGACAACGTGGTATTCGACTCGACTGCAGGAGAATTCTCGGCGTCCTCAGCCGGACGAGATGCGCGAGATTTTTGCTGGGCTGGGCCTGGAGGGTGACTTCTGGGATCCAAGATCGGATAGCTTTTGATAGCTCGCGCCGTTACAAGCGCTTGCAGCCGACACTGCCCCGCGTGCAGTCATGTATCGTGCATGCGTCTTCAGCTCACCAGCCTTCGTTGTCGGGGCGTCCCGGCGGCGGGGCGGCTCCGCTGAAGCGTGGCGTTATGCCGGACCGTAATCGAACGGGGGCAGCATGAATGTACTCGAGCAGCTGGCCGAGAGTTTCAGAGACATGGTCAAGAAGGAACCGCCGGCTTCGTACTTCGCTGCCGGTAAACAAGTGGTATGTGGTCACTGTGGTTCCGGGACATTCAGCAGTCAGCGCGTGCTGGTTCGGGGGCCGCTTTCGCATTGCCTCGTGTGCACGAAATGCGGCCTTGCGATGTGGTTCGAGACCGCCCCAGATCGTGGCGGTGAGTGAGCCGAAGGCCGCGCAACAATGAGTTGCAGCAGACGAGCGCAATGACGTGCTGGTGCGCGCTCGGTCTGAACTGGGCGCTGGCCGGCCAGAGAGGAGGGGCATCTGAACACGAAGCAGCCGTCGCTAAGCCGCGTGAAACTCATTCTCCCTGCGCTGACAGAAGCGACAAGCCCCTATTGGCGCCCGATCAAGTACTCCCTGTTCCCGCCTTTGGGCCTGGCGACCCTCGCCGCCTATCTTGATCCCAGCCTTGAGATCACCCTTCAAGACGAGCATGTCGAGAAGCTTGATCTAGAGGACGACCCCGACCTTGTCGTCATTCAGGTCTACATCACGAACGCCTATCGGGCCTACCAGATCGCGGATCACTATCGCGCGCGAGGCGCCTACGTCGTGCTCGGTGGTCTCCACGTCACATCACTACCGGATGAGGCTGCGCTGCACGCGGACACGATCTTTCTAGGACCTGGAGAGCACACGTTCCCGCAGTTCCTGCGCGATTTCGCAGATGGAGGACCGCTGCGCCGCTATGAGTCGGCGACACGTACGCTCGAGGACCTGCCACCGATCCGCAGAGATCTCATCCAGCGAAAGCGGTACCTCGTCCCGAACTCGATCGTCGTCTCGCGAGGCTGCCCGCACCATTGCACGTTCTGCTACAAGGGCGCTTTCTTCTCCGGGGGCCGCTCGTTCTATACGCAGCGCGTGGACGCCGCCCTTGCCGAAATCGCTCGCCTTCCGGGTCGTCATCTCTATTTCCTGGACGACCACCTCTTTGGGAATCCCCGGTTCGCGAGAGAGCTTTTCCTCGGCATGAGAGGGATGGGTCGAGTCTTTCAGGCAGCGGCAACGGTGGACTCGATCCTTCGTGATGACCTTATCGAAGACGCAGCGGCCGCGGGCCTCCGGAGCCTATTCGTTGGGTTCGAGACGCTCTCCCCGAGCGGTCTCGCAGGCACAGGCAAGCGCCAGAATCTCGGCCGTAGCTATCGTGATGTCGTCCGAAGGCTCGATGATTTCGGCATCATGATCAACGGAAGCTTCGTCTTCGGCCTGGATGGCGACGACCGCGAGGTCTTCCGCCGAACCGTTGAATGGGCGGCTCAGAGCGGGATCACAACAGCCACGTTCCACATCCTGACGCCATACCCAGGTACAGCGCTGTTTTCGGATATGGTCGCGCAGGACCGGCTCGTAACGCGAGACTGGGATCTCTACGACACGCGGCACGTGGTCTATCGCCCAATCGGCCTTTCGCCGGATGAGCTGAAGCGCGGCTACGACTGGTCCTACGAAACGTTCTATCGCTGGGGTTCCATCTTCGAGGCCGCCTCAGCCCACAGTTCGGCGAAACACGCGCTGAAGCACTTCGTCTACAGCGCAGGATGGAAGAAGTTCGAACCAGCATGGAATCTCGTCATCCGGATCAAGCAGCTTTCCCAGATGCGGCCTCTTCTCGAGGCTGTTCTCTCCCCCGTGGTGCGAGAATCGAGAGACCCTGCCCTAGCACGGCTGCCCACCAAGCCAATGGAGCTGACGCGCCTCCCGCTTGGCCAACCCGGTGCTTCGGCGCCATCATGAGGCATCGCGTCGGATGGGGCGCGGCGCCATCGAGGCGGCGAGCAGCTCATCGGCGATCCGTTAGGTACAGGCGGGAACCTTGATGCTTAAGACAGTCCTGTGGATCGTTGTCGTCCTGTTCCCAGTGTCGGAAATCACGCTCGCGATCCTTAAACGCGCGGACTCCCAGTCTGCAAAGAGGGAAGATCGCGGCTCGATGCGCCTCCTTTGGCTTGCCATCGCGCTCAGTGTCACCTCGGCTGTCGGGTCCCAGTGGGTCGTATCAGCCAGAGTCCCGTTCCCCAGCGGCTTGGTTCGCGTCCTTGCTTTCAGCCTTCTCCTCGGGGGGCTCGTCATTCGCTGGGCCTCGATCGTGACTCTCGGTCGGCTCTTCACGGTGGATGTCGCGATCCAGCAGGGCCACACGTTGGTCCAGCTCGGTCTGTACCGGTTTGTTCGCCACCCCTCGTATTCGGGGCTGCTCCTGGCCTTTCTCGGCCTGGGTCTTTTCTTCGCCAACTGGCTCAGCCTCCTCGTCCTCATGGTGCCGATCACGTTGGCGGTCATCAACCGAATCGCGAAAGAAGAACGAGCCCTTCTCGTGGCGCTTGGCCCCTCCTATGCTGCCTACTGTGCACGCACGAAGCGCCTTTTCCCCGGCCTGGTCTAGCTCAGTGGCCACACGCTGCATGACCAGTGCTTGCAGCGGGTGCGGCCACGGTCACGCGTTCATCTCGCATGGCGGTTGTACGGGGTGGCGGAGTAGGCTATGCGTATGGCGTGCGGCAACGTGGACGTGCCGCTGAAGCGCAGCGTTAGGCTCAGGAGAGATCAGTGACACCTTTGGAGGTGGTTCGAGCTTTCGTGGGCCGTATCAATGCCCATGACGTGGACGGCTTGGCCGCGCTAATGGCCGAGGACCATCGGTTCATCGACTCCCTTGGCCAGGTCGTCCGCGGCCGCGAGGCCGTGCGCGCCGGGTGGGATCAGTATTTCGGTATGGTCCGCGACTACCGCCTGCTGGCCGATGAATGGCTCTGTGACGGTCTGGTTGTTGTGCTCCTCGGAACGGCGGAGGGCAACTACAGCCCTGACGGGGCAGTGAGCCCGGGGCGCAGTTGGACGACCCCCGCAGCTTGCCGGGCCGTGGTTCGCGGCGGCCAGTTGGCGGAGTGGCGAGTGTACGCGGACAACGAGCCGATCAGGCAATTGATGAGGAGCCAAGCCTAACGATGCGCTGCAGCAGACGCGGAAGTGGCCCCGATAGAGTAGACACTCCGACCTAACGCTTGAGGGGGGTCAGGATGGGGAGGATTAAGGTGCCGAGGAAGGTTCGGCGGGGCACCACGTTGTGACGGCGGCAAATGAGGCTACTGTCGCTCCGAGCTTGCGGCGGAATCCCTGTTCGAGCCTCTACGGTTAACCTCACCCGAGGAGCGGCCGATGACCGACGAGCAGTCCAATTCCTACAAGACAAACCTGAACGTGTACTTCGCGCCGTTGGAGATCGTGGACGTCCAGAGCCTCATCGACGCGTGCACGGACCGCTGGTACAACCAGACGCTCACTCGTGTCAACGATGCGGTCGTGCGGCTCGGCATCGTGCAGGGTGAGTACCACTGGCACAAGCACGACAGGGAGGACGAGTTCTTCTACGTTGTCGAGGGCCGGCTCATCATCGACCTCGAAGGCCGGTCCGTTGACCTCCTGCCACGGCAGGGTTTTATGATCCCGCGGGGAGTCGTGCACCGAACGCGGGCGCCTGAACGCACCGTAATGCTCATGGTCGAGGCCGCCAGTGTCGTGCCCACAGGCGACTGAGCCGGGCAGGGAGGAGGGCATATGATCGGAACGGTGAGTACAGAAGCGAGCGACGCCGAACCGGACAGGTCGCAGTCCTGAAGGGGAGCTGAAATGAACGCACAGCCGCGAAAGGTCGTCAGGGTCGTCGCGCCGCAGTTCGTGATGGAGGGTGCCGGCGTTCGATTGCGGCGGAGCATCGCCACGCGCGAGCTCGACTACGTGGACCCGTTCCTGCTCCTCGACCACTTCGGGTCGGACAACCCGGAGGACTACATCCGGGGATTCCCGATGCACCCGCACCGCGGGATCGAGACGGTGACGTACATGCTTTCCGGCTATGTGGACCACAAGGACAGCATCGGCAACGCGGGCCGCATCGGGCCGGGGGACGTGCAGTGGATGACCTCGGGGCGGGGGATCATGCACGAGGAGATGCCCCAGCCTGGCCCCGTGGGAATGGCCGGCTTCCAGCTCTGGGTCAACCTGCCGGCGAGGCTCAAGATGACGCAGCCCCGCTACCAGGAGGTCCCCTCCGCCAGCATCCCCGAGGTGAAGCGAGAGGACGGGATTCGAATTAGGGTGATCGCCGGAACGGTGGACGGCGTTGCGGGGGCCGTGACGGAGATCGCCGCCGACCCAACGTACCTGGACGTGTCCGTCTCCCCTGGCGTCACTTTTTCGCAGCCGGTGCCGCGAGGTCACGCGGCGTTCGTCTACGTCTTCGAGGGGGAGGGGACCGTCGGTGTCGGTGAGGGCGACCAGGGCACGGGCAGCGTCGCACCCAAGCTGCTGATTCTCGGGGATGGCGACGAGGTGACGGTCCATGCGTCGGCAAAGCCGGTGAGGTTCCTGCTGGTCTCGGGAAAGCCTCTGCACGAGCCGATCGCGCGCTACGGGCCGTTCGTGATGAACACGCGCGGGGAGATCCAGCAGGCACTCGACGACCTCCGCAACGGCACCTTCGTGCGCTGAACGTGCTTCGCGCTCTCCCCCTGACGATCCTCGTTGTGCTCGGGCTGGGAATCGCCCGCCCGGCCGCGGCGGGTCCTCCGTTTCTCACCGACGACCCCGCACCGGTCCAGTACAAGCACTGGGAGGCGTATATCTTCGCGACCCACGACGTGGCCCGCGATGCGACCCAAGTCGAGGGGCCGGGGTTCGAGCTGAACGTCGGTGCGGCTCCGAACCTGCAGCTCCACCTCGTCGCTCCGTTCTCCACGTCGGCCGTCGCCGGGGGTCCGACGACGCACGGGCTGGGGGACGTGGAGATCGGGGTCAAGGTCCGGTTCGTCGAGGAGACCGAGCACAGGCCCCAAGTGGGCATCTTCCCGATGCTGGAGCTGCCCACCGGCAACGCGGATCGCGGACTGGGGAACGGCCAGCTCTGGGCGCGTCTGCCGCTCTGGCTCCAGAAGAGCTGGGGGCCCTGGACGACCTACGGCGGGGGCGGCTACGCGCTCAACCGCGCGCCGGGGGCACGCGACTACCTCTTCGCGGGTTGGCTCGTCCAACGCAACCTCAGCGCGAGGCTCACACTGGGAAGCGAGCTCTACACGCGGGGGACCGACACCCGCGAGGGCGGCGGGACCACGATCTTCAACGCCGGCGGCTACTACAACTTCACGCCGGACTTCAGCATCCTCTTCAGCCTCGGACACAGCCTGGCCGGGGAGCGCCACACCGTCGGCTATGTGGGCCTGTACTGGACCTGGGGACCGGGATAGTGCCGGGGATCACAACGGGTGCCGTTTTCGTTTCGGGAACTTGGCGCACGCGCGTTGACGGCGCCTCCGATTCTGCCTAACCTGGCCCGAACCCCGATGGACGAAGCCGCTCCGACTCGACCGGTGATCCGGCACGCCAGCGACCATTCCCTGCTGGTCCCTTTCGGCGGGGAGATCTCGCCGGAGGCCCACGGCCAGGTGCGCCGGCTGCTGCATCTCCTGCAGGCCGAGCCGCCGGCCGGAGTCCTCAACCTGCACCCGGCCTACGCCTCGCTGCTGGTGAGCTACGACCCGCTCCGTGCGAACCGCGAGGAGCTGCAGCGGGAGATCGAACGCCGCCTCGCCGGGGCAGGCGAGGCGGCGCTGCCCGAGCCGCGGGTGGTGGAGATCCCGGTCTGTTATGGGGGAGAGCTTGGCCCCGACCTCGGCGAGGTGTCGGCCGCGTGCGGACTCCACCCGTCCGAGGTGATCCGGGAGCACGCATCCGGCGATTACCTCGTGTACTTCCTCGGCTTCTCGCCCGGTTTCCCGTACCTGGGCGGGATGTCGTCCCGCATTGCCGCTCCGCGGCGCGCCACGCCGCGCAAACGCGTGCCGGCGGGGAGCGTCGCCATCGGCGGGAGCCAGACCGGCGTGTACCCGCTGGCATCCCCGGGGGGCTGGCAGCTGGTCGGCCGGACACCCCTCGCGCTCTTCGACCCGCGCAGGACGCCGGCGACGCTGCTGGGGCTCGGCGACAGGGTGCGCTTCGTCGCGATCGGCGAGGAGGAGTACCACCGGGTCGCAGGCGAGGGGGAGGGCGCGGCCCCGGATGCGGCTTCCGCCGAAGGGCAGATCAGGGTCATCGAGCCGGGTTTCCAGACCACGGTCCAGGACCTCGGCCGCCCCGGGTACGCTCACATCGGTGTCTCGGCATCGGGGGCGTGCGATGCGCTCTCCCTGCGCATCGCCAACTGGTTGGTCGGCAACCCGGAGGGCGCCCCGGCGCTGGAGATGACCCTGGCGGGTGGCACGTTCGCATTCGCCGGTCCCGGAGTGATCGCCCTCGCGGGCTCCGACTTCGAGCCGGTGATCGACGGCTACCGGGTTCCACTGTGGGCGGCGATCGAGGTCCGCCAGGGTCAGACGCTGGTTTGTGGTGCCACCCGCTCGGGGGCCCGCTCCTACCTTTCGGTGCGCGGAGGGATCGCCCTGGAGCCTGTGCTCGGGAGCCGCTCGACGCACCTGACCACGGGCCTTGGCGGCCTCGCGGGGCGTGCCCTGCGCAAGGACAACGTGCTGGCGGTCGGGCCCAGGGGAGAGCAGACCCCGACGACGCGTCGCTTCGCGAGGGAGGTTGCGGGAAAGCTCTTGCGCAGGGGGGAGCTCAGGGTCATCCGCGGGCCGCAGTGGGAGTGGTTTGGGGAGAAGGCGTGGGAGGCTCTGCTTGGCTCAACCTATGCGGTAAGCGAGGACTCGAGCCGCATGGGGCTGCGGCTGCGCGGGGCCGCGCTGCCGGCCGAGCGGCAAGGTTCGATGCTCACCGAGGGGGTTTCGCTTGGGGCGCTCCAGGTACCCCCTGACGGCCAGCCGATCCTCTCGTTCGTCGAGCACCAGACCACCGGCGGCTACCCTCAGATCGCCTGCGTGATCGCTGCCGACCTGCACCGGGCCGGGCAGCTGCGACCCCGCGACGAACTCCGCCTCCAAGAGGTCTCGCTCGCGGAGGCCGACGAGGCGTTGCGCGAGCAGGAAGCGCTGCTTCGAACACATCTGGACCGGTCCCAATGACCACGGCCCCCGGCGAGAGTTGGGTTCGATCGGTGACGCCGCAGCAGTGGCGGACCCTGGCCGCGGCGATGCTCGGCTGGCTGCTGGACGCGATGGACGTGATGATGTACGCCTTCGCGCTCAACTCGATCCGTGCGGAGTTTGCGCTCTCCGCCGCCGCTGCGGGTGGCCTGGCCTCGGTGACGCTCCTCACCTCGGCCGTCGGGGGCGTGGGGTTTGGGATGCTGGCGGACCGGATCGGCCGCGCGAAAGCGCTGGTGTACTCGATCCTGATCTACTCGGTGTTCACGGCGCTGACCGCCACCGCGCGCTCGCTCCCCGAGCTGATCCTCTGGCGCTCGCTGGTCGGGATCGGCCTGGGCGGGGAGTGGGCGGCCGGCTCGGTGCTGGTGGCCGAGACCTGGCCGGCCGAGCACCGCGGCAAGGCGATCGGGCTCATGCAGTCCGGCTGGGCGATCGGCTACATCCTGGCCGCGCTCCTGGCCTCGGCGATCCTTCCCTCCCACGGCTGGCGGGTCCTGTTCGCTATCGGCGTGCTGCCCGCGCTGTTGGCGGTCTGGATCCGGCGGAAGGTGCCCGAGCCGGAGATCTGGCAACGGGGCGCGGGTGTGGAGCGCCGGCCGCTGGGCGAGATCCTGCGCCCGCCGCCACCTGCGCAACGCCGTAGCCGCGACCGTGCTCACGAGCTGCGTCCTGTTCGCGTACTGGGGTCTGTTCACCTGGGTACCAGCCTACCTCGCGAGCCCGGTCGAGATGGGCGGCGCCGGGATGAGCATCGTGCGCTCCTCGGGGTGGATCATCCCGATGCAGGTGGGCGCGTTCCTCGGCTACGTGCTGTTCGGGGTGCTCGCGGACCGCTTCGGGAGGCGGCCGGTGTTCATCTCCTTCGTGCTGGGCGCGGCCTTTCTGGTACCGATCTACGGCCGGATGGCGCTCCACCCCGGGATGCTGATGGCGATGGGGCCGCTGATCGGCTTCTTCGGCCACGGCTACTTCAGCGTGTTCGGCGCCATGCTCGCGGAGCTCTTCCCGTCCTCGATCCGTGGTACGGCCCAGGGGCTCTGCTACAACCTCGGGCGGGGGGTGAGCGCGCTCGCGCCGTTCGTTATCGGGGCGCTCGCCGATAGGCACGGGATCGGAAGCGCGCTGGTCCTGACCTCGGCGTTCTTCCTGGCGGCCGGCGGCCTGATTTTGCTCTTGCCGGAGACCAGGGGGAGCAGTTGGTATGAGCGCGCTTTCGAATGGTTCGGTCGTGATCGACCTCAACGCGGACGTGGGCGAGAACCCGGACGCGCTCGCGGACGGCAGCGAGGAGGCTCTTCTGCGAGTGGTCACCTCCGCGAACATCGCCTGCGGCGCCCACGCTGGGGACGAGCAAACCATCGCCGGCACGCTCGCGCTGGCCGTGCGGATGGGCGTCGCCGCGGGGGCACACCCCGGCTACCCGGACCGCGCCGGGTTCGGCCGCGACTCGCTCGGGATGACTCCGGCAGCGATCGAGGACTCGATCTTCAAGCAGGTGCGGCTGCTCGCCGAGGCCGCCAGACTCGCCGGGTGCACGCTGACCCACGTGAAGCCCCACGGCGCTCTCTACAACGACGCGGCACGGGACCGCGAGACCGCGGGCGCCATCGCACGCGGCGTGTCGCGCTGGGCCACAGACGTGGTGCTGGTCGGGTTGGCGGGCTCCGCGATGCTCGAGGTGTTCCGGGAGCACGGCTTCGAGGCGGCGGGGGAGGCATTCGCCGATCGCACGTACGAGGCCGACGGAACGCTGCGGTCCAGGCAGCTCCCCGGGGCCCTGATCACCGAACCTGCACGGGCGGCCGCGCAGGCGGTCCGTATCGTGCGTGACGGGATGGTGGCCACCTTCGACGGCCGGGACGTCCTGGTGGGCGCCCGTACCATTTGCGTGCACGGCGACACGCCCGACGCCGCAAGGATCGCCACCGCGGTGAGGGATGCGCTACTCACGGCCGGGGTGAGGCTCACACCGCTTTGGCGCCAAGAGCGGTAAACCGGTCCCTCACGAGCCGGCGATGGCGCGCACGGTGCTCGCGGCCAAACGCACGGTCCGAAACGACTCGGCAAGCTGGATGCCGCGCTCCTGCCCGGCCTCGCGGGCGATGCGCGCGAAAGCGGCACGGGTAGGCTCGGGTGGGAACTGTGAGGCGTGGTCGCAGATAAGTGCGATCTTCTCGTCGAATACGTCCGCGATGTCGATCCAGGTGTCCGGCTCATCCGTTGGCCCCAGCCACACTTCCTCGACCACGTGGGGCTGGTGCCCCTCGGCGAGCAGCTCCGGGAAGATGCTTGGCTTCTTCACTGCCGGGTAGAGCGCCTCGACGGCGGCCTGGCCGGCGGCCCGGTGGTCCGGGTGGTTGATGTACTGGCGGTGGCGAAACCACACGGTTGGGTCGTTGGCAACCACGACGTGCGGGCGTACCTGGCGCATCACCCGCACCAGGTCCCGCCTCAGCCCCAGCGTGGGCTGCAGGACACCATCCTCGTACCCGAGCGCAACGACCGTGGCGTTCAAGCGAGTGGCTGCCCGCGTCTGCTCGGCGCGGCGGCGCGCAATCACCGCGTCACGGGTGTCGTCGGGGTCCGAGGTGCCCTTGTCACCGTCGGTAATCAGGCACATCGTGATCGCGTGCCCCTCCCTCGCCCATTTGAGGAGCGTGCCTCCAGCCATCGTTTCGGCGTCATCGGGGTGGGCGAAGATCGTCAGGATCTGCTTCTTCATGGCGCTATACTACAAGCCGCAATGCCATCTGACGATTCCGGGATGTCCACAGTGGGTCGCCGTCCCGCCTCGCAACGGGAGTGAGCGATGGTGAGGTCCACGGTCCTGGTAGTGGATGGGGAGGAAACCCGGAGGAGGGACCTGGTCCGGGGTCTTGCGGGATTCGGGTACGAGGTTGTCGCCGCCGCCACCGCCAAGGAGGGCCGGCGCTTTGCGAGCGGCCTCAAACCCGGGGTGATCGTCGCCGAGGGTGCGCTCGTGGATGTGACCGACCCGTTCGGTGTCCGTGCCGCCAGCGCCGCGGCCAGGGAGATTCCCCCCACAACAGTACTGCTGGTCGAAAACGAGGCCCGGCCCGAGGTCCCCGTGTGTGTCATCACCATCCCGGTACGAGACACCCCGTTCGAGGCCATTCTCCGGAAGGTACGCACTGCCCTGCTGGGCCGCGAGCTCGGCCTGAGGTGCGATCCGCTGCTCGAGTCCCTGGTGGGGGACCTGCAGGCGCTGCCGTTGTACGAGCTGCTTCCTCTGTTGCAGGCGGCCGCGGTCACGGGTCACGTCCTGGCTGGCGATGGGGAGCTCTTCCTGGAGGAGGGCGAGGTGACCGCCGCGCGGGCCGACGCACAATGCGGCGCCAAGGCATTCGCGAGGTTCGCCCGCACCGCAGCGGGAAGCTTCCGCGTGATGCTGGGCTCGCCCACGGTTCCTCGCGAGCTCTTCAACGACGTTTTGAGCCTGATGGCGCTCGCGATGGAGGACCAGCACCGCTACGAGGATGCCCGCGACCGGCTCCCGAGCCTCGCCAGTCGGGTGAGGCTTGTCACCCGTGCGGACGACCCTGGGTCCACGCTGTCGCCCGACCAGCAAAGCGTGGTGGAGCACGCTCGCGCCGGTCGCACGCTTTCGAGCGTTCTGGACAGGACAGGAGCCCTCGATGGCACGGCCATGGCCGACGCCGCCCGGCTCCACGAGCTCGGTATCCTCGAGTTCGACGCGCCAGAGGTCAACGTCCGCATCGTGACCGACTCGACCGCCGACCTTCCGCTCGAGCTGGTCAAGCGGAACCAGATCCACATCGTCCCGCTCTCGGTGACCTCCGGCAAGGATGTCTATGAGGATGGCGTGGACCTCTCGCCCGAGGCGTTCTACAAGCTGCTCGAGAGCAGGGAAGGCGCGCACTTACGGATCGGGCCTCCGACCAAAGGCGATTTCCTCGCCCGCTACCGCACGCTGGTCGAGCGCAGCGACGTGGTGTCGGTGCACCTCTCCGGGCGGGTGTCCGAGACGGTGGTGAACGCGCGCGCCGCGGCGGAGGAGGGCATGGAGGAGCTCCGGCGGCTGCGCGGCGACGGCACCGCGGCGCTCGAGGTGTTCGACAGCATGCAGATCGGCACGGGGCTCGCTCTCCTGGTGCTGATGGCAGCCCGGATGGCGCTGCGCAACCTTCAGGCGCACGAGATCCGCGCCCATCTGGAGCGGATGCGCTCGCGGGTCCACCTGCTGTTCGTGGCCGACAAGCTGCAATACCTTTGCGCCGGAGGCCACCTAGGCAAATCGCAGGCCTGGCTCCAGGGCATGCTGGGGTTCAAGCCGATTCTCGGGCTCGAGGACGGCGAGGTGGTGCTGGTGGACCGCGTCCGGCGCGCGCACGCAGCCCACCCCCGGGTTGTCGAGCTCTTCAAGCAGCGGGTGGATCCTGCACGACCCTCGCTCGCCGGCATCGGGCATGCAGGCTGCCCGGTGCAGGCCGTGCGACTGCGAAACCTGCTGCAGGACAGCTTCACGGTTTCGGAGCTCATCGAGAGCGAGACCGGACCGGTCGTGGGGACCCAGCTCGGCCCGGGCTGCGTAGCTGCAGCGATCTTCCAGCCCACCGACGAGGAGCGCCCCCTCATCGCGCCGGTCACCGACGCCTGGTAGCTGCCGGACTGGGACAGGGAGTCCAAAGTGCAGCCAGCGCCTTGGTACCCTGGCCGCGCAACCGAGGGGAGATCGCTCCGGGCGTTGCAGGCAGGCACTCCGTCCTGTACGTTTGTGTGCTGGTCGCGGATGAGGGAATGCGTGGACGTGGGGACGTCGTTGGCAGCCGGTGTGCCGAGGGGGTGTGCGGGGTGATGGCGGATCGCCGACTGAACGCGGTGGTGACGCAGAGGATCGAGGTGGCGCCGGGCCTCTTCATCGTGCAGGTTGTGCCCGACGGCTGGCAGCTGCCGCCGTTCCGGCCGGGCCAGTTCGCGGTGCTGGGTCTGCCACCTGAGGCGCCGCGGCACCCGATGGCCGATCCCACCGATGAGCCCCCGCCCAAGCCCGGCGCGCTGATCCGACGCTCGTACTCGATCGCCTCGTCCTCGGCGGACCAGCAGTACCTTGAGTTCTACCTCAACCTCGTGCGATCGGGCTCGCTCACGCCGCGCCTCTGCGCCCTGGAGGTGGGGGACCGGCTCTGGCTCGGGCCGAGGATCAGCGGGCTGTTCACCTTCGACCAGCTTCCAGACGGTGTCAATCTGGTGATGGTCGCCACCGGCACGGGTCTCGCGCCGTACATGAGCATGCTGCGGACGGACCTCGAGCACGAGAAAAGCCGCAGGCTCGCCGTGCTGCACTCGGCCCGCCACTCCTGGGACCTCGGGTATCGCGCCGAGCTCATCATGATGGAACGTCTTCGCCGCAACCTCACGTACGTCGCCACTGTCTCGCGTCCGCAGGAAGAGCCGGTCCCGTGGGGAGGGCTCGTGGGTCGCGTGCAAGAGCTGTGGCAGAGACGAATCCTTGACGGCATCTGGGGTTTCCGTCCCGAGCCGGAGAACACCCACGTGTTTCTGTCGGGTAATCCGGACATGATCGAGGAGATGGCGGCAATCCTGGCTGCCGAGGGGTTTCGCGAGCACACGCCCCAGCGACCCGGCGAGGTCCATGTCGAGAAGTACTGGTAGGCGTCCCATGTCGCGGCCGTCTGTGCGCTAATCTGGCGTAGGACACAGCAGAAGGATGGCCCAAGCCCAAATTTACGAGGCCCCGCCCACGGCCGGGATCCGGCATCGCAGGAGGCTCACGCTCGCTCTCGTCCTCGCGGCTGTCTACATGGTCGCCGAGGTGGTCGGCGGGCTTCTCGCAAACTCGCTCGCCCTGCTTGCCGACGCGGGGCACATGCTCACGGACGTGGCCGCGCTGGGGCTGTCGTTGTTCGCGATCTGGGCAGCCCAACGGCCGGCCACCCCGAAACGGACGTACGGCTACCACCGGATGGAGATCCTTGCGGCGCTGGTCAACGGCGCCACGCTGGTTGCGATCGCGGTCCTGATCTTTGCCGAGGCGTACAGGCGCTGGGCCACCCCGCCCAGCGTAAAGGGCGGACTGATGCTGGCGGTCGCCTGTGGGGGCCTGGCCGTGAACCTCGCCTCCCTCTGGATCCTGCGCGGCGGCAGCGAGGAGAGCCTCAACGTCCGCGGGGCCTGGCTTCACGTCGTCACTGACACTCTTGGAAGCGTGCAGGCGATCGCCGCGGGCATCTTGATCAGCGGCTTCGGGTGGTACTGGGCGGACCCCCTCGCGTCGGTTCTCATCGGGCTGCTGGTGATCCTCTCGTCGTGGGGCGTGCTCAGGGAGTCCGTCGAGGTGCTCATGGAAGGCGTGCCTCAGCACCTTCAGCTTGACGACGTCGCCGAGGTGATGGCCTGCGTGCCAGGCGTGAAGGCTGTCCACGACCTGCACGTCTGGACCATCACCAGCGGCTTCGTGGCGCTCTCCGCACACGTCGTGGTCGCGCCGGATTGTCCCGAGGACGTGCTGTGGCGCGTTCGTGCCGCGATCCACGACCGCTTCGGGATCGAGCACTCCACGATCCAGGTCGAGAGGACCCCAGTGCCGGACGGCATCGGCGCCCCGCTTGAGCGCAGGGGGTCGGAAGATCCGAGCATCGGTTGCGAGGAGTAGGGGAGCCAGAAACCGCGAGGCCCGCCCCGGCGCGTAACGACGTGTAAACTCCAAACATGAGCGTCATGGAAGAACTGGTCCAGCTCGAGCGGGCGATTGACCAGCTGGCGCGGCGCTGGGACCGCTTTCTCGCGCACGAGGCCGGGGCAACGATGCCGACGGTGGCGGAGATCGGCACCCTGGAACTGCGGCTACGCCAGCTCGGTCTTCGGGACGCCGTGTCACCTGTCGAGCGTGGCCGTCTCGAACAGCTTGCCTCGCACCTGGCGGTCAAGGCCGCCTCCTGGCGGCGCCTCGCGTCCCAGGCTGCCCGCACGCCGAGCGCGCCGCAGAAGCCGACGAGCCCCCAATCAGCCACACCGGCGCCCCAGGCCGAACGTGCCGAGACCAAGGTCAGTCCAGCCATGATGGAGGAGTACCGTCGGCTCTTCGCCCGCTACCAAGCGACGATGGAGCGGGCAGGGGAAACGATCCCCGTAAGCTTCGGCCGCTTCGTCCAGGAGCTAGAGGAGCAGCGCCAACGGCTCACCGCGCGCGGGATTCAGGTCGACGGGTTTGACGTCGTCCGGCAACCCTCCGGTGTGCGGATGAGGCCGCGCACCAGGGCCGGCGGCCACTGACGACTCGCTGAGGTAGGATCGCAAGGCCCCGAGAGCCTCCTTCTTCCTGCGAGGGTGCGCTTCACCGCGCCGAGCGCAAGGCACAAGGCGACAAGGGGTGCGCGCGAAACGCGAGACGGGCACCGGTTCCCCGGTGCCCGTCAGAGTCATTGGAGCTCGTGGCGTCAGTTAGCCTTGGGCTGCTCGCCGGGGAGCTTGGCGAGGTACTTCGCGGGATCCTTCTCGAACTTGGGCGGGCACATGTTGCAGCAGAACATGATCGTACGCCCCTTGTAGCTGACCGCAACCGGTGGACCCATGTCCCCGCCCTCGAGGCTTTCGCCGCTCACGGGGCAGGTCGTTTGAATGTTCTCAAGGGTTACGCTCTCAGCAGCGATCCTGGAGAATACCTTCTCGGGATCCTTCCGGAAGACGTCGGCGGCAGCCTTATCAGCGAAGTAGATCCGCTGCCCCTGCCAGTCCACGTGGGGACTGGTCTTTGGGTCGATGCCCTTCCCGGTCACCGGGCAGGTGGTCTGCGGCTTGGGCGCCGGCTTGTCCGCAGCTATGACCGCCACCGCGCCAGCCAGCCACGCCGCGGCAACGAGCAAGAGAAAGAATCTCCTGGGCATTTCAAAACCTCCCTGTCACGGGTCCACAATGCCGCCCGCCGCGCAAGGGTAACATCGCCCACGGCGCGCTTCCGGGCCCCGAGCCGAGACGGCCCGTGGGGAGCACGCACCCGCCTGTGCCTCGGGGCTAGCAGGAACGCGAGAAACAAGTACCCGGCAGAACTCGCCGCCCCAGGATCTTCTTCTCGCCCGTGGCGAGGCTGCCCTCAGCCGCGCACCTGCGTCTTGGGTGGCCTGGCAGGCCGGGCGAGGGTGCGCGATCCGCAAATGCTCGTGGGTGTTGCGGTTGGTGGGAAGTGGCCGTATGTTGGCGGTAGAGCCGGGTGAAAAGATGACATATCTTGAGAGTTCATCTCAAGAATTCGAGTGGGGATCTGGATGTCCTTGACGGCGGAGGTTCGCCTCGGACCTTACGAACTCGTGGGCCTGCTGGGTTCAGGCGGGATGGGCGAGGTGTGGCGGGCGCGGGACACCCGGCTCGGGCGAGACGTTGCGATCAAGGTACTGCCGGGGGAGTTCGCGGCCGACCCAGAAAGGTTGAGGCGGTTCGAGCAGGAAGCACGCGCGGTCGCTGCCCTTGATCATCCCAACATCCTCGCCCTGTACGATGTGGGAACGTATGAGGGCTCGCCGTACATCGTCACCCAATTGTTGGAGGGTGAGAGCCTTCGCGAACGTCTGAGCGGTGGTGCGATGCCTGTTCGTAAGGCTCTTGAGACCGCCGTCCAGATGGCCCAGGGACTCGCAGCCGCCCATGAGAAGGGGATCGTCCACCGCGACCTGAAACCCGCGAACGTCTTCGTCACAAAGGACGGCCACGTCAAGATCCTGGACTTCGGGATCGCCAAGCTGGTCGCACCCAAGAGTCTCGTGGAGCCTGCCAAGGCGACCACGGTTGTGGAGGCGACAGAGGCGGGCGCCACGCTCGGCACTACTGGGTATATGGCCCCCGAGCAGGTACGCGGGCAGAGCGTGGACCACCGGACGGACATCTTCTCCTTTGGTTGCGTGCTGTACGAGATGCTCGCCGGGGAGCGCGCGTTCTCCAGGGACACCGCGGCGGACACCATGTCGGCGATCCTGCACGAAGACCCTGCCCCGCTTGGGGGCACGGGTCGGGGAATCCCGCCGACCGTACAGGGGATCGTGCGGCGGTGTCTCGAGAAGCGGCCAGAGGACCGGTTCGGCTCGGCTCGTGACGTTGCGTTCGCGCTCGAGGCGATCACGGGCGAGACGGAGCCGCCACCGACGGTTCTGCCGAGACGGAGCTGGCTCGCGCGTCACCGGCTCGCGGTGGCGGCTGCGAGCGCCGCCGTAGTGATCGTGGCTGCCATGGCGATCTGGCGCCCTTGGCGTTCCGTGTCGAGGCCTGCTGTCATCACTGCCGAGCGCATCCCGAGCATCCTCGCCTTGCCGTGCAAGGTGTATGGCGCTCCGGAGGTCGCGTTTCTCACGGATGCTGTCCCCGGCACCATCTCCACGCTCCTCGCCCAGGTCGAGGGGCTGGACACCAAGGTGCCGCCCACGAGCTTCGAGGTGGAGAAGGTCAAGGGCGATCTCGACCGGCTCGCCGAGCTGTACGAGGTCTCGTCATTCATCGTTACGTCGATCAACACCTCCACCCACGGCTTTGCCCTCAACGTCGAGCTCGTCGATGCGGCAACGAGGAAGGTGCGGTGGGGCAAGCAGTACGAGGGTCCTCGCGACGCCTACAACGACCTCGCTCGCCAGGCGGCAGAAGGAATCCGCCTCGCGGTCAACCCAGCCGCCTCACCGGTCCGAACGACAAGCGTTTCATCCGAGGCTGAGCTGGCCCTCCGGGAGGGTGATTACTTTGACAATCGTTACGGTGATCTGAGGCACTCCGCAGATTTCGAGGCTGGCCTTGCGGCATACAAACGCGCTCTCCAGCTTGACCCGTCGCTGAACGTCGCCAAAGCACATATCGCCAGGCTCTACATTACCAAGTACGCAACTGAAGGCGAAGCGAGCGGGGCGCTGAAGGAGGCCGAAGCGTGGGCTCGTCGGGCCCTCGACGGCGACCAGCGATGCGGCAAAGCCTGGGAGGTGCTGAGCTGGGTCGAGACGTTCTCGACCAAGCCCGACATCGAGCGCCAGCCTCGAGTACGCGCTCAAGGCCGCCTCGTTCTCGCCGCGCGACGCCGGCACCCACATGACCGTCTCGAACTCCGTGCAGAGCCCGGGCGCTTTCTCCCTCCAGCTCGCCGCGGCCCTGTGGGGGATCGACGTTGACCCCTTCCGCCTCTCTCTTAGCGGCAATGCGGTACTCGACTTGAGTGCTCTCGGGCGACCGGAGGAGGCGCTCCCATTTGCTGATCGAATCGTGCGGGTGGAGCCCGATTCCTGGTTGTGCCCGGTAACCAAGGGCTACGTGCTGCTGAAGCTCGGTCGGCTCGAAGAGGCACGGAAGTTCATGGCACGAGGGGAGCCTCAGTTCTTTGAAAACCCTAGTACCTTTGTTAGCCAGCTGTGGGGCCAGATCAGGTTCCAGCTTGCGGTCGCCGAGCGGGACACTGCCATGATCGAGAAGCTGGAGCCGCATCTCCTCCCACTGCTTCTCGAGGGACGAGCGGACGCCCTTACTCTTGAAAACGGCACGCAGTTCGTCTGCCCGGCACTTGCCCTCCTCGGCCGGACGGACGAGGCGATCCGCATCCTTCTCCGGAGCGTCGAGGTGGGCGTTCCGCCGCCGTACGACTTCCTCCTCTGCGAGCCCGGCTTCCAACCGCTGCGAGGCGACCCTCGCTTCGCAAAGGTGCTCACCGCTTCGCGGGACGGTGCCGCGAGGGTCGCGAGGAATCTCGAAGGTGCCCGCTCCCGCGGCGAGCTGCCGTCGTACCTCAACCAGCCGCTCGACGATCTGGTGAAACTGCTGAAAGAGCATGGAGGCACGAAATGATGGCGAGGAGGCGCCCACGGAGCTGAAAGCCGGCGTTCGCCTTGGCCCGTACGAGATCGTGGCCTCGATTGGGGCTGGTGGGATGGGCGAGGTGTACCGCGCCCGCGACACGCGGCTCGGCCGCGACGTCGCGATCAAGGTGCTGCCGGGGGAGTTCACGGCCGACCCAGAGAGGTTGAGGCGGTTCGAGCAGGAGGCCCACGCGGTTGCTGCGCTGAGCCACCCAAACATCCTCGCCCTGTACGACGTTGGCACCCACGAGGGCGCTCCTTACCTCGTCACCGAGCTGCTGGAAGGTGAGAGCCTGCGGGGCCGCTTGCAGGCTGGGCCGCTTCCGCCCCGCAAGGCGGTCGAGCTTGCCGTGCAGATTGCGCAGGGTCTCTCGGCGGCGCACACCAAAGGGATCGTCCACCGGGACCTCAAGCCCGGCAATGTGTTCATCACGACGGAGGGCCACGTCAAGATCCTGGACTTCGGGCTCGCGAAGCTGGCGCCGCCGAGGAGTCCCGCGGAGGGTGCGCAGGCGACCACGATAGTCGAGGCTACGGAAGCGGGCACTCGGCTGGGGACCGTGGGCTACATGTCGCCGGAGCAGGTGCGCGGGCAGAGTGTGGACCACCGGACGGACATCTTCTCCTTCGGGTGCGTGCTGTACGAGATGCTTTCGGGCAGGTCGCCATTTCGGAGGGACACCGCTCCCGAAACGATGACGGCGATCCTGCACGATGAGGCTCCCGGGCTTGCGGGCACCGTCAGGCACATCCCGCCGGCGCTTGAAGGGATCGTCGCCCGGTGCCTGGAGAAGAGCCCGGAGGATCGCTTCCAGTCTGCCCGCGATCTCGCCCACGACCTGAGTGCGACCATGCCGGACACAAGTCCAGCGAAGCCGACCACGATCACGGCATCTACGAGACGGCGACGGTTTGTCGGGCTGGCGCTTGCGGGTGTTGCGGTGCTGGTGGCAGCGGGCGTGCTCGTCCTCAGGCTCAAGCCTGCAGGTCCGAGCGCCCGAGCCACCGGTCCGCCGAAGATCGTCGTCCTCCCGTTCGAGAACCTCGGCTCACAGGAGGACGCTTACTTCGCCGCCGGCATGACCGAGGAGATCACCAGCCGTCTCGCCAACGTACAGGGACTGGGGGTGATCTCCCGCACCTCGGCCGTCGGGTACGACCGCCGTGGAAAGACGATCAAGCAGATCGGGAGCGACCTGGGCGTGGACTACGTGCTCGAGGGAAGCGTCCGGTGGGATCGCGGAGCTGGCCGCGAGAGCCGGGTGCGCATCACCCCGCAGCTGATCCGAGTCGCGGAGGACACGCACGTCTGGGCCGACCGGTACGACCGGGTGCTTGCGGACGTGTTCGAAATGCAGTCGGAGGTGGCGGAGAACGCCGTCAAGGCGATGGGCGTCGCGCTCCTGCCGCGCGAGCGGACGGCGTTGCAGGCGGTTTCGACGAACGACCTAGAGGCCTATGACCTGTACCTCCGTGCGCGGCAGCTCGCGAGCGGCGGAGAGGACAGGGAACACATCGAAGGGGCGCTGCGGCTGGGTCAGGCGGCCATCGATCGCGACCCCCGGTTCGCGGAGGCCCTTGCGGGGGTTGCGGGGCTGCAGCTGTTGATGTACTGGCTCCACTACGACCATAGCGAGGGGCGCCTCACGAGCGCCAAGGAAGCAGCGGAACGAGCGGTCGAACTCCGACCCGACCTCGCGGACCCGCACATCGCTCTGGGTTACTACTATTACCGGGGCCTGTGGGACCTTGCCCGGGCTCTGAGCGAGTTCTCGAAGGCGCTCGAGATCCAGCCCAACAGCAGTGAGGCGCTTGCGGCGACCGGCTACGTCCTGCGACGTCAGGGCCGGTGGACGGACGCCGCGGCGGCGTTGGGCCGCGCACTCGAGACGGATCCCCAGAACGCCGGGTTCCTTTACAACCTGGGCGAGACGCTGATGCTCGCACGCCGCTTCACGGATGCCGACCGCGCCTGGGGAAGGGCGATCGCCCTGAGCCCGCTCGGGAGCGAGAGCTACGGACGCCGGGCATGGCTCCAGGTCCTGTGGAAGGGCGATGTGGAAAAGGCTCAGACGGTTCTGGACGAGGCTCGCGCAGTCGCCGGGAGTCGGGAACGGTTCGTGCAGCTCTGTGGGGGCTGGGCGACGCGAGTCGCCGCGTTTCGCCGCGACTACCCGGCAGCGCTTGGACTCGTGGACGAGAGGAAGGGAAAGGGCTCCGACACCAACCTTGGCTATTCTCCGATCTCATTGACTCGTGCCGTGGTCCAGAGGTTCGCAGCGCAGCAGGAGGCGCGCCAGTCCTTCGTGAAGGCGCAGCGGGAGCTCGAACAGAAGGTCAGGGAGGACCCGAACGACGACCGGTGCCACAGCGCACTCGGGATCGCGTATGCGGGGCTGGGTCGCCGAGAGGAGGCGGTGCGGGAGGCGAAGCTCGGCTGTGAGCTAATGCCAGTATCCAAGGACGCCTGGCGGGCTCTCTGGCGCCGCGAGAACCTGGCCACCGTCTACACCATGGTCGGGATGCGAGGCGAGGCGATCGCCGCCCTGGACGATCTCCTGGCAGCGAGCGGCGAGATCACGGTCCACCTGCTCCGCCTGGACCCCAGGTGGGACCCGCTGCGATCGGACCCACGGTTCCAGGCGCTGCTCACCAAGTACGAGGTCAAGGAATGAGCGTCGCGTCCGGCACCCGCCTCGGCCCGTACGAGATCGTCGCCCCCATCGGTGCGGGGGGCATGGGAGAGGTGTACCGAGCCCACGACACCCGCCTCGGGCGTGACGTCGCGATCAAGGTGCTGCCGGCGGAGTTCGCCAGCGATCCCGAGCGGTTGCGGAGATTCGAGCAGGAAGCCCGCGCTGTTGCTGCGCTGGATCATCCGAACATCCTCGCCATTCACGACGTCGGTACCTTCGAGGACGCCCCGTACATTGTCACCGAGCTGCTGGAAGGCGAGAGCCTGCGGGACCGCTTGCAGGCGGGGCCGGTTCCGCCCCGCAAGGCGGTCGAGCTTGCCGTGCAGATTGCGCAGGGTCTCTCGGCGGCGCACGCCAAAGGGGTCATCCACCGGGATCTCAAGCCCGGCAACGTCTTCGTCACCAAGGACGGTCACGTCAAGATCCTGGACTTCGGGCTCGCAAAACTGGCGGCGCCGAGGAGTCTCGCGGAGGCTGCGCAGGCGACCACGGTGGTCGAGGCGACGGAGGCGGGCACTCGGCTGGGGACCGTCGGATACATGTCGCCGGAGCAGGTGCGCGGGCAGACAGTCGATCAGCGGAGCGACATCTTCTCCTTCGGGTGCGTGCTTTACGAGATGCTCGTGGGGAGACCGCCGTTCCGCAGGGAGACTGCTGCCGACACTGCAAGCGCGATCCTGCATCAGGACCCGGCGCCTTTGGCGGGCACTGGGCAGGTGGTCACGCCGGCGCTGCAGGAGATCGTGAGCCGGTGCCTGGAGAAGCGGGCGGAGGAGAGGTTCTCCTCGGCACACGACCTGGCGCTGGCACTGCGGGCGTACACAAAGGGCGAGGCGCCAGCGACAGCAGCGCCCAGGGTGCCTTTCAACAAACGCCGTGCGATCGCGTTCGGCGTGATCGCTGTGGCAGCGCTAGCCGTGGTCGGTGTGCTGCTCGTCAAGCTCAGACCCGCGGGCCCGACAGGCGGAGCGGGCGCGCTCAAGAAGATCGTCGTGCTTCCCTTCGAGAACCTCGGGGCGCCGGAGGACGCCTACTTCGCTTCCGGCATGGCCGAGGAGATCACCAGCCGGCTCGCCAATGTGCAAGGGCTGGGTGTGATCTCCCGGACGACGGCGGCGCAGTACGAGCACACCAGGAAGACTGTGAAGCAGATCGGCAGCGACCTCGGGGTGGACTTCGTGCTCGAGGGCTCGGTGCGCTGGGAGCATGCGCAGGGCCGCGAGAGCCGGGTGCGCATCACGCCCCAGCTGATCCGGGTCGCGGACGATACGCACGTGTGGGCCGACCGCTACGACCGGGTGCTGGCGGACGTGTTCGCGATCCAGTCGGAGGTGGCGGAGAGCGCGGTTAAGGCAATGGGCGTCGCCCTCCTTCCGCGCGAGAAAACCGCGCTGCAAGAGGTCTCGACGAACGATTTGGAGGCCTACGCCCTGTACCTCCAGGGCTGGGAGCTGACCAACCGGGGCACCAACAGGGAATTCGTCGAGGCCGCGCTGGAGAAGTTCCAGGCGGCCGTCGAACGCGACCCCCACTTCGCGCAGGCCCTTGCAATGACCGCCTCGACACATCTCACGATGTACTGGTTGCATTTTGACCACAGCCAGGAGCGGCTCGCCAAGGGCAAGGAGTCAGCCGAACGTGCCGTTGAGCTCCGCCCCGACCTGGCGGAGACCCACGCCGCCCTCGCTCAGTACTACTACCACGGCGTGCTCGACTACCCGCGAGCCCTGGACGAATTGGCCACGGCCACGAAGATCCAGCCCAGCAACAGCGCGCTACTTCTCTTGACCAGCTTGATCTTCAGTCGCCAGGGGCGCTGGGTGCAGGCGGCTGACTTGATGAGCAAGGCGGTCGAGCTGGACCCGAGGAACCCAAGGATGCTCGCCTTCTTCGCGGCAGGCTGTGTCGCTGCTCGCCGCTACGCCGATGCGGATCGTGCCTTTGGACTGGCGATCGCCCTGAGCCCGCAGTGGAGTTGGCCCCACGCATATCGAGCGGAGCTCCAAGTCAAGTGGCATGGCGACGTGGCCAAGGCTCAGGCGTTGCTTGACGAGGCCAGCCGCGTTGCTGGAGTACGGGAAGCCTTCCCGGAGAGCTGGCAGTATGTTGCGCTCCTGCGCCGCGACTATCAGGAGGTTTTGCGGCAGCTCGAGGCGCAGGAACCGCACGTGCACGATGACCCAGCAAAACACGCGGCTCTCTTGTTGCTCCGAGGGCAGGTACAGATGCTGGCGGGCCAGCTTGATCTCGCCCGTCGTTCCTACGAGGCCGCGCGCCTCGAGCTGGAGAAGAAGATCCCGCAGGACCCCAACGACGCCGGGTCCCACAGCTCGCTCGGGATCGCCTACGCGGGGCTCGGCCGGCGCGCTGACGCGGTGCGGGAGGCGAAGCTCGGCTGTGACCTCGCGCCGGCGTCAAAAGACGCGTTGAAGGCGCTCGTGCGCCTCGACGATCTGGCCCGGGTCTACACGATGGTTGGGCAGCCGGGCGAAGCAATAACTCGGTTGGACGACTTACTGGCGCGAGACGGTCGGGTCACGCCTCACTTGCTGCGGCTGGATCCCGCCTGGGACCCGCTGCGCTCGGACCCGCGCTTCCAGGCGCTACTCACGAAGTACGCGGTCAAGCCGTGATCGGCTCCCGCTTGTCCGCCCTGCTGCCGCTCTTCTAAAACGTGAACTGCACGGTCGAGAAGAGGTAGCGACCATACGGGTCGTAGGTGCCGTAGAAGCCCGCCCCGAAGTCGTTCGCACTCGAGCCGGACCCCAGCGGGGGGGCCGTGTCGAGGATGTTGTTGATGCCGAGCATGAACGTGACGCCGGCCTTGAGCCTGTACGCGAACGCCACGTCGTAGTAGTTCTGCACCGGTATGTAGTACGCGTAGTTGAGCTTCAGCGTCTCGATGTTGTCGGGGTTCCCGATCGCGGGGTTGGAGCTGACGTCGTCGTCCCAGACGCCGCCGACCATCCGCCACCCGAAGCTCAGGACGGCGGGGCCCGCCTCCCACGACGCGGTGAACAGGTGGCGCCAGACCGGCGTGGGAAGCTCGCACTGGTTGCCGTAGAAGCTCACGCAGTCGTACGCGTAGATAGCGGTGTCGATCGACTCGTTCAACAGGTAGGTGCCGATGAGCTTGAGGTTGAAGAACGTGTTGCCGGCGAGGATGCCGTAGGTGAGGTTCACGTCGATACCTTCCGACCGGAGCTTCCCGATATTCTGGTTGGTCGTGTCGATGTAGCCGTCCGGATAGAGCCACAGCGTGCCCGCACGGTCGCGGTGGACCAGGCGGCACAGCTCCGGATTACCGGTTGTTGCGCAGTTGTTGAGGATGTCGTCGAACTCGAGGGCTCCGATCGTGTTCTTGATCTTGATGTCGAAGTAGTCGAGCGCGGCGGTGAAGCTCGAACCCGCGGGCGTGACCACCACACCGTACGTGACGGTGTCGGCGGTCTCGGGGTTCAGGTTCGGGTTGCCGCCGTAGATTCCGTTGTACCCTCCGGCAGGTTTCGCGAGGACGTGGCCGTACTGGGCCGCCGACATTCCAGTGTTCGCGCACTGCGCCTGCGTGTACAGCGGTGTGTCACCCTCGCAGGGATCCGTCGTGCCACCGATATATCCCCCCCGCGGCGTGTACAGCTCCACCACGTTCGGAGCGCGGTTCGCTCGGGCGTACGCCCCACGGAGCATGAAGTCCGCGGACGGGGCCCACATTGCCTCCGCCTTGTAGCTCGGCCACTGCCCGTTGACGTTGTAGTCGGACCAGCGGTAGGCGAGGTCGAGGCTCAGGTTCTTGGCGCCCTCGGCGCCCTGGACGAGGGGGAACAGCCCCTCGAGATAGAGCTCCTTCACGGAGTAGTACCCGCTGACGGGGACGTATGCGCCGCCCTGACCCGACGCAATGCCTGCCTGGTACGCCGCGTCGGGCTGGTAGCTCAGGTACTCCTTGCGGTAGTCGACGCCGACCGCGACCTGGACGCCCTCCGAGGCGCTCGGGAGCGCGATGCCGGCATCCTTGAGGTCACCGTGGAGCTGGCCGTTGACCATCTGCGTCCGGGTCTCGCTGATCGAGGTCAGGGGCAGCGAGATGTAGTTGATCGCGGCCTGGGTCACCCCGCCGACCTTGAAGAGGTTCCAGGGGGCGCAGCCGGCGTTGCCGGAGCGGCAGTGCCAGGTGCTGGGGTCGTTCGGGTCGCCGTCCACGATCAGTGCATCCTGCATGGTGCGGGTGTTGAGGTCGTTGACGTACTGCTCCGCGATGCGGGTCTCGGCCTGGAGGCCCCACACGTCATAGCTCCAGGCGTTGCTGATGTCGCCCTTCAGCCCGCCGACCATGCGGTACGCGGTGTGGCTGAGGTTGTCGACGCGGGCGCCGCCCTCGACGTTGCGCTTGATGATGGTCACGTTCGCCAGGTCGGTGGGCCCGTACCCGGAGTTTGTGCAGAGAAGGGTCCGCTCTTGGTCGCTCAGCATCGGGTTGTCGCAGTTGAGCAGGGTGGTGGTGCCGAAGTCGCCCGAGGGCGCGATCTGCGCGTTCGTGGTGTCGTCCATCAGCATGACGTCGAGGTAGGCGTGGAAGTGCCTGTTCCACTCGTAGTCGACGAAGCCGCCGCCCAGCCACTTCTGGTCGGGGCGTTGCATGTAGTTGTACGGCGCGTAGTTCCACGTGTCCGTGGACTTGCGGCGCCTGAACGTGTTGCCGGGTCCGGAAGTGTCCAGGGTGTAGCTGCCCGTCAGCGCCGAGTAGTCGGGGTTGAAGACCAGGAACCACCCGTTCGGGATCGTGACCGAGCCGCCGCACTCCGGGCCCGTCGTGCCCAGGTCGAAAACGGAGCAGTTGGTGTAGTCGCGGCGGTCCTTCTTCACCGCGGAGGTCGTGCGGTACTCGACGTAGCCGGCCGCGTGGCCCCTGCCTTCGGCGAACGAGCCGCCGAGGCCGACGTTGACGTCGAGCGCGCCGCCGTCCCAGGCCTGACCGGTCGGGTACGTGAAGCCCCTCTTCGTGTTGATCTCGGCGGCGATCGAGCTGTTGTTGTCGTGCTCGAAGCCGCCGAAGGTGATGCCGCCAACGAGACCATCAAAGTCCCTGTTCATGACGAAGTTGACGACGCCCGACACGGCGTCGGCGCCGTACACGGACGACGCGCCGCCGGTGAGGATGTCGACCCGCTTGATCATGAACTGCGGGATGAAGTTCAGGTCGGGCGCGATCTCGTACGTGTCGCCGGGGACCTGCCGCTTGCCGTCGATCAGCACCAGGGTGCGGACCGAGCCGAGGTAGCGCAGGTCGACGGTCGCCGTGCCGGACGCGCCGTTCGAGACCGTGGAGTTCTGCGACGCGAACACCTGCGGCAGCGTCTGCAGCAGGCTTTCCAGGCGGGTGAGGCCCCGGTAGGTGAGCTGCTCGGGGTCCACCGTCGTGACCGGGGCCATCTCTTCCAGCGTCGGGCGGGGGATCAAGCTGCCGGTCACCGTGACCTCCTCCGCCACCTTGACGACCTGCGACATCACCGCATCCACGGTCGAGGTCAGATCACCCGAGATCGTGACGGCTGTTTCGACTGTCTCGAACCCCTTGAGCTCGAACCTGACCGTGTAGGGCCCCGGCGGCAGCAGGTCAAGGGTGTACTTGCCGTTGACCGTGCTGGTGCCGGTCCGGGCGCCTTGGAGGTTGGGCGAGGTCACCGTGACGATCACACCCGGCAGCGGCAGCTTGCCGTCGGTCACGTGACCGGTCAGCGTGCCGGTTGGGATCTTCTGGCCCGACGCCGTACCCGCGAGCAACAGCGCAAGCGCGACCACGAGGCACACGTTTCTCGTGTTCATGGTGTCGTCCTTCCGTTAACGACAGGCTCACGCAGGATGTTCGGGCCGTGACCGCCGGCTTCCGGGTGACGCCGCCAGCGCAGGTCTCCTCCTGACCCGAAGAGGGGGAACCCGGACGGCACCCGCACTGCAGTGGGCAACACCATACTGACTTCTTCTTGGAACTTCTGCGCTCAATATAGGCCCGTGATTCGCGATTCACAAGGCTGTAAAGCACAAGGAGTTGCTCGGCGCGCTGGGTGGCCAGCGCGCTGAAACTCGGGCGTGCAGGTCATCGCGGGGCTATGTCTAGGCTGTAGAATACGATCTCAGGGGTCAGCGCGACAATGCAGCCGGGCAGCCGGATCGCCCACTTCGAGGTTCTCAGCCTGATCGGTGCGGGCGGGATGGGCGAGGTGTACCGTGCTCGTGACACGCGACTCGGGCGGGACGTCGCCATCAAGGTGCTCCCGGCCGAGTTCGCCGCCGATGCGGAGCGGCTGAGACGATTCGAACAAGAAGCACGCGCGGCCGGCCGGCTCAACCATCCCAACATCCTCGCCGTCTTTGATGTGGGTGTAGGGGCGGGGCTCGCCCCCGCCCGGGAGGGCGCAAGGCCCTCCCCTACGAACGAACAGGATGCCACTGTCCCTTACATCGTCACCGAGTTGCTTGAGGGCGAGACTCTGCGTGAGCGCCTGAGCGGCGGCGCTCTGCCGGTTCGCAAGGCCGTCGAGACTGCAGTCCAGATCGCCCAGGGACTCTCAGCCGCCCACGAGAAGGGGATCGTCCACCGCGACCTCAAGCCGGCCAACGTGTTCGTCACGAAGGACGGTCACGTCAAGATTCTGGACTTCGGGATCGCCAAGCTGGTCGCACCGAGGAGCCTCGTGGAGCCTGCCCAGGCGACCACTGTGGTCGAGGCGACTGAAGCAGGCACTACGCTTGGGACGCTCGGGTACATGTCGCCGGAGCAAGTACGCGGCCAGAGCGTGGACCATCGAACGGACATCTTCTCCTTCGGGTGCGTGCTGTACGAGATGCTCTCGGGACGGTCGCCATTCCGCAGGGACACCGCCCCCGACACGGCGAGCGCGATCCTGCACGAGGACCCTGCCCCGCTTTCCGGCACGGTCAGGAACATTTCTCCGGCAATCGAGGGGATCGTCACCCGGTGCCTGGAGAAGGGCCCAGAGGATCGCTTCCAGTCTGCCCGGGATCTCGCCCACGACCTGAACGCGACCATGCCGGATACGGGTCCAGCGAAGCCGGCTGCGATCACTGTGCCCAAAACAAAACGGCGTCTTGTCGGGCTGGCGCTTGCGGGTGTCGCGGTGCTGGCGGCGGTAGGCGTGCTCGTCCTCAGGCTCAAGCCGGCAGGTCCGAGCATCCGGGCGGCTGGGCCGCCGAAGATCGTCGTCCTCCCCTTCGAGAACCTTGGCGTGTCCGACGACGCCTACTTCGCAGCCGGCATGACCGAGGAGATCACCAGCCGACTCGCGAATGTGCAGGGATTGGGCGTGATCTCCCGCACCTCAGCAGTGGAGTACAACCGTAGGGGAAAGACGGTCAAGCAGATCGGGAATGACCTGGGGGTGGACTACGTGCTCGAGGGGAGCGTCCGCTGGGATCGCGGAGCTGGCCGAGAGAGCCGGGTGCGCATCACCCCCCAGCTCATCCGGGTCGCGGACGACACCCACGTCTGGGCCGACCGGTACGAGCGGGTGATCGCGGACGTGTTCGCAATGCAGTCCGAGGTGGCGGAGAACGCGGTCAAGGCGATGGGCGTTGCGCTCCTGCCACACGAACAGACGAAGTTGAGGGAGATTTCGACGAGCGACCTCGAGGCCTACGACCTGTACCTCCGTGGGCAGGAGATGGCGAAAGGTGTCGCGGATAGACCCCATCTCGAGGGTGCCTTGGAGATGTACCAGGCAGCGGTCGATCGCGACCCCCGCTTCGCGCAGGCCCTTGCGGGGCTCGCCATACAACACCTTTCAATGTACTGGCTGCGCCATGACCGGAGTCAGGAGCGGCTCGCCAAAGCGAAGGAGGCGGCCGAAAGGGCCGTCGAACTCCGACCCGACCTCGCGGAAACCCACACCGCGCTCGGAATGTACTTCTATCAGGGTCTGCTCGACTACCCGCGAGCCCTGAGCGAGTTCTCTGCGGCCCTCAAGATCCAGCCCAACAACAGTGACGCACTTGCGGCGATCGGCTATGTCCTGCGCCGCCAGGGAAACTGGGCGGAGTCGGTAGAAAAGGCGGGCAAGGCGCTCGAGTTGGACCCGAAGAACGCTCAGTTACTCTACAACCTCGGTTCGACCTCCGTTCTGGCCCGGCGCTACGCCGAGGCGGACCGTGCCTATGGACTGGCCATCGCCCTGAACCCTCAGAGCGGTGATGCTTATGGTGATAAGGCGTCGCTGCAAATTGCGTGGCATGGCGACGTCGGCAAGGCGCAGGCGATCGTGGACGAGGCCGGAAGTGTTGCCGGACTGCACGACGAGGGGCACCTTGCTTGGCTGTTGCTAAGGGTTGCCCAAATTCGCCGCGACTACTCGCAGGCCGTGCGCCAGGTCGAGGCGTGGAAGCCCCGCCGCATGGACTGGCAGTGGTGGTACTTGCCTGCCTCATTGCTTCGTGGAGAGGTCCAGAGGCTGGCGGGCCAGCAGGATTTCGCACGTCGCTCCTTCGAGGCCGCGCGCCTGGAACTCGAGCAGAAGGTCGCACAGGACCCCGATGACTCCCGGTTCCACAGTTCGCTCGGGATCGCCTACGCCGGACTCGGGCGCCGCGTGGAGGCGGTGCGGGAAGCGAGCCTGGGCTGCGAACTAATGCCGGCGTCGAAGGACGCCTGGCGAGCGCTCAGACGTGTCGAGGATCTGGCCCTTGTCTACACGATGGTCGGGCAGACCAGCGAGGCGATCGCCCAGTTGGAACACCTGTTGGCGGGAAGCGGAGAGTTCACACCTCACCTGCTCCGCCTGGAGCCCAAGTGGGACCCGCTGCGCTCGGACCCGCGATTCCAGGCGCTGCTCACGAAGTACGAGGTCAAGCCATGATCGGCTCGCGAGTCGGCCCGTACGAGATTGAGCCGCTTGGCGGGCGTGGGCGAAGCCGGAGCCCGCGGGCGAAATCCGGAGGGAACCGAGGGATCCCGTGTTGAGGGCCGACACTCGCCTTGGCCGCGACGTCGCGATCAAGGCGCTTGGTCGATGGGGCGCTACAAAGAAGACTCAAGTGACGGGAGCTGGCGCGAGGCCTCGGGCGTGAACCGGAGGAGGCAGCGGAAGGCCTCATCGTGAGCACGCGGCTCCGCGTCCTGAGCCACATAGAGCGCCGCCACGAGGTCGCGCCACCTGAGGAGCTCCCGGCGCAAGGTCGGCTTCGGTTGGGTCGCGACCGTCAGGTCGAGGAGACGCAGCACGCGCTCGTACGTCCTCGCGCGCGAGTCCCGATCCGCCGGCGTCATCAGCGCGGACGCCCTCTTCATCTCATTGGCGATCATCAGGATCTGCTGGTCGAGTCCAAACCGTGACCAGCGCTCGGGCGTCAGTGAGGCGTGTTGGGTCACGTCAGGGGCTCCCCCTCGCCGATGAGGAGGTACGTCAGCTCGCGGATGCGCGCACAAATCGACGGGTCCTCGATGGTCATGCCGCGATTGCCCTGCGCGGGCCGGATGTTGATGAGCGACGTGAACTCGATGCAATCACCGCGCCCACGACCGGGATAGTAGTTGGCTCCCCACAGATCCTCCTGGCGGCTCCCACTCGCCAGGAGTAGCGCCTCCTCGTCGGCGTGGAGCTCCCCCCCGACTGCGGCGGTGCCGCGCTTGATATCCACGACGTATTTGACCATATCCTCGAAATGGCGTTCCACGAGCCGACGGAGCGTCGCCGGCTCGATGCGTCGCTCGAGCAGGACAACGTCGGGCTCGTCGGCATTGCTCATGGTCCACCGGGCATTCTATCGAAAAGCCGGGCGGTCGGTGCGTTGGGCTTCTCCTTCTGCACTTCAACGCCCGTGGGCCGGGGAAAGGTCTGAACCGCTCAGGAATCGAGACAATGACGGTCGCGGCTGCTCCCAGCCGCGCATTGCATTCTTGTGTCAGCCCGAGCCCTTGGGCTTCGCTCAGGGCACGCTCCGCGGGGGATCTGCGTGGGTGGGTGCCATGGCCCCCTCCGAGATCCCTGGTTCCGATCAGCTCGCATGCCAGAGTAGACTCCGCTTAGATGAGCGAGCTGGTCAGGGTCGTCCTCAGCCTCGTCCCCGTTTTCCTCTTCCTTCTTGCGCTCTTCGCGCTCGACTCTTTCAAGCTCGTGAAGGCGTCGAACCTCCTGCGGGTCATCGTGACGGGAGCCGTGATTGCGGTCGGCTGCCTGCTACTGGCCCGCTGGGTGATCGCGGCAGGGTGGTTCGACAAGACGACGTACTTGCGATACGTAGCCCCCTTCGTTGAGGAGGTGGCGAAGGGCTTGGTCGTCGTCCACCTGGTCAGGACGAAGCGGGTGGGGTTCATGGTCGACGCGGCCATTCTGGGCTTCGCAACCGGGGCGGGGTTTGCGGCCGCCGAGAACCTGTACTACCTGTCCACGGTCAGCGATGCCAACCTGCTGCTGTGGGGGGTGCGAGGGTTCGGCACCGCGTTGCTGCACGGCGGCGCGACCGCCATCATGGGGATCGTCTCGAAGCTGCTGGCCGAAATGAGGGGCAGCGAGAGACTCTTCGTGTTTCTGCCCGGGCTCGCCATCGCCGTTGTGAGCCATGTCCTCTTCAACAGCTTCTATCTTTCGCCGGTGGTGTTCACGCTGGTGCTGGTTTCGACGTTCCCCGTCCTCATCTTTGCCGTGTTTGCCCGCAGTGAGCGTTTGCTGCGCGACTGGCTCGAGGTGGGGCTCGGCTCGGACGTGGATCTCCTGGACATGCTGCGTTCGGGCGAGGTAAGGGACACGCGGGTGGGCCGATTTGTGCGCACGTTGCGGGACAGGTTCCCGGGCGAGGTGCTGGCCGACATGCTGTGCTATCTGCAGATGTCGGTGGAGCTGAAGATCAAGGCAAAGGGGCGCCTTCTCATGAAGGAGGCCGGTTTCACGGCGGCGCCGGACCCGGCGATCGGAGATCTATTCCGCGAGCTCACCTTCCTTGAGAGGAGCATCGGCCCGACCGGCAAGCTGGCGCTGGGGCCGTTCCTGCACTGGAGCTCGCGCGATCTTTGGGGGCTCCGCATGCTCAAAGAGAGCGCCTCGGGCTGAGACCGGTCGGCCTTGTCAGACCGACCAGGACCGAGAATAATGACCACGTAGGAACCGCGGAGGCGGGAGGAGGCGGGGCGGCCCATGGCGACGCGAGCGGAGCGGCTGCTGGAGCTGAGCGAACGGGACGAGCAGGGGTGGTCGGTCCTGGCCCTCAAAGGGCGACTGGACAGCGTGACGGTCGGGCGTTTCACCGAGCGGTGCACCGCGTGGATCGACGCGGGGAGGGGCAACGTCGTGCTCGATCTCTCGGGCCTCGACTACGTCTCGAGCGCCGGTTTGAGCAGCATCCTGGGCGCCGCCAAGCGGGCGCAGGAGCGAAACGCTCGGTTCGTGGTCGCCGGCCTGAAAGGGCTCGTCAAGGAAGTCTTCGCCATCTCGGGCTTCGAGACGGTCCTGTCCATCTTTCCCGACGTTGAAAGTGCCATCACAGCCTCGTAGGCCGGCTGCAGGGGTCGCGAGGCGCACCTTTCCCGCGACGCCCGACAACGTTCAGGAGATCGTGTCATTCGTGACCGGTCTCGCGGCGGAGGCCGGCGTGCCCCCGGAGAGGGTGGCCCGCCTCGACCTCGCGATCGAGGAGTGGGCCACCAACGTCTGCAGGTACGCGTATCGCGGCGAGGATGGCTCTGTCTGGGTCGCAGTGCAGCGCGACGGGCCGACGCTGGTCGTCGAGCTGAGCGACGAGGGGAGCCCGTTCGATCCGACGGCGGCCGCGGAGCCCGACGTCTCGCTGCCCCTGAGCGAGCGCTCGCCCGGGGGCCTCGGCCTGCTGCTGATGCGGCGCATGGTGGATGAGTTGAGTTACAGGCGGGACGGCCACCGCAACGTCGTGACTTTGGCCGTGCGCGGCTGAGCGCCCGGCATCACTCGTAGAACGGGATCTTGAACGATGCCATGAACTCGTCGGAGATCTTGCGCCCTCCCTGGAAGGCCGAGGCGTATCCGAACGAGAGCGTGAACTGGTGAAGCGACATCCCGACGAGGCGGATATCGAGCTGCGCACCGGCGTCGTAGTAGTTCTGCCGGGGGTTCGAGTCGCTGGGGTTGGTTGAGATTCCACCGGCAAAGAGCGCCAGGCTGGCCCAGTTGGCGAAGAGCGACGGCGTGCCGACGTGTTTGAAGACGATCGGGGGCAGGTTGAGCTCCAGCAAAGCCCTGGCGTAGTTGTGGCCGGAGATCTGGTCGATCTTCACGCCGGGGAAGCTGCCCGGCTCGTGGTACCTCCGGTATTCTTTGTCGTCCACGTAGTTGTTGCCGAAACCCCCGAAGTAGAAGTTCCCGTAAGGCTCTGCCGCATTGCCTCCAGAGACTCCCACGGAGGTATAGAGCCACACTGACGTGTGGGAGATCGGGAGAGGTAACCCGAGGTTCAAGTCGAAACGGAGCTTGGGAAAACTCTCGCTCACGGCGTAGTACTCCGAGCCCGTTGCTCGCCAGTCGATGCCCTTCTCGGGCTCGACCGAGCCCAGGGACCCACGAACGTTCTTGTATCCGAGGCTGAGGTGTGCCGTACCCAGCTTCGTCGCGGACACTGCCACGTTCTGGAAGCCTGGCAGGGTGTCCAAGCCGCCGTAGCCCGTCACGTCGAATGCCCAGTCGAGGGTGCGGTTCGGCTGGTCGTAGATGAGGTAGCGCTGGTAACCCACACCAAGGGAATAACCCTTGAAGCTTTCCTTGGTGGGCCCAAACAGGTCGTAGAAGTTGGCGTAGTTGTAGGTCCCGGTGAGCTTCCAACCGAGGTACGAATACCCCGCCTTGAAGTGGAAACGCTGCTCCATCGGCAGCGACGTGCTCGGGGAGTAGGAGAGCGACATGTTGAGGCGGTTGTAGCCGATCGAATCGCTGAGATTCAGGCGCATGCCGAGGGCCGCGGAGTTCTTGTAACCTTCCAGGATCGGGTAAAACGACCGTGTCCTCAGGGTCGCGAAGGGGTTGTAGCTCCCCTCGCTCGTGGTCAGCGAGGCCAGATCCACCATCGAGGGAGGCGGGAGCTTCCACTCTTTGACGACCGGATGAGTTTCGACGATTTTCTGGCCGAGGAACGTTATCGCGTTGACCTTCTCGACCGCCTGGGCCGAGATGATCACCGGCAAGAAGCCCTTGCCCGTGTACCGGAACGCGAGCACCTCATCACCACCAAGGGGCACCGGGCGGAAATACCCGGTGTCCGCGTTGGTAATCACCTGAACATCCCTAGTCTGGAGGTCCACCCGATAGAGGTTCGAGGCGCCGGAGTAAAACGAGGAGCCATAGAGGTACCGACCGTCAGGGGAGAACACGAAGTTGGCCGGGGAAGAGTTCTCAAAGTCCGAGAGCACCTCGTACGTGACGTCGCCCGCCAGGAGGGAGGCGATGTTCATGAGCACCAGTGACTGGTTTCCGCTGGGCTTCGAGAGCGCGCCAACCAGTCTTTGTCCGTCAGGCGAGATGTCAATTTCGTAGAGGTCAGTACCGTAGTCGAAGGAGTGAACCTGATGCCACTCCGTGTATGGCGGAGGAATCCGTACGAGGGTCGAGATGCCGTTGTATGTGCGCACGCCCCACAGGGACTTGTCGGCTGCGTTGAAGGCCAGCTCACCGGTTCGCGCTGTCTTGATGTAGGTCCTGGAGCGCCCCGTGTCCACGTTGACCCCCCGCAGGTCGCGCCAGTCGTTGTTGTTCGTCGTGTAGAAAAGTGTGCGGCCATCTGGATCGTAGGCAACTGACGTAACGCTGAAGAGCGCGGGTCCCTTGACCTCGCAGAGCTTCTTCATCGTGCCTTTTGTGAGATCGATCGACGCGAGATGGGACACTTGGCCCGGCGAGTGGACCGCAAGGTACAGCGTGTTTGTTCGGCGGTCGATTTGTGCGCGCGACACTGAGCCAAGCGCCCTCTCGGTCACCTTGCGATAGGCAGTGAGTGGGTACTGCCGGAGGCGATCGAGGTTCTCCTGCTGGAACGAGGGCTCCCATGTGATCCAGCGTGACCAGAGCGCCGGCAACGGCTCGCCGAACAGCGCCTTGAACTGCGCACCGTAGCCAGGCTTGCTGTCCTCGCTCCGTTCGACCCACTTGACCACCTTGTCGGGGCCGAAGTTGAGAGCAAGGTAGCTCATGAACCTTGTGCCATAGAGATAGGCGTTGACGCCCACCTGAAAGTCGAGCTTGGTGGCGGCTGAAGCGAGTCCCACGAGGTCGTAGAGTTCGGCGTTGTCGGCGACCTTTGTGCGGAACACCATCTCGTCATAGGCACCCATTGCCCGCCCGAACCCTCCCGTCAGCCAGGTCTCCATGAAGACCGCGGCTCCTTCCTTGAACCAGGTGGGGGCATAGAGGCGAGGTGTTGTGTAGTAGGAGTAGATCATCGACAATGGGTTCTCGGAAGTCGGCAGGACCTTGCCTCCGAAAAGCTTGCGGTACGTCCGGTCCCTGCCCGCGGCCTCGTCTGCAGTGAGGACGTGGATGAGTTCGTGGGTCGCCATCCAGTTCATGCGCTCGTTGCCGCGCACGACCTCGAACACATAGCGAAAAGGGGCAATCGTAATCGTGATGTGGTTGATCGGAACGGCCGCCGCGGCGGCGTTCCCGCTGTCTCCGAAATCGTGCAGGAAGAGCACGACCGGCTCGGACGGAGTCCAGTTGAACAGCTTCCGGTCAAACTGGATGGCGTTCTCGAAACAACGCGCAACGTGCGGTGCGAGGTAACTCTCGGCGGGGAAGTAAACCACGTTGAGGTCCTTGGTTTCCATGTACTTCATCTGCGCGGAGCCTGTCGCCGCCACGACTAGCAACAGCCCGGTGCCCAGGCGTGTCCTCATGGCCGTCGTGCCTCCTCGTGGTTGTTGTCGAGATTCTAAGCTAGACAGCCCGTGTGGTACCACCGCCGGCTGAAGGGTCGACGCGTAGCGCCGCAGCCGCAAGACGACCCGGGGCCGGGTTCACCGTTCCCGACCCCGGGCCAGCGCCACTTTGTGCCCCTCAGGTCACTTCTGCGTAACTGACTGCTGGTAGAACGCGCCGGTCGAGAGCGCTCCAACGAACGCATCGCTCGCCAGCGCCTGCCGCAGCACCCCGGAGTCGAGCGCGTCCCGATACGCCTTGCTAGCCGCCATCTCCTGGTACGCCTTGTTGACCGCCATCTCCTGGTACGCCTTGTTGACGGCCATCTCCTGGTACGCCTTGTTGACGGCCATCTCCTGGTACGCCTTGTTGACGGCCATCTCCTGGTACGCCTTACTGGCCGCCAACTCCTGGTAGGCCTTGCTGGCTGCGAGCTCCTGGTACGCCTTGTTGGCCGCCATCTCCTGGTAGGCCTTGTTGACCGCCATCTCCTGGTACGCCTTGCTGGCCGCGAGCTCCTGGTAGGCCTTGTTGACCGCCATCTCCTGGTACGCCTTGCTGGCTGCCATCTCCTGGTACGCCTTGCTGGCCGCCAGTTCCTGGTAGGCCTTGCTGGCTGCCATCTCCTGGTACGCCTTGCTGGCCGCGAGCTCCCGGTACGCCTTGCTGGCCGCCAACTCCTGGTAGGCCTTGCTGGCCGCCATCTCCTGGTACGCCTTATTGACTGCCATCTCCTGGTAGGCCTTGTTGACCGCCATCTCCTGGTACGCCTTACTGGCTGCCAACTCCTGGTAGGCCTTGTTGTGGTAGGCCTTGCTGGCGGCCATCTCCTGGTACGCCTTGTTGACCGCCATCTCCTGGTACGCCTTGCTCGCTGCCATCTCCTGGTACGCCTTGTTGGCTGCCAATTCCTGGTAGGCCTTGTTGGCCGCCAGCTCCTGGTATGCCTTGCTGGCTGCGAGCTCCTGGTAGGCCTTGCTGGCTGCGAGCTCCTGGTAGGCCTTGCTGGCTGCGAGCTCCTGGTAGGCCTTGCTGGCTGCGAGCTCCTGGTAGGCCTTGCTGGCTGCGAGCTCCTGGTAGGCCTTGCTGGCCGCGAGTTCCTGGTACGCCTTGCTGGCCGCGAGCTCCTGGTACGCCTTGTTGGCTGCCAATTCCTGGTACGCCTTGCTGGCCGCGAGCTCCTGGTAGGCCTTGTTGACCGCCATCTCCTGGTACGCCTTGCTGGCTGCCATCTCCTGGTACGCCTTGCTGGCCGCCAGTTCCTGGTAGGCCTTGCTGGCTGCCATCTCCTGGTACGCCTTGCTGGCCGCGAGCTCCCGGTACGCCTTGCTGGCCGCCAACTCCTGGTAGGCCTTGCTGGCCGCCAACGCCTGGAACTCCTTGCTGTTGATGAGCTTTTGGATCTGGTCGTTCTGCAGGAGCGCCTGAACCTCTGGGTGGTTCAGGATCACGTCCTTGTCGGTGATTTGCGCCGACCGGTACCGCTCGGCCTTTTGGACGCCACCGATGGTGCCGGCGACCTGGCCTCCTTGGGGGCGCGGGTAAAAGAGCCCGAGCACCGCGATGATCGCGATGACGACGATGGCTCCCGCGATGATCCAGTTGCGAGTTGACTTGTTGGTTCCGTTCATCGCTTCCTCCCTTTCTGTTCCTGCTGCTCTCGTGACGAGCCCCCCGCGATCAGCTGGGCAGGCGGCGCGTCGGGTTGGCGTCAAGCGCCGGGGTGGAGGAGGTCAGGGACGTGAAGGGCGGGCAGGCCTGGCCGCGGTGGACAGCCTGGCCGACCCGGACCCCACTCCAGCACCTCGTTCCCACACAAGACCCGGCTCGGTTCATGGCAGCTCCTTTGACTTACATCCTGGGTCCGGGGGGCGGAGAAGTCCTGAGCGTTTCCCGGCGCCCACCCGGCGTTGAGCCGGGGTTTCTCCGTACGCAGGGCCGCACAGCCCGCCCGGGTCCACTTGAGAATCCCAGGTCAGCAAAGGATTTGCTATAATCCGGCAACGCACAAGGGGCAGGTAGTGGCATGACCTCAGTCGAGGCCTTCCGACTCGGCGACTGGCTCGTGCAACCGAGCCTCAACCGGGTTACGCGGGGCAGTGAGACCACGGCCCTGCAGCCTCGATTCATGGACCTGCTGGTCTACCTCGCCGCGCACGCGGGCAAGGTGGTTTCGAAGGAGGAGATCCTCGAGGCGGTCTGGGCCAAGGAGTTCGTCTCGGAGGGGACGCTCACGCACGCCGTTGCCGTGATCCGCCAGGCCCTGAGCGACGACGTGCACAAGCCCGAGTACATCGAGACCATCCCGACAAGGGGATACCGGGTGATCGCCCGGGTAACCCCGGCGGGCGAGGCGGAGCCGGCAGCCCTGGCCCCACGGACCGTGCCGCCGCCGACACCGGCATCCACAGGGCACCGGACTCTCACCCTGACCTTTGTAACGGTCGCCGCGGTGGTTGCCTTGGCAGCCGCAAGCTGGGGGGTGCTCAGGTGGATCTCGGCGTCACGCGCGCCGTCCTTCGGCGGGGCCAGCAAGAGAATCGTCGTGCTCCCGTTCCAGAACGTGGGGCCCGCGGCGCGCGACTACCTGGCGCTGGGGATCACGGACGACATCACGACGCGCCTTGGCGCCGCACGCGGCGTTGCGGTGATCTCGCGCACCAGCGCGGCCTACGCCGCAAGATCGCCGAAGACCGCCGGCCAGATCGCCGAGGAACTGGGCGTGAGCTACATCCTCGAGGGAACGGTGCAGTGGGAGCCGGACCGGCCCAACGGCACCAAGCTGCGCGTGAACACGCAGCTCATCCGCGCCACCGACGACACACTCCTCTGGGGTGGGAGCTATCAAGCGAGCCTCACCAACGTGGTCGACCTGGGCGCCACTATCGCCGGGCGCGTGGTTCAGGAACTTGGCGTGAGCGTCCGTGGTGTGGAGCAGAGCCGTCTCGTAGCCCGGCCCACCGGCGACGCGGATGCCTACCAGGCGTATCTCTGCGGGATTCGTTACCACGACCTCGAGAGGCGGGAGCAGTTGGGTCTGGCCGTCGCGATGTTCGACCGCGCCGTGGCACTCGATCCGAGCTTCGCCCTTGCCTACGCCGAGCTTTCCGTTGCGCACTCCCGCATCTACCACCTTGGTATCGACCCCACTCCAGACCGCTCGGCAAGGGCCGAGAAGACCGCCAGGCGGGCGCTGGTTCTCCAGCCCGGCTTGCCAGAGGCACATGTTGCCCTTGGTGTGCTCCACCACCTGGTGGGCCGCGACTACCGGGGGGCTTTGGCCGAGTACGCCGTCGCGGCCCAGGATCTCCCCAACGACAGCGAACTGCTGACGCTCATCGCGGACGTGCACCGCCGGCAGGGGAGGTGGGCGGAGGCACGCGCCGAGATGGATCGGGTGGCGGAGCTCGACCCCAGCAACTACAGGGCGCTGCTCACGCTCGGAGACACTCTCTACCGACTGCGGGCGTACGCGGAGGCCGACGGGGCGTTTCAGCGGGCGATCAACCTGTCGCCGGACCGCCTCGACGCCTACCAGCGGAGGTTCTGGAACTACCTGCGCTGGGACGGGAGGACCGACCGCGCCGAGCGGGTGATCAAAGACAGCCCTCTGCAGGATGACCCCGTGGTCGTCTTCTGCCGCTCGTACGCGAGGTACCTCAACCGGGACTTCCGTGGTGCTCTGGAAACCCTCTCCCCGGCTGCAAGCGACGCTCCCCTGGGGCCGTTCCGGGTCGCCGCAAAAACCCTGCTCGAGTGCCTCTACCTAAGCGCCGCCGGGGATCGGACGGGGGTGACCAGGTCCTGCGGAATCGCGCTTTCGGCGATCGAAAAGGACGCGAGCGCGAAACCAGACCGAGGCCTGGCTCGAGCTCGGCTGCGCGCATGCGCTGCTGGAGCACCGCGCGGATGCGATCCGCGCCGCCGACCGGGTGAAGGAGCTTTCCCCGCTCTCGGCCGACGCCTACGACGGTGCCGACTCCCTTCTCGAGCAGGCACAGATCCTGGCACGGGCAGGGGCGGCTGAGAGAGCGGTCGCGACGGTCGAGCAACTGCTCTCTATCCCGAGCACCGTCTCAGCGGCCTGGTTGCGCCTCGACCCCTGCTGGGATCCGCTGCGCGGCAACCCGGCCTTCAGAGCCCTGTTGGAGCGTTCGCCCACCCAGAGCGCTCCGTGAACCTTCCCGCAATCCGTCCGCCGGCACTGGGCGAACTCATCCGGCACGTTTTTCTCTTAGTTCGGTGGCTCCTTTCCACAGCTTGTAGATCGGCAACCGGCGGGCCTGTCCCATCCTCCTGGAAGGCTCGCCGGGAGGGGTAGTGAGCTAGCTACTTCGCGGCGGTCTGCTCGCCCGGGAGCTTGGCAAGGTATCTGGCCGGCTCCTTCTCGAACTTGGGCGGGCACATGTTGCAGCAGAACATGACTGTGCGCCCCTTGTAGCTGACCGCAACCGGTGGGCCCATGTCGCCGCCCTCCAGGCTCTCGCCGCTCACCGGGCAGGTCGTCTGGATGTTCTCGAGAGTGACGCCCTCAAGGGCAATCCGGGCAAATACCTTCTCCGGATCCTTGCGGAAGACATCGGCGGCCGCCTTATCAGCGAGGTAAATTCGCTGCCCCTCCCAGTCCACGTGGGGACTGGTCTTCGGGTCAATCGCCTTCCCGGTCACCGGGCACGACGTCTGCGGCTTGGCCGCAGGCTTGTCGGCAGCCATCACCGCCACCGCACCAGCCAGCAACGCCGCGGCAACGAGCAAGACAAGAAATCTCCTGGGCATTTCAAAACCTCCCTGTCCCGGGTCACTATGCCGCCCGCCGCACAAGGGTAACATCGCCCGCAGCGCGATTCTGGAACCCGAACCGGAACGCCCCGTGGGGCGCAAGCATCCGCCCGGACCCGGGGTGCCCATCACAAACGCAAGAAACAAGTACCCGCCAGGCCTCCAGGTGCTTGGAACTGCTGACGTCGCGAAACCTGCGTCCGCCTTCGTCTGCGCCTTGAAGAACAGTGGCGTAACAGTCCTACGAAGCCCGACGAGCGGGTGCAGATCTCGGCCGTGGATTGCTTCTACACGTTCCTCAGGGCCAACCTCGGAGAGCTGGCCTAGCCGACACCGAGCGGTCATCCCAAGGCCTTCGACCCCGCTCAGGGCAGGCTGCGCGAGGGATCTGGGCGGGTGGGTACGATGGCCCCTCCGAGATTCCCCGTCGGCCCCTCGGGGCCTCCTCGGGACGCCAGAGGCGCTGGGCGCTCGCCCCGCAATGGCTCGTGGGTGTTGCAGTTCGTGGGAACCGGCTCTATGTTGGCGGTAGAGCCGGGTGAAGAAACGACGGATCGTGAGAGCCCATCTCAAGATTTTGGGTGGGGACTAGGATGCCGCTGACGGCGGGCGTTCGCCTCGGCCCTTAGGAGCTCGTGGCCCTGCTGGGTCCAGGCGGGATGGGCGAGGTTGAGGCGTTTTGCGGGCGCGAGCGGGGCGGGAGCCCGCAGGCGAAATCCCGAGCGAAGCGAGGGATCTCGTGTTGACAGCTGGCACGCGCGTTGGTCCACACCAAGTCCTCTCGCTCATCGGCGCCGGGGGCATGGGCGAGGTGTATCGCGCGCGGGACACGCGGCTGGGCCGGGACGTCGCGATCAAGGTGCTGCCGGCGGAGTTCGCCAGCGATCCCGAACGGCTTCGACGTTTCGAGCAGGAGGCGCAGGCGGTTGCCGCGCTCTCCCACGCCAACGTTCTCGCGGTCTACGACGTCGGCACGCACGAAGGCATCCCGTACCTCGTCACGGAGCTGCTCGAGGGTGAAAGTCTGCGCGACCGGCTCAGGGCCGGCGGCCTGACCGTCCGCAAGGCCGTGGAGACCTCAGTCCAGATCGCCCAGGGACTCGCGGCCGCCCACGAGAAAGGGATCGTCCACCGCGACCTCAAGCCGGGCAACGTCTTCGTCACGACGAACGGCCAGGTCAAGATCCTGGACTTCGGCCTTGCCAAGCTCACGCACCCGGAGACCCCGCCCGACCCGTACGCGAGGACGGTGAGTGGGGAGCCGTCCACGGAGAGCGGGGCGGTGCTGGGGACGATGGGGTACACCTCGCCGGAGCAGCTGCGCGGGGAGCGGGCGGACGCGCGCAGCGACATCTTCTCCTTCGGGTGCGTGCTCTACGAGATGCTGGCGGGCAAGTCGCCGTTTCTGAAGGGCACACGGGCGGAGACGGTGACGGCGATCATGAGCGAGGACCCGGCGCCGCTGTCGGGGACGGGTCGGGCGATCGGGCCGGCGTTGCAGGAGATCGTTTCCCGGTGCCTGGAGAAACGCCCGGAGGATCGGTTCTCCTCGGCGCACGATCTGGCGCTGGCGCTACAGGCGATCTCGGCCGCGGCGGAGTCGGTGTCGCCGCAGCCTCCTCAGGGCGTGCGAGGCGCCGCTTGGGTGCGGAGGCACACGTCAGTGGTGCTGGGTGTGGGTGCTGCAGTGCTGGTGATCACCGCGGGCCTCACGACGTGGCTGTGGAAAGGGAAAGGCGGCACGCAAACTCAGATCCGGTCCATCGCCGTGCTCCCGCTCAAGAACCTCTCGGGAGACCCGGCCCAGGAGTACTTCGCCGAGGGCATGCACGAAGCGCTCACGACCGCGGTCTCGAAGATCGGCGCGCTCCGGGTGATCTCGAGGACCTCGGCCACGCGCTACAAGGGGACCGACAAGCCGCTGCCCCAGATTGCCAGGGAGCTGAACGTGGACGCGGTCGTCGAGGGGTCCGTGCTGGTCGCGGGCGACCGGGTGCGCATCAACGCTCAGCTCATCCAGGCGGCCACGGACGCCCATCTCTGGGCCGAGAGCTACGATCGTCCGCTCCGGGACGTGCTTGGGGTACACGACGAGGTCGCGCGTGCCATCGCGAGCCGCGTCAAGGTTGCGCTGACCCCCGAGGAGGAGCGGCGTCTCGGCGGTGCGCGAGAGGTAGACCCCGGCGCGTATCGCGAGTACCTCAAAGGCAACTTCTACGTCGCGAGGACTTCGCCGGACGCCCCTCAGGCTGCCATCCGGCACTATGAGGCTGCCATCGCGCGGGACCCGACCTACGCTCCGGCCTACGCCGGTTTGTCCTTCGCCTATGCGAACCTTGGAAGCTGGTTCGGCTCGATGTCGTCTCGCGAGGCGTTTCCCAAGGCCCGAGCCGCCGCGCTTCGGGCCGTGGAGCTCGACAACCAACTCCCCGAGGCGCACATCGCCCTGGCCAACGTGAAGTACGTGTTCGAATGGGACTGGCCCGGAGCCGAGTCCTCCTTCCGGAGCGGGATGGCCCTCAACCCGCGCTCAACCTACGCCCGTGTCCAATACGCGAACTACCTGACCGCGATGGGACGCTTCGACGAGTCGATTGCCCTGGGGAGGGATACGCTCGAGCTCGATCCGGTCTCGCCCATAGCATACAACGAGGTTGGTTTTGCCCTGGACCTCGCAGGGCGCGAGGACGAAGCCAGCGAGTTCTACCGGAAGGCGTCCGACCTGGAGCCGGATTTCCTGCAGACTCTCGAGGCGCGCGGTTGGATCCTGGCAAGAAAGGGTCGGACCGGGGAGGCGATGACCCAGCTTAGGAAGGCAGAGGCGGCGATCAGCGAGGGGACGGCGACGCTCGGCATCGTGGCATATGGGTATGCCGTTGCCGGACGGCGGGCCGATGCACTGAGGCTACTGGGACGGCTCCAAGAAACTGCGCACGGTGAATTCGTCTGGCCGAACGAGTTTGTCTGGGTCTACTGCGGCCTGGGCGAGAAACAACGGGCGCTCGACTCGCTCGAGAAGGCCTACGCGGAGCGCGACCCCATGATGGTCTTCCTCAAAGTGCATTTCATGTTCCGCGGGCTGCGAGACGAGCCGCGGTACAAGGAACTGCTGCGGCGGATGAGGCTCGACCGCTGACGCGACCGGCCGCCGACTGTGCGGTTGGGCCGGCTTCCCCGGCAGCCGGGCGGCAGGGCGCGGAGCGGGCATCCGCCGTGAGGTTTGACGGTGCTGGGCACCCCGCCCCGGGAGCGATATGCCCGCGGACCGGTAAGGTGGGGGGCCATCGGGGGCCCGTGCACCGCCGCGCGCCTTGGCCGCAGCCTTATCTTCCAAGAACGCAGCGTCGAGTGCGTTCGTGCAGCTGCCGCCGGGCACCCGCGAACCGTCGAGGCCTGGCTCGAGCTCGGCTGTGCGCATGCGCTGCTCGAGCACCGCGCGGATGCGATCCGCGCTGCCGACCGGGTAAAGGAGCTTTCCCCGCTCTCGGCCGACGCCTACGACGGCGCCGACTCCCTTCTCGATCAGGCGCAGATCCTGGCGCGGGCAGGGGAGGTCGAGAGAGCGGTCGCGACGCTCGAGCAGCTGCTCTCGATCCCGAGCACGGTCTCAGCGGCCTGGTTGCGCCTCGACCCTTGCTGGGATCCGCTGCGCGACAACCCTGCCTTCAAAGCTTTGCTGGAGCGCTCAGCCCCCCCGGGCGCTCCGTGACAGTTCCCCAAAACCCGTCTGCCGCTGCGGAGCGGACTCATCCGGCACGCTTTTCTCTTAACTCGGTGGCGGCTTTCCACAGCTTGTAGATCGCCGGGTAGACCAGAAGCTCCAGCAGGAACGAGGTCACGAGGCCTCCGATCATCGGGGCGGCGATGCGCTTCATCACGTCGGCGCCGGCCGAGGTTGACCACATGATCGGCAGCAGGCCCATGAAAGCCGCAGTGACGGTCATCATCTTGGGCCGCACGCGCTTGACAGCGCCGTGAACGATCGCCTCGTCGGCCTCGGCCGCGGTGTTGAGCAGGCCGCGTCGCTTGTAGTCCTCCCACGACAGGTCGAGGAAGAGCAGCATGAACACCCCGGTCTCGGCATCGAGGCCGAGCAGGGCGATCATCCCCACCCAGGCCGCGATCGAGACGTTGTAGTGCAGGAAGTGGAACAGCCAGATCGCGCCGATCGCGGAGAAAGGCACCGCCAGCATCACGACGGTCGCCTTGAAGGCGGACTTCGTGTTGGCGTAGAGCAGCACGAAGATGAGGCCGAGCGTGATGGGCACCACGACCTTGAGCCGCTCCCGCACGCGAAGCATGTTCTCGTACTGGCCGCTCCACTGGAGGACGTAGCCGGGCTGGAGCTGGACCTTCTCGCGGACGATCTTCTTGGCCTCCTCCACGTAGCCGCCTATGTCTCGGCCCGTGATGTCGACGTAGACGTATCCGGCGAGGAAGCCGTTCTCGTCGCGGATCATGGCTGGACCTTGCACCAGCTCGATGTCGGCGAGCTGGGCGAGGGGAATCTGCGCGCCGGAGGGCGTGGGGACCAGCACGCGTTGCAGGCGGTTGACATCGTCGCGCAGCTCCCTCGGGTAGCGCACGTTGACCGGGTAGCGCTCGCGCCCCTCGATGGTGGTGGTGATGTTCTCGCCACCGATGGCTGTCATGATGACCATCTGAACCTGGTCGACGGTCAGACCGTAGCGCGCGAGCTGATCGCGGCGGGGCGTGAAGTCGACGAAGTAGCCGCCGGTGACGCGCTCGGCGTACGCGCTGCGTGTGCCCGGGATCTCGCGCATGATGCCCTCGAGCTCCTCGCCGATGCGCTGGATCTCCGCGAGGTTGGAGCCGAACACCTTGATCCCGATAGGCGTGCGGATACCGGTGGTGAGCATGTCGATGCGGGCCTTGATCGGCATCGTCCAGGCGTTGTTGACGCCCGGGATCTGTAGCGCAGCGTGCATCTTGTCCACCAGCTCTTCCCACGAGATGTGATCGGGCCAGATCGGCCGGAACAATGGCTTGAGCCATTCCGGGGCCCAGGATGAGTACCAGCGCGGCTTCGCCTCCCACTCGTGTTCGGGCTTGAGGACGACGGTTGTCTCCATCATGGAGAACGGCGCCGGATCGGTGGACGTCTCGGCGCGGCCGGCCTTTCCGAACACCCGCTCCACCTCGGGGAACGACTTGAGCACGCGGTCCTGCGTCTCGAGCAGCTCCTTCGCCTGCTGCACCGAGATGCCGGGCAGGATCGTCGAGGGCATGTAGAGGATCGTCCCCTCGTTGAGCGGTGGCATGAACTCCGTCCCCAGCTTGAAGTAGAACGGGCAGGCTCACCGCCACGAGGCCGATGGCGGTGGCGATGACGGCCTTCGGGTAGCGGAGCACGAATCGGCATGCCGGCTCGTAGACCCTGAAAAGCGCGCGGCTGATGGGGTGCCTCTCCTCGGAATAGTACGTTCCCACCAGGGCCTTGCTCGCTATCCACGAGAGAACGCGGGGCCTGAAGCGAGAAGGGATCCATGCGCGCAAAGAGCATCCGAAGGGCGGGGTCGAGGGTGATGGCAAGGAGGGAGGCCAGCGCCATGGCGAGGTTCTTGGAGTAGGCGAGGGGCTTGAACAGGCGACCTTCCTGGTCCACGAGCGCGAACACCGGCATGAATGCCACCGCGATCACCAGCAGCGAGAAGAAGACTGACGGGCCAACGTCCTGCATGGCCTTGAGGAGCACGACGCGGAAGTCCCCTTTGCGCCCCTCCGCCTCCCAGCGGTGCAGATTGTTGTACGCGTTCTCCACCTCGACGATGGCGCCGTCCACAAGCACGCCCACCGAGATGGCGATCCCGGCGAGCGACATGATGTTGACGGTGACGCCCATGTAGTAGAGCGGGATGAAGGCGAGGAGTACCGAGGCGGGGATGGTGAAGATCGGCACGAAGGCAGACGGGATGTGCCAGAGGAAGATCAGGATCACGAGGGAGACGATGATCATCTCGATGGTGAGCTCGTGCTTGAGGGTGTCGATGGCGCGGGTGATGAGGTCGGACCGGTCGTAGGTGGTGATGATCTCAACGCCCTTGGGGAGAGACGGCTGGATCTCCTTGAGCTTCTCCTTGACCACGTTGATCACGTTGAGGGCGTTCTCGCCGTGCCGCATGACGACGATGCCGCCGACGTGGTCGCCCAAGCCATCGAGGTCCGATACGCCGCGGCGGATCTCGGGGCCGAGCTCGACGCGGGCGATGTCCTTGAGGAGAACCGGCACCCCACCCTGTCCGACCTTCACCACGATCTTTTCGAAGTCGTCCAGGGAGCGAGCGTACCCGTGCCCCCGCACCATGTACTCACGGCCCGAGAACTCCAGCAACCGCCCTCCCACCTCGTTGTTCGAACATCGGATCGCTTCCACCACCCCGTCGAGCGGGAGCTTGTAGGCGGCGAGCCGGTTGGGGTCAACCGTGATCTGGTACTGCTTGACGAAGCCGCCGATGGAGGCGACCTCCGCCACGCCCGGCAACGACTGGATGGCGTAGCGCAGCGTCCAGTCCTGGTAGGAGCGCAGCTCGTCGAGCGAGTGAGTGCCCGACCTGTCGACAAGCGCGTACTGGAAAACCCACCCGACGCCGGTCGCGTCCGGTCCCAGCTCAGTCCGCACGCCCTGAGGCAGGCGTTGCTGGATCTTGGAGAGGTACTCGAGCACCCGCGACCGGGCCCAGTACAGGTCCGTACCGTCCTGGAAGATCACGTACACGTACGAGAAACCGAAGTCGGACCAGCCGCGGATCGCCTTCACCCTGGGAGCGCCGAGCAGAGCCGTGATGATGGGGTAGGTGACCTGGTCCTCGATGATGTCCGGCGAGCGGTCCCAGCGCGAGTAGATGATCACCTGTGTGTCTGAGAGGTCGGGGAGTGCGTCGAGTCGGATCTCATTGAGCGTGTACCCGGCCAGCACGCAGAGGGCGGCGACCCCCAACAGCACCAGCATCCTGTTGTTAGCTGAGAACTCGATGATTCTCTTGATCATTGTCCGCCTCCGTGCTGGTGGTCGGAGGTCTTTTTCATGCCGGCGATGGCGGCGCGCAACTGCGACTCCGAGTCGAGCAGGAAGTTCGCCCGCGTGACAACCTGGTCACCCCCGGCGACACCCGAGAGAACCTGAGCTTTGCCCGAGCTGCGGACGCCGAGCCTCACCTCGCGCGGCTCGAACCGCCCGCTACCCAGGCTCACGAAGACCACCTGGCGCTCACCCGTGTCGATCACTGCCGAGTCTGGGATGACGACCCCCTCGGCGGCGTCCAGCGGTAGCTCGACGTTCGCGAACATCCCTGGCTTCAGCCCGAAGTCCGGGTTCTGGAATTCGAGGCGCACGCGCAAGGTGCGGCTCTCCGGATTGAGGGTCGGGTAGATGTAGGTGACGCGCCCGACGAGCTGGCGTGAGGGGTCGTAGGGAAGCGTGACCTTGGCTTCCTGGCCGACGTGCAGGGCGCGAGCCTCATACTCGTAGAAGTCAGCCTCGATCCAGATTCGGGTAAGGTCCGTGATGGTGAACAGCTCCATGCCCGGCTCGATCTGCTGCCCCTCGAAGACTTCCTTGGCCGTGACGAAACCTGAGACCGGGGCGAGGAGGGTGACGGCGCGCGTCGGTTGGCCGGTGCGCTTCAGCTCCGCGATGAAGTCCTCCGGGACGTCGAAGAGCCGAAGGCGCTGCTCGGCCGACTGCAGCAGCTCCTCACCACCTCTGCGGACCTCCGGCAGCTCCGATGCAGCGAACTTGGCGGCCGTCTCCCGCGCCCGCAGGAACTCCTGCTGGCTCGCCAGCAGCTCCTGTGAGTAGATCGACAGGATCGGTTGTCCCTTCCGCACGAGCTGCCCAGTGAAGTTTACGAAGAGCTTCTCCACCCACCCCGCGATCTTCGTATGGACGTGCCGGATGCGTGTCTCGTCGGCGGTCACGGTCCCGACGGTCCGCACCGAGCGTGCCACGCGTTCGATGACGGCCGGCTCGGTCTGGACGCCGGAGAGACGAATCCCATCCGGGCTGATCTCGACGGTCGCCATGCCCGTCACGCCGCCCTCGGCAGACGCCACCTCGTCGGCGTAGACTGGCACGTAGTCCATCCCCATCTCGTCCCTCATCGGAACCGGCGAGGTGATCTTCGGGTTCATCGGGTTCCTGTAGAAGAGGACCTTCCGCTCCCCGCCCGTCGCCTGCGGTCCCTGCTCTGGATGGCGGCCGGCGGCGTGGGTGGGGGAGATGGCCCCGGTCCCCGGTCCCCGGTCCTCTGCCTTCTTCTCCACCACCTTCATCCCACACTTCGGGCAGCGCTCGTTCGGATCGTCGGTCAAGAACTCGGGGTGCATCGGGCATGTGTAGGTCTTGTGCTCCTTCGGGTAGTCGCCGGTCGCTCCCGTCGGTACCAGCCTCATGCCGCACTTCGAGCAGCGCTCGCCGGGCCGGGCGGAGGTCACCTCCGGGTGCATCGGGCAGACGTACGCGGGCACCGTGGTCGGTGCGGTCTTCTCTTCGATTGGGATCAGGCGCATGCCACAGATCGGGCAGTCGCCGGGCTTGTCGGAGATAAACGTGGGGTGCATCGGGCACTGGTACTTGACGCCGGGCGGGGGGCCCTTGCCGCACGCGGTCAGAAAGGCTGCCAACACAAACACGAGGGCAGCGATGAGAATCAGACGACGGATGTTGGCTTTGGCTTGCATTTTCAGTTCTCCGTTGGCGAGGTCACGATGGACTGCAGCTCGGACCACGCGATGAAGCGCTCCGCCTCACGCCCCGCCATCTGCGCGCGGGCGTCGAGCCACTCCTTGAAGTCCACGATGACGGTCGTGAAGTCGCCGCGTCCGGCGAGGTAAGCGGCGCGCGCGGCGTCGATCGCTGCGCTGGTCTGCGGGACGATTGCCTCCCGGTAGCGCACGATCTGGGCGTCGGCCCTCCGGAGCTCGGCTGAGAGCCTCGCGGCCTCGGCCCGCACTGCGGCTCTGACATCACGCAGCTCCTCTGAGGCCGCAACCAGCTCTTGATCAGCGGCGCGGATCTCGGGCTTCTGCTTCCCCTTGCTCCAGAGCGGCCACTCAACCCCGAAACGGAGCGTGACCGCGGGGTCGAGACCGCCACGCAGCCCAACGCCTGCACCTGCCATGAGGTTGGGCCTGAGCTCGAGTCGTGACCGAGGCGAGCCGGCGCTCCGCGAGCTGAACCTCGGCCTCCTTCACCTTGACCGCGGGGGCACCGGCCTCCGCAAGCTCCTCCCACGGTTGATTGACCTGCCCAACAGGTGGCAGGGCTTCAACCTCACCAAGCGAGGCATCGCCTGGCCGGTCCAGGAGCCGGTTGAGACCGGCTACGAGGCCCTGGCGCTCGGCGGTCACGTCGTCGAGCCGCTCGGCAACACGGGAGACCTGCAGTTGTGCCTTGATGACCGCCTCCTGCTCAGCCTCGCCGGCGGTGTAGCGTGCCGCGGCTGTGGCGGCGAGAAGATCTAGCAGCTCGCGCGCCGCACCGAGAGCCCTGCGCTCACGGTCCAGCGTGTAGATTCTGGCGTAGGCCGTGCGGACCTGCACCGCGACCTCGCGCTGCAGCTGCTCAAGCTCTTTTTCGCGGACGCTGGCCTGAGCGCCGGCAGTCTCCCGGTGCGCCCGGCGCTTGCCGGGGTAGAGGAGGTCCTGGCGGACCTCCGGGCCGATCATCGACATCTCCTGGCTGCCCACCGTCCATTTCGGGAAGCCGATGTCCTGCAGCACGAACTCGGCGGTCGGGTCGGGCAGAGCCCCTGCGGGGTTCACCATTTCCTTTGCAGCGGCGAGCCTCGCCCGCAGGGCCGCGAGGGAAGGCGCATGGCCGAGCGCTTCGGCGACCAACTGCTCGACCGGGGGAGCGACCTCTGGCCGGAGCGCGATCTGAGGCTGACCCCAGGCCAGACCGGTCGAGAGGCAGAGCAAAACCGCGCGCAACAGTCTGATAGACCATTGAGTCTTCACGACATCCTCCAGGTTTCTTGGGACAACAATCCTACGCCCGCAACTGTGCGGGCCCACTTCTCCCTGGGAATGCCGTCAGCAGCGGAAGGTGCAGCTCGTGACGTAGATCGGTGCAGGAGTCTGGGCAGACGCGTTCACGCCCTGGCCCAGCGCTGCAGCCGAAGCCAGAGCGGCGAGGCCAACGTTGGCGGCGACCGTCGCCTCGGCCGGCTGGTCCAGCGAGGCACTGGTGACCGGCGTGGCCGGGGTGGGGGCCGTCTCGCGCTGCTGCGCTTCACGGCAGCAGCAGCCCTCAGCCTTCGCGCAGCAGCACGACTTGGCCTGTGGGCTCGCGCAGAGGGCCAACGCGGCGCAGGGCGCCATCGCAAGCATCCACCCGGCAACAGTAAGCGCAATTAACTTTCGCACATCGCGAATGTAGTGCCGGTGACGCAGAAAGTCAACCTCTGGAGCGCCGCCGCCAGTCTCGGGACAGACCGCGTGCAGGTCGAAGGACGGGTCCGACCGGAGGCCTCGCAAGAGCACCAATACCCCCCTTGAAAGGCGGTGCTAGAATCGTTCGCCTTCTGGGGGTTGTGATGCCGCGTCACGCTGCAACTGTCTGTTTCTCGTCACCGCTGGGTTTGCTCGAGGTCGAATCTGCTGACACCGGCGTCACGCGTGTCCGCCTCGGCGCCCGCGGAAAGCCTCGCGAGGTTGGGGACGGCGACGCCCTGGAGTTTGGCCGAAAAGCCAAGCGCGAGATCATCGCGTACCTCGAGGGCGGCTTGAAGCGCTTCACGGTCCCGATGGTGCTGACCGGGACGCCGTTCCAGCGCGCGGTGTGGGCCAAGCTGCTGGCAATTCCGTACGGGAGAACGCGTACGTACGGCCAGATCGCGGCCGAACTGGGCAAACCGCGGGCGGCCCGCGCGGTCGGCACGGCGTGCGGATCCAACCCGATCCCGATCCTGGTGCCATGCCATCGCATCGTGGCGGGGAACGGGGGGCTCGGGGGCTTCGGTGGCGGTGTCGGGATGAAGCACGACCTCCTGGAACTGGAGCGCAGCCGGGCAACGTGATGCGTGCCTATCTCATCTTCACGGGCTCAGGCCCGATCCTGATTCTGACAACCTACCCGAGCGTCACCGACGAGCGACTCGTTGCCAAGCTTCGGCACAAGGGGATCGCCAAGTTCATCGCGTACGAGGTGCCGCTCGAGCGCACCCGCAAGCTGTACGGCGTTCCGTTCGAGGCGATCGCTGCCGACCTGGCCGGGCAGGAGGACCTGAGGGTCCTCGACTTCAACGGCCACCACATCTTCGCCAACTTCCGCCTGTCCGACCTGGGCGAGGCACTCAGGCACGGCGACTAGCGATCTCGGACCTAAGTCCTTTAGACTCAGGGTGGCGAACCTCCACAATCGGGTCGGTTCCAAGCGAGCGCTATGGTACCCCGCAAAAGGCACGGTCAAGGGTCCCGCGTCTAGACCGTTTCGGGCCTGGTGCTAGCGTCATCGCGTGGCCTGGTGTTGCGTCTGGTAGATAATTCAATCGAGGGGGTCATATGAGACGGATCGCGCTAGCTGTCGTCTTCCTCACTGGTGCTGCCCTTCTCCCCGCGCAGACATTGGACGATGCCCTCGCGGCGTACCAACGCGGCCAATTCTTCGTCGCAGCCCAGGCCTTCACCAAGCTGGCCGAACAGGGCGACGCGAAAGCGCAGTTCTACCTCGGCGTCATGTACTCCAACGGCAAAGGCGTGTCGCAGGACCACGCCGAAGCCGCGCGCTGGTACCGCAAGGCCGCCGAGCAGGGGGACGCAGGGGCGCAGTTCAACCTCGGTGTCATGTACTACAACGGCGACGGCGTGCCCCAAGACAAGGATGAGGCCGCGCGCTGGTACCGCAAGGCCGCCGAGAAGGGGAACCCAGAGGCGCAGTCCAACCTCGGCATCATGTACGAAAACGGCGACGGCGTGCCAAAGGACCGGAACGAGGCCGAATACTGGTACCGCAAGGCCGCCACGCAAGGGTTCGCGAAAGCGCAGTTCAACCTCGGCCTCATGTACTCCAAAGGCGACGGCGTGCGCCAGAACAAGACCGACGCCGCGCGCTGGTACCGCAGGGCCGCCGAGCAGGGGAACGCGGAGGCGCAGTTCAGCCTCGGCGTCATGTACGAAAACGGCGACGGTGTGCGCCAGGACAAGGCTGAGGCCGCACGCTGGTACCGCAAGGCCGCCGAGCAGGGTTTCGCGAAAGCGCAGTCCAACCTCCGCCGACTCGCCGGAGACCAGACGTCCGGAGTCCCAAAACCCTGATTCGCGGACAGCGCTGTCTCAAACCTAAGCTTGGACTACCATTGAATTTTAGTCACGGCTATTGAGCTGGAGGCGGTCACCGTTCGCCGAGAGCTCGAGGCCGATCCGAGCGAACAGCGCAGGAAGCGAGGCGAGGGGCAGCCCCATCACGGCTTGGACGTTCCCTTCGACCCGCTCGACCAGGGCCGCGCCTTTCCCTTGCACGGCGTAGGCGCCCGCCTTGTCGTCGCCCTCCCCGGTCGCGACGTACCACTCGAAGAGCGCCCGCGTGAAAGGAACGATCGCGACCCTGGCGGACTCGAGGTGAGCAGCCTCTCTCTCGCCCCAACGCAGGGCCAACGCGGTGAGGACGAGGTGCGTCTTGCCCGCCAGCTCGGTCAGCATTGTGGCCGCCTCGTCCCGGCTTGCCGGTTTTCCGTAGATCCTCTCGCCCAGGACCACTACGGTGTCCGCGGCGAGAACCGGAAGGTCCGGATGAAGCGTCCCGACCGCGCGTGCCTTCTGGGTTGCAACGCGGAGAGCGTGAATCGGGGGAGCCTCTCCGACAACGGGGGACTCGTTCACGCCGGGTGCGACCACGGTCACCTCGAGGCCGAGGCGCGCGAGCAACTCTCGCCTGCGCGGCGAGCCCGAGGCGAGCACCAGGGTCAACACGCCCAGGGTCACCCCCGGGTCTGCTTGCGGACTGTGACGACTGAGCGGGTGCAGTCCACGACCTCGACCTCGGACCCGGCCGGAATCACGACGTCCTCGATATTCTGCGCGGCCAGGACGACGCTGCCGCCATTGCGCTCGAGGCGCACCTGTCCGTAGCCGCCCGGTGGTATCTCGCGGACCACGGTGGCCCTCTCGGCATGGGCGGTCTCGCCGGAGGGTCGGCGGACGGCCGCAAGTCCGAGCACGAAGCCGAGCACGCCGGCAATCAGCGCCACCGGGAAAGTGATCCGCGGCTCCGAAAGGCGCCGGCCTCCCACGACCAGGCCCACAACCCCGAACAGGAACAGGCCAACCGCGAGCCTGCGACCGAGCAGGGCTAGAAACGCGGACTGCTGGTCGGGGTGAGGGACAACCAGGTGGTGATGACGTGACAGGTTCCTGAGGTCACGAATCAGCCCGGTCACGCTGGCCAGCACCAGGCCGACCAGAAGCGCCACGAGGTACGCAAACGCCCAGGTCACCGCGTCAGTCTACGCTTCCCGCGGCTCGCGGTCACCTGTCCCCTCCGCCCGCCTCGCCTGACGGGGACCGGCCTCCCGGCGCCGTCCACGTTGACGTAGGTTATCTCCGCCTCCGTGACGCGCCGCGGCGAGGCGCCGGGGCCCGGCGGTGCCGCTTCCACCACCACCTTCACCGTGATGGAGGTGCGGCCGACACCGACCAGCTCCCCGTAGAACGACACCAGATCACCGACGTGGACGGGGGCGTGGAAGACCACCTTTTCCATCGCCACCGTGACGACCCGATCGGCTCCGTGGAGGAGGGCCTCGATGGCGCCGGCCTGGTCGATGTAGGACAGGATCACGCCGCCAAAGATGGTCCCGTGGGGGTTCGTGTCACGCGGGAGCAGGGTGACACGGATGGCCGGCTGCCGGTCTTCCGGGACCGTCATGGGCGGAGTCTACCAAAGCGGGAGCGCCCCTCTTCTTGTGCTAGTGTGACCGCGCGATGGGGCGGTCAGCGGCATCGGGGCCGCACGCCGAGGGGGCCGGGGGCGTTGGTGGGGTGTGGATGGCGCAGCGCGGCCGGCCGTATGCTCGTCAGGGTGCCGCGAGCCCTCAGCCGTGGGGCGTGCTGTGGAAGAGCGGGACGCGGGAGAACGGGCGATGAGACGAACGACTGCGCTGGCGATCGTTGCGTTGGGGTTGACCGGCTGGAGCTTCGGCCAGGTCCGGGATCCGGTAATGGAGGTCTTCAAGGCCCAGGCCGAGGTCGAGAAGCGTTTGCTCGCCGCCGACCTCACGGCCCTCGAGCGGGTGCAGGAGCAGCTCAGGGCGGCAAGCGACCGGCTGTTGCGACTGGGCGACGACCTGTTGCGGGCCCAGAAGGACGGCGAGGACCTCGGGAGCTTCACCGCGCGCTCCGCGGACCTGCGCCATGCCGAGTCCGAGGTGGCGGGCCTGGTGGGATCTGCACAGCAGCTCCGCTCCACGATCGGGGCGCGGCGGGCCTACCTGGAACAGGTTCAGTCCGAGATCCGCCGGATGGATGAGGCAAACCAGGCCAACCCGGACGAGCTTTCGGGCAGGTGGTCGGTGGCGGTGGAGCCGGGGGCGCTGAAGGGCACCTTCGACATTCGCCTGGACGGGAGCATCGTGATGGGCGTCTATCAGCTCTCCGGGGGTTGGAGGGGCTCCCTGCGGGGCACGTTCATCGACGGGAACGTCCGGCTGGAGCGGATTGACACGCAGCAGGGATTTGCGGCGGTCTACAGCGGACGCCTGGTGACACGCGGGAACGAGAAGCGACTGGAAGGGACGTGGGATGCGACGAACCTCGCCGTGGGGATGCCTGCCTCGGGCACGTGGGTCGGGCGCCGCGAGCTCCGTCCTTAGAGCTTCGGTTTGGAGAGGGAGATGTGGAAGAACCCAATTGCGACGGCTGTGGTCGGCATCCTTCTGGGCTTTTTCTTCGGGTACCTGATAGGGCAGGGCCGGGGCGTGGCTCCCGCCGCGCCGGCGAGCGACCCCCACGCTGGGGTCCCTGGGGCGCCGCCGCTATCGGGTCAGCCGCAGAAACCTCCTGAAGGGGGACGCACCGCGGCGACCGCGAACCCGCACCTGCTCGAACAGGCCCGGGAGCTCCAGACACTGATCGCCAAGGACCCCAACAACTACGACCACCTGGTACAGATGGCCAACACGCAGTACGACCTCAACGATTTCGTCAAGGCCGCCGATTTCTACGAGAAGGCGCGCGCCATCAAGGACGACTCTCCTGACGTGATGACCGACCTGGGCGTCTGCTACAAGGAAACCGGCAAGCTGCAACAGGCGCTCGAGCTCTTCGACCGCGCCGCTGACAAGCGTCCGGACCACTGGCAGTCGCGCTACAACGCTGCAGTCGTGAGGCTCTTCGACCTGAACGACCCGGCCGGCGCAAAGGTCGAGGTGGAGAAGCTCAAGCAGCTGCAGGGGAAGGTCCCCAACATCCCCGACCTGACAGGGTTGGAAGGGGAGATCGCCAAGAGAACAAAGTGACCATTGCCCGCAGCCGGCGGGCAATGGTCATCCCGAGCTACGCGAGGGATTCCGCGGCATCCGAGGGCGCCACATACACCACGGCCGCGCTATCAGGAAAGCGGCCAGGGATCCTCCTGAGCGGAGCGAAGGATCTCGAGGCGTTCCGCGGCCCGCCGCTGGCGGGCAAAGGTCATCCCGAGCTACGCGAGGGATCCCGCGGCATCCGAGGGCGCCACATACACCACGGCCGCGCTATCAGGAAAGCGGCCAGGGATCCTCCTGAGCGGAGCGAAGGATCTCGAGGCGTTCCGCGGCCCGCCGCTGGCGGGCAAAGGTCATCCCGAGCTACGCGAGGGATCCCGCGGCATCCGAGGGCGCCACATACACCACGGCCGCGCTATCAGGAAAGCGGCCAGGGATCATCCTGTGCGCAGCGGTTCCTCCGGTCGCCCTCAGCAGCGGTACACTCCCGCGAGCATGGACACCTGGACCGAGGCCCTTCGGCGCGCCGAGTTGGTCGCCGTCGGTGCCGCGCTCAGCCGGCGAGGGCTGATTCGCGGACGGGAGGGGAACCTCTCCTGCCGTCTCGACACCCACGTGATACTGCTGACGCCACGTGGCGCCGACAAGGGCCGTCTGGCTGCGTCCGACTTGGTGCGCTGCCGCCTCGACGAGCCTCCGCCGCGCCGGGCCTCCACGGAGGCCCTTGCCCACCTCGCCGTCTACCGGCGCTGCCCCACGACTCGGGCTCTCGTCCACGCGCACCCGAGGGCGGTCCTCGGCCTCAGCAACAGAGGCCTGCTTCCCGACCCGCGGCTCCTCGAGGAGGGCCTGGCGCTCGTACCCCGGATCGAGAGCGTGCCCCCGCTCCCGCCAGGGAGCGAGCGACTCGCCGAGGCCTGCGCGGAGGCGCTCGTGCGGGCGCCGGTAGTCGTGGTACGCGGCCACGGTGTCTTCTGCTCTGGCGACGATCCCTGGCAGGCCCTTGAGAGGGTCGAGGTGGTGGAGCTCTTGGCCGACATCGCGCTCGCGGACGTTTGGAGGGGGGCCGAGATATAAGCGGCAAGCTGCCATTCGCCGAGGACGGGGGGTTTCCGCCCGGAACCCCGCTGGCGGAGCGTATGCGGCCCCGCTCCCTCGAGGAGGTCGTGGGGCAGGAGACCCTGGTCGGGGAGGGCGGGGTGCTCCGGCAGTTGGTTGCGCGCGGGGAGCTGCCCTCCCTGGTCTTCTGGGGACCCCCGGGGAGCGGCAAGACGACGCTGGCGCGGGTGCTGGCGGGCACCTGCCGGGCGGAGTTCGTTACTTTCTCGGCCGTGCTCTCCGGGGTCAAGGAGGCAAGGGCCGTGATGGACGGCGCCAAACGGCTGCGCGCAAACACGGGTCGGCGCACCGTGCTGTTCGTTGACGAGGTCCACCGCTTCAACAAGGCCCAGCAGGATGCCTTCCTGCCGTTTGTCGAGAGCGGGGACATCGTGCTGTTCGGTGCCACCACCGAGAACCCCTCGTTCGAGCTGAACGCGGCGCTGCTCTCACGCGTCAAGGTCTACGTGTTGGAGCCGCTCAGCGATGGGCAGCTCCGCACGCTGCTGGACCGCGCCCTGACCGACTCGGAGCGCGGTCTTGCGGGCCGGGATCTGGCCCTCGAGGCTGACACGTTGGAGGAGATCGTGCGGCTCGCCGGTGGCGATGCGAGGGTGGCCTACAACCTGCTCGAGGTTGCGGCGGAAGCCGTCGGGCGGGGCGGGGCGCTGACCCCTGATGTCGTTCGCCGCGTGGCACAGAGACGACTCGCCAAGTACGACAAGGAGGGAGAGGAGCACTACAACCTCATCTCGGCGCTTCACAAGTCGATCCGCAACTCTGATGTGGACGCCTCGCTCTACTGGCTCGGTCGCATGCTCGAGGGCGGCGCCGACGCTCGTTTCATCGCCCGGCGCCTTTTGCGCGTTGCCTCCGAGGACGTCGGAATGGCGGACCCCCGGGCCCTCGAGCAGGCGGCGGCGGCCGCCCACGCCGTCGAGCACGTCGGAATGCCGGAGTGCGCACTCGCGCTCGCGCAGGCCGCCGTCTACCTGGCCCTGGCGCCCAAGTCCAACGCCCTCTACGGCGCGTACGGCAGGGTTCAGCAAACGGTTGCCGACAGGCCCGCCTACCCGGTGCCGCTGCACATCCGCAACGCCCCCACCCGTCTGATGCGCGACCTCGGGTACGGGGACGGGTACGTGTACGCCCACGACACCGACGAGAAGGTCGCGGACATGGAGTGTCTGCCGCCGGAACTCGCCGGGGAGAGGTTCTACGAACCTACTGAGGAGGGCTGGGAGAAGCGGATCCGGGAGCGCATCGCCGAGCTGCTCGGACGTCGCAGGCGGAAGGTAAAGACCTGAGTACCACGTGGCCGTTCTAGCTTCGCGGCGTGGGCCAGAGGGTCTGGTGGGCAGTACCTGCGCACGTCGTCGCGGCCGATGAAAAACTCGTCGAGGCTTTCGACGCGGCGATCGGGGAGGGGAGCGGCGGGCCGGGACGCACCTTGCGTGCCGTCTCGGTTGCACGGGATGCTGCATCGGGCTGCCGGTCCGATGCGGAGCACAGACCCTCCCCCCATGCCCTCTCAACCTCACGGCAGCTACAGAGGATGAAATCGCCACCGCCATCGTGGAGCCCGACCCTGGGGACCATGAGGGCGAGCCCCTCGCCGAGGGAGTACGATCCGGGACCGTTGCGGCTGAGACCATTATCTGCGCCGTTCTCATGGGGTGTGAGGGCGCCAGACCCAGTTGAAAAGCTTTTTTCGGCACTAGCTGAGCCAGTGCCGGCTTGCCCGGCCACGGCTCCTCCCTCATAATCGCAGAGAGAAAGGGCGCCAACGTTGGAGATTCTCGCCGTGCTCGGGCGGTGGTCGATCGGCGTACAGCTCGCCGTCATCTCGGTCATCGCCATCTTCTTCGTGTTCCTCTCACGCACCTCGAAGCTCGAGGAGGTCAGGGTCTGGGCCCTGGCGTGGGTGGCCGACACCTTGGCCCTGGTCATCGTCTTCATCCATTCACTGGGGCTCCTCGGACGTCCCATGCCGCCAGTTGCAACGGGTTTCTACGCCGCCGCCAAGACCCTCTTCGTGCTGCTGCTGGTCGCGGGCACCCGTCATCACTTCCGATCGAGCGTGGAGAACTGGCTGCGGCCGAAGCAGATCGCGGCCATCGTGGGCTTGTGGGGCGTAAGCATGGGCGCCCTCGCCTCCAGATTGGCTTACGTGCAGGCCGCCCAGAGCCTGATAGTGGGAGCGGTGATGACGACGGCCGGCGTGTGGGTGCTGCGCAACCCCCGCGGAGAGCGGTCGCGCTGGCTGGGGGTGGCGTTCCTCATCGAGGGCTTGGTTTTCCTCCAGTACGTGCCGAGCCTGGCACCGCAGATCTGGGGCGCTCCGGTTCTCTTCAATTACATTCGCTACTCCTCGTTCTTTGACGCAGTCGCAGAGCTGCTCATCGCGCTTGCGAGCCTCGTCGCGTTGCAGGACCGGATCGTGGAGGAGCTGCGCTACGCCAACGAGGAGCTGGTGACGTCGCAGGAGAGGCTGCGCCAGCTCGTGGATCTCGACCCGCTGACCTCCTTGATGAACCGGCGCGGCTTCCGGCGCGAGCTGGCCCGGGCGGAAACCGCCGGCGCCGCGATCATCTTTCTGGATATCAACAACTTCAAGAGCATTAACGATCGCCTCGGTCACAGCACCGGCGACGTCTGCCTGAAGCGGATGGGCCGCGTGCTCTCGCAGTGCTTCCGGGCAGAAGACGCCCTGTTTCGCTGGGGGGGCGACGAGTTCCTGGTGCTTGCCCCCGGCCTCGACATCGATGGGGCCGGACGACGCGTCGCAGAGCTTTGCAGCCAGCTGGCGCAGCCCGAGGGCGACATCCCGACGTGCGCTATCGCGGTGGGTGTGGCGCTGCTGGCGCCCGGCGGCGATGCCACCGCGGCGCTGCACGAGGCCGACGCGCGGATGTACATAGACAAGCGGCGGATGGGTGTCGTCTCTGCCCCCGGCTCGTAGCCTCCCTGTTTGGCCGCTCGTCGCGACCTGCTCTCGCGGGCTCGAAGAGGTCCTGCGCGAGGAGCTGTTGGCGCTTGGGCACGACGAGGCCAGCTGCGGCCGCGGGGTTGTGAGCTTCCGCGGCGACCTCGACGCCGTTTACCGTGCCAACCTCTGGCTTCGCACCGCGACGAGAGTGCTGCGCCAGCTGTCCGAGGGACCAGCCGGCAGTCGAGAAGCACTCTACGACCTCGCCAGCAAGGTCGCGTGGGAGGAAGTGGTCGCGCGCGGGCAGACCATCACGGTTGAGGCGGCGGGAAAGGCGGAGGCTTTCCGCAACACGGGCTTTGCCGCCCTCACCGTCAAGGATGCGGTGGTGGACGGGCTGCGGGCGCGCCGCGGTTCCCGGCCCGACGTGGCCAGGAAGGGCGCCGACGTGCGGATCCACGTGCACCTCGCGGGTGAGCGCTCGGGCCTCGCCTTGGACAGCAGCGGCGACCCGCTCTCGCACCGGGGTTACCGCCCTCGAGGCGGGCCGGCCCCGCTGTCCGAGACCCTCGCGGCAGGGGTTCTGCTGCTGGCGGGCTTCGACGGGTCCCGGCCGCTCCTCGATCCGATGGCCGGGACCGGCACGATCGCCATCGAGGCGGCGCTCATCGCGACCCGCACGGCGCCCGGCTCCCGGCGAAGCTTCGCCTGCGAGCGCTGGCGCGACCACGAGCCCGCACGCTTGACGGAGGCGCGCGAGGCGGCGCGGGTCCGGCAGCGACCGCCGCCCGCCGTGATCGTGGCAAGTGACAACGAGCCGCGAGCGGTGGCGGCAGCCAGCCGGAACGCGCGTGAGGCCGGAGTCGGCGACGTGGTGAGCGTCGAAGCGAGGGACGTGCGCGAGTTGGTCCTGCCGGGCGGGCGTGCCGTTATCGTGACCAATCCGCCCTACGGTCAAAGGCTGGGTGATCCCGCGGCGCTCGACACGCTGTACCGCGAGCTCGGGGACGCCCTCAAGCGACGCGCGGCTGGCGCCACCGCGTGGCTGCTCGTAGGTAACCTGGAGCTCGCCAAGTCCATCGGCCTTAGGGCCAGCCGCCGAATCGTGCTCTTCAACGGCCCCATCGAGTGCCGTCTGCTGCGCTTCGATCTCTACGAGGGTTCCGGGGACCCCGAAAGATAGAGCTGGTTGGCCGGGGTCGTGCAGCGCAGTGCTAGACTTCGCCCTCGCGTATGTCTGCGATCGCCGCACTCATCCCCGCGTACAATTGCGCCGACCGCGTCGGCCGCATCGTGTGCGGCATCAGAAAGTACGTTCCGGACGTCCTGGTAGTTGACGATGGCTCGAGCGACGAGACTGCCGCGGCTGCACGCTCTGCGGGCGCGCGGTTAGTGGTGCACGAGGGGAATCGCGGGAAGGGCCCGGCGATTCGCTCCGGGCTCGCGGTGCTTCTCGGGGAGCCCTACACCCACGTGCTGATGCTCGACGCCGACGGACAGCATGACCCCGAGGACGCACCGCGGTTTCTGCAGGCGGCCGCCGAGGCGGATTTCGTGCTCGGCAACCGCCTCTGGAAGCCGGAGGCGATCCCCGCCAAGAGGCTCTGGACCAACTTCATCGGTACCCGTGCCCTCGAACTCATGACGGGCTTGCCCCTCGAGGACTCGCAGTGCGGGTACCGCCTCGTGTCGGCAGGACACCTGCGAAGGATGGGCCTCGTCGGCAACCGCTACTCGGTCGACACCGAGATCATCGTGCGAGCGGGGAAGCTGCGGGCTCGTTTCGCCCACGTGCCGGTGCAGGTGATCTACGAGGGTGCGGTTTCCCACTACCGCCCGGTGTTCGATACCGTGCACATCGTCCTGTCGGCCGCACGGTTCAAGATCGATGAGGGCGACCTGCGGGTGGATCCGGGACGCGAGGCCTGGCGAAAGCTCGTGAGCGCCCCGCCGGTGCTCGAGCCGCTCTCGGCCGGGACCGTTTAGGCTGCGCACCGTGCTTGAGGCGTTGTTGCCGCTTCCGGGGCGCTTCTCGATGCTCGCCGTTACCTGCGCCCCCATCGAGACAGTGCCATTGCGACCGTTTCGGAATCCGGTCTACTCTGTGGTGCCTGCGGGGCGCCTTCCGGCCCGGAGGAGGGGTGGCGGCTTCTGGTGGAACAGCTCAGTTGGCCTCAATGCTTCGCCCTCGCCTCCGATGCTTCGCGCCGGGACGGCCACGCGGACTGCGTCGAACTCGGCCCCTGCGGTACCCTGGAGCGTGCCATACGCTTCCTGTGTCGGGACGAGGTCGAGATCGAATGTTTTCCAACGGCCAGCGCGCCGGTGCTTCGACGCACGGTGAGGCAATGTTGAACGTCGTCGTAAGTGGCGGGTCGCGCGGCATCGGGTGTGCGATCGTCAAGCTCCTCGCCGAGGAGGGGTACAGGGTGCACTTCCTCTACCGCTGCCGGGGGGACGCGGCGGCAGAGGTGGTGCAAGCTGTGCGTGGCGGTGGTGGCATCGCCGTTTCACACCGCTGCGACGTGACCGACCCGCAGGCCGTGGAAGGCTTTCTCGCCAAGATCGCCAGGGAAGGGCTCTTCGCCCTGGTCAACAACGCTGCGACCCTGCGGGACGGGCACTTCCTGCTGATGGACACGGAGCGGTGGGACGTCGTCCTGGACACCGTGCTTTCCGGCGCCTACCGCCTCACCAGGGGTTGCCTGAGGCCGATGCTCCAGGCGGGACGCGGACGGGTGATCAACGTGGGCTCCCTCGCAGGCCTCCTCGGCCAGGCCGGGCAGGTGAACTACGCGGCCGCCAAGGGCGGCCTGCAGGCTTTCACGAAGGCGCTGGCGCGGGAGGTAGGCCGCTACGGTGTCACGGTGAACAGCGTGGTGCCGGGGTGGATCGAGACGGATCTGGTCGCGGGGCTGAGCGAGGACCGCCGCAGGCGAGCGGTCGCGAGCGTTCCCTTGGGCCGTTTCGGCGAACCGAAGGAGGTCGCGCGCGTCGTGGGGTTCTTGCTCTCGGACGCGGCCTCGTACATCACCGGCGCCACGCTGCGCGTCGACGGCGGCCTCGGGTCTTAGACCGGTCTGGCTATGGAAGATCTCCGCATCCCTGAGCCGAAACCCGGCCGCTCGTCTATCCTGGCGTCTCGGAGGTTGACATGGGTGGGGTCTTCAAGGCGTACGACATCCGGGGCGTGTACCCGGAGGAGCTCGATGAGAGGCTCTCCTACAACGTAGGCTTTCACTTTCGCGCCATCCTGGACGCCGAGGACCTGGCGAGAGGGGAGCGCGTCGTCGTCAGCCACGACATGCGGTCGTCCTCGCCCTCGATGGCCGACGCCCTCTGCAGCGGGCTGCGCGCCGCTGGCCTCTCCGTCGTGCACATCGGCCTCGCCACCACACCGATGAATTACTTCGCGATCGGGCACCTCGGGACTTCGGGCGGAATTCAGGTCACGGCGAGCCACAATCCGGCAAGGTACAGCGGCCTCAAGCTGTCGCGGCGGGACGCCATCCCAGTAAGCAGCGACAGCGGGATAGGTACGCTCGAGAAGCTTGTGCGCGAGCACCCGGTCGCCGCGGCACCGCCCCGGGCACCGATCGAGCGCCGCGAGATCGCCGCCGCGTACCGGGAACACGTGCTCCGGTTCTTGCTTGTGCGCGAGCCGCGGCTGAAGGTGGCCGTGGACGTGGCCAACGGGATGGCCACCCTGTACCGGGACCTGCTCGGGGAGCTGAACATCGATCTGGTCCCGCTCTTCTTCGGGCTCGACGGCAGCTTCCCCAACCACGAGGCCAACCCGCTCAAGCCCGAGAACCTGCGCGACCTGCAGAACGCCGTGCGTGAGCGTGGCTGCGCCCTGGGCATCGCGTTCGACGGGGATGCCGACCGCGCAATCCTCGTCGACAACCTGTCGGGGATCGTAAGCGCAGACATGATCACCGCGCTGCTCGCACGGCCGATGCTCGAGCGGTTCCCCGGTGCGCCGATCGTCTACGACATCCGCTCGTCGTGGGCGACGCGCGAGGAGATCCAGGCCGCCGGCGGCCAACCGGTACGCGAGCGGGTCGGGCACTCTTTCATGAAAGCAACGATGCGCCGCATCGGCAGTCCGTTCGGCGGTGAACTCGCCGGCCACTTCTACTACCGCGAGAACTACTTTGCCGACTCATCGCTGATCACGGCTATCGAGGTGCTGAATGTCCTGCGTCGCACTGGCAAACCCCTCGCCGAGCTTCTGGCGCCGCTGCGCCGCTACTCGGGCACGGGCGAGATCAACTTCCACGTCGAGGACAAAACCGGCATGATCCGGCGGCTCGCCGAGGTTTTTCACGATGGTGTCATCGACTACCTGGACGGAATCACCGTCGAGTATCCCGACTGGTGGTTCAATGTGCGCCCCTCGAACACGGAGCCTCTGCTCCGCCTGGTCATGGAGGCACGCAGCCCGGATCTGCTGGAGCGTGGGATGGAGCGTGTGCTCGCCATCCTCGGACGCCCGGAGGGCGCCGAGCGAAGGCACTGATCGACCGACGGGCGGATCACTCACCGGTTGCAGAACTGCCTGCGCTAACATGCTGTTATGGCTCAGAAGCTAGACCCCGAGGTCGCGGCGGTACTGGAGCTCCTCGACTCCGGGGGAGAGCCGGGTGAAGGGGATTTGACGCGGGTGCTGCGCCGGCCGAGCTGCCCCGGCGTCCTCGTCGAGCGGCTGGCCAAGTGCAGTTGGGTCCTGACATCGCGGCGCGTCTTGCAGCTGGTCGTCAGGCATCCTCGCTGCCCGAGGCACTTCGCCTGGGACGCGCTCCAGAGGCTCGGCTGGCATGACCTCCTGGACGTCAGCCGCGACCCCCGCACATCACCGGCGATCCGGAAGCAATCCGAGCGCAAGCTCATCGAGCGCATCGTTAACCTGACGCTTGGTGAGCGCACCGCGCTGGCAAGGCAGGCACCCAGGGGCATCATCGGCACTCTGCTGACCGACGAACAGCCGCTGTGCGTCCAGGCGCTGCTTTCTAACCCCCAGTTCACGGAGACGGAGGCGCTGCGCCTCCTGAACTCCAACCGTAACCCCAAGTGCGTGCTGGCACTCCTCCGCCACCCGGGCTGGGGAAGAAGGCCCGAGGTCCTGCGAGCCGCGGTTCACAGCAGAAGCGTCCCTCTGGGAGTGGCCCTGGGTCTGCTGACGCTGCTCCCCGAGGCGGAGATTGCCGGGCTCGCGGAGTCGCCCGAAGTAGACGGCCAGCTGAGGGAGGCGGCCAGCCGCCTGCTCCGGCAGCGACATTCGGAGACGAGCGCGAATGGACAAGCCGCCCCCTCTTGAACTCCGCCCTGCAGGCCTTAAACTGCGAGCAGATGGGCCCACCCCCAAAGACCACGCCCCAGGAGTTCGGTGAGGCGCTGAAGAGCACCCGGTCGGCCGCAGGCATCGCCCTCGAGACGATAGCGGAAAGGACCAAAATCTCCCTGCGGACGCTCTCGGCCCTGGAGGCAGGCAATTTCGCCAGGCTGCCCAACCGGGTCTTCGCGCGCATGTTCCTTCGGCAATACCTCGAGCTCCTGGGACGGTCGCCGGACGACTGGATGTCCACCTTTGAGGCGGCCTGGCAGAGGTACGACGAGTCCAGACAGCTCGTGCCCGTTCACCCCGCAGTTCCGATCAGGAGGAGGAGGGTGGGTCCGTGGCTCGTCGGGCTGGGTCTGGTGGCGGCCGGCATCGTCGGCGTGCTGCTCGTCGAGGATAAGCCGCGCGACGCGCAAACTGCCCTGCCATCACCCGCGCCGCAGACGGCTGCGACGTTCCCGGTGGCGGCGCCGACCCCGGCCCCACCGGCTCCGGTCGAAACGCCGGCGCCCGGACCCGACATGCTCGTCGTCCGCACGGGCCAGGCACCGTGCTGGGTCGAGGTCCGCATCGCGAGCGAGAAACCCGTGGCGCGGCTGCTGCAAGCCGGCACGACCTGGGAGGTTCCGGCCGGGGGCAGGGAAGTTGAACTGGTGCTAGGAGACGCCGGCGCGGCGAGCGTCGAGTACATGGGAGAGGTCCGCAGCCCGGCGGGAGCCCCCGGGGCGGTTGCCAGATTCCGCCTGACCGGCGGTCCGGCACCCAAACCCGAACGGTAATGTCAGCCTCGGGCGGAATCTCCAGCGTCAACGAGCTGCTGGTCAAGATCCGGCAGGGGATGGCGCCTCGTGCGCTGCGCCTCTTCGCGGCTCAGGGCCTGCTGCCGGTCAGCCGCGAGGAGCTCATCCGCGTGAACCTCATCCTCGCGGCGGACGGAGACCAGGAGGTCGCCGCGGCCGCGCAGGCGACGCTCGCGGGCTTCACCACACAGAACTTCATGGCCGTGCTCCAGGTGGAGGACGCAGACCCGCTGGAGATCGACCTCCTCGCACGCTGCCGGCAGGAGGAGGTTCTGTGGCAGGCCATCGTCCGTCACCCCCAGAGCGCAAACGAGACGCTGCGGTGGCTGGCGCGGCTCGCTCCGCCCGTGACCCAGGATGTGCTCATCACCAACCAGGTGCGGGTGCTCGGCTGCCTGGAGCTGCTCGACGATCTCCGCGCCAACCCCCAGGTCACCTTGGAAGTCCTGCGCCGCGTGCGTGAGTTCGAGGAGGAGTTCCTCCAGAAGGCGATCGTCTGGGCCTCCGCCGAGGGGCTGCCTTCCGAGATTCCCGAGACGCCGTCGATCGAGCAGGTGCTGGCCGAGCTCAAGGCCATCGGGATGCGGCTCCCCGGAGGCGAGATCGAGATCGAGAGGCTGGTCTTCGAACTCGAGCCCGGGGCAGCCGAGGAGATCCGCGACGCAACCGCACGTCTTGCGTCGATGAACACCGCCCAGCGCGTGATGCAGGCCCTTCGGGGCACACGGGAGGAGCGTCTGCTCCTGGTGCGGGACCGCAGCCCGCTGGTCGTGCGCGCGGTGATGCTCAGCCCGAAGCTGAACGAGATCGACGTCGAGCGCATCGCGGGAATGCGAGCCAGCAGCGAGGAAGCGTTGCGCATCATCGCCTCACGGCCACGGTGGCTTCGGCGCTACGGAGTGCTGCACAACCTGGTTTTCAACCCGAAGACCCCGGCGGGTATTGCGCTACAATTAGTTCGGCGATTGTCGCAACGGGATCTGGGACTGATCAGCCACGACCGGGGGGTTTCGGAGACGGTCCGCCGGGTGGCAAAGGATATGGCGGCGCACCGACGGTAGCGCGGAGCGGCAAGGCAGGCGCCGCGGAGCGAAAGGGCAGGGATGACCGACCGGCGAAGCTTCTACGAGATCCTCGGGGTCGAGCCCCTCGCCTCCCAGGACCAGATCAAGTCCGCCTTTCGCCGGTTCGCGAGGGAGCGCCATCCGGATCGCTTCATTGGGCCTGCCCGTGCCCAGGCCGAGAAGGATTTTCAGGCCATCACCGAGGCGTACAACGTCCTCCGCGATCCCACCCAGCGCGCCCGCTACGACCAGAGCCTGTCAAGCAAGACATCGCAGCTGCTTTCCAACCCGCGCGATATCGCGCGTGCGTTGCTGGCCAAGGCGATGGGCCTCGTGAAGACCGGGCAGGCCGCCGAGGCCAACGAATACTTCGCCCAGGCCATCGCCCATGACTCCGAGAGCGCGAAGGCGCACCACCTGTACGGTGTCATTCTCTCCCGGCAGGTGGGCGGTCTCGAGGAGGGGCTGCGCCACCTTGACCAGGCGGTTCGGCTGGAACCCAACGACGTGAAGATACTGCTCGATGCCTCCAAGGCGTTCGCCCGCGCCAGGATGTTCGCGCGCGCGACGCGCTTCGCACAGCAGGCGGCGCAGCTGGCCCCCGGAGACCCCGCAATAGAGGGTTGGTTGGCGCAGCTGTCGAAGGGGACCGGCGGCGGAGGCTCTGTCTAGCATGGCTCTCTGGAAGGCGGCGGGCCGTGATCTTTAGGTCGATCGGGGTCACGGACCGCGGCCTGCGCCGCCACCACAACGAGGACCAGTTTCTCATCCGGGATGACTTGACCCTGTATGTGGTGGCAGACGGGATGGGAGGCCACGCCGCCGGTGAGGTGGCGGCGGACCTGGCAGTTCGGGAGGTGGAGCGGGTTGTCGAGGCCACCCAGGACTACGAGGACGCCACCTGGCCCGACGATTGGAATCCACGCCTCTCCCTGAATGCGAACCGCCTCGTGCGGGCGATCGTCTCGGCCCACCGGAGGGTCACCGGCGCCGTTGATGTGGATACCGGCCTGAGGGGCATGGGAGCTACGATCGTGGCGGCCCTGATCGCGGGCGAAGAACGGCAGCTCACGGTGGCCCACGTTGGGGACAGCCGCGCCTACGTCTACCGCAACCGGGCCATTGAGCTGATCACCTCCGACCACTCCTGGGTCCACGAGCAGGTGATCGCCGGCCTGCTGAGCGAGGAGGCCGCCCGCAACCACCCGCTCAAGAATGTGGTCACGCGGGCGCTTGGTGGGGCCCAGGAGCCCACCGTTGACATCGCGGAGCGCCAGCTCGAGGCCAACGACCTCCTGCTGCTCTGCTCGGATGGCCTCAACACCATGCTCTCAGATCAGGAGATCGGGGCGGCGCTCGGGTGCAGCACGGACCTGAAGGAGATCACGCAGCAAATGGTGAAGGAGGCCAACCGAAAAGGTGGCGTGGATAACATCACGGTCATTCTGGCCCGCGCGCTGCCTTGACGCACGCCCCTTCGCGACGTATCGTGATCGCATGAGAGCCAGGTGGTCCCGTGCCCTGGTTGTTTTCGCTGTGCTCGGCCTCGCAGCGGCCGCCCCCTCGGAGCTGGGTGCCGCCGTTTTGAGCGAGCGGGTGCGGGACGTGTCCTTTGAGGTCGAGCGATCGCCCGCTGCACAGGCCACCTATACCGTCTGTGCCGAGGTTGTCCGGTTGCTCGCCCAGCGCGGCTGGGATGCCGGGACCGTGCGTGTGAGAATCCAGAACAACCCGTTTGATGCCACGGCGTCGCCAGCCGATGTCCTTCTGGGCGCCCGTGACGCCAGCGAAGACAACGCGTTCGTTCTGGCGGCGGCGCTCGTCGAGCGCCAGCTGAGGCGCAGCACCGACGCCGCCACCGCCCGAACTTTGGCGCAGTCCGTGGCGGCGCATCTGAGTGCCCCGAGCTCTGCCAATCGTCTCCGTTGGGAGCTGGGGTGGCTCGAGCGCCTGGGCCGCGGCGAGGTCCTGACCACCGCGTTGCCCGAGCTCCTGTGGCGCATCGGAGGCGACGCGGCGATCCGGCGCGGCACGCGAGGCAGCTGGCCGGAGCCGGCGTTCGAGGCGCTCACCGCGTTCGGGGTCGAGAACCCTCTGCGGGAGGTCGGCGAGCTCGCCGTAGCCAGCCTGCTCGATCCCCAGCTCCTGGGCTTCCATCGGCCCCCGGTGCCGGAGTTCGCGCCGGCGATCACGCAGGCTGATGCCAACGTGCGCTTCGACGGCGCAGGCATGCGCATCATTGCACTGCCGGCCGACGCAAGCGCGGTCGCCATCTTTCCGGTGCAGAGCGAGCGGGTGGAGGCATGGGTCGCGGTGCGCTACTCGCTCACCGGCGCCTTCGATGTTGTCCCGCTGAACCCGCGTGCCGAGGTCACGGTGCCGCTCCAGGGCCTGGCCTGGGCGGGCGTTGTGGCCGTGGCCCTCGAACCCAACGCGCACCTGTCACTGGCCGTCCGGCGGGTCGCTGACTACCCCGTGCAGATCAACCGGTGGGACTTTTGGGCCGGAGACCGGGCGGTCACCCTCAGCTGGGAGACCCAGCGCCACGACGGGCTTCGGGCCTTCGTGGTCGAGGCGCTTGAAAACAGCAACCCTCCCTCATGGAACGTTCTCAGGCGCACGATCCTCCCGGTGGCCGACAACGGGGAGGCGTCGTTCGGGTACGCTTTTGTCGACGAGGACACCGAAACCGTCGCCGCCTACCGGTTGCTCGCGCTCACGGCGGACGGTTTTCTCGCCGAGGTGGCGTCGTTCCCGCTGCGCGGTAGACCGTAGCTGAGAGCCCGTCCGGGAGACGCTCCCCTCAAGAACAGCGGCTAGAAGACTGTGGTGCGCGCGAGTTAGATGCCCCGGCGGCCACGCCATGCTACCCGGGGCGCTTGGCAACCCTCGCTTTCGTCGGTTTCTTGGACAGGCTCCTAGGCGAACACCAGCCTCAACATCCCCCATGCCAGCAGGCCCAGCACGAGGAGCGGCAGCGCCAGAGCCAGGAGTAGGGGAAGGCCGAGCAGCAGCAGCCCGAGTCCGACGGTTAGGGCGATTGCGACCTTCAGCAGCGCGAACGCAAGCTTGAACGGCAGCAGGATGAGCTTGGCCACCAGCACCAGCAGCGCCACGGCGAACCCTATCGCGAGAAAGACACCGGCGAGGGTCATGATGGTCAGCATCGTTCTCTCTCCTCTGGTGGAGACTACGAGAGTTGCCCTCGAAAAGTTCGTCGGCCCTGCGGCCCCCGCCGGGTCGGCCTAGAATGAGAGTCGCATGCCGCTCTCGCGCAGGACACGAATCCTCGTGCGCTGGACCGCGGTGCTCGCGGGCATCGCGCTCGGCAGCGTGGCGATCCTCGTCCTCTACGGAACCGCCCTCGTGGACCAGGCGCTCTCCGGGGCCGCGCAGCACACCGCGACGCGCGTGCTGAGCGCGCCGCTCGAGCTCAAGGCCGGCGACCCGTGGGATTTGGCACGCCTGCGAGTGTCACTGGCGGGACGCGGTGTAAGTGAAGGGACAGGGGGCCGGCCGCGGGCAGGAGAGTTCACGGTGGAGGGTGGATCGGTCAGGCTCGGCGTCGGGGTGGCCGAGGGGTTGGGGGGCGAGGTAGCGGTCACACCAACGTCCTCCGGACTTGTGCTCGCGAACGCCTGGGGCGTGGCGATCGACCGCGTTCTCTTAAGGCCCGCCATCGTCGGGACCGCGGCACCGGGCGACGTGGTGCGGTGGCCGATCCCGATGGCCGACATGACACCCGTGCTCCTGACCGCAACCGTTGACATCGAGGACCGCACGTTCCTCTCACACTCCGGCCTGTCGCTCAGGGGTGTGGTACGCGCGGCCGTTCAAGACCTGCTGGCCGGCGGCGTGCGCCAGGGTGGCAGCACGATCACGCAGCAGCTGGCAAAGATCCTGTTGCTGAGACCATCGCGCACCGTGCCGCGCAAGGTGATCGAGGCCTGGCTGGCGACGCTCCTCGAGTACCGCTTTAACAAGCGCGCCATCCTCCAGGCCTATCTGAACCGTGTCTACCTCGGCCAGGACGGCGGCCTGCAGATCCAAGGGGTCGAAGCGGCCTCGCACTTCTACTTCGCCAAGCGGGCAGCCGACCTGAGCGTGGAGGAGGCGGCGCTGGTTGCTGGCCTGATCGCTGCCCCAAACCGCTTCGACCCGCTAACCCACCCCGAGAATGCGCGTGCTCGCCGCGGCGCAGTGCTTTCCGCCATGGCGCACGAGGGTCACCTGGACCGGTTGCAGGCCCAGGCGTTTGCCTCGGCCCCGCTACCCCGGGAGCCGCACCGTCTGAGGGCGCCGTTCGCGGCGCACTTCGTGGACTACCTGCTGGCGAATACCCGAAGCAGAGGTGACGTCGCTGGCACGCTCGACATCGAGCTGCAGCAGGCGGTGCGTGAAGGCTGCGAGGCCGGGCTGCAGGAGCTCGAACGTCGATACTCGCACTTGCGGGCGCTTGCCCGCAGTGGTGATCCGCTGCAGGTGGCCGTGGTGGTGCTCGCCCCCGACGGGAGGCTGCTGGCAATGCAGGGAAGCCGGTTTGGCCTCCCCGGAGAGTTCAACAGGGCGGCGGCAGCCCGGCGCCAGATCGGCAGCCTTGTGAAGCCTTTCGTGGTCGGAGCTGCTTTTCAGGCCGGATGGTCGGGCGGCTCAGCGCTGCCCGACAAGCCGCTCGAGGTTCGGGTGGGCCGGCGGCTCTGGCGCCCGGAGAACAACGATGGTCGTTATCGCGGCTCGGTCACGGTGCACGAGGCGCTGATCCTGTCTCTCAACGTGCCCATCGTGTGGCTTGGCCTCGACGTCTCCGTTCGCGACGTGGCCGAGACGCTGCGGCACGCGGGGCTCTCGGTGGAAAGCGAGGGGCCGGCCATACTGCTTGGGGCACTTGAGGCGTCGCCGTTGGAGGTCGCACGAGCCTACGCGGTCTTTCTCGGGCAGGGGGAACGACCGCTCGTGAGCCCGGAGCGCGGAACCGTGGGGGCACCCGAGCCCGTCTTCCACGCCGCGGTGGCGTCCGGCGTGCGTGCGATCCTCGAAGACGTGCCGCGACGGGGAACCGCTGCTGCCCTGGCAGGGGTTGTCTCGGGACACCTCGCGGCCAAGACCGGAACCACCGACGAGCGGCGCGACTCGTGGTTCGTGGCGCTGCGACCCAGGATGGTGACCGTGGTGTGGGTGGGGACGGACGGAAACAGCGAAACCGGCCTCTACGGCGCGACCGGCGCGCTGGAGATCTGGCGTCAGATCGACGCTCGCATGCCGCCGGTATGGCAAAGGGGTGACTTCTAGTATGGCGCGCCTCACGCGACGGCTTCTGGGCATTGCCGTGGCGGCGCTGGTCACGGCGGTGGCGACCCTCGGCATGTGGTTGCTGAGCCCCGGCGAGGATCTCTCGGTCTGGCAGGAGGGGCCTCCGCCGCGCCCGTGGGCGACCTGGCAGCGGCAAACAGAGCGGTGGCGGGAGGAGGGGAGCCACCGAAAGGTGGAGCACAGCTACGTACCGCTTGCTGCGATTTCGATCGAACTCCAGCTCGCGGTGCTGGTCGGCGAGGACATCGACTTCTTCGGCCATGGGCCGGTTGACCTCGACGCCATCGTCGAGGCCGTCGAGACGCGCAGACCCGGCAGCCGTCTGCGGGGCGCCTCGACGATCACGCAGCAGCTTGCAAAGAACCTCTTCCTTTCGGCCGAGCGGACTTTCTGGCGCAAGGTCCGGGAAGCTCGCTTGGCGTGGTGGATGGAGCGCCGGCTCGGCAAGCGCCGAATCCTCGAGCTCTACCTGAACGTGGTCGAGTTCGGGCCTGGTCTGCTGGGCGCGGAGGCCGCCTCGCGGCACTATTTCGGAATTCCGGCAAGGGAGCTGGACGCCGGGCAGGCTGCCAGCTTGGCGGCGGCGATCCCGTCGCCCGGGCGCGACAACCCGTCGACCGCGTCGCGGCGCTGGCAGTTCCGCCGCACGACCATCCTGCGCCGCGTGGGGAGGGCCGACTGGCTCCGCACCCGGCTTTCCAAGCTCTCTGGCCAGGAGGGCCACTGACGAGGTCCGCGGGAACAGTCGGAACGACGCGGCCTTGCCATTCGCTCGCAATCTCACTAGAGTCGGGGGGCATGGCCGGGACACCCGCACCTCCGTTCCTCGTGCCCTTGGAAGAGCTGCGCCAGCGGCTGGCCGAGGCCGAACGCACCGGGGGCGCTGGGAGCCGGGTCGAGGTGGCGCGCCTGAGGGTCCAGCTCGAGGAGGAGGCGAAGCGCGTCACCGAGAACCTAACGCCATGGCAGCAGTGCCAGCTGGCGCGGCACACCGACCGCCCGTACTGCCTCGACTACATCCGGGGTCTCTTCACCGACTGGGTTGAGATCCACGGCGACCGCGGATTTGCCGACGACCCCGCAATTGTCGCTGGCATGGGTCGCCTCGACGGCGAGAGCGTCTCGGTAGTGGGCCACCAGAAGGGTCGCGATACCCGGGAACGGCTGTACCGGAACTTCGGGCAACCCCGCCCCGAGGGCTACCGCAAGGCGTTGCGGGTGATGCGCATGGCGGAGAAGTTCGGACGCCCGATCATCAGCCTCGTCGACACCCAGGGTGCCTCCCCAGGGATCGACGCCGAGGAGCGCGGCCAGGCCGAGGCGATCGCCCGGAACTTGCGTGAGATGGCGTCCCTCACCGTGCCCATCGTGGTCGTGGTGACGGGGGAGGGTGGTTCGGGTGGTGCGCTCGCCATCGGGATCGGCGACCGCATCCTCATGATGGAGCACGCGATCTACTCGGTGATCTCGCCGGAGGGCTGCGCAGCGATCCTGTGGAAGGACCAGACCGAGGTGCAGAGGGCCGCGAGCGCCCTGCGATTGACGGCGAAGAACCTCCTGGACCTCGGAGTCATCGACGAGATCATCCCGGAGCCCGTGGGTGGCGCCCACATCGACCCGAACCTGGCGATCAGGAGGGTGGGTAGCGCAATCCGCAAGGCCCTGGCCGAGTTGCGCCGGATCAAGCGAGAAGAGCTGCCCCGGAGGCGCTTTGCCAAGTTCCGCGCCATGGGCCAGTTCGTCGAACGGTGAACTCCCGCCTTCTAGCCCTCCGTCGCGGTTCGTTCGTCCTCCTGCTCCTCTGGGTTGCCATTCTGGTCGGCAGCTACCTTCAACGCCATTTCCGGCGGCAGCCGCAGAGGGAGCAGGTCGAGGTGGAGGCTGCAACGAGGGAAGGGCAGGAGCAGCCGGTCCGCGTCCACAAGGGGTTCGTCTACTCGGACACTCTGGGCATCGAGCCGAACTTCCGCATCGCGGCCCGCGAGGCGGTTGAGTTCAGCTCGGGTTGGTACGAGTTCCACGACGTCCAGGTCTCGCTCTACCACGAGGGCCGGGTCGCGTACGGCCTGCTCTCCGACGGCCTGCGCTTGGATCCGGTGAAGCACGAGGCTCAGACCGTGGGCAACGCCGAGGTCTCGCTCCGCGGGGGCGTCGCGTTGCGGGCGAGCGGGTTCTCGCTGGGTGGGCCTGAGCGGCTGCTGCAGAGCGCCGGCGCAGTGACCTTCGCCGGCCCGGGGTGGGGTGGCCTCGCCGCGGGGACCCGCAGCTCCCTGGAGAAGAACACCATGGAGCTCGTCGGTGGGGTCTCGGTCACCTGGCACGAGACCAAGGCGTCGGCCACGCCTTCGACGATCTTCCTGGCGCCCCGCGTGGTCTACGACCGGACGAGCGCCTTCGTCCGCTTTCCAGACGGGCTCACCATTCTGCGCGGCAGGCTCCAGGCCAAGGCGGCGCGCGCCGAGATGCAGCTTTCCACGGCGGAGGGTGAGCTCCGGAAGCTCTCACTCGTGGGACCCGTGGGCCTCGAAGGGACCCTTGATGACGGCAGCGAGGTTCAGGCCCGCGCAGGGACCACCGAGCTCGAAGCGCTTCCTGAGGGCCGCTACCGCCTCACAGCAGAACCGTCGCCAACAACAGGGTTTGTGGTGGTCAACCTGGCGGACACGACGGCCGGCTGGCGCGAATTTGAAGCCTGGCGGGTGGTGGGGGAGGGGACCCGTACCGCATGGGAGTGGCTGGAAGGACAGGGCCTCAGCTGCGGAGAGGAGCTGCGCAGGGACGAGGACCCGCGCCGGGTGCGCGCTGCCCAGATGCGCCTGGTGTTCCACACCGGCCAGGCCCAAACGGTTCGGGCAAGCGATGACGTCCGCGTCGAGACCGGCGACCAGTGGGCGGAGGGCGGAGAGCTGGAGTTCTCGCTGCGGTCACGGACTTTCACCCTGCTGCCCGCGAGCGGCAAGAGGGTGTTGCTGGCAGGCCCGGACTCGACGGCCTGGTGCGACCGCCTTCAAGGCGAAGAAGGCGGCAAAGTGGCCGCTCGCGGCCAGGTCGTCGGCGTGCTGCAGCGCTCCGGCCTAATGGGTCAGGGCGAGGCCCCGGTGCGGTTTGCCGCCGGCACCGCGAGCGCGTCCGAGGGTGGGGGACACGTCTCGCTCGAGGGGGACGCGAGGCTCTGGCAGGGCGACCGCCTGGTGCGGGCCGACCGGCTTGACTATGACCGGGAGAGGGAGATCGTCACGGGCCGCGGCGAGGTCCTGACCACGGCCAGGGCCGAGAGCAAGACGGGTCCGGGGGCGGAGGTCCGGGTGCGCGCCCGGCAACTAGGCTACGACCGCACCACCGGGGTAGCGACCTACGACGGCGACGTGGTCTTCGAGGACGCACAGGCGCAGGCGCTCTGTCAGCGGCTGGTAGCCACCATGGACGCCAACGGGAACCTCGTGCTCGCCACCCTCGATGGCGGGGTGACGCTGCGCGAGCTCGCGACGGCGAGGGTTATGACAGGCCAGAAGGCCCGCCTGATGGTGGCGGGAGGGTTCTTCGAGATGTGGGGGAGCCCCGTGCTGGTCAAGGAACCCTCGGGGAACCAGGTAAAGGCGAACCACCTGCAGTGGCAGCGCGCCACCAACACCGTCGTCGTTCTGGGTGCGGAAGACAACCCGAGCGAGACGCTCTACCATCCCACCAAGCCGGGCCCGACGCCGCGGCCCCGGGGGAGGAAGCCATAGACACGCTGCGCCTTCAAGCCCGCGAGCTCGTCAAACGCTACCGAAAGCGCCCCGTTGTGGATGGCGTGTCCCTCAATCTGGAGGGGGGCGAGGTGGTTGGGCTCCTGGGTCCCAACGGCGCCGGCAAGACGACCACGTTCTACATGCTCGTGGGCCTCGTCGAGCCCGATGCGGGCAGCGTGTGGGTCGGGGAGCAGGACGTCACGTTCTTGCCGATGTACCGGCGCGCCCGGCTCGGGATCTCATATCTGCCTCAGGAGGCCTCGGTTTTCCGCCGCCTTACCGTAGAGGACAACCTCTACGGCGTTCTCGAGCTGCTGGGCATCCCGTGGCAGCACGCCACGGCCAAGGTATCCGAGCTCCTGGAGGAGTTCGGGCTGGAGAAGCTGCGGACCCAGCGGGCCGACACGCTCTCGGGCGGGGAGCGGCGCCGGCTCGAGATCGCCAGGGCGCTCGTAACCGAGCCGCGTTTTCTGCTGCTCGACGAGCCGTTCGCCGGCATCGACCCGATCACCGTGCTCGACGTCCAGCGCCTGATCCGGCACCTTCGCCACAAGGGCTACGGCATCCTGATCACCGACCACAACGTGCGGGACACCTTGAAAATCACTGATCGGGCCTCTATCATCAAAGACGGCAAGGTTTTTGCAAGCGGAGATCCGGAAACTCTGGCAAAGGACCCGCTCGTCAGGCAAGTCTATCTGGGAGAAGAGTTTCAGCTCTAGGCGATGGCACTCGAGCAAAAGCTCAACCTCAAGCTTACGCAGAAGCTGGTGATGACGCCTACGCTGCAGCAGGCGATCAAGCTTCTGCAGCTGTCGCGCCTCGAGCTGGAGCAAGCCCTCGCCCAGGAGGTCCAGGCCAACCCGCTGCTCGAGATGACCGACGAGGCGCCCGGCGACGAGGAGGCCGTCGCCGCCGAGGATTCTGCCGCCGCCGAGGACACTGCCGCGGCCGAGGACACTGCCGCGGCCGAGGACGCCGCTGCACCGGAGGATCTTGCCGCTCCCGTCCAGGCCGTTGACGACGCGGAGCCTCCCGGGCCGCAGGTGGGGGAGGCCACGCCGGCCGAAGAGCCTGCGACCGCCGAGGCGGGCCCCACCGCCGATGCGTTCGGCGAGGTCGAGCTCGAGTCCCTCTTCGCCAACTACTTGCACGACGGGCCGAGCGTGGCACCGGCATGGGAGGAGGGTGAGGAGCGCTCGCTCGAGAACTCGCCGGCGCGAGCGGTGAGCATGTTCGACGACCTCTGCTCCCAGCTTCATCTCTTCCAGGTGCCTGACGGGCTTGCGCCGGTGTGCGAGTTCGTCATCGGGAACCTCGATCCCGACGGTTACCTGCGCACATCCGACGATGAGGTCGCCGTCCAGCTTGGTGTGCCGGTGGAGCGGGTGCGCGAGGCCATCGCGATCGTGCAGCGGTTGGAACCGGCAGGAATCGCGGCACGCTCGCTCGGGGAGTGCTTCCTGCTTCAGCTGCAGCGGCTCGACCGGGACAGCGAGCCCGAGATGCTGGCGCTGGTCACGCGTGTGGTCTCCGAGGCTTTCGAGGACGTTTTGCACCAGCGATGGGACCGTCTCGCGCAGAAATTCGGCGTGCCGCGCGAATCCGTCCGCGCGGTGATGGAGGTGCTGCGTCACCTCGACTCGCACCCCGGCGCCCGGCTCGGGCCAAACGACAACCAGGCCATCGAGCCTGACGTCGTGGTCACGAAGGACGGCGAGCGCTGGCGGGTAATCCTCAACGATGACGGCTTGCCGCGCCTGCGGATCTCGCCACGCTACCTGCGCATGCTTCAGAGCCGTGCCCTGGAGGGAGAGGCGAAGGGTTATCTGCGGGAGCGCATGCGCTCGGCGCTCTGGTTCTTGCGCTCGGTCGAGCAGCGGCAGACCACGATCGCGCGCGTCGCGTCAGCGATTGTGCGGCGCCAGGAGGAGTTCCTCGAGAAGGGCGTGACGAGTCTGCGACCGCTGGTGCTCCGCGACATCGCCGACGACATCGGTATGCACGAGTCGACCGTTAGTCGGGTCGTGGCCAACAAGTACATCGCCACCCCGAGGGGCATCTTCCCGCTCAAGTTCTTCTTTCACTCCGCGATCTCCCACGCGCTGCAGGGCGATATCTCCTCGGTGGTGGTCAAGGAAAGGATCAAGGAGCTCATCGATCAGGAGGAACCGGCCCACCCGCTCTCCGACGCGCGGGTCGCACGGCAGCTCAACCGTCTGGGCATCCGGATCGCACGCCGCACGGTGGCCAAGTACCGGGAGGAGTTGGGGGTCCCGTCGTCGGAGCAGCGGCGGCGGGTACTGCGGTAGCGTTTCCGCATGTGCAGCTACAATGAAGCCGTACCCGCTGCACTGAAGTCGAATCTGGAGGAAAGGGGGGGCCATGGATCTTGAGTTCATCGCCCGCAATACCGAGCTCACGCCGCAGCAGCGCGCAATGGCGAAGAAGAAGTTCGACCGCCTGGCAAAGTACTTCAACGCGGTCCACGAGGCGCGCATCACGGTGGCGCAGGAGAAGCACAGGATCTCGGTGGAGGCGTACATCCGTGGCAAGGACTTCGAGGTGGAGGCGTCCTCGGAGACACCGGAGTGGACCACCTCTCTGCAGGACCTGGTGGGAAAGCTGGAGCAGCAGGCGCGTCGGATGAAGCAGAAACTCACGGGCAGGAAGCGTCCCCGTGCGAAGGAGGGGAGCTGGCAGGTCGAGGTGGTCGAGCCGGAGTCGGTGAGGCGCGGTACGCCCGAGGTGGTGGAGACCCGCCACGTCCCGGTTTTGCCCATGACCGTGGAGGAGGCGGCGCTTCAGCTGGACAGCTCGAAGGACGACTTCATCGTCTTCCGCGAGGCCGAGTCTGACCGGGTCAGCGTCCTGTACCGCAGGCGCGACCGCACCTACGGCCTGGTGACCCCCGAATTTTGACCGGCACGCAGAAGGGGAGCCCCGTGCGACTAAGTGATCTCCTCAAGCCCGAGCATGTTTTCCTGGACATCCCGGCGCACACCCGGGAGGAGGTGCTCGTCTACGTGGCGGACCACCTCGAGCGGGCAGGCGCCGTGCGGCGCTCGCAGGACCTCGTGGACCTGCTGCTCGACCGGGAGAGGCTTGGCGCCACCGTGGTCGGTGAGCAAACCGCAATACCGCACTGCAAGGTCCCGGGCCTTGGCGGAGTGGTGGCCGCATTCGCCCGGGCTCCGGAGCCAGTCCCCTTCGGTTTGGACGAGGGGCTTGCCCGTCTCTTCTTTTTCATCTTCTCGCCTGCGGAGCAGCCGTCCGCCCATCTCCAGGTTCTTTCCAACATCGCCCGAATGCTGAGCAACCCACTCGTCCGGCGTATGTTCGAGGGGGCGAGCGATGCCACAGCCCTCACGGCGGCGCTGGCGAACGCGGAGTCCCTCCCATGACGCCGAAGCACGAGACAGTCACCACCGACCGACTCCTCCACGAGAGCCGCCTTGCGAGCCTGGCGCTGCACCTGGTCGCCGGGGAGAGCGGCCTTTCCAGGCAGGTCACCAACCCACGGCTGCAGAAGCCGGGCCTCGCCCTGGCGGGTTTCCTCGAGTCCGTGAAGCCGGGGAGGGTGCAGGTCATCGGCTTCTCGGAGGCGCAGTTCCTGACGACGCTGCCCCCCGCGACGGTGACCGAGCGCGTGGACGCGCTGGTGGGGCTCGAGCCGCCTCTGATCGTGGTGAGCAAGGCGATGGAGCAGACCGCCGCCCTGTTCGCGCCTCCGTGCAACCGACTCGCGGTGCCGCTGGCGCTCACTTCTGTCACAACCTCCGCGGTCATCGAGCGGCTCGCGGCGACTCTGGAGTTCCTGCTCGCACCGCACGAGGTCCTCCACGGGGACCTCCTCGACATCTTCGCCATCGGCGTGCTCATTCTCGGCGAGTCGGGCTCCGGCAAGAGCGAGGGCGCCCTGGAGCTGGTTCACAGGGGTCACCGGCTGGTCGCCGACGACGTCGTGGAGATCTACCGCGTGCGCAATGAGGACCTGGTCGGGCAGGCCCCTGAGGAGGTTCGAGGCCTGATGGAGGTCCGCGGGCTGGGCCTTATCTCCATCGAGCAGCTCTTTGGCGTGGTGGCGGTGCGCGACAGCAAGCCGATCGACCTGGTGGTCAAGCTGGTAGCCGAGAAGGACGGGCCGGTGGAGCGGCTGGGGCTCTCGGAGAGCACCATCGAGATCCTCGGCCTCCGGCGGCCCCTGTTGACGGTTCCGGTGGCGCCGGGGAAGAGCCTCGCCCTGTTGATCGAGGCCGCCGCACGCAAGTACCTCCTGTCGCAGCGCGGGGTTGCCGATGAGGCCGCCGAGTATCTGGCGCGCCACGATCAGAAGCTGCAGGGGCGCTGATGGAGGGGTCGCCGCGGGCAGTGGTCGTCACCGGCATGTCCGGCGCCGGCAAGAGCATCGTCACGCGGTGCTTCGAGGACCTCGGGTTCCTCTGCGTCGACAACCTCCCGCTCGAGCTCATCGAGCCGCTCTTCGCCCACATCTGGCAGGGCCCCGGCGTCCCGTGGGTCGTCGTCGTCGATGTACGCACCCACGGGTTCACCAACGCCTTCCCCGACCTCATGGCCCGCCTGAAGGTGGGCTACCCGGAGGTTCGGCTGGTCTTCGTGGAGGCCACGACGGAAGCGATCGTGCGCCGCTTCTCCGAGACCAGGCGACCCCACCCGTACCGCAACATGACGCTCGGTGATGCGGTCGTGCGTGAGCGCGCCGAGCTGGAGCCGGTGCGCGCGCTGGCCGACGAGAGGCTCGACACGACAGGGCTGACGCCCCACGAGCTGCGGGCGGAGGTCGCGGCGCGCTTCGGTTCAACGGAGCTGGCGCTGCCGATGGTAGTGCGCTGCGAAAGCTTCGGGTTCCGTTACGGCCTGCCGCCGGACGCCAACCTCGTTTTCGACCTCCGCTTCCTCCCCAACCCGCACTTCGTCAGAGAGCTCCGCGCCCTTCCCGGCGACCACCCCGACGTCTGCGCGTGGCTCGAGCGCGAGCCCGAAGTGGAGACCACGTTCAACAAGATGCGCGACCTGGTCGAGGGGTTGCTGCCGGCCTACAAACGCGAGCAGAAGAGCTACCTGGTTGTCGCGTTTGGCTGCACCGGCGGCAAGCACCGCTCGGTCTACTTCGCCGATCGACTTGCGCGGTACCTGTCTGGCAAGGGGTGGGTGGTGGCGCTGGTCCACCGCGATCGTGACCGCGAGGGCTGAGAGGCAGGCTTGAGGCTTGGCGGCCGTCCACCCGTCTCTTCTTGAGGCTTGAGTAGGAACGACCCCTGGTTCAATCGTCCTTTCCCAAGCCTCACGCCCAAGTCTGGGCGGGGGAGAGGTGGTGCCTTGCGGCCCGGGCCTTCCCCTGGAATAATCCCCCGCATGGTGGGAGTACTGATCATCTCGCACGGGCGGCTCGCCACAGAGCTGTTGGCGGCCGCGAGGACGATCGAGCCGGCCCTGATCGAGCAGTCGCGAGCGATCACCTTGGAGTGGAACCTCGACCCCGAGGCGGGGCGCGCGGAGATCGCAAAGGCGCTGAAGGAGCTTGACATCGGGGAGGGCGTCATCGTCCTCACCGACATGTTTGGTGGCACTCCCACCAACCTTTCTCTTGGCTTCCTCGACCCCGCACGCTCCGAGGTGGTCACGGGGGTCAACCTCCCGATGCTCATCAAGCTTGCGAGTGCTCGGCGGCAGGAGGGCCACGACCTGCGCCGCCTGGCGAAGATCGTTGCGGAGAAGGGCCAGAAGAGCATCTACGTTGTGAGCGAGATCCTCGAGCGTCGGCCGGGCGGCAGCGGGACAGGCAATGGCTCAGCTCACGGTTGAACTCATCAACAGGCTCGGCCTCCACGCCCGCGCCGCCGCCAAGTTCGTCCACACCACCTCGCGCTTCTCCGCGCAGGTGCTGGTCCGCCACAACGATGAGGAGGTCAACGGCAAGTCCATTCTCGGTCTGCTCCTGCTGGCCGCGCCGTGGGGGTCGAGGCTGACCATCACGGCAAGCGGTGACGACGAGGAGCCAGCGCTGGCGGCCATTCAGGCTCTCGTCCAGGACCGCTTCGGGGAGGGGGAGTGAGCGACCCGCGCACGCTCGTGGGCCTCGGCGTCTCGCCGGGGATCGCGATCGGAAAGCCGGTGATCGTGGAGAACCGGCCGCTCCCCGTGATGCGCGTTCCTCTCTCGCCAAGCCAGGTCGAGCCGGAGGTCGCCAGGCTGCGAAAGGCAGCAAGGAGCGCCGCGATTCACCTGCTTGATCTGGCAAAGGACGCAGCTAAGACAGTCGGCGCGGAGTATGCCTCGATCTTCGAGGCGCACCGCCTGATGCTCGAAGACCCGGCACTGCTGGATGAGGTCGAGCGGCTGATCCGCGCTGAGGCCGTCAACGCCGAATGGGCGCTCGAGCAGGTCACGCACAAGCTGCTCGCGCAGTTCCAGCAGCTCGGGGACGTGTACCTCCGGGAGCGCCAGACCGACGTTCTCGACGTTGCCGCGCAGCTGCAGCGCTCGCTGCAGGGAAGGACGAGCCCGACTCTCGGACAGATCGGCGAGCTGGGAATCCTCGTCGCCGACGAGATCCCGCCCTCGCAGGCTATCCAACTGGCGAGCCGTGGGGTCAGTGGTTTCGCTTCGGAAACCGGCGGGATCACGTCGCACACGACGATCATTGCGAAGTCGCTGGGGATCCCGGCCGTCGTGGGCGTCGGGGGGCTCGTTTCGGCGGTGGAGAAGGCCCGTCTGTTGATCGTGGACGGCTTCGAGGGGCACATCCTCGTAGACCCCGATCCCGCGCTGATCCAGGTCTACGACCTGCGAGCCGAGGAGCACCGCCGGCGCCAGCAGGAGATGCTGGACCTCGCGCACCTCCCGGCCACGACCCTCGACGGTCACGCCGTGACGCTGCTCGCCAACATCGACCTGGTAAACGAGATCCCCGCCGCGAAGGCAGGCGGTGCGGAGGGTATCGGGCTTTTCCGGAGCGAGTTCCTCTTCCTGCAGGCGAGCCCCGAGCTACCGGACGAGGGGCAACAGGAAGCGGCCTACGCCGCCCTTATCGAGGCCTTCCCCGACGGGCCGGTCACGATCCGCACATTCGACCTGGGGGGCAAGAAGCTGGCGCGCGAGGTGCTGGGCGCTCCGGAGGCCAACCCGGTCCTGGGCCTGCGCGGCGTTCGGCTCTGCCTCCAGAAGCCCGATTTCTTCCGCACGCAGCTGCGGGCGCTGCTGCGAGCGGCCGGGAGGAGGCACGGGACCCTGCGGGTGATGGTGCCGCTCATCGGCCACGTCGAGGAGGTCAAGACAGTCCGCGTCCTGCTGGCGCGCTTCAGCGAGGAGCTGCGGAGTGAGGGGCACGCGGTCCCGGGAAAGGTCCTCGTCGGTGCCATGGTGGAGGTCCCGGCCGCGGCAATGATCGCCGAACACCTGGCCCGCGAGGTGGATTTCTTCGCGCTCGGCACCAACGACCTGACGCAGTACACGCTCGCTGTGGACCGCGGCAACGAGCAGGTGGCCGGCCTGTTCAGGCCGTTCCACCCGGCGGTGCTGCAGTTGGTCGAGAGGGTGATCTCGACCGGCGCGAGCTTCGGAATTCCCGTCTCGCTCTGCGGGGAGATGGCTGCCGACCCCCTGGCCGTGCCGGTGCTGGTCGGGCTTGGCCTGAGGGAGTTCTCGATGCACCCGCCGGCGCTGCCCGTCGTGCGCAGTCTCGTGCGCGCACTGACGTTCAGGGAAGCGCGGCGCATCGCCCACAAGGCTCTCGGCCTGGCAACCGCCCAGGCGGTGGAGGAGTACCTGCTCGAGCAGCTCTCGGGGCTCCTGTCCCACCTCCAGGTGAGGATCCGGCTGTGACGCGGTTCGTCGAGAAACCGTGGGGCGGGGAAGAGGTGTTTGCCCAGTCCGAGCTCTACGTCGGCAAGATCCTCACCGTCCGCGCGGGTCACGCGCTGTCACTGCAGTATCATGTGCGCAAGGACGAGACGATGCGGGTGCTCGAGGGGCGTTGCGAGCTGCATCTCGGCCGGGGACCGGGAAGCCGTGACCTGGAAGTCTTGGTTCTGGAACCAGGGGACGTCAGGCATATCGGCCCGGGCGTCCTGCACCGCTTGGTGGCCTTGACGGACGTGCGGATCTTCGAGGTGTCCACGCCCGATGTTGACGACGTGGTCCGCTTGGAGGATCGGTACGGGCGCGCCGGGACAAGCAATCCCTAGCGCGCTGGGGAGGCAACGATGAGTCCAGTGCTGCTCTTTCTTCTGGCTGCCCAGGCCGGGGCGGCGGCTCCACCGACCCCGACACCCACCCCACGCCTCAACATCCTCCTCTCCAGGTCGAGCTCCGAGGCCGCAGGCCCAACAGGCTCGCTGTCGGATGTCGCCAAGCGGATCAAGCTCAAGCTGCCAGAAGGCCAGCCCCGAGTACTTACCAACCAGACTGTCAAGCAGCTCGCCGAGGGCGTGCAGCTGACCACCACGCAGGGCAACGGGGGCGCAGCCTACGCGCCGGCCGGCGAGGCCCAGGAGAATCCCGAGGAAGGCGATGTGGCAACAGCGGTACTGGGCAGCGGTGTCGCGGGTGGCCGAGCTCGAGGCGGAGGTCAAACGGCTCGAGGGCGAAGCCAGCCGGCTGGAGACGGATTTCTACGCGCACGACGACCCCGCGCAGCGAGACGGAGTGATCAAGCCGGCGTGGGACAGGGCCGTGGCCGACCTGAGCAAGGCCAAGAGCGACCTCGCCGAGGCCCGCGGCAAGCCTGAAGAGGTTCTCAACGAGGCGAGGCGCGACGGCGCGCTTCCTGGCTGGTTCCGCGGTCTCGATCAGCCTGGCGCCGCGCCTCCTCCTGCGCCCGCGCGAGGAGGCGCCGCTCCCGGCCAGAAGCGTCCGACGCCTGGCCGTCCGCCCCCCGGCGCGGCTCGCCCCGGCTAGCCCTGCACCGCGGGGTTGCGCGAGCGCGCGAAAACCGCTAGAACGTAGCGGCCGCCGCAGTCGTCCCGGAGCGGAGCAGGGGAGTCAGTTTGCGCACGTACTTCATCGAAACCTGGGGCTGTCAGATGAACGTCCTGGACAGCCAGCGCCTTGCTGGCGTGTTGGAGGCTCGCGGGCTCCGTCCCGCCGATCGGCCCGAGGAGGCCGACGTTGCTCTGCTGAACACCTGCTCGGTGCGGGAGAAGGCCGTGCAGAAGGTGCTCTCAAGGCTCGGCGAGCTGAGACACGCCAAGCAGGCTCTCGGAAGGCCGCACGTGGTCGGCCTGTGCGGCTGTGTCGCCGAGCAGGAGGGCAGGAGCCTGCTCGCCCGCAGCGCCGTCCTCGACTTCGTGCTGGGACCCGGCCGGGTCGCCCAGCTCGGGTGGGCGCTCGACGCGGTCGCCGCCGGGGGAAAGGTGAGTGTGACCGGGTTCTCGCCCGGCCAGGACTACGACGCCCACCTGATCGCTCGGGGTGCGGGCGCACGCCACTACGTCACCGTCATCCACGGCTGCAATCAGCACTGCACGTTCTGCGTCGTGCCCTACACGCGCGGGCATGAGACCAGCCGGACGCTCGGCGAGATCGTCCGTGAGGTGGAGGGGCTTGTCGCCCGTGGCGCCAAGGAGATCACGCTGCTGGGCCAGACGATCAACGCGTACGGCTGCCCCGTGACCGGGGCCGACTTCGGCGAGTTGCTGGCCACGGTGGGTGGCGTGGACGGAGTGTGGCGAATCCAGTTCGTGACGTCCCATCCTAAGTTCTTCACAGACAAGATGATAACGGACATTGCCAGGGCCTCACGGGTGGGCAGCTACCTTCACGTGCCTTTCCAGGCAGGGTCGGATGCGGTGCTGAAACGGATGCACCGAGGCTACACGCGCGCCGGCTACCTCGAGTTGGTCGGCAAGCTGCGGGACGCGATGCCCGATGTGACCCTTTCCACCGACGTCATCGTCGGGTTCCCGGGCGAGACCGAGGAAGATTTCGAGGCTACCCTGGATGTGGTGTCTCGGGTGCGGTTCGGCCAGCTCTTCGGCTTCATTTTCTCGCCGCGCCCGCGGAACGCCGGCGGCCCGCTACGCGGCTCGGGTGCCGAGGTCGGTAGCGGGTGAGCGCCTCGAGCGCCTGTTCGCGCTGCAGGAAACTGTACAGCTCGAGCTGAATCAATCTCTGATCGGGCGTCGGGTCGAGGTTCTCGTGGACGGGGCCTCCAAGCGCGCATCCGAATCCTGGCAGGGGAGGGGGCCGGACAATCGCGTCGTCAACTTCCCGGCCTGGCAGGGGATTAGGGCCGGCGAGATCGAGCGCGTCGTCGTGACCGGAGCGACCGCGCACGCGCTGCTCGGGGTTCGGGCCACCGGCGGACGGAGCGGCCTGGAGGCCCCTGAAGCTTGACACGGCGCTGCTGCTGCCTGACATTGGGTGTGTGAGTGAGACCCCCGACGCCGTGACGGCACCGCTCGAGGTCGAGATCAGAGGCCTCATCCTGGACCCCGTGTCCAACACGCCGATCGTGATCCTCAAGAAGCCTGACGAGAATCTCTTCCTCCCGATCTGGATCGGGGTTTTCGAGGCCAACGCTATCGCGCTCCAGCTCGAGGGTGTCGAGACACCGCGGCCGATGACCCACGACCTCCTGCGCGGCGTCATTGCCTCGCTTGGCGCGCGCGTCGAAGGGATCGTGGTCCACACCCTCGTGGAGAACACCTTCCACGCCAAGGTCCTGCTTCGCAGCGCACAGGGCGGCGTGGTCGAGGTGGACGCGCGGCCCTCCGACGCGATCGCCCTCGCCCTCCGCTGCCACGCTCCGATCCGCGTTGCGGAGTCGGTGTTCCGCGAAGCCCATGCCCTCGACTTCCGCGAGGGCGAGGACCAAGAGGCGCGACTGCGGGAGTGGCTTGAGTCGCTCACCCCCGAGCAGCTCGGCAAGTACAAGATGTAGAGCGCTCGCGAAGCGGGTTACCAGAGAAGCCAAGCAAGAGAACAAACGAGAGTGAATCATTTCGCAGGAGTGTCCGCGGTCCGACATTGCCGAGCGACGCAGAGGCCCCCGCAATAAATAGTTGACAGGGTTTGGATGGCCCCGATACAGTGCCGAAGTCGCTAGCCTGGGGTCGCGGGGGGCACGTTGATCATCACGATCGCCAATCAAAAGGGTGGGGTGGGCAAGACGACGACGGCGATCAACCTCGCCGCAGCGTTGGCGCTCAAGGGGATCCATACGCTGCTCGTCGATCTCGACCCACAGTGCAACACCACCATGTCGTTCATCGACCAGCACGCCTTGGAGCGGTCGATGTACGACGTCATGGTTGAGCGCATCCCAATCCCCCAGATCATCGTGCCAACCAGCGTCGAGAACCTCGATCTGGCCCCCGCCCGCATCGCCCTGGCGAAGTTGGAGACGTCGCTGGTAGGGGAGTTGGATGCGCACTTCCGCCTGAAGGACAGCCTCCAGGAGGTCATCCCAAAGTACGAGTACATCATCGTTGACACGCCTCCTACGCTTGGTCTGATCACGGTCAACGCGATGGTGGCTTGCACCCATCTGCTGATACCGATTCAGTCCTCGTACTTCGCCCTCGAGGGTACCGACGACCTCCTCGAGACGATGGAGAAGATCAAGGTCCGCGCCAACCCTGACCTGCAGATCCTGGGTGTGCTCATCACTCTCCACGACAGGCGCACGGTGCTGGCGCGCGACATCCACGACCAGATCACGCGCGTCTTCGGGGACAAGGTCTTCCGCACCTCCGTGACCCGCTCGGTACGACTGGAGGAGAGCCCCGCGTACCGGGCCTCAATCTTCGAGCACGCACCACAGTCGAGCGGCGCCATCGAGTACTATGCGCTCTGCGAGGAGGTCATGGAACGTGTCTAGCCGCAAGGGGTTGCCGGAGTTCCGCAAGATGCGCCATGACCGTCACTTCGTCGAGGAGCTCGCAAACAACGCGATCACCGCGGTCGGTCTCATGATTCCGGTTGGCCAGATCGAAACAAACCGCGAGCAGCCGAGGTCCAACCTCGGCGATCTAGCCGAGCTTACTGCATCGATCCGGGCCCGAGGCGTGCTCGAGCCTCTCCTGGTGCGCGTCATCCCGGGAACCAAGAAGTACCAGCTCATCGCCGGCGAGCGCCGTTTCCACGCCGCAGTCGAGGCCGGACTCGAGGAGGTGCCGTGCGTTGAGATGGCCGCCACCGACCAGGAGGCGCTGGAGCTGGCGCTGGTCGAGAACCTCCAGCGCAAGGACCTCTCGCCGTTCGAGGAAGCAGAGGGGTACCGCACGCTGGTCGAGAAGTACGGGTACACGCACGAGCAGGTTGCCGGCGCAATCGGGAAGTCGCGGACCACGGTCTCCGAGACGTTGAAGCTGCTGGCGATTCCTCCTGCCATCCAGGATCTCTGTCGGCACGCCGACATCAATGCAAAATCCGTGCTGCTGCTCATTGCGCGGGCCTCCAGCATCGAGGAGATGGAGCGCCTCGTCCAGGAGATCGCCGAGGGGAACCTTGACCGCGAGGGCGCCAGGGCAAGCGCCATGCTTGGCCGCGCCGGCGATCCGTCAGGTTCGTCCGGTACATCCCCCGAAGACGACGTCGTCCGCGGGGCAGGGGCGCTTCAGGCCCCTCCAGATCCGGCTTCGAACCACCCCCAACTCACCCGTGCGTCTCTCCCTGACCATACGGCAGCCCGGCGTCTCCAAAGCCGAGGTGATCGCCACCCTCGAGCTGCTCCTCCAGCAGCTTCGCGAGGGGGACCTGGACGACCGTCTTGCCGCTTCGAAGGCCACTCAACAGCCCAAAACAAAGAAATAGACCACCAAGACAAACCCAGCGCGCAAGAGGGCAGCGTGGCTGCCCCGAAGGGCCCGAGGCTTGCGTTCGACGGTGTCTGGGTCACGGTTTGCGCAGGTTATTTAACATAATATATCTTATCGGACATTCATCCACTGGCAGCCGCTGTGGAAAGGCGCTCCCCTGTGGAAACCCCTGTTTAAACCCGCGTGACGTCAGCAACCCCGATTCCTCCGACCGTGTGGCATGGACCGCGTCGCTCCCGTACTATCAAATGCGATGGAACGCTGGCACCGCTTCAGCATTAACCGAGCGTTGCTCCTGGAGATGGTGGCCCCGCTCCTGCTCGCCATCGGTGTGAGCACGTTTCTCCTCCTGATCAGGGCGCTCTTCGTGCTGGCCGACCTGTTCATTTCGCACAACGTGCCGGCGCTCACCGGTGCTCAACTGCTGCTCCTCGGCGTACCGAACATCCTCGCCCTGACCCTGCCCATGGGCACCCTGTTCGCGGTGCTGATGACGGCCTCCCGCTGGGCTGCGGACTCGGAGCTCGTGGCCATGCAGGCGGCCGGCGTCCCGCTCCGACGGGTGGCCCGTCCGCTCGTCATGACGGCCGCCGTTGTCTGCGCCCTGGACCTGCTGCTCACGCTTTGGATCATGCCCGGGTCAAACGCGAAGCTCTCCGACACCACGCGCCGCATCGCGCTCTCTGCGGCCAGCGCCGCAATCGAGCAGCGCGTCTTCGCCGAGGACTTCCCGGGACAGCTCCTCTTCGTGGACAGCATCGACCGTGGCACCGGACGCTGGCATGGCGTGCTGCTCTTCGACTCCACCGATCCGATGCAGGAGAGCCTGGTCACCGCTAACAGTGGGGACCTGGTCATCGATCCCCGCGACGGCACCGCGTGGCTGAACCTCCAGGACACAACTACCCACCTCCTCCGCCCCAACGAGCCGGACTCCTACCGCAAGAACGACAACAACGAGCTGAAGATCCGGCTGAGGCAGCCGCCGGCCGACCGCGGAGAGCACCGAAGGCTTGGGGTGCGGGAGACCCAGACGGGCGAGCTCCTGGGGCGTGTCCGGGCTGCGGCGGAGCCACGAACGGAGGAGACCCGCGAGGCCCTTGTCGAAATCCACAAGCGGGTCGCGATCCCCGCCGCTGCTGTCGCGTTCGCCCTCGTCGGTTTCCCGCTGGGGACACGTAACCGGAGGGGTGGCAAGGGCTTCGGCCTCACGTTCGCGGTGGGCCTCCTGGTGCTCTACTACGTGTTGCTCAACAACGGCGAACTGCTCGCCACCGCGGGCAAGCTCCCGGTGGCGCTCGGGGTTTGGCTGCCGAACCTGGTGCTCATAGCTCTTGGCGCTGGTCTCTTTCGCCGCGCTTCCCACGCTGTCAGGGGCGAAGGTGGCTTCCTCGCGTGGCCCCATTTCCTGCGAGGGGTCGCCTCGGTAGCCGCGGGAACCCGCCGTCTCCTCGCCGCCGCCCTCGTCAGGCTCTTCGGCAACCGGAACCACGCGCGGGGCGACGCGAACGGCGAGGACGTGCCTCGCCTCCCCCTTACCGTTGGCGTCCTGGACCGCCAGCTGCTACGCCAGTGCCTGGGGTTCTTTGTGCTGGTCATGATCGCGGTGTGCGGGCTGTGGGTTGCCGTGAACCTCTCCGAGAACCTCGAGGACATCCGCAGGAACTCGGTCCCGCTGGTCGTTGTGGTTTCCTTCTACGCCTTCTCCTTGCCACAGATCCTGCACGACATGCTGCCGCTGGCGTTTCTGATCGCCTTCCTCGCCACCGCGACCGTGCTCGACCGCCACAACGAGACCACCGCGTTCAAGGCCGCTGGGATCTCCCTGAGCCGCGTGGCACTGCCACTCCTCCTCCTGGGCCTGGTCACGGGGCTCGGGCTCTTCCTTCTGGATGACAACGTGACGCAGAAGGCCGAGCGCTCGAAACAGAGGCTCGCCGATCTGATACAGGGGCGCAAGGTGGCCCGCTCCTACCGGGCGACCGACCGCCCGTTCTTGTTCCTGCCGGACGGCCGGACTCTGGTGAACTTCCTCGAGTTCGACCCGGATACCAACACGCTCGTCAGGCCCTCGGTGTACGTGTTCGACCGCAGCTTCAACCTGCGAACGCGGTTCATGGCCAAGCGCGCCGTCTACAAGGACCGCCGCTGGGTGGCCGAGGGGGCGTGGTCCCGAACGTTCATGGCCGACGCGACGCCGGAGTTCGTCCGCCACACCGGGCCGGTGGACCTGCCGCTCTCCGTGACACCCGAGTACTTCGGCCGGGAGTACAGGAGACCGGAGCAGATGAGCTTCGGGGAGCTCAGGAACTACATCGCCACCCTGCGCGCGGCCGGCTACCGGGTGGACAGGCTGACGGTTCAGCTTCACCAGAAGCTGGCGTACCCCCTGAGCATGGTGCTGCTGGCCTGGCTGTCGCTCCCCTTCGCCTTCCGCGCCGGCCGTCGCGGAGCCGTCGGAGGGATCGCACTGGCCCTGATGCTCGGCATGGCCTACTTCGGGCTGATGGCCTTCGTCACCCGGCTCGGCGAGGCGGACCTGGTGCCGCCCGTGCTCGCATCCTGGTCGCCAACGGTGGTGTTTGCCCTCCTGGCCATCAACCGCCACACCACGCTCAAGACCTGAGGTACGGGGCCAAGGGTCCGGAAAACCGGCGACGTTTCGGGGCAACAACCCTGGAAGCGATGCGGTTCTACAGGGCAGGTCGGCGTGCCGACGGCTCCGGTGCAATCACGGGCTAACCGGCAGCGTGCAGGTCAAACCCGGCCCCGGTTTCCCGCTGGCCTGTGCTCCCTTTTTCATGTCCCCGGGCTTTGTCGTGTCAGCCCAGGACCTTGGCAATCCGTTCCAGCGCCCAGTCGATCTCCTCGCGGGTGATCACCAGCGGCGGCGCGAACCGGATGATGTTGAAATGAGTCTCTTTGCAGAGCAGCCCCTGCCTCTGCAGCTCTTCGCAAAACCGCCGGGCGCCCCCGGCCCCCGGGTTCAGCTCGACCCCGATCCACAGGCCCCTGCCTCGCACCTCCTTGATTTGGGGAGACTTCAGCGCGCGCAGGCGCTGAATGAAGTACTCCCCCAGCCGGGCCGAGTTCTCGATCATCCCCTCGTCCACCAACACCCGCATCGCCGCGCGCGCCACCGCGCACGCCAGCGGGTTGCCGCCGAACGTGGAGCCGTGGTCGCCGGGCTTGAACACACCCATCACCTCGCCGTCGGACAGGATCCCCGAAACCGGAACGCAGCCGCCGCCGAGCGCCTTGCCGATCACCACGATGTCGGGCCTGATCCCCTCGTGCTGGTAGCAGAACAGCTTGCCGGTGCGCCCCAGGCCTGACTGAATCTCGTCAAGGATCAGCAGGACCCGGTTGGCGGTGGCGAGCTCGCGCAGCCTCTGCAGGAAGCCGGCCGGCGGGATCACGATGCCGCCCTCCCCCTGGATCGCCTCGACCAGAATCGCTACCGTCTCGGGCGTGATCGCGCGCTCGACGGCGCTCGCGTCGCCGTACGGCAGCATCCTGAAGCCCGGCGTGAAGGGCCCGAACCCCTTGCGGTACTGCTCCTCCGACGAGAATCCAACGATGGTGGTTGTGCGGCCGTGAAAGTTCCCTTCAAAAACCAGGATCTCGCCGCTGTTTTCGGGGACGCCCTTGACCGTGTACCCCCACTTGCGCGCCGCCTTGATCGCGGTCTCCACCGCCTCGGCCCCTGTGTTCATGGGCAAGAAGCGGGCAAAGCCGGCGAGCTTGCAGAGCTCCTCGCACAGCGGACCAAGCTGATCGTTACGGAAGGCCCGCGATGTCAGCGTCACGCGCTCCGCCTGCTCCTTGAGCGCGGCCACGATCTTGGGGTGGCAGTGGCCCTGGTTGACGGCCGAATAGGCGGCGAGGAAGTCGAGGTACTTGTTCCCCTCCACGTCCCAGACCCATACGCCGCGCCCGCGGCTGACCACCACGTCGAGGGGGTGGTAGTTGTGGGCGCCGTACGTATCCTCAAGCCGAATCAGATCGGCGCTGGTCGAAACGGTTGTGCTCATGATTCACCTCCGACGCCTCGCGGGAGTGCCACGAGAGCGCCAAGGCTACGTGATTGGGCCGCACGGCGCAAGCTTCGCGCCTGCCTCAGCCCCCGTTCCCCCCGAACACGTACTCGACCCTGCCGGGGCCGAGGAGAGCCGCGAGCGCCGGCACCAGCGTCGTGGGGTTGACGCCGAGGACGCGGTTCGGGACCACCTCCGCCTGCCACGAGCCACAAGTCACCCGAAGGCGCAGCTGCATCCGGCCTTCGTGGCGCAGGAACAGCTCGTGCAACTGCTCGAGCGCGTCTTTGTCGGTGAAGCGCTCCAGGTCGAGCTCCACCCGCAGCGCGGTTGCCTTGCGCGCCTCGATCCCCTCGAGCGGGGTCGCCTCCTCGAGCGCCAGCTCGACGTGCTCGGCGTCGCTCGCCCGCAGCGTGGCCGTGAGGAGCACCGATGTCCCGTCAACCAGGCACTTCTCGAATCGCTCGTAGGCGTCGGGAAAGGCGACCACCCGCACGGCCCCGGTCTGGTCCTCGAGGGTGAACGAGGCCATGCGCCGGCCCTGGCTGCGACCCTCCTTGATCGGTCGGACCTTCAGCCCCGCGATGAGCCCACCCACGACGGTGCGGTCGGCGCCGCTCGCCACCAGCTCCGAGAGGCCGCTGACCGAGGTGGCTCGCAGCTCCTTCAGGACCCCCGCCCAGCGGTCCAGGGGGTGCCCGGAGAGGTAAAAGCCAAGGGTCTCCCGCTCGCCACGCAACGTCTCCTCGGTGCTTACGCGACCGGAGTCGGCGACTGCCGGCTCCGCTTCCTCGTCGTCGAGCGCGAAGAGGAAGCCCTGGCCAACCTCGAGCGCCTGCCGCTGGCGCGCCGCCTGGTCGACGACCTTGTCCAGGCTCGCGAGCAGAGCGCCTCGGTCGGCGTGTACCGAGTCGAAGGCGCCCGCCCGGATCAGGCACTCGACGACCTTGCGGTTGATCGCGCGCTCCCCGACCGTGCGGAGCAGGTGTGAAACGCTCTTGAAACGCCCGACCCTCGAGCGCGCCTCAACGACCGCCTGGCTGGCGCCCTCCCCCACCCCCTTGACCGCCGCCAGGCCGACCCGGATCGCGTCCCCCTCCACCGTGAAGGCGAGCTGGGAGGCGTTGATGTCGGGGCCGCGGACCGGCAGGTGCGAGGCGGCGAGCATCGCCACATAGGCCGCGAGCTTGTCGGTGTTCGCCACCTCGCTGGACAGCATCGCGGCCCAGAAGTGGAGCGGGTGATGCGCCTTCAGGTAGGCGGTCTGGTAGGCGACGTAGGCATAGGCGACGGAGTGCGACTTGTTGAAGCCGTACTGGGCGAACGGCACGATCTGGCGCCAGAGCGCGGCGACCTTTTCCCTCGGGTAGCCCTTCGCCGCGCCCCCTGCGATGAAGTGGTTCCCCTGCTCGTCGATGAGCTCCTTGATCTTCTTGCCCATCGCCTTGCGAAGGGTGTCGGCGCGGGCCATCGAGAACCCCGCGATCTTCACCGCGATGCGCATCACCTGCTCCTGGTAGACGATGACCCCGTAAGTCTCGGCCAGGATCTCCTCGAGCTCCGGGAAGATGTAGGTGATCGGCTGGCGGCCGTGCTTGCGGTCCGCGTACTCGGCGGTCCACTGCATCGGGCCCGGCCGATAGAGTGCGTTGAGAGCGGCCAGCTCCTCGAACTTGCGCGGCTGCACCGTGCGCAGCAGGTCGCGCATCCCGGACGACTCGAACTGGAAGATTGCGTCGGTGTCCCCCGCGCAGAAGATGTCGTAAACCTTGGAATCGTCGAAACTCATCTGTCCGAAGTCGGGCGCCGGGGTCCCCGACGCCTCCAGGCTGCGGAAGCAGTCGTCGATCACCGTGAGGGTCTTCAGCCCAAGGAAGTCCATCTTCAAGAGGCCGAGCTTCTCGATCACGTCCTTGTCGAACTGCGTAACGATCTCGTCCCGGGACGTGCGGTACAGGGGAACGATCTCGCGCACCGGGCGCGGGGCGATCACCACACCGGCGGCGTGCATCCCGCAGTGCCGGGCCAGGCCTTCGAGGCGCCTGCCGATCTCGAACAGGCGCGCGACGTCCGCGTTCCCCTTGACCGCCTCCGCCAGGCGCGGCGAGTCGCGCAGGGCGCTCTCCAGTGTGACGTTGAACCCCTCCGGCACCAGCTTGGCGATGCGATCGGTCTCGGCGAATGACATCCCCATCACGCGGCCGACGTCGCGGATGCAAGAGCGGGCTTGAAGGATGTTGAACGTGGCGATCTGCGAGACGTTCTCGTCGCCGTACACGGCGCGCACGTGTCCTATCACCTCGTCCCGCCGTCGCTGACAGAAGTCGATATCGATGTCCGGCATCGAGACGCGGTCGGGGTTGAGGAAGCGCTCGAACAGCAGGTCGTACTCCAGCGGGTCGATGTCGGTGATCCGCAACGCGTACGCTGCTAGCGACCCGGCAGCGCTGCCGCGCCCCGGCCCGACCGGGATGCCGTGCTCGCGCGCGTAGCGGATGAAATCCCACACAACCAGGAAATACCCCTCGAACCCCATCGAGTGGATGATCCCCAGCTCGGTGTCGAGCCGTGAACGGTACTCCGCCTCCGCGTTGCGCCGCTTCCGGCCGTCTGCGAGCCGCCGCTCGAGCCCCTCCCGGGCGAGCTGCTGGAGGTAGTCGTCGGGTAGCTTGCCCTCCGGGACCGGGTAGCGGGGCAGGTGAAACTCGCCCTCCGGGAACGTCACGTGGCAGCGGTCGGCGATCTCCTTGGTGCGTCTCATGACCTCGGGTTGATCGCCGAAGATGCGGGCCATCTCGGCGGGTGACTTGACGTAGAACTCGTCGTTGTAGGCGTAGTCATGGGCCATCTCGGCGAGCGTCTTGTTCTGACCGATGCCGATCAGGACCCGGTGCGCTTCGACGTCCTCCCGTCGGTGAAAGTGGCAGTCGTTGGTGGCCACCATCGGGATGCCCGTCTTCTCCGAGATGCGCTGGATCTTCTGCCGTACGACCGCCTGGTCGGGAAGGCCGTGCTCCTGAACCTCGAGGAAGAACCCATCGGGCCCGAGAATCTCGCGGTACTCCTCGGCCGCCTGCAGCGCGCCCTTCTCGTCACCGGACATGAGCCTGGCGGCAACCTCGCCGGAGAGACATGCGGAGAGCCCGATGATCCCCTCTGCATGCGCGGCCAGCAGCTCCTTGTCGATGCGCGGGCGGTGGTAGAAGCCGTCCAGGTACGCAGTGGTCACAAGGTGCATCAGGTTGTTCCAGCCACGCTGGTTCTCGGCCAGCAGCACGAGGTGGTGGTAGGGCTTGCGCGAGCCGTGGGGGTTGCCCGTGCGCTCCTTCCGGCTGCCGGGTGCGACGTAGGCCTCGCACCCCAGGACCGGCTTTATCCCTGCCTTGCGCGCGGCGCTGTAGAACTCGTACGCACCGAAGAGGCTGCCGTGGTCGGTGAGGGCCACCGCGGGCGTACCGTGCTCGCTCACCTGGCGCATGAGCTCGTCGAGCTTGATTGCAGAGTCGAGCAGCGAGTAATGCGAGTGGAGATGGAGGTGGACGAACGGCTCCGGCATGACCCCCTATTCTAGCCTCACCGGCCGGGTCCCCTTCCGATGCTACGATTCCCGCGTGAACCGCACCTTCCCCTCCTACCCCGCCTGCCCCGTTTGCGGCGACCGGGAAGTCAACCCGGCTTCCCTCGCCGTCCGCTGGGAGTGGGACGAGGAGCGTCGCTGCGTTGTGGGCCGCTTCTGCCCGGGCGCCGAGCACAGCGGGTACGTTGGCCGCCTCCACGGAGGGATCCTCTCCGCCCTCCTCGACGAGTGCCTCGCCTGGGCCTGCGCGGTCGAGCGGCGCACCTACTGCATGACCGGTGAGCTCTCGGTGCGGTTCAAGATGCCCGCGAGGCTCGGGGAGCCGATCGAGCTCACGGGGCGTGCCCTCACCTCATGGGGCCCCTACGTCCGGGCCGAGGGGGAGGCCCGCTCCCCGCGCGGCGAGCTGATCGCCACCGCGTCATCGACGTTCGCCGCGCTTTCGCGCGAGAAATCGCTCGGCCTCCACGCCGCGCTGCGTTTCGCCCCCGGCGACATGGACGTGCTGAACGAAGGGTCTTAGGGTACGATCTGTCCCCTCCCCTTCCGAAAAGCACGGGGAGCCAGTAAAATGACCGCTCGTGAAGGGCGGAACAAGCCCCGGAGGAAGCCGTGAACACGAGCGAGATCCTGAAGAGTCTGAGTATTGACGCGACCAACGCCGGTGCCTGCGGGCGTGGCTGGGTGACCGGCAAAGGCGCCGAGCTGGAGTCGATCAACCCCACCACCGGGGAGGTGATCGCGCGGGCGCGCCAGGCCGACGCAGGCACCTACGAGCGCGTGGCGGCCTCCGCCCACGAGGCGTTCCTGAAGTGGCGTATGGTCCCCGCACCGAAGCGCGGGGAACTCGTCCGCGCCCTCGGGAACGAGCTGAGGGTTCACAAAGAGGCGCTCGGCCGGCTGGTGTCGCTGGAGATGGGCAAGATCCTCTCCGAGGGCCTCGGCGAGGTGCAAGAGATGATCGACATGTGCGACTTTGCGGTCGGTCTGTCGCGTCAGCTCTACGGCCTGGCCATGCACTCCGAACGCCCGCGCCACCGCATGTACGAGCAGTGGCACCCGCTGGGGCCGGTCGGCGTCATCTCCGCCTTCAACTTCCCGGTGGCGGTGTGGTCGTGGAACGCCGCGATCGCAGCGGTGTGCGGCGATTCCGTGATCTGGAAGCCATCGTCGCAGACACCTCTGTGCGGCATCGCCGTTCAGCACATCTGCAACCGCGTGATGGCGGGCTTCGGCGTCGAGGGCATCTTCAACCTGGTCATCGGCAGCGGTGGGGAAGTCGGCCAGCGCTTGGTGGATGACCACCGTGTGCCCCTGATCTCGTTCACCGGCTCCACCCTGCAAGGGCGGAAGGTTGCCACCTCGGTCGCGGGCCGTTTCGGCCACTCGATCCTCGAACTGGGCGGGAACAACGCGATCATCGTCATGGACGACGCCAGCCTCGATCTTGCCTTGCGTGCCATCCTGTTCGCGGCGGTCGGCACGGCCGGCCAGCGCTGCACCACTTTGCGCCGCCTCATCGTTCAGAAGGGGATCCACAAGAGGCTCCTCGATCGCCTGGTGAAGGCATACCGGTCGGTGCCGATCGGGGACCCGCTCGACGAGGGCACCCTGATGGGGCCTCTTGTGAACGAGGCTGCGGTGAAGGACATGATGGTCGCCCTCGCCAAGGTTCGCGAGCAGGGCGGCGAGATTGTCACCGGCGGGAACCGCGTCGACCGTCCGGGATCCTTCGTGGAGCCGACGGTCGTGAAGGCGCACCAGGGACTGGCGATCGCCGAGGAGGAGACTTTCGCGCCCATCCTTTACATCTACGAGGTGGAAAACCTCGAGGAGGCGATTGCGATCCACAACGCGGTCCCACAGGGGCTCTCGTCGGCGATCTTCACGAACAACCTGCTCTCGGCCGAGAGGTTCCTCTCGCACGAGGGATCCGACTGCGGGATCGCCAACGTCAACATCGGGACTTCGGGTGCGGAGATAGGCGGGGCGTTCGGCGGCGAGAAGGAGACGGGCGGCGGCCGGGAGGCCGGCTCGGATGCCTGGAAGGCCTACATGCGGCGCCAGACCTGCACGCTCAACTGGTCCGCCGATCTCCCGCTTGCCCAGGGCGTCAAGTTCGATCTCGGATGACCTGACCCGCCTGCGGCGCTGGCGTCTTGAACGTCCTGCGGGGGAGCATCCGGGCTGCGGCCCGGTCCACCAGCCAAAGCGACGCGCCGCCCCGGGGCCGCACGAGCCGTGCCGGCAGCGCCTCGCTGCCGATCCCTCCCTCGAGAGCGCGCGCCAGGGCCTCGGCCTTCTGTCCCCCGCTGACCAGGAACATCACCGCCCGCGCGCTGTTGAGGACCGGGAGCGTGAGGGTGATGCGGTGCGCCCCGAGCTTCGCCACCAACGGGGCGGCCACCAGGCGGGTTTCCTCGCGCAGCACGTCGCTGCCCGGGAAGAGGGACGCCGTGTGTCCGTCCGCGCCGAGCCCCAGCAGCACCAGGTCGAAGCGGGGGAACCGTCCCGGCGGCAGCGAGAAAAACCTCCTGAGCTCCTGCTCGTAGAGGGCGGCGGCCGCGGCGGGGCTCCGCGCTTCTGCCCTGATGCGGTGCACGTTGCCCTGCGGGATCGGGACCTTTGCCAGAAGCGCCTCGTTCGCGGCGCGGAAGTTGCTGTCGCTGTGCCCGGGCGGGACGAGTCGCTCGTCACCCCAGAAGACATGGATCTTTCCCCAGGGGGGTCGACCCTTCCCGATGCGCCGCCGCTCCGCGAGGAGCGCGTAGAGACGGTTGGGTGTCGAGCCGCCGCAGAGGGCGACGGTGAAGCGCCCGTGCTGCGAGACGGCTGCCCGCGCCCTGGCCGTGAACTCGGCCGCCGCCGCGGCAGCCAGGTCCTCGGCGCTGGCGAAAACGCGCAGCTCGACACGAGGTTCCGTTGCCAGGAACACCTGCTCGAGCCGCCGCGTCTCCGCCGGCCCCGCGTCGCCGGGCCGGCGCCTCACCGCAGTGGCCGCCACTCTCGGCCGTCGCGGGCCAGCAGCTGGTCGGCCTCCGCCGGGCCCGATGTGCCGGCGGCATAGTTGGGGAAGCCGCGTGGCGGGATCGCGCTCCAGACGTCGAGGATCGGCATCACAACCCGCCACCCCGCTTCCACGCTGTCGGCGCGCTGGAACAGCGTGGCGTCGCCGTTGGCGCAGTCGTAGAGCAACGTCTCGTAGCCGGTGGAGGGTGTTGCCCCGAAGTAGTCCTCGTAGCAGAAGTCCATGTCCACGTTGCCGACTTGCAGCGACGGCCCGGGGATCTTGGCGCCGAAGCGCACCGAGATCCCCTCCTCCGGCTGGATGCGGATGACCATCAGGTTGGGTTCGAGGCGCGACATGGGGGTGTTCCGGAAGAGCACGGCCGGTGCAGACTTGAACTCGATGGCGATCTCGCTCTGGCGGCTCGCGAGGTGCTTGCCCGAGCGAAGGTAGAACGGCACGCCGGCCCAGCGCCAGCTGTCGATGAGGAGCTTGACGGCGGCGTAGGTCTCGGTGGTGGAGTCGGGTGCGACTCTCGGCTCGGTCCTGTAGGCCAGAATCCGTCCGTCCGGCGCGGCCCCCTCGCCGTACTGGCCACGCACAGTGCAGGTGAGCACCTCCTCGCTGCTCATCGGCTTGATCGCGTGGAGGACCTTGGCCTTCTCGTCGCGCACCGCATCGGCAGCGAAGGAGATTGGCGGCTCCATCGCGATCAAGGCGAGCAGCTGGAAGAGGTGGTTCGGGAACATGTCGCGCAGCGCTCCGGCTCCCTCGTAGTAGCGGCCGCGTTGCTCCACGCCCAGATCCTCCGCCACCGTAATCTGCACGTGGTCGATGTAGCGCCTGTTCCAGATCGGCTCGAAGATCCCGTTGGCGAATCGGAAAACCAGGATGTTCTGCACGGTTTCCTTGCCCAGGTAGTGGTCGATCCGGTAGATCTGGCCTTCCTCGACGCTTTTCCGGATTTCGCGGTTCAGCGCGCGCGCCGATTCCAGGTCCGACCCGAAAGGCTTCTCGATGACGATGCGCCGAAACCGACCCGCCTCCTCATTCGCGAGCCCCGCCTCCGCCAACCGCCGCACGATCTCCCCGAAGAAAGCCGGCGGCGTAGCCAGGTAGAAGATGAAGTTCCCCGCCGTCCCGCGCTCGGCGTCCACCCGGGAGAGTGTGTCGGCCAGCCGCAGGTAGGCGCCCGCATCCCGGAGGTCGCCCTGCACATACGTGACGCGCTCGAGCAGCCATCCCCAGAGGGCCGGATCGACCCCTCCCGACACGTGTTCGCGCGCCTCGCCGTCGAGGCGCTCGCGAAAGGCGTCAGCGCTGAGCTGCGAGGTGGCGAAGCCCACGATCGCGAGGGCGTCGGGCAGGAGCCGGGCCCGTGCCAGGTTGTAGAGGGCCGGCACCAGTTTCCGCTTGCCGAGGTCCCCGGAGGCGCCGAAGATGACTATCGCACACGGCCCAACTGGCGCCGGCTGCCGCCCGGACCTCGGAAGTTCTTCCTTGACCGCCATCTCTCGCGTCCCCTTCGGTGCCAACCTCGGCTGAGAGCCGTTTCGTCCCGGGACGTTCCGCAAACCGACGGCGCCTCACACCCTGGCGACGCCGCGCCTCAGGGTGTACAGCAGCTCCTTGACCTTCAGGCACTGCTCGCAGTCCGCGGCCGGCGTCTCGCATGGCACCCCGTCGGCCTGGATCTCGGGGCAGCGAGGCTCGCGGACGTAGTCGACCAACGTCATCATCATCTCGTGCATGAGGTCCCGCAGCGGGCTCGGTGGGATGTCCCGCAGCCCGGCCACCAGCCTCCACTCCTCGGGGTTGAGCTTCACGTTGACTAGTTCCTGCTCCATACGCTCTCCTTAGCGTTCGCGGGGCCCAGCATGCAACCCTAGCACTGTCTCGTTCGCTCGGCACCGCGCTTTCTCACCGGAAAGAACCACGATCGCCGCCTGCCGGCGAATGCCGGCCAGCGCACCTTTCTCGTCCACGCCCTCCCCTGCTCTCACGGGCCAACCCTCGATTTCACGAAGGGCGCTCGCCACCGCCTCGGCTGGCCGCACTGCCACGAGCGGTCCCATGAGTTGGTCGAGGCGCTCTTCGAGCACGGCCGGCTCATCCACGAGCGGCGGCATCAGGACCTCCCCGGTGCAGGGAGCAGGTCCGCTGCGGCCGATGTCGTGGCGGGCGGCGCGAGCGGCCCGTCTGGCAAAGATGGTCGCCTCCAGGAGACCGGTTCCCATGGTCCGTCGGCGCCCCTGCACTCCACCCGCCGCCTCGCCGCAGGCGTACAGCCCAGGGAGCGACGTTCGGCCCCATGCGTCGATCGCCACTCCTCCGATGGCGTGGTGCAACGCGAGGGTCAACGGCACCCTGTTATCGGCACGAAACGCCGCACTTTCCCGCACACGCGGCGGGAGCACGCTAGCCCCCTCCCCCGGTGGGTCCAGAAGAACCGTGGCCCCTCGCCGGAGGGCTTCGGCGATCTCCGTCGTGACCGTCTCGAGGTCCCCGCCGGAAGGTGACGCCCGGCCGTTGACCCGAACCGTGCCCGCGAGCATCGCAGCCGTGGTTGGAAAGAAAAGCGGCGGTGTGGCCGTCACTGGGAGCGCCTGGGTCATCTCGGGGCGGTGCAGGAGCGCCCTACCGGCCGACGCCAGCGCCAGGCCGCTCCCCCGGATCCAGCGCGGCACGGTGGACACCGGAAAGACCGCCCCGACTCCACCGCAGGCCAGCACCACGGCGTCCGCGTAGACGCGCCTCACCTCGGAGTGGCCGCGCTCGATCACCAGGGCGCCTGTGGCACGTCCCTCCTCAACGAGCAGGCCCACCGCCAGCGACCGCCCGCACAACCGAACCCCTGCCGCCTCGCATCTGCGCAGGAGCGGCGCGAGCAGCACGTGCCGGTTGCGCGGGAGGCACCGCATCCCCCGCGGAACCTCGTCGCCGGGAAGGGCGACAGGCTCGGGTTCCAGCGGCACCAGGTCGAGGAGCTCGATCAACTCCCTGGCCGCCCGATGCGCCTCCGCTGCGAGCACCTCGGCGAGGCCGTCACGCTCATCCCCCTGGCCGCGCCGCCTCAGGTCGGCCAGGAAGCGCTCCGGGCTGTCCCCACGCACCCACGGTGCGGTGAGGAGGATCCACGGCGCCAGCGCGTGCACCCTGTGTGTGGCCCCGTCGCGCCCCACCCTGCCCGGGCTAAGCACCTCGGTCCGCCACCCGGCATCGGCCAGCTCGAGTGCGCACTCGAGGCCGGCGAGGCCGCTCCCCAGGACGAGGGCGCGGGGCGTCCAGCTCGTCTCCACGCTCGTAGTCTGCCACACCCAGCGGCAGAATGAAGAAAAGGCGGAAAAGAAAGGAGGGGCGAGGAAAAACGCGGTCTTCCCTTGCCCCTCTACCGTTTTTCCGCCGTCGCGTAATCAGTCTCTCGAGGCGCGGCGCTCCTCGACGATCAAGCCGTCGCGCAGGCGCACGGTCCTGTGGGCGTGGCGGGCGATGTCCTCCTCGTGGGTGACCAGCACGATCGTGTTCCCGTTCCGGTTCAGCTCGTCGAAGAGCAGCATGATCTCCTCGCCGGTGCGGGAGTCCAGGTTTCCGGTGGGCTCGTCCGCCAGGAGGATCGAAGGCCTGTTGACCAGCGCCCGCGCCACTGCGACGCGCTGGCGCTGCCCGCCGGAGAGCTCGTTGGGCTGGTGGTGGGTGCGGTCGCCCAGCCCGCACTGCTCCAGCATCTCCTTGGCGCGTCGGTGCCGTTCCTGGCGCGGCACCCCGGCGTACACGAGCGGCACCTCCACGTTCTCCAGCGCCGAGGCTCGGGAGAGCAGGTTGAACGTCTGGAAGACGAAGCCGATCTCCTTGTTCCGGATGCGCGCCAGCTCGTCGTCGTCGAGGCGCGAGACCTCCTGCCCGTTGAGCCGGTAGGTTCCCGACGTGGGGGTGTCGAGGCAGCCGATCAGGTTCATCAGCGTGGATTTCCCCGACCCCGACGGACCCATGACCGCCACGAACTCAGCGTGGTCGACGTCGACGCTGACACCATCCAGGGCGCGCACCTGCACGTCCCCCATTTCGTAGACCTTGACGAGGTCACGGATCTCGATCATCACGGGTTGTTCCCTTCCTCCTGCATCACTGCTTCGAGACCGGAACGCTGGCCTCGCCCTTGATGTATTTGGAGTACTTGAGCCAGCCGACGTTCCTCAACCCCGTGTGCCGTTCCTTCGGTTGCTCCTCGTCCTTGATCCCGACACCAAACGACTCGAGCAGGCTCCCCACCGCGGTCCTGTACACTGCCTCCGCCTGCCGGTAGAACACGCGCGACTGCAGCTCCGAGGCCTGCGCCGACGCCAGATCGTCCTGGATCTTGACCACCTGGAAGGCGGTGGACATCCCGTTTGCGTACTTCTTCTGCTCCGCGTCGAGGTTGCGCTCGGCGAGCTCCCTTGACTTCACGGCCGCAGAGATCGCCTTGGCGCTGGCCTCCAGGCCACGCACCGCGTTCCGGACCTCTCCGATGATGCTCTGCTGGGTCAACGCGGTGTTCTGCTTGGCCGTGCTGAGAGCGAAGCGCTGCTGAGCCAGGTTGGCCTTTGCGGTCGTGTTCTCGAGCGGGTACGAAAAGCTGACCCCGGCCGACCACTGACCGTAGTCACGCTTGAGGATTTGCGAGAGCGCGTCGTCCCAGCCACCAGGGATGGTTCCGATCACCTGGCCGGTGTCCGGGTCAAGGACATTCTGGGTTCCGCCCACACCGGCGAAGCCGTACTTCAGCGAGAGGTTGAGCTGAGGCAGGACCGAGTTTCGCGCCGCCAGAACACCGATCTGGTCGATCTCGGTCTCCAACTGCCTCTGCTTGAGGTCGGGCCTGCGCTGCAGCGCCTCCGCGATGGCCTGGTCCAGATCAGCCGATGTGGTGGTCGCTTCGAGCGCATCTGTCGGCACGATCCGGCTCTTCCAGTCGTCCGGATTCTCGAAGCCCATCAGATTCTTCAGCACGTCCGCGGCGTTCTCCACCTGGTTCTCGGCCACGATGATGTCCAGCTCGCGCGAAGCGACCGTTGCCTCGGACTGCACGATGTCGATCGGTGCCGACGTGCCTATGCGTACACGCGTGCGGGTCTGGTCCAGCAGGTCCTGCGCGAGCTTCAGCGAGTGCTGCTTCACCTTCAGGTTGTCGATGGTGTAGATCAGGTTCCAGTAGGCGTTCTCCACCGCCTGTACGGTTCCTATCACAACCTGCTCGAACTGCACCCGGGTGATGTCCTGGGAGCGCCTCGCCACCTCGATCTGGGCGCGGTTGACGTCGGTACCGAAGCCCCGCAGCAATGACTGGGTGAGGGAGAACGTCAGGCCCGAGTTGTACGCCGGATTGAGAAAGTAGAACGTGGAGTTGGTCGATGACCGGGTGTTGGTCCAACCGATAGAAATGCCGCCGCCGGTAGGCATCGTCTCTGGAGAGGTAGAGATCGAACTGCCGGCCCCGCTGGAGGGCCACCTGGGCGCCCACCAGCTGGTTGGTGGCTGGCGCCTCGGAGTAGCCGGCCCCTGCATCCGAGTTGAGCAAGAAGTCGAAGACACCCGTGGTCGCAACGAACCCCTGGGTGGCTCCTGCGAGGCCGAGGCGCGAGACCTCCAGGTTGATGTTGTGTTCGAGCGCCAGCGCAATGGCGTCCTTTAGGGAGAGCTTCAGCTCGGGCGCGCCCAAATGGGCGCCGCGGGTCTGCTGCCCAGGTGCCGTACTCACCACGAACCCGGGTTCAGCCGCCATGACCGTGGCACACATTGCAAGCGCCGCAGCCAAGCAGAAAAGGAAGCGTCCGGTCTTCACATGCACCTCCACTCTCGCATCGATGCTCTAGTACGTTTCGCAGCAGCCTCTGGTTTCAATCCCCCCGCGGCCGTGCCACTTTACCCGAGTTTTGCCGAGGGTTCACCGCCTGCGCAAAGACAGACACCAATGCCCTCGTGAATTCACAACGTCAGCGAACCGCGGAGGGTTCGCCGGATACGCGACCGGGCCCACCGGGAGGCGGTTCTAAGAGCCAGCTCGCGGCCTCGACGAGCTGCGCGGTTGCCGGGTGTGCGGGGCTCTCCAGGACTTTCTGCGTTGGACCCTCCTCCACGATTCGCCCTCCCGCCATTACCGCCACCCGGCTGCACAGGTTGGCCACCAGTCTCACGTCGTGAGCAATCAGGAGCATCGCGAGCCCGGCGCTCTCGTGCAGCTCCAGCAGCAGGTTGAGCACTTGTCCCCGCACCGAGACGTCGAGCGCCGAGACCGGCTCATCGAGGATCAGGGCCCGCGGCCCGGACGCCAGCGCCCGTGCCAGCGCCACGCGTTGCCTCTCGCCGCCCGAAAGCTCGCGCGGGAACCGGTCGAGGAAGGCGTCCTCCCCAGGCAGCCCAACCTCGCGCAACAGCTTCTTTCCACGGGCGCGGCGCCCGCCCCTCGGGACCAGGCGGTGGACCGCAAGCGGTTCCGCGACGACGCCGCCGACGGACTGCCGAGGGTCGAGAGACCCATGGGGGTCCTGGAAGAGCACCTGCACCTCGCGACGCAGCCGACGCCACTCGGCGCCCGTGAGGGACTCCAGCGACATCCCATCGAACGTAACCCCACCCTCGTCGGGCCGCTCGAGGCCGAGCAGAACCCGCGCCAGCGTGCTCTTGCCCGACCCGGACCTCCCCACCAGGCCCAGGATCTCCCCCCGCCGCAGGTCGAGCGACACGCCGTCGAGGGCAGTCACAAGCCCACTTCCCCGGCCCCACCGCACGCCGGGGGCCGGGTAGCGCCGAACAACCTGCCGCGCTGCCACGATGGGGGGCGGATCAGGCGTGGCCAACGGGCTCCTCCCCGTCGCTGGCCAGGAAACATCGCACCCGCCTGCCGCTCTCCAGATCGGAAAGCGCCGGCCGGGCCACGCGGCAGCGCTCGAACGCCACCGGGCAACGAGGGGCGAAGCGGCACCCCTTTCCCCACTCCCCTGCGCGCGGGACGGTGCCGGGTACGGTGGGAAGCCGCGTCGCGGCCTCCCCCTCGACGCGGAGCTGGGCCTGCATCAGTGCCCGGGTGTACGGGTGCCTCGGATCGTCAAAGAGCGCCCTTCGGCCTGCGACTTCTACCGTTTCCCCGGCGTAGACGACGGTCACCCGCTCCGCCAGGCGCCCCACCAGCGCGAGGTCGTGGCTGATGAACAGCACCGCCAGGCGTCGCCGCTCACGCAACCCTTCCAGGAGCTCCACGAGGTGCTGCTGCGAGATCGTGTCCAGCGCCGAGGTCGGTTCGTCGGCCACCAGAAGCCTGGGGTTCGCGGAGAGCGCGCAGGCCAGGAGCACCCGCTGGCGCTGCCCGCCCGAGAGCTGGTGCGGGTACCCCCGCGCGAGGCGCTTCGGCTCCTCGAGTCCCACCTCGGCCAGCAGCTCCGCCGCCAGGTCCGAGGCGCGATCGGCCTGCAGACCGAGGTGGAGCCTGGCGGCCTCACCCACCTGGAAGCCGACCGAGCGCACGGGGTTCAGCGCCTGCGCCGGCTCCTGGAACACGAACCCGGCGACCCCTCCCCGCAGCGAGGAGAGGAGCCGCTCATCGGCGGAAAGCACATCCTCGCCGGCGACGCTCACGGTCCCGGCGACGATCCTGCCGGGCTCTGGGACCAGACGCAGGAGCGCGAGCGCGGTGAGGGTCTTGCCGCACCCCGACTCGCCCACCAGCCCCATGACGTCGCCCTCCTCGACCTCGAGCGAGACCCCGTCCACGACGCGGCGGTACCCATCCTCGGCGCTCGGAAACGCCACCGCGAGGTCGGAGACCTGCACGATCCGGGCCATGAGGCGATTCTACGCGGTCCTGCGCGCGATCAAGCGAACCACCCACTTGGCGCCGCGGTGGCGGGGGTTGTCGTCCTCGGTCGTGAGCCGATCCTCGTACCACACCACCCGCAAGGCCCCTGCGAGGGAGAGGAGCTCGTTGGCGTTCCACAGCACGTCGGGGTCCTGCGGCCCGCCGGACGGCCTCCCGAGTTGCTCCCGGGCGAATCCCTCGAGGAGCAGCGCGCCCCCCGGACGCAGCCACTTCCCGACGCTCGCCAGAGCCGGTCGGTCGTGGTAGTTGACCATCAGCACGAGGTCGAAGGTCGCCACCGGCGCGGCGAGGCCGCCCTCGGTCAGGTCGGCCACGACGGCCTGAAGCTGTACTTCCTCGGCCTGTGCCCAGGCGCGGGCCCGTGACACTCCGGCGAACGCCGCGTCAACAACGAGGACCTTCCAGCCGCGTCTAGCCAGGAAGACCGCGTTGCGCCCCTGACCACCGCCGAGGTCGAGGCATCGCCCGCCCCCCGGGAGCAGCGGCAACGAGCGCACAAGGAACCCCGAAGGCTCGCGACCGTAGAGCGGTTCCTCCGAGTCCTGGTACCTCTTCTCCCACTTCTCGCGTTCGCGCATGGCCTTTCCCGCCGCCGCCGGCCCGGGTAGCATAGCGGGCGGAGGTGGGTCGTGTCGCTACCCCGTGAGGAGCTGTTGGCACGCGCGCGGGAGGTGCGCGCCATCGTGCTGGACGTGGACGGTGTGCTCACCGACGCGAGCCTGTTCTACGGCCCGCGCGGCGAATACCTCAAGGCGTTCTCGGCGCGCGACGGCTTCGCCATCAAGCTGGCGCAGAGCGAGGGGTTCCAGGTTGCGATCCTCTCGGGCCGGCTCGCCGCGGCGGTCAGGGCGAGGCTCTCTGACCTCGGTATCCCTCGCAAGCTCACCGTCCAGGGGAGCCGGGACAAGAAGGCGGACATCACCACTCTCGCGGGTCGCCTGGGGCTTGGCGTCCACGAGCTGGCGTACATGGGCGACGACATCCCCGACCTCCCGGCGCTCGCATGCGCCGGCCTGGCAGCTTGCCCCGCCGACGCCTCGGAGGAGGCCCGCGAGCGCTCCCACTTCGTCTCCCGTGCGCCCGGGGGCCACGGCGCCGTGCGCGAGCTCGTGAAGCTGATCCTCGAGGCGCACGGCCGCTGGGTGGAGCTGATCGAGGACTGGTCGGACGGAACCGCAGCGGGAAAGTTTTTCGGGGGAAGCGATGGCAAGTGACGAGTTCACCGGCAAGGTCGCGCTGATAACGGGGGCATCGAGCGGAATCGGCAGGGCCACCGCGGTGCGTCTGGCCCGCGCCGGGGCGCGCGTCTGCCTGGTGGCACGGGAACGCGTGCGTCTGGAGGCGCTGGCGCACGAGCTCGGCGGCAACGAGGTTGCGCTGGTGCACCAGGCCGACCTCGCGAAGGGCGAGCAGCGCGCAGAGGTGGTGCCTACGTGCGTGAAGCGTTTCGGCCGCCTCGACGTCCTGGTGAACGCCGCCGGTGTGATCGGCACCGGCACGGTCGCCGAGGCCAGCCGCGAGACGTGGGACCAGATGCTGGAGATCAACCTCCACGCTACCATCGAGCTGATGCGCGCCGCCATCCCGCACCTCGAAAAGACCGGCGGCTCGATCGTGAACCTCTCCTCGGTCGCGGGGCTGCGCGCGTTCCCCGGGATCACCCCGTACGCGGTCTCCAAGGCCGCCATCGACCAGCTCACCCACTGCGCGGCGCTCGAGCTCGGGCCCAGGGGTGTCCGGGTCAACGCGGTCGACCCAGGGGTCGTGGTCACGGAGCTGCACCGCCGTGCCTACATGGACGAGAAAGCCTACGCCGCGTTCCTGGAGCACTCCAAGAGCACCCATCCCCTCGGCCGCGTGGGGCAGGCGGAGGAGGTCGCCGACGCGATCGCCTTCCTGGCCTCACCCCGCGCGGCCTGGATCACCGGCGTGAGCCTCCCGGTGGACGGCGGCCGCTCCCAGACCTGTCTGCGATAGCAGGCAGGCCCTATATTGAAGACGTGAGCATGGATCTCGAAAAGGTCGGACCCGGCGTCTGGCAGGTGCCGCCAACTAGCGGCATGCGGGTCCCCGCGCGCATCTACGCGAGCGAGAAGCTCCTTGCCGCGATCGGCGGCGACAAGTCGCTGGTCCAGGCGTGCAACGTGGCGCACCTGCCGGGGATCGTGGGTGCCTCCCTCGCGATGCCGGACATGCACGAGGGGTACGGATTCCCCATCGGGGGCGTCGCGGCGTTCGACGCCGAGGACGGGATCGTCTCCCCGGGCGGCGTGGGCTACGACATCAACTGCGGCGTCCGCCTGATGCGCACCGACCTCCTGGCGACGCAGCTTGGTGACAGCATGGCCAAGCTCGTGCATCAGATCCAGCGCGACGTGCCCGCGGGCGTTGGCAGTGCGGGTGCCATCGCGACGCTCTCCGAGCGCGATCTGGACGAGGTCCTGCGCGACGGCGCCGCGTGGGCGGTGCGGCACGGCTACGGCGAACCCGACGACCTCGAGCACACGGAGGCGAACGGCTGCCTGCCGGGCGCCGACCCGCGCGCGCTCACCCGGCGGGCCCGCGAGCGCGGAGCGCCGCAGCTCGGCACTCTCGGCTCCGGCAACCACTTCGCCGAGCTGCAGGTGGTGGACGAGGTCTTCGACGAGCAGGCCGCTGCCGCGTTCGGCCTCGCCCCGGGACTGATCACCGTGCTCCTCCACTCGGGCTCGCGCGGCCTGGGCTACCAGGTGTGCGACGACGCCCTCGCCGCCATGCACGAGGGGGCGCGCCGCCATCGCATCTCGCTCCCCGATCCGCAGCTGGTGGCCGTGCCGATCTCCTCGCCGGAGGGCAAGCGCTACCTGGCGGCGATGCGGGCGGCCGCCAACTTCGCGTGGGCCAATCGCCAGGTCATGATGGCGCTGATCGAGCGGGCGCTGCTGCGCATTCTGGGTGGCACAAGGCAAACGCTCGGCTTCCGCCTCGTCTACGACGTCGCCCACAACATCGCCAAGCTCGAGGAGCACGAGCGCGGCGGCAAGCGCCAGCGAGTCCTGGTGCACCGCAAGGGCGCGACCCGCGCCTTCCCCGCCGGTCACCCCGAGGTCCCGGTCGCCTACCGCAAGGTCGGCCAGCCGGTGCTGGTGCCGGGCGACATGGGCCGGGCCTCGTTCGTCTGCGTGGGCACCGACAAGGCGATGGCCGAGACGTTCGGCTCCGCCGCTCACGGTGCCGGACGCATGATGTCCCGCCACGCCGCCCGCCGCGCCGGGGCCGGGCGGAACATCGCCCGCGAGCTCGAGCAGAAGGGCGTGGTTGTGGCGGCCCGCTCGCCCAAGACCCTGGCCGAGGAGATGCCCGAGGCCTACAAGGACGCCGCGGAGGTCGTCGAGGCGCTGCACGAGTCGGGCATCGCGCTGCCCGTCGCGCGTCTCCGGCCCCTCGGCGTGGTCAAGGGTTAGTCAAACACAGCTATCGACGAGCAGCTCTCTGTCCCACCTTCTCGACCAGGAAGGCCGCGAGACGGTCCAGGTAGATCCTGCCCTTCTCCGCGGACGCCTCCCGCGGGTCGCCGAGGACGCCGCTGGAGCTGAGGGCGGGCATCCCGCTCTCCCAGACGATCTTCACCTCACGCTCACCCAGCGGACCGAGATAGCCGGGGGCGAAGCGCTCGGGCACGACGAGGTCCCGCTCGAGGGCCATCATGATCGAGGTCTCGTTCTCGCCTGCGTGCGCCCCCGACTCCTCGGCGGTGATCCCGTGCTCCGCGGATACCTGGTTCAGGAAGCCCGTGAGCCCGAGGAGATCCGTGTAGCCGGTGACCTCGGTGCCCGGATGGGCTTCGCGCGCCTCCACGATCGTCTGCTCGACCGTGGCGAAGTTGCCGCCGTGGGTAGGAACGAACACGATCCTCTTGAAACCGGAGCGCACGAGGCTGTCCACGTAGTCACGGAGGATCATCTTCAGCGTCTCGGGCCTCAAGCGAGAGCGTCCCGGGGAACGTGAGGTGGTGCTCGGACACCCCGACGTCGACCGTTCTTGCCTGCAGCGCCTCGCCGAGCTTGAGGGCGACGAGGTGAGCGACCTCGTCCCCGATCCGCGCGTCCGTCATGGTCGGCAGGTGGGGACCGTGCTGCTCCGTGGATCCCACCCCCACCACTGCGGTCGTGAACCCTTGTCCGATTGCGGCCTTGATGTCCGGCCAGGCCATCTCTTCCATGCGGATGGTTCTCACGGGCTGTCCCCCCTTCGCGGCGCACGGCCGGCCTCGGCCCTGCGCATCCCTCCTGTCGGAGCCCTGCGCTCCACGGATTGCATCAGATCATTGGTGCGCCCCAATGACACGGCCTCGTCTCAGAATTCCCAGAGAGCCGGCTCCGCTGCACTGCAAATTGCTTTGCCCGTGCCATCTGCGTTCGCCCGTTTCCGTGGGCGACCGGCTTCGGAGGATGTAGAATACATCTCGTTACCGCAATGGGGGGCAGGTGCGCAGGTCCCCGATTCGCATTCGGAGAACGCCTATATGCAGGATTCACTTCTTGGAGCGTCGGAAGCCGTCTTGGACGAAGTGAAGCAGAGCTGGAAGCAGATCGTCGCCGCCTACCAGAGCCCGGACGTCAAACGCAGCATCTGGCAGCTGGTCAACAGCGTCGGCCCCTACCTGGCGCTCTGGTACATCGCCTACCGCCTGCTCGCCGTCTCCTACTGGCTCGCACTGCCCGTAATCGTCCTGGCCGCCGGCTTCATGGTGCGGGTCTTCATCATCTCCCACGACTGCGGTCACGGCTCCTTCTTCAAGTCACGGGTCGCCAACGACGTGGTGGGCTTCGTCACCGGCATCCTGACGTTCACGCCCTACTACGACTGGCGGGCGGAGCACGCCCGGCACCACGCCACTGCCGGCGATCTCGACCGGCGCGGGGCCGGCGACGTGTGGACGATGACCGTCAACGAGTACCGGCAAGCCTCGTTCTGGCCGCGTCTCGGCTACCGCCTCTACCGCAACCCGCTCGTGCTCCTCTGCGTTGCCCCGCTGTACATCTTCGTCATCAAGCAGCGGTTGCCCCGGCGCGGTACCGGGGCGCGCGGGGTGGTGAGCGTGGCCGTGACCGACGTGGCGCTCGCCCTCATCTTCTGGCTGCTCTTCGCGAGCATCGGCGTGAAGAACACGCTGCTGGTGGAACTGCCGCTTCTCGCGATCGCGGGTGCGGCCGGTGTCTGGCTCTTCTACGTCCAGCACCAGTTCGAAAGCGTCTATTGGGAGCGGCACGTCAGGCGCGACTGGGTGGCCGTGGCGATGCAGGGAAGTTCCCTTTACACCCTGCCACGCGTGCTGCAGTGGTTCTCGGGCAACATCGGCTTCCACCACATCCACCATCTCTCTCCACTGATTCCCAACTACCGCCTGCCGAAGGCGTACCGCGAGCAGCCGGTCTTTCAGCGGGTGGACCGCCTCACGCTGCTTTCGAGCCTGCGCTCGCTCCGCCTGCGCCTCTACGACGAGGAGTCGCGCCGGCTGATCGGCTTCCGCCAGGTTTGAAGCGGACCGGATCGCCGGCGTTGACCGTCAGGCCACCTCGATGGGCCAGATGATCGAGAAGCAGAGGGTCGCAGGCGGCGACCTATTCTAGGAGGCGGTGCGAATGGCACGAGGGTCAGCACGATGATTTAGTCCTCGCGGTGGCGCTGGCCTGCTGGTGGGGCGAGCACCAGCCGGGGCGTGGGTGGCTGCGGTTCATGGGGGCGCAGGTCGCTGAAGCGGCGCGATAAGGTTCCGAGCCAGCCGCGCCGCTGCTGCCGTCGGGCTGGAGTGCAGCGAGAAGCAGCACCTCACCCGCTTTGTTCACGGGTGGGGTTTTGTCTTGCGCGCTGTGGCTACCTCAAACCCTTGCGGGTGCTAAATTCCGGGTGCCTTCGGGTGCCCTTTCCTTGTGCGTTGCGGGCGCGCTCCTAGACCAGGGCGACTGCCTCGAGGTTGCTGGAAACCTTGCGATTGGAGAAGTGGGGACTTACATTTTTCAAGAGGGGCGCTTTGCGAACATCGAAATGTGCGGCCGAGGTGCGAACGTGGCTTCGTGTGGTCTGCGTGTGTGCTATCGCCGTCGCCGCGATGGCGGCCTTGGCTTGCGTGAGCTCGGGCGCTGGCGGCCAGAAGAGCAGCCCGGCGGAGCCGGTCGCCGCCTGCGACCTTCATGGCCGGCCGGCATCAGCTCTCGGCGAGCCGGACAAGATCCGTCGCGTGGCGCGCGGTCTCCTGCTGTACGAGTACCACGGAGGTGTTGATCCGGGCTACCCCGACCCCGGCCTCTCGACGGCGGTCGCGTTCTTCGTGCGACCGGACGGGACCGTGATCGGGCCCGCGTGCGCGATCGACAACATGGTCATGACCAACGTGGACGAGATCGTCGCCATCCTCGGGCCCCCGACGCGGCTCCGGCGGTACCAGCTCGGCAAAGCGGAGTACAGCTGGCGGCCCCAGAAACCCGAGCATGGCCGCACGGCCCAACCCGGGGCCAGCGTTGTCGAGATGCGGCTCACGCTCGCAGTCGATAAGTACGGCTACATCCGCGCCTGGTGGAACTGAGCCAGGGCGCACGCGTTAAACGTCCCTGCGTATTGCCAGAAGTGATTTTGGGCGGTGGGGTTGTGGTGCGCCACGGCGGCCCGTTCAGTTGACCGCCCTTCGCTTTCCGTCTTCGTACCCCTGCGCGTAGCCCTCAAGCCTCGCTCGCTCTGCCGCTGGCCGCGTGCCCTTTTGAGGCCTTGACACCTCCCTTCACCGGGGTACTATCCGTCCAAGTGACACAAGTGACAAAGGAAATTCCTATCTATTACGCCACCCTATTGGACTTCGCCAAGTCCTCAAAGAGGAAGCTCATGCTTCGTACATTCGCAGTCTTCGCCCCTCTCAGCTTTGCCCTGGCCAGTTGGGCGACCGCGGCGCGAGCTTAACGCTGGTGCAGCATGACGCACAACAAAGTGGGGTGTGTCATCTCATATTGGGGAGGTGATGCTATTGGGTCGCGGGTCGCAGCGAATCACCCAAGGTCGTGGTTGTTCTCGGATTTTCGTGAAGGAAAAAGGAGGAATAAAGCTATGAAGAAGACCATCATCATTGCGTTGGCCCTCGCCCTGGTGGGCGGCGTGGCCTACGCCAACTTCTGCGCGCGGGATATCGTCCCGTCGGCAACGCTGCTGGTGCCGTACATCATCGTCGACACCAACGCCGACGGCTCGCCCAACGCCAACGGCTACACCACCCTGACCGTGGTGACCAACGTGTCGAGCGCCAAGCAGCTCATCCACGTCACGGTGTGGAGCGCCGATTCGACCCCGGTCGTGGACTTCGACGAAGTGCTGTCGGGCTACGACGTGTGGTCGATCAACTGGCGCGACCTCGTCACCGGCAACTTCAACCTGTTCGACACCGGCAGCCCGACCACCGGGTTCTGGACTGGGACCACGGGCGTTGCTGGCTCGGCGTTCGGCCCGACGAGCAACCCGCTTGGCCCAAGCTACGCCGGCATCCTCAACCCGCAGGACATCGACTTCGCGACGCCCACGAGCACCGGCTGCGGCTTCCCGTGGGGAAACCTCTCCGCGTACGCGGGCATCATTCAGAGCGGGCTGCAGGCACCGCTGGTCGCGTGGACCGGGACGTACCAGGACACCAACTGCGACGCTGTCGCCGAGATCGGGTTCACGGGCTGGCTGAGCACGCTGACCGCGTCGCCGCTGTTCTTCTACGCGACGATCGACAGCGTCAAGGCCTGCAACGGCTTCTTCCCGACTGTCGCTAACTACTGGGATGACGTCGTCGGCGGCACAGCCGGCTACAACACGGTCAACAACGTGCTCACCGGCTACGACTTCTACCTGAACTTCACCTCCAACTACTCCGAGTCCACCCCGGCCGTCGGCCTCGAGGCGGCGCAGTTAGGGGTTGGCCCCGTCGGGGCGGCGCAGGTAGGCCAAGCTTTCGCTGTCCTTGGGGGTGGCGCCGGCTTCTACGCCAAGGATCGCCTCGAGTCCGGTGCCACGAACCTTCAGGACAACCGCGAACCTCTCGGCACGGCGTACGCGTTCAACTACCTCAACGCCGCCGGTGTGACCACCGAGGTGGCGGTGTGGAAGAACTACCACGAGTTCGACATCACGACCACCTACGATCACGTGCTCGCGTGCCAGCCGTACATCTACTACGCGTGGGACGAGAACGAGCAGTCGAAGGCCCGTACCGTGACCACCTGCCCCTCTGGGCTGTGCTTCGGCAACCCCGAGCCGAACGTGTTCCCGTTCGAAACCCAGAACGTGGCGGTCACGAGCACCAACTTCACCGGCCTGATGACCGGCAACGGCTGGATGCTGCTGGTGTTTGACCCCTCGATCCCGCACGTGCCCGCTGGCGTTCGTGCAAACCCCGAGACGTACCTCCAGGCGTACGTGTTCGTGAAGTACAACTTCGGCGCCTACTCGACCTCGGTCGAGGCGACGACGATGGCGAACTTCTGGTGCTTCCCCTTCCAGGTGCTGCCGCACCTGAACACCGTGGTGACGTTCTTCTAGTCCGGGTGTCGAGAACCGGGAGTGAAGGCGGGCCGGGCTTCGGCCCGCCCTTTTCTTTGACCCCTCGCTGCAAGGCTCTACGAGCCGCGATCTTGCCCATAGGAGGACCGACGACCCACACCCCCTGGGTCTTCGCACAGCCGGGGCGGCAGCGGTGCGCGTTAGGTGGCCGTGGCGATGCAGGGCAGCTCCCTCTACACCCTGCCGCGCGTGCTGCAGTGGTTCTCGGGCAACATCGGCTTCCACCACATCCACCATCTCTCCCCGCTGATTCCCAATTACCACCTGCCGAAGGCGTTCCGCGAGCAGCCGGTTTTGCAGCGGGTGGACCGCCTCACGCTGCTCTCGAGCCTGCGCTCGCTTCGCCTGCGCCTCTACGACGAGGAGTCGCGCCGCTTGATCGGCTTCCGCCAGGTTTGAAGCGGACCCGGATAACCGCAGCTCAGCGTCAGGTCACGTCTTCATCTCGCCGACGAGCCAGTGCCCCCGGGAGCACGTGACTGAAAATCAGAAAAGAGGATCGCGGCTCCTAGGGCCTGGGAGCGAGAGGTCAAACCGGCGGCACAGCATCGCCTACGATGCCCTAGGGAGGTGGCGGCGAATATGCCGGCTGACCGCAATCGTTGCGGTGGCGGAGGCGGACGTACTGCCGCAAGCGGTGGTGACTCTGACCCAGAAGCTGGTCGTCGATAACAGGGGTCGCGTTGTGAACGTACTCACGTTACCGCCGACCGGCGTCGAGGTGTCACCAGCCGTCCCCTGGTACCACTGATAGTAAAGCGGCGTCGCGCCCGCCGCGGTCACCGACAGTGTGGCGGTTTGGCCGCTTTGAATGGTCTGGCTTTGCGGCTGTTCGGTGATCGAAGGCGGCGTGCAGCCGGTGGTGACAAAGACCCACGCGGCGCCGGCCTTGGAGTCGTCGTAGGACCCGCCGGCGATAGCAGTGGTCCCGTCCGCCGAGATCGCCACCGCGCCCTGGTTGGCGGCCCCAACGGCACCCATGCCGACAAGCTTGCTGCCCTCCTGCGACCACACCCCCCCACTACGCCTGTAGACCCACGCGGCGCCGGCATTGAAGTTGTCGCTGGGCCCGCCCACGATGGCGGTGTTTCCGTCCGCCGAGATCGCCACCGACCAGCCCTGGGCGGCATCCCCGACGGCGCCCGTGCCGACAAGCTTGCTCCCCTCCTGCGACCACAGCTCCCCGCGGCGCGTGAACACCCACGCGGCGCCGGCAGTGGAGTTGTCGCCATACCCGCCGACGACGACCGTGTTGCCGTCCGCGGAGACCGCGACCGAGCAGCCCTGAAAGGCGCCTCCGACGGCGTCCGAGCCAACCACCTTGCTCCCCTGCTGCGACCACACCCCCCCGCTGCGCGTGAACACCCACGCGGCGCCAGCAAAGGAGTTGTCGGCAACCCCGCCGACGATGGCGGTGTTGCCGTCCGCCGAAATCGCCACCGAGTAGCCCTGGGCGGCATCCCCGACGGCGCCCGTGCCGACCAGTTTGCTGCCCTGCTGCGACCACACGCCTCCGCTGAGGGTGTACACCCACGCGGCGCCGGCGTTGGAGTTGTCGAATGCCCCGCCGACGATGGCGGTGTTGCCGTCCGCCGAGAGCGCCACCGACCAGCCCTCGACGGCCTCCCCGACGGCACCCGTACCTACAAGTTTGCTCCCCTGCTGCGACCACAGCCCGCCGCTGCGCGTGTACATCCACGCGGCGCCGGTATTGAAGTTGTCGTATGGCCCGCCGACGATAGCCGTGTCGCCGTTCCCCGAGATCGCCACTGATTTGCCGTACCTGGCCACTCCGATGGCGCCCGTACCGACCAACTTGCTCCCTTCCTGCGACCACACCCCCCCGCCGCGCGTGAAGACCCACGCGGCGCCGGCAAAGGAGTTGTCGCCATACCCGCTGACAATGGCGGTGTTGCCGTCCACTGAGACCGCCACCGAGTAGCCTTGGTGGGCAGCCCCGGCGGCGCCCGAGCCAACCAGCTTGCTCCCTTGCTGGGTGAACTGCGCCGCCGCCGCATGGGCAAGGAACAGCATCGCGAGGACTGCACCTGTATGGCGTGCCATTGCCCACCCCTGTCTCGCGCCACACCACCGCAATTGCTACCGCAGTAGTATGCGCCCTCAGAGCGCGTCGGGGATGTGGTCATCGCGGCACGGGCGCGGCGGGCCGATGCGCGAACGAGATCCCGCCGAGCTGGCCCGCCTCCGCGCCCCCTTCCGTGAGTGGTCAACGGGCGGGGGTACGAGGTAACATATCGCGGCACGATCAGGAGTGGGACAAGTGACGCCCGATAAGCCAAGGCTACCCTCACTCTCCACGAACAAGCCCGAGCAACCGCAACCGGAGACAACTGAAAGTCTGCCCCCCTGGGCTCCGAGAAGTTGCCCCCGGGGAGCAGGCTGTCGGCGGTGACGTTTAACGACGGGGAACGGTGGGGGTGGCCCCAGGACGGCAAGCGGGCCAAGCACAAGCCGCACTAGGGCGACGCCGGGAGGAGGAAGTGGCTCTCTTAAAGGACGGGAATGAAACCGTTCACCCTGAGCATGTCCCCCAAAGACAAATCCCCGCCCCGGTGGCCAAGGCGACCGATGGCCCGTTGCGGTTCCTGAAGTTCGTTCTGCTGCTCCCTGTGTTTTGGGTCGTGGCAACGTTCGCAACGGGTACTGCGTTTGCTGTGCTGGCACTCCCCGAGAGCGATCAGTGGGACTGGATTGGCCGCATTACCGGCGTTGCTCTTGCCATCCCTGCCTGTTGGTTTGCGGTGGGAGCGAGGGCGAAAAGCGCAAGAAAGGTAAACGAGCTTGCAACCGGCGCATACCTCTACCTCACCCACTCGCTTTTAGTGCTTGCCGTGATATACGGGGCGGTCGCCGTCGTAATGGTGTTCGTCAGGGGCCCAGAGTGGGTTAGCAAGTGGGTCTACCAGCCGAGTCTCCGCGTGAACGTGATCGCGTTGTTCTCGGTCGTTCCCGTCTCTCTCTTCGCGTTGATCTTCCGCCGGGCCAGGCTCTCGGCTTTCTCCGCTCTGGTGTTGTGCTCCGTGGTCTGCGGGTTCTCATTGTGGGCTTACTCGCTCTACGTCGCCGCGACCATTGGCCTCGGATGGCTGATTGCTGGTGTGTTGTTTGCTGGTTTTGGCGTGATTCCAATTGCTCTGATTGCATCGTGCATCGCGGGTCAGTGGGCTGCCGCCGGAGGGATAGCCGCGGTAGGTGCAGTCTTCTTGGCGCTGAGGTTCGGCGGCCTTTATGGCATCGGCAAGTTGGCGGAAGGTTCACAGTTTGACGATGAGACCGGCGAGGAAGAGCGCCCGACACCAGTTGGGGGGACATCCGCGCGGAGCGAGAGACGGGCCGACACTTCCGACATGGCAACGGGCGCTTTGCTGCAAGATTCTGGGCTTGAGACCAGTGGCCTGACAGGAAGCCGGGAACGCGAGGAGGCGACCTTGTTCGCTGCATTAAGCCAGCGAGACACCGTGCAGGCCACCAAACTAATTGCCAGCCACCCCTGGTTGGTTGAATCCACAAACTCCGCTGGAGCTTCCCCTCTGTATGTGGCCGCAAGGAGGGGCCTCCCAGAGGTGGTGAGGTGCCTCTTACTTCACGGTGCTTCCGTAGATGCCAAGCTATCGACAGAGGGGGAGCAGTTCTCCGTCGGCGACACTCCGTTGGTCGCGGCAATCCAAGGAGGGTGCATCCAGTCGCTCGGCCTTCTGATTGAAAATGGGGCCTCACTTGACTTCGCAAACAAATGGGGATGGTCGCCATTAACTGTTGCGATGGAGTACCAGAACCGTGAGGCATTCGAGCGGTTGCTCCAGGCCAAGGCCGATCCCAACTTCGATATCGATGGCCGCGGTCTCAGAGCTTTGCACGTTGCTGCGATTAGCGCCAAGACGAACGCCAGCAGCCGCTTCTTTGTGAGCTTGTTGTTGAGGCACGGAGCAGATCCTTCAGCCCGCCTCGCAACCGGAGAAACGGCTTGGGATCTTGCTCCGGTCGGTTCAGAAGCTCGCGCCCTACTTGCAGAATGGCTAAACGTAACCTGAGGAAGGCAGAGAGTCCTAGGAGCACGACAAACGGTGAGGTAGGAGGCCCTGCTCATGGCATCGTCACCAAGACGAGACCACTCGCCCGCCGATCCGCCCCGCTGCCCCTGGTGCGGCGGGCCGATGCGGCAGCGTGACCCCGCCGAGTTGGCCCGTCTCCACGTCTCCTCCCGCGACTGGTCAACCTTGACGTGCGACCGCTGCGAACGGGCTACGAAGGCCCGCAACTGAGGCCGCCGCACCAAGTGAATGGGGCGCCCGAAAGCGCTCCCCGAAAGTATTTTCGAGGTCAACGGAGAAGGCCTGGCTGTCTAGTCCGGGGTCAGTTCGGATTGTGGCTTAGAGCGCGAGAGTGAAACGGATCTTGCCCTCGATACCTTGAAGGACATCGGGCGGTAGTGTTCCGAGCCGTTTGACCAAGCCGGTCTTCTTGTCGAGAACCCGGATCTGATGGCAGAGCGCGACCGAGTCGATAGTCAGCCCACCCGTGCCTGCTGGGACGAACTGGCAGCTTGGCAGGGCCGCGCGTTTGATGGTCTTCGTGAAGGGAACAACGACGACAGTATTACCCACGCGGTTCATTACGTCACATTGAATGATCACCACGGGGCGGCAGGTACCGCTTTGTTCGGAACCTTTCTGCGGGTTGAGGTTTGCGCGCCAGACCTCGCCCCGCTGGGGAGTCGGCGTCATTCCGCACGATCCTCCTCAGCCAAGCCCCGCTGCCAATCGCTGAGCCCTTGCATCGCCAACTCATGATCCTCTTCGGCAGCTTCGGCATACAAGGTCGCAAGTTCGGCCTCCGACATTGGCAGCGCCGTCGAGATCGCAACCTGCGAGAACGGTTGCCATTCATATTGTTGAACAAGGCCGATGACGAGAGACCCAGGTGAGGTAGGGCAGCCCAGGATCGCAGGGACAAGTACAACGACCGCTCGCCCAACACCGGACGACGTAACTGAGGGGTTCATACCTACCTCCTTTCCCGTGGTTTGGTGATCCAACCAGCGGTCTTCTCGCGGAACAGAAACTGTGGCATAGGTGGGGCTCCGGGCTGAGGGGGCGGCTGCAGAATCTGGGAGACGGTGATGGTCTTGCTGAATTCGGACAAGAGATCTCTACTCTCAACGATTGCAACAGGAGTCTCGCGACTCGTTACCCCTTCGCGGGCAAGTGCCTCCGGATCGAAAAGAGCGCCGAGTTCCATCGCCGATTCATACGCTTCGAACAGCGTCCACATTCTTGTTTCGATCGCCTCAGGGGGGCGCATAACGTTTAGTCCCAGCTCTTCGGCTTCTCGCCGGCCAATTATGTAGCCATGGTAGTACAGGCGCTCAGCAAGGTCGTCAACAACCTGTGAAATGCGCTGTTTGTCGGCCTTATCCTTCATGTGGAGAGCGAGCATCTTGTTAGCCATCGCGCGGATGAGTAGGTGGGTACGGTAAACGCCACCGAGGGCAAGAGGATGGAGCCGTTCAGCGAGCTTCTCGAAGACCCGCACTAGCGCGTCCTGCTCAGTCAAGCCAACGCGTTCTTTTGCTAGGTTCAGAAACCCGGCGACGTCCTCCACACCGATGTCCTGTTTCGGTTCGTTTGAGATCTCCGGGTGAGGCGGGTTAAAGGGCGTCCCGATGCTCGGATCGATGGGAGAGAGTTCGGCCAGTGTTCCCATCACGATTTCGTCGGCACCAAGGGCTAGGAGTGTCGCCGCGCTATGGGCCTTGTAGGGTACGAGGACGGCCAGGTGGTCACAGTACTCGCGGGTGAGGTTGACCAGTTGCCACGGTACGATGGTATCGCCGCCCAAGCTGAACACGAAGATGTCGAGTCGCGGAACTCTGCCGATCGCGGAAAGGTGGTTGAAGAAGTGCCGCACCACATCGGGAGCGATCCGGGCGGCGAACGGGGGCTGGCGGTCTGAGGTGAGATAACTAATGAGCCGTGAATTCCTCTCGGCCTCAAGCTCCTGAATCAGTCGGGCTCGATCTTTCTCCCCCACACTAGCCTCCTAGGGCAATGAGTCTAGCACCATGCTACCCTGATCCTGCCTGTGACCGCAAACGCTCCTAGCAGTTCAGCTTGTGCGTTTTGGGCTCGCCGTAAGCGTTGGTCGCTGATGACTGAGCCGCCCCAGGGTTCCCGCCTCAGACCGACGACGGGAAGGACACCAAACCCACTTCGATGGCCCGCCGCCAGCCACACCTCGCGCACCGCTGCCGCCCGGCTGTGCAGGGGGTGTAATGGTGGGAAGAAACAGTCCACGCGTTCGTCGAACTTCACCCTCGGCAATAAACCCGCACCAATTTTCAAAACGGCGTTAAGCTGGATCTAAGGTTATCCGGGAGGGCGCAGCCATGAAGTGCATCCTTCTTTCCGTGACTCTGATGGCGAGCCTCGCAGTGGCGCAACAACCAACGTATGACTTCCGATCGGCCTCCTGGGGGGCGAGCGTCGCTCAGGTGAAGGCCACCGAGACAGCGAAAGTGTTCAACGAGGCTGACACGGGGGGCAAGCACGTCCTCACATACCGGGATGTCGTGGCTGAACTCCCCTGCTATGTTGTCTATGTCTTCATTGCCGACCAACTCGTCCGAGCGAAGTACATCTTCACGCAACAGCACACCAACGAAAACGCCTTCATTGACGACTTCAACAAGATCAAGAACATCCTATTCGACAAGTACGGCCAGCCGACCGCTGATCTCACTCGGTGGACGAACGACCTCTACCGCGACCATCCCGACGAATGGGGCAAAGCTGTTGCAGCAGGGCATCTCCAAGTGGGCGCACAGTGGAAGACAGAGAGGTCAGAGATTCTCGCCGGGGTGAAAGGCGACAACTTCACACTGGAACACCAAGTTCAATACACAAGCGAATCCCTTCGCCACCTTGAGGTAGATATCGACAAGGCGGCAACTGACAAGAAGTTCTGACCCGTGCACGCCCTGATGAAACGCAGCCACTCGCTCACCGCGAGGCGCTGCCGCGCCATTGGCCACGCGTTCCTTGCCCCGCGCACGCACGGGGAGGCCGCTGCGGGGCGCGATCTCGTGGAGCCGGGCCTGCCCCCCCTAGGGGCGATCAGCCCACGCGGGGGGTTGCGCCGAGGTTGCGCACGGCTCATTCTGGAACTGGCGCGTGTCGTCTAAGTTGTTTGTTGTGTGGTGCCCAGGGGCAGAATTGAACTGCCGACACCGTGATTTTCAGTCACGTGCTCTACCAACTGAGCTACCTGGGCACTCCAGGCCGGGAGAGTATGCCGACGTCCGGTGGGGGTGTCAACTTCCTTGCCCGCTCGGCGCCGACTTCGTCACAGACCGGGAAGGAGATCGTCGGGGACATCCACCATGCAGCGGAGCAACGCCTGGGCGTGGGTCTTCCCCTGCGCGTCCGTGAGCAGGCTCGCGGTTCCGCCGCCGCCCAATGAGTCGTGCAGGATGAAGTTGAACGCCAGCAGGTTGGGGATCTCGAAGCGCTCCACCTTTCCCTTCACGATGCCGCCCAGCAGGCGCTTGACGAGATCGGGCGTGAGGTTCTCGCGAAGCCAGGCGTAGACCGCCTCGTTGCGCGCGATCACCCCGACGTTCGAGGCGTCGCCCTTGTCGCCTGAGCGACCGTGCGCCAGCACCTCCAGGGGGACCCGTGCCACGTCCTGCCTCCCCGCACAGCCTAGCAGCTTCGCGCGGGCCTCCTTACCCTACAATGGCGGCATGCGGAGCAGCGGGACCAACGTGCCCCTCCTGGTCGTGATCGCCCTGCTGCTCACCGTGCTCTACCCGGCGCTCTTCCTCGACTACCGCCTGGCGCCCGAGGCGAGCCTCAAGAGCAAGGCACCGTGGCGCGTGCAGTCGGGACCGTACCCCAACCCCTCCCCGCTGGCCGTGGAGGCGGCGACCGGTCTCGGGCCTCGCCTCGCCGGCATCGCCAGGGACGGGCTGCACGTCGCGCTCTGGAACCCCTGGATCGGGGGCGGGCGCCCGGGCTGGCTCGCCTCCCCCGCCGAGGGCGGGGCGCCTCTGCCCCTGCTCGCGGGGCTGCTGGCCCGCCAGGGGTGGGCGTGGACGGCGTTGGTGACGCTGGAGCTCGCGCTCGCGTTCGCCTCGGCGTGGTGGGTGCTCGTCCTGCTCGGGACGGGCGCATGGCCGGCGGCGGTGGGTGCCACCGCCTACGCTCTCTCCGGCGCTGTGGTCGGGGCCTGGCTCGGCTGGCAGGGGTCTGCGCTGGCCCTGGGGCCACTGGCGCTGATCCCTGTCCTGGCGCCGCCGCGCCTGGCGCGTCATCGCGCGGCGGCCTGGGCGGCCGTGCTCCTGCTGCTCACCGCGAGCGGGGCGCCCGCCGCGCCGTTCATCGCGCTCGCGGTGGCGCTCGTGATCTTCTCCCGACCGGTACTGGACCGACCGCCCAGGTGGGGAGCGGCGTTGGCGGCTGTCGCCGTTGTTCTCGCGCTCGCGCGTTCCAGCGCTCTGGCTCGAGCGCACCGGAGGCGAGCCGGGTGCCCCGGCCCAGGCGGTTCAGCCTGCACCTCCCATCGCCGGGTTGAGGGCGCTGGTCGCGCCTCCTGCCCCGGCGGAGGGCGCCCACGGCCAGGTCGTGGCCGGATCCCCCGCCTACCTCGGAGGGGCCACGCTGCTCCTGGCGCTCGTGGGAGTCGCCCGCCTTCCCTCTCGTGCCCGCGGCTTCTGGCTGGGGACGCTCGCCGTGACCGTGGCGCTCGCCCTCCTTCCAGGCGGGCTGCTCGTCCGGGCAGGCGTCCCGCAGCGGCCGCTGGGGGTGATGGCGCTCGCCGTTGCGGTCCTCGCGGCACACGGGGCGCAACTGCTCTGCGAGAGGATGCCGTCCGCCGGCCAGCAGCGGGCGGTGGGCTTCGCGGTCTGGCTCCTCGTCGTGCTTTCGCTGATCCCACTCGCGGCACGCCGCCTCCCGTTTGCTCTGGCGGAGGAAGCGGGGCTGCCCTCGCCGTTTCCAAACGGACCGCAGGCAGCCACAACGCGCATGGTGGGCTTGCTCGGGATGCTGCCGCCGGACGTGAGCGCCACCCTCGGACTGGCAGACGTGCGGGCCGCCTCCTTCGCCCGTGAGCCGCGCTACGCCTCCCTCCTCGGCGCGGGCCGGGGCGGTGAGCTGTCGGTCTCTCGCGCCCTGGATCCGCGCACGGCGCGCCTCTCCGCCCGCTGGCTGTTCGAGCCATTGCCGCTGCGGGTGGTTTCCGGCGAGCTGTTCGCGCGCATCGAGCCGGTGGAGTTGCAGCCCCGTCAGGAGAGGTCGCTCGACGGCCTGCGCCGCTACCACGCCGACCTTCCGGCCAACGGGTGCCGCCTGGGCATGCCGGCGGCCGCCGCACCGGCTGCGGCCTGGCTCGAGCGTCCCGGCCACCGGCTCCAGCTCGAGCCCGACGAAGCGCTGGCGGCCGAGAGCGACGACTGGCGCTGGTTCGCCGTGCCGCCATCCTGGCCCCCGGGGCCCGCGACGGTGGCTCTTCCCGGCGGAGGGGGTGAGGCTCGCCCACAGCTCGTGGCCTGGGACGCCTCCGGGGTACGCCTCGCCGGAGAGGAGCGTGGCGTGCGGGTGTGGGAGTCGGACCTGGCGCGGCCGCTGGCGTTTCTGGCCACCGGTGTCGAGCCTGAGCAGCTTCCGATGCCGGCCGAGGGAGCGGTGGTGACCGTGCCCCGCGAGAGGCTTCAGGCGCTGCGCCCTCTGGCCGGCGGCGCAGAAGGGCACGTAGAGATCGTTGCCAGCGCCCCGGCGGGGCTGGATCTCAAGGTGGACAGCCCGCAGGCCGCGCTGCTTGTCATCCAGATCAAGCACCGTCCGGCGCTGTGGCGAGCGACTGTCAACGGGAAGCGTGTGGCGAGCGAGCGCGTGGACTTCGTGTGGACCGGCGTGCCGGTGCCTGCCGGTGCCTCCCGCGTCGTGCTGCGGGCCCGCCTGCCGTTCGCGGTCTGGTTTCCGGCCTGCGCCGGGTTTCTCGCCCTCGTCGCCCTGGCGTGGCCACGGAGGGAGCGATGAAGCTCGTCATTCAGGTCCCGGCCTGGAACGAGGCGGATAGCCTGCCCGCGGGTGCTGGCGGAGCTGCCCCGCCGGCTCCCGGGGTTCGACGCGGTCGAGATCCTCGTGGTGGACGACGGCTCGGAGGATGCGACCTCCGAGGTCGCGCGAGCGGCCGGGGCCGCCACGGTCAGGCTGCCGATCCACCGCGGCCTCGCCCGCGCCTTCACGCTGGGCATCGAGACCGCCCTGCGGCGCGGCGCCGACGTGATCGTCAACACCGACGCCGACGGCCAGTACGACCCGGCGGCGATCCCGGCCTGGTGGCCCCGATCCTCGCCGGCGAGGCCGACATCGTGCTCGGCGACCGTGGCGTGGCCACGCTGGCACACTTCTCCCCCGCCAAGCGCTGGCTGCAGCGGCTGGGCGCCTGGGTTGTGCGGGTGCTCTCCGGCATCCCGCTGGCTGACGCCACCACCGGGCTTGCGTGCCTTCTCGCGCGCCGCCGCCGCGCGCCTCAACTGCTACACCACCTTCACCTACACGCTGGAGACGCTGATCCAGGCGGGCCAGGCCGGGCTCGCCGTGCGCTCGGTGCCGGTGACGACCCGGCCGTCGCCGCGCCCCTCGCGCCTGTTCCGCAGCAACCTCGGCTACGTTGCGATCTCCCTCGCCACCCTGGTGAGGCTGGTCTTCATCTACCGGCCGCTGCGCAGCCTGCTCACGCTCGCCGCGGGGTTCTGGCTGGTCGCGGCGGTGCTCGCCGCGCGCTTCGGTTACTACTACTTCACCGGGATCTCGCCCGCCGGCCACGTGCAGTCGCTGATCGCGGCAGCGGTGCTGGCGCTCACCGGCGTGCAGCTGGCGGTTCTGGGCGTGCTGGCCGACCTCACCGCGGTGAACCGGCGGCTGCTCGACGAGCTGCGCGCACTGGAGCGTGAAAGGAAGTGAGCCCCCGGGTGCGCGCCTCATGGTGGCTCGCCGCAGTCGGTGCGGCGCTGGCCGTGGGCCTGCTCCTCCTCGCCGAACCCGCGAGCGTGCTTGAGCTGGCGGCTCGGGCGCGCCTCCGTTCTCTGGCGGCGGCCCTCGCAGGAACGTTCGCCCTGATCGTCATCCGCGGTGCTCGCCTCTCCCTGCTCGCCGGCCGTCAACTCCCGCCGGTGCGCGGCGCAGCGGTCGTGGCCGCCGCTCAGCTCGCCAGCGGGGTGCTGCCGCTACGGCTGGGGGAGCTGGCGCTGGTCCCTCTCCTCCAGGTGGCCGGGCTGCCGGGGGCGATCCGGGGGCTCTCGCTCCTGCTGCTCGGCCGGGTGCTCGACCTGGCGGCGCTTCTCGTGTGGGTGGTGGTTGCCGCCGCGTTGATCGGGGGCAGCCCCACGATCGCCCTCGTCGGGCTGGCGATCCTCCTCCCCGGGTTTCTGCTGGCCGCGGTCGTCGGCCTGCGCTGGCTGCGGCGGGTCGCGCGGGCTCTGGAGGCAGCGCCGCGGCTGGCGCCGTCGAGCCCTGCTCCAGCTGCTGCGCGTGCGCCGGGAGCTCGCCCAGGTGGCCCGCTCCCCGCTGCGTGCGTGGGGGAGCGTGGCGCTGTCGCTGCTGGTGTGGGGTGCGATCTGGGTCGTGACTCTCGCCCTCCTGCGCGGGATGGGCCTGCCCTGGGCGGCGGGGCCGGTCCTGCTCGGTGTCGTGGGCGCAGCGGTCGGGTCGAGCCTGCCGGTCAACTCTATAGGCAACTTCGGCACCCAGGAGGCGGGCTGGGCCGCAGCGCTGGCGGGGGTGGGCGTGCCGCCACAGCAGGCGCTCGCAGCGGGGTTCGCGTGCCACCTCTGGATCCTGGTTTTCTCCGTGGCGCTTGGCGTCGCGGGCGCGGCCTACCTCATCGCCGCCCAGCCGGGAAGGTCGGCCAGCGCGCTCCTGGCCAGCGTGAGGAGTCTTCTCAGGTCCGGCCGGGACGCGTAGAGCGTCAGCACCACCTTGCGCTCGCCGGGCCGGTGGAGAGCTCGGCTAGCAGGGCGTGGCCGACCCCCCGCTCCCGAAGCAGCTCAAGGATCGCGCCCTCGCCGCCGTCGAACGGCGCGTAGGGATCCACCACCTTCCCGAGGTAGGCGCCCGACGGCAGCGTCAGCCAGAGCTCAGGGTGGCGGTGGGCCTCGCCGCTTTCGAGGGCAGCGCGCACCCGGGCCGCGATCACGTCCCTCCTGGGGGCCAGGGCCACCAGGACGGGCTCCTCGCCCGGGACGATGCCCACGCACCCCACCGTGCGGCCGACCAGGCTCGCGCCCTCGCCCACGAGGCCGCTGATCGCCCGCCCGACCTCCGCCAGCCGGCGCAGCGGGACGTCCAGCTCGCAGCGCAAGCACGCGAGTTTCCCGAAGGAGCTCCTGCGAACGGCAACGAGGAGACGTTGGCCGCGCCGCCGCAGCGCCGCGCGCCGCCTCAACCCCACGACCGGCGCGGCCAGCGCGAGGAAGGGGAAAGACGCGAGGGCGAGGCATCCCCTCAGCCGGGAGGCCAGAACTCCCTCCCCGCCACATCGCGGTCGAGGGAGGCCGTGAGGGAGTTTATCGCCTCGGCGACGCCCCTGAGCACCTCGGCGCTTTCACCGGACAGGCGCTCCGGGCGCCACGGCTCCCCGTAGGCGACGATCACCTTGGTGAAGGGCTTCGGCAGCACCATGCGGTCCCACGAGCGCAGCACCCATGCGCGGCGACAGGAAAACGTGATCGGGATCAGCGGAACCGCGAGCCTGCGTGCCAGAGCGATGACACCGGGCTTGACCTCCCGCCAGGGGCCGCGCGGTCCGTCGACCGTAAGCGCCCCAAACGGCACCGCGGCCCCACGCACCAGGTCCTCCATCTCGGACAGCGCTTCGCGCCCGCCGCGGGAGGAGGAGCCCCGTGTCGCGACGATCCCGAGCTGCTCCGCGATCCCGGCTGCAACCGCGCCGTCGTTTGAGCGGCTCACCATTGCGACGCACCCGGTGTCGAAGTTGTCCATCAGGGAGCCGATCAACCGCCCATGCCAGAGAGCAAGCACGTAGGGGGGCGTGAGCACCTCACGGTTGCGCGCCTCAAGCCGGACGGTCAGGCGCCACGCGCGCAAGAGAACGCCCATCGCCTTTCCCGCCAGGTACCAGGACCGCTCGCCCACGCGGTGATTCTACCCGCAGCCGGTCAATTCGCCTCGACAGCCGTGGTACGCTGCGGGGGTGCGGAGTTTGAGAATCTTTCGCCGCGTGCTGGCCTACTACAGGGAGCACCTCACCGCTACCATTGCGGGCGCGGCCAGTGTTGTCGTGTCGGGGCTCGTCGGGTTGGCGGCGCCCGGGATCGTTCGGCGAGCGATCGACGCGCTTACCGCCGGCGCGCCCCTTACCTCGGTTTGGCGCTACGCGGCCATGCTGGTGGTCGTGGCCCTGGTCTCGGGGTTGTTCCTGTTCGTCCAGCGGTACCTCCTGGTCGCCGTCTCCCGCCACCTCGAGCACCGCCTGCGGACCGACCTCTACGATCACCTGCTCCGCCTCCCGCCCGCTTTCTACATGCGCGAGCGCGTCGGCGACCTGCTCACTCGGGCCGTCAGCGACGTGGGCACCGTGCGGATGGCGGTCGGGCCCGCCCTCATGTACGCGATCAACACCGTCACAATCCTCCTCTTGAGCACGGCGCTGATGGCCCGCATCCACGTCCCGCTCACGCTGCTGTCGCTGTGCGTGCTGCCGCTGGTCGCGGGCGCCACCAAGTACTTCGGCACCCGCATCCACGTGCGTTGGGGCCAGACTCAGGAGGCGCTCTCGCACTACACCGCCCGCCTGCAGGAGCACCTGGTTGGCCTGCGCGTGCTCCGCGCCTACAACTGCGAGGAGGCGGAGAAGCACGAGATGGCGGTGCGCAACCGTTCCTACGTCGTCGCCGGCGCCCGGTTGATCAAAATCTCCGCGGTCTTCCACCCGATCCTGCAGGCCCTCATCGGCCTCGCCTTCGTCGCGGTCCTCGGTGTCGGCGGCAACGCCGTGAGGCACGGTTCGATCTCCCTCGGCCAGTTCGTGGAGTTCAACCTGTACCTCGTGCGCCTGATCTGGCCGATGATCGCGGTCGGCTGGGTCGCCAACCTGCTCCAGCGCGGCGCCGCCTCGATGAGCCGTATCGAGGCGCTATTCGCCGAGCCGCCGCTCCCCGAGATCGTCACGGTGGCCGAGGAGCCCGAGCCGCGCCACGGCCCCGCCACCCTCGATCTGCGCGAGGTGAGCTTCACCTACCCCCGCGGGCAGGAGGCGGTCCTCTCCAGGGTGTCGCTCTCGGTACGCCCCGGGGAGCGCCTCGCGGTCGTGGGCGGCGTGGGCTGCGGGAAGAGCACGCTGCTCTCGCTGATCCCGCGGCTCCTGGAGCCGGCACCCGGGTCCGTGCTTCTCGATGGGGGCGACGTCCGAGCGCTCCCCCTCGGGCAGTTGCGCCGCGAGGTGGCGCTCGTGCCTCAGGGCAGCTTCCTGTTCTCCGCCTCGCTGCGGGAGAACATCGCTCTGGCCGTTCCTTCGGCTTCCGACGATGAGGTCCTCGCGGCGGCGTTGGCGGCCGGACTGGAGGAGGACCTCAAGCGCCTACCCGAGGGTCTCGACACGGTCGTAGGCGAGCGCGGGGTGACGCTCTCCGGCGGGCAGCGCCAGCGCGTGGCGATCGCGCGCGCCCTGCTCACCAGACCGCGCCTGCTCCTGCTGGACGACTGCCTGTCGGCGGTGGACACCCAGACCGAGCGAGTGATCCTCGAGGGCCTCCCCCACAGCACGCTGCTGTTCGCCACCCACCGCCTCGCGGCCGCGGAGCTGTGCGACAAGGTGTGCGTGCTGGAGCGCGGCGAGGTTCTCGAGGCCGGCACGCCCGCCGAGCTTGCGGCCAGGGGCGGCCGCTATGCGCACCTGCTTGCGCTCCAGAAGCTGGAGCAGCAGGAGAGCTGGCCGCGCGCCGCCGAGGCCGGCTCCTGAGGACGCCTCGCCGACGGTTTTTTCACTGCGTTTAGCCGTTTCTTGCCCCTCGCGGTTTTTCGTTGTCACTTCGTGACGGCTTTGCTTTGCCAAGCGGGTGCGCGACCGCTCGTCGCTTGCTCGCCCCCGCTCGCGGCGCGCCGAGACTCCCTCGACCGCGACCCGGCAGCGCGTCCCGAGTCGGGGCCCCTCGGTGTCCGCAAAAGACCGCGGCACCGACACCCCGTCCCGGTCCGCGCGCCGGGTCCCCGCGGCCTCGGGAGGCATGGCCGCTGGCACCCGCCTGGCGGATTGCTCACCGCCTCCCAGATTCCGGCGAGACCAACGTGAACGATCGCCCTCGCATTTTTTTCGACACGGCTCAACCAGGCCCCTAGCGAACGGGACGGTCGGGGTGAAATCCGCCCCGCGGGCGGACGGAGCCATGGCGCCGGAGCGTGCGGGTCCCGAGCGGCCAGACCGGCGGGTGGAGACGCTGGCCCCGACCGAGTGTCTCATGCGAGGGAGGGGAACAGCGAGGGTCCGCTCACCGGGCTGTGCCTGCTCGGTCGCACGCGAAGGCGGGTCGGAGGGCTGGGCTCGACGCCCAGCCCGAGCGACCGCTCTGCGCCCGCGGGGCAAGAAAGAAGCCTCACGCAGTGAAAAGGAAGAGCCTGGCCGCGCACCCGCTTGGCAGAAGAATGCCGTCACGCAGTGACCAGACCAAAACCAGCCGCGCGCACCGGTGGGAACAACTTGGCCGTATGATTCGGCCGTGAAGCTGCGAGTGGTGCTGGTCCGGCCGCGGTACCCGGGTAACGTCGGTGCCGCGGTGCGCGTCGCGGCGAACTTCTCGGTCACCGAGGTCGCCCTCGTCGAGCCTGCCTGCTCGCTCGACGACGACCCCGAGTTCGTGCGCATGGCGATGGGCGCGGAGAAGCTGCTGACTGTCGCCTCCTGGCCGACACTCGCCGAGGCGGTCGCGGACTGCCAGCTGGTCATCGCCACGACCTCCACCCGCAACCGCGACCCGCGGGCGCTTCACACTCCAGCCGAGGCCAAACAGAGGGTGCACGAGGCCGGGGCCGAGGCGGTGGCGCTCGTGTTCGGACCGGAGCGCGGTGGGCTCTCGCGCGAGGAGCTGCGCGGGTGCCACCTGGTGCTCGGCGTCCCCACCAACCCGGCGTTCCCGGTTCTCAACCTCGCGCAGGCCGTGGGGATCGTGGTCGCCGCCCTCTCCGACGACCGCCCTGGCCTGCCGACACCTGCAGACCCGATGGACCAACCGGCCACCCACGAGGAGTTCAGCGCGGCGGTCACGCACCTGGAAGAGGTGTTGCTGGCCTCGGGGTATCTGGACCCGCACAACCCGGCGCGCGTCACCGACCAGTTCCGCCGCTGGTTGGGGAGGACGGCGCCGACGCGACGGGAGCTTGCGCTCCTGCACGCCCTCGCCGCCCACGTGACCTACCTGCTCAACCGCTCCAAACCCAAGTCCTGAGCTGGGGCTCCAGTTTCATTTGTGAAATGTCTCACAATACTCATTGGTTTTTGCTCCCCACTCTCAACACTCAACCCTCGACTTTTTCTACCAATCACATCTCATGTTCGGGGGCACCAGCGCCGCGCTCGCCCAGCAGCTCGGCCCGCGCGTCCCGCTGCGCCACGCGGCGGAAGCGGTCGGCAAGTCCCTCGACCGGCCCCGAGCTTTCGTCCAGCTCGATCCGCTCCAAGCGGTGGGCAGGCAGAAAGATCGTGACCGCGCCTATCATCGTCGGACCCCCGGTGGCGTACTGCCGGAGCCAGTCCTCGAAAGCCTCGAGCGGCACGCCGCGGATCGTGGCGCCCACCGGCGTCAGGCCGAGAAGCACACCCCAGAACTTCTCCCGCGGCGCCGCGCAGCTCACCAGCACGAGCGAGCCTATCTCCATCCACCTCCTATTTTCGCACCTCGCAGAGCTCGACGAGCACGCCACCCACGGAGGCGGGGTGGATGAAGCACACCTGGCTGCCGTGGGCGCCGGCCTTCGGCTCCTCGGAGAGCAGCCGGAAACCCTGCGCGGACAGCTCCGCCATCGTGGCTCGGATGTCATCCACCTCCAGACAGATATGGTGCAGCCCCTCGCCTCTCTTCGCCAAGAACCTGGCGATCGGCGACTCCGGTGTGGTCGGCTCCAGCAGCTCGATGCGCGTCTCGCCGGCCGGGAAAAACGCCACCCGAACCATCTCGGAGATGATCTCCTCGCCCCCCGAGGGCTCGAGCCCCATTGCGCGGTAGAGCGGCACCCTTTCCTGCAGCGACCTCACCGCGATGCCGATGTGGTTCACACGCCTGATCAAGGGTGCTCCTTGCAGAACGCTTCCAGCAGGCGGCGGGCGGCCGTGTAGGGGTCCAGGTTGCCCTCGCCGACCTCCGCGAGCGCCGCGGTGAGCGCCTCGCCGTGCATGCTCCGCATCCGCTCCCGTATGAGCGCCGAGAGCAGGCGCTCCACCCGCCGCCGGCCCCGGCGTCGGTGCGCCTCCTGCCGGCGCTCGCCGCGGTCCAGAAAGCGCTGGTGCTCCAGAATCGCAGTAAGCAGGTCCTCGACCCCCTCGCCGGTAGTCGCGGTGGTGAGGACCACGGGCGGCCTCCACTCCGCGGGCGGCGCCAGAGCCAGCATCCCCTCGATCGCCGTCACCTGCGCCTCGACGCCGGGCCTGTCCGCCTTGTTGACCGCGAAGACGTCGGCGATCTCCATCACCCCGGCCTTGGCCGCCTGCACGTCGTCACCTAGACCGGCCACGGTGACCACCACGACGGTCTCGACCTCACCGGCGACATCCACCTCGTCCTGGCCGACCCCGACGGTCTCGAGGAGGAGCCACTCGAACCCCGCCGCGTCCAGAACGTCGAGAGCGTCCGAAGCCGCCACCGCCAGGCCGCCGAGGGCGCCGCGCGTCGCCATCGAGCGTACGAAACCACCGGCGGCGAGCAAGTCGGGCATGCGCACGCGGTCTCCGAGCAGGGCGCCTCCCGAGAATGGGCTGGACGGGTCCACCGCCACCACTGCCACCCGCTCACCGCGCCGGAGCAACGCGAGGCCGAGGGATTGCACCAGCGTGCTCTTCCCCACCCCGGGCGCGCCTGTGATACCGACGGTACGTGCGTGGCCAAGACGCCCGCGCAGGCCGCGCAGCAGCTCCTCGGCCTCACCCCCACCGCGCTCCACGACGCTGAGCGCCTTGGCAACGCCGCGCGCGTCGCCCGCGAGGAGTCCGGCGGCGTCGACCATTGCGCGGAGCCTATCCCCCGAGCAGCTCACGGGCAATGACGAGGCGCTGTATCTCGCTCGTGCCCTCGCCGATCGTGCAGAGCTTGGAGTCCCTCCAGAACTTCTCCACCGGGTAGTCCTTGATGTACCCGTACCCGCCGTGGATCTGGATCGCCTCCTCGCAGACCCGCACCGCGATCTCACCCGCGAACAGCTTGGCCTGCGAGGCCGCCATCGTCACCTTCTCCCCCGCGTCCTTGGCGTCGGCCGCACGCTCGGTGAGGAGACGCGCGGCGGCCACCGACGTGGCCATGTCGGCAAGCTTGAGCTTGATCGCCTGGAACTCCGCGATCGCGCGGTTGAACTGGCGACGCTCCTTGGCGTACGCGACGGCGGCGTCGAGGGCACCCTGCGCGATCCCCAGGCCAAGGGCGGCGATGGAGATCCTTCCGCCGTCAAGCACCTCCATCGCCTGGACGAAGCCCTCCCCTTCCCTGCCCAGCAAGGCGTCGGCTGGGAGCCGGCACTCGTCGAGGATCAGGGAGGCGGTGTCGGAGACGCGCATCCCCAGCTTGTCTTCTTTCTTGCCAACCGCCACGCCGGGGGCGTCGAGCGGCACGATGAAGGCGGAGATCCCGCGGTGGTCGGTTCCGGGCGCAGTGCGCGCTGTGAGGACCGCGACCTTGCCCACCGAGGCGTGGGTGGTGAAGTTCTTGCTCCCGCGCAACACCCAGTCACCCCCGTCGCGCACCGCGACGGTCTTGGTGCCGCCCGCGTCCGAGCCGGCCTCGGGCTCCGTTAGAGCCCAAGCGCCCAGGATCTCGCCGGCGGCCAGCGACGGCAGCCACCGCTTCTTCTGCGCCTCGCTCCCGTAGAGGAAGATGTGGTTCGTGCAGAGAGAGTTGTGGGCGGCGACCGAGAGCGCCACCCCGCCCTCCACGGCTGCCAGCTCCTCGACGATCGCGACGTAGTCTCGGTACGTCAGACCGGCGCCGCCATACTCCTCCGGCACAAGCACACCCAGGAACCCCAGGTCACCCAGTTTGCGGAAGACCTCGTGTGGGAACTGGGAGCGCTCGTCCCACTCCCGGACATGGGGTGCGATCTCGTCACGCGCGAACTCGCGCACGAGCCGCCGGATCTCGCCCGTTGCGCCACTCATGGTCTCCCCCCTTCCCACCGAGAAACCTCCACGCCAGTGTAGTAGGTCTTGAGGATCTCCGCGTAGCTCGCACCGCCGCGCGCAAGGCCGTACGCCCCGTTCTGGCACATCCCGACGCCGTGCCCCCAGCCACGGCCCAGGAAGCGCACCGACGGGTCCGACGACGTGCGCGACCGTACTGCAACGAAGAGCGTGTCGGGCAGGTCGAGGGCGCGGCGGAACGCCATGGAGGGGAACTCCTTCGGCCCGTTGGTCGTCATCACCGCGACCGCCAGAGCGCGCCCCGAGACCCCGCGACGGAGCACAACCACGTCCCGCACTCCGGGTACGGCAAGCCGCCGCGATATCTCGTCCAGCGTGAGCTCGCGCACCCACCAGGTCCACGCCGACGCGGCGTCGGCATCATCGAGAGGCTCGACCTCGAGCAACGGGCAGAGCGTGCCCGCGCACCACAGAGTCGCCGGCGAGCCCGGCGCGAACGACACGGCGGCGATGCGCCGCCAGCGCTCGCCCCGGCGCTCCAGCACGGCCTCGCGGCCGGTGAGTTCGCGGGGCGCCTCCGTGCCATCGCTGACGAGGCGGAGGCCCCGAGGACCCGGCACCAGGCGGCCCGGGATCGCCTGCACCTGGCCAGCGAGCTGCGCCAGGCGCACCACCAGCGCGAGCTCCCACGACGTTCTCGCTCCGCGCGCCGGCGGAGGCGGGAGCGGCAGCCGGAAGGTGCGGAGCAGCTCGAGCGCGGCCTCGTCGGTCTCCTTGCCCTCCTCCACCCGGAGCGTCGCCGCGGTCTCCTCGAGGCCGAACGCCCGCACCAGACCCACAGTACCCGGCCCCGGGCGGACACCCGCGAGGTGGGCCGCCAGCCCCCGCGGGTCGCTCGGCACGCCCGAGGCCGCGGCCAGCGTCTCGGCCACCGCCGACAGGCGCTCCAGCACCCCGATCCACGGCCCGGTCGTGGTTCCGGTGCCGACGGAGAGCCGGCGCTCCCCCCGGCACGGGACCCCCTTGAGGTACGGCTGCGCCCGCTCGGGGAAGAGCGCCACCGCGTCCTCGGTGTGGCCGGCGCAGGTGGACTGGTACATGGCGTCGATCGGACTTCCCTGGAACGTCACGATCTCCCCTGCTGTCTCCCGCACCGCGCGGTCGGTGAGGGGGTGCTCGGCGCCGGCCCCCTCGTAGACCTGGCAGGCCTGGGAGTCGCAGAGGTCGTAGCCTTCGGCGGCGTGGTCGCCCAGGTGCGCGACGGCGTACGTGCGCGCCGCCACCGCCTGTGCCTTGAGCGCCTCGATGTCGGGAAAGGAGCGCGGACCCATCTCGGCAGGCACCACCCCACGGAGGTACTCCTCGAAGTTGACCACGTTGATCACCGTGACCCCACCGCTGCCCGGCCGAAGCTCCAACTCGCCGCGAACGGCCTTGCCGCCCACCCTGACGGGCTCCAGGTCCAGCGGAACCAGCCGAAGCGTCTCGCCCCGCACGGTGGCGCCGCCCTCCCCTTCGACCACAAGGCTGCCGCCGAATGCGGTTACGATCCGCTTCTGGTCGGCAAAGCCCCCCTGAGCGAGGCGCCGGCCCAGCGCCTCCGAGTCCTCGCCCTCGCCGGCAAGCGCCACGACCCGGCGCAGCTCCTCTCCCTGGCCCTCGATCCGCGCTTCGAATCCGGCCGCGCCGAGGCGCACCATAAGTGCCTGGGCGTTCTCCTCCTTGCCGAACGCTCCAACCTGGATGCCGGCCCGCCCGGGCACGAGCTTTATCAGCAGCGGACCGCGCAGCACGGTTACCGCCTCCCTCGCGACGCAGACGTAGCGCCGGCCGGGGTCCGGCAGCATCGGTTCGGAGGACGCCTGCAGCAGGACACGAACCAGTGGCGGCCGGGCATCGTCGCGCTGGGGCACGCTCACGGCGGGCAGCGGCGTGGGCGCCGGCGCCGGTTGAGGCGTCGGCGTCACCGGTGGCACAGGGACCGGTAGCGGAGCAACTCTCGGCCCGACGGCACACGCCACCAGCAGCAACGCCAGCAGCGGCGGCAGGGCCCCGCGCACGCCTGTGCCCCTGACGGGGATCAAGACCGCCTTCCGGTGCGCGAGCTCCCGCGCGCGCCGTCACGGGCACGGTAGTCCTCGCCGCGCAGCTCGATCACCTCGCACATCTCGAACAGGCGCGAGCGCAGCCGCTCCGAGATCCGGTCGGCAAGGGACTCCTGCCAACGGTCAAAACCCGCAGCGTCCTGCGAGGGGGATCGGTATGTGCCCGCGGCATCGCCCCCCCTCTGCTCGCCGCGCGGAGGCTGCGGTGAGTCGAGGTAGTTGGTGGTGAAGATCGTGACCTTGCCCGCCATGTACCGCGAGTTGATCACGTAGTAGAGGAGGTCCCGCACCCACTCCGTAAGCCTTCCCGCCCCCAGTTCGTCGAGCACCAGGAGGTCGGCGTCGGTCACGGGCCCCAGAATCTCTTCGCGGCTGGCGCCTCCCCCGTCGAACGACATCTGGAGCTGCTGAACCAGCTCGAGGAAGTTGACGTAGAGCCCTTGGGCCGCCTTGGTCGCGATCAGCTCCTTGAGCGCCGCCACCGCCAGGTGGGTCTTGCCGGTCCCCACGCTGCCCATGTAGAGGAGCCCCTTCTCCACGCGCGGGTAGCAATCGACGAACTCCCGTGTCCGGCGCTTGGCCATGGACTGGAGGTTCCTGCTCCCCACATCGGCGGTCCAGACCTCGAAGCCCTCGACGGTGCAGTGCTGATACCTGGGAGGGATCCGGGCCGCGGCAAGGAGCGCCTCCGATCGACCGTCGTGGCGGCAGGAGCAGCGCACCGCGACCTCGACCCCTTCACGACGTTCGATGACGAAGCCGGTGCCGCTGCAGATCGGGCAGTCTTTCGCGTTCGCAAGCACGGGCCAATTCTAGCGCGCTACACTCCCGCCGTGCCGGAGCTGCTTGCAGAGCGCCTCCTGGGGTGGTTTCGCGCAGGGCGAAGGGAACTGCCGTGGCGCACCCCATTTCCACGGGACCCCTACGCGGTCCTGGTCTCCGAGGTCATGCTCCAGCAGACCCAGGTAGACCGGGTGATCGAAGCCTTCCGCCGCTTCATGGAACGCTTCCCTTCCCTTGAGGCGCTCGCCGAGGCGCCCCCGGAGCAGGTCGTGCACGCGTTCTCGGGCCTCGGCTACTACCGCCGGGCCCGGCTGCTGCACGCCTCCGCCCGAGCACTTGTCGAGCGGGGCGGCTGGCCGGAAGGCGCGCGGGAGCTGGCCACGCTCCCCGGCTTCGGCCCGTACACCAGCGCGGCGGTTGCGGCGTTCGCGTTTGCCGGTGAAGAACCGCCGGTGGACGGCAACGTCGCCCGTGTCACCGCGCGCTTACGCGCCCTCGACCTGCCGATGGGCAGCTCCGCTCTTCTGGCCGCGGGGCGGGAACTCGCCGCAGGCCTGTACGCCGAGAGCCGCACGCCGGAGGTCTGGGAGGCGCTGATGGAGCTGGGGGCCACCGTGTGCACGCCGTCGGCGCCCCGTTGCGGTAGCTGCCCAGTGGCCATCTCCTGCGCCGCCCTCGCGACCGGCACCGCCCAGGAGTACCCGCGCCCCCGCCCACAGCGCTCCCGCGAGGAGCAACGCTGGGTGGCGGTCTGGCTCGAGCGACAGGACGGGCGTGTGCTGCTGCGCCGCGTGGAGAACGGCCCGCTGCTGGTCGGCCTCTGGCTCCCGCCGTTCGCGGTGCTCACCGACGGAGCCGACCCAAGGTCGGTCGCCGCGGAGCTGGCCCACGAGGCGGGCTTTACCGCGTTGCTCTCCGCCGGCCCGGGGATCCGCCACGGTATCACGCACCGGGACATCCGGGTGCAACCTTTCCTGGCTAGGCTCTCCGGCGACCGGGTGGCCGAGTCGAGGGCGGACTGGAGCTGGCAGGACCCGGATGCCCCCACGCTGCCGACGTCCTCGCTGCTCGGGAAGCTCGCCGACGCATGCAGACAGCGGCGGTCGCGGCCAGCAGTGGATCGGGAGGGATGATGGTGCCGACTCCGAGGACGCCTGCGATCGCAGTGGACGCGCTCATCGTGGACCCGACGCGCGGCGTGGTTCTCATCCGCCGTGCCAACCCTCCCTTCCAGGGGCGCTGGGCCCTGCCGGGAGGATTCGTGGAGATCGGCGAGACGTGCGAGGCGGCGTGCGTCCGCGAGGCACGCGAGGAGACCGGTTTGGAGGTGGAGCCGGTGGAGCTGGTTGGCGTTTACTCCACTCCCGAGCGGGACCCACGGGGGCATACGGTCTCGCCGGTGTACCTCTGCAAGGTGGTGGGCGGGAGCCCCCACGGGGGCGACGACGCCAGCGACGCCAGGTGGTTCTCCGACCTCACCGGGGTCGAGCTGGCGTTCGACCACGCCGACGTGCTCGCCGACGCGTTTTTCCGCCTCGCCCCCACACAGGCTTGAGGCGTGAGGCCTGAGCGGTGGGGCACGAGTCTGGCCCTTGTGCCTAATGCCTGGCCCTCATCGCTCGATGTTCTCCTCCACCATGACTTCGGGCTCCGGCTCGGCGAAGACGAGGCCGGTCTGGCTGATCGGCAGCAGGACCGAGTGGAGCTTGCCCTGGCTCGTCAGCCGCAGCTCGAAGCACCCCTCGGGGCGGATGTCGACCAGCGTCCCAGCGGTCCCGGAGAGTCCCAGGATCTGGCTGTAGACCAACACCTTGCTCGGCAGTTCCATGGTCGCTCCCTCGCCTTCAATTGTACCTACTCCTCGATCTCTTCACCCGCCGGCACCGCCCCGTACTCCTTGAGCTTGCGCTGCAGCGTTCGTAGACCGATCCCCAGGAGCTGCGCCGCCCTGGCCCGGTGGCCCTTGGTGAGCTCCAGCGTGCGCAGGATTGCCTCCCTTTCGATCTCCGCCATCGGCCGCGGCGCCCACTCCTCGAGCCCCTGGCGGACCTCGACCGGGCGCCCCTCACGGTACTCCGGCGGCAGGTCGGCGAGGGTCAGCTCGTCCCCGCCGCAGAAAAGCACCATGTTCTCCACGACGTTGCGCAGCTCGCGCACGTTCCCCGGCCAGGGCTGGGCCTGCAGCAGGGTCAACACCTGAGGCGCCACCCGCGTAACGGTTCGGTCGAGTTGTGCGTTGAAGCGCGCGACGAAGTGCGCGACCAACAACGGTATGTCCTCGGTTCGCTGGCGCAGCGGTGGCAGCGACACCGTCACGACCTTCAGCCGGTAGTAGAGGTCCTGGCGGAAGCGCCCGCTGGCCACCTCGCCGTCGAGGTCGCGGTTGGTCGCGGCCACCAGCCTGAAGTCCACCGGGATCTCATCGTTCCCGCCGACGCGGACGATGCGCCGCTCCTCGAGCACCCGTAGGAGCTTCACCTGGAGGTCCGCGGACAGCTCCGAGATCTCGTCCAGGAAAAACGTGCCGCCGTTAGCTGCCTCGAGCTTGCCGATGCGGCGCTGATGCGCGCCGGTGAACGCCCCCCTCTCGTGGCCGAAAAGCTCGGCCTCGAGGATCTCGCCGGGGATGGCGCCGCAGTTGAGGGCTACGAAGCGCCCTGCGGCGCGTGGCGAGTGCTCGTGGATGGCGTTCGCAATGAGCTCCTTGCCGCTCCCGGACTCCCCCACGATCAGCACCGTGCTGGGGGCAGGCGCCACCACCCGCACCCGCTCGAGCACCTGCTGCAAGGCCGGCGAGCGGCCGATGATGCTCTCGAAACCGACGAACTTCTCCAACCGCTCCTTCAGCTCGCGCTTGTCCCGCGTCAGGCTCGTGCGTTCGAGCTGCAGCTCCACCCGCCTGCGGAGGACGACCAGCTCGACAGGTTTTTCGAGGTAGTCATCGGCGCCGCCCTGGAGCGCCTGCACCGCACCGTCCACGTCACCGAACGCCGTGACCATGAGGACCGCTATGTCCGGACGCAGCGCCCTTACCCGGCGCACCACCTCGTAGCCGTCCATCCCCGGCATCCGCACGTCGGTGATGAGCACGTCCACCTGCTCCCCTGCCTCCAGCGCCGCAAGCGCAGGCTCACCCGCGTCGAACTCGGCGACCTCGTACCCCACGCGCCGCAGGCCGGTGGCCATGGCCGTGCGCGAGCCGTCGTCGTCATCCACTAACACAACTCGTGCCTTGCTCACCACGCGACCCCCTTCTCCTTGAGCAACCGCTGCAGCCCTGCCTCGTCGAGGACCTTAACACCCAGCTCGCGGGCCCTGGCCACCTTGGAGCCGGGGTCGGCCCCCGCCACCACGAACGAGGTCTTTTTCGACACGCTGTCCACCACCTTCGCACCGGCACGCTCCAGCAGCGCCGCCACCCGCTCACGGGAGCGTGAAAGCGCGCCGGTGAGGACGAAGCTCTGCCCGGCCAGGGGCTGGTCACCCCGCGTGGCACCCCCGGTCTCCTCCCGCGGGTCCACACCGCGCTGACGCAACCTGCGCACAAGCCCGGCGTTGTCCGCATCGGCGAAGAACGCCACCACGCTGGCGGCGATCGTCGGCCCGATCCCCTCCGCTTGCTCCAGCTCCTCCTCGCCGGCGCGAGCGAGCGCTCCCAGCGAGCCGAAGCGTGACGCGAGCACCTTGGCGGCCTTCTCGCCAACGTGGCGGATCCCCAGCGCGACAATGAGGCGCCATAGCGGCCTCTCGCGTGCGGCAGCGAGCTGCGCGAGCAGGTTTGCCGCGGACTTCTCGCCCCACTGCGGCAGCTCGGCCAGGCGGTCCGGATCGAGATCCCACAGGGAGGCGGGGTCGGCGAGTTTGCCGGCGGCGAGCAGCTGCTCGATGAGGCGCCTCCCCAGCCCTTCGATGTCCATCCCGGAGCGGGACACGAAGTGGAAGAGACGCTGGCGTTGCACCGCCGGGCAGGCCCGGTTCGGGCAGCGCACTGCGACCTCGCCTGGCTCGCGGATCACCGGGGTGTCGCACTCCGGGCAGCGGTCAGGCATTCGAAAAGGCCTCGTCCGCTCCGGACGCGCCTCCGGGTCGACAGCCACCACCTTGGGGATCACGTCGCCGCCCTTGGCGACCCACACGGTGTCCCCCACCCGCACGTCCAGGCGCGCGACCTCGTCGGCGTTGTGGAGGGTGGCGCGGGAGACCGTGCTCCCCGCCAGGCGCACTGGCTCCAGATCGGCCACAGGCGTCAGCGCCCCGGTGCGACCCACCTGCACCACGATTCCCTGCACGCGCGTGCGCTCGCCCTCGGGCGGGTACTTGTAGGACACCGCCCAGCGCGGAAACTTCGCCGTGGTTCCAAGACGCCGCTGCTCCTCCAACGAATCCACCTTCACCACGATGCCGTCGATGTCGAAGCCCAGGCGCGATCGTTTCCCGCCCCACTCGGCGATGAAGGCGTGCACCTCGGCGAGGTTGGTGCAACGCCGCCAGCCGGGGTTGACCGCGAACCCCCACTCGGCCAGCCGCTCCAGCGCCTCGGAGTGGCGCTCGAACTTCGTCCCAACACCCCGGGGAACCTGGTACGCGAAGAAGGCCAGACGACGCCGCGCGCACTCGCGCGGGTCGAGGAGTCTGACCGAGCCCGCCGCGGCGTTCCGCGGGTTTGCAAATGGCTCCTCCCCTTCCTCGCGCCTGGCACGGTTGAGAGTCGCGAACACCTCGTGCGGCAGGTACACCTCACCGCGCACCTCGACGACCGCCGGCTTCTCCGGCAGCGCGAGCGGCAGGGCACGGATTGTGCGCGCGTTGCCGGTCACCTCGTCCCCCACCTCACCGTTGCCGCGCGTCACCGCGCGGACGAGCAGACCGCGCTCGTAGGTGATGGCGAGCGAGACCCCGTCAATCTTGAGCTCGGCCACGAGGCCGGCCGGCTCCCCGCCCAGCCCGCGGGTCGCGCGCGCGTACCACTCCTCGAGCTCCCCCTCGTTGTAGGAGTTGTCGAGGGACAGCATGGGCGTTGCGTGGCGGACCTGGCTCAACTCGTCCACTGGGGCGCCGCCGACGCGCCGGGTCGGGGAGTCCGGGGTGACAAGCTCGGGGTGAGCCTCCTCCAGCGTGCGAAGCTCGGCCATCAGCTTGTCGAAAGCGTAGTCGCTGATCTCTGGCCGCGCCAGCACGTAATAGAGGTGCTCGTGACGGCGTATCTCCCGCCGCAACCACTCGGCCCGCGCCTTCACGTCCTTCTTCATGCTCCTCCCCCGGACTTGCGTGCCCGCCGGCGCGTCCCGCCGCGGCGGCGCCTGCGCCGCTTGGCACCTCTCTCTCCTTCGGCGGGCGGTGGCGCGACCTCAGGCGAGAGCCCGGCCTGGACGTGCGCCACGGCCTGCTCCCAGGGGCCGATCAGTGGGCGGTAACGCTCGACCGTCACACCCAGGAGGTGGGCGAGCTGCCAGGCTACCGGGAACGCCTCGTGCTTGACCGTCCGCAGGACGAACCTGGCGGAGCGCGGCGGCGCGAGCAGGCGCGAGAGCAGCAGGAAAGACGAGCGCAAGAGGTGCGACCGGTAGTTCGAGAGCGCCAGCCGCAGGGCAGCGGCGTCGAGCCTGTCACGCACGGCGCGCTCCACGTCGCCCGGAGCCCGACCCTTCTCACCGTCGCGGGCGAGCGTGTCGAGCAGCGAGGGAAGGAAGAGCAAACCCAGCAACGTCTCCTCAGAGAGCTTGTCACCGCGCCTGACGCGCTCGTCGGCGCTCGCGAGCAGGCGCCAGAGCAAGGCGTCGCCACCGCCCGATACCGCGTCGTGGGCCTCGGGCACGCTGTGGACCAGGAGACCCGAGTGCTCCAGCCCGCGAAAGATGGGCAGCGCGTGCCCGCCCTTGAGGCTCTCCCCCAGCTCGTAAGCGATGCGCGCCGGGGCGGCGCGGCGAATCTCCCCGTGCATCACGGCAACCGCCTCACCAAGCTCGCTCTCAAGACGAAAGCCGAGGCGCGCTCCGTACTCGACGGCGCGCATCATTCGCACCGGGTCCTCGGCGAAGCGCACGCGAGGCGGCCCTATGGTGCGGATCACCGCGGCGTGAAGATCCTCGAGGCCGCCGACGTGGTCGATCACCGAGAAATCAGCGATGTTGTAGAACAAGCCGTTAACGGTAAAGTCCCGGCGCCAGGCATCCTCCTCGGGCGTGCCAAACTCCTGCGCCTCGGGTGTGGGGGCCAGCACATCGGTGGTCTCCCCGTCCTCGATCTCGGGCGGCTCAGGGGAGCGGCGGAAAGTGGCAACCTCGACCACCTCGTCCGTAAAGCGCACCATCACGAGCCGGAAGCGACGCCCGATCACCCTGGCGTTGCGGAAGAGCTGCCGAACCTGCTGGGGACGGGCGTTGGTGCCGATGTCGAAGTCCTTGGGCTTGCGGCCCAGCAACAGGTCGCGGACCGCGCCTCCCACCAGGTAGGCGAGAAACCCGGCGCGGTTCAGCCGGTAAAGCACCTTGAGGGCGTTCGGCGAGATCGACGCCCGGGAAACCGAATGTTCGGCGCGCGCCAGGATTCGCGGCTGTGGTCGAAGCTCGGCGGGCTGGCTCACGCGCCCTTCTGCCCTGTAGGGGAGTCCACCCCCGACACGTCCAGCACGATCTTGCCGAACTGCCCGCCGCTCGCCATGCGCTCGTATGCCTCCCGACCGCGCTCGAGCGGCAGCACCGAGTCCACCACCGGCCGCACCTGCCACTCCTCCAAGGCGCCCACCATGGCCCGCCAGTCGGCACGGCTGCCCATCGTGGAGCCCAGGATCGAGAGCTGGTTCCAGAATATGAGGCGAACCTCCTCGCTCGGGTTCGGGCCGGTGGTGGCGCCGCAGGTCACGATCCTACCTCCCTTCGAGGCGCTCCGCAGCGAGGCGTTCCAGGTCGCCGCTCCGACGCTCTCGACCACCACGTCCACCCCGCGCTTGCCCGTCAGATTACGCACCTCGCGCCCCACGTCGCAGGAAGTGTAGTTCAGCGTGTGGTCTGCCCCCAGCTCTCTCGCGCGGGCGAGCTTGGCCTCGCTCGCCGACGTGACGAAGACGGTCGCGCCCGCCCGCTTCGCAATGAGCAGCGCTGCGAGCGCGACGCCGCCACCTATCCCGTGGACGAGCACGCTCTCCCCCGCCTCCAGGCGCGCGCGGGTCATCAGCATCCGCCAGGCGGTCAGGAAGGTGAGGCCGAAAGCCGCGGCTTCCGTCCACGAGAGGCGCGCGGGCTTTGGTGCCAGCGAGGAGGCCGGGACCTTGACGTACTCGGCGAACGTGCCGTTCACGTGCTCCCCGACGAGGCCGAACCTCACGCACTGCGACTCCTCGCCCCGCGCGCAGAACTCGCACCTTCCGCACCAGAGCCCCGGGTTGAGCACCACCTCGTCCCCGATCCGCCACCCCGCCACCCCTTCGCCCAGTTCGGCCACAGTGCCGGCCCCGTCCGCGCCGCCGATGTGGGGCAGCTCGACCGGGATGGCCGGCAGCCCGCGCAGCACAAACAGGTCAAGGTGGTTGAGCGCGGCCGCCCGGAGGCTGACCAGCACCTCGCCCTCGCCTGGCCTCGGTCTTGGCCGCTCGCCGACAACGAGCCCCGAAACCTCCCCATGGCTCTCGAAGTAGAGCGCGCGCATCCACGCCCCTCCCTGGCGGGTGATCGTAACGCACGCCTGGGCCAAAGAGAACCGCCCCGGGGAGCCCCGGGGCGGGATCGCTTCAGCGGGAGAGGATCAGTTTGGGTTGTTGAAAACCACCGCGCGCTGCACCCAGTAGTTGGACTTGCCGTTGTAGCCGATGGCCTCGACGACGAGCTGGTGGATGCCGTCCACGTACTTGTGCGTGACGAGGCTGTACTCGAACCCACTGTACAAATAGTCCGGATACGGCAACCACGGGTACTTCAGGCCGACATCCGAGCGCAGAAGGTTGATCTTGTCGTGAGGAGCGACGAGGCTCCCATCGAGCACGCCGTCCACGTAAAAGTTGAGCTGCTTGACGCCGCCCGGAAAGTCGATCACCCAGCCCTTCACGAGCTCGGTGTTCTTCATCTTCTGCAGGGCGACCGGGAGCTCGAGCTCGCCGTATGCTGGGTTGAGCCCCCTGTCGTCGCAATTGACGATGATGGGAACCTCACTGAAGAGGACGGCGGGGCGCAGAGGATCCCTGGTCCGCGCCTGCACCCCGAGGATGTTGAGGCCGAGATGGAGCTGACCGGTCTGCAGGTAATAGCGGGTGTTCACATCGAAGAAGAAGCCCGCATATTTGGCGTCCATCGCAAACTGCGGGTACTGGTAGAGAATGTCGGGGCGCTCGATCCCGTAGCAGTTGGCCTGGTAGGTCAGCCCGGGCGCCATCGCGACGGGCCCGCAGTCCGTCGCGGTGTTCTTGACCGGCACGCCATTGAGGAGGAGCTCCACCGAGACGACCCCTTCAAAGGCCGCTTGGTCATTCTGGTCCACGACCCACCCCGAGACCCAGTCGACGTGGTCACCGGGGTTGTAGCTGATCCCGGATGGCGGATTGGCGGTGAAGCACCCGGTGGAGTAGAAATGGCCGTTCGACATCGGCCAGTTGATCCTGCCGAACGGTCCGAGCGTGCCGTAGTTGTTCTCAAGCCACACAGCTATCGAACCGAACACCTGGCTCATTCCTTGGGTGTCCCAGGCGCGCACCGAGATCGTGTGCAAGCCGTTCGTGAAGCGGGTCGTGTCGAGGTTCATCTGGAAGCCCGAGTTGAAGGCAGTGGCGACGTCCGGATGTGCGTTCGCCACGTCGGGGCGCGGCAAGGGATAGACCGCCTGCCCGACCACCATGTTGTCCACCATGACCTCGATGTCGGCCAGGACCTTGCCGTCCGGCGCGGTCGTGGTTCGAATCCCTTCCGCGTCGATGACCCACCCGGTGACCGGGTACACGCCGGAAACGTAGACGTTCGGGTCGCCCGGGATGTCCAGGGCCCCGATCGGCGCCTGGTTGAGCGAGTTGTCCACGATGATCGTCTGGTTCCCTAGCTCGGCCACATCGCTGTTGGAGTAGGTCACTCTGATCGCCAGCGTGTGGCTGCCCGAGACGTAGTTCGAAGCGAGAAACGATGTCACAAATCCCGGCGCCACGGCGACGTCTTCACCCTGGAAGCGCGGGTACCTACGCCGCACGTCATCGCGGGGCTGGTTGAGGTCGGCGTCGTGAACGGGGGCTGAATCGACCAAAAGTGTGATGCGCGACACACCGCGGGGGTCGAGAACGAACCCCCTCACCTCCACGATGCCGAAAACGGTCGCGGAAACGGCGGGCGCATCGATGCGGAAGATCGTCTGCGTCGCGGGTTGGGCGGCCCCGCGCCTGGTAATGTTGCCGGCCAAAGCAGCGTTGGCCACGAGCACGCACAACGCCAGAAGAGCTGTTCTCCCTAGTGTCTTGCGCATCGTCAGGCCTCCTGTTGGCTCCTCACGTCACACTCTTGTATCTAAAAATAGAGGCGGCCCACAAAAAAGTCAAGATGTAGCGGTTCCTGCGAGGCCTGTGACGAACGCTCGCACCGATCGGCGCAGCGCTTCCAGCCTATAGCCACCCTCCAAGACCGCAATCAAAGGGCTTTTCCCCCTTGCCTGCTCCAGCATCGTGCCGATGGCGCCGTAGCCGTCTTCGGAGACGCGCATTCCGCCGAGGGGGTCCTCGTGGTGCGCGTCGAAACCCGCCGAGACGAGCCAGAACCTCGGAGTGAGCCTCGCGAGAATCTCTTCTAGTCCGGCGGCGAGCGCGCCGGTGTAGATCTCATCATCGGCGCCGGCGGCCAGCGGAAAGTTCCGTGTGAAGCCGCGCCCGCGCCCGCCACCGACCTCATCCGCCGCGCCGCTCCCCGGATAGGAGGGGTAGCGGTGCAACGACAGGTAGAAGACGTCGTCCCGCTCCCAGAAGTGGGTCTGGGTGCCGTTGCCGTGGTGCACGTCGAAGTCAACGATCGCCACGGGACCAGCGGAGCGCGCAAGCAGCTCCTCGGCGGCCACGGCCACGTTGTTGAAGAAGCAGTACCCCATCGCCTTTGCACGCAACGCGTGGTGACCCGGCGGCCGAACCGCGACGAAGACCCTCATCGCCTCGCGTCGAAGCACTACATCCACCGCCGCCAACGAACACGCCACGGCAGCGATGGCCGCGCGGTAGCTGCCGACGCTGATCGGGTTGTCAGGGGAGTCGAAGATGGCCGGTGCGCCCTTGCAGGCCTCCCACAGGCGCTGCGCAAGCTCGGGGTCGTGGACCCTCTCCACCGCCGCCAGCACCGCCTCCTCCTCCACCTCGACCGACACCCTCTCGGCCCCTGCCGACGTCGCGCCTTCGAGGGCTGCCGGGAGGCGCTCCGGGCGCTCGGGGTGCCCCGGAAACGGCCGGTGCTCCTCGCACTCCTCGTGTGTCGCCACCACCACGGGTGCGGTTGCTCTCATGCCCAGTAAATATTACCCTTATGCGCCGTGCGCAGGACGAACCGTCGCCACCTTTGGAAGCTCGTGGTGAGCATCATGCTCGCCGTGATGCTGTTCGCCTGGTTCCTGTGGCGCGCCCCGCTCGCCGACGTGGGCCAGAGCCTCCTCAAGGCCAAGCTGGGTTGGGTGGTGGGCTCACTGCTGGTGGCGCTCCTCACCTACACACTGCGGGCACTTCGCTGGGGCCTGATTTTGCGGCCCGTCGGCAAGGCGGGGGTGGCGAACCTGCTCGGTTGCACCGCAGCCGGCTTCGCCACCTCGACGGTGTTGCCGGCGCGCGCGGGCGAGATCGTGCGGCCGCTGCTGCTGACCGCCCGCACCGGCCTGCCGGCGGCCGCGACCCTGGCCTCGATCCTCACCGAGCGCCTGCTGGACGGCGCCTCGGTGCTCGTGCTCTTCGCCACCGGCGTGGTCTTCGCTCAGAAATCCCTCAGCCCGGGCAGCCTGCCGCTCCTACGCGATGCGGCGATGCTCACGACCGCGGGGCTCGCGGTCGCGATCGGGATCGTCTTCCTCCTGCTCCGCCACCGTGCGGGGACGGTGTCGCGCATCGCGTCCGTCGCGCCGGCCCGGTTTCGGAGCCGCGTCGAGAGCTTCCTCCACCATCTCCTCGACGGCCTCGAGGTGCTGCGTAGCCCGCTGCGCCTCGCCGAGATCACGCTCTGGAGCCTGGGCCTCTGGCTGGTCATCGGGTGGCAGCTCGTGCTGCTCGCCAAGGCCTTCGATCTTCCGATGAACTTCGGCCAGGCTTTCGTGGTGGTGGCGGTCAGCGTGATTGGGCTCGCGGTGCCAACCCCCGCCGGGGTTGGCGGCTTCCACGCCGCGATTCAGTTCGGTCTTGCCCACTTCCTGGGCGCGGATCTCGCCACCGCCACCGCGTACGCGCTGGTCCACCACGCGATCTGCTTCTTCCCGATCACCGTCCTGGGACTCGGCTACCTCGGCGGCGTGGGTCTGTCACTCGGACGGGTGAGCGCGCTGGAAAAAGAGGCCACCCCCGGCCCGGAGGCGGGCTAGATGCGCTGCCCGTACTGCGGCCACATGGAGGACCGCGTGGTTGACTCCCGCGAGCTCGGGGAAGGCAGCCAGGTGCGGCGCAGACGCGAGTGCCTCTCCTGCACGAAGCGCTACACGACGTACGAGCGCATCGAGGAGGTGCCGGCGCTGGTGGTCAAGCGCGATGGCCAGCGCGAGCCCTACGATCGCACAAAGGTGCTAGGCGGGCTGATCAGAGCCTGCGAGAAACGCCCGGTCACCTTGCGCCAGCTCGAGGCGATGGTGGATGCCGTCGAGGCCGCCTTGAACCGCAAGGACGAACGCGAAATCCAATCGGATGAGATCGGCCAGATCCTGATGGCCAAGCTACGCGCCCTCGACCAGGTTGCCTACGTGCGCTTCGCCAGCGTCTACCGCCGGTTCGAGGACATCGAGCAGTTCCTCGTCGAACTGGAGAGGCTTCGCAAGGAGCGGGAGGTCGGAGCGTGAGGCGGCGCGTCTCCTCCGGGTGGGAGCTGGAGCTCATCCAACGCCATCTCGACGAGCTTCTGAGCCTCCTTGCCGTGCCGCGAGGGGCCGCGCAGAGCGGTTTCTCCCCCCCGGTTGACCTGCAGGAGGCAGCGGACAGATACGTTGTGCGCGTGGATCTCCCGGGCGTCGCCGCTTCAGAGTTGGCGATCACTCTGCGAGAACGCGAGCTGCGGATTGCGGGGCGCAAGCAGCCGGGGTGGGGTCAGTCCGGCAAGGGCCGCTGCCACCACATGGAGCGCGGCTTCGGCGCTTTCTCCGTCGAGGTCATGCTGCCGGGCCCGGTGCGACCCGACACCGCGAAGGCGGAGCTCCGTGCCGGGGTCCTCGAGATCAGCCTGCCCCGCGTGCACGAGCGCCGCGACTCGTTGTACACGATCACGGTGACCGACGAGGAGCCATGAGCGAAGGAAACCACGCCCCCCAGGAAGTTCAAGAAGAGTCCGTAGCGATCCCCGACGTCCTCCCGGCAATGGCGCTCAAGGACGCGGTGCTCTTTCCTTTCGTGATGGTTCCCCTGTCGATCGGCCGTGACCGATCGGTGGCAGCCGTGGACCAGGCGCTGGCGGAAAACCGGCTGCTTCTGCTGCTCGCACAGAGAGATCCTAACGAGGAGAGCCCGGCGTCCAAGGACCTTTACCAAGTCGGGACCGTGGCGGGCATCATGCGCATGATCAAGCTGCCCGACAACCGGATTCGCATCCTGGTCCAGGGGCTGGCCCGTGCGCGGGTCGAGTACTTCATGCAGGAGGAGCCTTTCCTGCGGGCGCGCATCACCCGCCTCGAGGAGCCCGCTACCCCAACAGGCGACCTCGAGCTCGAGGCATTCCTCCGTACAGTTCGCGGCAACCTGGAGAAGGTCGTCGAGCTGGGCAAGACCGTCTCGCCGGAGGTCATGCTGATAGTCACCTCCTTGGAGGACGGCGCGCGTCTCGCCGACCTGGTGGCCTCCAACCTCAACCTCAAGCCGGAGGAGGCCCAGCGGGTCCTTGAGGCGATGGAGCTCAAAGACCGGCTGCGGGCAGTCAACGAGTTCCTCGAGCACGAGATCGCGCTCCTGGAGGTGCAACGACAGATCACCACGCAGGTACAGGGGGAGATGGACAAGTCGCAACGCGAGTACCTGCTGCGCCAGCAGCTCAAGGCGATCCAGAAGGAACTCGGCGAGACCGACGACGTGGACCAGGAGGTCCAGCGCTACCGCGACCTGATGACCTCCAAACAGCTCCCCGAGGAGGCCCAGGGGGAGGCCGAGAAGCAGCTGAAGCGCCTCCGCACCACTCACCCCGAGTCCGCCGAGGCTTCGGTGATCAGGACCTATCTCGACTGGCTGACCGGCCTCCCGTGGAAGACATACTCCACCGACAACCTGGACCTCACGCACGCGCGCACTATCCTCGACCAGGACCACTACGACCTCGAGAAGGTCAAGCAGCGCATACTCGAGTTCCTCGCGGTCCGCAAGCTGAAGGCGGACAGCAAGGGTCCGATCCTGTGCTTCGTCGGGCCGCCCGGTGTCGGCAAGACGTCGCTCGGGCGCTCCATCGCCCGCACGCTCGAGCGCAAGTTCATCCGTCTCTCCCTCGGCGGCGTCCACGACGAGGCCGAGATCCGCGGGCATCGGCGCACCTACGTCGGAGCCCTGCCGGGCCGCATCATCCAGGGGATCAACCAAGCTGGCACATCCAACCCGGTCTTCATGCTGGACGAGATTGACAAGATCGGCGCCGACTATCGTGGCGACCCCTCTGCCGCGCTGCTGGAGGTCCTCGACCCCGAGCAGAACTTCTCCTTCCGGGATCACTACCTGGACGTCGCCTACGACCTCTCCAAGGTGCTGTTCATCGCCACCGCCAACGTGACCGAGACGATTCACCCCGCATTCCTGGACCGGATGGAGGTGATCCCGCTCTCCGGCTACACCGAGGAGGAGAAGCTCCAGATCGCCCGCCGGCACCTGATCCCCAAGCAGGTGCGCGAGAACGGGCTGTCGCCCGGGCAGCTGCGCTTTTTCGATGCAGGCCTCCGTTTCGTGATCGACCGCTACACCCGCGAGGCGGGGCTGCGCAACCTCGAGCGCGAGATCGGCTCCATCTGCCGCAAAGTCGCGGTACGGTTGGCCGAGGGCGCCGCAGGGAAAGTCACCGTGACCCCCAAGGCGGTGGAGCGCTTCCTGGGCCCGGTCCGCTTCCTGCCCGAGGAGCGTCTGACCCAGGATCGCGTTGGCGTCGCCACCGGCCTGGCGTGGACGCCCGTGGGCGGCGACATCCTCCACGTGGAGACGCTGGCGCTGCCGGGCAAGGGCGACCTGCGCCTCACCGGGCACCTGGGCGAGGTGATGAAGGAGTCGGCGCAGGCCGCGCTCTCGTACCTGCGGGCCAACGCCGACAAGTTCGGCATCGCTCCTAATTTCTTCGACGAGCACTCGTTCCACGTGCACGTCCCGGCCGGAGCAACACCAAAGGACGGCCCGTCGGCGGGGATCACGATGCTGTGCGCCCTCGCCTCGACAGCGGTCGGGAAGCCCGTTCGACGCGACCTGGCGATGACCGGTGAGATCACTCTCCGAGGTGAGATCCTTCCGGTCGGCGGGATCAAGGAGAAGGTGCTCGCGGCGCTGCGGGCAGGCATCGATCAGGTATGTCTCCCGCGCGAGAACCAGCGCGACCTGTCCGAGCTCCCGGCGTCGGCTCGCGGCAAGCTGCGGGCCCATCTCTTCTCGCGCGCAGAAGACGTGCTACGGCTCGCGCTCGTTGAGGCGCCCCCGCCGGGGGCGGCCAGGGCGTCGTGAGAGAACTGCTGGTTCGCGCGAAGACCCGCTTCGTCGAGGTCGTCGGGGTCCACGACAGGCCGGAGCGCCTGGCCGCCGCATGGGCCCTGGGGATCGGGATCGGGCTCTCACCCCTGATGGGCCTGCACACCGTGCTCGCCCTCGTGCTGGCGATCATCTTCCGTCTCAACAAGGTCGACGTGGTGCTGGGCACGCTGATCATCAACCCTTGGACCCTGACGGTGTACTTCCCGGCCGCCATCGTCGTCGGCAAGCGGATCACCGGGGTTCACGTCCCCCATTTCGTCCGCTTCCACCCAGAGGCGGTGCTCCACGCGGCCGTTTGGCGCGAAAACGTGCCATGGCTGCGGTCGATGCTGCTGGCGTGGGGGGTCGGGGCCGCGATCTTCTCGCTTTTGCTCGGGACGGCGACCTACTTCCTGTTACGCAGGATCATACGGGTGCACCGCGCCCATCATCTCCGGCGCCACGCGCATGCTGCCCCGGCGGCTCCAAGCGACCCGTCACCTTCTTCAGGCGGGGAACACGATACGGGTCAAAGGGAAAAGGACCATAGCTAAGGGGACGACACGGGCCCCGACACCCGTCCCCTCCTCCCTTTTCTTTCTCCCCGCGAGGAGGCGGGAGGTTAGGCTTGCCGCTCCCGCCGGTCGCGGAAGTAGGCGATGGTGCGGCGCAGCCCTTCCTCCAGCGGCACCCGCGGCTCCCACCCCAGACGCGTGCGGGCGAGCGTGATGTCCGGCTGGCGCACCCGCGGGTCATCCACCGGCAAAGGACGAAACTCAATCGGCACGTGGTTGCCGACCAGGCGGCGGATCGTCTCGGCAAACTGCAGCACGGTCATCTCCGCCGGGTTGCCGATGTTGACAGGGTCGCCAATCTCCGAGAACAGCACCCGCACGATCCCCTCGATCTCGTCGTCTACGAAGCAGAACGAGCGAGTCTGGGAGCCGTCACCGAACACCGTGAGCGGCTGACCGGCCAGGACCTGTGAGATGAACGCGGGCACCACGCGCCCGTCGCGCGGCCGCATCCTGGGCCCGAACGTGTTGAAGATGCGCACGATCCGGGTGGAGACGCCGTGAAAACGCTGGTAGGCCATCGTCATCGCCTCGGAGAAGCGTTTGGCCTCGTCGTAGACCCCCCGCGGCCCTACCGGATTCACGTTGCCCCAGTAGCTCTCCGGTTGGGGGTGCACCAGTGGGTCCCCGTACACCTCCGAGGTCGAGGCGAGCAGGAAGCGCGCCGCCTTGGCCTTGGCGAGGCCGAGCGCCTTGTGGGTGCCGAGGGACCCCACCTTGAGGGTCTCGATCGGCAGCTCCAGGTAGTCGATCGGCGAGGCCGGGGACGCGAAGTGGAGGACGAAGTCCACCTCACCCGGCACGTGGATGTGGTTGGTTACGTCGTACCTCTCGAAGGTGAAGCCGTCAACCCCGAAGAGGTGCTCCACGTTGGCAAGGCTCCCGGTCAGGAGGTTGTCGATGCACACGACCTCCATCCCCTCGGCCAGTAGCCGCTCGCAGAGGTGCGAACCCAAGAACCCGGCACCGCCGGTTACTACCGCACGAACCCGCCGCATCGCCTACCTCCTCTGTGCATTATGCATCGGAGCGCCCGCAAAGTCGCGGCGGGCGCCGGTAACCCCGGCCGGGCCGTCGCCCCTTGCATTCGGTCTGAGGGGTGACGAGAATGAACGGGCGTTCATTCTGCGCCAGTGGGCCGGGCGGCTCACGAGGGAGGGCGAGTGGCATACCAGGGCGACTTGCGAGACATCAAGTTCCAGCTCTTCGAGTGGCTCCCCACTGAGGAACTCTTGACCAGAGAGCGCTTCTCGCAGTTCGAGAGGGGCGACGTCGAGATGGTGCTGGAGGAGGCGCACAAGCTGGCCCAGGAGCAGCTTGCACCGTCCAACAAGGACGGCGACACCGTAGGCGCCCGTTTCGAGAACGGGCACGTCTCCATGCCAAAGTCGTTCCACGCCGCCTTCCAGAAGATGCGGGAGGGGGACTGGATCGGCTGCATCAACAACCCGGAGTACGGGGGCATGGGACTGCCGCACACGGTGGGCACCACCATCAACGAGCTCTTCTTCGGGGCCAACATGTCGCTGTGCCTGACCACGCTCCTCACTCGCGGAGCGTCGTACCTGATAGAGAGGTTCGGCACCGACGAGATGCGAACGCTCTTTTGCGAGCGCATGTACAAAGGGCTCTGGGCAGGCACGATGTGCATGACCGAGCCGCAGGCCGGATCGGACGTGGGCGCCTCCAAGGCGCGCGCGGTCAAGCAGCCCAGCGGCCGCTACCTCATTCAGGGCGAGAAGATCTTCATCACCGGCGGCGATCACGACCTCACCGAAAACATCGTTCACGCGGTGCTGGCGCGCACCCCCAAGGCGCCGGAGGGGACTGCCGGCCTCTCGCTTTTCATCATTCCAAAGGTCCGGGTCAAGTCGGACGGCTCCCTCGGTGAGCCCAACGACGTGGTCTGCTCCCGGCTCGAGGAGAAGATGGGGATCCACGGCTCCCCCACCTGTTCGCTGGTCTTCGGCGGCAACGACAAGTGCGAGGGGTTCCTGCTCGGCGAGGAAAACCACGGCATGAAGCTGATGTTCCACATGATGAACCCTGCGCGCATCGAGGTCGGCCTGCAGGGTGAGGCCGTGGCCGCCGCAACGTACCTTGCCGCCCTCGACTATGCGAGGACCCGCCTGCAGAGCCGCCACTGGACCAGGTTCAAGGACCACGAGGCGCCGCAGGTCCCGATCATCGAGCACCCGGACGTGCGACGCATGCTCTTCACATCGGCAGCTTATGTTCAGGCGATGCGCGCCCTGCTCCTGCAAACCTCCTACTACATCGACATGACCCAGGTCACCACCGGCGAGGAGCAGGAGCGCTACCAGTCCTACGTCGAGGTCCTCACGCCGATCTGCAAGGCATGGGCCTCCGACTGGGGCTTCCGCGTCACCGAGTGGTGCCTGCACGTCTACGGCGGCTACGGCTACTGCTCCGACTACCCCGCCGAACAGTACCTGCGTGATGCCAAGATTGCCGCGATCTACGAAGGGACGAACGGCATCCAGGCCCTCGACCTGGTGGCCCGCAAGCTCCCAGCCAAGGGCGGCAAGCCGATCCGAGAGCTGCTCGGGATGGCCGAGGCGACGTTCAAGAAGCTGCGCGGCGACCCCCAGTTCATGGAGCCGGCGTGGATGCTGGGCGCAGCTCTCAAACAGATCGAGGACATCTCCAAGGGCCTGACCAAGCGCCCCGACGCGGCGCTGGTCGTGCTTCTCAACTCGGTGCCGTTCCTGGACATGATCGGGGACGTGCTGGGCGCCCACTTCCTGCTCGATCAGGCGATCATCGCCCGCGGCAAGCTCCAGGGTTTGCTCGCGGCGGACGGTGTCAACGCCGGGGACAAGGAGGCCACGCGCACATACATGCAGGGCAAGCCGGACGCTGCCTTCTACCATAACAAGGTGCAGGCGGCGATTCACTTCGCCTACCGCGTGCTTCCGCAGGTCACCGCCCGGGCCGTTGCGATCCGGGCGGGAGAGATGGGCCCGATCGAAGCAATCCTGTAGAAACAAGCCACGGGAGACGACAACAAACCCGCCGTAAGGCCCCCGGCGGGTCTTTCCTTTCTGCACGCCGTGCCCAGCCGTCAGGCTTGCTCGAGCTCCACCAGCCGTTGCGCCAGCGCCTCCGCGTCCTCTTCAGCGGCCACCCACTCGTCGGAGAGGGCCTCGCCACCCTCGCGCAGGGCCGCGGCCTCTTCCCCCAGCGCTCGGGCGCGCTCGACGTCGGAGAACACCTCCCGCCGGCAGAGCAGCTCCTCGACCTCCGCCAGGCGCGTCTCCGTCTCCTCGACGCGCAGCGCAAGGGCATCGGCATGTTCGCGGGCGCGCGCCGTGTCGCGCCGGAGCCGACGCCGCTCCTCCTCGACGGCGCTGCGCCGCGGGGCTTTCTCCCCCTCCTGCCCCCTGGTTTTGGACGCGGGCGCGAGACCGAGCCGCGCAAAAGCCTCGTCCACGCGGTTCACCGGGAGGGCCTTCTCACCGTCGAGGAGCAGCACGAGGTTCGACACGCGCTCCACCAGTCGGCGGTCGTGGCTCACCAAAACGACGGCCCCGGGGAAGCCCGCGAGGGCCTCCTCCAGAACCTCGCACGTCGCGAGGTCGAGGTGGTTGGTGGGCTCGTCGAGGAGCATGAGGTTCGGCGCCAGGGCGAGAAGGCGGGCCAGCGCCACGCGTGCCCGCTCCCCGCCCGAGAGCGAGTCGGTCTGGGCCTCGGCGGCCTCACCCGAAAACGCGAAGCGCGCAGCCCAGGTCCGTGCCTCCGCCGGCGTCCACTCGGGGCGTGCGGCGAGCAGCGCGCCGAGCACCGTCGTTCCGGCCGGGACGTCGGACTGTTCCTGGTCGTACCAGGCCGGAACAACTCTGGTGCCGAACCGCAGCCTCCCGGCAAGTGCGGGCAGCCTTCCAGCCAGCGTGTGGAGCAGCGTGGTCTTCCCCGCGCCGTTGCGTCCAACAACGGCTACCCGTTCCCCGCGCCGCAAGGAAAACGTCACCCCGCGCAGGATCGGTCTCTCCCACCCCACGGAGAGGTCCTCGACCTCGAGCACCCGCTCGCCGCTGCGGCCCGTCGCTGGCCAGCGCAGCCTGAGCGGCGGCAGGTCGGGCTCCGGCGGTTCGAGCCGCGCCATCCGGTCGAGCAGTTTCTGGCGCGCCTGGGCCTGCCGGGTGTTTTGGCCGGCGATGTTGCGGCGAATGAACTCCTCTTGGCGGGCGATCTCCAGCTGCTGCAGCCCATAGGCCCGCCGCGCCTGCTCGCGCCTCCTATCACGCTCGCGCCGGTAGCGCGCGTACCCGGCCGGGAAACGCTCGATTCTGCCGCCGTGCAGCTCGAGGATCTCGCCCCCTACCCGGTCCACCAGCTCCCGGTCGTGCGTCACGAGCAGCAGCGCCCCCGGCCTGCGGGAGAGCTCCTGGGCGAGGAACTCCACGCCCACGAGGTCGAGGTGGTTGGTGGGCTCGTCGAGCAGCAGAAGCGGCGCGGGCGAGAGCAGCGCCCGAGCCAGCGCCACTCGCGTGCGCTCCCCGCCGGAGAGGGTCTGCAGTGGGCGCAGGTGCATCGCCTGAGGAAGGCCCAGGCCCTCGAGCGCCGCCTGGGCTCGCGGCCTCGCCCTGTAGCCGTCAAGGCGGTCGATCTCCTCCTGCAGGCGGTGGTGTTCGGCGATCAGCGCCGGCTCGCCGCTCCCAAGCCGCGGCTCCAGCTCGGCGAGTTCCCGCTCCACCTCCATAAGTCGCGGCAGAGCCGAGAGGCAGTAGTCGAGGACCAAAATCCCCGGCGGTGCCTCGAGGCGCTGCTCCAGACGGGCCACCGCGAATCCGCTGGCTCGGTCAACAACACCGCCGTCGGGTTCCAGCTCGCCGGCGATGACCCGTAGCAGCGTGGTCTTGCCGGAGCCGTTGCGCCCAAGCAGGAGCAGCTTTTCACCGGGGTTGTGCTGGAGCGTCGCGCCGCAAAGCACCGGGCGCCCACTGAACGAGAGCTTCACGCCTTGCAGGCGGTACAGCAACTTACGCCGAGCCTCCCAGGCGGGCCGCGACCAGCGGGGTCGGCGACGGGGCCTCGTCGGCGATCGCGAAAGCGGCGGCACCCCGCTCTCGCATCTCCGCGGCATCCACCTCCCGCTCACCCAGCTCCAGCGTGAGCAGCGGCTCCCCTTCGGACACCCGATCCCCGATCCGGGCGTGCAGCTTGACGCCAGCCGCGAGGTCCACCTCATCCCCCTGCCGGCGGCGGCCCGCACCGAGAGCCACGGCGATCCAGCCCAGCGCCTCCGCGTCGACCGCCGACACGTACCCGGCGCGGGGCGCGACGACAGGGCAGGTGGCGCGCGGACGCGCGAGCCTCGCCTCGTCTGGGTCCCCGCCGTGGGCCCGCACCATGGCCTGGTAGGCGGCGAGCGCCCCGCCGCCCGAAAGCTTTCCCTCCAGCTGCGCGCGCGCGGCTTCAGCTTTCTGCCCGCCAAGCACAAGCGCGTCCACTGCGAGTTCCAGAGTGAGCTGCCGCAAACGGCGGTCGCCCCCACCCGTCAGCACCTCGAGCGCCGCGCGCACCTCGCTGGCACAGCCCAGCCGGTCGCCAAGCGGTTGGCTCATATCGGAGATCAGCGCCCTGACCTCGACCCCCGCCCGCCGCGCAACTTCCATCAGCGCCTCAGCCAGTCCCCGCGCGGCTTGCGACGTCTTGAAGAACGCCCCGGAGCCGCACTTGACGTCCAGCACCAGGCGGCCCGCCCCAACCGCGAGCTTCTTGGACATGATCGAGGCGACGATGAGCGGCATGGACGGGACGGTGCCGGTGAGGTCCCTCAGCAGGTACAGCTTCTTGTCCGCGGGGGCGATCTCGTCGCTCTGCGCGGCGAAACACACCCCGCAACCGGCCAGGATCTCGGTCGCCTGCGAGCGACTCAGCGCCGGACGGAACCCCGGAATCGCATCGAGCTTGTCGAGGGTCCCCTGGGTGTGACCGAGTCCCGCCCCGGCCATCATCACCACCGGCACCCCGCACGAGGCCACCAGCGGCGCGAACACCAGCGATACCGTGTCCCCGACCCCACCGGTCGAGTGCTTGTCGATCGCCTCGGGGAAAGCTCTCCCCCACCCGCCAGCGGGCGCCGGAGTCGCGCATCGCCTCGACCAACACCTGGGTCTCGACTCGCGCTCGCGCCGCGGATGCAGATCGCCATTAGCATCGCGGCCAGCTGCTCGTCGCCCACGTGACCGTTGCTGGCACCCAGCACGAAGGTCCGAATCTCCGCGGGTGAGAGCTCCAGCCCGTCACGCTTCTTGGCGATGATCTCGACGAAGTTCACGCTACCACCTCCGAAGCGGACCGCCGGCGCACGCGGCCGGCCGGAACGTGCCGGCCGCAGCGGGCGGCGGCACCATCCCCAACCAGGCCTCTCAGCTTCCCGAGGCGAGGCGCTGTTGCGCCTCGGAGCGGTACGGCGAATCGGGGAACTCCTCGACAAGCTTGCGGTAGAGCTTACTGGCCTCCTCCGGCTTGCCCTCGCCCTCCCAAACCCGCCCCAGCTGGAATAGCGCCGCGTCGCGGGGCAGGCGCGGATCCTTGCCCGATGCCATCCCCTCCAGCTCGGCGACGAGCTGCATGCCCTCGCCCTTGGCGAGGCGCAGGCGGATCAGATCGAGCATGGCGAGCCTCACGACCGGGTCGCCGCTGCGGCGAGACGTGATGTCGCCCAGGAGCTTGATGGCCTGTGCCTGATCGCCACGGTCCACAGAGATGCGCGCGAGGAACAGCTCCGCCACGCGCGCCTGCGGCGTCAGCCAATAGCGCGACTTGACCGCCTGAAAGGCCTTTTCTGCCGCGGCCAGCCGCTCGGTCTCGGTGGCGAATTTGACTGTGGCGTCTGCCGACGCGGCGCTACCCACCGGCGCCGCGTAGGTCTCCAGCGCCTGCGCCATTGCCTGCGCGGCCGCATCGCTCCGGCTCCCGAGCACCGCCGTGACCCCCCACCACACGAGGGCGACCGCCAGCACCCCGCCGAGGCCTGTCGCGGCCTGTCGCCAGTTCTGGCCGAGCCAGTGGAAAACGCGATCCACCAGGGAGACGAACTGGTCCCTCTTGATCTGCTTGCGCGTCAGTCGACGTCCCACGTTTCCACTCCCCGGCGGACCATTACTTGGTCGGCGCAGCCGGCGGCGCCTTTGCAGCCACCGGGTACTTCTCGTTGTAAAGCTTGATAACGGTGTTCGTGATGTCGGCCGAATTGGCCATGTACGCGAGCTCGTTCGGGTTGAAGATGAAAACCGCGGTGTAGCGGTTCTGATCCGCGTACTTCGTGATGATCTCCTGCAGCTTTCCGCCCAGCTCCCGGAGGAGCCCCTGCTGCTTCTCCTCGAAGTCGCGCTTGGCGATTCGCTGCCTGTCCTCGAACTCACGCTGCTTCGCCACGAGCCTGCGGTTGAGCTCGCCGAGGGCGTCGTCGCTGGTGGCGCCCTGCTTGGTGACGATCTCGCCCTTCAGGTCGTTGATCTCCTTGTCCAGCCTGCCGAGCTCGTCCTGGCGCGGTCGTGCCCAGTCGTCGAGATCCTTGAGCCGGACCTTGCCCTCCTCGGTGCTGGCCAGTGCCTTCTGGACGTAGACGAACGCGATCCTGGTGGGAGGCTCGGCCTGTTGCGCCAACCCGCTCGCCGCCAGGAAGACCCCCGCGAAAACTGCCCCACCGAGCTTTTCGAACCTCATCAAACCCTCCTGCCGCAACGGCGGCGTGAGATTCTATCACGCTGAACGCCGGTAAGATTGGATGTGGGAGGGGTCGGGACGGTGCAAGCCATGGTACTGGAGGCCCCCGGGACGGTTGAGTCCCGGCCTCTGGCGTTGCGCGAGGTTGAGCCGCTGCGCTCCGGTCCGGGGCAGCTTCGGCTGCGGGTCACGGCGTGCGGGGTCTGCCGTACCGACCTGCACACGGTCGAGGGGGAGCTTCCCGCACCCAGGTTGCCGCTGATCCCCGGGCACGAGATCGTCGGGGTCGTCGAGGAGGTCGGCCCGGGCGTGGCACCCGCGCTGGTCGGGACGCGCGTCGGTGTGGCGTGGATGGCCGGCGCGTGCGGCACCTGCACCTTCTGCCGGAGCGGCCGGGAGAACCTGTGCCCCGAGGCGCGCTTCACCGGCCTCCACGTGGACGGTGGGTACGCTCAGCTCGCGCTGGCTCGCGCCGACTTCACCTACCCGCTGCCCGCCGGGTTTTCCGACGAGCAGGCCGCGCCGCTGCTGTGTGCGGGCGTGATCGGCTACCGCGCCCTCCGCCGGGCTGGCGCGCTCGCGGGCGGCAGGCTCGGGATCTTCGGGTTCGGTGCCTCGGCCCACGTGGCGATCCAGGTCGCGCGCCACGCAGGCTGCGAGGTTCTGGTGTTCACCCGCGCAGAGCGGCACCGCCGGCATGCGCTCTCGCTCGGCGCCTCCTGGGCCGGCTCCCCCTCCGACCGGCCTCCCGCGGCGCTCGACCACGCGGTGGTCTTCTCGCCCGCGGGGGAGCAAGTAATCGAGGCGTTGCGGCACCTCTCACGCGGCGGCACGGTGGCCTGTGCCGGGGTCACGATGAGCGACCTGCCCGGCTTTCCATACTCGCTCCTCTACCACGAGCGCACGGTCCGCTCGGTGGCCAACGCCACCCGCGCCGACGCGCGCGAGCTCCTGGAGCTCGCGGCACGCGTCCCCATCACCACCAGCGTGGAGGTGCTGCCCCTCACGGAGGCCAACGAGGCGTTGGCGCGCGTCAAGCACTCCAGGGTGACTGGCGCGCTCGTATTGCGGCCTTGATGAGCAGCCGAGTGACCCATCCGCAAGGCTTCGAGCCCGGCTACCGAGGGCTCCTCGCGAGTGGCGAGCTGCAACGCCGTGCGGCGAAGCTCGAGAGCATGCTCGAAAACTGCGAAGCCTGCCCCCGGCGTTGTCAGGTGAATCGCCGGCGTGAGCTCGGGCGCTGCTTCACCGGAGTCGAGCCGATCGTCGCCTCGTGGGGACCCCACTTGGGCGAAGAGCCGCCGCTCTCGGGCAGCAAGGGCTCGGGGACGATCTTCCTCGCGAACTGCAACTTGCGCTGTGTTTTCTGCCAGAACTCCGACATCTCGCAACGCCCCGCCGACCACATCGGCCGCACCTCCGGCGCCCCGGAGCTCGCGGCGGCGATGCTGCAGCTGCAGGCGGACGGCTGTCACAACATCAATTGGGTGTCGCCGACCCACCAGGTGCCAGCGTTGGTGCGGGCACTCGCTCTCGCGGCAGTGAACGGCCTTTCGGTGCCGATCGTGTACAACAGCAACGGGTACGACTCGGTCGCCGTGCTCGAACTGCTCGAGGGCGTCGTCGACATCTACATGCCAGATCTCAAGTACGCGGACGAGCTGGTGGCTCACGAGCTCTCGGGGATCGCCGACTACCCGAACGCGGCGCGCAGCGCGATCGGCGAGATGTTCCGCCAGGTCGGCGACAGCTGGCGACTCGCTCCCGACGGCACCCTGCAGCGCGGGCTCCTGGTGCGGATTCTCATCCTCCCCGGCGGAGCTCGCAGGGGTCGCCGAGTCCCTGCGCTGGCTGTCCGAGGCGCTCTCGCCGAGGGTAACCGTCAGCCTCATGAGCCAGTACCGCCCTTGCCACCGGGCAGGGCGGGTCGCGGGGCATCCCGAACTGGGGCGGACGATCAACCGCGATGAGCGCCTGCGCGCCCTGCTCGCCCTGGAACGTTTCAACAAGAGCCCTCACACGCTGGTGCAGGGTTTCGTCGGCCTGCGGGCCTGAGCGCCGTAAGGCTCACCTATCCGTGGGCCTTGCCGGCAACGCCGCGGGTCTCGTCCACCGTGAAGCCCGCGTCCTCCCAGGCCTTCCGCTTGCCCTCGTCCTCGGGTGCCGTGGTGACGAAGTCGTGCACCTCCGGGAAGCCCCCCGCGTCCCCCGGCTCGGCGATCCGGTCCCCGACGACCAGAACGCTGGCACCGTTGGGGTTGGCCAGCGTCCCCATGACCAGAGCGACCGGATCCTCGACCTCCCCCTGCCCGTTCCAGAGCACGTGCGGGACGAAGGAGTGTTGCGCGAATGTCCAGAGGTACTCGTCGAGCATGGCCGCCCGGCCACTGTCGGAGAGGAAAACCGTGACGCGCTTGCCCGCCTGGTAGAGATTTTCGACCAGGCGGCACGCGTCGAGCGCCTTCTTGGTCCCGGCAAGGCGGTGCAGCACGACCTTCTTCCCCTTCTCGCGTTTCTCCCGTGTCTTCTTCTCCGCCACGTCTCAACCCCCGCCGTTTCGGATCACTCCGCCAGAGGCTTCAGTGTGAGCGGGTCCCTCAGAGGCAGCCTGACCAGGGGCCCGAATTTCTCGAACCTGGCGTCGGGGTGATCGGGGTGCCCCTTGAGGATGTCCTCCACGTTCCCGACCACGAGGATGATCAGCTGGTCAGGCCTGATGTGGGCCTTGGCGGCGGCCTCCGCGCTCGCCGCCGTGACCGTGCCCATCCGGTCGCGGTAGGTCTTCCAGTAGTCGTGTGGGAGCCCGACCAGGTCGTCCTGGGCGAACCGGTTGACCGTCTTCAGCTTGCTTTCGAAGATCCGCGGGAACCGCTCGGTGAAGGAGGTCTTGCTGGTGGCGAGCTCCTTGTCCGTAACTTGCGTGGTGGTGATCTTGCCGATCAGCTCGCCCGTGAGCTGGGCCGCCCGCGCGCAGGTGGAGGACTTGGACTGGAAGTAGGCGCGAAACGTGCCCGGGTAGTGGTCGCCGATTCCGTAGTTCGAGTACGCCGAGTAGGCCAGCCCCTCGTCGGAGCGCACCTTCGACATCATCCAGGCCGTGAAGCCCCCGCCCCCCAGGATTTCGTTGGCGACCTCGAGGGCGAACTCGTCAGGAAGTGGCCGCTTCGCGCCCAACTGGCCGATGGAAACGCGGCCCTGGTTGACGTCGGGCTTGTTGACCAGGTACACGCCCGGCCTGGCGGAGGCCTTCGGCTGCGGCACGGCGGCGACCGGGGCTCCGGTCGGCTTCCAGGCACCGATCGTGGCGTTCAGCTTGCCGATCATCGCCTTGCGGTCGAAGTCCCCCGCCACCGCGACGACGAAGCCGGCCGGGTTGGCAACCAGCTTGTGGAACGACACCAGGTCTTCGCGGGTGATGCCGTCCACCGACGTCTTGGTGGACAGGCGGTTGAGAAAGTAGTCGTCCCCGTATACGAGGCGGTCCCACTCCCGGTCCTCGATCGACTCGGCGTCGTCGTTACGCCGCTTCATCTCCGAGAGCATGTCCTCTTTGGCCTTGGCCAGCCGCGCCTCTTCGAAACGCGGGTCACGCAGGACATCCATCAGAAGCGCGAGGCCCCGGTCCAGGTCCTTGGCGAGCAGGTTCAGGCTGACCCTGCCCGAGGCCTCGCCCACGCTTGTCGAGAGCTGAGCGGCCAGGAAGTCCAGCTCCTCATCCAGAGACTTGCCGTCGAGCTTTCCCGCCCCGCCCGTGCGCCACACGGTGCCGGTCAACCGGGCCACCCCTTCTTTCCCGGCGGGCTCGAGGTACTGCCCTCCGCGAAAGAGCACGATCACGTTGACGAGAGGCAGCATCTTGTCCTCGGCGACGTACGCGGTCACCCCGTTCGCGAGCTTGACGCGCAGGCTGGCCGCGTCGGGCACGTTGAAGGTGAGGGGTTGGAAGGCGATCTGCTCCGGCCTGGGGGGAATCTCCGCCGCCAGGGCAGCCGTCGCCGACAGCAGCACGAAAGCGAGGGTCAGAAAACGATGGGATTTCGGCATGGCGCTCTTCTCCTTCCGCCCTACGCCTTCGGCTTCGCGCTCGGGCGGGGTCTTGGGGGCTTCGCCGCCCGGCTGCGGGGCCACCGGCAGCGACTCGAGGCGCTCCTGTGTCCGCTTGATCAGGTACTCCATGGCCGGCTTCATCTGCGGGGGCACCTTGCTCGACATTGCCGTGAGCTGGGTGAGGATCTCCTCGAGCTTGGCGCGGTCCGTTACCTGCTCGATCTGGGCGAGCTGTTGCTTGACCATTCCCTTCATCTGTGGAGGCAGCGCCGCAAGCTCGGGGTCCTCGGGCGCGCTGCCCTCCTTGCGCACGTAGACGGCCACGTTGCGGGTCTCCGCCGTCAGGTACTTCGCGGCCACGCGCTGGATGTCGGCGGCGGTCACGGCCTGGATCTTCGCCGGCGACTCGTTGAGGAAGGTCCAGGTGTCGAGGGAGTCGTAGAGCAGGAGCTGCAGCATGAGGTAGAAATTGGATTGCAGCCGGCGGAAGGAGTTGGCGAGCTCCTGGTTCTTGACCTTCTGCAGCTCGTGCTCCCCGACCGGCTCCTTGGCGAGCTTGGACAGCTCCGCACCGAGCGCGGCCTCGACGTCCTCGGGTCGCTTGCCGTCCTTGACCTCGGCGCTCACCTCGAAGGAACCCTCGTACTTCTTCGCGTCGAACGATGCGAACGGCTCGCCGACGGCAACCCGTTGACCCTCGACGAGAGCGGCGTAGAGCCTGCCGGTGCGCTTGTTCAGGATGTCGGCCAGCAGCTGGAAGACAAACATATCCCTATGGTTGAAGGGCACGGCGTGGAAGCGGATAAGCACCTCGGGGTTGGTGTCGGCCTCGGCCAGGAAGCGCTTCTCGGCGAGCTGCTGCATCTCGGCGGTGATCATTTCCGGCGGAGGCGTCTTTCCGCGCGGGATCCGCCCAAAGTAGTTCTCCGCGAGCTTGACCGCCTGCTCGGGGTCGAAGTCGCCGACAAGAGCGGCGGTGAGGTTGTTGGGTGCGTAGTACACGCCGAAGTAGTTCTCGGCCTGGGCGCGGGTGATCGACTCGACGTCCGAGGGCCAGCCCACCACCGGGTGCGAGTACGGGGAGGACTCCCAGAACATTGCCTCGAAAGCCTCCTCGAACTTGCCCGTGGGGGTGGACTCGGTCCGCAGCCTGCGCTCCTCGCGAACCACGTCCCGCTCCGAGTAGAACTCGCGGAAAACGGGGTTCGCGAGCCGGTCGGACTCCAGCCAGTACCAGAGCTCCAGCTTGTTGGACGGAACCGTGACGAAGTAGAAGGTCTGGTCCTCGGTCGTTCCCGCGTTGACGCCGGACGCGCCCTGCGCCGTGTAGATCGAGTCCAGTTCCTCCTTGACGATGACCTCTTTCTCGGCCGCGTACATCTTCTCGATCTGAGCCTTGAGGTCCTTCAGGCGAGGCGTCATGTTCGCGGGGTCGTAGATCTCGCCGGCGATCTCGCCGCGCCGCTGCTTCTCGCGCAGCAGCGTGTACTCCTTCTCCATCTCGGCGCGGATCGCGTCCTGCCGGGCGAGGATCTCCGCGTCCTTGACGTAGTCCTTCGTGCCAATGGCCTTCGTGCCCTTGAACATCATGTGCTCGAACAGGTGCGAGATGCCGGTGATGCCTGGCGACTCGTTGACCGAGCCCACGCGCGAGACCCAGCCGCACGCGACGGTGGGCGAGTCGTGCCGAACCACCATCAGCAGCTTCAGGCCGTTGGGCAGCACCGTCTCCAGCACCGGAATCTTCGGAAGCGCCGGCGGCGGAGCTGGGACCTGCTGCGCACCCGCGGCTCCCGCGAGGAGCAGCGCCGCGAGCGCGGCCCGTACGTACGTTTTCGTCATCTCAGGCTCCTTTCGCCACGGTCCTGCCGTGTACCACGCCGGAGCACCCCAGGTCAATACGCCGGGAGTCGCGGTTATACTGTCCAGCCATTACGGAGGTAACGATGCCGAGGACCCTCAGCGTTGTGACCCTGCTTTTCGCGGCAACGCCCCTGCTCGCCGCAGGCAAACCGGAGAACACTGCAATGCATGACAAATTCCACGAGTACTTGCGTGCCCACGAAGCCAAGGTCGTTCCATTGGAGCGCGAGGCCAACCTCGCGTGGTGGGAGGCGGCCACCACCGGCAAAGACGAGGCCTACAAGAGGCAGAGCGAGCTGCAGACCAGGCTCGAGACTGTCTACACAGACTCCGTAACGTTCGCCTTTCTCAAAGAAGTGCGGGCCGCGGGGGTGGTCACCGACCCGCTCGAGAAGAGGCAACTGGAGAGGCTCTACCTGGCCTACCTCGGGCGCCAGCTCGACCCTGCCATCCTGGCAAGGGTGATCGCCGCCTCGTCCGCGATCGAGCAGAAGTTCTCGACGTTCCGGGCCAAGGTCAACGGCAAGGAGGTCACCGACAACCAGATCGAGGATGTGCTCGCCAACTCGAGGAGCCGTGAGGAGCACAAGGCGTACTGGCTGGCGTCCAAGCAGGTGGGCGTTGCCCTCGCGTCGGACGTCGTGGCGCTCGTAAAGTTGCGCAACGAGGCCGCCGTCAAGCTCGGCTTCAGGGATTATTACGCTCTCCAGCTCGCCCTCAACGAGCAGGACGAGGGCTGGCTCCTTGGCCTCTTTGATGAGCTCGACCGTCTGACCGCCAAACCGTTCAACCGGGTCAAGGCGCGCGTCGACGAGGTCCAACGGAACAGGCTCGGCATCGCCGCAGGCGAACTCATGCCGTGGGACTACACCGATCGCTTCTTTCAGGAGGGGCCCAACCTCTCCGAGCTCGACATGGACGCCCCCCTGGCGGGCAAGGACCTCGCGAAGCTTGTGGCCGGGTTCTACCGCGGGATCGGCCTCGACGCCGACCCGGTTCTGGCGAAGTCCGACCTCTACGAACACGAGGGCAAGAACCCCCACGCCTTCTCCACCGACATCGACCGCAAGGGCGACGTCCGGGCGTTGCTGAACCTCAAGCCGAATCAGTCCTGGCTCGGCACGACCCTGCACGAGCTCGGCCATGGCGTGTATTCGTACTACCTCGACCGGTCGCTCCCCTACTTCCTGCGCATCGAGGCCCACGCTTTCACTACCGAGGGCGTCGCGATGCTTTTCGAGCGCTTGTCGAACAACGCGGCCTTCTTCCGTGCCATGGGGCTGGTGGACGAGCCGACGGCCGCCAAGCTCGAGGCGCCCATGCAGGAGAAGGAGCGGATGGCCGGCCTGATCTTCTCGCGCTGGTGCCAGATCATGCTGCGCTTCGAGAGGGAGCTTTACGCCAGGCCGGATCAGGACCTGGATGCGCTGTGGTGGAAGCTCGTGGAGCGCTACCAGGGCCTGCAACGGCCGGCCGAAGCGCCACACGGCGCATGGGCGAGCAAGATCCACATCGTCACGGTGCCCGTCTACTACCACAACTACGAGCTGGGCGCCCTGTACGCTGCCCAGCTCCACGCCGCGATCTGCCGCGACCTCTACCCGGGGCAGGATCCGGCGACGGTGGTCTACGTGGGGAACCCCAGGGTCGGGGTGTACCTCAAGGACAAGGCCTTCAGACCCGGCGCGAGACTCCCCTGGCAGGAGTTCGTCAAGGACTCCACCGGGGAGCCGCTCTCCCCGAGGGCGTTCGCGGCGCAGTTTGCGGGCGTTGGAGCCACCTCCGCGCAGCGTTAGGCCCGCGCGCGACGAGGTTGTGGAGGACCGGGGCCAACAGCCCCGGTCCTCTTTGTGCTTGCGGGACGAGTGCAGGCGGTGCCGCAACGGTGCGGTCGCCTTGCTTCGGTGCTCCGGGAAGCGACTAAGATGGTGATTGATGGGGATTTTCCGGCTCTTTCGCGGCCATCTGGCCAGGCCCGAGGGGGTGGTACTGGCCCTGGGAGGAGGCGGAGCCCGGGGCCTTGCCCACGTGGGGGTGCTGGAGGTCATCGAGGAGGCCGGGGTCCCGGTCGCAGGAATCGCCGGCACCAGTGCCGGAGCGGTCGTGGGCGCGATGTGGCTCACGCTGGGGAGTGCCGCGGCGGTTGCGCAGCGCTGGCGGGCGTTCCTCGAGGGCGGCCTCCTGCCTCGCATGCCCGACGTGCGCCTCACCAACACCGTCACCAGCCGCGACAACCTGCTCCTGCAGTTTGCCCGGCGGCTGAGGCAGAGCGCGGTGGTGGCGCTCGCCCTCGAGCGCACGAGCCTCATTACGCACGAAGAGTTCGAGGAGCGTCTCGCGTTCCTCTTCCCCGATCAGCAGATCCAGAAGCTTCGGCTGCCGTTCGCCGCGGTGGCCACCGACTTCGAGACCGGCAAGCCGGTGTCCGTGCGCAGGGGCCAGCTCCTGCAGACCGTGGCGGCGTCATGCGCCGTGCCTGCGGTGGTGCTCCCGTACACCCTCGACGGCCATTCCCTGATCGACGGCGGCACGGTGGCCGACGTGCCTGTGGCCCAGGCGAGGGAGCTGGCGCCGCGGCCCGTGGTCGCGGTGGAGGTGGGAGAGAGCTGGGCCGAGGACGATCCGGAGACGATCACGCTTCCGCGCGCCATGATGCGAGGCGCGAACATGACCCACGAAGCTCTGAGGGAGCTCCAGCTCCGGGACGCGGACCTCATCATCAGCCCGAAGGTGGGCGGCCTCCACTGGTCCGAGTTCGGGCGCTACGAGGAGGCCGTGGCGGCTGGCCGCGCGGCGGCTGCCCGCGCCCTGAACCGAATCCGGGCACTCTCCGCCAGGGGACATGCCCAGGCGGAGCGGGAGAGCGCGGACGCATGAGCCGCGGCCCGGCCATGACAGATTTCCCGTTTTCGTGCCCGGTCGAGCTTCGCTACAGCGATGTCGATGCGATGAACCACGTCAACAACGCCGTCTACGTCACTATGCTGGAGACTGCGCGCGTGCGTCTGTGGCAGGCCCGTCTTGGCTTTTCCGGATCGGCCCGCGACATCCCCATCATCGTGGCGCGTGTGGCCGTGGACTACCGCTCGCCGGTGGGCCTCGAGGAACCAGTGGTGATCGGCGTGGGGGTCAGCGAGATCGGCCGCACCAGCTTGACGCTCGCCTACCGGATCGAGGCCTCGGGCCGGCTCGCGGCCGAGGCCGAGACGGTACAGGTGCTCTACGACTACGGCAAGGCACGCCCCCTGCCGATCACGGGCGAACTGCGTGGCAAGTTGGAGGCGCTCAGGCTGTCCAAGCCCAGGCGCTAGGAGTCTGTCCGAGTAGGCGACGAAAGCGAGAATTCCTAGGGCGCGGGATGGCAAGGAAGCCGAGCGAAAAGCCCGGAGGCGTAGCCAGAGCGACATCGAGGACTTTTCGCGATGGCTGACGCAGCCAGCCGGATGGCATCAGGATTCGCAGCCGGAGTCTTACCCGGACAGGCTCCTAGCTCTCCGCGAAGCTACAATGTGGGCATGTTACTACCCCTCCCACTGGCCCTGGTAACGCTGGCGCTCCTCCAGCCCGCCCCCGCCCCGGTTCGTGCGGAGCCCGAGGGCGCGGTTTCCGCCACGCTGGAGGAGCTCCGCAAAGGCGAGTTGTTCCTCGATACCGACACGCTCGGCGACCGCATCGCGGCCTCCTTCACGCTGATCGAGGGAGGCTACAGGGTTTCCGGTTCCTTCGCCTATCTGGAACCCACACGTCGTCTGCGGGAACGCGGCGGGCAGGTCAAGCAGCTCCGGTTCGAGCAGCTGGTTGTGCGCGTCTACGGCGCGAGCGCCGTAGCGAGCTATCGGTACGCCAAGAGCTGGAACGACGTCGGCGCTCGCCGCACCGAGGAGGGCTGGTCCACCGACGTCTTCGAGCTGCGCGACGACGGCGCCTGGATCCTGGTCCACCGCCACCGGGGAAGATGACCCCCAGCCTTCCGCACGGCTTCAGGCCTGAGCGGTAACCCTTTGCTCGAGCCCCGGGCCTGTCTCTAAGGGTGTCGCACGGTCACCAGGGTGTGGATGCCGCCCCGCAGGCGGTAGTCGAGCACGACCTCCATCCGGAGCGGCTTGCAGGCTGCGACGAGGTCCTCGAGCACCCGGTTTGCGGCGTGCTCCTGATAGATCCCGACGGTGCGGTAGCTAGTCAGGTAGTACTTGAGAGACTTGAGCTCGAGGCAAACCGTGTCCGGCACGTATCGGATCGTGAGGGTACCGAAGTCCGGAAGCCCCGAGAACGGGCACACGCAGTTCCACTCGTCGGTCGAGATCACGACCTCGGCCTCCCGCCCCGGGAACTCGTACGGGAACGTCTCCAGCAGCTCCGGGGCGACCTTCTCCACGCCCTCGAAGGGGAGCTTCCGGCCCCCAGCCTCAACCACGGACCACCTCCTCGACCCCCGTCACCACGCGAGCCAGCGCGCCGCAAGCAGCGCCAGCGCCAGCACAGCACCTCCCACCGTGGCCGCGCCCGCCGCAGCGCGGGTGAGGTTTCCAAACGCCTCGATGCTCACGTCCGCCTTGGTCCTGGCGAGTGGAAGCGAGAACATCACCGGGGCCACGAGCGCCAGCAGCGCCACAACCGGGAGGACCCGGACCGCGACCAGAGCGACAAGCGTGCCGGCCGAGAGCACCGGCAGCAGCCAGGCAACGCGCAGGGCTACCGGCTTGCCCAACACCGCAACCGGGCTCATCTTCCCCACCTGGCGGTCGGCCTCCGGGTGCGTGAAGTGGTGGCAGTACAGGATCGCCACGATGTTGATTCCGACGAAGACGCCCGTGGCAGCCGCGCCCCAGCTCCACCTTCCCCCAACCGCCCAGGCCGCGCCGGCGACGGTCATCGGGCCGAACGCGATCAGGATCCCCAGTTCGCCGAGGCCGTATCCCAGATAGCCGAAGCGCAACGGCGGCGCCACGTACTCGAAGGCAATCAGCGCGCCGGCCACGGCGGGCAGAAAGACGCCCCACCCGGCGGACAGCGCGATCAGGGCACCCAACCCCAGCGCCACGGCACCGAAGCCCAGCCCCCAGGCGAAGCCCTCTCCCACGGTCATGAGGCCACCGGTGAGCACGTTGGAGCCTCCGAAGTCGGGGGAATCGCGGGTCGGGGCCAGCGTGTCCACGCCGGAGCGGAAATCGTAGACGTCGTTGATCACATTGGCGGCCACGTGCGCGAAGAACGCCCCGAGGACGGCCAGCGGAACGTTGACCCAGTGGACCTCGGCCCCTCGCCAGTAGACGTACAGCGCTCCCGCGAGAGTGGCGGCGACAACGATGGTCGTGTAGTGGGCGCGACCGAGCTTGAGGGCCAGCACCAGACGGTTGGGCTTCTTTGGGACGGCGCTCATCTCCCCTCCTCCGGAACAGCAAGCGCGCGGCACCGCGCCAGAACCCCGTCGAACATCGCGGCCGTGAGGCGGCCGGTGAACGTATTCTGCTGGGAGACGTGGTAGGAGTCCACCAGGAACACGCCGCCCGGCAGGCGCCAGAACGACCCGTGGCCGAACCGGATTCCATCCTGCAGCACTCCACCCTGCTCGCGTAGTAGCCGCACGACGCCGTCGTGGGCCAGGCGGCCCAGCGCCAGCACGACCTTCAGCGAGCGACATCCGGCGAGGTCGGCGCGCAGGTAGGCCCGGCAACGGGCCGCTTCGGCTGTCGTGGGCCGGTTGTGGGGCGGGGCGCACCGCACCGGCGCGGTGATCAGCACGCCCGAAAGCGTAAGGCCGTCATCCCTGTCCGCACTTCGGGGGGCGCTGGCCAAGCCTGCCCGGTGCAGCGCCGCGTAGAGGAAATCGCCCGAGCGGTCGCCGGTGAACATCCTCCCCGTCCGGTTCGCCCCCTGGGCCGCCGGGGCCAGCCCTACGATGGCCAGCCAAGCATCGCGGCCGCCGAACGCTGGCACCGGCCTGCCCCAGAAACCGTGCTCCGCGACCCATTCCCGAAAGCGCGGGGGCACGAGCCTCGCCTGCCGCTCCCGCCACGCCACCAGGCGCGGGCACGCGCGGCAGGAGAGCAGCCGGCGGTGGGCTCCCACGGTTCCGGAGCCCGCAAAGGGGTTTGACACCTTCACGGGCTCATCTTACGATAGGCCAATGGGTTCTGAGCGCCAATGAGCGCCAACGACGTTCAGCCGCACCCGGTTTTTGCCCACCGTCTGGCGGCGCTGGCCGAGCAGGCCGAGCGCGTGGGACAGCCCGGCCTCGCGGCCGAGCTGTACGAGCTGGCGGCCAGCCTGACTCCGCGAGGGGAGGCGTACCGCCAGCGCGCGACCACCCTCCGCCGGCTCGCGAGCTCCACCGAGGACACCGAGCGCGAGCACAAGCGCCACAACCTCGAAGCCTCGCACGCCGTGGGGATGGCCCGCATCCTCGAGGCCCGGGGCGAGCTCACCCGCGCCCAGGAGATGTTCGACCTTGCCAAGCTGCGGGCGCCTTTCCACTACCTGGCCTACGCCGGCTCCGGCTATCTGCACCTGCGCCGCCGCGACCTGGTAGCCGCCCTCGAGGAGTTCGTCCAGGCGCGGCGCCTGAACCCACTCGACCGCAAGCTGGCGATCGAGGCGGCCCGCATCGCGCTCGAACTGGAGGACTTCACCGAAGCGCTCCGCCACGCCACGGACGCGTTGCTGCTCACCCAGGGCCTCGGCGAGGGCGAGGAGGTGGCGACGCGACGGCGGGTCGAGACCCTGGCCGCGCTCTGCCGCCTTTCCAAGGACGACCTCACCGAGCTGCACCGCCAGCGGGCCACGGCACTGCAGCGCGCCAGCGAGCAGGTCGCGCTCACCCGCGCCCGCCTTTTCTCGGCGCTGACGCTGACCGAAGGCTTCAGCCACAAGCCTGTGGCCGCCCCAAAGCGCGAGGAGCTGCTTCGCGTGGCGCTCGACCTTCGGCGCTTCCGCGTGTTCCGTCACTTCTCCGACGTGCACCTCGTCCAGCTTGCCCAGGTCGGCCACCGCGAGAAGCTCGCGCACGCCCAGGCGCTCACGCGCGAGGGCCAGGAGGACCGCGACATCTCCATGGTGATGGAAGGCACGTTCCAGGAGATTCGCGTCACCCCGATCGGAACGCAGGTGCTGAGCAATCCGGGCGTGGGGGAGATCCTGGGCGAGATCTCCTTTCTAGACCACAAGCCCCGGCCTTCGACGATCCTGGCGGTGGAGGCCGGCACGGTACTGCGGTTCGCGGCCGGCGACCTCGACCGGCTTTTCACCGGCAACCGCGACCTGAGCGTCTCGCTGCTGTGGTCGTTCTGGCACTCGCTGGCGGCGAAGGTGCGGTCCGCCAACAGCGCCATGACCGAGATCATCACGCCAGGGGCCGGGCCCGGCCAAAGCGGGATCGGCAAGCCGGGTGAGCGTGTCTTCCTCGAGCAGTCGGCCAAGGTGGACCTGCTCCGGGAGCAGGGGCTCTCGGCATCGGAGCTGCGGCTCCTCGCCACCTACTCCCGGGAGGAGCGCTTCGCAGCCGACACCTTGATTTTCGGCGAGGGCGAGCAGGGTGACAAGCTCTACATCGTGGTGGACGGCCAGGTGCGGATCTCGCGTCACCTTCAGGGCATGGGCGAGGAGGCGCTGACCATCCTCGGGCGCGGCGAGGTTTTCGGAGAGATGGCGCTCATCGACGCCGAGCCCCGCAGCGCCGACGCCCGCGCCCACACCTCCGGCTGCACGGTCTTCGCGGTGGACCGCCACCGCGTCGAAGAGGTGCTGGAGATGGACCCGGACGCGGCGCACCAGTTCCTGTCCTTGCTCTGCCAGATCCTCTGCCGCCGCATCCGCGCCATGACCGACCGCCTGGTGGCCTGGCGCCTGATGGCCGGGCACGAGTAGAGCAGCAGGCAATAGGCAAGAGTCGTGAGAAGAACAATCAAGGTTACGCGCCGAAGCGCGATTTACACAAAAAGGTGATATCCTCCCTCCACGCCGGCAAAATGCCGGTGATTTTGTTTTTCCGGCGCCGCCCTTCCTGGCCGGTGCCGCTTTCGAAAGGCGAGGCTGCAGAAGATGGCGAGCGGAACACGTGAAGGGATCCGGAACGTCGCGATCATCGCGCACGTGGATCACGGCAAGACCACGCTCGTGGACGCGATGCTGTGGCAGAGCGGTATCTTCCGCGACAACGAGGCGGTCATCGAGCGGGTCATGGACTCCATCGACCTCGAGCGCGAGAAGGGCATCACGATCATGGCGAAGAACACCGCCGTTACCTACCGCGGTATCAACATCAACATCGTGGACACACCCGGGCACGCGGACTTCGGCGGCGAGGTGGAGCGCACGCTCAAAATGGTAGACGGCGTGATGCTTCTGGTCGATGCCAGCGAGGGCCCGCTGCCCCAGACGCGGTTCGTGCTCCGCAAGGCGCTCGAGTCCAACCTGCCGCCGATCGTCTTGATCAACAAGATCGACCGGCCCGACGCGCGTCCCCAGGCCGTGCTCAACGAGGTGTACGACCTCTTCATCGACCTCGATGCCACCGAGGACCAGCTCGACTTCCCCGTGCTCTACTGCAACGCGCGCAGGGGCACCTGCCGGCGCTCGCCCGACGGCTCCGAGACCACCCTGGAACTTCTGTTCGACGAGATCCTGCGCTCCGTTCCCGCCCCCCGGTTCGACCCGGCAATGCCCCTTCAGCTGCTGGTCACCAACCTCGACTGGGACGACTACCTGGGGCGGCTCGCCATCGGCCGCCTCTTCAACGGCACGCTTTCGAACGGGCAGGAGGTCGCCCTCTGCCGGCGCGACGGCAGCGTCGCCCAGGTTCGGGTGAGCGAGCTGTACGGCTACCAGGGGCTCAAGAGGGTCGCGATCGCCGAGGCAGGCCCGGGGGACATCGTGGCCGTGGTGGGGGTCGAGGAAGTCGGAATCGGCGAGACAATCTCCGACCGCGAAAATCCGCAGGCCCTGCCCCCGATCAAGGTGGACGAGCCCACGATCGCGATGGTCATCGGGGTCAACACCTCGCCGATGGCGGGGCGCGAGGGCCAGCACGTGACCTCGCGCAAGATCAAGGAGCGCCTCGACCGCGAGACCCTGACCAACGTCTCGATCCGCGTCGAGCCCACCGACTCGGCCGACAGCTTCAAGGTCTCCGGGCGCGGCGAGCTGCAGCTCGCGATCCTGATCGAGATGATGCGCCGCGAGGGGTTCGAGATGTCGGTGAGCAAGCCGGAGGTGCTCACCCGTGAGGTCGCCGGCATGCGGCACGAGCCGATGGAGGCCCTCGTGGTGGACTGCCCCGAGGAGTTCATCGGGGTCGTCACACAGAAGGTCGGGATGCGGCGCGGCCGCATGACCAAGATGGTAAACCACGGCACCGGCCGCGTCCGCATGGACTTCCGCCTCCCCTCCCGCGGCCTCATCGGCTTTCGCGGCGAGTTCCTCTCCGACACGAAGGGCACGGGGATCGCCAACCACCTCTTCGACGGCTACGAGCCGTGGCAGGGGGAAATCGCACACCGCAGCACCGGCGCCCTGGTCGCCGACCGCGCCGGTCGTACCACCGGCAACGCCATCGAGCACCTGCAGCCCCGGGGCGAGCTTTTCGTTTCCCCCGGCGATGAGGTCTACGAAGGGATGGTCGTCGGTGAGAACGCCCGCGAGAAGGACATCGACGTCAACATCACCAAGGAGAAGAAGCTCACCAACATGCGTGCGTCCACGGCGGACGAGGCGATCCACCTGGTCCCGCCGCGGGCGATGAGCCTCGAGCAGTCGCTCGAGTTCCTCGCGGAGGACGAGCTTCTCGAGGTCACTCCGGCTTCCCTGCGCCTGCGCAAGAAGATCCTCCCGGCCGTCAGACGGAGGTGAAGAAGGGGCGCTTGTGGGCGCCCCTCCGCACGATTTACTCCGGGATTGTCAGCCCAGGTCTGACGAGGAGAAGAAGAACGCCAGCTCGGTGCGGGCGTTCTCGGGCGAATCCGAGCCATGGATCGCGTTCCGCTCGATGTTGCTGCCGAACTGCTGCCGGATCGTGCCGGGCGCGGCCTTGGCCGAGTCGGTGGCACCCATCACCTTGCGCAGGTACTCGATCGCATCCTCTCGCTCCAGAGCCAACACCCACACCGGCCCCGAGGTCATGAACTCGACCAGCGGGCGGTAGAACGGTTTGTCCTTGTGTACCGCGTAGAACGCCTCCGCCTGCTCCCTGGAGATCCTTAGCATGCAGGCGGCCCTGATCTCGAAACCTTCCTGCTCCAGGCGTGCAATGACCGCACCGCAGTTGCGGCGCGCGATGGTGTCGGGCTTCAGAATCGTCAGTGTGCGCTGCTTCATGTGAGAACTCTCCCCTCTTGCCTGAAACGCGACGCGCTCGCCGCGTGGCGGCCTTGGCCGAGGCACCCTCACCACCGCCGCTCCCCCCGAGTTTTCGAACCCCGGGCCCCGAACCTCGAGCCCCGGCCTCTCATACCTTTCCCAGCGCACGTGCCATGGTAATGCCGATCTCCGCGGGCGTGGCCGCGACGTGGATGCCTACCGCAATGAGCGCCTCGATCTTCTCTTTCGCCGTGCCCTTGCCGCCGGAGATGATCGCCCCGGCGTGGCCCATTCGGCGGCCGGGGGGCGCGGTCTGGCCGGCAATGAAGGCGACCACCGGCTTGCGGACGTTGCCTTTGATAAACTCGGCGGCTTCCTCCTCGGCGCTGCCGCCTATCTCGCCGATCATCACCACCGCTTCGGTCTCGGGGTCCCGGTTAAACGCCTCCAGCACGTCCACGAAGTTCGTGCCGGGCACAGGGTCGCCCCCGATACCGACGCAGGTGGACTGCCCGAGCCCCAGCTTGGTGAGCTGGTCCACCGCCTCGTAGGTGAGCGTGCCCGAGCGCGAGACCACGCCTACGCCGCCCTCCTTGTGGATGTGTGCCGGCATGATGCCGAGCTTGGCCTTCCCCGGCGAGATGATCCCCGGGCAGTTGGGGCCGATGAGACGCGAGCCCTTCTTTGCGAGAGTCTGCATGACCATGGCCTCGTCGCGCGCCGGAATCCCCTCCGTAATGCAGACGATCAACTCCACGCCAGCGGCCGCAGCCTCAAGGATCGCGTCGGCAGCGGCCAGCGGCGGCACAAAGATCAGAGAGGCGTTGCAGCCGGTCTTATCCCGGGCCTCGGCCACGGTGTTGAAGACCGGCGTTCCATCCACCAGGGTGCCGCCCTTGCCGGGCGTCATCCCGGCCACGATCTTCGTGCCGTACTCCTTGCACCTGGCGGCGTGGAACTGCCCCTCCTTGCCGGTGAGGCCCTGGACAACCACGCGGGTGTTCTGATTCAGCCAGATCGCCATCGTCGCCCCCTACCTCACTGTCCGCCCGGACGGCGGGCCCGCGGCCGCGCCGCCGCGACGACGGCCGCGGCTGCGTCGGCCATCGTGTCCGCAGGCTGGAGCGCGAGACCCGACTCCGCCAGGATGCGCCTGCCCTCATCCACGTTCGTTCCCTGGAGCCGCACCACGATCGGAACCTTGACCTTGAGGCTCTTGGCCGCGGCCACGACACCGGCGGCGATCATGTCGCACCTGACGATGCCACCGAAGATGTTGATGAGAACGGCTTTCACCCCGGGGTCCGAGAGCAGGATGCGAAAGGCGTTCTCGACCCGCTCCTGGCTTGCGCCGCCCCCCACGTCGAGGAAGTTGGCGGGAGCGCCGCCGTGGTGCTTGATGATATCCATGGTGGCCATCGCGAGGCCGGCGCCGTTCACCATGCACCCGATGTTGCCGTCGAGCTTGATGTAGTTGAGGTCGAACTTGGAGGCCTCCACCTCGAGCGGATCCTCCTCGTCGAGGTCGCGCATCGCGGCGATTTCGGGGTGGCGCGCTGTCGCGTTGTCGTCGAAGTTCATCTTGGCGTCGAGGGCGAGCACGTCGCCCTCGGCGGTGATCAGGAGCGGGTTGATCTCGGCGAGGGTCGCGTCGCTCTCGTTGTAGGCACGCGCGAGCGCGGTCACGAACTTCACGAACTTCTTCAGGGTCTCGCCGGAGAGCTCGAGCGCGAAACCGAGCTTGCGGGCCTGGTACGCCTGCAGCCCCTGGCACGGGTCAAAGTGTTCCTTGAGGATGGCCTCGGGATGCTCGGCCGCAACCTCCTCGATCTCCATCCCGCCGAATTTGGAAGCCATCAGCACAGGAAGCCCCATGGCCCGGTCCAGCACCACGCCAAGGTAGAGCTCGCGGGCGATGTCCAGGGCTTCCTCGACGAGAACCTTGTGAACGATTTTCCCCTCCGGACCGGTCTGCTTCGAGACCAGCTTCATGCCGAGGATCTGTTTTGCCGCCCCAAACGCGTCCTCGGCGCTGGCGGCAAGCTTGACGCCCCCGGCCTTGCCCCTTCCCCCCGCGTGGACCTGGGCCTTGACGACAACCCTGCCGCCAAGGTCGCTCGCGGCGGCCCTTGCCTCCTCCGGTCGGGTGACCAGGCGGCCGCGGGGGATCGCGACCCCGTAGTGGGCGAGGATCTCCTTCGCTTGGTACTCGTGGACTTTCACGACGACCTCCGAGACACAGCCGGTGCATTGTGCACGGGAGACGGCAGCTTCGCAACTTCGGCTCGGGTCGCGGCGACCGAGATCAACCCCGCCGCGCGATCAAAGCGTATCGGGCGGGCCGCCAGCAACGACGGCGTGCAGCTCCTCGTCGCTCAGCGTGTGGTCCGCATGCTTGGCGGCGGCGAGAATGCGGTCGAGCACCGCCTGGTCAGGCGGGTAGCCGTGGCCCAGCAGCCACGACCGGATGTTGGAGGCGCCCGACATCGGCCCGACCTCGATCTCCTGCTGCCGCCCAAGCCAGGAAGCGGGAACCGCAGAGTAGACGAGGTCTACCAGCTTCTCGTCTCCCTTCCGACCCGCCTTCACGATCGCCGACGCGTGCACGCCCGTCGAGGTCCGGAAGGCGTCGCCGCCGACCACCGGCATGCCGGGAGGGATGGGGACCCCGACCATCCCGCTCGCGTGCTCCGCATACTCCATGAGGCGCGAGAGGTCGGGCTGCGCCCAGCCCAGCAGGCGCGCGTTCACCAGGAGCTGCTCCATTGGGGGGTTCCCTACCCGCTCGCCCACCCCGAGCGCCGTGGCGTGCAGGCGGTCGGCACCGCCCCAGCCGGCTGCCAGGGCGTTCGCGACCGACAGGCCGCGGTCGTTGTGGCCGTGCCAATCGATGCCGACCTCTGTCGCCCCGAGCTCCTTCAGCATCCGCTTGACGAATGCCGCCAGGCGAAACGCCCCGAGTGGTGTCGCCTGCCCTGTGGTGTCGGCGATGCAGATCCTGCTTGCGCCGGCGCGCACCGCCACTCCGTACACCCGGCGAAGGTCATCCGGGTGCGACCGCGTGGAGTCCTCCGCCACGAACGTGACCGGCGCCCCGCCGCGGACCGCAAAGGACACGCAGCGCTCCGTGCGCTCGAGGAGATCCGCGAGCGACCAGCCCTCGACATGACAGCGGATCGGCGAGGAGGCGAGGAATAGTGCCACCTCCACCTGCCTGCCCGTGCGCTGCGCGATTTCCAGAATCGGGCGAATGTCCTCCTCGGTAGCCCGCGCCGCACAGTTCGGGGACGACCGGAAGGCCGGCCTCGAAGATCGCCCGGCACAGCATCTCGGTGTCGGAGGCGGCCCGCGCGCCGGCCCCGGGCAGCCCCACGTCGGCGGACGTGACGCCCAGGGCAGCCGCTAGCTCGAGGAACCGGATACGCTCGTCCAGCGACGGGTGCCTGGCGGATGGGCTTTGGAGCCCGTCGCGCAAAGTCTCGTCGTCGAACGAAACGGCCTTGGGGACCGGCGTCTCAAGGGGCTCCACGCTGTTCCAGTCGAAGACGAGGTTCCCGGTGAGCTTTTTCATGCTGCCCTCATGATTGGCCAGCTCCCGCAACCGTCAAGCGCCCGAGCGTGTCGCAGGCCGGTCGCTGCTCTCGCATCCAGCGAGCCGTGCGCCTCCCCAGCCTTTCACTTTCCGGTGAAGCGAGCCGGCCGCTTCTCGAGGAAAGCAGCGGCGCCCTCGCGCGCATCCTCGGTGGCGGAGCACAGCCCGAAGAGCGCCGCCTCGTGCTGCTGCGCCTGCTCGAGGGGAAGCTCGAGCCCTACGCCCACCGCCTCAATGCAGCGCGCCACGGCAAGGGGTGCAACTGCCACGATCTCCTCTGCCAGCTTCTGTGCCGTACCGTGCAGCTCCCCCGGCTCAACAACCTTGTTCACCAGGCCCCACGCGTGGGCCGTAACCGCGTCAATCGTCCCTCCCGTCAGGAGCAGCTCGAGCGCTCTGGCCCTCCCAACCAGGCGAGGCAGCCTTTGCGTTCCGCCGTACCCGGGGATAAGGCCCAGCTTCACCTCAGGCTGACCGAAGCGGGCGTTGGCGGAGGCGACCCGCAGGTGGCAGGCCATCGCCAACTCGCAGCCGCCGCCGAGTGCGTAGCCGTTTACAGCCGCGATCATCGGCTTGGGAAGCGCGGCGATCGCGTCGAAGAGCCGCTGGCCGCGCCGCGCGAGCTCCCGGCCCGCGTCGGCGGAGATCCCCACGAACTCCCCGATGTCGGCGCCGGCCACGAAGGCCTTCTCACCCGCGCCGGTGATCACAACGGCGCGCACCGAAGCGTCCACGGCCAGGGTCGCCAAGGCCTGTCCCAGCTCCGTGATCACCGAGGCGTTGAGCGCGTTGAGCTTGGCCGTCCGGTTGACGGTGATCCACCGGACGCCGCCCTCGTCTTGTACCAGCAGGTTCTCGAACGGCATCATCGCCTCCCCAAAGCCTTGCCGCGAGAGCGTACCACCATCTGACTGCATCGGTCGTGCGCGGAAGCTCCCGGCCCAGAGCCGACCAGCCCGCGCCCGAAAACCCGGACGCCTCTCGCCAGGGGCCCGCGCCGCAGTAACTGCATCCGGCCCGGGCCGTATACTTCGGGTGTGAGGGCGCTCCGCCGGACCTGGCCGCTGCTGGTGATGCTGGCGACCGGCTGTGCCAGCTCGAAACCCGACTACAGCTTCATGACCCCGACCGAATGGAGCCAGGAGCTGATCCACCGTGGCGTGGACGTCCGCGAGGTGCCCAACCCGCTGGCAGTGGGAGAACCGATTCGCAGGACGGCCGAGGAGCTCGCAGGGATCGGCACCCCGGTGGAGCGCATGCAAAGGCTGCAGCTGGCCGTCTTCGACGAGAAGAATTTCCCGTTCCGCTACGCCAACCGGGGCACCTTCACCGCCGCCGAAGCGTTCGCCCGCCGCGAAGGCAACTGCCTGTCGTTCACGAACCTCTTCGTCGCCATGGGGCGCTCGATCGGAATCCCGGTCACGACCGCCCTTGTCACGCGCACCCAGGCCAGCGAGAGGGAGGGCGACCTGATCATCGTCAACAACCACGTTGTGGCGGCCCTCGCCTACGGGACGGAGTGGCACTACTTCGACTTCGACCGCAGGCCGCACGACCGGCCGATGGTCTATCGGCCCCTCGACGATCTCTGGATCACCGCGCTCTACCTCAACAACCGGGGCGCCGACGAGCTGCGCGCCGGCCACCCGGACATCGCGCTACGCCACTTCGAGGACGCGGCAAAGCTGGCACCGCGCTTCGCCGCAAGCTGGGGAAACGTCGGGGTTGCCCGGCGGCGCCTGGGCAACGTTCAGGGTGCTCTTGACGCGTACACCCAGGCACTCGCCATCTCGGCCGACGATCCGACCATTCTTGGAAATCTTGCCTCTCTCTACCGTTCCATCGGCAAGGAGAGCGAGGCGCAGATGGCGTTGAAGGCCGTCAACCTGTCTCACGCCACGCCACACGTCCTGATCGTGCGCGGTGACCTCGAGCTCGCCCAGGGGCGGATCAAGGGGGCGATACGCCTCTACAAGAGGGCGCGCTCTCTCGGCCCCAAGCTTGCCGACCCCTGGGTGGCGCTGGCACGGGCCGAGCTCGCAAGGTCCCGGCCCGAGAGCGCGCGGAAGGACCTCGAGAGGGCCCTCACCCTGGAGCCTGGCCACCTCGAGGCATCGTCCCTCCTTGTCGTGCTCAACAGGCGGCAGGCCAGCGCCACACCGCGCTAGGAAGCCGAACTCCCCCTGCAGGTGGTACTATCCCAACGCCGCAGTGGTGCCCCCTCTGTTCCGAACGTGCCGTGCGGCTTGCGAGGAAACGATGACACGCCGTAAACGACTGGTGCAGGCTCCTGCCAGCACCCCGAAATCGCTTTTCCGCCGCGTTGAGCGCACCCTGGATGCGATCGAAAATGCCGGGGACATCCTTGGCACCATCCGCAACGTGACCTCCTACATGACAGTCAACTTCCGGGAAGACCTCGGCATCGTGGGTGGACGCATCTACCGGCTCGAGGGCAACGACTACGAGCTCGTGCAGGTTTTCGGGACGGCAGATCCGGCGCCGATCGGCACCCGTGTGCCGCCGGGGTACGCCCCCATCGAGGCCGTCCTCGACTCCGGCCTGGTCGTGATGGCCCGAAACGCCCCCGAGCTGGACCCCGCGCTTGAGGCCCAACTCGGAACCGGCGAGCGCTTCGCGGCCGTTGCCGTTGCCGACGGGGACTATCTGATCTCCTTCGACCTCGACCCGGCGCGGGGCTCGGTCGAGGACCTCCAGTCCTCGCTCAACATCGTGCGCCTGGCGATCAACCAGAAGCTGCGCCAAGAGCGCTTCGAGGAAATTCTCCAGGACGCCCGTCGGATCCAGAGCTCGATCCTCCCGAAGCGCACACCGCGCTACGCCGACTTCGACATAGCGGGCGACTCCCGCCCCGCGGAGGTAGTGGGCGGAGACTTCTTCGACTACATCCCCGTGACCAGCGACATGTTCGACGTGGTGATCGCGGACGCCTCCGGCCATGGCCTGCCGGCGGCTCTGCAGGTGCGGGACATCTACGTGGGCCTTCGCATGGGCCTGACCCGCGACTTCAAGATCGGCCGGACCGTGGAACGCTTGAACGCGATCATCAACCGCTCCAAGCTCGCGTCCAAGTTCGTTTCGATGTTCCTCGCCGAGCTGGAGACCAACGGCAACATGATCTTCGTCAACGCCGGCCACGTGCTGCCGTTCATCTTGCACAACGGCGGCAGCATCGAGTACCTCCGCGAGGGGGGCATGGTCCTCGGCCCGTCGCCGGACGCGACCTACCTGCGGGGCTTCGCGCAGCTGCAGCCGGGCGACGTGATGGTGCTCTACACCGACGGCATAACCGAGTGCCATCACCATCAGACCGGGGAGGAGTTCGGCCTCCCACGCCTCCAGCGCCTCGTCGCCCGGCACGCTGACGAGCCCGCAGCCGAGATCGTCCAGAGGATCTTCCAGGCCGTGAGCCGGTACGCCGCCACCTCCACGCCGGAGGACGATCAGACGCTGGTGGTGCTCAGACGGCCCGGTCCGGCGGCCTAGGTCTTCCCCCGCGGACCAGCCTCGCAGCGCTCTCGCCGCGCTATACTCCCGTCCATGAGCTCGTTCAAAGCGGAGAGCTTCTTCGCCCTCGACGGCTTCGAGCATGCTGCCCTGTTTCGCTCCGGGTCCCCGGTCTGGGAGGCGCTCGGCGAGCCCCTCGACGCTTACCTCGCCGCCTGGGAGCGCTGGGGGTTCGCCTCGTCACTGCCCCCCGGCGTGCACGTACTGGGCGGCCCAATCTTCATCGCCCCGCGCTGCCGCATCGAGCCCGGCGCGGTACTCTGTGGCCCGATGCTCATCGGGGAGGGGTGCGAGATCCGTACCGGTGCTTACCTGCGCGGCCGGGTGGTGCTTGGCAACGGGTGCGTCGTGGGCGCCCACACCGAGGTGAAGGCGGCCATCCTGCTCGACGGCGCTCGGGCCCCCCACCAGGCCTACGTGGGCGACAGCATCCTGGGCCGCAACGTCAACCTGGGCGCCGGCACCATCCTCTCCAATGTCAAGAACATCGGACGGGAGGTGACGTTTCGGCATGCGGGCGAGACGGTCCGCACCGGCCTGAGGAAGTTCGGCGCGGTGCTGGGTGACGGCTGCCGCACCGGCTGCAACACCGTGATGAATCCGGGGGTGCTCATGGGGCCGGGGTGTGTGACCTACCCCAACGTCTCGCTGCGCTCGGGGTACTACCCGCCCTGCACCCTGATCAAGCTCCGCCAGGTTCAGCACCAGGTGATGCTCGACAAGCTTGTCTCGGAATAGTGGCACGCGTCTTGCACCAAACAGGGCCGGGAGTGAAGGGAGGCGCACCATGAAACACTCTCTTCCTGGAATCACAGCAGCCCTGGCGCTTTTGGCAGCGGGAACGGTGGCCTTTGCCGGGGACGAAGTGACCTCGCTGAGCTACATCTCCTACCTCGAGCGATACGCAACTCTGCACCCCGCGCAAACCGGCGAGACCCTGGACGTCGTCGTCAACATGCCGGTCCTTGCCGGCGACCGCCTTACCACCTCTCGCGGAGCACGCGTGGAGGTGCAGCTGGCGGACGGCAGCACCGTGTGGGTCGACGAGTTCTCCACCCTGGACTTCGATTCCCTCGCGTTCTCGCGAGATGACTCGTCCGCGCGCAGCGCGCTCTACCTCGCAGAGGGCACAGCGGCGGTGGAGATCCCGACGATCGCGGCCGGCGACGGCACGTTGCGCCTCGACTCCCCCGCGGGGACGGTCTTCCTGAACCGGCCCGGGCTCTACCGGCTGGAGCTCCGTGGAGACGAGATCCGCGTGCAGGCCTTCAGCGGCCTGGCCGAGCTGCCGGTCGGCGTCGGCTCCGCGCTCCTGCGCGGCGGCGAGGAGGCCACGGTCAGCGGCAGCGGCGAACTCGTGAAGGCGGGCATCTCCGACCGCAGCGACGACTTCTGGAACTGGGTGCAGGAGCGGCGCAACCCGTCGCCCGCCGGGCGCACCGCGCAGTACGTTGACACCCGCGCCGCGGGCCGAGCCGCGGTGCTGGACAGCTACGGCGACTGGGTGTACGTGGACACGTTCTCGAGCTGGATGTGGCGCCCGCGCGTGAACCTCACGTGGGCTCCCTACTCGTACGGCCGCTGGTACTGGACGCCGGTCGGCTACTCGTGGATCTCGTACGAGCCCTGGGGCTGGTACCCCTTCCACTACGGCTCCTGGTACCTCGACGCGAGCTTTGGCTGGGTCTGGGGCTGGGATTCGGTGTGGTCCCCCGCCTGGGTGCACTGGATGTACACGCCCGGCTACGTCGGCTGGTGCCCGCGCGGCTACTACGACTGGTGGTACTTCCACAACTGCAGCAACTGCTGGGGCGACAGGTGGATGCACCCGGGGCGCTGGAGCGAGGCGGCGTTCGACTTCTCGGGCCGAGTTCGGCTCGCCGATGTGGACCCCCGGCCGTGGACGATCGTGCCCGCAGGCCAGTTCGGCAACACACACCTGGAACGGGTCCGCCTGGAGCCCGGACGGTTCCTGCGCGACCTGCCCGGCGACCGCACCGGCGTCGTCCGCACAGGCCCGATGGTGACCTCGGTGCCGAACCGGGGCATGCCTGAGCGCGGCGTCGACTCGTTCTTCCGCCTCGGCGCCAACGAGCGCGAGGTGCCCGACCTCTCGTCGGTGCTGCGCCGCGAGCCGATAACGCGTGGGCGTGCTGCGGCCGGAACCCCGAACCTTCGCCTCTCCCGCACCGGCGACCTCGGTGTCGGGCAGCGGACACCCGTGACCGGCCCGACAGCCCGTGGCGGCACCGACACCGGTTCCGGCGGCTGGTCCCGCGGCGGCAGCACCGCTCGCGGCGCCGGCGTCGAGAACCCGCCGGCAACCGGCACCGGTCGCCCTGAGGTGCAACGCGGACAGGGGAACCCGGGCGCTTCCAACCCGCCGCCGGTCGAACGGCGCCCGGTCGCGCGCCCTCAGCCAGACGGCACGCGCTCGAACCCGCCACGCGACAGCGTCAAGCCGCCCAGCCCGAAAGTCGAACCCAAGCGCGAATCCGTGCCGCCGCCGGCGCGTCCCCCTGCGCCACCGCCAGCGCCTCCGCCGGAGCGTCCACAGGCACAACCGGCGGAGCGGCCACCTGCGCAGCAGTTGGAGCGCACGCAAACAAGGAATGACTCGTCGACCCGGGTTCGCGAGCCGGTCTGGAGCAGAGCCCAGGTAGAGCGGCGGGCGTGGAGCGACCGCTCCTCCGCGAGCACAATCCGGCGCGAGATCCCGGTGCGTTCTCAGGCCGCCGAGCCGCGGTGGCAGGCGCGCAGCGTTGAGGTCCTCGCGGGTAGCGGCGCCGCGCGAGTCGTACCGCGCCGCGGCCGCCTCGCAGGCCCCCGCGCGCAGCGCGTCGAGCAACGCTTCGGCTCTGCGGACCGTCTCGTCAGGGAGTAGTTCGACGCGCTCTGGGCCCCCGCACGCCAGCAGCGGTTCGACCCGACCGGGGCGCCACTAGGCGCGCCTGTGGTGGCGCCGCTACAATCCCCGGCGTGGGGCGGGAACAGCTGGCACCGCACGGGACATCAGACAGGGGCGGACGGACTCTCCTCCGCCTCGCCCTCGCTTTCCTGACGCTTGCGACCGGCTGCGCGGCCCCGCCCGCGCCGTCCTTGCCGGCGCTCCCCCTCGTGCCCCCGTCGTGGCTCCCGGCGGTGCCCGCCACCCACGACGCGCTCTCCGCGGTGCTGGGAGGCGTGGCGGCCGCGGGCCCGCGAAGCGGATGGGACGGTGTCCGCCAGGAGGTCTTCGTCGGCTATCTCGCGGCCCTGGCCCACCACGGCCCGGTCTCCACGCCCGAGCTTTTCTCGTCGGAGGCTCACATCCTTGCCTACCTGGTCAACGCTCACGCTGCGTGGACCATCGCCCTGGGCGAGGCACGGAAACTCAGAAAGCTCGGTGTCGGTGCGCTTCGCGAGGTCCCCTTCGCGCTCGACGGCCGGATGAGCACCCTTGCGACGCTGGCCGAGGAGGTCGCTCGGTACGCGCCGCGGGAGCCGCGCCTCGCGCTCTTCCTGAACCCCGGCTGGCAGGGCGGCCCGCCGCTGCCCGCAAGCGCCCTCGAAGGCCACAGCCTGGACTGGCAGCTTGCGAGCCACGCCGAGCTCTGCGGGCGGACACCGTGACTTTTGGAATCTGGATCGCGAGCGGAGGGTCGTGAGTGTCTCGGCCTTCACCGTTTTCATGTGGGGTCTGCCCGCAGAGCAGCCGGCACGCATGCGCAAGCTTCTCGAGCTGGTGCCGCCCCCCGGTCAGCTCAGACAGGCGATTCTCGCTACCTGCGGCCCGAGCCTCCAGCGCTGCACCATGGCGTCAATCGCCTGCGACCGGTCGCGGTTGTTCGAAGCCGGTCCGCGACGCTAGCCCCACCTCCGGAGCCAGTGCTCGAGCGTGAGCAGGGTGTAGACGGCGCGGGCGGCGCGCTCCCGGTCGGGGTGCCGTGCCCACGCCCGCCAGCTGGCGAGGCGGTCGGCGGCGATGAGAGCGCGGATCCCCGCCGCCGGATCCTCGAGGACGACCCTGACCTCACCCGCCCACGGACCGGCAAGCCAGGATGTAAGCGGCACCTCGAAACCGCGCTTGGGCGCACGCCTCACCTCCTCAGGGAGTAGCCCCGCAGCGGCGGCTCTCAGAACCGCCTTGGTCCTCCAACCGCGCAACAGGAGCGCCGGCGGGAACGTCGCCACCCTCTCCAAGAGCTCATGGTCCAGGAAGGGCGAGCGGGCCTCCAGCGAGTTCGCCATCGTCGCGCGATCCATCTTCACCAGGAGGTCTCCGGGCAGGAAGAACTCGAGCTCCTGCGCCCGCATCCGGTTGACCGGGTCGCGCAGCTCCGGCTGCGGCAGCGCATCTCCTGCCGGAGTCTCGCCCAGAAGCTCGGCGACCTCCGCACGGGTGAACTTGATGGGTCCCCAGATCAGGTAGGGGTCCGACGGAGAGCGCAGCCCCTCCGCCAGGCGCTCGCGCCACGCTGCCGCGACCCCTGGCAGGAACCGGGCCGCCCGGCCCCATAGCCGTGCGCCGGGCATACCGGTGAGGCGCGCCGCCAGGAACCTCCGGTAGCCTGCCAACCCCTCGTCGCCGCCGTCACCGTTCAGGACAACGGTCACCAGCCGCCTGGCTTCCCGAGCCACCAAGAACGTCGGGATGCACGAGGCGTCGGCGAGCGGCTCGTCGAACACCTCGGCCATGCTCGCGAGCAGGCCGAGCCCCTCCTCGGGATGCACCTCGATGGTCGTGAGCCCGGCCCCGGCGCGCGCCGCGCTCGCGCGCGCCAACGGCAGCTCGTCCTCTCCCCCGGCGAACGACACCGTGATCGCCCGCAGCCCGGGAGCCTCCCGCGCCGCAAGACACGCCACCGTTCCCGAATCGAGGCCTCCCGAGAGGAAGACGCCCACCGGGACGTCCGAGCGCAGCCGCAGCCGCACGGCCTCCCGCAGGAGGTGCATCAGCTCTTCCTGCGCTTCGGTGAAGCTAACCGAGGGGTCGGGCTCCAGTTCCAGCCGCCAGTAGCGCCGCACCTTGATGTCTCCGGTGTGCAGGTCCAGCTGCAGCCAGTGGGCGGGGGGCAGCTTGTGCACGCCGGCGAGGATGCACTGGCCCTCGGGGACGAACCCGAACCTCAGGAACGACGCCACGGCGCCGGGGTCGAGCGGGGGCGTTCCGGGCAGCGCCTCGCGCAGCGCCTTCAGCTCGGAGGCGAACGTCACGCCGCCGACGCCCGCCGTCCAGTAGAGAGGCTTCTTGCCGACGCGGTCGCGGGTCAGGAAGAGCGTCTGGCGGCGCGTGTCCAGCAGCGCGAGGGCGAACATCCCGCGCAGGCTCTGGAGCATCTCGGGTCCGTAGTCCTCCCAGAGGTGAACCAGCACCTCGGTGTCGCCAACCGAGCTCAGGTGGTGGCCGCGGGCGAGTAGCTCCTCCCGAAGCTCGCGGTAGTTGTAGATCTCGCCGTTGCAGATCGCTACAACCTCACCGCTCTCGTCGGCCACCGGCTGGTCGCCGGTCGCAAGGTCGATGATCGCGAGCCGCCGGGCACCGAGCGCCCAGCCCACGCCGGTCCGCGACCCCCGAGCGTCCGGGCCCCGGTGCGCGAGCTTGGCCAGCATGGCCTCCACCCGCTCCTGCTCCCGCCCCGGCGCCCGGCCTGCAAAGCCTGCGATCCCGCACATCGCTCACGCGTCCCTGCCACGACTCTAGCTGGCGGCGGCACGGGGAACAAGCCGCTCGGCGGGTATACTCGCGCCGTGGCGCTGGATCTCGCCCGCTGGCTGCCAGAATTCCCCGTGCGCCAGCACTGTCTCTACCTGAACCATGCGGCGGTGGCGCCGCTGCCGGCGCGGGTGGCGGAGGCGATGCGCGCGCGGATCGCCGAGCAGGAGACGAGCGGGTCGCACCACTGGGACCGCTGGAAGGAAACCGAGCTCTCAGCGCGCGCCCTGGCGGCGGAGCTCGTAGGCTGTCGCCCGGAGGATGTCTCGCTGGTGCGTGGCACTTCCGAGGGGCTCTCCCTGATCGCCCAGGGACTGCCGTGGAGGAAGGGTGACGCCGTTCTGGTGGGCGAAGAGGAGTTCGCCGCCAACGTGGCTCCTTACCTCGCCCTGAATCGGCGCGGTGTCGCGGTGCGGCGTTTCCCAACCCCCGGCGGCCGCGTTGAGGTGGAGACCGTGCTGCCGCTGCTCGTACCGCCGGTCAAGCTCCTGGCGCTTTCCTGGGTGGCTTTTCACACCGGCTGGGTCGCACCAGTGGCGGAGCTGGCCCGCGAGGCGCACGAGCGCAAGATCCTGGTGGTGCTCGACGCGATCCAGGGGCTCGGGGTGCTCCCCGATCGCTTCGCCGAACTTGGCGTGGACGCGCTGGTGGCCGACGGGCACAAGTGGCTGCTGGGTCCCGAGGGGCTCGGGATCATGGTGACCACCCCCCAGCTGCGGGAAGGCCTGCATCCGGTGCTGGCAGGGTGGCTCAACGTCCGCCGGCCGGGGCGCCAGTTCTTCCTCCACGAGCTCGCCTTTCACGAGGACGGCCGGCGCTTCGAGCCGGGTGCGATGCCAAACGTGCTGGTGGCGGGGCTCGCTGCGGCGCTCGACCTTCTCCTCGAGGTCGGACCCGACGAGGTCTTCGAGAGGGTCGTCTCCCACACCCGCGCCATCACCCAGTCGTTGCTGCAGGCGGGATGGCACGTGGGCTCGCCGGGCTCCGCTCACCCCATCGCCGGGATCGTCGCCGCCAGGCACCCGTTCCTGCCCGCGGACGAGATCGCACGCCGCCTGCGGGAGAGGCAGATCGAGGTGACGGCGCGCCAGGGGTGGGTGCGCTTCGCGCCTCACTTCTACGCGACCGCCGGCGAGCTGGACGCCCTCGCGAAGATCCTGAGCAAATTATAATGAGACGAGGTATACTTTAGCGATGCCGAGGGACCGCAGCGTTGACGTGCTGATCCTGGGTGGCGGCCCGGCCGGGAGTACCGCCGGGGCGATGCTGGCCGCGGCAGGTATCGAGACCGTCATCGTCGAGGGGGAGCGGTTCCCCCGTTTCCACGTCGGCGAGTCGCTGCTGCCGCACAACCTCCCACTCTTCGACCGGCTGGGTGTGCACGACACCGTGCGCGACCTCCCCCACACGCGCCGCAAGGACGGTGCCACCTTCGTCACCCACGATGGCGGCCGGCACGTGGTGTACTGGTTCGACGAGGCGCTGCCGCCGGCGATTCCCCACGCCTACCAGGTGCGGCGTGACGAGCTCGACAAGGCCTTGCTCGACAATGCGCGCGCACAGGGTGCCGAGGTGCTGGAGGGGTGGCATGCGACCACGCCGAAGTGGGACGGCCGCCGCTTCATGGGGCTGGTCGTACGCAACCCCGAGGGTGTCGAGTACATGCTGCGCAGTAGGGCGTTCCTCGACGCCAGCGGGCAGTCGTCGTTCCTGGCCTCCCGCATGGGCTGGCGTTTCCCGTACCAGAGGCACCGGAAGGTGGCGGCAGTCTCCCACTTTCGCGGCGTCTGGCTCCCCGAGGGTCGCGAGGCCGGCAACATCACGATCGCCCTCACGAAGGGCGGCTGGTTCTGGCTGATCCCCTTCGCCGACGACACTGTCTCGGTGGGCGTGGTGCTCGACGTGGAGAAGTGGCGCACACACGGCAACCCCGAGAGCCTCTTCGCCGCCGCGGTGGAGGCAACTCCGGAGGTGGGGAGGCGGCTCGCCGGCGCCGAGCGCGTCATCCCGTTCAGCGCGATCCAGAACTTCTCGTACCGCGTCATGCAGATCGGCGGGGACGGGTTCTGCATGATCGGCGACGCGGCCGGGTTCCTGGACCCGATCTTCTCGACCGGCGTCTTCATCGGGACCACGACCGGCGCCTCCGCCGCGCAGGACGTGATCGAAACGCTGGCCCGACGCGGCCGGGTCGAGGCGAGCGACTTCGGCCCGACGATCGCGCTCACGAGGACGCTGCACCGGATCTTCTTCTCGTTCATTCGCGCCTACTACGACCCGCACTTCCTGGCGTTCTTCTTCAGCCCGAGCAACGCTCTGCAACTCCAGGCGGCCGTGGTCTCGCTGCTGGCGGCCGACGTGGTGCGCCCAGGCAGGTGGCTGCGCACCTCGCGCTACCAGATGCTTCTCGGCCTCGCCCGCCTGCAGCGGTGGGGCTCCCGCTGGGGCCGCCACCTGGTCCCGCCGCTCGATGCCACGCCAGCCGGGGCGAAGCCCTGAGATGAGCGCGCCGTCCCCGGAAGCCATTCCGCCGATCGAGACGCGGGCCGAGCGGCCACTGCTGCGCTGGTTGCTCGGCTGGGCGCTTCCGCACCGCAGGCGCATCGCGCTCGCGACGGTCCTGGTGCTCGCTGGGTCGGCGCTTCAGGTAGCGGGCCCGCTGCTGACCGCGGCGGCCATCGACCTGTACCTCAAGCCGCAGATGGGGACCGGCGCCCAGAAGGTGCTGCACCTCCTCCAGACGCTGCACCTGCCGAGCGTCGGCGGGGCGGGGCTGGCGACCCTCACCGCGCTCTACCTGGCGACCCTGCTGGCCTCCGCGGCGCTCCTCTCCATGCAGGCGCGCACCATGCTGATGACCGGCCAGCTCGTGATGCGGGACCTGCGCGACGCGCTGTTCTCTCACCTCCAAAGGCTCGAGGTCGCGTGGTTCTCCCGCACTCCGACTGGCCGCGTGATCACGCGGCTCACCAGCGACGTCGAGGCGCTGAACGAGCTTTTCACCTCCGGCCTGGTGGACATCTTCTCCGACGTGGTGCTGCTGGGCGGGATCGCGGGCGTTCTCTTCACCCTCGACTGGCGTCTCGCCCTGGTGGCGTTCGCGACGCTGCCGTTCATGATCCTGCTCTCGACGTGGTTCCGGAAGCGGGCGCGCACGATCTACCGCGAGGTGCGGACGCGCATCGCGGCGATCAACACCCACCTGCAGGAGCACCTGGCCGGGATGTCGGTGGTGCAGCTTGCGCGCGCCGAGGCCAGGACCTCCGGCAAGTTCCGGGAGCTCGACGCCGCGCACCGCGACGTCAACATCCGCGGAGTCTTCTACTACGCGGTGTTCTACCCGGCCGTCGAGCTGCTGATCTCGGGCGGGATGGCGATGCTACTCGCGGCAGGGGGGATCTGGAGCTACGGCGGCACGCTCTCGCTCGGCGTGCTGGTGGCGTTCCTGCAGTACGTGCAGCGCTTCTTCCGTCCCATCGCGGACCTCGCCGAGAACTACAACATCCTTCAGGCCTCGTTTGCGGCCGCCGAGCGCCTCCAGGGGCTGTTGGGCACCGAGCCGCAAGTCGTCCAGCCGGAAGATCCGGTCGCGCCGCCCTCGCGTGCCGCCACCTTCGCGTTCGAAGGTGTCTCCTTCGCGTACGAGGAGGAGCGCTGGGCGCTGCGCGAGCTTTCGTTCGCGGCGCGTGCCGGCGAGCGCCTGGCGGTGGTCGGCCACACAGGTGCCGGCAAGAGCACGCTGGTCAACCTGCTGCTGCGGTTCTACGACCCGCAGCGCGGTGCGGTCGTGGTGGACGGCGCGGACGTGCGCCGCTGGGACCTCTTCGCAGCTGCGCCGCCGGTTCGCGGTGGTGCTGCAGGAGATCGATTGCTTCGCCGGCACGCTGCGCGACAACGTCTCGCTCGGGCGCACGGGGATCGACGACGCCCGCATCCGCTGGGCACTTGAGCAGGTGGGGGCGAGGCCGGTTCTCTCGCGCCTTCCCCAGGGCCTCGACACCACCCTCGGGGAGCGCGGCACCGGGCTGTCAGTGGGCGAGCGGCAGCTCGTTTCCTTCGCCCGCGCGCTCGTCGGCGACCCCGAGTTCCTGCTGCTGGACGAGGCGACCGCCTCCGTGGACCCGCTGACAGAGGCGATCATCCAGAAGGCGCTGGAGCGTCTGCTGCAGGGGCGCACCGCCCTCATCATCGCCCACCGCCTGGCGACGGTGGTCGGGTGCGACCGGGTGCTGGTACTGCACCTCGGCCGGCTGGTCGAGGAGGGACGCCACGACGAGCTGCTCGCGCGCGGCGGACTCTACAAGGCTCTCTACGACCTGCAGCTGCTGCGGCCGCCCGACGAGCGCGAGCGGGTCGCCGGGATGCCGTGACCCTGGGCGGTCGGTTGCGCCAACCAGTCTGACCGAAGGTCAGCCGCCGTGCGGTTCTGGCGCCACGAGAACCTGGATCTCGTCACCCGCCAGACGCACCGGAAAGGTCGCGATCGGCTCAGTGGCGGGAGGCGCGAGCACCTGGCCTGTCCGCAGATCGAACTCCGTGCTGTGGAGCGGGCACTCCACGGTGCACCGGACCCGGTCCACGCTCCCCTCGTGGAGCAGCGCGTTGGCGTGCGTGCACACGTCGGCCACGGCAAAGAAGCGGCCGCCGCAGTTGAAGACACCCACGGGCACGTCGTTGACATCAAAGGCGCGGCCCTCGCCGTCCGGGATGTCCCCAACCCGCGCCACCGTCACGAACTCCACCGTCTCCACCTCCCGAAATCCAGAACACCCTACCGCGGAAGGCATTCCAGTCAAGGCACTTGGCCCGGGCCCCACGCCTGCGGCAAAGCGGGATACAATCCGTCTCAAGAGAAAGCAATGTCCCTGGAAACGGGTTCTCGCCTGGGCCCGTACGAGTTCGTCGGGCTCATCGGCGCCGGGGGGATGGGCGAGGTCTACAAGGCCCGTGACACGCGCCTGGGCCGCGACGTCGCGATCAAGGTGCTGCCGGCCGAGTTTGCCGCGGATCCCGACCGGCTGCGGCGCTTCGAGCAGGAGGCGCGCGCCGCCGCCGAGCTCAACCATCCCAACATCCTGGCCGTCTACGACGTTGGGACCCACGAAGGCGCTCCGTACATCGTCACCGAGCTGCTGGAGGGCGAGACCCTGCGCGAGCGGCTGCGGACCGGAGGCCTGACCGTCCGCAAGGCCGTCGAGACTGGCGGTCCAGATCGCCCAGGGCCTCGCCGCGGCGCACGAGAAGGGCATCATCCATCGCGACCTCAAGCCCGGAAACGTCTTCGTCACCAAGGACGGCCACGTCAAGATCCTGGACTTCGGGATCGCGAAGCTCATCCATCCCGAGGTGAAGCCGACCCTTACGGCAAGACCACGACCTCGGGGCCAGCCACCGAGGCCGGGGCGATGGTCGGCACGGCCGGCTACATGTCGCCGGAGCAGCTGCGGGGGTTGCCGGCGGACCACCGGTCGGACATCTTCGCGCTCGGCTGCGTGCTGTACGAGATGCCGACGGGAAAGCGCGCGTTCCTGAAGGACGACCGGGCGGACACTGCGGCGGCGATCCTGCAAGAGGAGCCGCCGCCGATGGTCGAGCGGCAGCCGCGAGTCCCGCTGGCGTTGCGAGCGGTCGTCAAGCGGTGCCTGGAGAAGAGACCCGGAGGAGCGCTTCCAGTCCGCCCGCGACCTGGCGTTCGACCTGGGGCTGCTGACGGGTGGCTCGGGGCTGTCAGCCGCCATCGTCGGCGGAGCCAGCGGCAGGCGGCATCCCGCGACGGCGATCGCGCTGGCATCGGCTCGCCGTCGCTCTTGCTTGCCGCCGGCTTTTCCTCGGGGTCGTCTGACGGACACGCCGGCCAGAGCCCCTGACTTCACGCGTCTGACGTTCCAGCGGGGCAGCATCGGGAACGCTCGATTCACACCGGACGGCAAGGGCGTGCTCTACAGCGCCGCGTGGGACGGAGGCCCCCCCGAAGTTTCGAGACCCGAACGGATCTTTCCACGACCCGTTCGCTCGGCCTGCCTGGCATTTCCCTGCAATCCGTTTCCCGCACAGGGGAGCTCGCCCTGAGGAGGCAGGCGGAAGGGTGGGACTGGGGGTATGGGCCGCTGGCGGTCGTCCCTAGCTCCGGGAGCGCGCCGCGTGATCTGTTGGAGGATGTCTCCTGCGCCGATTGGTCGCCCGACGGAAGCACCCTGGCCGTCGTGAGGCGCATCGGTGGCGAGGACCGCCTCGAGATGCCCCCGGGGCACGTTCTCGTCAAGACGTCGGGCTGGTTTGCCGACGTCCGCGTCTCACCGGATGGCCGCCGGATTGCCTTCACCGAGCATTCCGTCGTGTATGACGACAGAGGCAGCGTGGCGGTCGTGGACGCGGCGGGCCGGAAGACAACGCTCACGAGCGAGTTCGCCAACGTGTTTGGGCCTCGCGTGGTCGCCGGACGGGCGTGAGATCTGGTTCTCGGCCGCAGGCCAAGGGGCATCGGCAGATCTCTTTGCCGTGACTCTGGAAGGCCGGCTGCGCAGTATCGCTCGATTCCCGTCGAGCGTCGTCCTCTATGACGTGGCCCCGGATGGCCGCGTCCTGCTCGCTCTCCGAGAGGGCGCAGACGGGCATCCGCGGCAGGTCCTCCGCGGACGACAAGGAGAGAGAGCTTGGCTGGCTCGACTTTCCGTGGCCGCGGGCTCTTTCGCCCGACGGCAAGATGCTGCTCCTGGACGACATGGGCGAGACCGCCGGCCCGACCTACACGGTCTATCTCAGAAGCATGGACGGATCGCCCCCGGTGCGGCTCGGAGAAGGCTCGGGGTGCGCGCTCTCGCCGGATGGCCGGTGGGCGCTCGCGATCCACTACGGCCCGCCGCATCGGCTCGTTCTGATCCCGACGGGGTCCGGGGACACGCTCTCCCTTGCCGCGCGGCCAGGTGGAGACCTACCAGACCGCGGAGTTTCCTTCCGGACGGCCGCCGGATCGTGTTCGTGGGCGCCGAGCGCGGGCGTCCGCAGCGGACCTGGGTCCAGGAGCTTCCCGGCGGACTGCCGAGCGCGGTGACGCCCGAGGGCGCCGTAGGCGTCGCGACGTCTCCCGACGGGCGATGGGTGGCCGCGGTCACTCAGGATTCCACGCTCATGCTCTTCCCGTTGCAGGGCGGGGAGCCCAAGCCGGTGGCGAAGCTCGCCCCCAGAGAAGCGGTCAGCCAGTGGAGCGCGGATGGCCGGACGCTGTTCGTCAGCCACGGGGGAACCCGCCTCGATGTGTTCGGCATCGACGTCCAGTCCGGAGAGAGACAGTTGTGGAAGACCTTCGAGGTCCCCGATCCTGCAGGCGTGCGTGTGTCCAACTTCCTCGTCACGCGCGATGCACGCAGTTACGCGTACGGCTACCTGCGCATTCTCGACGAGCTCTATCTCGTGGAAGGTCTGAAATAGGGAGGCACTGATTCGCATGCTGAAGGCAAACACTTCGCTCGGTCCGTACAAGAGCCTCGCTCCACTCCGGGCAGACGGGATGGGGAGGTTCTTCGTACCTGACGTCGTGCACAGAGGCCCGGAGCGCGAGTCCCTTTCGCTGTCACCGCAACCCGCAACTGGGAGGTACATGGGCATGTCTCAGCTCAAACTCGTTCTGACGTCGTTTCTCGTCACGCTGCTCGCTCCGCTCGTTCCGGCGCAGACCGCACCCGCTCTCGTGCTCGAGCACGCGAACGTCATCGACGGAATCGCGCCGGAACCGGCTCGGGACGTCACCGTGGTGGTGGAGGACGGGAGGATCGTGAGCGTATCGCCCACGCCACCGTCCCTTCCCCCCGGTGCGCAGCGATTCGATCTTGCCGGTCGCTGGCTGCTCCCTGGCTTGATCGACGCCCACGTTCACACGGATAGCATGGAAGGCGCCCACAGCATGCTCGCCGCCGGCGTGACGACGGGGCGCAGCATGTTCACCAACCACTACGCCGACGTCGGCTTGCGCGAGCTCCACCGCCGCGGCGACGTCGATGTCCCCGAGCTGCTGGCAGCGGGCTACCCTCTCGTGCCGAACCTCGTGCGCTTCCAGCCGGATCTCTCTCCATTGTTCTTCGACATGCCCCAACTGGACGACCTGCGCAAGGACGCCGACATCGGGCCGGGAGGGGTACGTCGAATCGTACGCGCGAATCTCGAACACCATGTGGACGTCATCAAGGTCTTTGCGACCGATCGTGCCGGAGTCGCCACCTCCGATCCGCGGCGCCCCCTGCTCTCCGACGAAGAGCTCGCCGCTGCGGTGGCGGAAGCCCGTAAGGCGGGCGTCCCGGTCGCGGCCCATGCTCACGGCGATGAAGGGGCGGCCGCGGCAGTCCGTGCCGGCGTGAGCACGATCGAGCATGGAACCTACCTGAGCGACGCCACGCTCGTCTTGATGAGGCAGCAAAACGTCTGTTTCGTGCCGACGCTCTCCGCGGCGGCTATGGGCACGAGTCCCGGCCCGAGCGCGAGTGCGGAGGCAGTCGCACTTGCGATACGCGAGCGGGCGATGCTGCCGCGAGCTCGCGACGCGGTGAGGCGGGCGTTACAGATGGGAGTCAAGGTCATTGCAGGTGCGGACAGCGGCTACACACCCGACGACCCGCATCGTGTCACCGACGAAATGGCGGAGCTGGCGGCCTCGGGAATGACGCCGCTCGAAGCGATCCAGGCAGCGACTAGCAGGTCCGCAGAGTGCCTGGGAATCTCGAAGCGCACCGGAGCGATCCGTGCAGGACTGGAAGCGGACATGGTGGTCCTCGACCGCAACCCACTCGACGACATCAATGCCGTCCGCGAGGTACTCCTCGTCATCAACGACGGCCGAATAGCCGTCAACCACTTGCGGCCTTGAGAACGTTGCGTGCCCACTTCCGACGAAGACGGGGAGCTCGAACCCCGAGACGTGCTTCATACTCAGCGAGAGTGTGTCAGGGCGTGCCCTTCGAACCTCCGCCGCCAAGTTCTCTCGGCCGGGCTTCCCGCCCGGCAGATGTGATGAGAGAATCGGCCTGGAGGCCGCACGAACATCAGGAGGGCCCGCCAGGGCGTTTAGTCCTGCTCCGCTCGCGCTTGTGCCCACGCTGTGGCGCGATCAGTTGGGAGTGGCAATGAGGACTTTGATCCGCTCTTCGCCGTCGGTGCCCTGAGATGAGCGTCGCGCCCGGCGCCCGCCTCGGTCCCTACGAGATCGTCGCACCGCTGGGTGCTGGCGGGTTGGGTGAGGTTGACCCGCTTTGCGGGCGTGAGCGGAGCGGGAGCCCGCAGGCGAAAACCCGAGGGAAGCGAGGGATCCCGTGTTGAGGCCCGGCACGCGCCTTGGCCGCGACGTGGCGATCAAAATGCCACCAGCCACCCGCTTGTGCAACTGTTCACATACATCCTGACTTCACGATTTCTCGGTTCACCAGCCACCGCCTGACTCCCCCGCTCTGCTAGATTTCCAACAGCCGCACCCCCCTTGAGGAGGGACGATGCCCGAGAAGGAGGAGCTTCCCCGGCTGCGCGACGAGATCGCCGAAGTGGACCGCGCCATGCTCGAGCTGCTGCGCCGGCGCATGGACCTCGCCGCCGATGTCGGCAGGATCAAGGCCGCGACCGGCGCGCCTGTCGTGGCGCGCGACGCCGAGGACCGGGTGCTCACCCGGGCACGCGAGCACGCGCAGGCGTGCGGGGTCTCCGAGGACGTGATGGAGGAGATCTTCCACGCGATCATGCGGGGCTCGGTGGAGCGCCAGCACCGGGTGGGCGTGGCGGCTCGCGGCATGCGAGGCGGGCGGGTGCTCGTCCTTGGAGGCGCGGGCGCCATGGGGGGCTGGCTTAAGCAGTTTCTCCCGCTCGTCGGTCACCGACTGGACGCAATCGATCCCGCCTGGGGCTCCCTCTCCGGTGCCGAGGGGCGCTACGCCACGCTGGACGACGTCAATGACCTCGACGTTTACGACCACGTCGTGATCTCGGTGCCGCTGGCGCGAACTCCCGGGGTCCTCTCGGCCGTGGTGGACCGGCACCCGAAAGGCGTCGTCGTGGAGATCGCCTCTATCAAGTCGCACCTTGTGCCCGCGCTGGAGCGGGCCCGCAGTACGGGGGTGAAGGTCTCGTCGCTGCACCCGATGTTCGGGCCCGGGAAGTCCCCGTACGAGCCGCTGACCTTCGTGGTCGCGTACCAGGAGGAGCCGGAGGCTGAGCGTGAGCGGCTCGAGACCCTGCTCCGGCACCCGTACACGCAGCTGATCACCATCCCCTTCGCCCACCACGACCGTCTCATGGGGTGGCTGCTGGGCCTCGCACACCTCACCGGGATGCTCTTCGGCTCGGCGCTCATCCGCTCCGGGCTCGACCCCGGCGAGCTGCAGGCTTGCGCCTCGACGACGTTCACACGCCAGGCAGCCACCTCTCTCTCGGTGCTCTCCGAGGACCCCGCGCTCTACCTGGACATCCAGCGCCTCAACCCACATCGGGAAGAGGTGTACCGCGCGACCCGTGAGGCCCTCGACCAGCTCGTAGCGCTGGTCGCCGCTGAGGACCTGGAGGGGTTTCGCAGCACTCTGACTGCGGCTCGGAGCGCGGTCACCGGGGAGCCATGAGGGCGCGCTACCACCTCGAGTACGGGAGCGTCGTGGTGCTCGCGGCGCTGCTGCGGGCCTTGCCGCGAGCTGTGGCCCTCCGGGTCGGCGCCGCGCTCGGGCAGCTCGGCTGGTGGCTGCGCATCCGGAGGGCGCTCGTGCTCGCCAACCTGGCGCAGGCGTTCCCCGATACCACACGCAGTCATCGCCGACGGATTGCGGTGCGTGCCGCTCGCAACTTCGGCCGCACGGCGGCGGAGTTCGTGCGCTTTGCGGGCAGTGACCGCCAGCGCGTCGGCGAACTGGTGCGGCTCGAGGGCGTCGGCGCCCTGCGCGAGGCGCTCGCCGCCGGCGGCGGGGCGATCGTGGTGACAGCCCATGTGGGCGCCTGGGCGCTCTACGTGACGGCGCTAGCCGCGGCCGGCATCCCCAGCGCGCTGCTGGTCGGTCGCCAGCACAACCCGAAGGTGCAACGCTTCATCCTCGGGATTCCCGGGGAGGCGGTTTACTTCGTGCCCAAGAGCAAGGGTGCCCCGCGCGACATCATGCGCTGCCTGAGGGACGGCCGCGCCGTCGTGATGGTGGCCGACCACAACGCCGGCCGGCGCGGCGAGTTCGCCCCGTTCCTGGGGAAGGTGGCCTCGACGCTGCCGCTTCCAGGTGCGATCGCTGCCCGCCACGGGACGCCGATCTTCCTGATGGCCGGCCGCCGCGTGAGCCCCGGTGGGCACCGGGTCGAGATCAATCGGTTGCAGCTCCCCCATGACGACGACGAGGAACGGCTGCGGCACGGCATCACCGTCGCATGCAACGAGGCGCTCGGGAAGGTGATCCTCGCGTGCCCGGACCAGTACTTCTGGTACCACCGCCGCTGGCGCGTGTACCTCAACGTGCCCGAGACGATGCCCGCGCGGTGAGGGCGAGAGAACGGCACACCGCCCCAGGAGGCACGCGCGGCGCGCGTGCCTCACATTCTTCCTCCGAGCTTGCGCTGGTGCTAGCGAAGGTTCTCGCGGCACGCCGGCGTGTCGTTGGCCGGGTTATTGACAAGGAGGCTGACCGGGTACGCTTGCAGCGGTCCGGGCTGGTACCGCCTCAGGAGCCCGACCAGCCTTTCGGTGTCTTTCTCGGCGGGGTCGATCCAGAGCGCGAAGGTCTCGGGGTCGAGGATGACCGGCATGCGGTCGTGGATCGGTGCCAGCAGCTCGTTGGCCTCCGTGGTGACGATGGTGCAGGACTCGACGTGCTCGCTCCCCTCGCCCCGCCAGCGCTCCCACAGGCCCGCGAACGCAAACGGCCGCCCGTCCTTGAAGTCGATGAAGTGCGGCTGCTTGCGCGTTCCCAGCTTCTGCCACTCGTAGAAGCCGTCGGCCACGAGCAGGCAGCGGCGCGCGCGGAACGCCGAGCGAAACGCGGGCTTCTCCACCAGCGTCTCAGCCCGGGCGTTGATCATGCGGGCGCCCATGGCGCGCTCCTTGGCCCACGAGGGGATCAAGCCCCAGTGCAGCTGTACGAGCTCGCGACCGCCGCCTTCCGCCGCCCGCACGGCGGCCACGTCCTGGGTCGGCGCGATGTTGTATCGGGGCGCGAGGGCAGGCACTTCGGACAGATCGAAGACCTGGGCAATGATCTCGCCCTCGGTGGCCTGGGTGAACCGTCCGCACATGCCGCGATGATAGGTTGAAGAACTCGACGGTTCAAACGGCCCTGAAGGTGACCGCAGTGCAAGACCGCCCATCGCGGCCCCCTCTCCCGTGGGGAGTGGGGCGTGAAAGGCGGCACGGTGCGGCTACGAGCGCCGAGGTTTGATCGGGATCGGCGGCGGGGGGAAGCTCTCGCGCAGGAAGGCGAGGATCGCCTCGGCGGTTGGGATCGGCCTCTCAACGCTGGGCGTGTGACCCGACAGCGGCACCAGGGCGAGCCGGGCGCGTGGAAGTGCGGCGGCTATTGCGTGGGCGGCCTCGGGTGGTGCGATGGTGTCCTCCTGGCCAACGATGACGAGGGCGGGCACATCGAGCCCGGCCAGCACGTCGGAGCTGTCGGGCCGGTCCCGCATCCCCGCCAGGCATCCCGCCAGAACGTGGGCAGGGATCTGGGCCGCAATGGCGCGCAGCTCGGTCGCAAGCTTCGGCGCCCGCTGGCGAGTCGACGGCCCCAACAGGTTGGGGACGAACTCATCCAGGAAGGCCGGTGCCTCCCCGCGCCGAATGGTCTCGATGGCGATCGCCCGCCGTGACTTACCCTCCGGGGCGTCGGCGGAGGCTCTTGTGTCGACCAGGATGAGGCCCGAGAGCCTCTCGGGGTGCCTGGCCACCAGCCGCAGCGCGACGTAGCCGCCCATCGAGTGCCCGCCAAGGACGAAGCGTTCCAGCTCGAGGCTGTCCGCAAGCCGCAACACATCCTCGGCCAGAGTCTCCATCCCGTAGTCGCCCTGCGGCGCGTCGGATCCTCCGAAACCCCGCAGGTCGGGAGTGATCAGGCGCGCTCCCTGCTCCACTGCGGCGCGGATCGGGGTCCACATCTCGGAGGAGAGCGGAAAACCGTGCAGCAGTACGACCGGCACACCCTCGCCGTGGTCCTCGACCTCCAGCGTCACGGTTTCCAGTTCAATCCGCATCGCCCCTCCCCCCTTCACCGAGCATTTTAGTTTCTCCCCTCCTTCCCCGCTCCCCTTGACGTTTTGCCGAGACCGCGCCACATTATCGGCGGCAGCACTGCTCTTTGAGTCCAGCTTTCAGTTCTCCGTAGGGGTGCCCCGCCTCCGGCGGGGCTGAGATTAAACCCTTGGAACCTGATCCGGGTCATGCCGGCGGAGGGAACGGGCCAACAGGCGTCAGATTCACCGCGCGACCCCTCCGGACCCTCCCGGCGCCCGGAAGGAGATGAGGCAATGCGCAAGTGGATTCTGGCGCCCTTCGTTTTCCTTACCGCCGTGGCGCTTGCGGGTGCCGCGACGCTTCGCGGCACCGTCCGCGACGAGGCCAACGGCACGCCGGTGGCGCAAGCCCGCGTCGAACTTCTCGGGGCGGCAGCAACGGCGACCGCCGACGAGCGGGGATGGTTCTCCATCGAGGTCCCTGACACGGGTCCGTTCACCCTGGCGGTCTCGCACGCAGGGTACCAGGTGGCGCGCCTTCCTTTCACCGCCCCGCCCGCGACGGCGCTCTCGGTGCTGCTGGAGCCGGTGATCTCGGTGGCCGATCGCATCGAGGTGACCGCGGCGCGCGCACGAGAGGGCGTCGACCCCGTGAGCTTCACCAACCTTCCCCCGGACCGGGTCGGCGAGAGCTACTGGTCGCAGGACCCCGCCATTCTCCTCTCGCAGGTTGCACCGTCGTTCTTCGCCTACAACGACAGCGGGAACGGCATCGGCTACTCCTACTACTGGATCCGCGGCTTCAACCAGGCGCAGACGCGCATGACGCTTAACGGCGCCCCTCTCAACGACGCCGAGTCGGGCGAGCTGTTCTTCATCGACCTCGCGGACTTCCTCTGCACGGCCGGCGACATTCAGATCCAGCGTGGCGTTTTTGGGCTTTCGGGGATCGGTGGCGCCGTGGACATTACGACCACGCCACCCAGCATGCAAAGTTCCTTCTCCCTGTCTTCCGGCTTCGGCTCGTACAACACGAGGAGGCTGACCGCTCGTTTCGACTCCGGCCTGATCGACGGTACCTGGGCGCTCACCGCCCGCTACTCGAAGATCACAACCGACGGCTACCGTGACCAGTCCTGGGTGGACATGTGGAACTATTTTTTCTCCCTCGCCCGCTTCGGCGAGAGCTCACGCTTACGGCTCGTGATGTTCGGTGGCCCGGAGAACACGCACCTTGCCTACGATGGCGTGTCCAAGAGCGTTCTGGACGGTGGCCTCACCGCGAACGCGGATCGCGACCGCCGCGTCAACCCTCTCACCTACCCCGGGGAACAGGACAACTTCACCCAGCCCCACTTCCAGCTCATTCACGAGCTGGCGATCTCGCCACAGACGCAGCTCGCGCAGACCCTCTTCGTCTTCACGGGCAGCGGGTACTACGACGAGTACAAGACCAATCGCACTCTCGTCGAGTACAACCTGCCCGACGTCACGCTCCCCGACGGCACGGTTATCACCAGCAGCGACCTGGTGCGTCGCCGGCAGGTGGACGAATGGGACGCCGGCTGGGTGCCGACGCTCACTCGCACCATCGGGGACTGGACGCTCACGCTGAAGGGTGAGCTGCGCATCCACAGCGGCCGCCACTTCGGGGAGGTCAAGTGGGCGCAGTTCTACCCTCAAGCCGTTCTTCCGGACCACCGCTACTACGACTACCAGCTGGACAAGCGGACGAGTTCCCTCCTCGCGACAGCCTCCTGGAGGGCGAGCGACCGCCTGACCTTCACGGCCGGCCTCGAGGCCGCCCAGCAGCGTTACCAGCTTTCGCACGACAAGCTCAAGGGTGTTGCCTTTACGGACACCTATGATTTCTTTATGCCCCGCATCGGGGCGCTCGTCCACCTCGATCCGGGCACCGACCTCTACTTCAACGTCGCGCGCGGGATGCACGAGCCGGCGTTTCGAACGATCTACGACCCTGAGGACTACTACGGCGAGCGCGTCACCCTGCGCCCCGAGGACGTGTGGGACTGGGAGGCGGGAGTGTCTTTGCGCCGCCAGGCGTGGCGGCTGCGCGGCAACCTGTTCTGGATGAACTTCCCGAACGAGATCGTGTATGCGGGCAAACTGGACTCCTCCGGCGTGCCGATCTACGCCAACGGTGCCCACTCGCGTCACACCGGTCTCGAGGTGGATGCCACGGTTGAACCCTGGTCCCAGCTCGGCCTCGACGCTGCTCTCACGATGTCGCGCAACACGTTCGCCAGGTACCACGAGTACAACTACGACGGCACGACCAACGTCTACGATGGGAACCACCTCGCAGGGTACCCCGACGTGCTCGCCTCTCTCACCGCGAGGACCAGGCTCGGACCGGCGCAGCTCGCCCTTACCGGAAGGCACGCAGGGGAGTTTTACCTCGACAACACCGAGGACAACCGCCGTAACCCGGAGGCCCGCCAGCAACCCGGCTATGTGCCGCTCGTCAACCCCGCGTTCACGGTCGTTGATCTCTCCGCCCGCACCGCGCTGCCGATGTCCCTGAGCCGTGCCCTTGGATTGGGGAAGGTCGAGCTGGAGCTGCGCGTCAACAATCTGCTCGACGAGGCGTACACCGCTTTCGGCTACGTGGACAGCGGCACGCCGCTGTTCATCCCCGCCGCCAAGCGAAACGTCTACGTGGGTCTGACGGTCGGGCTCTAAACCCCAGCGGTTGCTGTTGCCCATCGGGTATCCTCTCGCGATGGACACTGCGCTCCTGGCGCGCCTCGCGGCGATCCTCCTGGCGGCGGTCATGGTGGCGATCGGCTTCGCGTCCTGGCGGGCAGAGCGCCGCATTGGAACGGACGCCGAAGGTTTCTGGACAGCGCACCACTCGATCACAGGATGGAGCCTGGGGATGTCCATCTCGGCCTCGATGCTCTCGGTGTCGTGGTCGCTCGTGTACGGCGTCGAGCTCCTCTACCGCTGGGGGCCAGGCGGCGCGTGGCTGCTGGCGATCCCGTGGCTTTCGGTGCTGGGGTTGTTCGCGCTGCTGGCGCCGCGCCTGCGGCGGTTTGCCGCGTTCTCGCAGGGTGAGCTGTTCGGAAAGCTGTACGGGAACGGGCTGCGCTGGCTGACCGTCGTGGTGCTCGTCGCGGTGTTCCTCACCTGGTGCGGTGCCGAAATCGCCGCAGCCGGAGATCTCCTGGCACCGCTCCTCGCGGTCTCGCCCCGCTTCGCGATGGCGGCGATCGCCGTGCTGGTCGCGTCGTACGCCTGGACCGGCGGATTTCGCTCGGTGGTTGCCACCGACGTGGCGCAGTTCGCCCTCATCGTGGGGTTCCTGCTCATCGTGGGGGCGCGCGCCGGGAGCGGCCTCGGCCCGGGCCGGGGCGCCTGGTTCGGGGTAGCCGGTCCGACGCCCGCAGTGGTCGGGATCACGCTTCTGGCCTACGTCACGGGGTGGCTGGCCGAGGCGGATATCTGGCTGCGCCTCACCGCCGCGCCGAGCGACGGCCACGCCCGTCTAGCGCTGGGAGTGACCGCCGCGGCGTCGCTGCTGTTCGTGCTCGGGCTGCCCGCAGTACTCGCGGCGCGCGCCAGGGCCATCTTTCCCGACCCCGCGGCGGTGCAGGGCACTGTGCTCGGTCCGTTGCTGCACCACCTGCTCCCGCCCGGGATGGAGGTTCTGCTGCTCACCGGCCTCGCCGCAGTCGCGCTCTCGACGGTTTCCACTACCGCCAACGTGGTCGCGATCACGGTGGCCCGCGACGGAATGCGGGCCGTGGGCGAGAACGCCCGCGACCTCTCGCGCGCCCGTTGGGCCAACGGCCTGGCGTGCATCGCGGCGCTCGGGGTGGCGTTCGCCTCGCGCTCCCTTGCCGAGCTGTTCTACCTGTCGTCCGGCCTGCTGGCGGCGGCGCTGTTCTGGCCGACGCTGGGCTTGCTGTGGGAGAAGCCGCCGCTGCGCGCCGCGCGTGCCGGAGCCTTCTGCGGCCTCACGGCGGTCGTAATATCTTTTCTCGCTGATCGCCGCGGCCTCTTCGGTGACCTGTTCCCGGCCGCGGTGCGCGAGATGGGCATCGGCTACATTGCGCCGGGCGTCGCAGCAGGGGCGGTCGCCTTTGGAGTCGTGTTGATCATGGGACGAACCAGGAAATCGTAGGGTTGGCCCTTGCGGTCGCCCATCTCGTCATTCCGAGGCCCGGAGGGCCGAAGAATCTCACCCCGCTGCAACCGTGGTGAGATCCTTCGGTCGCCTCGCCTGCAGCGAGGCTCCCTCGGGATGACACCCGCACCGGGCAAGGGCCTTTCTCAGGACGGCTGGTTTGCGGGCTTGGCGCTCTTGCGGGAGCGGCGGCGCGGGCGGCGGGCCTTTGCGGTCGGCTTCTCCTCGGGCTCTGCCTCGGGCTGAGCGGCGCTAGGGCCGCCTTCGGCGCTGCCGGTGTCGAAGCCGGTCACCACGTACGTCCCGGAACGTTGGTCGCGGCGCAGCTTGATGACGTGGTGCTTCTCGGCGTCCTCGAGGAGCGCGGAAAAGGTCGAGTATCCGAAGTACTCCTCGTTAAACTCGGGTCTCTTACGCTGCATCGCCTGCTTGATCATCGAACCCCAGAGCACATCCTTGCCGTCGCGCATCAGCGCCTTGATCGAGTCGGAGAGGAGCGCGAAGCACTCCCGCTGCTTCTTCGGCAGCCCCACGAGCGGCGGCGCCTCCTGCACCGACCTGATCAGGTCCTCGTAGAAGATGAACTCGTCGCAGTTGGAGACCAACAGCTCGGAGGTGGAGTTCTTGACGCCGAGGCCGATGACGTACTTGTCGTTCTCGCGCAGCTTGGACACCAGCGGCGAGAAGTCGGAGTCCCCCGAGACCAGCGCGAAGGTGGTGACGTGCTCCTTCGCGTAGCAGAGGTCGAGGGCGTCCACGACCATGCGAATGTCGGCGGAGTTCTTCCCCGAGTACGCCTTGAGCGGGATGTCGATCAGCTCGATCCCCGCCTCGTGGAACCCGCGCTTGTAGCTGCCGTAACGGTCCCAGTCGGCGTACGCCCGGCGCGCGACGACCTTCCCCTTCTCCAGCAGGCGCGCGAGCAGGAGCTGGACGTCGAAGGTCTTGTAGCTGGTGTCTTTGACGCCGAGGGCGATGTTCTCGAAATCGATAAAGAGTGCGATCTTGTGGTCTTCCAGCGGCACGTTTTCAGTCTCCTTGCGGCTTCTTCACCTTCTCGGCAGAGGAGCAGCGACACGCATCCTACACTTGAGCCAGCATTTGCGCAACTGGGGAGCCGACGCCTACGCGGCCGGGAGCTGCGGCTTGGAGACCTCGCCGCGGGCGAGTCTGCCGAGCCAGTCCTGGATCCCGAGCGCCGCCTGCTTGCCGGCGCCCATCGCCAGGATGACGGTGGCCGCGCCGGTCACGATGTCGCCGCCGGCGAACACGCCGGGGATGGACGTCATCATCGTCTGCTCGTTCACGACGATGTTGCCGTGGCGGTTCAGCTCGAGGCCCGGCGTGGCCTTGGTGGCGAGGGGGTTGGGCCCCTGCCCGATGGCGATCACCGCCGTGTCTATGGCGATCTCGTACTCCGAGCCCGGAATCGGCACCGGACGGCGCCGCCCCGAGGCATCGGGCTCCCCCAGCTCCATGCGCTGGATGCGCATCCCGGTGACGAACCCGTCCTCGTTGCCGAAGATCGCCAGGGGCGCCGAGAGCCACCGGAAGTCGATCGCCTCCTCCTCGGCGTGCTCGAGCTCCTCCTTGCGGGCCGGCGACTCGTTGCGGGTGCGACGGTAGACGCAGATAACCTCCTCCGCACCCAGCCGCTTGGCGGTGCGCAGGCAGTCCATCGCAACGTTGCCCGATCCGACGACCGCCACACGGCGGCCCGTGCGCACCGGCGTGTCGGTGCGGGGGAAGTCGTAGGCCTTCATCAGGTTCACGCGGGTGAGGAACTCGTTGGCGGAGAGCACGCCGATGTAGTTCTCGCCGGGGATGCCCAGGAAGTACGGCAGGCCCGCACCGGTGCCGAGGAACACGGCGTCGTAGTCGTACCCTTGGAGCAGCTCGTGCACGGTCGCGGTGCGGCCGATCACGAAGTTGCCGCGAAGCTCCACGCCCATCCGCTCGAGGTTCTGGATCTCGAAGGTCACGATGGCCTTCGGCAGTCGGAACTCTGGGATGCCGTAGACCAGCACCCCGCCCGGTTTGTGGAGCGCCTCGAAGATCGTCACCTTGTGGCCGAAGCGAGCCAGCTCGGCTGCGCAAGCAAGGCCAGCCGGCCCGGAGCCCACCACCGCCACCTTGTGCTCGGTCGGCGGCGCAAGCTCCGGGGTCGAGACGAGGCCACGGTCGCGCTCCCAGTCGGCCACGAAGCGCTCGAGCCTGCCGATCGCGACCGGTTTGTACTTCTTCGCCATCACGCAGACGACCTCACACTGCTCTTCCTGCGGACAGACGCGGCCGCAGATCGCTGGGAGCGTGTTGGTCTCCTTGATCTTCGCGAGGGAGCCCTCGAAGTCGGCCTTCCGGATGAGATCCACGAACGCCGGGATGTCGATGCCCACCGGGCAGCCCTTCACGCACGGGGGATTGGCGCACTGGAGGCAGCGCTGCGCCTCCTCGATCGCGGATTCCGTCGAGTAGCCCAGCGCCACCTCGAAAAAGTTCCGGATGCGAGCAAGGGGATCCTGCGCCGGCATCGCATGGCGCTCGATCTTCATCCGCTGCGCCTTCGGCAGCTCTGCGGCGCCGAGGATCTCGTCAGCCACGGGCGACCCCTGCGGTTGCGCGGCACTCGTGGTCGGCGATGAAACGCTCGCGCGCCACCTGCTCCTCCGGGAGGTACATCCGCAGCCGCTTGATCAGCAGGTCGAAGTCCACCTTGTGGGCGTCGAACTCCGGGCCGTCTACGCACACGAATTTGGTCTTGCCGTCGACCTCGACTCGGCAGGCCCCGCACATCCCGGTGCCGTCCACCATGATCGAGTTGAGCGACGCGAGTGTCGGAATCGCGAGCTTGCGGGTCATCTCGGCGACCGCTTTCATCATGATTGCGGGACCGATGGCGACCACCAGGTTCGGAGTCCCCCGCTCGGCGATGAGTTCCGCGAGCGCGTGGGTCACCAGCCCCTTCTTGCCGAACGAGCCGTCGTCGGTCGTGTAGAAGATCTCGTCGGAGACGGCCGACATTTCCTCCCTCAAGATCACCAGCTCCTGCGTCCGCCCGCCGAGGATCGACAGGACCCTGTTGCCGGCCTTCTTCAGGCCGCCCGCGATGGGGAGCATCGGCGCGATGCCGGCGCCACCGCCCACACACACGACCGTGCCGAAGTTCTCGAGGTGGGTCGGCGTGCCCAGCGGACCCACCACCGAAACGAACTCCTGTCCCGCCGCCATCAGGCCTATGGCCATGGTGGTCTTGCCGACTTCCTGGACGACGAGCGTGATGGTGCCGGCTTCGGGGTCCGATGCGGCGATCGTGAGAGGGATGCGCTCGCCCTCAGCGTTTGGGAGCACCATTACGAACTGCCCGGGCCTGTGCTTGCGGGCGATCTCCGGCGCCTGGACGACGAAGCGGTGGAACTTGGGCGCGATTTCTTCCTTGGCTGCGATCTTGAACACTCATGCCTCCGAGCCATCGCGCCGTTGAACAACGCACGGTGCGGGCTCGACCACCCGGCGCCAGACGTGCCGGCCCCCTCCGACGCATCATAGTAGTTGCTGACGAAGGCTTTGGCAACACGGGGATTGTCGCAGAAGGCGATCTACCAACTGAGACTTCGTCTCATATGTCACTCTTGCTGTTGGTGACCGTGTACGCCTCTGGGGATTTGGTGCCGGGCGTGCCACTTTGGTTCGTCACAGTCTCCCACGTTTGGAGGTCAGTTTAGGTTGGGCTTCCTGGACCCTCTCCACGGTTGGACAAAGTCGCACCGCCGGCACCGCGCTCCTGCTGGGCGGGCGGGTGAGCGGTCGACTGGGGCGCGATAGCGCGGTGCCGGTCTTGACACTTTGTTCGCGGACGACAATCCGCGCCGCGCCCCAAGAGACTTTGGTGCTCGACCGCAAGTAGCTCTACGGCACCAAAGTGTCACGCCCGGCACCGAACACTCCAAGCCTGAGGTATTCTCCGACGGTGGTGGAGAAGCCAGTTTCTCGCAAGGTTGCGCTGCGTCCGGCCGCGGGCCAGCCGCGCAAGGTGGACTATCCGAGCGAGCTCAACCCCGAGCAGCTTGCGGTCGTGATGCACCCCGCCGGCCCGATGCTGGTGCTGGCGGGCGCCGGCTCGGGCAAGACCCGCACGGTCGTCTACCGCGTGGCGCGCCTGCTCGAGGACGGGGTCGAGCCCAACGCGATCCTGCTGCTCACGTTCACGAACCGGGCCTCGCGCGAGATGCTCTCCCGCGTCGGCCTGCTGTTGGGCCGTGACGCGGGCCGCGTGATGGGCGGGACGTTCCACTCGGTGGGCAACCGCCTTTTGCGCCGCTTCGGCGACCGCCTGGGCTACCCTTCGAACTACGGGATCCTCGACCGCGAGGACGCCCGCGACCTGATGGGCAACGCGCTTTCCGACGTCGTGCCCTCGACGCCGGGGCGGCGGCTTCCCGGCGCGGCAGTCCTGGTCGAGGTCTACTCGTTCGTCATCAATACCGGGCGCTCCCTCGAGGAAACCGTCGCGGCCCGCTTCCCGCAGTTCTCCGGTGACCTGGAGGTGATGCAGGCGGTGTTCCGCCGCTACCTGGAGCGCAAGCGCGCGGCCTCGGTGATGGACTACGACGACCTGCTGCTCAACTGGCTGCTGCTCCTGCGACGCCACGATGACGTGCGCAAGCAGCTCGCGGCGCGCTTCCGCCACGTGCTGGTTGACGAGTACCAGGACACCAACCGCCTCCAGGCCGACATCGTGGACCTCATGCTGGGGCCAGGCCGCAACCTGATGGTCGTGGGCGACGACGCGCAATCCATCTACGCGTTCCGCGGCGCCGAGTACGCGAATATCCTCTCGTTCCCCGACCGCTACCCCGACTGCACGACGTTTCGCCTCGAGACCAACTACCGCTCGCTCCCCCCGATCCTGACCCTCGCCAACGCCTCCATCGTGCACAACGAACATCAGTTTCTAAAGCACCTTCGACCGGTGCGCGAGGGCGGCGAGCAACCGGTGGTCTGCGGGGCCCCCTCTCCCGAAGCGCAAGCCGCCTTCGTGGCGCAGCGCATCCTCGAACTGCTCGACGAGGGTGTACCTCTTCCCGAGATCGCGGTGCTCTACCGAAACCACTCCCACTCGCTGGAGTTGGAGGTGGAACTCACCCGGCGAAACATCCCGTACGAGGTGCGCTCCGGGCTACGCTTCTTCGAGCAGCGGCATGTGAAGGACGTGCTGGCGCACCTGCGCTTCCTGGCCAACCCGCGTGACGAGGTGGCTTTCACCCGCCTCGCGCGCATCAAGCCCCGCCTGGGACAGCGCCTGGTTGCACGGGTCTGGCAGGCGCTGGCGGGCTCCAGCGAACCGCTCGACGCTCTCGGCAAGGTGGACGGGAAGGCGCTCGGCCTGCCCGGGGCGGCGGCAAACTCGGTGAAACAGCTCGCCGAGCTCGTGCGGCGGCTGGAGAAGCTGCGCTCGCGGCCTGGCGAGATGGTGCGGGAGGTGATTGCCGCCGGCTACCGCGATTACCTCCGCGCCATGCTCGACAACGCGTCGGCTCGCCTCGACGACCTCGAGCAGCTGGCGCTTTTCGCCGACGGCTACGAGGGCCTCGACGCGTTCCTCGACGAGGTCACCCTGATGAACGAGCTGTCCGGCGAGGACGTCGTGGCCGAGGAGGGCGAGAGGGAGCGCGTCACGCTCTCGACCATCCACCAGGCAAAGGGGCTCGAGTGGCGGGCTGTGTTCCTGGTCTGGCTGGCGGAGGGGCGTTTCCCCACCGCGCGCGCCGAGGACATCGAGGAGGAGCGGCGGCTCTTCTACGTGGCCTGCACCCGCGCCAAGGATGAGCTGCTGCTCTGCTACCCCCTGGTGGCGCGCGACCGCTACCGGGTGGACGTAATCCTGGAGTCGTCACGTTTTCTCGCCGAGCTTCCCGACGACTCGTACCAGCGCTGGCAGGTGCAGGAGGCCGAGGTCCAGGCAGAGCTTCCTGAGGGCGGCCGGTACCAGCTGCCAGGGTTCCTGGGGGACGATGGGGATGGCGGGGTTAACTGACCCGAGCCGCGGAGCGGGGAGGGTCATCCTGAGGCCCCCCCTTTGCGGGGCCGAAGGATCCTACCGTGCCTTGAGCGCGGTCACAGGCGTGCAGTGGCCGCTGCTTCAAGGCTGCGGTGGGATTCTTCCTCGGGCGACAATGCGTGGCTCCCTCCTCAGAATGACGGCGGCACTCCCGAGGTTGGTCTGCGCAACTGCCGTGACCCTTGCCGCCGCTGGGCTGTTCGGGACTGCGCCCGCACGCGCGGAAGAACTGCCCGAAGAGCTGCGCACCACCGAGGTTCGCAGCATGAACGGCGTCGTTGTGGCCAACACCCGCGAGGCTGCCGCGGCGGGCGCCCGAATCCTCTACCAAGGCGGCAACGCCGTGGATGCCGCGGTGGCCGCGGCGTTGGCGCTCGGCGTCTCGGAGGCGGAGGCCTCCGGGATCGGAGGTAACGCCTGGATCCTCATTCACCTCGCAAGCGGGCGCGACATCGCCATTGACGGTTCAGGTGCCGTTCCCCTGCGGGTGAATCCCCCTGAGCTCCAGAGGCAGCTCGACGATGGGTTCGAGTTCGGCTACAGGACGGTGGCCGTGCCGCGAGGCCTCGCCGCGCTGGCGTACGCGCTGGAGCGGTACGGCACCAGGGGCTTCGCCCAGGTGGTTGCGCCGGCGATAGAGATCGCCGAGTTCGGCTTCCACCTCCCACCCCATGAGCACGCCATCGTCGGCGCTTACGGGTGGAAGCTGCGCTCCAACCCGACCCTCCGTGACATCTTCCTGGATCCGTCGCTCGAACCGTGGGGCCCCGATCACACCTTTTGCATGGACCAACTGGCGGCAACGATGCGCAGGCTTGCCGGACGGGGCGTTCGTGACTTTTACGTCGGGCAGATCGCTGACGAGATCGATGCCGACATGAGCGCCAACGGCGGCTACCTGCGCAAGGCCGATCTGGCCTTGGTCTACCCCCTCGAGCGCGCGCCGGTGCGGGGAAGATACCGGGGATTGGATGTTATTGCCTTCCCCCCACCTGCCGGCGGGGCGGCAGTGATCGAGGCGCTCCAGATCCTCGACAGGTTCTCCCGAGAGAGGCTCAACACCGACTCGGTGGAAACCTGGGTGACCATGATCGAGGCCACTCGCATCGCGCTCTACGATCTGTACGCTTCGCAAAACGCCGGACCCCTCGAGGCTCTCCAGATGCTCGCCCCGCAGCGGGCCGCCCAACGGGCCGCTCAGATCCGCCCAAACCGCGCGTTGCGCGTCCGGGAAATCCTCGATAAAGACCTGATCCCACCACGCCAGGAGGGGTCGACGCACATCTCGGTGGTCGATGCTCAAGGCAACGCGGTGGCCGCGAGCCTGACCTTCAACGAGGAATTCGGAGCGTGCGTCGCCTCGCCCGGGCTCGGGTTCCCGTACAACGCGACGCTGGCATTCTACGAGCCCTCGTTACCGGGAAGCCGGAGCTACCCACGCCCCGGCAACGTGCTGCCCAACACGATGACGCCCACGATCGTGCTGCGCGGTGGCAAGCCCGCCCTCGTGCTCGGCGGACCGGGCAGCGCAAGGATCACCTCGACAGTCGTCGGCACGATCGTGAACGTGGTGGACCGGGGCATGAGCCCGGCCGAGGCGGTGTCGGCGCCACGGGTGCTTTGGGACGGCACGCAAAACCCCCGGGTAATGATCGAGATTGCAGCCCCGCACACCGAAGCCGAGGTGCGAGAGTTGATCCGGCGGGGATTCGCCGAAGTGTACTCACTCTGCTTTCCGCCGCGCCCGATAGACCTGCTCGCCTTCGGTGGTGTGAACCTCGCAATGTTCGATGCGGCGACCGGCGAGGCGGTCGGAGTGGGCGACCCGCGCAGGGCGGGCGTCGCCGTCGGTGGCGACTTGCCGTAGACAGCTCCCCGTTCACAGCCGAGTGCACACCTGTGGGGGCCGTTGCCCACCCCTCTGCCGTCCCCGCCAGCCGGACGCTGCTCACCCGTCTTCGGGTGAACGCGCCTCCCAGCCCGGTTCACGCTCGGTCGTCTCGATCAGCGCCACGGCATCCGCGGCCTGACTCTCCGGGACTACGACACGAGTGCGTGTTCCGAACCCCAGACGCGGATCGACGCCACCGCAGTCGTCGGAGAAGGCGGAGGCCGCGATCCCCCTTGCGAGCAGCATGGATAGCACTAAGTCGGCCTCCTGCCGGTAGTTGAACGAAGCCACGGTCACGAGCGGGCCCTCCAAGAGCTTCGAGGGCCCCGGGAACCGAGGCGCTTCCTCGCCTGCAGGCTTCAACGCCGGGGGCTCGGTGACCAGACGCGCTCCGCATTTCGGACAGATCGTGGTTCCCTGGACGTACTCCCCCGCGATCCCCGACTCTTTGAGGTCAGGACATTCGAGGTTCGGGCAGAACACCTTCCGCCTCCCTTAGCGGGCCACCGCCCGCGCCTTCCGCAGCCTCTGGAGGAACGGCTTGTACAGGAAGCTCTTCTCGTCGAGCCCACACAGTTGCGCGAACATGGGCTTTGTGACGGTGAACGCCAGCGTGTCCGGCGGCAGCCACTGACGCATGGCGATGTCGGTCGCGCCCACGATGGCCTGCGGAACCGTCAGGTCGGCAAAGAGCGGGAGAAGCTGCGAGCACCCCGACCCAAAGGGAGCCATGACAGGCGTCAGGTCGTCCGGGCCGCTGTTGTAGTTTGCACCGAGGAGGAGCGCCGCCAACTGGTCGGGGTTGACGTAAAACGTCACGGTCTTTAGGTATCGGTACTCGTCCGGCCGGAGCGGCCCGATGAGGAGGTTGGGGTGCTCCGGGCGGTACGAGCCTCGCCGGTCGATCCACCGCCGCATGAGCTCGCGCGAGCTCTTCAGCCCCTCCTCATCCACCAGGAAGGTCACCATCGCCTCGGGGGATCGGGTCGCGATACCGAACAGGCAGGAACCTGCCCCCCTGCAGCCGAAGCTCTCGCTCGTGAGGAGGAGCGTCTCCCCGTTCATCCAGTTTGTGTAGAAGGAGAAGATGCACGAGGAATCGCCGGACTCGAGCCTGACAACCGGCGCGAACGGCGCCACCTCGGGGGCATCGTAGAACCCGATCAGAGGCGTCTCTACGCCGATTCGCCGAATGAGCTTGCTGGGATCCGGTTGCATGGCGCCTTCCTTTCCGGCCCGACGCTGTGTCCCGCCGTCAACGTTTGGTACTTGTATCTCCAGCGCGGCTCGCGCCGCGAGTATAGACCTGCCCGGTGCGCCAATCCGCCCGCCGGCCTGTGCTGGCTAGGAAGCGTTCCAGGCTATCCTTGAAGGTGTGATGGACTCACGTCGCGACTGCGCTGTCGTAGGGGCCGGGCTCACCGGCCTGGTGGCGGCCTACCGCCTGGCCAGAGCCGGGTGGAAGGTCACGGTGTTCGAGCGCTACCCCGAGCCCGGTGGCCTGGTCGCCACATTCGACGCCGGCGGCGAGCGGCTCGAGTGTTTCTACCACCACCTCTTCACCACCGACACCGACTACGTGGCGCTCGCGGAGGAGCTTGGGCTCAAGGATGAGATCGAGTGGCTCCCCTCGCGGATGGGGATCTACTCCGACAAACGCCTCTGGGAGTTCGGGACCCCGGTTTCGCTGCTCAAGTTCAGACCGCTGCCATGGGTGGACAAGTTCCGCTTCGGCCTATCTACTCTGCTCCTGAACCGCACCGCCGACTTCACGAAATTCGAGCAGGTCACGGCCCGCGATTGGATCCTCAGGCACGCGGGACGCAGGGCATACGAGATCGTCTGGGGGCCGCTGCTGCACCAGAAGTTCGCCGAGAAGGCCGACGAGGTCGCTATGGTCTGGCTGTGGGGGAAGGTCTTCCTGCGCGGTCGCTCGCGCTCGATCACCGGCCTGGGGGAGCGGTTGGGCTACATGCGCGGTTCCTTCGGCCGCCTCGTGGACGTGCTGGCGGCGAGGCTGCGCGAGGCTGGCGCTCGGATGGAGCTTGCGACGCCGGTGAAGCGCATCGTGCCCGCCGACGGAGGGCTTGAGCTACGCACGCGCAACGGCTCCGAGCGGTTCTCGAAGGTCCTCTTCACCGCCGCACCTGCGGAGTTGATGCGCGTCGCCGGGCGAGCACTTTCCGGAGGAGTACCGCTTGCGTCTCGGCGGTCTGCCCGCCACCGCGGCGCTGTGCGTTGTGCTGGAGCTTTCCCGTTCGCTGTCGCCCTACTACTGGCTCAACATCGCCGACCCGGAGTTTCCCTTCGGTGGCCTGATCGAGCACACCAACTACATCCCTCGCGGGCGTTACGGCGGCCGCTACCTGCTCTACATCTCCAAGTACCTCTTTGCCGAGCACCCGCTGTGGAGCGCCCGTGATGACGAGGTTTGGGCGACGTACATGCCTTTTCTGAAGCGGATCAACCCGGAGTTCGACGACTCATGGGTACTGGCCAGGCACCACTTCAAGGCCGCCTACGCACAGCCGGTGATCCCGTGCAACTATCGGCCGCTGATCCCGCCGTTCGAGACCCCGCTGCCCGGCCTTTACCACGCCTGCATGGCCCAGATCTACCCCGAGGACCGCGGCCAGAACTACGCCGTGCGCTCCGGCAACCGCGCCGCCGCCGCACTACTTGCAGGGCCGTGAGCAGCGGCGGGAAGCGTCTGCCGTCGCAAGCATGATGGGGGGCGCGGGAGGAGGACGCCAAAATGGGTGAGTTCCTGCTTTCCGTCTGGCGAGCCTTGAGATATCGTGCCCGCCAGGGCAAAGGCCAGAGAGAAGACTACAAATCGTGGTGGGACCTTTCGGCGTTGACCGAGGCGGGTGCTTATGCGACGACCTATGTCGCGGAAAACGAGATCGACTATCGTTCACGGGGCTGGAACGGCGACGCCAACTCCTTCGGCGCCAGACAGCTTATCGAGCTGGCAGGGCTAACCAAGAGCTCACGTGTTCTCGAGATCGGCTGTGGGATGGCGAGGGTGGGTCGTGAGCTTGCTCCTCACGTTGCGGAATGGCATGGAGTCGATATCTCGAGGAACATGCTGGACAGGGCCAGGCAGCGCACCTCCCACCTGCGAAATGTGCACCTTCACGAACTTCCGGAAGTCAGCCTCGCCATGTTTCCGGACGAATCCTTTGACTTTGTTTATGCCACCACAGTTCTCATGCACCTCGACAAAGAAGACCTCTATCAGTACCTCCTGGAGAGCCACCGAGTGCTGAGGCCAGGGGGAATCGCCTTCTTCGACACCTGGAACCTCCTCCATCCGGAAACCTTTCGGCTGTGGCGGGAAAACCAAGCCAAGAACATCGGTGCGAACAAGACTCGCGGGCGCATTCAGTTTTCCACTGCGTGGGAACTCAGGCGCTACCTTGAAGAAGGCGGCTTCGACATTTCTCGCTTTGACGAGGACAAGCTTTTGCGCGTGTTGTGCCGTAGGCGAGAAATGAACACGTTTTATCCCGATGACGCACTTCCCCCTTTCGGTTATGTCGATGTGCCGACGAACGAAAGTAACCTGAAGGACCAAATGCACATCGAAGGCTGGATACTCGACGTAATCGTATCGGTGGAGGTGATCCTGGATGGCTCGCGCACCCTGGGCCACGCACAACTGGGGGACGCGAGCCCGGATGTGGCGCCGCTCTTTCCGCGTTACCGCGACGCCAAGGCCTGCCGGTTTCACCTGGACGTGCGGACCGGGGATCTACCAAAGGGCCACCACACCTTGAGCGTCGTGGCGAGGGACCGAAATGGCCAGGAGACAGACCTCGTGGGTAACTACCTCGGCGTGGTCTTTGAGTAAGGCCAGGCCGCTCCTGCACAATGCCGCGCCATACGAGTGTCCGAATGGAAGCAGGGACAAAGACAGAGTGCGCAACAGCCGTCCTTTTATGACTCGTGCCGCCAGTGAGGCAGCTCGGCACAGTGGTGATAGCGTGGCCATACTCGGCATTCACCCACGCCGGAGCGATTGGGGGAGATAGCAAAACTGCACGGAACCTTCTTCCGAACGAATCGGGCGCCTCTGGCGACCATCATGGTTGTGCCAGTGCTTCTCGTTGCACCGGCGCTGCTGCCAGGCCGTGTACTCTCCAGCGCCGACGTGCTGCTTGACACATACCTCTTCACGGAGGCGCGGCCTGGGGGGTTCGTGCCATCGAACGCGCTTGTCGGCGACACGGTATTCCAACAGACAGCGTGGCGCCGCCTCGTTATCGATGAGCTTCGCGCAGGGCGACTACCTTTCTGGAACCCGTACGCGTTCTGCGGCTCCCCGCTTCTTGGCAACTCACAGTCCGCGGTGTTCGATATCCTGAATCTCCCCTACCTGCTTTGCGGCGATCCGTTGGGCGGGACCGTGTGGGTTGTGCTGCTGCGCCTCTGGGTTGCCGGGCTGGGAACGTTTTTGTTCGCGCGATCGATTGGTGTCTCCCGCGCCGGCGCCTCGCTCAGCGCGATTGCCTACCAGTGCGGCGGTCTCATGGCCGTCTTCTTGATGTTTCCAACCGCCTCCTCAGCGTCGTGGTTCCCCTGGGTCATGCTTGCAGCCGAAATGCTCGGCACCCGTGGTGGGATCCGACCGGCCGCGAGCCTCGGCTTGGGCCTCGCGGCGAGTGTCTTTGGAGGCAACGCGGAGGTCGCATTCTTCGGTGCAATCGCGGCGTCGTTCTATGCTCTCGTTCGCCGAGGACAGACGCGCGCGTGGCGGGTGCGTGAGTTACTGGGCGCGGGTGCTGGGATCGCGATGGCCGGTTTGCTCACGGCCGCGATCGCTGCAGTCCACATCCTCCCCTTACTCGAGACACTGGCGGGTGGGAGCTCTCCAGAGGCTCGGGCAGCGTTGGCACGAGAACCCGCTGCCCTGTGGCCGTGGCAGTTCCCCACAAGCCGTCTCGTACTCCTGTTCTTCCCCTACCTCTATGGGAGACCGGTTCACGGCGAGCCGTCGTTCTCCCCTTCGTGGACGAACTTCTGCGAGTATTCGGGACCCTACGCTTCCTCTCTTGGGATGATCCTGGCGCTCTTCGCAATCGCGACTGCGGTGCGCCGTTCGCCCGCCCGCCCCCTGCTCCTCCTTTGGTGCAGCGCGTGGTTCTACTCCGTGTATTTCCCGCCGCTTCTTGCCCTCGCTCGACACCTGCCAGCACTCGACGTTGCGCTGCCCCAGAGGGGCGCCTTCGTGGCTCTGTTTGGGGCTGCCGTGCTGGCCGGTCTCGGTCTCGACCGACTACACGCCATCTCAGGCAAGAGGAACCGATGGATAAACATCGTCGGCGCAGCGGCGCTCGGCGTTGCAGGATTGACCGGGCTCGCAATCGGCTTGTGGTTGCGCGCCGGCGCGGCGGGGCTCGCAACCGTCGTGCGGGTCCTTCTGTCGACGCCGCTCCGCTCCGTGTTTGTCGGCCTCGAGCAAAAGCTTCAGATGCAGAGATTCGAGCTTGCGCCACAATTTGCTTCCTTGTATCTGCTTCCGTGGGCATTTCTGATGCTGGCCGCCGCGGTTTGGCTCTTCGTCGAGAGGCGGACCGGCCGCGCGCGCGGGATCGCGGCGGTCGCACTCGTGGCCGCCGACCTGTGGTGGTTCGGGCACGGCTTCAACCCGGCGATTCCCCGCACGCAGGCATTCCCGCGAGTTCGAGCAATAGACACGCTTTCACGCGCTGGCGACGGAGGCCGAGTTCTCGTGCTGGACCACGGGCTGCCCCCGAATAGCGCGACATTCTATGGGATCGCCGACATCCTCGGGTACGACGCCATAGGCCGTAAACGCCTGGAGCGGCTGCTCCGCCTTGCTGGACCGTTCCTGGCTGGTCCGTTGGAAGCCCCCGTAGCTCACTTTGACCGCTACGAATCCTGGGTGCTCGATGTCCTAGGGGTGCGAGTAATCGCGTCGCCGCGCCCGCTTCCGGTGACGTACCTTAAGACGGGTCCCACGCAGGACGCGGTGTACTACTACGAGAATCCGCGCGCGTTTCCCTTTGTTTGGTGTCCAGAGCACATGCTAGCCGTCCGGGATTCAAAGGACGCCGAGACGAAGCTTGGCGAGCCAGCGTTTGATCCACGGGCAATGGCAATTGTGGAGACTGGGGCAGCGCTGCATACCCAGGGCGCCAGGGGAAACTTGCGCTGGTCGCGCCCGGCACCGGCGCGCATCCAGATCGAGGCAGACCTTACTGACGGTGGCTGGGTCTTGGTCAGCGAGAGCTACGACCCGGGGTGGCAGGCGCTCGTTGACGGCTCGCGGGCGCCGACCTACCCGTGCGATCTCGCCCTGTTGTGCGTGCAACTGCCTACGGGAGCGCACCGCGTCAAGTTCGTTTTCGCGCCACGGACCTGGCCGATGGCGGTCGCTTTGTCGTGTGCCGGTCTTCTGGGCAGCTTCGCGATCCTGCTGTGGTCCCGGCGCAACCCAGAACGCCCCGCAGTTGAGCCCGGCCCACTTGCGACATCGCCGCCGCCGCGGTAGCGTTCGACCGGAGGTGGGCAGGCACATGCGAATCGCGTCTGTCTCTCTGCTCTTCGCGCTCATCGGAAGTCCCCTGATTGCGCAGGCGGCGCTGCAGCCGGTTCAGACGACGGCACCCACGCAGGACGAGATTCGAAAAACGATGGGGATCCCGTCACAGGGCGACGTCCGCGGCCAGCAGGACGCGGTGGGATTCGCGTCCAAGCCCGAGCAAATGGGGAAGGTTTGGGAGCTCTCCGCGACTCCGCCGGCGCCGGAGAAGCTCGGCGAGGCGCCGCCGCCCGGCGTCGCCGGGGTGATCTGCCCTCACGACGACTACATCTTCGCAGGGCGAGTCTACCGCCAGGTGCTGCCGCTGGTGACCGCGAAGACCGTCGTCCTTGTGGGTGTCTTCCACAAGTACCGCCGCTTCGGCGCGCACGACGTGCTGGTCTTCGACTCGTACAAGGCCTGGCGTACCCCCGACGGAGACGTGCCGGTGGCCGGAATTCGCGAGGAGATGCTCGGGCTGCTGCCCAAGGGAGACTTCGTGCGCGACAACACAGCCCACGACTCCGAGCACTCCCTCGAGGCGCTCGTCTACTGGCTGCGACACGTGCGGCCAGATCTTCAGATCGTGCCGGTGATCGTCCCGGCGATGGGCTTCGCTCGCGTGCAGGACCTGGCCGGCCACCTGGCTTCTGTCCTTGCCCAGGAGGTCACCCGGCACCGCTGGCAGCTCGGCCGTGACGTGGCGGTCGTGATCTCCTCCGATGCCGTTCACTACGGCGCCGACTTCAAGTACACACCGTACGGCGAGGGCGGCGTGGAAGCGTACGTGAAGGCGTGCGACAAGGATCGCTCGCTGCTCACCGGCCCACTGGCCGGGCCTGTCACTGCCGCCAAGGTGGAGCAGTTCTTTTCGACCTGCGTGAACCCGGAGCAGCCCGCCGAGTACCGCCTGACCTGGTGCGGTCGGTTCTCGATCCCATTTGGGATGCTGCTACTGGAGCGAACGACCGCCGCGCTCGGACTGCCGACGCCGGTCGGGCACCCGATCGCGTACGGCACCTCGATCTCGTTCCCGGAGCTGCCGGTGCGCGACGTCGGCCTCGGCCAGACGGCCCAGGCCAACCTCTACCACTTCGTGGGCTATCCCGCCGTCGCGTTCACGGTCGGGGAGTAGGGATGGGCTCCGGCTGCGGAGAAGGGACCGTGTAGGGGAGGCCCTTGCGGCCTCCCGTGGTGGGGTCCGCCCGGGTGGAAACAGGGGGAGGGGGCAAGCCCCTCCCCTACTTGAAGATCTCGGCGAAGAAGTCCTTCATCGCCTGCCAGGAGCGCCTGTCGGCCCTGGCGTTGTACGCCGCGCCCTTGGAGTTGTCGTTGCCGGCGTCCGGGTTGGTGTACGAGTGCACCGCACCCCCGTACTGGACGAGCTGCCAGTCCACACCGCCTTCCCGCATCTCCTTCTCGAACGCCAGCACGTCCTTGGGTCCGACGAACGGGTCGTCCCCGCCCTGCAGCGCCAGCACCCTGGCCTTGATGTTCTTGGCGTCCGCCGGTGTGGGCGTGTCGAGGGCGCCGTGGAAAACCACGGTGCCCGCGATCTCAGCGCCGCTTCGGGCGAGCTCCAGCACGACGAAACCGCCGAAGCAGTAGCCGATCGCGGCGATCCGCGCTCCGTCCACCGCCGGGTTGGCCCTGAGCTCGGCCAGCGCCGCGCTGATTCGGGCCCGCGTCAGAGCCCGATCGCTCTTGTAGATGCCCGCGGTCTTTCCCGCCTCCTCGGGTGTGGAGGGGCGGACACCCTTGCCGTAGATGTCGGCGCAAAACGCGACGTAGCCCATCCTGGCGAGCTGCTCCGCGCGCGACTTGACGTACTTGCCGAGCCCGGTCCACTCGTGGACGACGAGCACGCCGGGGCGCGGCCCTTTCACCGCGTCGTCCCACGCCAGGAACCCCTCGAGCGTCGTGTCCCCCTGCTTGTACTCGACAACCTTCGTGCGGACCTCCGCGCTGGCCGTCGAGAACCCCAGCGCCAGCATCATCACCACAACCAGAGAGCGCATGCTTCGTCTCCTTCCCCGTGTCGTAGGGGTCAAGGCCGGCGCGCGGTCAGGTATTCCCCTGGCTGGGCAGCGCAAACGGCGCAAAATCGCCCGGTGAAGTCGAGTCGGAACCCTGCGATTCGACTTCAGTCGTAGCCCTCGTCCGCCATGGCGAACATCACGACGGACTCGAGCTGGGCGGAGAGCTCAGCGTCGGGCGCCGGCACCTCGTCAAACCACTCGGCGAGGGCATCCACAAGCGCGGCACGCGGCGTGGTGGCCACCGTGCGCGGCAGCCACTCCCTTCGCAGCCGCCCGCGCCAGTCCTCGCCCGCCTCGGCGGCGCCGCGGGCGAGAAGGATCAGTTCTCCGACAGGATCGGGCGGGCTCATCGGAATCCTCCCGTGCAGTCTACCCCAGACCGCGGGCCCGGCGCGCGGCTTCGGCACCTACCTCGCCGTTGGGATCGCGGTCCACCGCTTCCTTGTACGCCGCGGCGGCGTCGCTCTTCCGGCCCAGGTTCTCCAGCGCCCGGCCGCGCAGCAGCGAAACTTGGGCCTGCCCGGGGAGGAGCTTCTCGGCGCCTTCAAGGTTGTCGAGGGCAGCGGCTGGGTCGGGCACCAGCAGCAACTCTCCAGCTACCAGGCGCGACACAAAGACGCCGCCCGATAGGCGGGCCCCCTCGCGCGCCTCGTCCACCGCTGCCCCCTTTTGCTTGAGGCTCGCCAGGCTGACGGCGTGGAGAGTTCGGATCACGCCTGCCTTCGGAGCCAGGCGCACCGCCTGGGCGAGCTTTACCTCCGCCTCGGGGTCCTTGTCCTTGCCAAGCAAGGCCTGTCCTTCGCCGGCGAGGTCCCAGGCAGGGCGCATCACGATGATCTCGGCCATCGCGGCCCGGTACGGCTCGCTTCGAAGCGGGCGCGCCTGGATGTCGGCCGGGAGCAGAGAGATCCTCTTCCGTGCGGTGTCGAGACGTTCGGCGGACATCGGGTGTGAGGCGAAGAGCCGCTCGACAGCCCCCGGCTGGCGTTTCTGCACCTCGAGCAGGGTCTTCTGGGTTTCCACCATCCCGTTTGGTGAGTACCCGGCCTTGACCGCGTAGTCGATCCCCAGCTCGTCGCTCTGCCGCTCCTGGTCGCGGGAGTACCTGGCAAGGATGAGCTGCGTGCCTATGATGGCCCCGACCGTGATCAGCCCGCGGTTCCTGACGTCCTCTGACTCCATGTAGACCGCGCCGCCGACCAGGATCGCGGTGGTCAGGAGTTGCCGGTTGTACGCCGAGACCGCGTGCCTCGCGGTGACGTGCCCGACCTCGTGGCCCAGCACCGCCGCGAGGCCGTCCTCCGAGCCGAGCCTCGAGACCAGCCCGCGCGTGATGCAGATCTTGCCGCCTGGCAGTGCGAAGGCGTTCACCTCGGGGTCGTTGACGGCCGTGAACTGGTACGGGAGTCCTGGGCGATGGCTGACGCCGGCCACGGCCTGGCCCACCCGTTGCACGGTGGCCTGAACGTCCCTCTCGTCGATCGGCCCCAGCGAGCCCTGGATCGCCCCGGGGTAGAAGTTGGCGCCCATCCGGATCTCGCCCGCCTCTCCCATGAGGTCAAGGTGCGACTTGCCGGTGACCGGGTTCGTCGAGCACCCGACCGCGAGCACAAGCGCTACGCTCGAAAGCGTGAGTAGAACCGGACGCCTCATCGCCCCCTCCCCGTCTCCAGCGATTCTAACCAAGTTGTGAGTGACGGGTGTGTCGCCGCGCCACCGTCACTTCGTGCGGTGCCACACCGTCCCGTGCGGCGTGTCCTCGAGCACAATCCCCCGCTCCGCCAACTGCTTGCGGATCCGGTCGGCGCGGGCGAAATCGCGCGCCTTGCGAGCGGCGCTGCGTTCCCTCACGAGTGCGTCGATCTCCCGGTCGTCCGAGGACAGGACCGAATACTGGGCCAACAGAGCGACCCGCAGCTCATCCGAGACGTGCACCGCCACGTCGCGCGCCACTATCCCAAGCACCGCGCCCACATGCGCCAAGGCGACGTCCAATCGCGGGCGCACCTCGGAAGTGATGCCGCCGGCGTCAAGGGCCTGATTGACGGCGGTCAGCAAGGTGTGCAGCGCCGCGAGGGCACGGGCGGTGTTGAGGTCGTCGGCCAGCCCGGCGTCGAACTCCTCCAGGAATCCATCCACGGCCGACACCGGCAGCGAACCCTCGCCGGTTGCAGCTGGCGTGGTTGCGAGCCGGCGCAACGTGTTGCGGATGCGCCCGATCCCCTCCTCAGCGGCGTGCAGCCCGTCGAATGTGAAGTTGAGCTTTTGCCGGTACGGGACGGAGATCAGCAGGTACCGGATCGCCAGCGGGTCGTGCCCCTTCTCCAGCAGGTCTCGCAGGGTGTAGTAGTTGCCGAGCGACTTCGCCATCTTCTGACCCTCGACGAAGAGATGCTCGGCGTGCAGCCAGGTGTGCACGAACGGTTTGCCGGTTGCCCCCTCGCTCTGGGCGATCTCGTTTTCGTGGTGCGGGAAGATGTTGTCCACGCCGCCGCTGTGAATGTCGAAGCTCTCGCCCAAGAGGCCCATGCTCATCGCCGAGCACTCCAGGTGCCAACCCGGCCGGCCCGGCCCGAGCGGGGTGTCCCAGGACGGTTCCCCGGCTTTGGGCGCCTTCCAGAGGACGAAGTCCCTCACGTCTTCCTTCTCGTACTCGTCGGTGTCCACGCGCGCGCCGGCCTTGACCTGGGCCAAGTCGATGCCCGAGAGCTTTCCGTATCCCGGGAACGACGCGATGCGAAAGTAGGTCGAGCCGTCCTGCACGTAGGTGTGCCCATGCTCCGTGAGGCGCTGCACCAGCGCCACCATCTGCGGGATCCACTCGGTGGCGCGCGGGTAGTGCTCGGCCCGCTCCACGCCCAGCGTGTCGAGGTCCTCGAAAAAAGCGGCAGCGTAGCGATCGGTGAACTCACGCAGGCTGATCCCCTCGGCCGCGGCTCCCTTGATCGTCTTGTCGTCGATGTCGGTCAGGTTCATGACCTGGGTGACCCGGTAGCCGAATGCCTTGAGCGTACGGCGCAGCACGTCCTCGAACAGGAAGGTGCGGTAGTTCCCGATATGGGGGAAGTTGTAGACCGTCGGGCCGCAGGTGTAGATGCGAACGTGGTTGCTCTCGAGCGGCTCGAGCGTCTCCACCCTTCTGCTCAGCGTGTTAAGAAAGCGAATCTCTCGAGACATCGCGCCTCCACAGCGGATTGTACGTCGGCTGCCCATCGCGCAAGCGGCGCGGTGCGCCACTGCAGCGGGGCCCCGACGGCCCGCTCAGAACGGAATGGACGCCCCGAGCCGGGCGCCGCCGGCCGTGGGGAGCGACGGAAGGCCAGCGTCATGCGGGCGGTCGACCAGCCCATGCGACACCGAGAGCCGGCGTCCGATCCACCAGCCCAGCGCCCCCCCGGCGATGACGTCGGTCGGGTAGTGGACCCCTTCGTGGAGACGCTGGAGCGCCACCCCAGAGGCCATCGCGAAGATGATCCACCGCCACTCGGGCTCCTCGACCGTCGCGTCGAGGACGGATGCAATCAGGAAGGCGTGCGCGGCGTGGCTCGATGGGAACGAGTCCCCTCCCGCGAACCACCTGCCCGGCCCGGGGTGGTTGGGGCGAACTCGACCGAATGCTTGCTTCGAGATATCCACGACGACGCCAAGGATCAGGTTGCCCTCCAGCAGCGTCAGGCCCCCGATCAGGGCGCGGCGCTCCCCGTGGGCTAAACCGTTGGCGAGGAGCAAAGCGCCGACCGTGTTTGCGGTCTTGCCCGCTCCGAGAGCCTTGAAGTTGTCGATCCACCCCGGAAGTTCTTGCCTCGCCAGGGCAACCCAGCGAGTGTCGTCGCTCGCCGCCAACTCGACGAGGCCCAGTCTGAGGGCGAGCTGATCCTTGGGCAGCGGGCGGTCCAGGGTGACGAGCGCCGCGGCGTCCCGCTCGAGCTGGGCGTGTGCCTCGTACACACCGTACGCAACCGCCGCCACAGCCGGGGCCAGCACCAGCACGATCACCCCCGTAACGGCGGCCCGCACGCTTTCTCCCCTCCCACTGAAACGGCCGGGGCGCAAGCGGAGCGGCTACCCGCGACGCCCACAACCCTTTGACTCACTGCCGGGCAGACCCTACCGCGAGGGTGGCTTCTCGACGATCACGACCAGGCGCGAGGACCCGACGGCAAAGGCCTGGTTCACGCGGCCCCTCACGCGCACCTTGTCGCCTTCCTTCGGAAGGGCGTTGTCGGTCACCACCGCGATCTCCCCGGAGCCGTCGTCTACCTGGTAGTACTTGACGACCACGAGGTTGTGAGTGGCGGTCACCTTGCCCGCGATCGTCACGTCCTTCCCCTCATAGGCGCCCGGCGACTTGAGGATGTCCCCGATCTTGTTGGCGAACAGCGTCGAGCACGCGGCGATCAGCGCTGCCGCGAGCCCGAGCACGATCAACCTCGAACGAACCTTGCGGTGATGGCGGCGTCCGTCCATAAGCCCCCCTGTCCGGCGAATAGCCTAACCCACTCTACACGCTCCGCGACGGAAATGTCGCTGCCCCCTTCAGAGACCTGGGCCACGCAGAAAGAAGCGGCGTGCCTACCACGGCAGCTGGGAACGGCCCTTCGGGAGCTGCGCCAGCAGGCTGACAGCCACAACGAGAACCGTTCTACGCATGGAATCCCCCACGGGCGGCCAGCGCCCGCAACAGTCGGTACTACCGAGTTGAAACCCCAAGGCTCCCTGCCACGAAAGCCCCAAAGCGAACCATCGCGCCGGTGAGCTCGCCGTTGCGCTCCCAGCTCAGCGGGTACTCGACGCCGAGGTCCGCGTTGTCGCGCGCGGCCCACCCCCGGTAGGCCGCGACCGTCGGCGCGAGGACCCGTAATGAGGCCTCCCCAGGCTGTCCGAGCCAGCCGCTCACCGTCGCTGCCGCCCGTGCCTCCTGGCGGCGCTGCATCAGCTCGTAGAGGGATCCACCCAGCGCCGGCCGTACCGCCACCGGGACCGGAAACCCACATACCACGTCCCACGCGGAGGGCCCGCCGCCCCAGGGCGGGGCGCTTGCGAGCGCCGCACCGACCCCACCCCAAAGCCAGCGGGAAACCTCGCCCCCGACCATCGGCTCGGGGCCCCATCCTCCCGGGAACGTGGCGGCAGCCCGCAGCAGCGCGCCGGCCTGCTCCGGGGCGATCCCCGCGAAATCCACCCACCTGGTCTCGCCGCTGATGAGATCCTCGACCGCCACCGTGAAGCCCCGGCCGGCGCGCGCCAGCCTTTCGGGCACGGCCGCCATCTCCGGGGCGAGGTGTTCGGCCAGCCCCGCCGGTTCCAACCAACCCGCGAGCGTCCAAGGGTCCGGCGTCACGACCACGCCGGCGTCCCGGCCGAGCCGCTGCTGCGCGGCGGCCAGCCGGGACTGGAACAGCGGGCAGCCGGCCTCGGCATCCCGCAACCACCGCCGCTCGGCCTCCTCGGCCTCGCCCAGCAGGGCGAGCACCGCGACGTGGGCGCCCAACCCACCACCCGCCCCCCGCTCCCAGGAAACCCCGGCCCGTGCCAGCTCGGCCACCGCCCCCGCGGTGAACGCCGCCTGAGCCCCGTCCGCCAGGATCAGCAAGCCCCGGCCTGCCGTGCTTTGCGCACCGCTCACGTCCGAGGATGCTAACACGACACAGTCAGGCTCGAGGGTTGAGGTTCGCGATGCCTGTCCAAGGTAGTTCGTCAGGCCCCAGGCCACAAGCCTAGATGAGCCGGCGATACTCGTGGGGTTGCAGGCGCCAGACCGCGATGCCGCAGAAGCGCTCGCCCTCCGGACAGAACGGTTTCCGCCCCGCGAGCTGCCGCACCGAGCACGGCGGAAGCAGCCAGCGTCCGATCGCGGGCTCCAGATCTCTGATCTGCAGCGCCTCGTCCAGGCACGCCTGCCAGATCTCCTCTTGCGCGTTGTAGCAGAGGCGAAGCTTGTGCTTGTGGTGGAGGTTCAGGAGATCCGATGACTCCACGAAGCGGACCGCTAGCGCGTTGGGCAGCAGGTAGCCCGCGGCCTCCCCGCTGCCGCCCGCGCGCCGCACCGCGGCGGCCCCCTCCCACGCCCGGGCAATTGCCCCGTCGAATAGTTTGCGGGCGGCCTCGCCGGCGTGGGCGATCAGGCGTGGCACCACGACGTCGGGCTGGTCGTCCACCACCGCTGCCAGGAGAGGGCGCGCTGCTGGGGTCATGCGGTGGCGCTGGTCCTGGGAGTCGGCGGCGTGCGAGAGCTTCTTTGCGAAGGTGTAGTGAGCGTGGTGAAGGCAGCGGCCGAGCTTGGAGAGCGTCGAGAGGTTGAGGTCCTCCCCCAGCAGCCGATTCACGCCCGGGTCGAGCACGAGCCGAACCGCGTCCTCGGCCGACACACGCGCCCTCGGAAGACCGAGCACAGCGCGCACCGCCCTCGCCACCTTCTCAACGTTGTCAACGGGCGTGCCAACGAGCTTCGAGGTGAGCCCACCGAGGTCGCGGTCGAACTCCTCCCTGAATGCCGCCGGGTGTGCCTCGGCGCCGTGAAACTCGGAGAACAGGGCGAACTCCGGTGTCGCCTCGAGGGGTACCGGCTCCTCGAGCACCTCCGCGAGATCTGGGTCGTGCTCGAGCGCTGCGGCGACCATCGCCTCCACCACCCGCCTGGTCTCGCCGGGGACGTCGAGCTGCTGGCAGAGCCGCCGGTAGCGGAAGAGCGTCAGGCACGAGATCGTGTGGAACAGCGCCGTGTGCGTCGCCACCGGGAGCACCGCGCGTGCGATCTCCTGGGCCTTGCGATCGGTTTGGCGGGCGAGTCGCTTGGGGTGCCGCCGCCATGTCGGGAAGCGCCGGAGCAGCTCTGCCTCGGCGATCGGCGATAGCAGCTTCACGAGCTGCCGGTACGCCTCGTGCTGGGCGGCCACGGTGGCCGCGAACTCGTGCGCGGCCGGCGGCGAGAGTTCCGGCACAAAGACGTCGTCCGCCGAAACCCTCACGTAGCGCTGTGACACCTGCTCCGAGTTTGCGAAGGGGTGGGCGTGCAGGAACGACCAGACGAACTGCCGGCTCACCCGCTCCAGCACGAAAAGGAAGTGTGCGTGCTGGAAGGTTGTGTGGTGGCCGGCAACATAGAGGGATCGCGCCAGGCCGTCGCGCCGTTCGCGGGCCTTGCGGCGCCCCTCCTCGTCGAGGTCAGGCCCACCCAGCACCGCTGCGGGATCCACCGCGCCCGAAGGCGACGTGCACGTGCGTGCCGCCGCGACGGCAACGTCGAGCGGCGCCGGGAACGCCGCCAGCAGCCGGACGCTGGGCTCGGATCCCATGTTCGGCCATTTTACAGCGCGAGCTCGGCTCGTCCACGTAGTCTGCTTCCGGTAGAATGCCGATGTTGCGAGCGGTGAGGTGAAACGTGCCGATATTTGAGTTCCTCTGCCCGGCGTGCAACCGGATCTACAGCTTCCTCGCCCTGACACCCACTCCCTCGCGCAAGCCGGTCTGCCCCCGCTGCCTCGCCACCAACCTCACCCGCGTGCCCTCGTCGTTCGCGGTCAGCTCAAGCAGGAAGAGCCGGGAGGACAAGCCGAAGGAGACAGGCAGCCCTCCGGACGACGCGGCACAGGCGCGCGTCGAGCAAGAAATGATGCGCATGACCAGCGAGCTCGACGAGAAGGACGCCGAGGACCCCCGGGTGATGGCGCGAATGATGCGGCGCCTTGCCGAGCTCTCCGGCGAGAAGATGACCCCGACGATGGAGGAGATGTTCCGGCGCCTCGAGGCCGGTGAGGACCCCGACTCGCTCGAAGAGGAGCTCGGCCCGCAGCTCGAGGCGGAGATGAGTGAAGATGGCGGCGAGAGCGGCGCGCCCACCCGCGACGACGGGCTGTACTCCTTGTAAGGAAAAGGGAAGACGGCAAGGGCTAAAGGGAAGGCGGACAATTCGGCGCAGCCGGAACGGCCTCCAGGACACGAATTAGCCTTCTCCTCTTCCCCTTTTACGTTCCCTCCCCCGGGTTCACAACGGGTCCGCTGAGGCAGGCGCGGGCTCCACTCCCGTCGGGTACCACCCCACCCCGACCCGCCAGAGCACCACCTCGAGCTCGTCCCCCGAGAGAACCCGGCTCTCGATGGCCGCTGCGAGGCGTCCGGTTCCCTTCCCGTCTCCGTCAAATCCCTCGCACCGAGTCGGTACCGAACCGAAGAGGCCGATGCAGCGCTGTCGGAAAGCCTCGACCGGCTCGTCCAGCCTGGAAGGCAGCCGCAGCGCTGGGCTGTAATGCACCCAAGGTCGCCACCGGGCGAGGAGCGCCTCGCCCAGTCTCGCCGCCGCGGTCTCGTCGAGCGCGGCCTCGCTCCGGCGCAGCTCGGGGGAAGGCTCGCCGGGAACCGCAGCGCGGCGCCCCGGATCAAAGGTGACCGCACCCAGCAGCTCGGCCCGCCCCTCCCAAACGGGCACGGCCCAGTGCACCCAGCTCGTGTCATCGAGTCCCCACCCTGCCACCGAGACGCGGACCATGGCCGCAACCTCCACCCACGGCCGGTAGCCGACCGGCACTGTACCGGTTAGAGCGGAAATCGTTCGGGGGCGAACGAGGTCGGGTCGCTTCACCGCCCGCATGCTACACTTCCGGCCTCGCACGGAGGGCGGCGTGGGGCGCGGCGGAAAGGACGAATGGAGCGGTCAGCTAAGCCTGTTCGATGACGACTCGGCCCGCCAGGCCCCGAAGGGCAGGGATGTCCTCGTCTTCGACCTCGAGACCCAGCGCTCGTTCCAGGACGTCGGTGGACGCACGGCGATGCGCCAGCTCGGAATGTCGGTCGGCGTCGTTTACTCGTTCCAGGACGACGCGTTCCGCCCTTTCCTGGAGAGCGAGGCCGACCGGCTCATCGAGCGACTGCGCTCGGCCGAGCTGGTAGTTGGCTTCAACCTGCTGGGTTTCGACTACGAGGTGCTCAAGGGGTACCGCGACGTTCCCCTGGAGAGCCTGCCCACTCTCGACATCATGGTGTACCTCAAGGAGAAGCTGGGCTTCCGGCCGAAGCTGGACTCGGTGGTGCAGGCGACCCTGGGCGCCGCCAAGACGGCCGACGGGCTGCAGGCACTCGCGTGGTGGAAGGAGGGGCGGCTCGACCTCATCGAGAAGTACTGCACGGAAGACGTTCGGCTCACCCGTGACCTCTACATTTTCGGCAAGCGAAACCGGCACGTGCTGGTCTCGCGCTTCTCGGGCACCCCCCTCAAGGTCGAGGTGGACTGGTAAGAGCTGCCTTGAGGCTTGGGAATAGGCGGCGTTGAATTCATGCTTCCACGCCCGCCCCGGACCCGCACTGGCCTCCTTCGTCGCGACGAGAATGGCGAGATTCCGCAAGCCTCAGGCCTCAAGCCCCAGGCCTGAAAAACAACGGGCGGCCACGAGGGCCGCCCCGTTCCCTTGAAGCACTCTTGTCTTACTTGGCCGCCACAACCTTGTGAGCGTGGACGTCCTTGGTAAACGCCTGTTTCTTGTGATGGTCCTTGCCGTCGTGGCAGCCGTTGCAGGTCTCCTGCGTGGGGATCATGAGACCGGCAGCCTTGGCCTTGGCCACGTCCTTCATGACCGAAAGTGTTTTGTACTCCGAACCCGCACCGTGGCAGGCCTCGCACTGCACGCCCGCCATCGCCTCGTCCTTGTTGGTCGCGTGGCAGGTCAGGCACGCCGCCTCGAATTTCCAGTCCTTGGAGGCCTTGGCGCCCTCGGTCGCCTTCGCGTGCTTGGTTTGCGCCCACGAGTCGTACTGGACCTTGTGACACATCTTGCACTTTTCAGCGCCGATGTAGGTTGGAGCCGCGTTGGCCGCCAGAGCACCCAGCCCGAGGATCGCTACCGCCACTGCTACCACGAGAACTGTCCGCTTCATTGAACCCTCCTTTCGCCCCGCAGTCCGGGCCTCACGAGATACTAAGCAAGATTCTTGCCTGACGCAACCCTGACACGACGGCCCATGAGGCGCAAGAATGTCACGCCCTCAGGACAGCCCCGGCAGCTTGATCGTCCAAATTGTCGTTCCGGGGGTCCGGAGCCACCAGTAGAAAGCCGTCACCCCAGCGATCACCACCAGGGTCACCGCTGCGAAGACGGCGACGCGCCAGGCACCCCCCGTCCGAGGCGGCTGCTCCTCGCCACGCCGCAGTCGCGCCAGCTCGATGGGATGCTCGTCGGCGTAGGCCTCGGCGTCAAGCTTGCCGGTGAAGATCGCCGTGTTCCAGTGTCGGATGTGCACGAAGTAGACGTGCCAGGTGAGGATCGAGAGGAACGCCAGGATCGCCTCGCCGCCGTGTGCGGCCTTGGCCGCGAGGATGACCTCGCCCGCGACGAGCGAGGACCACCGCACAGGGTAGAGCAAAAGCAGCCCGGTGAGCACCATCACCGCGGTGCCCCAGACGAGTGCGAGGTACTCGAGCTTCTCGGCGAAGCCGTAGCGATCCATGCGCGGGGGGCGATTTTCCATGCCGATGTTGAACTTGACCTGCTGAATGAACTCTCGGACGTCAGAGATGCGCGGCACCATGGGCATCGCCAGGCGTTTGACCAGGTGCAGCCAAACGCCCTCCAGGAAGTGCCACACGAGCTGCAACGCCATGATCGTGCCGAGCAGGTGGTGGACGAACCGCACACGCTCGACGCCGCCCATGATCATCACGATGCCCTTGGCCCACGCTTCACTTGCGAACTTCTGCGGCATCCCCGTGATCACGAGACCTGCGAAGGCAACCAGCATTACCCAGTGGTTCACGATGTGACGGGCGGTGAAGCGCCGGATCGTATCGACGCGGGGGTTCACGATGACCTCCTGTGCCGTCGGCGCCCCCAGACGTCCACGGCGATGTACACCAGGAAGAAACCGATCGTGCCGGGTATGACCAAGCGGTAGAAGACCTTCACCCAGTAGATGAGAGGGTACTTGGTCGGCGACGGCTCGTAGTGCCCCGTCCAGGCCGTGAGGAAGCTCGCGGTCGTGTTGGGGTGGCACACCTGACACTTCACCAGCAGCCGCTCCTTGATGAGCCTGTCACCGGCGGTGCGCACCGACTCCACATCGTGGTAGCCGTGACAGTCGTAACACACCGCCTTGTTGAGGGGCTGATTGGGGGACGCCGCTCGGAAGAGTTCAGCCGTGGTGCCGTGGAAGTCCGCGACATAGGTGTCATAGACCGCGGTCGAGATCTTGTACTTCGCCATCATGGCGTGGTTGCTGTGACAGCGCCCGCACATCTCGGGTGAGCCCAGACGGAAGCGCGGGAGAAGCGGATCCAGCGTGCCATGGGCCTCGTGGCAGTCCACACACGTCGGCACATCGGGGTTGTCGTGCTCGGTGAGCGCCGCACCGTGCACGCTCTTGCGGTACGCCTCGGCAACGCGGCCGTGGCACTTCCCGCAGGTGAACGAGATGTTGCGCCGAGCCACGCGGGAGCCTGCCTCGGACGGCGCCAGGATGTCGTGCCCGCCGTGGCAGGAGACACAGGTGGCCGCGAAGTCCAGGCCCCCGAGCTGCACACCGTGGCCGTGCACCCCGACCAGGTATTCACGCTTGTCGTGGCAGTTGAGGCAGCGTGACGCGACGTTCAGCGGGGACATCGCGGAACGAGGGTCCTTCACGGCGCGCACGTCGTGGGCGCGGTGGCACGCCCAGCACGGGGCCCGCAGATCGCTCCCGCCGTTGGGATCCCGGTGGGTGCTTTTGTTGACCTGCTTCAGCTCTTCCTCGTGGCAGGTGACGCACGGGCTCTCTTTGAGCATGCCCGCGGGATGGGGAATCTCCGCGGCTTTCGGGTGGCAGTCCAGGCACGCGATCCCGGCGTGCGGGGCGCCCGCCTCGGGAGCATGCCTGACCAACTGCTCGATCCGCCCCGGCGTCAGCTTGAGGTCCATAGCCGCGGCCGCGTCGGTGACCTGCTGTTTCGAGCCGTGGCACTCGAGACACGCCTGATCGTCGGCGGCGAGGCCGGGCCGCACGACAACGGCGAGTGCAGCGGCCGCAATCAAGTAAGTGGCACTCATGAAGCGTTTCGATTCCATTACTCTCCCCCTGCCCACGTCATCTTGTTCTATTGCTCGCGAATCGTCAAGTAGCCGGAAACGGGTCGTCGAGGCGCGGCAAAGTGTTACAGTGACGACCCGGCCGCTGGCGGGAGGGAGTTTGTGTGCGGCGTTCACTCTCACTGATTGTCACGCTGTTGCTGATGGCCCCCGTCCCGGCGCAAGCTGCCGGGCCCGTCTTCTCTGCCGGAGCCTCCTGGCTGGATGGCCCACCGGTGCCGGGCGGCCAGGCCACCCTGCGCGTGGAAGTGACGGTCCAAAGCGGTTGGCACGTCAACTCCGAGGCGCCGCTCGACCCCTACCTGATCCCCACCAGCGCCAGGCTGGAACTGCCCACTGGATGGAGCGCCGAGAAGCCGAAATTCCCCGCCTCCCGCCTGGTGAAGTTTGCCTTCAGCGAGGACAAGCTCGCGGTCTTCGAGGGAACGTTCGTGGTGACGATCGGGGTTCGACTGGCCCCCGATGCTGCACGTCCGGAGTCGCTGCGGGGCGCCGTCGAGGCCCAGGCCTGCAACAACCAACTCTGCCTCGCCCCCGCCGAGGCGTCGTTCAAAGTGGCCCTGGCCGCCGGAAGCAAAGCTGCAGCAGAGACGTTTCAACCCTCCACGTCGGCGCCGGGCGCGGCGCTCGGAACAGGCGTCCCGTTCGACTTCGCCCGCACCGGCCTTCTGCTCCAGCTCGCCATCGTGTTCCTTGCCGGCCTCGCCCTCAACCTGACCCCGTGCGTCTACCCACTGATCCCTATTACGGTGGGCTTTTTCGCCGCCCAGCGCGGCGAGGGCCGGGGGCGCACCTGGCTGCTGGCCCTCGTCTACGTGCTGGGAATGAGCGTGACTTACTCCGCTCTCGGGGTCCTGGCGGCGCTGACCGGCCGGCTTTTCGGGGCGGCGCTGCAGTCGCCCTGGGTCGTGGGCCTCATCGTCGTCGTCCTCCTCGCTCTCGCCGCCTCGATGTTCGGGCTCTGGGAGCTGCGCGTCCCCGCCTGGGCGACGCGGATCTCGGGAGGCCGTAGCGGCCTCGCAGGCGCGCTGATCATGGGTTTCGTGGTGGGCCTGGTGGCGGCCCCCTGCATCGGTCCGTTCGTGCTCGGTCTACTCACCTACGTCGGCCAGCGCCAGGACGTCCTGCTTGGGTTCACGCTCTTCTTCGCGCTCTCCCTCGGCCTCGGCCTCCCGTACCTGCTGCTCGGCGCCTTCACCGGGGCGATCGAGCGCCTGCCCAACTCGGGCGCGTGGATGCTGGGTGTGCGCCAGCTCTTTGGTGTGCTGTTGATCGCGCTCGCCGGGTACTTCGCGAGGCCGTTCCTCCCCTCACCATGGGGTGAGGCTCTCTTTGCCGGCCTCCTGGTGCTCGGAGGTCTCTACCTCCTTCTGGTGGCGCGGCCGGGGAACGAGCAACCCTGGGTAGACCGCTTCATGCGCCTGGCCAGCGCTGGTGTGCTGGTGGCCGGGGTGCTCCTTCTCCCGGTACGTGGCCAGACCGCCGCCAGGCTGACGTGGGAACCGTACGAGGAGAGCGCCCTGACGCAGGCGCTGGCCAGCGGGCGGCCAGTCGTGCTGGACTTCTGGGCCACTTGGTGCCTGCCGTGCAAGGAGCTCGACGAGAAGACGTTCAGCGCGCCCGAGGTAGCGACACGACTGGCGGGCTTTGCCCGCTTCAAGGTGGACCTCACCAGAAACGACCCCACTAGTGACGCACTCCGCAGCAGGTTCGAGGTGGTCGGGGTGCCGACGGTTGCGTTCTTCCGCAACGGCCGCGAGGTTACCGAGGCCCGTCTCACGGGTTTCGAGCCGGCGCGCGAGTTCCTGCAACGCCTGTCGCGAGTAGACGCGAGGTAAGAGGGAAAGGGGAAGAAGGTCGAGGGAAAACGAGCGGCTTGGCCAGGCCGCCAGGTCGTTCTAGCGTTCCCCTTCGGTCTACCTACTCCCCTCTTCCGCTTGCGCCTCATGATCCTCCCAACGCCACACCGACTCGTCGTCGTCGAACGCGGGGAGGTTGGGGATCCGGCCGCGCGCCGCGTTGGTGCGCCACTCCCAGAGGACGGCCCACTTCAGGTATGTGCCGAACGCCTGCAGCATGCAGAAGACCAGCCCCGCCATGCCATCCAGGAAGCCGAACTGCAGGACGTACATCCGTAGGAAGCGCCAGACCGGCCGCCCGAAGACCTCGGCCGCGCCCGACCTTCGACCGGTCTTCCACCCCTGGGCGGCGCCCCAGTAGCCGTAGGTGACGATTCGCGGCAGGTACTGCTGGAACGACTCGATCATGAAGTGGAGCAAGGGGTTGGCGAGGACCGGCGTCGGCCCCTTGGTCTGCATGTCCGCGTGCACCCGCTTGTTGGGATACCGCCCGGCACCTCGCTTGACCAGCCGCACGACCCGGTCGTGCTGCCAGCCCGAGAAACGGATCACCCGGTCCATGAAGTAGACGCGGCGTTTGATGGTGTACGCCTCCGCCTCGGGGCCGGACGCGAGCAGTGTGGTGATCTCCGCCTGAAGTTCCGGCGTGCACCGCTCGTCGGCGTCGAGGATGAGGATCCACTCGTGCTGCGTCTGGTCCATGGCCCAGTTCTTCTGGGACGCGGAGCCCATGTAGGGCCGCTGGAAGAAACGCACCCTCTCGAAGGACAACGCGATGTCCGGCGTCCTGTCAGTGGAAAAAGAGTCCACCACGACTACCTCGTCGCACCAAAGGAGAGACTCGATGCAATCCGCGACGTTGCGCTGCTCGTTGAAGGTCGTGATGATCGCGGAAAGCTTTGGGCCAGACGGCGAGTCGACAGCGCCCTCCGACATCGTCACCTCCAGGGCCAGGATGTTACAAGGCCGAAAAGAAACAACGCGCCCCGGCCTTTGCCGGGGCGGCGGCAGCGGAATCCACTACATGCAGCTGACGATGGCCTCACCGAAGCCGGAGCACGACACCAGGGTCGCACCGTCCATCTGACGGTGGAGGTCGTAGGTGACGCGTTTTGCGGCGACAGCGCCTTCAATGCCCTTCGTCACCAGGTCGGCCGCCTCCTTCCACCCCAGGTGGCGCAGCATCATCTCACCGGAGAGGATCAGGGAGCCGGGGTTGACCTTGTCCTGGTTGGCGTACTTCGGCGCGGTGCCGTGCGTGGCCTCGAACAGCGCGTGCTCATCGCCCTTGTTGGCGCCCGGCGCCATGCCCAGACCGCCGACCTGCGCCGCAAGAGCGTCGGACAGGTAGTCGCCGTTGAGGTTGGGCGTGCACACCACGGAGTACTCGGACGGCCGCAGGAGCACCTGCTGGAACATCGAGTCCGCGATGCGGTCCTTCATGAGGAGCTTCTTGCCTGCGGGCATCTTGCCGCCGTGCTTGTCCCAAAGGTCCGCCTCGGTCACGGTGACGTCGCCGAACTGCTCGCGTGCGGTCTGATACCCCCAGTCGCGGAACGCGCCCTCGGTGAACTTCATGATGTTGCCCTTGTGCACCAGGGTCACCGAGTCGCGACCGTTGGCGAGGGCGTAACGGATCGCCTTGGCGACCAGCCTGGAGGTGCCGAACTGCGAGATGGGCTTGATGCCGATTCCGGAGTCGGGCCGGATCTTCTTTCCCAGCTCCTTTTCGATGAAGAGCCGTAGCTTCTCGGCCTCCGGGCTGCCGCCCTTCCACTCGATGCCGGCATAGACGTCCTCGGTGTTCTCGCGGAAGATCACCACGTTGACGTCCTGGGGCCGCTTCACCGGCGAGGGCACGCCCGGGATCCAACGCACCGGACGGACGCAGGCGTACAGGTCCAGCACCTGACGCAGCGTCACGTTGAGGGAGCGGATGCCGCCGCCCACCGGCGTGGTGAGCGGTCCCTTGATCGCCACGCGGAAGTGGCTCATCGCCTCGACGGTGTCATCCGGGAGCCACGTGCCCCTGTTGTTGAACGCCTTCTCTCCGGCCTCGACCTCCACCCACGCGATGCGCATCCGGCCGCCGTAGGCCTTCTCCACCGCCGCTTCCAGCACGCGCCGTGTCGCGCGCCAGATGTCCGGGCCCGTGCCGTCACCCTCGATGTACGGAATGATCGGTTTGTCCGGCACCTGGATTTTCTTGCCGTCCCACCCGATGCGCTCGCCCCACTCAGGCACCCGCAGATCTTTGAGGCTCATCTTGAGACCCCCTTGCACAGAAATGCCGACAAAAGGGTACACGCGGTACGGGGGGCGGTCAAGAAGCGGCGCCCCTTGTGCCAGCCGCCCTCCCGGGCTAAGGTGGGTCGATGGAACTGGCCAAGGTGATCGTGGAGCGTCTGATCGAAGCCGCGCAGCGCGCGCAGGTACAGGCCTACGCACCGTACTCCAAGTTTGCGGTTGGGGCCGCCGTGCTTGGGGCCGATGGGCGCGTCTTTCTCGGGTGCAACGTCGAGAACAGCTCTTTCGGCCTCACCGTGTGCGCCGAGCGCAATGCAGTCGCCGCCGCCCTGGTGGCGGGGACGCAACCGGCAGCCGTGGCAGTGGTGGTCAACGGAAAGGCAGTTGCCCCATGCGGTGCGTGCCGCCAGGTGTTGGCGGAGTTCGACCCGGCGATGCCGGTCGTGCTGGCCTCGGCCACCGACGGCGCCCAACGGATCACATCGCTCGACGCGCTCCTGCCAGGGGCCTTCCACTTCGGGAAGTCGTAGGGTTTCCGCTTCCTCCCGCTCCTGCTCCGCAGGGTCGCGCGGCCGTGTGTGTCAGGTACCGGCGTTGAGGCGCATGCGGATCGGCAGGATGATGGTCGGCAGGCCCGAGAATTGCAGCCGCCTCTGGATCGCGAACGCGGTGTCGTTGTGGAGGAAACGGTAGTAGAACTTCTCGTGGGCAAACACCAGCTTGCCGAGGAAGAAGACGCCTTTGGGGAACTCCCGGTGGACCTCATGCGAGAGCTGCTCCGCTTCCTGGATGACATCTGTGCCTATGAGGTACCGGTACTCCGCGGCGACGCCCAGCCCGCGGGCGAAGTCTACGTACCGTTGCAGCCCTTTCTCCGTGCTCGCGACAAGCGAGTCCACCTCTCCCCTGCCCTTGAAGTGGCCCGAGTCCACCACGCCCACGGAGAGGAAGACAACGTTCTTGTAGTAGTTCGGGAAGAGCCTCTGGATCGAGAGCATGGCATGGACGCCCAGCCCGCCGTAGCCGGAGACAAAGAGGACGGCAACCGGCGCGCTGCTGTCCACCTTGGCCGGCGCCGCCGGAATCCCCTCCATCGGGATCTGGGTGAGGATCCTGTCCAGCTCCGCGATCTCCCGCTGCACGTTTCGGTAGTGCCGGTGCACGAGCAAGGAAAGCGCAATCAGCCCGGTGGTGATGGTGAAGGTGAGCCACCCGCCCTCGCCGAACTTCTCGTAGGAGGTGACCGTCAAGATCGCGACGCACAGCGCGAGCGTCACGACGTGCAAAGAAAACTTGGCGGCCCAGCGCCTCTCCCGCCGGCGCTCCGCGAGCCACATGCGCGCCATGCCCAGCTGCGTGAGGCTGAAGGTGATGAAGACGTTGATCGCGTACAACACGACCAGGAAGGAGACACGGCCACGCGAGTAGACCATGAGCGCGGCCGACGCGACAGCCAGCAGGACCACGCCATTCTTGGTAACCAGGCGCTCGGAGAGGTTGGCGAACGCGTGCGGCATCCAGGAGTCGGTTGCCATGTTGGAGAGCACGCGCGGGCCGTCGATGAAACCGGTCTGCGCGGCGACGAACAGCAGCGCGCCTTCGGAGACGAGCGTGACGATCACGAGCCACGTGCCGATGCTCCAGCCGCCGAACGTCCAGGCGCCCATGACCCGCTCTAGGAGCACGGCGTTCATGGTCTTGCCTTCCGCAGGCGAGGCGTGCCAAAGCAGGTAGCAGACAAGCAAACCACCGGCCGTGAAGGCCAGTGAGATCGCCATGTAGGCCATGGTCCGTTTGGCGGTGGCGACCCGGGGCTCGTGCAGGATCTGCAGGCCGTTGGAGACCGCCTCGATCCCGGTGTAGGTGCCGGCCCCCAGAGAGTACGCCCGCAGCAGGATCAGCATGACCGCCACGAAGCCGAGTTGGTTGAGGTCGCGGCCCATCTCGATGTGGGTCGTGCGGACCACCTCGGGGAGCGCCCAGAGATGGTTCGCGACCCCGTAGCCGATGAGCAGGATATGTGTGGCGATGAAGACGAGAAAGATCGGCAGCAGGATCTTGACCGACTCCTTGACGCCCCGCAGGTTCAGCACCAGCAGCACGGCCAGTATCCCGATATCGAGCGGCACCTTGTAGGGCTGCCAGTCGAGCGGCAGGAAGCTCAGGATCGCGTCCACCCCGGAGCAGATCGAGAGCGTGATGGTGAGGAGGTAGTCCACCACCAGAGCGGAGCCGGACACCACACCCGGGATGGGCCCCAGGAGCTTGCTGGCTACCACGTACCCGCCCCCGCCCGAGGGGAAGTGCTCGACGACGAAGCTGTAGGAGTAGGAGATCAGCAGGACGGTGAAAGTGGTCAGCGCGGCCAGGTAGAGCGCCAGATACTGGTGGCCCAGGATCGCCCTGAACGCCTCGTCGGGCCCGTACGATGACGAGGAGAGCCCGTCAGCCCCCAGCCCGACCCAGGCGAGGAACGCCACCAGCGAGAGCTTGTGAAAAACAGCGGGGTCCGTCGGATCCTTGGGCCCGCCAACAAGGGCTCGCCTGAGACTGCCGAGCACGGTTTTCTTCCCTTCGCCCTCCAGTGAGGGCTCAGGAAAATCACCGGGAAGCTGGTACACCCTGGCAACTCCTCCGAACAGCACGCGAACCCGACAGTTCGCCGAAAACGGACATTACCACACGCGGAGATCTCGTCGAGCACGGACCGCGCGCCACGCACAACGTTTGCGGCCACGGCGGCTTCCGCGTACACTCGACAAAGTGTGGCGACCGCCGATCCTGCTGGCGCCGATCCTGCCGCCGCCCGACGACCCGGCGGTGGCAGCGATTCTCGATGGCCTCTCCCGCACCACCGGGGCCTCGGGGTGCGTACTGAAGCTGCAGCTTCTGCCCAACGGCCCGGAGGCGAGCTATGTCTTCGGGCAGCCCGGGTCGCGCCCGCAACTCGTGATGCTCCTGGAAGCCCACGAGAGCTTCCGGGGCGAATTCAAGCTGTACGGTGCGGGGGCCGGGCCAGCCTCAAGCCCCACCGCGCTGGAATGCCTGAGACCCGTTCTTGAGGGTGCCCTCCTCGCGCTCATCGAGCGCAACACCGCCAGCCACCAGATCGACATCCTGATGCAGATCCTCGGCGTCACCGAAGAGGCCAACCTTCTCATGGACGCGAGCGGCGAGATCCTCTTCGCCAACGCCCGCGGCGAGGAGCTACTGTCCCTGCACACGCAGCGGCCCCAGGCGCAGCTGGCCAACGACCGTCAGCCCGCGCCTCTACTCTCGCTGATCGTGGCTGAGATGGCGCGGTTGCTGGAATCACGTGAGCGGGTCCGCCATCAGACCGTCACCACCGGCGACGGTGGCCGGTGGCACCTGGAGATCGTGGCGCTCTCCGGGCTCGGCTCCGCAGGCTGCTCGCTGGTGGTGCTGACGCCGATCCGCATGCCGAGCGCCGAGGAGATCCGCAGGCGCTTTGCCGAGTCGCAGATTTCGCGCCGTGAGGCGGAGGTGCTGGCGTTCGTGCTGCACGGGAAGAAGGCTTGCGAGGTCGCCGAGCAGCTCGGCATCACCGAGTACACGGTCAAGGATCACCTCAAGCACGCCTACGCCAAGCTCGGCATCACGTCGCGCGGGCAGCTCCTCTCTCGGCTCGCCGTGGCCGTCCCCGGCGCCTCCTGAGCCTTCTGCCGGTTGCTATACTCGGCCCGTGCTGCGCATCGGAAACGTTGCTGTCGAGCCCCCGCTCGTCCTCGCACCCATGGCCGGCATCACCGACCGGGACTTCCGGCTCCTGATCCGTCGGCTGGGGGGTGCGGCCTCGTCTCGATGGAGTTCATCTCCAGCGAGGGACTGACCAGGCAGCGGCCCGGGACGCTCAAGATGCTGCACTTCGTGGAGGAGGAGCGCCCCATCGCCATCCAGATCTACGGCTCCGACCCCGCGCGCATGGCGGAGGCGGCGAGGGTAGTCGAAGCCATTGGCGCCGACGTCTGCGACATCAACATGGGCTGCCCGGCGAACAAGGTGTTGAAGGGGTGCGCGGGCGCCGCTCTGACCGCGGACCTGCCCCTCGCCACCCGCATCGTGCGCGAAGTACGGCGGGCGATCTCCGTGCCGCTCACCGTGAAGTTCCGCCTCGGCGTGCGCGAGGACGCCAAGACCTACCTCGAGCTGGGGCGGATCTGCCAGGACGAGGGCGCGGAGGCGGTCACCCTTCACCCCCGCACCGCGAAGCAGCAGTTCTCAGGGCGCGCGGACTGGAGCGCGATCGGCGGCCTCAAGCGCGCACTTCGCATCCCCGTCATAGGCAACGGCGACGTCACCTCGCCCGAGGAGGCCGTCGCGTTCCGGCGTGAGACGGGGTGCGACGCGGTGATGATCGGGCGGGCCAGCCTCACCAATCCGTGGATCTTCCGGCAGGCGGCCGCGCTGCTTCGGGGCGTGTCCTACAGCGAGCCCTCGCTTGCCGAGCGCCACGCGCTGATGAGGGCGCACTTCGACGAGGTGCTCAGCCGCGAGGATGACCGCACGGCGCTGCATAAGCTGCGCAAGTTCACCGGCTGGTACACCCATGGTCTCCCGGAAGGCCGCAACCTGCGCCACCGCCTCTCCGAGCTGCCCTCGGCCCGCGAGGTGCTCGGGGCCGTGGAGGACTACTTCGCCACCCGGGGAGCCGCCTGACATGCACCGCCTGCCGATGGTCATCCCCCCGGAGATCGAGGCGCTGCACCCCGATGTTCCACTAGGTGTCTTCGACGAGAACCTCCGTCGCGCTTGCGAGCGCCTGGACGGCTACGTTGGCGCGCTGGCCCTTGAGCTTGCGGCAATCCTGGAGCTACCCGTGGGCGAGCCGCTGCAACTCGATGCGCTGTTCGCCTCACGAGGCTGGAACGAGCGCGGCAGGCTCGCGGTCGCCTGGTTGCTCGAGACGCTCGAGCTGTACGGCCTCGCGGAGCGGGCTGCCGAGCGCTGGCGGTTCGCCGGCGGCAGATCCGCAGTTGCGTCCGCCGCCCTGCGCGAGGAGGCGGAGCGCGCCATGCCCGCCGCCAGGCCGGCCTACGAGGTGCTCGCCCTTTGCGCCGGGGCTCTGCCGGCGGTGCTGCGCGGCGAGCTGCGGGGCGAGGATGCGCTCTTCGGCCCCACCACGCTGGGCCTCTGGTTCGAGTACTTCTCCAACGCCAACCCGCACTACGGCCCCAGCAACGCGATCACCGGCGTGGCGGCCGCCCGAGCCGCCCGCTCGGGTTGCTCCGTCCTCGAGTTCGGCGGCGGCGGCGGCAGCGCGGCAGAGGCGGTGCTCCGGGCGCTCGCCGAGGCGGACAAGGCGCCGGCCCGGTACGTCTTCACCGAACTGCAGCCTGCTTTCCTGAGGCGCGGCGCACGCGCGGTGCAGCAGGCATTGCCCGCGGGGTGCGAGTTCTCCTCCAACGCGCTTCGACATCAACCTGGACCCGGCCGGGCCAGGGGCTCGAGGGCGGGCAGTTCGACCTGGCCTTCGGGGTCAACACGCTGCACCTCGCCCATGACCTCCTCGCCACGCTCGCCAACCTGCGCGGGCTCCTGCGGCCGGGCGGCGCGCTGATCGTCGGTGAGCTGCTCCGGCCCGGGCCGGACGCGGCGGTGCACCTTGAGCTGCCCTTCACGCTGCTGGAGGCGTACAGCAAGGCGCCGCTGCTCCCCGGCATCCGCCCCCGACCGGGATTCATGAGCGCTCGCGGCTGGATCCGCGCCCTCGAGGCCGCCGGCTTCTCGGAGATCACGGTGCTGCCCGCGCAGGTCGAGCGCTGCGCCGCGATCTACCCCGGCTTCTACAGCGGCGCCATCACCGCCCGGGTGTAGCTCTTGCCGCTGAGCGAGGAGCAGTTCGGTGGCCGATCCCCTTAGAGAGTCTGGATGTCCGATGCCTCGGCCCCGGAGTAGCTGAAGCCTACGTGAAACTCCACCTGGACCTGTCTCCGCAACCTTGTCCAGACATCCGGATCGCACTGCTTCTGATGGAAGAAGACCTGTCGCTGCAGTTCGTCGACGAAGATAAAACCGTGAGTTGCATCACACCGCTCCACCACCCCGGTGAATCTTCGCGGACTGCCGGGCGCGCCAATCACGTCGCGGATCTGGATACGGGTGTCGTAGGGTATGGGGGCCTCGCGGAGTCGCCGAAAGACCTCCGTGCCGGCCTGACGAGTTCCCGCCTGGCTCGACTCGAACGCGTAACGGGCGTACCAGTACTGTGCTTCGTAGTTTGCGTCCCACCGTGTAAAGGCTCTGTTGAGGTGATAAAGCAAGGTATCGACTTCTGTCGACCCGGATAGGCGCAGCAGCATCGCGTACCGAAAGTTCAGGACCTTGTCGCCGCGGTTGCCGTCCAGTGCTCTGTGTTCAACCGCGCAGCGTCTCGGATTTCGCCGCGTGCCTCGAGCACGCGCGAGAGGCGAAACGCGACGTAGGGATCGCGCGGGTTGGCCTCGTGAGCGCGGCGCAGTGCCCGGAGTACGCGTTCGTCATCCTCCACGAGGCGCGCATAGTCCGCCTCCTGGCCCAGAAGGAACGAGTCATTCGGAAAGCGCTGCAGCCCCTTGGTCAGCGTGGCCTCGATGTCCCTAACAGCCGAGTCAAGAGTAGTTTCGAGGCAGCTTGGGTCTTGCGACAGCTCGCGCAGCCCGTCAAGGCCGAGTTTCACCAACGTGTTGTATGCATAGCGAGCATTGAAGGCACCAAGCAGAGGTTGGAGGAGTTTGCGAGCCTCAGCACGAAGGGCGCTGCGCATTAAGGGGTTGGTGGCTGACTCCGCCCGGGCTCGCAGTACCTCAGCAAGGGAGTGGCTCACAGTCGCATCGGTCGGGTCTAGTTCCCGGGCGCGGGCGAGCAGGCGCTCGGCCTCCTCGAGGTTTCCGTTTGGCCGAAGGCGTTCGTAGTTCGCCATCTGCTGCAGGAGAAAGACGTCTTCTCCTGCAATGTCTTGAGCAACGGCGTAGACTGCTTTCACATCCTCGTGCGAGGGAAACACTTCCAGCAGGGACTTAGCACGAACCATTCCGCGAAAAGACGTCCGGTCGCTTGAATACAAGAGGCTTAGGTTCCGGACGATCCTGTTGAACTCATTGAATCGGTCGGCTGCAGTCTGGAGGACCCGGTCAAAAATGATCTGGGCGATTTCTGGGTGCCGAGAGACGTAGTAGTAGTCATCGGTGGCAGAGTTGCGGTCGACCTTCACGATGTGCTCCAAGGGCAGAAGAAAACGTTCCCTAAACTCGTTGAACGTTATCCCGTGAACCCTGGAAATGAGTCCGGCTCGTACCGGTGTCCCGAGCCTATGAAGGACACACACGGTCAAGTAGAGTGACTTTGCCGATGCTGGCTGCAACTCGTTGAACTCATCCAAGATTATGTCCTCGAATGGAATCCCTTGCGTGGCCTCGTGCAGCGCCACGAGGAGTTGCCTGCCCGCCCTCTCCTTGAACTCGACCACGCGCTGTTCGTTGGAAAGGGCTTCGAGGTGGGGGCCAAGCGAATGATGTGTATCGAGGAGGCTAACCAGGACCCCTATTTCCGGCTCACTGAGATATGTGAGAGAAAAGGACTCCGCCAAGAGCTCACTTAGACGGTCACAGTACTGGTTCCAGATATTCTGCCGCTCGGCTGTGACTATCGTTAGGGGCAAACGAGCCCGTCGCGCAGACGTGTAAAGCTCGCAGAGGAGGGGGACCGCGTCGGCAGCGTTGTCAAGGAAGAGGAAAATACGCCGGTCAGTGAGGCGAAAGAGCTCAAGGAGTGGCTCCAGGCCCACCAGACCGTGGGGCTTGGCGAAGAGGCAAAGGGTGTCGCTGTCTCTCGCTGCGTCCCAGGCGACTCGCCGGAGCAGTACGGATTTGCCGGCACCTGCCTCGGCGAGCACCGCATAGAGGTCGGTCTTGGTTGGCCTGTCGCTCTCTGGGCGATGAATTACGTCGCGCAGGATGGTGTCGGCCAACCTCCGTCGCACGTCGAGCTCGTTGGCGATGGGATACCAGCCTAGGTCGAAGCCCTTGTAGAACGCCTGTGGGTTTGCGTTCTCCACTGCGAGACCGGGGTGGACGAACTCAGCATCATTAGCGAGGAACGACAGCAGGTTTTCACTCATCTCCGAATGGGAAATGAAGAATCTCTCGATTGGATGACTCCGGGCCACAAGCACTGACAAGGCGCGTCGTTCGCGTGGTAACCGGGCATCGAGGCCCTCCAGAAACTCGGCGAATGTGCCGCTAACCGGGGAGATGCGCCGTGACTCAAGCAGGCGTGCCTCGGCTGCTTCTATTCCTGGTCGAACCAGGTAGAACCTTGGCCGACTCGCGGTCTGCGAAGCCTCAGCGACTAGCGCCCGAAGGTCCGCGTCCTGGAATCGCTGCCCAACAAACACCAGAGGGTACTCGGAGGCATGACTTGCAAGGAGGTTGAACAGTCGTTTGCGGTGCTGTCGGTGGCTGTTGTACTGGTCGATCGTTAGGATGAGCGGTACGTGCTCGGGATCGTGGGTTCGCGTGATGCAACCATGGAGCTTTACAAGGGGCAGCGCCTGCGGACCACGCAGCTTCTCTTCGACCCTGTCTGCGTCCGAAAGAAAAGGAACAATGTGCTGCAGTGGTTCCCGAGCGGCCGAGTAGACGCGCTCTAGGAGCGTGTCAAAGTTTGTGGTGTATATGGCCCTCCAGCGAAACGTCGGGAGCAGCCCATGGAAAGCCGCCGGTTCGAGGTCGCGATACTGGTCCGCGATAAAGTCCTGAACGTCCACGATATTGTGCTCGGAGATGGCGAGCTCTGCGACGTAGGCTAGGGGTTCGGTTTTGAACTTGCCGCCAAGGTATTTCTCGCTAAGTAGGTCGCGCAGCTGAGTGGCGTCCGGTGGGGGCGTCCCTGCGGCCGTCGTTGCGCCAATGGAGGCTCCAGCACCGAGGCACAGCACGACACGGCCAGCAAAAACCTCGTCAACAAGGAAGCTCGGCAGTTCCATCATTCGCTCCTTGGGCCGATAGATTCTTGCGGCCGAGTGTCATCGTCAAGAACCACGTTACCCTACCCTCTTGCTTCGTTGAATCGTGACCATCGCCGCTTGAACCTGGACGAATGTACCACCACATCGCGCATGCACGCCAAGTCGCGGTGGGGTCCTCAATTCGCCCCTCGGGTGAGGCGGCGATCACGCCGCAGGCCGCGGGGACCCAGCGCGCGAACCGGGCTGGGGTGTCGGTGACGCGGCCTCTTGCGGACACCGAGGGGCCCCGGCACGGGACGCGCTGCTGGGTCGTGGCCGGAGGAGTCTCGGAGCGCAGCGAGCGGGGGCGAGCAAGCGACGAGGGGCCACGCACCCGCTTGGAAAAAGAAAAAGCTGTCACGCAGTGAGAAGACAAAACCGGCCTGCGCACCCGCAGGGCAAAAAGACCGGACCCGCCAGGGACAAACAAGCCAGCGCGGCATTAGGTCCGGACGCGCACGCGGTAGGCGAGCTTCGCCTCGCCGTTGGCGGGCACCGGCACCGCGAAGGTAACGGCGAACGCGGAGCTCTTCTCGTAGGGGTGGGAGTTGGAGACCATCTCCCAGTCCCCGCCGAGCTGTTCACGCACCTCCACCGTGATCGCGGAGTCCTTGTGGTTGCGCAGCGTGACCTCGAACGCGTCCTCGAAGAGGTTGTCTGCAAGCTTCCGGTAGTCAGTCTGCCGGCGCTCGGCGACCACGTCGAACGCGTTGCCCATCGTCACCTTCACGAGCTCGTCCTTGGGCGTGTGCTCGATTCGGTCCTCGCCCACGAACTGCGCGGTGCCGCGGCGGTCGCGCTGGTAGAGGCGGACGACGCCGCCCGGCAGCGCCATCCCCAGGTGGTTGTCGGCGCGGTTGGCAAGCTCCACCTCCACGCGGACGTCCTGCTTCTGCTTGCCGATCCGCTGCACGTACCACCACTGCGGGCTCTCGACGATGTACCGCCGCACGACCTTCACGTGCTCGGCCTCGAGCAGCGCCACCTGCTTCTTTTGCCTGTCCTTGATGGTGGTGGGCCGCTCCAGGGTGTACAGGTGGTACTCGGCGAACGCCTCCTCGCGCATCTCGACGGCACCGGCTCTCGCCGGCATCATCATGGCCTCGGGACGCGCCTTGCGCTCCGGCGCGAGGTGCACGTCACCGGCCACCAGTTGCAGAGTGGCGTCCGGGTACGAGGCTCCCGAGGTGTTGTCGAGCGTCACCCACCCCAGCAGGTTCCCCTCGTCACCTCCCGTGCCGAGCGTGAGCACGTAGTCGGCCTTCCACGTAACCCCGCCCGTCAGATACGTCGCCTCGAGCCGCCGTTCGCCCGCGCGGTCGCTGGTGAGAATCCAGACCAGGGTGGGGCGTTCCCGCAGGTTCTCGGGCACCTGCGAGAACCTCAGCTCCCGGTACTGTGGGTTCGAGACGATGCGGTCCCCGATCCGCCAGACGGTGCCGTTCTCGATCGAAAGGAGCCGTCCGGTTACCTCCTTGCGCACGACCGCCCCCGGCCCCTGGCCCGGCTCCTCGATCACCATGGTGACGTCCTTGCCCAGGTACTTGGCGAGCAGCGTCTGCGGCGAGAGCAGGTCGTACTCGTAGTTCTGCTCCAGCACCGTGACCCCGTCCCCGGTTATCGCCACAGTCTCCGGCATCACATGGGCGGCGATGTCGCGGAACTCCAGCGCCAGCGTTCCGCCCGGCAGCGAAACCGGACGCGCATCGCGCACGAGGGCGCGGCCCACGTTGTAGACCGTGAGCGACAGCGCGCGGCCCTGACCGGCCTGGGAGACCTCGACCGGAGCCTCACCGCCCAGCGCCACGCCCGCCACAAGCAACGAACCAGCCAGCACGCGCAATCTCATCGCGTCCTCCTACTCGCTCACGCCCCGGACCACCGCCGTCCCGGGCTGGCCCTCGATCACCCGGCCCACCACCGTCGCCCCCACGCCACGCTCCTTGCAGCGCTCGAGGAGCCTGGCGGCATCTCGCGCGGCGACCGCGGCGAGAAGGCCGCCCGAGGTCTGGGGGTCGCACAGCAGGCTTGCCGTGGTCGGGTCCACGTCTCCCAGGTTCGCCTTTCCCTCGATCCATGCACGGTTGGCGGTCAAGCCTGCTGGAATCGCGCCGGCTTCCGCGGCCGCCCTAGCCCCCGGCAGCAACGGCAGCACCGCCGCGTCGATCTCGAGGGCCACACCGCTTGCCTCCGCCATCTCGAGGGCGTGGCCGAGCAGCCCGTACCCGCTGATGTCGGTGAGGGCGTGTACCTCCACGCCCTCGCACGCCTCCGCCGCGAGCCTGTTCGTTTCGGCCATCGAGGCCACCATCGCCCTCCGTGGCTCCTCGGGGAGCTCGCCGCGCTTGAGCGCCGTCGCCATCACGCCCGTCCCGAGAGCCTTCGTGAGGACGAGTTGATCACCGGCACGGGCTCCTGCGTTGGTCAGCACCCTGCCGGGGTGCACGAGGCCGGTCACCGCAAGGCCGTAGGTGAACTCGGGGCCCTTCACCGTGTGGCCCCCCAGCGGGAGCACGCCCTCCTCCCGCAGCACCGCGAGCCCCCCGGCCAGGGTTTTCTCCAGCACCGAGAGCGGCAGCGTCTCGACCGGGAACGCGCACACCGCCAGAGCCGTGAGCGGTTTTGCACCCATCGCGTAGATGTCCGAGAGGGCGTTGGCGGCGGCGATGCGGCCGAAGTCGAACGGGTCGTCCACCACCGGGGTGAAGAAATCCACGGACTGCACCAGCGCCAGTTCGTCGGACAGGCGCACGACGCCCGCGTCGTCGAACGTGCCGGCTCCGACGAGCAGACGAGGGTCGCTGACCTCAGGCAAGGTCGAAAGCACCGTGTGAAGGTCCGCCGGACCCAGCTTGGAAGCTCAACCCGCGCAGCTCACGAGATGGGTGAGCTTCAACAGCTCCTCTCGACTCATGGCGGCAGTATACGCGGATGCCAATGGTGTAAAACCATTGAAAATATGGCGTTATGACATTCACCTTTCAGCCTCCGTAAACGTCTACGAGACGCGGGAGGCCAGCGTCGGGAGGCGTCAATGCGAGGCGGACACGCGCGCGACACGGCCGAGCTCGGGGGCCTCGAGGTCCTCGCCGTCGGGCTCCTGCTTCTCCTCCTTCTCGCGGCGGTTCTGCCCTGAGACGTTGCTAGACTGCCCGCCGAGGCGCAAGCCCGGACTATTCATGCGGGGCCGTAGCGAGAGCGCGGAGGTGGCTGTCATGGTGGGCGAACGTAGGGGTGAGGACCGGAGCCGTCCTGGCGAGTACGGCGGTACGGTCCGAACCCCGAGTACGCCCGGCAGGGCCGCCAGATCCGCGCTCGCAGGTGGCACCTTCGTCAATAGTCCGGGCTAACCTCGTGGAGGTTTCCTTGGCCGAGCAGACACGCGCGAAGCTCGACTGGCAGTCGGGGTTACGATTCTCCGCCGAACCCGGAAGCGGCCATGGTTTGACCGTAGACTCGGTCGCGCGCCCAGGGCACGCCGGACCCGGGCCGATGGAGCTCATGCTCATCGGCATCGCCGGCTGCACGGCGATGGACGTCGTGTCGATCCTCGAGAAGCTGCGTCAGCCGCTCTCCGCTCTCAACGTCGAGATCGTCGGCGACCGGGCCGGGCAGCACCCCAAGCGCCTCACGGGCATCTCGATCGTCTACCGCGTCCGTGGCCGGGGCCTGGAGCGCGACAAGGTCGAGCGCGCAGTCGAGCTCTCCCACTCCACCTACTGCTCGGCAGTCGCCTCGCTGCGAGAGGACTGCAAGGTCACCACGAGCATCGAGATCATCGAAGCCTAGGGATCGGCGCGCAGGAGCTGGGAGGGGCGCACCAGCTTGACCTCGCTCGCGATCCTGGGCAGCTCCACCGCGAGCAACTCCAGCGTGAGTGGGTGCACGTGGCCGATGGCGACCGCACTGCCCTGAGCGCGGGCGCGCGCCACTGCCTGCTCGAGCGCCCGCCGCACCGCGTCCGGCTCGCTCACCACGTCCAGGAACACGTCACGCCGCAAGGCCGGAACCCCGCTCTCGCGCGCCACGCGCTCGGCCACGGTTTCGGACGTGGTGCGGGAGTCCAGGAAGTAGAGCCCGTGGTCCCGGAGCACCGTCATCACATCCCGCATCGTGGGGGCGTCGGCGGTGGCCCGCGAGCCCATGTGGTTGTTGACCCCCCGCGCCGCCGCCACGACCAGCAGGGCGCGCTCCAGACGAACGCGGATCTCCCCTGCAGGAAGCCCCACCTCGATCGCGCCGTCGCCCGGCCCGGGGCCGTGGTTGGCCAGCGGCTCCATCGGCATGTGGAGGAGCACCTCGCGCCCCTGAGCTCCAAGCGCCCTGGCCACCTCGGCCGAGTGAGCCGCGTTGGGCAGCACCGCCACCGCCACGGTCAACGGCAGGCGCTCGACCTCGTGCACGACCTCCGCCGAGCCGCCCGCGTCGTCCAAGACAATGGCGAGCCGCGCCGCCTTTGGCGCGGCGCGCGGGGCGCCCCGGGCCGGTCCGGCCTGCGGCGGCTCTTCGCCGAGAACCAGCACGCGCCAGCGGGCGCCGCCCACAACGCCCTCCAACCTCGCAAGACCGTAGCCACCCTTCTCGGTCAACGGTTGAGGGTCCAGCCGCCCCCCGAGGTTGTGCGCGGTGGCTTCGAGGTCGAGGGCGAAGCGCTCGGCAGGGAAACCCCGGGGCGCGTGGACCGTCACCAGGAAGAGCTTGCCCTGCCTGTCCTGCGAGGCCTCGGCGGTCACCCTCCCTGGCGGGAGACCGTGGCGGCCCGCGACCTGGCGGACCACCTCGGCGGCGTCGGGCGTTACGGGAGAGGGTCTCGGCCGCGCCGCTCGCCACGCCAGGTAGAGCACCAGCCCGGCGGCAACGGCCAACACACCCAGCGCGGCAAAGGTCCGGAGCGACAGGCGCCCGCCGCCGGCCGGGCGCCGACTGCGGGGTCGCGGCTTACGCCGCTTGCTTGACGGCGCGGCCACCCGCGAGCTCCAGGGCACGCTCGAGCACCGCGTCCGCCCCCGTGCGCGGCCTCACCCGCTCATCGGGCTTCAGGCCAGCGCCCAGGAGCGGCTTCCCGTCCGGGCCCAAACCCCACGCGGTCGCGAGCCACACTTCTCCACCGGCGCCGCGCAACGCACGCCGCTGGCCTGTGTCGCCGTAGCTGTCGCCTCCGACCAGCGTCGCCCCTCCCGCCTTGAGCGCCACGGCAAGCAACTCCGCTGCTCCGGCAGTGGTCCCGTCCACACACACGACGAGCTTCCAGGAACGCCCCGAGCCCTTTGCCCGCAAGACCTCGTCCTCGCCAGTCTTCCGGCCCAGGCGGAGCTGGACATCGGCGCCGGAAAGCTCCGCCGCCACCCTCAACGCGCCCTCGGGCGTGCCGAGCCCGACTCCCCTGAGGTCCACCACGAGGGATGTCGCGAGGCTGTGGGCCCGGAGGGCTTCCGAGAGCCTCGGCACGGCCCCCTGATCCAGAATGGGGACCACCACCACCGGCACGCCGTCCCGCAGCTCGACGGCCGGCTGGGGCGGCGCAAACGGGGCGGCCTTCAAGGTTACGGGCCGCTTGCCCGAGAGCTGGCGATCGATCACATCGAGGCTGACCTCACCCTTGCGCTCCGCCGCGTCCAGCGCGGTCAGCGCACGCCAGAGCGGGCGGGCGCGCACCGGCTCGGCGCCAACACGCTCGACCAGCTCGCCGGGCACAATCCCTGCTTTCTCCGCCGGCGACCCTGCGATCACCTGCACCACAAGCGGGTACGAGGAGCGCCTGCCGAGCACAAGGCCAAACGGTGGCAGCGCCCTTGCACGCACCCGCGCATAATCGTGGCTCACGCTGTCTGGCACGAACAGCCCGCCCGGGTCGGCCGCGTCCACGAGTCCATTCATCGCGCCCATCTCAAGCTGGTCGACGGGCACCTCCTCCACGTAGGACGACCTGACGAGCGAGACCACCTGGGCGAAGATGCCAACCAAGCGGTACAGGCCGCCGCTCGCGCCGCCGACGGCACCCGAAGCAAGCGCCACCACGGCCGCGACCACCACGAACGAAACTGCCAGGAAAGGCCACCGATGCTTCACCGCCACCTCACTTCCCTACCGGCTTCAGCCAGCTCAGGGGGTCCTGCGCACTCTGACCAACCCGGATCTCCAAGTACACGCTGCCGGCGCCGTCCTCGCCTCGCCCAACGTTGCCAAGTGGATCCCCCATTCCGACGCGCTGCCCGGGGCGCACGAACATACTAGCAAGACCAGCGTAGAGGGAGTAGACCTCGCCGCCGTGGTGAACGATCACAAGGTTCCCGTATCCCTTGAAGAACTGCGCATACGACACCTTTCCTGTGGCCACAACCAGCACCTGTTCGCCCGGGGTGGCGGCCAGCGTCACGCCGTGTGAGACGGTGACGGTGCCGTACTGCGGGTCGCGCTGCGACCCGAAGCCTTGCAGAATCTGCGGCGGATCAACCGGCCAGCGCAGCCCGCCGCGGAGCAGGCGGATGTCCGGACCCTGGGAAACCTCCCCCTGGGTCACCGTGCCCCAGAGCCTCTCCAGCCTCTCCTCCGCCTCCTGCGCCCCGGCAAGCTGCATCGCACCAGCCCGCCGCTTCTGCTCCAGTGAGGCGAGCTTCTGCTCCACCCGTTGCTTGGTCCGCTCCAGCTCGCGCTGTCGCTCCGAGACGCGCACTGCCGCGCTGGCGACCTCCTCCCGCCGAGCCGAGAGCGCCGCCAGTGTGGCCTCGCGGCGCGCCATCAGAAGCGCCGCTTCGTCGCGCCGCCGCTTCTCCTCCCGGAAGAGGGCAAGCGATGTGGTCACGCGCTGGGGTATGTCCTTCCCGGAGCCGATCGCGTGCACGACCAGCGGGGCAAGCCCGGCGCGTCCCAGCACCGCCAACAGGGCCAGCTGAAGGCGCAGCCTCTCCACCGCCTGCTGGAGCTCGGTCTGGGAGGCCTCGGCCGCCTTTGCGGCCGCACCCGCGGCGCGCTCCGCCTCCGCCTTCTCCAGCTCCGCCTCGCGTACCCGGGATGCCGCTACCTTGAGCTCCAGGTCGAGGGCCTCACTCTCGCGGCCCAGGCCGGCCTGCTCCTGCTCCAGCTTCCTCAGGCGGTCCTCCAGCCCCTGCACGTCGCGCCGCGCCTTGGCGAGCTCCGGAGGAATCGCCGTTTCCTGGGCGGCTGCCAGCGTTGCCAGGGTCAGGAGCGCCACGAGGACCGTGAGGTGCTTCACGATGCTGCGTCCCCGGCCCCGTTCCGGACGGCGCGGCCCGAGAGCAGGTGGAAGCGCCGCCGCAGCGGGTGGAGGTCCGGCGTGCGTCCCCCCGGGTGGAGGCGGTTGCCCAGAAGCACGTGGACCGTGCGCGAATCGGGGTCCACCCACACCGAGGTGCCTGAGAAGCCGGTGTGGCCGAAGGCGTGCGAAGGTAGCGCGCTCCCGGCCGAGCACCCAGGGCTCGCCGCGAGCTGCCAGCCGATGCCGCGGCTCTGCTCGAGCCCCTCGGTGCGGCCTCGGCTGGCGACCTCCGCCTCCTCGGCGGTCAGCAGCTCCCCCCCACCCGGAAGGTATTCCGCTGCCAGGCGCGCCACTGCCGCGGCGGTCCCGAACAGCCCCGCGTTTCCGGCGGTGCCGTCGAGACCGCGTGCATTGCCGTCCCCGCACGAAACGACATCGGCTCGGCCGGCAGGGGGCTTGGCCGCAAGACCGCGCTCCGCGAGCAGCTTCTCCTCCACGAACCAGCGCAGTTCGCCCGCGGCAATCCGGGTCCCAGCGGGCGGCGCAAAGGAGATCTCTTCTCGGAGCTCCAGAGGACCCGCCACCAGCTCGGCGAACAGCGTCCCGAGGTCGGCACCGCCGGAGCGCTCGAGCGCGAGCCCCAGCGCGACGAAACCTGGGCAGGAGTACTCCACCCTCGTCCCTGCCGGCGCCGTTGGTGCCAGTTCACCGAAGGCCTTCAGGTACCCCTCCCGCGATGGCCCGTGCGAGGCGTAAAGGGGTGACCATGCCGGGAAACCCGCCGTATGCGTGGAGCACTGCACGAGCGTGACCTCGCCCCACGGGGTGTCGGCCAGCTCGGGCAAAAGATCAGCGAGTGGCGTGTCCAGGTCGAGGCCGTCTCGCCGCGCCAAGAGGAGCAGGGTACCGGTCGCCAGCGGCTTGGTGAGCGAGGCCAGGTCGTAGCGCAGGTCCGCCTCTACGGGCTCGCCACCGATGCTCCGTGAGCCGGCGCACCAGCAGAGGCCCGCTTCCCCCTCGCGTACTGCGAGCCCGACCCACCCCACCGCCAGCCCCGCTTGCACCGCCCGGCCGAGCAGGCCGGCGACCTCGCTTGCCGCGACGCTCTCGCCGCCCATCGCTGCCACCCTACCCCGGAAGGCGCGGCGCTGTCCACATCAGCCGTCATCGCAGTGATACCCTCCCCGCATGACGCAAGGCACGCGCAGGCTGGCCCGAGCGGCGCAGGAACTCCTGGGCTCTTCCTACTCCCGCGCGAAGCGTCAGGTGCTTCTCGGTCACATGCTCGTCAACGGCAAGGTGGTCACCGACCCCGGTGCGAACGTGGCACCCAGCGACGTGGTCGAGTACAACCCAAACCTGCCGAGGCGTGCCCGCGCACCGAAGACTCCTCCCATCGAGATACTCCACCTGGACACCGACGTGTTGGTGGTCAACAAGCCTGCCGGCCTGCTGGTCCACCCGACGGCCGAAGGCGACCAGGACACGGTGCTCTCCCGCGCCGCGGCCGAGCTCGAGCGCCGAACCGGTCATCACCGACGGCTACTGGTCGTACACCGTCTCGACCGCGACACATCGGGCGTCCTGGTGTTGGCCCTGTCACACGCCGCGGCTGAGCAGCTTCAAAGCCAGTTCCGCGCTCACGCGGTGGAGCGTCGCTATCTGGCGCTGGTGCGCGGCGATCTCGCTGGCGAGATCCTGGTTGCGCGCGGGATCGGCCGCCCGCGCCCCGGTGCCCGCCGGGCGGCGCTGGCGCCGGGGACGGGCGGGCGCCCTGCCCACACGGTCGTGCGGCCGCTGGAGCAGCTTGGGGGGCTCACGCTTGTTGAGGCGGAACTGGGAACTGGCCGCACCCACCAGGTGCGGGTGCACCTCTCCTACTTGGGCCATCCCGTGCTGGGAGACAGGGTCTACGGCGATCCCGCCACCGACCCCATCGAACCCGGAAGGCTCGCGCTTCACGCGGCAGTGCTCGGGTTCGTTCACCCCGCCACCGGGAAGCGGTTGGAGTTCAGGAAAGAACCTCCGCGCGACTTCAACCACGCGCTCGAGCTGGCGCGGCGCCGGCGGCCCCGGCAGAACGTCAAAGCCGTGGAGAGGCACCCGCGTCCAGATCGAGGAGAAAGCGCAGCGGCCAGCGCGCCGCCTCGCCCGCGTACGCCACGCCGACGCGCGGGAGGCGTCGCACCCACGCCTCCCGGCAGGAAAACCCATCCGAGGCCAGCCAGATCGCGTCGCCGGACGTGAGGTCCGTGCCGTTCAGCGCCCTGTCGATCCCCAGCCCCTGGCAGAGCCTGGCAGGCCCGTCGAGCAGCTGCCTGCCGCCGCGTCCGTTCCTCCGTGCGACGATCAGCGGCTCCCCGAGCACCGGCACCGCTCCGCGCAGCAGCACCGCCTCCGGCCTTCCCGGGTGGCGCGTGACCACGTTGCAGCAGTGGTGCATCCCGTATGTGAAGTAGACGTACAGGAGCCCTCCCTCCCCCCACATCACCTCGTTGCGCGCCGTGCGCCGGCCGCCTGAGGTGTGCGCGGCGGGGTCGCCGACCCCGAGGTAGGCCTCGACCTCGACAAGGCGCACCGCCACCAGGCCCTCGGGCAGCCGCCGGAGGAGAAGCTTCCCCAGCAGATCGCGGGCCACCGTGCGCGTCGGGCGCTGGTAGAATCCCCTTTCGAGCGGCGCGAGCGTCTCGAGCGCCCGGCGGGAGAGGGGTTTCCCCATGAGTTCTCGGACCGTCTGTGTCACCGGAGGCGCAGGGTTCATAGGCTCCCACGTGGCCGAGGCTCTCCTGGCCCGCGGCCACCGGGTGCTGATTGTTGACGACCTCTCCTCGGGGCGCAAGGAGAACGTGCCGGCCGGTGCCGAGTTCCACGAACTCGACATCCGCTCGCCCGAGGCAGCCGTCCTGGTGCGCGATGCGGGAGTCGAGGTGCTGGTCCACCACGCCGCACAGATGGACGTCCGGCGCTCGGTGGCTGACCCGGCAAACGACGCCAGCGTCAACGTCGTTGGCACCCTCAACCTGCTGGAGGGAGGGCGCCAGGCCGCCCTCAAGCAGGTAATCTTCGCCTCCACTGGTGGAGCGATGTACGGCGAACAGGAGTACTTTCCTGCCGACGAGGGGCACCCGGCCCGGCCGCTGTCCCCCTATGGCGTGGCAAAACTGGCAGTGGAGCGCTACCTCTACTTCTACCATGCGGAGTACGGCATCGACGCGATCGCACTCCGCTACGCCAACGTCTACGGTCCCCGCCAGAACCCGCACGGAGAGGCGGGCGTGGTTGCGATCTTCCTGGACCGGTTGCTCGCGGGCCGTGAGGCGGTGATCAACGGGGACGGCCTGCAGACCAGGGATTACGTCTACGTCGCGGACGTCGTGGCCTCCAACCTCGCCGCGGTCGGGAGACCGGGCTTCGGGATCTACAACGTCGGCACCGCCCGCGAGACCAGCGTCGTGGAGCTGTACGGCCTGCTTGCGGCCGCGGTGGGCGTGACCCGCCCGCCGAGCCACGGCCCCGCAAAGGGGGGAGAGCAGCGGCGTTCGGTCATCACCTCCGAGCTGCTGGGCCGCGAGTTCGGAGTAAGGCTGGGGACGACGCTCGAGGACGGTCTTAAGAAGACCGCGATGTGGTTCGCGGCCCGCGCGACGAAGTAGACGTTCTGCCCTATTCGAGCCTTACGCCTCAAGCCGGGGAGGGCGACGGTGGGCTACCGCCCTCGCATTCGGTCCATCTTGCGGCGCGCGCGCTTCTCGGGCCGACCGCTGCCTCGGGGTGGGGCCGGTGGCGGGGCGAAGCGCTCCAGCCTCCTCATCTCCACCTCCTCGGGGCTCGGCGGGGGTGTGACGTCCTCGTAGAGCTCGCGCGCCCGTGCTCGGGGCACGTTGGTCTCGACCACTTCCCGAACCACGACGTCGCGCCGGAGACCCGGTGCGAGCGAGACGTGGATGCGGTCCCCGGGCCGGACCATGTGGTGCGCCTTGGCGCGCACGCCCCCCACCTCCACCTTGCCCCCGTCGCACAGCTCCTTCGCCTGAGAGCGCGTCTTCGCCAGGCAGGCGACGTCGAGCCACACGTCGAGACGAACCGTATCCGCCACGCTGCGATTGTAACCGCCACGGCGGCATGACTAGAATGCGCCCATGACGTTCCTGGTCGGGGCCGTGCTGCTGCTGGCCGTGCTCGCCTCCACCCTTGCAGGCGGCGCGGTGCCCCTACGGTTCGACCGTCACTCTCGGACGTTCCTATCGTTCTCGGCCGGGACGCTGGTCGGACTCGCCCTGCTCGAGCTGATCCCTGTAGCGATCAAGGGGATGGGGGGGGACGCGCAGCCCAAGTTCTTCGTCGTGCTGGGGGCCTTCCTTGCCACGATGCTCCTCGACAAGCTGCACGTCCTGCACCCGCACCCCCACCGGATGGACGCCGAGTGCCCCCCCGAGGAGCATGCGCACCCTCCCCTGGCCATGCACGGCGCCATCGGTCTTCTTTTGCACTCTGCAGTGGACGGGCTTGCGCTCGCGGCGGCTCTGAAGGAGTCACCTCACACAGCGGTCGCCGTCGGGCTGGCTCTCGCGGCGCACAAGTTCGCCGACGGCCTCACCACCGTGTCGCTCGTGCTCACCCACCACCACAGGCGCGCCCAGGCCGTACGCCTGCTGGCCGGCAACGCTGGCTTGCTGCTCCTCGGCTTCGCGGTGGGGATGGCGCTGGCGCTGCAGGAGGCGCAGCTCGGCACCCTGCTGCTGGTGATGGCCGGGTTCTTCCTCTACCTCGGGGCCAGCGACCTGATCCCTGCGGTCACCGTCCCCGTGTGCCGCAAGCGCGACGTCTTCGCCACTGCCTGCGGCATGGCGGCAATAGCCCTGGTCGCGACGCTGGGACAGTGATCCCCAGAAAAGGAAAAGGCCGGCGTGCAACGCCGGCCTCGACTCACATGTGGCAGCCGCCTACTCGCCCCCTCCTCCGGCGGCTTCGTACGCGACCGTGACCTGCGTCAGCTTGTCCAGGGGGATCGCGGTGATGTTGACCTTGCGCTTGCCCCCGTCACCCTTGGCGGAAAGGTTGCCCATGGCCCCCATGGCTGTCCTCTCCACCTCGAAGCGGGCGCTCTTGAGCTCTTTCTCGTAGTGCCCGAGAACGACCTCGGTCGAGTCGGAGGTCTGGAAAGCGTAGGTACCGGTGAGGCCTTCGCCGGTCGTTCCCCTGGACGAAGCCATGATCTTGGCTCCCGGGTAGGTCGGCACCCACGGCGGCGGAGCCTCACCTTCGGCGCTGCCGAAGGTCATGGTGCCCTTGTTGGTCTTGACCTTGAAACCCTCCTTACCCTCCTTGCCGCTTCCCTCGAAGGTGACCTCCTCCCCCTTTTCGTTCTTGAACCTCAAGCGTCCCTGCTTGATGTCCTCCGCGTTCATCGTGATCTCTTCGCCGGTCTTCTTGTTGCGGATGGTGAGCGTGCCGGCCTTGTCGTCCTCGGAGACGATCTCGAGGTCGGGGTTGAAAGCGACCGCCAACTTGGCCGCTGCCACCGCAGGGTTCTTCCTGGCCGTTTCGGCGTAGCCCTTGACCTTGTGCACGCCCCAGTAGGCCAGCACTGCGAAGATGATCCCGACAATGACAATGAGGCCGCCGCACCCGGCGAGGATCCACACCAGCGGGCTGGTCCCCTTCTTGGGTGCCGGTGCTCTGGCCACGGGTTGCGCCGGCGGTGGCGCCATAGGTGGTGTGCTCGAAGCCATGTTCACTCCCTCCCTGTCGTCCTTGAAACGTCGTCGGTTGGTTCTTGACCCCTCTTGTTCCGCAGATTATAGCGCTCTCTCACCGCCGGGTTATTCCCCAGTTGCAACTCGGCCTCGAACTCAGGACAATGGCCAAGTCGTGCGTTCGTGGGAGGAGGCAACGGTGAGCGACAAGGTTTACAAGAAGGTCGAGCTGGTGGGTTGCTCCGCCGAGAGCATCGAGAAGGCTGTGGCGATTGCGCTCGAGAAGGCCTCGGCGTCGCTGCACGGGCTCTCGTGGTTCGAGCTCAAGGAGGTCCGGGGCTCAATCCGGGACGGCAAACCGTCGGAATGGCAGGTCACGGTGCTCGCGGGGTTCAAGCTGGATTAGAGAAGGCATGAGGCAAAAGGCAGGAGGCAATAGGGGGAACGACATCTTCGCGGCCTGTTCCTCTTGCCTCGCGCCTCACGCCTGGGCGGTTGTGCGGCAGGTTAGAGCCAGCCGCGGCGCTTGAACATCCAGGCCATGCCGCCGGCGACCAGCAGCATCACGGCCCACAACGCCGGGTAACCCCATCCCCAGGAGAGCTCCGGCATGCTGTGAAAGTTCATGCCGTAGATCCCAACGATGAAGGTCAGCGGCATGAAGATCGTGGCGATGACCGTCAGAACCTTCATGATCTCGTTCATGCGGTTGGAAACGCTCGAGAGGTATAGGTCGGCAAGCTCCTGGGTCATCTCGCGAAACGTCTCGACGATGTCGATGACCTGCACGGCGTGGTCGTAGACGTCGCGGAGCCACACCCGCGTGGCCTCGCGCACCAGTGCGGAGTCCGTGCGCGCCAGCGCTCCCACCATCTCTCTCAGCGGCCATGTCGCCTTGCGCATCCGCAGCAGGTCGCGCTTGATCCGGTGCAGCTCCTCGAAGCTCTTGCGGTCAGGCTTGTCGAGAAGCACGTCCTCCACCTCATCGATCTGCTCGCCGACTCGCTCCAGCGTCGGGAAGTAGTGGTCCACCGCGGCGTCCACCAGCGCGTAGGCCAGGTAGTCCACGCCCTGCAAGCGCATCTTGCCCCCCTGGCCGCGCAACCGCTCCACCACCAGCTTGAAGAGGTCGCTCTCGCGCTCCTCGACCGTGATCAGGAGGTTTTCGAAGAGCAGCAAGCTCACCTGCTGCTCGTTCAGGGTGCTACCGGTACCGAAGCGCAGGACGTCGATGATCACGAAGAGGTATTGGTCGTACTCCTCGACCTTCGGGCGTTGGCCGACGTTCGCCACGTCCTCCAGTACCAGCGGGTGCACGCCGAATCGCCCGGCGAGTTCGCCCAGGACCGAGGTGTCGTGGCCCACTATCCTCAACCACGCCTGCTCCCCGGCCGGGATCAGGGCGGCCACCTGCGAGAGCGCGGTTATCGGCTGCTCGGCGACCTTCTCGGCACTGTACGTGATCAGCGAAAGCCACGCCGCGCCGGCGGTGCCTTCCGCCGGGGCCGCCAGCGTGCCGGGTGTCGTTCCGGGGGGGTGAAAGCGCTTAATCAAGCGTCGCTGCATCGTCGCCTCCGGCTTGTCGGAACCTCGAAGCCAGCCACCATGATACGGCGATGGCAGCCGTGGGAATGCCTCGCCCCTGACGATATCGCTCAGCGCTCGGCGAGCGCCGCCACTCCTTCGAGCAGGAGCTCGATCTCCTCGCGGGTGTTGTACATCGAGATCCCGGTGCGCAGCACGCCGCCCCCCTGCGCGAGGCCCAGCACCTCGATGGCGCGCGCGGCGTAGAAGTCGCCGTCCCACACCAGGATCCGCTTCTCGCCCAGCGCCCTTGCGGCCTCCGATGGGCGCACGCCCGCGATGGTGATCGAAACCGTTGGCGCGCGATGCGGCGAGGAGAAGCCCTGGCCCCACGCCATCACCCCGGGGAAGCTCCTGACGTTCTCCCAGTAGAAGCTGGCGATGCCGTGCTCGTGGCGAGCGATCCCCTCCATCGCCGACACGAGTCGCGTGCGCAGCGTCTCGCCCTGCCCCCACGACGCGACGTAGTCGATCGCGGCACTCACTCCGGCGATGGCGGCGTGGTTGAGGGTGCCGGTCTCGATTCTGAACGGCGCCTCGTCGTCCTGGGTGCGCAGCTTATCGGTGCGGAGCTTGGCAAGCAGCCCGGGCCTTGTGTAGAGAATTCCGACGTGGGGTCCGTAGAACTTGTACGCAGAGCAGAGCAGGAAATCGGCGTCCAGAGCGGTGACATCCAGGGAGAAGTGCGGCGCGTAGTGGACCGCGTCCACCACGAGCCAGGCGCCCACCTCCCGCGAGAGCTTGCGGGCCAACGCCACGTCGTTGACCGTCCCCAGCGCGTTGGAGGCGTATCCGATCGCGACCAGCCTGGTCCGGTCCGTGATCTTTCGCCGCATGTCCCCGTAGTCGAGCGTGCCGTCGTGCTGCAGCGCGATCTCGCGCACTTCGATCCCCCGCTCGCGCAGGGCGAGCCACGGGCCGCGGTTGGCCTCGTGATCCAACTCGGTGATCACGATCTCGTCGCCCGGTCTCATCTCACGGACCAGGGCCTGGCTCAAAGAGAAGTTCAGCGTCGTCATGTTGGCGCCGAACGACACCTCTTTCCAGGAGGGCGCCCCGAGGAACGCCGCGACTGCCTCGCGCGCCCGGTGGATCACCTCGTCCGATTCCCTGGAGGTCATGAACGCCCCGTGCGTGTTGGCGTTACAGGTGCGGTAGTAGTGAGCGACTGCCTCGATCACCTGCTGCGGCACCTGCGTCCCCGCCGGCCCGTCCAGGTAGGCCAGCGGGTGCCCCTTGACCTCCCGCCCGAGCGCCGGGAAGTCCCTGCGGCACCGCTCGCACTCGCTTCGTCCGAACCCCATCCCTGCGCCTCCCTTCCCCGGGCCGCAAGGATACCGCCTCCCGCGACGCCGATGGAAAAACGACGGCTCCCAATTCAAGGTGAAGAGTTCTCCGACCAGGACGCGGTACCCTTAGACCAATCATGCCGATGGACTCTGCGCCGCTGCCCGAACAGTGTGGCTTCGAAACCGCCTGGTTCGACCTGCCGGGCTTGCGCATGCACGCGGCCGTGGCCGGGCCGCGCGAAGGGCCGCTCGTCGTCCTGCTGCACGGGTTCCCGGAGTTCTGGTACTCCTGGCGTCACCAGATCGGCACGCTGGCGCGGGCAGGGTTCCGCGTCGTCGCCCCCGATCAGCGTGGCTACAACCTCACCGAGACGACGCCCCCATATGACATCGCCACCCTCACCGGCGACGCTGCCGGCCTCATCCGGGCCTGCGGCACAGAGCGTGCCTTCGTGGCCGGCCACGACTGGGGAGCCGCAGTGGCCTGGACGCTCGCCGCGCTTCACCCCGAGTGCGTCGAGCGGCTCGCGGTCCTCAACGTTCCCCACCCGGCCGTCATGCGGCGTGCCCTCTCCGGTCGCAACTTCCGGCAGATGCGCAGGAGCTGGTACATCCTCTTCTTCCAGCTACCTCGACTTCCCGAGTGGCTCCTCTCCCGCAACGACTTCGCGCGGCTGCGCTGGCTGATGCGGGCCAGCTCGCGCCGTGGCACGTTCACTGACGAGGACCTGGGGCGCTACCGCGAGGCGTGGTCTCGGCCCGGTGCGCTCTCGGCCAGCATCGGCTGGTACCGCGCGCTCGGGCGGACGATCCTTGCGGGGCACCGGAGCCCGCGTGTCGGGCGCGTGAGCGTGCCGACCCTCATTCTTTGGGGCGAGCGCGACGCGGCGTTGGGCGTCGAGCTGGCCGAGCAGAGCACGGCGTGGCTGGACAGCGGATCGCTGGTCCGCTTCCCGAACGCCACCCACTGGGTTCACGAGGACCTCCCGGCGGAGATCACCCGTGAGCTGCTCGCCGACTTCGGCGCCAGCGAGCGGTAGAATGGCACCGCACAAGCGACGCAAGGCGCCGCGAGGACACGGAGGGACAAGCATGTCGAAGAAGACGGTCGGAGTGACTCTGCTGGTTGTTGGGGTCCTGCTCTTCCTGATCTCAGCCGCTGCCGACTCCCTGGGGATTGGGGGATCGCCCGGCATCGGCATGAAGCAGGTCGCAGGGATCGTCGTCGGAGTGGTGCTGGCCGCCATCGGCATGGCAAGACTGCGCTCTCGCCAGGCCTGACGAGCACCGCTGGACCCGCCGCGACCGCGCGGCGGTCCCAGGCCGGCTGGAGCCGGTTCCCCGGGTTCCTGATGCCGAGTCCCCGGGGCTGCTTTTCATCCCGAGCACTCGCGCTCAGGAGTCTCGCGGGAGAAAGGACGGCACGACGATGTCCCCCCGAACCGATGTCGCCCGCTTCCGGGCCAACCTGCAGGAAGAGATCGACGCTGCCGCCACCTACCGCGCGCTGGCGAAGATCGAGCCCCTCGACAAGCTCGCCGAGGTGTACCGGCGTCTCGCCGCCGCCGAGGAGGCGCACATCGGTTTCTGGGAGAAGAAGCTGCGCGATGCAGGCGCGAGAATCCCTGCCCGCCGCCCGAGCCTGCGCTCACGGGTGACCGTCTGGCTGGCCGGGCGCTTGGGGACCCAGTCCGTCATCCCGGCGCTTACGATGAAGGAGCAGGCGGGCCGCCACGGCTACGACGACCAGCCCGACGCCCTCGCTGCCGGGCTCCCGGTCGTAGAGCACTCCCACGCCCGTCTGCTCTCCACCATCTCCCGCGGACCCACGACCGGCATGGAGGGGGGCTTGCTGGCACGTCTCGAGGGCCGCCACCGCGCCGTGGGCGGCAATGCTCTGCGTGCGGCGGTGCTGGGCGCCAACGACGGGCTTGTCTCGGTTCTGAGCCTGGTGATGGGCGTGGCAGGGGCCCATTCTTCCAACACGGCCATCCTGGTCGCAGGCGTCGCTGGCACGCTTGCGGGCGCGTGTGCAATGGCGATGGGCGAGTGGCTCTCGGTGCAGAGCGCGCGCGAACTCGCTCAACGCCAGATCGCCATCGAGCGCGACGAGTTGCAGGAGGCCCCGGAGGAGGAGCAGGAGGAGCTCTCCCTCATCTACCAAGCAAAGGGGCTGCAGAGAGAGGAGGCGGACACGCTCGCCGCCAAGCTCATGGAAGACAAGGAAAACGTCTTGGACACCTTGGCCCGCGAGGAGCTGGGGATCGACCCCGCCGAGCTCGGCGGGTCCGCCTGGGAGGCGGCCATTACCTCGTTCTTCCTGTTCTTCGCCGGAGCAATCGCACCGGTGGCACCGTTCCTGTTCCTCTCGGGCACGGCGGCGATCGTCACCAGCCTAGTCGCGAGCGGCTTCGCGCTGTTCGTGATCGGGGCGGCCATTACGATGCTCACGGGTCGCGGCGTTCTCTACTCGGGGCTACGGCAGCTTCTCATCGGCATGGCCGCCGCAGGGGTCACCTTCGGCATCGGCCGCCTGATTGGCATCTCGGTAGGATGAGGCCGAAGGCGTCATCCTGAGCCTCCCAGCCCGGCGAGGAGACGAAGGATCCCATCGCGCCCGCGGCTCTCTCTCAGCCGCCAGCGAGCCGATCCAGCGAGCCTTTTTCGGGGATCGCAATCCACCCCTCGCGGACTGCGGCCCGGTGCTCGTCCGCCTCCGGTTTGATGGTCAGGCCGAGCTTCGCGGCGCGGGCGTTGAGGGATGCGACCAGCGCGTCCAGCGCGTCGTCCGACTCGAGCATCCTCTCGCGCTGCTGCTCCGAGTGGCGCAGCCAGGCGGTCCTGGTCATCAGCTGATCCACCAGCTCCCCGCGCAGGGTGCGCCCCTTGGCCTTCTTGTACTCGGTGCTCTGAAACCCCCACTGGTTGAGCGCCGCCGCGGGGTAGACCTCGTAGACCCGGCCGTCCCCAGAGCGGTCGGTCACCCCCATCCTCGTCAGCAGGCCCTGGCACCGAAAGGCGGGGATCGCGATCCGGTCGGCCGACACCGAGAGCGGTGAGATGTTGAGCTGGTCGCGAATCCACCGGTCTGTGGTGCGGAACTTCAGCTCGTCCCGGTACTGCTCCGACCACGCGGGTAACGGCTCATCCGTCGGCCTCGAGATGCTGCACAGGAACGCCACGAAGCCCGTCGGCCATCCGAAGGGGCAGTCAATCCCGGTTACGTCGGCGTGTCCGTGCAGCCCGAGGAGGCAACTGTCGTCTGCCAGGGGGCCGCCCTCCTCGCCGACGCAAAGCTGCCGAACCTCGGCCGTTCCACCGGCCCACTCGAGCACGCAGTAGGCGGTGTTCTTCGGATCGGACGCGAGGTCGATACCGAGAGTGCGCATGCGGTGTCGCGATTTTCGACTGTCCCAGGGCGGAACGCAAGCCGCCCAGAAGCAACGTCTCAAGAGGCGAGCCGTGTTGGCTGCTGCGAGAGTTCGGCAAGAGCGCCGGCTTGACGCGCCGTCGCGATCGAGAATAGGCTCAGACCGCGTCACGCCAGGGGAGGAAGCTATGAAGGGCCTGATTCTCGTTGTCCTGATCGCGGCTGCGGCGTTGCTTGCGTACAACTACGTCCACACCGGGAGGCTCACCCTCATCCCCTCCTCGCTTTCGAAGGCCGAGCAGCAGCTGCAACGCCTCGAGCAGCGCCTGGACAGCGCGCGTCGGCAGTTCCACGCTGCCGGCCGCGCGGCGGGGATTTCCGGCGTCGACACCTCGGCGGACGCGGAGGCCGCGCGCCGGGAGGTGGAGCGCGTCGAGGCGGATCTCAAGGCCCTGCGCGAACAGCTCGAGGAAGCCGACAAGCTCAAGGCCGACGAGCTGATGGACAAGATCCAGGAGTTCAAGAAAGAGCTGCGATAGAAAGACGGTAGCGGCATCCCGTCGGGTGACCCCCCTTCCCTCCCTCCGCCTCGGCGTCGCTGGACGAAGGCACGCTAGACTTTGCTCATGGCCTCGCTCGCGCTGATCGTGCTGGCAGTCGCGCTGGGCCGGGGGCTGCTCCGACGGCGCGCGGCCTCGCGAGACTGGCGAAAGATCCTGGGCTGGCTCGCCGTGGCCGTACTGCTGCTGCTTGCCGCGGCGCTCTCGCCCGGGGACTACGAGCTCCGCAAGTTCGTCGGCGCCTGTCTGATGCCGGCTGGGCTGGTTTGGCTCGGCCTGATCCTCTTCTCGCGCGTCCTCGCTCAACGGATCGCCCGCCCATTCGCGGGCGCGGCCTTCGCCCTCTGGCTGCTCTACACGCTGGCGGGCAACGCCTGGTTCGGCGGCGCAGTGCTGGCGTGGCTCCAGAGGGGCTACGTCGCTCTCGACCCGTTCGGCCAGGGACAGTTCGATGCCGTTCTGGTGCTCGGCGGCGGGGTGGACGTGCGCGACGACGGCCGGCCGATGCTGACCGCGGCCGGGGATAGGGCGGTGCTGGCCGTTCGCCTCTTCCGCGCCGGCAAGACACCGCTGCTGGTGACATCGGGGCCCTACCTCCCCCTTCCGGGTGGCGGAGCTACCAGCACCGCCGCCGCAACAGCGGCAATCTGGAGGCAGCTGGGCGTCCCCGAGGAGAGCATCGTGCTTCTGGAGGGGCCGCGCACCACCACCGACGAGGTGCTGGCGCTGAAGACGGCAGCCGCCGAGCGAGGGTGGCGGCGGGTCGGGTTGCTGAGCTCGGCTTGGCACCTTCGGCGGGCGATGGGGTTGTGCCGCCGCTTTGGCGTCGCGGTCACGCCGCTGCCTTCCGATGCGGTTAGGCTCCCGCAGGTGCGGCTGCGCTGGCTGGTGCCGCAGGATATCGGGTTCTTTCAGGTGCAGGCGGCGTGCTGGGAGCTGCTCGGGGCGCTCGCGGGGCGCTAGCAAGATGCGGAACAAAACGGTGCATCGCCGCTAGAATCGGGGGGTGGACGAGGCTGGCCGCGTGCGGCGGATCCTGCACTGCGACATGGACTGCTACTACGCCGCGGTGCACACGCGTGACGAGCCCTCGCTCGCCGGAAAGCCAGTTGTGGTCGGCGGAGACCCCGAAGCGCGCGGCGTGGTGGCCTCTGCCAACTACGAGGCGCGCCGCTACGGGATCCACTCGGCGATGCCTGCCTCGCGGGCGAAACGCCTGTGCCCGGACGCGGTTTTCCTGTCGCCGGACTTCCCCCGCTACCGCAGGGAGTCGGACAAGATCTTCGCGATTTACAGGGAGTTCACCCCCGAGATGGAGACGGTGTCCCTCGACGAGGCGTACCTCGACGTCACCGACCACCTGGGTGCCCACGGCACCGCCACCGCCCTCGCCAAGGAAATCCGCCGCAGGGTGCGCGAGGAGCGCGGCCTCACCGCGTCGGTCGGCGTCGGCCCCAACTGTCTGGTGGCCAAGATCGCCTCGGACAGCTGCAAGCCGGACGGGCTCAAGGTCGTGCCGCCCGAAAAGGTGCAGGGGTTCCTCGACCCGCTTCCTGTAAGGCGGTTGCACGGCGTCGGGCCCGCGACCGAGCGGGCGCTGGCCGCGATGGGGATCACGACCGTGGCGGAGCTCCGTGCGAAACCGCTGGAGGCGCTGCTCGCCCGCTTCCGCAGCCACGGCCGCATTCTCCACGAGTACGCCCGCGGTATCGACGAGCGCCCCGTCGAGACCCACCACGAGCGCAAGAGCCTCGGCACCGAGAACACGTACCGTGAGGACCTCGCCCACCTCGAGGCGATGGACGAACAGCTGGAGGCGATGGCCGAGGAGGTCGGCGACGGCCTCACCAGGCGCGAGCTGGCCGCCTGCACGATCACGGTCAAGGTGCGCTACCCCGACTTCACCACCCTGACGCGCTCGCGCACCTTTGCCATCCCCACGGCGGACGCGAAGCGGATCGGTGCCACTGCCAAGGTGCTGCTGCGTCGAACGGAGGCCGGCCGGAGGAAGGTACGCCTGCTCGGCGTTTCGGCCTCCACGCTGGTCCCGGGCACGATGCGGCAGCTCGAGCTGTTCGACGGCGGCTAGGCATCGGCGACCTGCCCCGCTTCGAACGCGATGTATCATGCCCCTTCAAACGGAGGTTCAAATGCTCATCGGGCACTTTGCGGTGGGTTTCGGCGCCAAGAAGCTCGCGCCGCGGGTCTCGCTGGGGACGCTCATCCTGGCGGTGGAGTTCGTGGACTTCCTGTTCCCGGTCTTCGTCCTGCTCGGGCTCGAAGCCTTTCGTGTCGATCCCGGAAACACCAAGGTCGCACCGTTCGACTTCTTCCGCTACCCGTTCACCCACAGCCTCGTGACCGGGATCGGGTGGGGGCTCCTGCTCGGCCTTGCGTACTTCGCGCTTCGGCGGAACGGACGCGGTGCGACGGTGGTCGGCCTGGCGGTCGTGAGCCACTGGGTGCTGGACTGGATCTCGCACCGGCCGGATATGCCGCTCTACCCGGGCGGTCCCAAGGTCGGCCTCGGTCTCTGGAACTCGGTTGCCGGCACCGTTATAGTCGAGGGGGCGATCTTCATCCTGGGCGTGGCGCTCTACGTGACGGCGACGCGGGCGCGGGACCGAATCGGCACCTGGGCGCTCTGGACGCTCGTCGGCTTTCTGGTCCTGATCTACGTGCTCAACCTGACAAGCCCGCCGCCGCCGGACGCCGACCGCTTCGCCTGGGTCGGTCTGGCCGCGTGGATGTTCGTGCCGTGGGGGTACTGGATCGACCGCCACCGCGAGGTCCGGGCCGCGGCCCCGTGATGCTGCGCGGTTTCAGCGCGCGGGGCTGACAGAGGCGATCAGCGTCATCAGCGCTGCGATAATGGTCGCCCGGGCCATGATAATCAGCGCCCTGTGGCGCAGAGCGGCGGCCTCTTCCGGGTCTGTGACGGGCTCGGGGCCCGGGTCCATGTCGCGCGCGCCGCGCGCGGCAAGCCTCACTCAGGTGTGGCCTCGCGCCTGGAGCACGCCCAATGCACCCACCCAGAAGAAGGCGAAGACCGGTACCAGCCACCAGCGCGAAGCGCCCGCAAGATCCATGACCACCACCGCGAGGCCGACCACGAGCATCACGAGCCCGTAGAGCAAGCGCCGGCGCCGCTGCCGCGGCCCAATGTTGGCAAGGGGCGGTTTCCTATCGCTCATACCACACCCAGTCTAACCGTGGCGCGACCTGGCGCGGTGGCCACCCGGGCCAGCAACTCGTTGACGGCGAATGACCTAGTGTTGCCGCACCTGTCACTTTCCCGCCCCCCTTGACCGATCAGCCCCGAGGATTTATAACTAACTTGTCGGTTAAACCGACCAGTTGGTCAGGAGGTTCGATGGTCACCACCGATTCCGTTTCGCAGGGCGGCGACGTCCGCCAGCGCATCCTGGATGGCGCGGCCGAGGTCTTTGCGGAGTGCGGCTTCGGCGGCGCCGGTGTGGACGCAATCGCGCGCCGCGCCGGCGTCAACAAGGCGATGCTCTACTACCACGTCGGCGACAAGGCGGCACTTTTCGGGGAGGTGGTGCGCGCCAACGTCGAGCGCATCAGGCAGGCGGTCACCGCGGCCCTGGCCGAGACCGACGATCCACGAGAGCGCCTGCGTGCGATCCCTCGTGCGTTCGCCGGCGCCGTGCGTCAGCGGCCGTTCCTCCCGCAGCTCATGTTGCGCGAGATCGCCGCAGGGGGCCCCAACCTCCCGCCGGAGGCCGTGGAGCAGATTTCCGAGATCATGGGCATGACCAAGGCCGTGGTGAACGAAGGAGTCGCCGCTGGTGTCTTCCGGCGCGTAGACCCGTTCATCACGCACCTGATGCTCATCGGCTCCTTGATGTTCATGGCCAACGCTCTCCGGATGCGCCAGCGATTCGAGGCTGTACTCTCCATCCCGGCAGACGCCGCCGCCGACCTGGAGGCCATGTCGGACCAGATGGCGGACATCGCCCTTGAGGGGATCGCCACCAAGAAGCTGTGAGGAGGCACTGATGCCACGAGCACTCACGACACTTGCAGCGGCCCTGATCATCGCCCTGCCGTTGCTCAGCTGCGGCAACTCCGCCGACCAGCAGTCCATCCACGCGTCGGGCCACATCGAGGCGACCGAGGTGCGCCTCGCCGCCAAGGTCGGCGGCAAGCTCGTCTCGCTCCCGTTCTGGGAAGGTGACCGCGTGAAAGGCGGCGACGTGGTGGCGAAGCTCGACACCGCGGACGCCGAGCACGAGCTGGCACGCGCCCGGGCCGAGGCGGAGGGGGCCGATGCGCGGCTCCGCCTGCTGCTCGCCGGCTCCCGTGCCGAGGACATCCAGCGCGCCGAGGCCGAGCTGGCCCGCGCCGAGGCCGACCTCGCCGGGGCAACGCTGGACGTGAACCGTCTGGAGGGGCTTGCGGACCGCGGCACCGCGACGCTCAAGGCCCGGGACGATGCCCGTACTCGCAAGGCGATGCTTGATCGTGTCGTGGCCGCCGACCGCGCCGAGGTCGCCAAGCTGAGGGCGGGCCCGCGACCGCAGGAGATCGAACAGGCGCGCGCCCAGAAGGCGGCGGCCGAGGCGGTGGTGGCGACGATCGAGCAGCGCATCGGCGACGCCACCGTGCTGGCGCCCCGCGACGGGGTCATCACCTCCCGCGCCACCGAGCCAGGCGAGGTGCTGGCACCGGGAGCGCTGCTCTACATCCTCACCGACATCGCCCACCCGTGGCTCAACGTCTACGTCGACGAGCCTTCGCTTTCCCGTGTCCGTCTCGGCGACGCGGTGAAGGTGCGGGTGGATGGGCGAAAGGAGGACTTTGCGGCCAAGGTGACGTACGTCTCTCAGGTCGCCGAGTTCACGCCCAAAAACGTGCAGACCCCCGAGGAGCGCGCCAAGCTCGTGTTCAGGGTCAAGGTCGGCCTCGACAACGCGGAGGGGATCTTCAAGCCGGGAATGCCGGCCGATGCGTATTTCGGCGCGCCAGCCGGAGCCCTCTAATGGCCGGCGAGACGGTGCTCTCGGCGCGTGGCCTCGTCGTGCGCTACCGCGAGCTGGAGGCGGTGAGGCGCCTGGACCTCGACGTGCCGCGCGGCCAGGTGATCGGGCTCATCGGCCCCGACGGCGCCGGCAAGACGTCCTCGCTGCGCGTCTTCGCCGGGCTGTTGCGCGCCACCGCGGGGACCATCGAGGTCCTCGGGCGCGACGCCTGGAGGCACCGGCGCGCCCTCCACCACCGCCTCGGCTACCTGGCCCAGCGCTTCGCGCTCTACGGCGACCTCACCGTGGACGAGAACGTGCAGTTCTTTGCGCTGCTGCTCGGGGTCAAGGACTGGCGTGCCCGCCGCGACATGCTCCTCGAGCGCGTGGCCCTGGCGGAGTTCCGTGGCCGTCAGGCCGACCGCCTCTCCGGCGGCATGAGGCAGAAGCTTGCGCTCGCGTGCAGCCTGATGCACTCGCCCGAAATCCTCTTGCTCGACGAGCCCACCACCGGCGTGGACCCTGTGACGCGGCGGGAGTTCTGGCGTCTGCTCGGCGACCTCGTTGCCGAGGGTCTCACATTGGTCATCGCAACGCCGTACCTGGACGAGGCTGAGCGCTGCTCGCGCGTCGTCCTCATGCACCAGGGCCGGGTGCTGGCCGACGCCGCACCGGCTCAGCTGCGCACGCTCGTGCCCGGCGTGATCGTCGAGGTGGAAGCGCAGCCACGCACGCTGGTGGCCGAGGCGCTGGTCCGGTTGCCAGGGGCGGTGGACGTTCGGCCTTTCGCGGCGCGCTTCCACGTGCGCATGGCGACTGTTGAGGGTGCCGTGGAGCTCATCCGCGAGGCGTTGGAGGGTGCCGGCGCCACCGTCGACGAGGTGCGGGTCATCCCCGCCGGCCTCGAGGACACCTTCCTCCACCTCACCCATGCCGACGGGCACGCTTCTGGGGAGGCAGCATGAGAAAACAGCCGAAAGCTCACAGCGAAAAGCGTGTAGGGGCGGACCCTGCGGCCGCCAAGGGTGCCGGCAAGCCCCGCCTCTACCCTTGCTTCGCTCTTGCCATCCTGATGGGCCTGTTGACCGGCCCGGTAGCGGCGGAGACGATCAAGCTGAACCCCGAGATCGCGGCGGCGCGTGCGGTCGAGGTCTCCCATCTGGCGGCGGCCGCCTCCGCGCGCCTTGCCGCCACGCAGGAGACCGTGAGGGCAGCCGATGCGGCCGCCCTGCCCTCCCTCTCTGTCAGCGCTTCGGTGGTTCAACGCAGCTCGATCCCGGAGTTCGCGGCGCCCATCAACGGACCGCTTCAGCCTCCGCTGGTCCTCAACCCCGACATCACGACAACCTATGGCACGAGCCTGCGGCTGCAGCAGGCGCTCTACTCGGGCGGCGCCATCACCGGCCAGCGCGAGGCCACCCGCCACGACGGCCAGGCCTCCGCTGCGACCCACGCCCTGACGCTCGCCGACCTTCGCCTCAACGCCCAGCTCGCCTACTGGGAGGCGGTGCGCACCGCCGCGAGCGTGGAGGTGGCCCACGCCCAGGAGCAGCGTGCCAAGAGGCTTCTCGACGACACCCAGGCGCTGTTCGACGCGGGCATGGCGGTGAAGGCCGACGTGCTCGCAGGCAGCGAGAGGGTTGCCTCCGCTCGCCTCCAGGCGATTCTGGCGCAGACGTTGGCCGGCAACGCCCTGGCGCAGCTGCGCTCCATGCTGCAGCTCGACCCGGCGGACCGGGTCGAGCTGACGGACTCCCTCGCCGGCCAACTCCCGCCCGTACCCGCACCGACCGAGTCGCTGCAGCGGCAGGCGATCGAGAAGCGCCCCGAGCTGACCGCAGGTGCGGCCCAGCTCGCCGCTCTGCGCTCGCGCGAGGGACTGGCCCGGGCCGAGGCGCGCCCCTCCCTCGGGGCGGTTGCCCAGTGGGACTACAGCCGTCCCAACGTGCGCTATTTCCCGCAGCAGGATCAGTGGAAAGACTCGTGGAGCGTCGGGTTGCTGGCCACCTGGACGCTCTTTGACGGCGGCAAGGCGACGGCCGACACGGCCGCCTCGCAGCTCATCCAGCGCGCCGCCGCACAGGACCTGCAAGAGCTCACTCGACGCATCCTGCTCGAGGTTGAGAACGCCCGCCGCAACCTGGAGAGCGCGCTCGCGGCCGTCGACGCGGCCGAGGCCGCGCGCGCCGCCGGCATCGAGCGCGAGAACGAGGCCCGCGAGCGGCACGCGGCCGGCCTCGCCCCGATGGTGGACGTCCTTGATGCGCAGACCCAGCTCGCCGGCGCCGAGCAGCAGCGCGTAAACGCACGAGCCGGCTCCTGGATCGCTGACGCCGTCCTCGCAAGGGCCGTGGGGCGATGAACACGGGCTCGCCGCAGCCGGCCGTCTTCGCGCGGGAGCTCACCCGGACCTTCGGACCTTTCGTGGCGGTGGACCGGGTGTCGTTCGAGGTTCGGCCGGGCGAGATCTTCGGCTTCCTCGGCTCCAACGGCGCGGGCAAGACCACCACGATCCGCATGCTGTGCGGCCTCCTCGCGCCGTCGTCCGGTTCGGCGTCGGTGCTCGGTTTCGACGTCGCCACCCAGGCCGCGGAGATCAAGCGGCGCATCGGCTACATGTCGCAGCGCTTCTCGCTCTACAACGACCTCACGGTCGAAGAAAACCTGCGCTTCTGGGGCGGCGCCTACGGCCTCTTCGGCGCGCGAGATGTCAGAACGCGCGGAGTGGGCCATCGCGACCGCCGACCTCGGGGAGAGGCGGCACGCGCTGGTGCGCAGCCTCCCCGGCGGCTTCCGGCAGCGCCTCGCGCTCGTGGCCGCCCTGTTGCACGAGCCGCCCATCGTGTTCCTCGACGAGCCCACCGGCGGTGTGGACCCCGAGGCCAGGCGCCGCTTCTGGGACCTCATCGACGACCTGGTCTCCGGGGGCAAGACGGTGTTCGTGACCACGCACTACATGGACGAGGCGGAGCGGTGCCACCGGGTGGCCCTCATGCACGCGGGCCGCCTGCTCGCCCTCGACAGCGTGCCCAACCTGAAGGCCGTCTTTCCGCGGGGAACGATCGTCGAGGTCTCCTGCGGCCGTCCCGCGCAGGCCATGGCAAAGATGGAGCGGCTGCCCGGTGTGAGGGAGGTCGCCCTCTTCGGTAACGGCCTGCATGTGGTGCTCTCGGAACCTGCGGTCGCCTCCACCCTGGAGCGGAGCCTGGTCGTGTCCGGCTGCGAGGATGCGACCGTTCGCGAGATCTCTCCCTCACTCGAAGACGTCTTCATCCGCGTGATCGCGCGGGCGGAAGGCGAGGCGGCCTGATGCTCTGGCGCACCCTCGCGATCGCCATCAAGGAGCTGCTGCAGCTGCGGCGCGATCCACGCACGACCCTCGCGCTCTTCGGCATGCCGATCGTGATGCTGCTCATCTACGGGTACGCGCTCTCCTTCGACGTCCAGCACATTCGGCTGGCGGTGGTGGACCAGGACGGCACTCGCGCGGCCCGCGACATCGCCCGGGCGTTCCTGGAGAGCGGTTACTTCGACCTCGTCTCGCACGGTCAGGACCCGCGTGTGCTCGACGCCCTCTTCGACTCCGGGAGGGTCCAGGCGGCGCTCGTGATCCCGGCGAACTACGGCACCGACCTCGCAACGTGGCGCCCGACCACTCTCCAGTTCGTGCTCGACGGCTCCGACTCCCAGACCGCCACTACGATCCTGGGCTACGCCCGTCAGATCGTCGGCTCGGTCTCACCCGTGATGCGGACCAATGCCCACAACGCCGCGGTGGCCCCGGTACCTCTGGTCTGGTACAACCCCGACCTCAGCTCGGCGCGGTTCCTCGTTCCCGGCCTTCTGGCTTTCATCCTCATGGTCACCTCGGTCATCGCGACGGCGCTGGCGGTCGTGCGCGAGAAGGAGCGCGGGACGATGGAGTCGCTGCGGGCCACGCCGCTCATCGCCATCGAGCTTTTGGTCGGAAAGACGCTGCCATACCTGCTGCTGGCCTCGGGCGCGGCCGCGGGCGCCCTCGTGATCGCCAGGCTCCTCTTCGACGTGCACGTGCGCGGCTCGCTGCTCTGGCTCGCGGCCGTGACGCTGCTCTTCCTGGCGGTGAGCCTCGGATGGGGAATCCTCGTTTCGACCGTCGCGGAGACGCAACAGGTCGCGTTCCAGCTCGGGCTGCTCTCCTCGATGCTGCCCACCTTCCTCCTCTCGGGTTTCATCTTCCCAATCTCCTCGATGCCGCCGGCCCTCCAGGTGATCACACACATCGTTCCCGCCCGCTACTACCTGACGGCGCTGCGCGAGATCATCCTCAAGGGTGCGGGCCCCGAGGTCTGGTGGAATCAAGCCGCAGGCCTGGTCATCTACGGCGTGGCGGTGCTGGGGCTTGCCACTTTCCGCACGGTCCGGAGCCTGTGATGAAGACCCTCCTCAACATCCTGATCAAGGAGCTGCTGCAGCTGAAGCGCGACCCCAAGATCCTGCCGATCCTCTTCTTGGCTCCCGTCATTCAGCTCACGCTTCTGGGCTATGCGGCCACAACCGACATCAAGCGCGTGGAGCTCGCGGTCTGCGATCTCGACCGCACGGCCGTCAGCCGCCAGCTCGTCGACCGCTTCACGAGCTCCACGTACTTCCGCGTCACCGCCAGCGTGGACTCGCAGGAGCAGTTCGACCCTCTGCTCCAGTCGGGCAGGGCGCGGGTGGCGCTCACCATCCCGGCCGGATTCGAGGCGGAGCGCTCCGCCGGCCGCCCCGGCCGCGTCCAGATCGTCGCCGATGGTGCTGACGCGATGAGCGGAACGATCGGGCTCGCCTACGCGGCCACCGTGCTTCAGGACGCCTCCGCGACCGCCGGCACCGTTCCGCTGGTGAACCTGCGCCCCACCGTTCTCTACAACCCCGACCTGGTGAGCCGGAACTACATGGTGCCGGGGATCCTGGGGCTGATCATCATGATCATGACCATGATGCTCACGGCAATGGCGGTCGTGCGGGAGTCGGAGCTGGGCACCATGGAGCAGCTCCTGGTTACGCCGCTGACGCCCGGGCAGCTGATCGTGGGCAAGCTCGTCCCCTACGCTCTCGTGGGCCTGGTCGAGGTCTTCACCGTCCTTCCGGTCGTTCTGTTCTGGTTCGGGGTGCCGCTGCGCGGTTCGTTCCTGACCCTGCTCCTGCTGACGCTCCCCTACATGCTCTGCACGCTGGGGCTCGGCCTCTTCATCTCCACCCTCGCCCAGACCCAGCAGCAGGCGATGATGCTCTCCGCGTTCGTCTTCATCCTGCCTCAGATGTTGCTGTCAGGGTTCGCGTTCCCGATCCAGAACATGCCGGCGTTCTTCCAGGCCGTCACCTACCTCGTGCCGCTGCGCTACTACCTCGTCATCCTGCGCGGCGTTTTCCTCAAGGGTGTGGGCCTCTCGGTGCTGTGGCCGCAAGCGCTCGCCCTTCTGGTGATAGGCATGGTGATCCTCGGGCTCGCCCGGTTGCGTTTCCGGAGACGGCTCGGGTAGACGCGAGGGAACAGGAATGTCTTGATGGCCGGAGGCTTTGGACCGTTCGGCGCTGCGCGCTGTCTCGCGAGGAGTGCTTGTGAATTGACTCACATGTCAGGAGGTCTGGGATGAACATCGCGGAGAGGCTCGTGTTTCCTGACGCGGCGGGGCTTCCCGAGGAGCTGGCGCTCCCCGGCCCGGTCGAGCAGCGCGAGTACCTGATCGACGGCGAGATCCGACTCTGGGACGGCCCGGTCCAGCATGTGGTCTCCCCGATCTGCAGCGAGACGCCGACCGGTCCGGTCCAGCGCGTGATCGGGAGCTTCCCGCTGTTCGGCGAGAGGGAGGCGCTGGCAGCGCTGGATGCGGCGGTCCGGGCCTAGGACAACGGCCGCGGCGCGTGGCCCACCATGTCGGTGGCGGAGCGCATCGCGCACGTCGAGGAGTTCGTCCACCGCATGAAGGCCCGCCGAGCGGAGGTCGTGAAGCTCCTGATGTGGGAGATCGGCAAGACCCGCGCCGACTCCGAGAAGGAGTTCGACCGCACGGTGGACTACATCCGGGACACCATCGACGCCCTCAAGGACCTGGACCGCGACCTCCTCGCGCTTCGTGATCCAGCAGGGGATCATCGGCCAGATCCGCCGCGCGCCGCTCGGCGTCGTGCTGTGCATGGGGCCGTACAACTACCCGCTCAACGAGACCTTCACCACGCTGATCCCGGCGCTGATCATGGGCAACACGGTGGTCTTCAAGCCGCCGAAGCTTGGGCGTGCTGCTCCACCGCCCGCTGCTGGAGGCGTTCCGCGACTCGTTCCCGCCCGGCGTGGTGAACACGGTCTACGGCGAGCGGGCGCGACGACGATCGACGCCGCTGATGGCCTCCGGCAAGGTCGACGTGCTCGCCTTCATCGGCTCCAGCAAGGCGGCGGACGCCCTCAAGAAGCAGCACCCCCAGCCGCACCGCCTGCGCTGCGTGCTGGGCCTCGAGGCCAAGAACCCGGCGATCATCCTGCCCGACGCCGACCTGGACCTGGCGGTCAGGGAGTGCGTGCTCGGCACGCCTCTCCTTCAACGGCCAGCGCTGCACGGCGCTCAAGATCCTCTTCGTCCACCGCAGAGTCGCCGACGACGTTCCTCCGGCGCTTGTCGAAGCGGTCGCGACGCTCAAGGTCGGCATGCCGTGGGAGGACGGGCGTGGCGATCACGCCGCTGCCCGAGCCCGGCAAGCCGGCGTACCTCACGGAGCTGGTCGACGAGGCCGTCCGGCCGGCGGCGCGGGTCGTGAACGACGGCGGCGGGACCGTCACGCGGCACGTTCTTCTACCCCGCCGTGGTCTACCCCGCCAGCCGGGCATGCAGGCTCTACCGCGAGGAGCAGTTCGGGCCGGTGGTCCCGGTCGTGCCGTTCGACGACATCGAGGAGCCGATCCGCTACGTCGTCGAGTCCAACTACGGCCAGCAGGTCACGCCTCTTCGGCACCGACCCGGACGTGATCGCGCGCCTCATCGACCCGCTGGTCAACCAGGTCTGCCGCGTCAACATCAACAGCCAGTGCCAGCGCGGCCCGGACACGTTCCCGTTCACCGGCCGCAAGGACTCCGCCGAGGGCACGCTGTCGGTCTCCGACGCCCTGCGGGTCTTCTCCATCCGGACGCTGGTGGCGGCCAAGGCAAACGAGGTCAACAAGGCGATCATCACGCAGATCGTCACGGGGCCGGAAATCCAACTTCCTCTCGACCGACTTCATCCTCTAGGAAGTCAGGCCCGGCAAGGCGATAATCGGGAAGCGGCGCTGCAACCGCGACAGGAGGCGAAGGTGACGCTGGTCCTCGCAGGTGACGTCGGCGGAACCAAGACGCTGCTCGCGCTGGCCGAGCCCACGGGAGAGTCGGTTCAAATCGTGCACGAAGCGCTCTTCCCGAGCCCGCGCTACCCCGGCCTCGCGCCGATCGTGCTCGAGTTCCTCAAGGACGTTCGCGATCCGGTGACCGCCGCGTGCTTCGGGCTCCCGGGGCCCGTGCTCGACGGCGCCTGCCGGACCCCAAACCTGCCGTGGTCCCTGACCGAGAAGGGGCTCGCAAAGGAGACCGGGCTGGCCACCGTCCGGCTCATCAACGACTTCGCGGCCGCCGCCATGGGCGTCCTCGCGCTCCCCTCCGATGCATTCGTCACCCTGCAGGAGGGCGACCCCGAGCCCCACGGCACCAGGGCGGTGATCGGCGCCGGCACCGGGCTCGGGCAGGCGGTGCTGTTCTGGGACGGGCACCGGTACCGCCCCAACCCCACCGAGGGTGGCCACGCCGGCTTTGCCCCTCAGGGGGAGCTGCAGCGCGAGTTTGGCGTCTACCTCGAGAAGTCTCATCGCCCGGTCTCGGTCGAGCGGGCCGTCTCGGGGCCTGGGCTCGCGCGAATCTACCGGTTCCTCGTGGAGCGGGGCGTCTCCACGTGGCCCGAGGTCACCCAGGCGATCGCCCGCGAGGACCCCGGCGAGGTGATCGCACGCCACGCGCTCGCCAAGAACGACCTCGCCTGCGAGCAGGCCCTCGACCTCTTCGCGGCCGTCTACGGCGCGGAGGCGGGCAACCTCGCCCTCCGGTCCATGGCCACGGGCGGCGTGTACGTCGGGGGCGGGATCGCGCCCAAGATCCTGCCGAAGCTCCAGGAAGGCACGTTCCTCGAGGCTTTCCGCGACAAGGGACGGATGCGGGAGCTCATGAGCCGCATCCCGCTGCGCGTTGTCCTCGAGCCGCGCGCCGGCCTGCTAGGTGCGGCCCTCGAGGCGGTGCTGGCTCCAGCAGGCGCTTGACGCCCCGTTGCTCGTGCCCTCCCGCTGTGTGTCTTGCCGTTGACGGTTCGCTAGTGTGACCTTCCAACGAGCCAAGCGAGCCGGCCGGCCGAGAGCCACAGACTTGTCAGAAGGCGTTTACCTGACTAACATCCTCATGCCATTGTTGGGGTTGGGGCAGGGAACCCGCGGGGAGGGGGATCGATGACCAAACACCAGCCGGGGCAGGGGCTCTACAGGAACCCGTTGAGCTACTTCGGCGGGCTCGTGGTCGCGGGCAGCGCCCTTCTGATTGTTTTTGCAGCTCTCCTGCAGTTGGTCATGAGGCAGACCAGCCCCTACTTCGGAATCGTCACCTACATGATCTTCCCGGCTTTCCTCCTCCTCGGGCTGGTCATCGTCCTGTACGGCATGCAGCGGGAGAGTCGGCGCCGGCGCAAGTTGGGTGCCGAGGCGCCACCTCCGTATCCAAGGGTGGATCTCAACGATGCTCTCCAGCGCAAGAAGTTCGCCTACGCCCTCGTCGGCGGGTTCCTGCTCGTGCTGCTCCTGGGCGTCGCCGGGTATCACTCGTTCCTCTTCACCGAATCCGTGACCTTCTGCGGCAGGCTCTGCCACACCGTCATGGAGCCGGAGTTCGCGGCCTATCAGCACTCCCCCCACGCCAAGGTCCGCTGCGTGGATTGCCACGTGGGCTCGGGAGCGTCGTTCTACGTGAAGTCGAAGCTCTCCGGCGCGCGGCAGGTCCTTGCCGTGACGTTCCACACCTACCCCACGCCGATTCCGGTCCCGGTGAAAAACCTGCGCCCGGCGCGGGAGACCTGCGAGGAATGCCACTGGCCGCAGAAGTTCTACGGGGCGCAGCTCCTGCAGATCCCCTACTTCCGCTACGACCAGGCCAACACCAGTGACCAGATCAGCTTGATGATCAAGACCGGGGGCGGCAGCGCGAAGCTCGGCCAGAGCGCGGGGATCCACTGGCACATGGTGGTCGACAACAAGATCATCTACGCCGCCCGCGACGAAAAGGAGCTCGACATCGCCTGGTTCAAGGTCGTCGGGTCGTACGGACAGGAGCGGGAGTACACCTCGCTCGACAAGCCGATCTCCCGTGAGGAGCTTGCGAAGCTGCCCAAGAAGACCATGGATTGCATGGACTGCCACAACCGGCCCACCCACATCTTCACGCCGCCGGATCGGGCCATCGACCTCGCCCTCAACAACGGCAGCATCAAGCGAGACCTGCCCTGGATCAAGAAAACGACGGCGGAAGCCCTGATGGCGAGTTATCCCGACCAGAAGACGGCCAACAAGGAGATCCGCGACAGGATCTTCAACTTCTACGCCAAGAACTACCCCGCCGTGTACAGCAGCAGGGCCCCGGACATCGAGGACGCGGTCGCCATCGCCACCGGTATCTACAGCCGCAGCGTGTTCCCGAAGATGAAGGTTGACTGGACCACCTACCCGGACAACATCGGCCACCGCAACTGGCCGGGGTGCTTCCGCTGCCACGACGGCCGGCACGCGACGTCCGACGCCAACATCCTCACCCGTTCGTGCACCGCCTGCCACACGATGCCGCAGCGCGGCCCGCTGGAGACGCTCGGTGCCCTGCCTCCGGTCTCCGAAGAGGCCTGGCACCCCTTCCCGCTCAAGGGCAAACACGCGACGATGATGTGCAACCGATGTCACAGCCCCGGCGTGCGGCCCAGCGCGGATTGCACCACCTGCCACAAGTTCGACGCCACGGCGCCGATGATGTCAGGGGGGTGCGACACCTGTCACGCCAAGGAGCAGGAGATCAAGCCCATCAACGACTGCAAGACCTGCCACGAGAAGCTGCCCGGGCTGCACACGAAGGGCGGTCACCCCGACGCCTCCTGCACCGACTGCCACAGGCAACACATCTGGAAGGTCACCGGGCGCGACGCATGCGTGGCCTGCCACGACGACAAGAAGGAGCACTACAAGGACGGCGGCGACTGCGCCTCCTGCCACGAGTTCGGCGCCCCGTCTTCCAAGAGCGCCCAGGCAGGCTCGACCCTCGCGGCCGGGCACGGGGCGTGAGGCGGGACGCTTGAGCAGGCTGCGACGAAGTGGCCCCTGGACGCGGGCTGAGCTCGCCGTCCTCGACCGGCTCACCGAACCTTTTCACATCCAACGGTTCCTCGACCGGCTTCCGTACAGCGCGGACCCGATCTACCGCTGCCCGAGGAGCGTGCTGCGCGACCGCAAGGCCCACTGCTTCGACGGGGCGCTGTTCGCGGCAGCGGCGCTGCGCCGCCTGGGCCATCCCCCTATGCTGGTTGACATGCGGGCGGTGCGCGACGACGACCACATCATCGCGATCTTTCGGCGCGGCGAGTACATCGGTGCGGTTGCTCAGTCCAACTACGTTGGCCTGCGCTACCGGGAGCCGGTGTTCCGTACCCTGCGGGAGCTCGTGCTTTCCTACTTCGAGGACTTCTTCAACGTGGACCGCGAGAAGACCCTGCGCTCCTACTCCAAACCCCTCGACCTCTCCCGCTTCGACGCCCTCTCCTGGGAGACCAGCGATGAGGGCCTCGACGAGATCGCGTCGAGCCTCGACACCGTCCGGCACTTCCCGCTGCTCAGCAAGGGTCAGGCTGAGTCTCTCTCCAAGTTGGACGAGCGCTCGTACAGGGCGGGGATGCTCGGCATCAACAGGGCGGGGCTCTACAAGCCAAAGCGCTAAAACCAGCCCGTCACCTGGTGGGGAGACACGCTCGCGTTGACAGCGGGACCACCCGGCTTCAAACTTGATCTGCTGCCGAACGCATGGAGGTGACCATGTTCTGCCCGGACTGCGGGTGGAAGAACTCGGATTTCAGCTCCGTGTGTGAGATGTGCGCGCATCCCATGCCCCCGCCGAGCGGGCGCAAGCCTGCTCCCCCCACCACCTGTCGTCGGTGCTCCGGGCGTCACCGGGCCCCCGATAGCGCGCCTTGGGGACCGGATGATCGCGGTGGTGCTGGACACCGTAGTACTGGCCGCCGCCTTTGCGGTAGCCGGGATGTGGGCGGCGACGCGTTGGGGCGGGGTCACCGAGAGCGGCTTTTCGCTCACCGGGAAGCCCGCAATCGTCGCGATCGCAGCAGCCCTGCTCTTCGGCTTCTTCTACACGTGGATCCTGGAGGGGGCGTTCGGCGCCACGCTGGGCAAGGTCATGGCGGGTGTGCAGGTGAGGATGACGCACGGCGGGAAGTGCTCAATGGGCGCCTCGTTCCTGCGCAACCTGCTGCGAATCGTGGACGCGCCGGTGGGTTATCTGGTGGGGTTCTTCATCGCGATCTTCTCCAAGCAGCGCCAGCGCCTGGGCGACCACGTTGCGGACACCGTGGTTGTGGAGGCAGATCCGCGGGCAGGCATGCGGGCGCTGGTGGCGGTTTTGTGGCTTGCGGGCGTCGGCGGCGGGGCGTACGGCGCCCTTGCGCTCCACCGAGCCGCACCGCCTCCCGCGACCGGCATCGCGGTCGCCAATCTGGAGTTTCTCGAGTCGGAAGGCGGCCCGGTGCGCAAGCGTGGGCCTTACAAGCCCGGCGACCAGGTCTTCCTCAGGTACCAGCTCACGGGTTTTGCGAGAGACGCCAAGAACCTCGTGGACGTTGCGATCACGATGGTCCCGTACGACCCCGCAGGCCTTCCACTCGACAAGCCCGCCAACCTCGCGCTCCGGGAGCCAGTCACCGGAAACGTCCCGATCAGTGGGACGCTCCACTTCCACCTGCCGCCGTTCGTCCCGTCCGGGACCTGCAAGGTGATGATCAAGGCCGACGATGCACTCGGGAAAAAGAGCGCCGAGCGCTCGCCCGCCATCACCGTACTGGGCACACCCATCCAGCCTGCCCCCAAGCTTGAGGTGCGCGACTTCACGTTCCGGTCGTCCGAGGACGGCCCCCCCGTCAGCCCGCCGGTGTTCCTGGCCGAGCAACCCGTGCACTACTCATTCGGCATCTTCGGCATCGGCTTTCGGGAGGACAGGGCAAGCCTCCACGTCGCCTACAAGCTGATCGGCCCCTCCGGCGACGTCCTGATCGACCGCCCCGACTGGCAGAGTGTCGACAACACGTTCGTCTACCACCCCGCCACGTTTTACCTGCCGCTGACCGCCCGCGTCTCGCTCGAGGCCGGCGTGCCAAGGGGGAGATACACCCAGCGGCACATCATCGAGGACCGGATCACCGGGGCGAAGGTGGAGTACAAGTCCGCGTTCGAGATCCGCTGAGCGCAAGCTCGGGAGCCTGTCCGGTAAACCGACGAGAGCGAGGGTTGCGATGGCGCCGGATGGCAAGGAAAACGAGCGAAAGGCCCGGACGCGTAGCTGAGAGCTACGTTGAGGACGTTTCGCGAAGTCTGACGCCGCCAGCCGGATGCCAGCGCAAGCCGTAGCCGGAGCGTTTCCCGGACAGGCTCCTAGGTCGGGAGCTGGAACGAGCCGTCGAGCCTGGAAAGCATCTCCTCGAAGCGCCGGTCGAGCTCGTCGAGTGCATCCGCGAAAGCCCGTTCGTCCAGCTCCCCGCGCTCGCGGCGCGCCATCAGCAGGGCCTTCTGGTTCTCGTACCAGCGATCGGCGTCGAAGTTGTAGGTCACGCTTGCCCCCTGTCTCGGGCGAGGTCGCGGAGCACAGCGAAGTCGAGGAGGAACGCGGCCGTGCGGCGCAGTGGGGAGGCCAGCTCGGCGCCTCGCAGCTCCTCCGCGACAGGCAGCGGGTGCTCCGTGAGGAAGCGCGTGTTCATGGTTCCGCCACCATAGCAAACGTGCTCTGATGCCGAGATGGTGCTCCGTGTGGGGTGGTTCTTGATGCTGTAATGCAATCATGCTATCATGCTGCATGAAAGGGGTACGGGACACATGAGCAGCATCAAGACAATCGGCGCAAGCGGGCAAATCGCGCTGGGCAAAGAGTACGCAGGGCGCAACGTCCTGGTCGAGGAGGTCGAGCCCGGCGTTTGGGTCGTCAAGCTTGGCGACTTCATTCCCGACAATGAGCGCTGGCTCCACACCGCCCGGGTCAGCGAGGAGCTGGACGAGGCCGTCGCTTGGGCGGAGGTCAACCCCCCTGCGCCTTCTGACCTCAACAAGCTCTCGAAGCGCGCCAAGCGATGAGCGAATTGGCGCCCGTCCGCCTCGACCTCAATAACGCGGTCTTCCAGCGTCAGCTCTTCGCGCTGCCGAAGGACAGCCAGAGGGCCGTGCTCAACACCTTGCGCAAGCTGGCTGAAATGTCATGGCAGCAGGTCTACGCTGATGCTGGCCTCCGCTGGGAGGCCATCCTGTCGCGTGTCGGGCCGCACGGTGGCCGCCTCAACTCGCTGCGTATCGGTCGCGGCTTCCGCGCCGTTGCCTACCGTGAAGGTGACTGGCTGCGCCTCCTCACCCTCCACCCGGAGCACGACACGGCATACCGGTAGCCCCACCCTGGCAAAGACGAGCGGCGCTCGGGCGCCGTAGGAGTGTCTCTTCCCCTGCTTCTCAACTCCGCCGAACCTGGTACTTCTCCTGAGCACGGAGGGTCTCTTGAGGGGAGCGCCCGCGCTTCGCGCCTTCCCACGTCTCTCCGCGTAGAGGCGGCCTCCCCGCGGCGCTCGATCAGACCCGACCAATCCGCCAGCGCGCCCTCGATCGGCTCAAGATGGTGAGAAAGTGATACCAGCTACCGATGCAATCTCCTGATTCGCGCCCTATGGAGCGTCCTGGCGATCTGACTGCTTTGGTCCGGCCGCTGACGTGGCCGCAGCCTGCGAGACCACGGACTCCCACATCGGATCGCGAGCGCCCGGCTTGACCCCCTCCTTCGTGAGCAGAGGTCCGAGGTCCTCGGTCAACACATAGCCGATCGCACCCTTCACAACGGCGAGACCTTGGTTGCGGTTTTGTTCAAGCGCCTCGATCTCCCGCGGCTTGCCAGCCCCAGAAGCCGCTTTGGCACTGAACGCGGCTCGCCACAAGATGTCGTTATCCAGGTTGACCATCTCCATTACGCTCCGAACAGCCAGAAGGCGGTCACGCAGCCGAGGTGGCAAGCGTCGCGCAAATCCACGCGTCAGCAGCAGCTCCAGAGCAGGTAATGCCAGAGGAAGACAGGAATCGCAAGTCGAAGCGCGGATGGCGGCTTCCTCGAGGTCGCGGTTGAGAAGCGCAAGGATCGATACGTACTCCCGATCAGCTTCAAGGAGGACACTTAGGGACCACCCAGCGGTGGCGACAGCCGCGATCGCCGTGACCAACGCCGCGATCATGCTCCAGTCAACGTGCATCTGGCGGACGCCCTCCTACCGAGCCTTTCATGTTACCTGGAAACTCCCGCTTGGACCTGCGCGCTGCACTCTGATAGCGCCAACCTCATGGCGTAGGTGGCCGGTCCGTCTTTCGTACGGGCCTTCCTGGGTGCATAGACGCCGGTGCCGCCGTCAACGAGGTGAGGGGCTGAGTTCAATGGCAAAGAGCGCCAACATGCTTTCAATCGCTGGCATGGCGATTCCGTGCTCGGCGATCTCGTAGTCGAGGCAGTCGTGGTGAGCCGCGTAGTTGCGCAAGACCGCGAGGTTGAAAAGGCAGGCCTTCACGAAATCAACGAAGTTGCGCGGGGCCACAAGGCTGAGCTCCTTGAACGGCAGCTTCCGGGTTGAAGGCAAGTCATGAAGGCGCGAGTCTCTCGAGATCTCACGCTTGAGTTCATCCTGCAACTCAGGCGTTGGTAGGGGCCCCAAACGCTCGCAGAGCACATTGAAAGCCCGCAACAAGATCTCGTTGAATCCCGGGACGCTTCCAGCGGTAGATGCTGACGACTCGACTAGGGAGAAAAGGAAGCGTTCCGTCTCTAACGCACACAGGCGCAGGTACTCCACCGGAATGCTAAGTCGCAGGCCAACCAGATCGTTCGGATCACGAGGGCCATTGATCTCGTCGTGAAGCCGGGCGAAGGCGACGCAGAACCGACGAAATGGGACTGAGCTCTGCCACCAGCCGCGCACAGCTTCCCGGAGTGTGGCGTGATCAAGGACCATGCCCAGCGGAGCCACCCGGTTGAAGTTCTTGAGGTAAGCCGGTCCGACCTGCCAGGTGAGTTCCTGGCATTTCCAGTGTTCGTAGGGCAAAGCGTCCCGTAGTCGCGCCCACAGGCGCGGGTTAGGGTCGGGCGGGTACCAAAACTCATCAAAGGCATCGACCTCGCGAGACGTAAGAACTTCGAGCAGCTCGACGGCAATCGCTATGTCTTCTTGGAGGTGTGCGAAAGCTGCCTTCGAAATGGACTTCTCTCGCCACCAGTGCCACCGCTGCCATAGCACCAGGAGCTTGTCTCTGATCTCAATTTTCAGTACCTCTTCGGTGAGGCCCGCGTTGCCAGCCAGCTCCTGCACTGCTGCCGTGTACCCTTCACCATGAATAGAATGAACCAGTGCAGTGGCGCGGAGGGTGCGGTATCGTGACAACCAGTCGAAAGTTCGACCTAGATCATCCCAGTTTTTCTGCGTTGCTTCCACCTTCTTGGTGATGACTCCCCGATGTGTACGCGCATCCGTTGACACGCCGTTGATGGCCTCATTCACTCCAGATGTAGCGCCCAGAGACGGGAAAGGTCCCAGGTCCGCAAGTAGCTCGGCGACGCGGTACGCTTCCCAGTACGGGACGAGATCCATGACCGGTCGTGCCTCGTACCCCCGGAGCGTCGCCACCTTCAGGTCCCTGCTCGCGTCACTCGCCGACAATAGGTTTGCTCGCAGCGTGCGCCCAGCCGGGTCATCGGGCCGGTCGAAGGGGTGCACGTACCAGTCTCTCCCCAACGCCCCGCCCCGCTCTCCCCAATACGGTGTGTGGGCTGCTGACCACCACCAGAGGTCAGCAGCCCAGCCCACCTCGGGAGAGAACTCGCCGCCTAGAACCGGGTAGTCCTCCCACTCCCGGAAGAGCTGATCGGGAAGGCGTACTCGCAAGGATGGGCAAACGAGACCACGATCGACCAGCGCGCCTGGGGTCCAGCCTGCTGGGAGCCCGAGCCCCAAAAGCTTCAGGCGATCGGCGAATGATCCGTCAGCGTCATCTCGGATCGAAAGATACCGACAGTCCCGGTCAAGGGGGTCAATTCGCATCTCAAGCCTTGGCATTGCACCGGAAAAGGCGAGGTGGTTCTAGGAACCCATGTCTTCCGGTCCAGTTCGTCGTGGACCACCTTCCTGCGCCTGCCTCTGCCCAGGCTCACCGACGGACGTGAACCCGAGTTCGGCCGGCGTGGTTTCTCTCGTTACCCAGCCTACAGGCGCTTGCGTTGCCCATTGTGCGACCGTGGGCTGGTAGGACGCGTCGTATTTAAGGAGCCGAAGAACGATCCTGACCAGAAGATCCTCGAGGTGGCGAGCTAGCTCCCACACCTCGGCTGTTGATCGCCCCTCAGCGCCAACCCCAACAATGCCCCGGTGCACCACCCGGGAGCGGAGTCCGGCGATTACGGAAATCCAGTCGCGCTGCCAATAGGGATGTGACCGAAACCACGGTTCGAGGACCGAGGCGTCCGGAAGACCTAGGACATCCAACATGGTCCTAATGATCTCTCCGAACGTCAACTGCTCGTAGTCCCAGCATCGGACGGTCGGCGCGAGTTTGCGAAGAAGTTGACCACCCTCCGCGTCACCTAAGTTGGTGGCGTCCTCGGCAAACCTCTCGATGGCTGCCGCGGCCTCCGAGAGGGCCTTCCTCACGGCTTTTCGCCAACGAGTCGAGAGCCTCTTTGGCTTCACGTCAGCCGGGATGACGCCGGGGCCTTTTGCCACAGACTCCAGCGTGACCAGTAACTCAAGCAACCTGTGATCGAGGTTAAGCACTCTGTCTGGTCGCGAGCAGATAGTGTGGATAGCACTACGGAGATGCGGCTTGCCGAAATGCGGTGAGCGCAGTCCGTTCGAGAGGAGGCGCCCGGTGCCAAGGTGGACCGACTCGCGGATTATGTGACCGCGGTGCGTGAACACTGGCGCACGGTTGTGGAAGTGAATCCGTCTTACGAGCGCACCGTCCTCAGAACGGAACTCGATCCAGGGAAATTCAACATCGGATCCGGTCGCGAGGCTAAGCAAGCCCTGTAGGTCGCTCGGAAACCAAGTGTCGACAGCCGGCCATGTGATTAGCCTGTCCGCTATCTCGCCCACGAGCAGTGCGGTGATCCGAGCCCTGGACGCGCCGCTTTCGAGGTTCCCTTGCCGCTCCTCATAGTCGCTGATGGGCTGGATAAAGGCCGACCTTCCGTGGAATACGAATTCAATCGTCCCGTTCAAGCGTCGGCGCTCCATCTCGACGATGTCCGAATGCTGCCGTGCGAATTCCTCGGAAACGCCGACCGCCCTAAGCACACGCATCGGATGAGCGTCCAGCGCAGCGTTGTATGCGGGCCAATCAGCAATGTAGTTCACCAAGGGCACCACGAAATACTTGGGCCGGTCGCCACGACCCGCCAAAAACTCAGTAGGCCCGAGATCGAGCCGGAGCGTCGCCTCGGGTTGTTCGCCGAAATGGACGGATGCCGCGAAGAGCACCTTGCCCGAGGCACTTCGCACCTCACCTGCAGGAAGTTGCATCCGAAACGAAGAGGCAAAAGACGGCGCGCTCGGGTGAGGTATGGGCCGGGTCGTGCCGGGAACAGCCGGTTGCATCAAATCAAGAGGAAACCCAAGGGGGCCCGAGTAGCGGATTTCGGTAACTCGGAGAAGGGACGTCGTTCTGAGCTCCTCGTCAATCTGGAGCAGAGCGGTGCCCACGATCTCGCCGTCGTCGTGGAAGACCAAGGCTGCTGGCCCCTCATACTTGAGGGCGGTCTCGAACAGGCTGCGGCCCACGGCTGGGCGCAAGATTCAGTCCTGCCGCTTTAGTTCTGCCCTTCCTCGGTCCAAATTGAGCGCGAGGAGGGATTCGAGGAGATGGTCGTCGGACATGGCGGGGTCCCAGCCGTAGGCGGCGAAGACGGCGGCGTCGAGCTTGTCGTGCGCGAGGGCGAGCCAGGTGGGGCGCTCGTTGTAGAGGTTAGTCAGCGTGCGGGCCTTGAGCTTGACCGCGCACTCGGCGTCCTTGGCCACGATCCGCGGGTAGCGCACGGTGCCAATGCCGCGCGCGTCGGCGTCGTGGAGGTAGGGGGCCCAGGGGCCGTCCAGCGAGCCCGGGAACTCCAGCACCTCTTGGCGCACCCACTCCGGCGGGTTGAGCCAGTTGTTGCGTAGGCGATCCAGCTCGCGGGCGGCTTCGGCGATCGCCTCGACGCGGCCGTCGCCCGCCCGCTCCTGCCCTGGCGCCCATGGGAACGGGAAGGTCTCCAAACAGGTGGTAGGAGTGTAACGCGGACGCGTCTCGAGGTGCGTGCCGAGTCGGAGCGCCCAGACCTCGTGAGCGCGCGAGTGGAGGACACCGAAGAAGTAGTCGTCGTCTCGAGCGAAGACGATCAATTGCGCATCTAGGTGGGCAGGAAGGGTCTGCCATGCGAACAACCGATGTTTCGCGACTCGTGCCGTGACGATCACGCGAGCGAGTCCGCCGATTGCCGCGAGCATTTCGTCGCGCCGACACCAGTGCACCCACCAACGTTCGCGCGCATCTGCCTGGTTCGCCTTAGCCCGCTGCGGCTTGACCATGCGCTGCACTCGCTCGAACGGGGCCTCAAACTGCGTCGCTCCGGTCTCCGCTCCCGCGCCGAATTCAACGACCCACTGCGACCGGGGACGGCGGGTCACGTCGAGCCCGTTGACGTAGGGCAACACAACATCGCTGTTCGGAAGGGCGTTCGGGTTTCCCGCGAGTGCTAGCAGCGCGAGGGCTTCTGCGTCGCCGAGATCGAACGGGCCACGCTTGATGGCGCCCTGGAAGGCAACACCACGATTATTGGGCAGGACACGAGCCGTCGTGATGTCCACGCCCGATGTCAGGTCCGCGTTGATTGCAGCCACCCCGCGTCCATCGAGAGTGCGTGAGGTGTCGGTGCCATCGTCAAACCCGCCATGGACACGTGCACATTGGCACCGTCGAGGACCCACGGGCGGTCGCTCTCGGCGAAGAAGATGCCGCCCGTCTCAGCTTGATCGCTCGAGAACGCTGACGGTTTGAGCCCGCCGCGGATCCCCTGCGTCGCAAGCAGGCCCGCTCGCCCGGCCTTGCCGCCGTTCGATGTGCCTCGGGCCTTCTCGAACCAGTAGCAGCACAGGTCGGCTCTCGCCGGAAGCGCGTTCCGTACACAGCGCGAAGGGCAGTCAACGTACTCGTCTGCCGAGCCGCCGCGCATGGAGTTGTCGCCGAGAAACGGCGGGTTGCTGACGATGAAGTCAACTACCGGCCAGTCCGGCTCCTTGGGATGCTTTGGGTCGGACAGGTCGAGGATCGCGTCCCGGCACTGGATGGTGTCCATGGGCTTGAGGACTGGGTCGTCGGGGAGGTGAAACCCCTGCCGGTTCAGTGCCTGGAGGTACCCGATCCAGACGGTCATCTGCGCGAGCTCGAAGGCGTACGCGTTGATCTCGATGCCGTAGAGCTGAAGCGGATCCACCCGCGGAATAAAGCTCGGGACGCCATGCGCGGCGGCGAAGTTGAGGACCTCCCGTTCGAGGCCCATGAGTTTCTGCAAGGTCACGTAAAGGAAGTTGCCGGAGCCGCAGGCGGGGTCGAGGACCTTCACGCTGGAGAGGCGGTCGAGGAAGTTGCGGACGAGCGAATCAACCTCGCGGTGCGCCTTGTCCAGCGCCTTGCCCACGGGTGGTTTCTCGCCGCCAGTGGGTCGTTTCTTGCCCGTGGCAAGAACGTTGAGGACCATCGTGCGGCACTCGTCCCACTTGCGCCGCAGCGGTTGCATCACCACCGGTTCGACGAGCGTTTCGATGTCCTCCCTCCTGGTGAAGTGGGCGCCGATCTGCGAGCGCTTGTCGGGGTCGAGGCCGCGCTCAAAGAGGGCACCGAAGATCGCCGGCTCCACCTCACTCCAGTCCGGCCTCGCCGCGGCGTCAAGCAGGCCAATCTCGTTGGGCTGGAGATCGAGCACCTCGGCATCGTCGAAGAGGTTGCCGTTGAACCGCTTGATCTCGTCGGCGCCGAAGAACCCGCCCGAGGCCATCCTCCCGAACAGGTCCTCGAGCATCGGGCGCAGGCGCTTCGGGTCCTGGCGTGCGCGGGCAAGAATCTCGCTAAACAGACCCTTGCGGAGCAGTCCCACGTCCTCGGCAAACATGCAAAACACGAGACGATCAAGGAAACGCGCGGCGGCGTGCGGCTCAACGCCTCGCGAGCGGAGCGCCTGTGCCAGTTCGCCGACCTTTCTGGCGACCTCCTTCGTGATCTCGACACGCTGATGCGTTGGGCGAAGACTCTCGGGGTCAAAGAAGACTGCCCGCAGGATGCGCATCCCCTCCGGCGTGTTGAGAGCGTCCAGGCTGCAGGTCGTGCACCTGGGAATCGGTGTTCGTGAAGTTGGTGTGGACCTCGATGTGCTCCATGTCGCAGACGACCAGCAGTGGCGGGTTCTCGAGGTCCTCGCGGTAATCATTGAGTTGTTTGTACGCGGCTTTGAGGTCCTTGTGCTTGCCCTTGTACTCCCAGCCGAAGTAGCCCTTCTTCCAAACATCGGCCCAACCGTCCTCACCGCCTAGCTTCTTTGCGCCCCGCTCGAAGCAGAAGCGCTCGCCGGTCGGGTCGTCCGCGGCGGGCTTGGGGTGGCCGAGCAGCTCGCAAAGGTCGAGGAAATGCTCCTGGCAGGCCTGGCGCTCCCGCAGCTCGACTGGGTGCCACTTGGCGATGAACTCGGAGGCGGTCATCGGAAGCTATTTTGACACGGCCGGGGTCGGCCGGAGCGACGTTCGCACCCACAACCTCGGGATTGCTTCGCCCTGCCTGCGGCAGGGCTCGCAATGACAGCGGGAACGGGGGTGACGCGGCGACGGCGTAGAGGGGTGCGGCGGACAAAAGAAGCTTGCGCGGGGCGCGGGCCCCGGTCTGGCTCGGCGTTGCGTCAGAGCCCGGCCAGCAGTTCCTTGGTCTTGGCCACCGCCTCGGCGAGGGGTATCGGTATCTTTGCGCGGTCGTGGCGCAGCGAGAGCTCGGCTTGCCCCTGCTCGACCCCTTTCTTCCCCACCACCACCCGGAGCGGGAAGCCGATCAGGTCGGCGTCGTTGAACTTGACGCCTGGGCGCTCGTCGCGGTCGTCGTAGAACACGTCCACCCCCGCCGCTTGCAGGTCGGCGTAGAGCTTCTCGGCGGCTGCGTTGACCGCGGGGACGTCGGGGTTGAGCGCGATCAGCTCGACCTCGAACGGCGCCAGGGGCCGCGTCCAGATGATGCCGTGCTCGTCGTGATCCTGCTCGACCGCGGCCGCGAGCGTGCGGCCGATACCGAGGCCGTAGCAGCCCATGATCATCGGGTGCGTCTCGCCCTTCTCGTCCAGGTAGTTGCACGCCATCGGCTCGGAGTACTTGGAGCCCAGCTTGAAGATGTGCCCTACCTCGATGCCGCGCTTGAGGACGAGCGGTCTTCCACAGCGCGGGCAGGGGTCACCATCGCGGGCGAGCCGGATGTCGGCCACCAGGTCCGGTTTGAAGTCGCGGCCCGGTACCACGCCGACCAGGTGGTGGTCGGCGCGGTTCGCGCCGGTGGCGGCCAGGCTCATGCGCATCACCTCGAGGTCGGCCACGATGCGCACGCCCGAGAGGCCCACCGGGCCTGAGAAGCCCATGGCCCCGCCGGTGACGTGCTCCACCTTGGCCTCGGAGGCGAGCTGCAGGTGGCCGGCGTCAAGCGCGTTCTTCAGTTTGACCTCGTTGACCTCGTCGTCGCCGCGCACCAGCGCGACCGCGAACTCCGTGTCGGTCTCGACGATCATGGTCTTGATGAAGTGTGCGGGGTCGAGTTTCAAGGAACGCGGCTACGTCAGCCACCGAGGTCGTCCCCGGGGTGTGAACCGCCTGTGGCTTGGTCGGGGCCTTTCCGGGCCAGGGAGGCGGCGCGGGCAGGGTCCCGGCGCTCGCCTTCTCGATGTTGGCGCCATAGCCGCAGCTGCAGGCCACGACTGCGTCCTCGCCGGTCGAGGCCAGCACCATGAACTCGTGCGACTCGCTGCCGCCGATGTTGCCGGTGTCCGCCTCCACCGCCGTGTACGAGAGCTTGCAGCGGTCGAACATCCGGCGGTACGCCTTGTCGAACTCGCGGTACGCCTCGTCCAGGCTCTCCGCCGAGGAGTGGAAGGAGTAGGCGTCCTTCATGATGAACTCGCGCCCGCGCATCAAGCCGAAGCGCGGGCGGATCTCGTCGCGGAACTTGGTCTGGATCTGGTAGACGTTGGCCGGCAACTGGCGGTACGAGGTGATCCGGCGGCGAACCGCGTCGGTGATCACCTCCTCGTGAGTTGGCCCGAAGCAGAAGTCGCGGTCGTGGCGGTCCTTGATGCGAAGCAGCTCCTTGCCGTAGACCTGCCAGCGCCCGGACTCCTGCCACAACTCGGCCGGGTGGATGCACGGCATCACCATCTCCACGGAGCCGGCGGCGTTCATCTCCTCGCGCACGATGCGGACGAGCTTGTCCATGGACCGCCACCCGAGCGGCAGGTAGGTGTAGATCCCTGCCGCCAGCTTGTCGATCATGCCGGCGCGGGCGAGCAGCTGGTGCGAGACCACGTCGGCGTCCGACGGGTTCTCCCGGAGGGTGAAGAGGAAGTATCGGGTCCAGCGCATGACTAACCCTTCCGCCGGCCTCGCGCCTCGCGCGGGGCCAGCCAACCCACCCGTGCCAGATGGGTCAGAACATCGGTCTTGAGGTCGCGGGCAGTGCCGTGGCGCGCCCGCTGGAGCACCTCCCGGGCCCGCTCGCCATCCCCCATCTCCAGGAGGGCGAGGCCGAGCTGAGTCAGGATAGCGGGTGAGGAGGAAACCGCCACCGCCTGCTCGAGGTAGTCCACCGCGTCCGAGTACTCCTCGCGTGCCAGGTGAATCCTGCCCAGCGCCACCAGCGGGTACTGGCGCAGTTCGCGTGGGATCAGCTCGAGCGAGGCGTGGGCGAACTCCAGCGCGCGGCTGACGTCGCCGCCGCGCTCCAGCTCGTTGAGCGCCAGCTCGTACGCCGCGAGCCCGCGCTCCAGGGAGCCGGGTCCTTCGGTGAAGAGCCTCCCTCCCCACCTATCCACGAGCCGGTAGCGTTTGGCCGCCCGCAGGGTCTCCAGGAGCGCCGTCCACGCCGCCAGGAACGGGGCCCCGCGCACGCCCATGCGGAGCAGGCGGTGCGCCGCTGAGAGAGCCTGCCGCGGCCTCGCCGCCGCGGCCGCCAGCAGCGCCAGGGAGGCGAGCAGACTCGGGTGGTCAGCCAGACGCGAGGCGCGCTGCAGCTGGTGCAGTGCGCGCTCGATCTCCCCCTCCTCGGACGCTTGCGAGGCCTCGCGCAGCAACATCTCGGCCTCGGGCGGAAGTGGGGCCGCGCTCTCGCCGCCCCCCTCTACCAGCCGCACCGCCTCCTGGTACTGAAGCCGCTGCGGGTCCATCTCTTGCACCCGGCGGAAGCACTCCAGCGCCTTCCGGTGCCACCGCCGCTCCAGGTAGGCGAGCCCGAGGTAGTAGATGGCATCCTCGAAATCGCCGTCGAGGGCGACGGCCCGCTCGAGCGCCTCGGATGCCGCGCCCGCATGGCCCGAGTCGAGCTCCACCATCCCGAGCAGGAAGTACGCCTGGGGGATCTCCTCCCGCTCGATCGCCGCCTGCAAGTAGCGCCGGGCCGGCTCGACTCGGTTGGCCGCGGCGTGCAGGGCACCGAGCGAGAAGTGCGGCAGGAAGTTCTCGGGCGCCAGGGAAACCGAGCGCTCGAGGTGCTCCAGCGCCTCGGGCTCGCGCCCGGTGTCGGCCAGGATCGTGCCCAGGTAGATGCGAGCCTCGACGTCCTCCGCGTTCCAGCGCAGCACCTGGCGGAAGTAGTTCTCGGCGGCGCCGAGGTCGCTGCGCTCGAACGCCAGCTCGCCGAGCAGCTCGGCCAGCTCCGGATTGCGTGGGAAGCGCCGAAGGGTTTCACCCAGGATCTCCGCGGCGCGCAGGGGCTGGCCCGCGAGCAGCGCCAGCTCCGCGCTCTGCAGGGCGCGCGCGCACGCTGCGGCCGCACCGCCCCCTCCCGCCCGGGCCCGCGAGACGATCGACTCCCGCCGCTGCCGCAGGCGCTCCAGCAGCTCCTCGCGGGCCATCTCCGAGGACGCCGCGCGCTCCCAGGCCGCCATCACCTCCGTCTCCCGGATCACCTTGCGGCGGTCGAGGAGATCGACAAGCGCCTGCACCCCCGAGTCCAGAAGTGCAAGGCCGCGCTCCAGGTCTGCGACCCGCTCCTCCAGGCGTACCAGGACACCGTGAAGGCGCTTCAGCCCCTCCTCCCCGCCCGAGAGCCGCTCGAGAAGATGCTCGTCGAACGCGAGCTTTTCGCGCTCGAAGCTGGCCTCCTCCTCCTCGAGCGTTTCCTCGGAGAACTCCCCGTTGGTGCCCGACACCACGACCAAGCGTGAGCTGCACCGCAGGCACAGCTCGCGGTCGTCGGGGTTTGCGACCCCACACCACTGGCACAGGACGGTCATGCCCGCCCTTCCGGCCAGGCGGTAGGCGGCAGGCGGTAGGCAAGGAGCGGGAAGACAGCACAAACACCCAAACAGGAGGGCGAGCTCCCGCCCCTCACCTCTCGGCCGTCGCCTGCTTCAATCGTGGAATCTTGTGGCATCACCGTTCCTTCGCAGCTGCGTGCCTCACGCGTACGAGTAGAAGCCGCGGCCGGACTTCTTGCCAAGCCAGCCCGCATCAACCATCTTCACGAGCAGCGGGCAGGGTCGGTACTTGGGGTCGCCGAGGCCGTCGTGCAGCACCCTCAGGATGGCCAAGCACGTGTCGAGGCCGATGAAGTCCGCAAGGGTGAGCGGCCCCATCGGGTGGTTCATCCCGAGCTTCATCACCGTGTCCACCGCCTCTGCGGTCCCCACGCCCTCGTAGACCGCATAGATCGCCTCGTTGATCATCGGCATCAGGACCCGGTTGGACACGAACCCGGGCGAGTCGTTGACTTCTACCGGGACCTTGCCCAGCTTCTTGGCCAGTGCCTCAACCGTGCGGAACGTCTCGTCGCTGGTCGCGATGCCGCGGATGACCTCCACGAGCTGCATCACCGGCACCGGGTTCATGAAGTGCATGCCGATGAACCTCTCCGGCCGCGAGGTGGCGCCCGCGAGCTTCGTGATGGAGATCGACGAGGTGTTTGACGCCAGGATCGCTTCCGGAGGAAGCACCCGGTCGAGCTCCTGGAAGACCTTCACCTTCACATCGAGGCTCTCGACCACTGCCTCCACCACGATCTGGCACTCCGCGAGGCCAGCCAGCCCAACGGCCGGCGTGATGCGCGCCACCGCGTGACCCTTGGCCTCGGCCGTCACCGTGCCCTTGGCCACCTGGCGGTCGAGGTTGCGGCCGATCGTCCCAATACCCTTGTCCACGAACGCCTTGGAGACGTCGGTGAGCACCACCGCGAATCCGGCCAGCGCGGCCACGTGGGCGATACCGCTCCCCATCTGGCCTGCGCCAACCACCCCGATCCGTGTGATTTCCATCTCGCACCTCCCGCGGATCATGCAGGTTAGAAATGCCCGCGGGTGGTGTCAAGCAAAAAGGCGGGCAACAGGCAACCGCCACCCCCCGCCCAGGCAACAGGCATGAGGGGCAGGAAGCACGCACGCCCGCCGCTCGAAGACAGCGACAGTCCCGGCCCCCACAGCCAGCGGCTGCGAGAGCCGGGACGAGAAGGACGATCCACTCCTACGCAGCGTGGGCGCGCTTGTACTTCTCCTCGAGCTGCTCGCGCGTCTCCCTGTGGTTCGGATCCGGAACGCAGCACTCCACGGGGCACACGGCCGCGCACTGCTGCTGCTCGTGTTCCGGGACGCACTCGCTGCAAAGCTCGGGGTCGATGATGTAGATGTCCTCGCCCTGAGTGATTGCCTTGTTCGGGCACTCCGAAACACACGCGTCACAGTTGATGCACTCGGCCGTGATCATTAGCGCCATGCTTGCCACCCTCCCGCCATCTTTCTAGGGCCATTGCAGCCGCCTGTCAAGAGCACGCGCGGGCGAGTCTCAGAACGAAAATGAAAGCGGCCGGCACGAGGCCGGCCGCAGCAGCTTCAGAGCCTGCCGTTCACGCCCCGTCGTCGCCGATCGCCTCAACCGGGCACGAGGCTTTCGCCTCCTCGCACTGAGCCTGCTCTTCCGGGCTCTCGGGCTGCTTGGAGACGAAGGAGTAGCCCTCGTCCTCGTTTGCCTTGAAATTGCTGGGTGCCGTAGTGCGGCAGACGTCGCAGTCGATGCAGCTGGAATCCACGAACCACTTTCCCGCAGTGTTGTCGGGAAGCCGATCGTCCTTGTTGGCCATACCGAAGAAACCCCCTTTTTCACGGGCGGCTGAACCACCCGACTGGGCGCGAATGGTAGCACACGTCTTGGGGGGCTACTTCACGAGCCGCGGCACCGGTGGTCGCAGGTGCGACTGGGTGCCCCGCGCTGCACCGAGCGCGAGTCCGGTGGCGCTCGCCGCGCAATTCCCGTTGAAGACGCAATCCCAGGGCAACTCCACTGTGAAGGCCTGCTCGATGTAGACCGGGTCGTTGGTGGCGTTGTCCATGCGCGTCACGTAGGCCATGAGAGCCGGAGCGGGGTTCAGGGCGCCGGTCACATAGGCCTCTATCGCCACCCTCAGGGTCGCCCCTGTGATGTTGTCTTCCGCCGTCTTGCCAAAGAGGCTGATGATCGCCTGGTCGTACTGGTCCATGGCGAGCGGCGAGAGCTGAACGAACTGCTCATTGATCTGGGTACCGTCGGACGCGTTGAGGGTGAGCTGTACGCTCAGCGTCGTCAGCCTGTCCGAGACGTTGACCAGCCCCACCGCCGTACGGTAGGCGGCGTTCTCGGTGAGGCCGGTGAACTGGGCGTGGTCGAGCCCTCTGGTCTTCTGCGCCGGGTCGATGTAGTTGTACCAAGGCATGCCGGGGACCTGGGTGCCGAACGTCAGCGGGTTGTTGCTCGCATCCGTGCCCAGCGAGTAGGTGCGCGAGTTGACGAGGATCAGCTTGGGGTTGCCGCCGGGAGGGGTCGTCTTCATCAGTGACCCCGCCTCGTACGCGAAGACCAACAGGGAACCCTTGACGCTGTCCCCCCAGCCGAATTGGACCACATCGCTCAGGTAGACGGTCTGCCCCGGCTGGATGTCTGCAAGCTTCGGCTCGACCTTTCCGAACCCTTCGTCCGAACGCCCACCGAGCGAGTTCGTGATGTCTTGAAACCAGGTGACGTTGTCGACGCCGCAGCATTTCAGTAGCACGACCTGGACGTCAATCGCCACCGAGTCCACGTTCATGATCTCGAGGTCCGTATGCCAGTTGGAGCCGTAGAGCCCGGGTGTTGACGCGGCCGTCGGGACCACGACCATGTTGGCAACCCGGAACATCGCGAAGGCCCCGGAGCACAGCAGCATGCCGAGTCCGAAAACCAGTACAGCCCGACTCCACCTCATGCACACCTCCGCGCAGAGTTTACACCCTTTCGCGCCCGGGTTCGGGCAGGATCACCCTTGCTACGAGCCCACCTTCACGTCTGTTTCCGAGCTCGAGGCGCCCGCGGTGCGCCGCGACGATCCGGTCGGCGATCGCAAGGCCGAGCCCCGTGCCGCCCTTGCGCCGCGTGTAGAAGGCCTCTCGCACCCGCCGAAGCTCCCCCGCAGGGATACCAGGGCCTGTGTCGGCGACCTCCAGGACCACCGCATCGCCCTCGGCGTAGGCCCGCAGCCCGACCTTCCTTGCCGGGAGGCCGTCCATCGCCTGCACCGCGTTGAGGGCGAGGTTCACCAGCACCTGACCCAGCTGTCCACGGTCGCCACGCACGTGCACCGCGGCGCTCTCCACCTGCAGCTCCACCCCGGACCGCTCGCAGGTCGGGGCCAAGAGCGCCGAGACGTCGGAGAGCAACTCTCCCCCGTCGAACTCCTCCAGGGATGGTGAGGTGGGCCGCGCGTAGACGAGGAAGTCGTTCACAAGACGCGAGAGGCGCCCGACCTCCCGCCGCGCCAGCTCCACCGTGTCCACTGGAGTGCGCCGGCCGGCGAGGTCCTCTTCCAGGAGCTCCAGGTTAATTGAAAGCGCGTTCAGGGGGTTACGGATCTCGTGGGCCAGGTTGGCGGCCAGGCTGCCCAGGGCGGCTAGCTCCTCGTGGAGCCGCTGCTTCGCGTCCAGCTGCGCGTTGCGCTTCACCAGGTGCCAGATGAAGGCGACCGCCCCAAGGAGCACGGCCAGCGCGACGCCGCCCGAGACCGCGGTGTGGAGTAGCAGTTGCTTCTGGAGGATCGCGATGCGCGCCGCCATCGCGCTCTTGGAGATCCCTACAACCACCGTGCCGACGTCCTCGAGCGGCACGCGGATCCGGTACGAGTTGGTGGTTTCCGTGACCTTCTCGGGGGCCGAAGGGACGAGCAGCTCGACGTTGCCCTCCGGGAAGCCGCCGGTGTACCCCTCGGTCCGGGTGGAGGTCTGGTAGACGAGCTTGCCGCGGTCGTCGAAGACCTGCACCGAATCGACGACATTCTGCCTCGAGAGCGCTGCGGATAGCTTCGCGAGCGCCTCCCGGCGGGTCTCGATCACCTTGTAGAGGCTGCCGCTGCCCTTGAGCTGCTTCGCGAGCTCCTCGGCCTGCGCCTTGCCCGACAGCAGGGTGTCCTCGAGGTACGACCGCGACAGCTGCTTGCTGAGGAGGTAGGCAAATGAGATGAAGCTCGCCGCCAGCAGGACGCCGAAGATCCCCGCCGCCACCAGGTACTGCCGCCGAAGCTTCCCGTCCTCTCCACGCACGGTGCGCATTCTACTTCGTTTGCCGCCGCGCAGGCCTGGCTCGCGCACCCGTGCCGGGCGATAATGAGGCGGGAGCCCGCATGAACCCTGGTACCCGGAGGATCGCCGCGCTGGCCGCCGCTCCGCTGTTGCTGGCGGCGCTCGGGTGCCGTCGCGAGCCGGCAGCATACCCGGCGCCGCCCTCCGGGGAGGGCACACAGCGGGGCGGGCAGGTCGTCGTCGCCACGTTCGCCGACGTGACCACGTTCAACGACTACCAGTCCGCCGGCGAGGTCACCGAGAGCGAGATCATCGACCTGCTCTACCCCACGCTCATGGTGGAGCAGCCGGACTACCGCCTCCACCCCCCCTCCTTCGCGCCCCGCCTGGCGACCTCCTGGGAGTTCTCACCGGACGGGCGCACGCTCACCTTCCACCTGAGGCCGGACGCGCGCTGGGCCGACGGCGTGCCGATCACCGCCGAGGATGTGCGCTTCACGTTCACTGTCCAGAAGGATCCGCGGGTCGGCTGGACCGACATGGAGCTCAAGGACTTCATCAAGGACGTCCAGGTCGTTGACCCGCTGACGGTGCGCTTCGTCTTTTCGCGGGTCTACCCCTACCAGCTGATGGACGCCAACGACGGGCACATCGTCCCCGCCCACGCATTCGGCAAGATCCCCTTCGAGCGCTGGCGTACCGCGGATTTCGAGCCCAACCTCGTGACCGGCGGGCCGTTCCGCCTGGCCGGCCATACCCCTCAGCAGACGATCATCCTGGAGCGGGACCCGTCCTGGTGGGGCGCGCCGCGCCCCTACCTCGACCGCCTGGTCTTTCGGGTCCTGCCGGAGATCGGCAGCCAGTTCGGCCAGCTCCTCGCCGGCGAGGTCCATGTCGTGCCGGTGGTCCCGCCCCAGGAGGCGGCCCGCATCCAGGCCAGCCCCGATCTACGGCTGATTGATTTCCCCTCCCGGACCTACGGGCTCGTCTTCTGGAACAACCGCAATCCCCTGTTCGCCGACCGGCGCGTGCGTCGCGCCCTCTCCCTCGCGGTCAACCGGAAGGCGCTCGTGGACACCGTTTTCCACGGCCATGCGAGGCTCTCCAACGGTCCGGTGCTCTCCTCGATGTGGGCGTACAACGACACGCTGCCGCAGCTCCCGTACGACCCCAAGCTCGCGGGCGAACTGCTCGCCCAGGCCGGCTGGCGGCAGGCCGGACGCGACGGCGCCCTGCGCCGCGGCGGCAAGGGGTTTGTCTTCGACCTCCTGTACCCGGCCGGCAACACAATGCGGGAGCAGATGGCGCTGCTCATCCAGGCCGATCTGGCGCGCCTCGGCGTCCAGGTGCGCCCGCTGCAGGTGGAGTTCACCTCGCTGATCGCGCGCCTCCAGAGCGGCCACTACGAGGCCGTCATCTGGGCCTGGACGGAGGCCACCAAGGTCGACCTCACCGCGCTGTGGGCCACCCCGGGCGAGACCGAGGGCACGGACAACTACCTCGGGTACTCCAACCCGGAGGTCGACCGCCTGATCGCCGCAGCACGGGAGGAGAACGACCACACGAAGGCGAAGAAGCTCCTCGACCGGGCCCAGGAGCTGATCGTGGAGGACCAGCCCGCCACCTTCCTGTACGAGGCCGATCAACTCGTGGGCGTGAGCCGCCACCTGCGCGGCGCCGAGATCAACGCCGCGAGCGTCTTCTTCAACGTCGCTGACTGGTACTGGGACCCCAGATGATGTGGTGGGCGCTTCGGCGCATCGGCGCGGGCGTCGTGCTGGTCTGGCTGGTCGCCACCGTGACCTTCGCGTTCGTGAGCCTGGCGCCGGGCGACGCCGCGAGCCGGCTCACCGACCCGCGCATCCCGCCGGCTGCCCGCGAACGCTGGCGGCGGGACTTCGGGCTGGACCGCCCGCTGCCCGCCCGCTACGCGAGCTGGCTGGCCTCGGCCGTCACCGGCGACCTCGGCACCTCCTGGTACTACCGGCAGAAGGTCACCGCGATCATCGGAAAGGTCCTGCCCAACACGCTGCTCCTCACCTCCCTGGGCCTGGCGCTCGAGCTGGCCGGCGGGGTTGCGCTCGCCCTCGTGCAGCTCCGCCGGGCCCACGGCAGCGGTGACCGGCTGATCACGCTGGCCACCCTCACCGCATTCGCTCTCCCGACCTTCGGGGTCGCGCTGGCGTTGATCAGCTTCTTCTCCTACCGACTCCACCTCTTTCCCCCATCGCACATGCTCTCGCTGGAAGGCGAGACGGCACACGGGTGGGCGCGCTTCGCGGACCTCCTCAAGCACCTCGTCCTGCCGGTGACCGCCATCGGCGTCACCGGTGTGGGCGCCGTGGCCCGCTACCTCCGCGGCTCCCTGCTCGACGAGCGCCTGGAGCACTACGTGCTTGCCGCCCGCGCGCGCGGTTGCTCGCCCAGGCGCGCGTTGGTCGTGCATGCGCTCCCCAACGCGCTGCTGCCGCTCATCACGATGATGGGAATGTCGCTCCCCTTCCTGGTGTCCGGCTCGCTGATCGTCGAGGTCGTCTTCTCGTGGCCGGGCATGGGCCAGGTGATGTACAGCGCCGCCCTGGGCCGCGACCTCCCGCTGCTCCTGGGTGGAACGATCGTGGCCGCGGTCGCGGTCGTGGTGGGGAACCTCCTCGCCGACGCTGCCTATGCGATCGCAGATCCGAGGGTACGGCTGTGAGGCTGCTTGCGCGCATGGCTCGCTGGCCGCGCCGACTGCGCGTCGGGGCCTGTCTGCTTGCGGCCCTCGCGATCGTCGCGGTGTGCGGGCCGTGGTTGGCGGCGGACCCCGCCGCGATCGTGGACCCGAGGGCGACGGCGCTGCTGCCGCCCGGCTCCCGGCGCGTCGTGCTCGAGCTCCGCGACGGGACCGGTGTGGCCGGCGAGGCGGCGCGCCAGGCCGACGGCTTCTGGGTGGTTTCGCGCCGCGGCGCCGAGGAGAAGATCCCGGCCGCCGACGTGACCGGGGTCTCCACGCGCCGCTTCTGGCTGGGGACCGACACGGTAGGCAGAGACGTGCTCGCGCGGCTGCTCTCCGGCGCGCGGGTGTCGCTCGCCGTCGGCTCCCTGGCGCTGGCCGTGGCGCTGCTCGTGGGCGTCGGCGCGGGGCTCGTCTCCGGCTGGGCCGGGGGGATCGCGGACGCGGTGCTGATGCGAATCGTGGACGCGCTGCTGGCGGTCCCGATGCTGTTCCTGCTGCTCTTCCTCGCGGCGGTCTTTCGGCCCTCCCTCGCCGCGCTGGTCGCAGTCCTGGGCTTCTCCTCCTGGATGGGGGTGGCACGCCTGGTGCGCGGCCAGGTGCTCTCGCTCAAGGAGCGGGAGTTCGTGCTGGCGGCGCGCGCCATCGGGGCGAGCCCCTGGCGCATCGCGTTCGTCCACCTACTGCCCAACGCGCTCACGCCGGTCGCCCAGGACGGTGCCCTCCGCCTGGGGGACCTGATCCTCGTGGAGGCCTCGCTCTCGTTCCTCGGGCTGGGAGTGCAGCCGCCCACTTCGTCCTGGGGCAACATGGTGGCCGACGGCCAGGCCGTGCTGGCCAACGCCTGGTGGCTGACGTTCCTCCCCGTCGCGCTGGTGGCTCTGACCGTGATCGCGGCGGCCCTCGTCGCCGACGGCCTGCAGGAGATCGCCCGCCGCGAGGCCAGCGTTCGCTGACCCTGTACGTCGGTGTCACTGCGAAGTCCATGTGGGGCGCGCATGCCATGCGCGCCTTTTCTCATTTGGCGCGGGGCACAAACGTCGCAGATCGTCGTTCATCTCGAACTGCAAGTACCAGCCGGCACGGCGTGCCGACCCCACGTCGTACCCTCAAGGCACCTGCATATCCGATGTGGGAGCGCGGATGTCCTGCAGGCCAGGACGCGTCGTTCCCCCTCTCCCGCTGGGAGAGGGCCGGGGGAGAGAACCTTAGCCCCCTCTTCCCTTGCGAGAGGGCCGGGAGAGAGGACATTAGCCCCCTCTCCCGCTGGGAGAGGGTGGGGTGAGGGTCAGTCGCTACGACCGCGCGGACACCGTCAGCACCCATCCTGCTGTAACATCGCTGCCATGAACCGTCGTCGTCGCGGCCGCTCCCTCGCCGAGTACTTCATGGCGGCCATTGGCCTGGCGATCCTCGTGTTCGTCGTCGCGCTCATCGCGACCTCGGGTTCCTGCCAGTTCCGCATCTCGCCGGATTTGGGGATCCAGCCCAGCGCCCCACGCCCGACTCCCGTCCCCACTGCGCAGCCCTGACGCCCTTCTGTTCGCGCGGGCGGTGTAACAACTGGCAGCCGGATTGCATATAATCCAGCGGTCGGGAGGCTTTCCCCCGGCTCCGGCTGTAAAGGCCGGGGACGACGCGCCCCTCAGGCGCTCCCTGGCCCTGGAGGAGAAACATGAACAACTGGTTGAAAACAACGGCTCTTCTGGCGGTCCTCACCGGGCTGCTGCTGTGGGTCGGCGAGATGCTCGGCGGGCAGCAGGGCATGGTGATGGCGCTCCTTTTCGCGGGCGTGTTGAACTTCGTGGCGTACTTCTTTTCGGACAAGATCGCCCTCGCGATGCACCGCGCCCAGCCCGTGGACGAGGCGAGCGCGCCCCAGCTCTACGCGGTTGTGGCGGAGCTGGCCCAGCGGGCCTCCATTCCCATGCCCCGCCTCTACCTGATCCCCGAGATGCAGCCAAACGCCTTTGCGACCGGTCGCAACCCGCAGCACGCGGCGGTGGCCGTTACCGAGGGGCTTCTTCGGGCCATGGACCGGGAGGAGCTGAAGGGCGTCCTCGCCCACGAGCTGACGCACGTGCTGCACCGGGACATCCTGATCTCCTCGATCGCGGCGACGATCGCGGGCGCCCTCGCCATGCTTGCGCGCATGGCCGGCTACGCCATGATGTTCGCCGGGCGCGGCGGCCGCGAGGATCGTGGGGGAGGCATGGGAGGGCTGTTCTTCATCATCGTCGCGCCGATCGCGGCGCTGCTGATCCAGCTCGCGATCTCCCGCTCCAGGGAGTACGGCGCGGACGAGGGCGGCGCCAAATTGGCCGGGAACCCGATGGGGCTCTCCTCGGCTCTGCGAAAGCTAGGTGCATACACCCAACGCATCCCGATGCGGACCGCCCAGCCCACCACCGCCCACATGATGATCGCCAACCCGTTCTCCGGCGGCGGCCTGACGTCGCTCTTCGCCACCCACCCGCCGATGGGGAAGCGCATCGCCCGCCTGGACGCCATGGTCGGGAGGATGTGACGTTTGCCCGGCAGGCGCCGGCAATCGTCATCCTGACCCCGCGAACGGCGCGGGAAGGATCCCTGCGCATCCGGAGGGCTGGGTCAGCCCGTCTGCCCCGCCGCCCCTGTCATCCTGAGGAGTCACGCCGGCGGCGTGACGACGAAGGATCTCGTCGCGCCTGCAGCACCAGGCTCCCTCTCCCGCCGGGAGAGGGCCGGGGTGACGGTCCCGTCTGCCGCCCGGGCCGTGGCATCCCCACACTGCGACCGGGGTGTACGATCGAAAAGGCAGCAATAGAGAGAAGGTCGTGAGTGCGAGCGGTGGTTCCGGATCCAGAACATGAGAAAGTGATATCCGGTACCTATGCGCGCGGGGCGCGCCGCGGAATCCTCGTGAAGCTTGACAAGCGCTTGCAGCGGAGCCGGCCACCCACTCCTCTGGCTTGGAGTGCGTGCGGTGTGGAGGAGTAGGCTGTCCCTATGACGTGCCCGAAAGTGGCCGACCCGCTGAAGCGCGGCTCTGGGTATCAGCGACCGAAGGAGATGGTCAAGTGCTTCAGTTCGTGTTGAACGGCCGAACGATCTCGCTCAATTCTCTTCACCCGGATCTCGACAAGAGATTCATGGAGCTGCATGCTGCCCATCTCGGCAGCACGCCATTCAATTGGTCAGACCTTGAACGAGACGCAATGGTGTTTCTCGCCGGCTCGCCGGATCGGCATCTCTCACACAACCAGTACTTCAACAACTTCACTCCAGTATGGAATAGCCTGCTGACAGCGGGCCGCTTCGATGACGCAGAAGCCCTCTGGCAGGCGGCGCTCAACCCCGTCCTAAAGTTCGAGCGGGACAACCCACCACGCAAGGTCCATAAAGGCACTGCGTACTACTTCTGGGGAATGACATCAATCCTGCGGGGGGACCTGGACAAGGGCTATGCCCTAACCCACCAAGCCGTCGAAGAAGACGTCCTTACCACGAAGTCGCCCTTCCCCGACACGCCAGCGTACGCGCTCGCTACGCTGAACTTCGCCAAGCACGACCAGGCCTTCAGGTCATGGGTTCTTGCTCAAGCCCAGTTCCTCAACACGCGCCAGAACACCTACTCCACTTCTTATGCCCGGGCGTTCACCCTTGAGGACTTCCGCGCGCGATTTCTTAACGCCCCTCCAAGCACCGATATCGCTTTCCTGTTCGCCTATACCGTCGCCCGCCTCATGCGTCTGTCATCTGTCCCCGAGTACACCATGCAGAGCCGATTCATTGGTCAGCTTCTTATCAACCTGTTCTTTGATGTCACCCTTGCCGTGGAGGCCGCGGCAGCTGCCAAGAATCCCGTCACCGGCAGCTTCATCAAACACGCCGAGTTCCTTGCCACGCGGGTTGGGCATCCGATATCCAACGCGGACCTTCGCGGCATTAACCGGGAGTACAAAGCCGACTTCAACGGAACCCTCATCTCGGCCTTGGACCGGAACGTTCAGCTCCCATCCGGCGGCCGGGCCAACATGGCGCAATCAGACATCCTCGTCGCGTACGGGATCCGCAACCGGGGCGCCCATGACGTTTCATCTGAGCCAGTTCTCTGGCAGCGGCACGATCAAATAGAGCAAGCGCTGTTCAACGTCCTGTTCATGACAATCGATTTCGTCTACTAGCCGGTGCCCAACCATTCGCTGGAGTGACCTTGGCCAGTTTGGCGATCTCAGATGAAGGTGCCTTGGCCGGGCCGCTCAGCTCGAAACCGTTAGGCGGACTATTCAGAACTCGCCTGATTGCTTCGTGTGACGTCGAGCCGCGAGAACACGTCGAGCAGAGTGAGAGAACCCTTTCCAAATAGGGGCACGATAGGCCTTGCCGGATGAAACTCGAATTCGTCACGCTCCATTTTTGCGAATCGAGACGCACCTTTAATGAAACCGGGCGGCGTGCGTAGTAGATTGCGCACGTCGAGGAAACCAGCCAGCAGAGGGAGAGCTCAACCCATGGACATTCTCCATGCCATTGGAAACACATCGATAGTTCGACTTGGCAAGGTGGTTCCACCCAAGTGTGCGGACATCTTCGTGAAGCTCGAGTGGGAGAACCCCACCGGCAGCCTCAAGGACCGGATGGCACAGGCCGTGATTTCGCGGGCGGAGGAGGACGGTCGACTGAAGCCCGGAGACACCGTCGTCGAGTACACGGGTGGCAGCACAGGGGCATCGCTTGCATTGGTCTGCGCCGCCAAAGGCTACCGTCTCCAGATCGTCAGCTCCGATGCGTTCAGCCAGGAGAAGCTGGATCACATGGTGGCGCTTGGTGCTGAACTGACGCTCGTCCCGAGCGAGGGAGGCCTCACCACGAAGAAGCTGATCCTGGACATGATCGAGACCGCCCGCGGGTTGAGCCAAGAGCCTCACACGTACTGGACCGACCAGCTCAACAACCATGACAGCCTCGCGGGCTACTGCTCGCTGGGCGAGGAGATCTGGAGTCAAACGAAGGGGGAGATCGACGCCTTCGTTCACTGCGTGGGTACGGCGGCTTCTTTGCGTGGGGTCGCCACTGTGCTGAAGCGATACAAACCGAGTATCAAGATCGTCGCCGTCGAACCCGCAGAATCCTCGGTGTTGCTGGGAGGGCAGGCAGGCCCTCACAAGATCGAAGGAGTTGGGATTGGCTACACTCCTCCACTCTGGGAGCCGACTCTCGTGGACGAAATCCTGCCGGTCAGGACAGACGACGCGAAGGACATGACCAGGCGCATCGCGCGGGAGGAGGGCCTTTTCGCGGGGATGTCTTCCGGTGCGAACGTCGTCGCCGCGATTCGAGTCGCAGAGCGGCTGGGGCCAGATGCCAAGGTGGTCACGCTGATGGCCGACTCTGGCCTTAAGTACTTGAGCACCGACGTGTACCGGGGACGATAAGACACCGTCTCGATCACAGCGGGGTTGAACCGATAACATCAGGCTGCCTGCACCGAAAGATGACGGCAAGAGCTGTTGCCGCTCTTGGACCAGGTACCTGATACCCGGTACCCACCGGTGCGAACATTCCCAGCCGACTTTGCGTAGTTAGAACGAAGGCGTCGTGTGCCCGCGAAAAGGAGTCAGGCGATGGCGATACAAACAGTTTGGCTCGCACAGGCACTCTGGCTCGCCGCACCGGGAGGCCTTGTGACGCCGGCCAGCCCGAAAGATCCGGCCTCAGAGGCGCGCACGGTCCTCGCGGCAGCCGCGCGGGCGTATCGAGCCGCACCGGCGATGACGGACACTCTTACGTACACGGTCAAGGCGCCGAACGCGGATCTGGAACCGAAGAAGCTGGAGATCCGCCTTGGCTCGGGGAGCGACGCCTCGGTCGCAGATCCGCTCCTGTCCGCGTTCGCCGTCGGGCACACTCTCTACGTCACGAAAAGCGACTCTCCGGGGAGGTTCGTGACAAAGCCGTATTCCGGTGACTTTTCGCGGGCGCTCAACTCCATCGTGGGCGACCAGGGTTCGCTCTTCGAACCTCCCCAGATCGCAATGCGAACGGGCAAAGACATTGACGCCTGCATCGATTCGCTTCGTTTCAAGGTGCTGGCGCCGCTCCGCATCAGCGGCTACGAGCGCCGGTCGGAAAGCGGCCGGCTCCTCGACATCATCCAGTTCACCGCGGACAACGGGCGCGTTGATCTCCGAATCGACGCGGCGACAAAACTCCTTTCCGGAATTCACCTCCATTTGCAGCCGCCGGGGGCCCCAGGTGGCTCGGGTGTCGACATCAGCGGCACGTTCTCCCCGAGCGTGCTGCCGAGCGCAACGGGCGTCGTCACGTTCGACCCCCGGAGCGGTCGGGCCGTCGCGGACCTGTCCGATCTGGCCTCGGCGACCCTTCCCGTGGGCAAGCCCGCGCCGGCATTCGACCTGGAGACTCCCAGTGGGCAACGCGTCTCGCTCGCGAGCCTGAAAGACCGGTTGGTGGTCATCGACTTCTGGGCAACGTGGTGCGCGCCGTGTTGGAAAACACTTGCCGAGACGCAGAAAATATCAGAGTGGGCCTCGCGCAGCGGATTGCCCATCTCTGTGTACGCCCTCAACACGATGGAGCAATCTCCCACCGCGGACCAACGCAGGCTCAGGGTCGCCGAATTCTTCAGGACCCAGAAGCTGACGCTTCCAACGCTTCTCGATCAGGGCGATGAAGTCTTTACGGCATTCGGGTCACCGGGCCTGCCGTCCATGGTGATCATCTCACCCGACGGGATGATCCTCCGCTACCACCAGGGAATGTTCCCGAATATTCTGGAGACTGTGACGCGAGAGGCCTCCGACGCCCTGAATACTTCGCCCGGGAGATGACGCCTCGGTCTCCGCGGCGAGCACGGAATAGGCACCAGCTATTACCATCTCACCTTGTCCGCTGTGCCTAGTCGAGCCACACAGGGCAGCTCGCCTGGTGGCCGCTCCTCCGGGCACCGCGCTGCTTTGCACGATGCCTGGTCCCCATCCGTCGTGCGGCCGAACTGAAGGATTACGTTTGCTGACTGCCGCAAGAGGAGCCGCCGCGGGATAGCGCGGCGGCTCCTCTTTCCGCGGCGCGTTCCTACCACAACTTGGGAAGCGGCCGTCCCACCTCCAGCAGCGATTTCAGGCTCGAGAGCACCTTGGGCCAGCCCTCCGTTATGCCCTTGAGCATCTCTGAACCTGGTTCGAGGCGGTCGTGCGTCACTGTCAGGCGCACGATGTCGCCGACCGGTTCGATCTCGAAGGTGACCCTCGTGTGCTTCTCCTCATGCGCGTCGTCCGCGGGGAACGCCCAGGTCAGGACGAGACGCCGCGGCGGGGAGCTCTCGATGATCTTTCCGACCATCTGGACCGCTCCTTTCCTGTCGGAGCTCCTGTGCTCCCACTTCGAGCCGGGTTTCCAGTCGGAAAGGTTGACGTGCTGCCAGTACTTCGTCGTGATCTCGGGTTCGGTCAGGGCGTTCCAGACCTTCTCCGGGGTTGCCGAAATGTACGTCACGTACACGAACTGAGGCTTATCCATGTCGGTCTCCTTCCGCTCTTCTCTTGACATCACGCAAGGCATCCAAGTGCTGCCGCTCGTATTTCTCGATCCAACGCTCGTGGATCTCGTGAATCGGAACGGGGTTGAGGTAGTGCAGCTTCTCGCGCCCCCGGCGGATCGTCGCGACCAGGTTGGCGTCCTCCAAGCGCCTGAGGTGCTGCGTGACCCCCTGGCGGGTCATGGCGAGGTTCGTACAGAGTGCCCCCAACGTCTGGCCGCTCTGTGCCCGTAAAGTGTCCAGCAGACGTCTTCGTGTCGGATCGGCGAGTGCCTTGAACACCTTGTCCATGTCCACGCCCAGGAGTATATGCAACTAAATACTTGCATGTCAAGCGGGCCCCCCGATGCCTGACAAATCGCTCACACTGACAGCAGAAAGGCCAGGCGGTACTGTCGATCGGTACCAGCTGTTACCATGTCATTTTTCGCACGCGAGCCAGCGAAACCAAGCAGGACCGGGTGCGCCTTTTGGCACGCAGCATGGCGCCGAGCACCGGCAAGGCTTCACAGCTACCACGTCAGGCTGAGTTGACAAGTGCAAGGGTAGCGGCATGGTGCAGGATCGACTGGCCAGCCATAAACACAAGGACTAGCTCTGGCGCTTGAGGTGGCGGCGGACGAGGCGCGTCTGGCAGGCGGCTCGCGAGGGTGGGACGACCGTGCCGAGAAGCGCGCAGTTCGCGGAGTTGGAAGGGGCCCCGAGCGCGATCGGGGTGTCGAACACCAGCACCGTGTCACTCTGCGCCGTCTGCATGGGCCATGCGGGCACCGCGGCTCCGTTCGGATCGCCGGCGCGGGCGAAGTTCACCCAGTAACCCTGCATCTGTTGCGAGAGGGCGCGTTCGGCCTGAGTCACGCCGCCCTGCATCGCGTCGAGATTCCCGAAGACAAAACGCAGCTCCGCGCCGTGGAAAGCGCCGCTGCCGGGGGAAGACGCGAGAACATGGGTGAACTCATACCCCCAGGTAGGTTGACGCGGGGCGAGCTGCACATGGAAATTGCGCGTGGGACAGAGGAAACCGTAGTCGGTGGCGAAGGCCTGAAAGGCTCCCCGCACGCTGCCGTACGCAGAGGCCGGGTACGCAGCGAAGATCTGGGCGATCTGCGCGTCTGAGATCCCCGGAATGAGGCCGCGGAGGGCGGCCGCGGCCTCGGCCGGGGTGTCGACGGGGGTGGAATTCGTTGCGACCGTGCCGTCGTCGGCGTTGGTGCCGAGAATGACCGGGACCCGCATGGCCATCCCCTGCCCCACCAAATCGGAAATGCAGGTCGGGAATACATACCCGTCTATGGTGGGGCCCCACCTCACGTCGGAAAGCGGAGTACCGTCCGGGAGAACGGCACTGAACACCTCCGCGACGCCCTTGCTGCGCAGGCAGCCCGCCGGGTCCGCGGTGCCCTCGCAACTGAGGGCGGTGGCGAGGTCGGAGCCCAGCCGCTCGGCAGATTCGGTGCTGGACCCGGGCACGTCGTGGAGGGGCTTCTCGGTGACGTAGCCGCCGCCACTTTCCACGATCACGTGGGAGAAGAGCCCGTCGGCTAACGGCGTGACAAGCAAGTTGAAGGTGTCCCGGCCCCCGGCCGATTGCCCGAAAACTGTGATGTTGTCAGGGTCGCCGCCGAAGCTGGCGATGTTCCCCTTGACCCATGAGATGGCAGCGAGCTGATCGAGCACCGCGTAGTTGCCCGAGGTGTGGTGCTCGTCCTCGGCAGTGAAAGCGGGGTGTGCGACGAAGCCGAGGGGGCCGAGACGGTAGTCGATGGTGACAACGACGACCCCGAGGCCCTCAAGCGAGAGGCCGTCGTAGTCGAGGACGTTGTGAGTCATCTGCCCCGCAGAACCGCCCGTGTTCCCGCCGCCGTGGATGAACAGCATCACCGGCCACCGCTGGGCAACCGGTTGAAGTGGCGCCCAGACATTGAGGTACAGACAATCCTCGCTGCCCGTAAGCGTCGCGTCGACCCACTGCGGGCACGGCGCGGCGAAGGACGAGGCGTCGAGAGTGGAGCCTCGTGCGGCCGGCGTCTCCGGCGCACGCCACCGCAGGCCCCCGACTGGTGGCGCCGCGAAGGGAATGCCGCGGAAGATCGCAGCCTGGCCATTCGCCTCGCCTCGGACCGCCCCCTCGGTGGTTTGCACGGTGGGACCCGACGCCGCGGCCAGGCTCACGCGGGCCGCCAACGTGAGCGCGAAAACTGCACACACCCAGCTCAGCCACCGCTGCCCTGGGCTCACGTAACCAAAATACCACCGGGCTTCGAGGGGTGGAAAGGGGGTTCTCTTCTTTTCGGTACTGGGTATCACCACCTCACAATGTGAATGCAGGCCAGCGAGACCAAACAGGGCCAGGCCCACCTGGTAACGCCTTGCATCTACGCAGGCGCCGCGTAGCCGCTGCGTTTGAGAGGGACCGGCTTCTGCGTACAGCACCGTGGGTGCACCGGACACGCCTTGGGGCCTGCTTGCTTGGTGAGTGTGCCTCCGGCTACTGTGCCGCCGTGGCTCGGCTCGCTTCTCCTCCAGCGTGCCGCTGAAAACGTGGGTTGGGTGCGAACTCACTCGGCCACGAGGAGGTGATGATGGACGACAAGCGCGCGCTCCTGCTCCACTTTCTGGCGGCGCTGGCGTACCGGACGCAAAAGGCGCTCCGTGGTGCGCCGGAGGATTTCGCCTCCTTTCGCGCCGGTCCGAAGGTTCGCACACCCCACGAGCTCATCAGCCACATGGACAGCGTCCTGGGCTACGCGGGTACCTTCTTCGTGGGCGGCAGCTATCGCGTGCCTCCGCTGCCGCAGTTCTCCGCAGAAGTGGAGAGGTTTCATTCAACGCTGGCTGACCTGGCGCGGGTTGTCGCGGAAGAGTCCGAGTGGAAGAGTATAACGCCCGAACAACTCCTGCAGGGACCCTTTTCGGATGTTATGACGCACGCCGGCCAACTTGCCATGCTTCGCCGTCTCGCGGGTCACCCGGTGCCGCCGGAAAACTTCATCTTCGCCGAGATAGCACCAGCCAACCTCGGCCCCAACCAGCCACTCCCCGCTCGCCCGGACGATGACTGGCCGGAGCGCCCCTAGGCGACGCCCCGAAAGGAACTCGGCCATTACCATCTCACCTTTCACCTTGCTAGCGCTGAGGGAAACGCCGTGAGCCGCGTTCTGCTTTCGAGGCGGCCGGCTCACTCGGTCACTCTCGACTCGATCCGACGGTCGGGGACGAGCCACATGAGCGCCACGACGACGTAGAGCCCGTCGGAGACCCACTGCTCGACGAAGGCAAGAGCGATCGCCGCCACGTACAATCTTCCGTTCAGGTACCGCCGTTTCGCCGTTGATCGCACAGTCGCGGTCCTGCTCGCCCGCGATCTGCCCACAATCCCCGCTTCTCCGCCTTCGCGTCGCGTTCCGCCGCCTCGAGTCGCGGTAACTCGGCATATCGCGGGCAATACATCGCTAGCCCCGCGCGAAGCAACTCGCATCGGATATCGTCTTTCCCCAAGGCCACCCAGCCAACGGGGACTTTGCCCTCCTGAAGGTAGCCGGTAACGTGTACCCTAACTCGCTTGCCGAGCACATGCTGTCGGACAAGGTCCGCCGCGGCGGCGCGCAGCTTCGGGTCCTCGGGAAGAAGTACTGCTTCGAACTGTAGGTCGCGGGCAACATGCTCGTACTCGACCGTCAGGGAATCGCCACTGGCGACGCGAACGACACGCGCGTCGAAGATCTCCTCCTGGACAAGAACAAGTTCATTTTGAGGGGCCCCGGTTACGCTGGCGATGAATGCGGCGGCTGTCAGGCCGACGGCGCCGATTACAGCTTTTTTCACGGCCGTAGCGCCCCCTTCCGATACCCAGTTATCTTACACCTGCCACAGGACACCCGCTGCGAAAAATTGGACCGCCGGAAGGTAAGAACCGAATGAAAGAGGTACCGGCATCACCATCTCACCTCGTCACCCGGGACCTCCGCGCACGTCCGCGTATCGTTCGCGCCTCCCGATGCGCGTGGGGGGCGTGGCCTCAACGAGATCCGGTCAGGCCCCTTACGCTGGGGAAGCGCAGCCAGTCGGGCCCGCTTCCGAGGCGGCAGGCTTATTCGGTGACTCTCGACTCGATCCGACGGTCGGGGACGAGCCACATGAGCGCCACGACGACGTAGAGCCCGTCGGAGATCCACTGCTCCACGAAGGCAAAAGCAATCGCCAGGACGTACAACCCAACCGAGAGCTTGCCCTTCACATCGCTGCCTACCGCCGCCGCAAGCGTCGATCCTGGACCGTGCTCCGCAACGATCGCGTCCTTGAGGATCGTGTAGGCAATGGCGGCCATGAGCAGCACTCCGCCGTAGACCGCGGTGGGTGCCGAGGCGAAGTGGTTTTCCCCCATCCACCCGGTGACGAACGGGACGAGCGACAGCCAGAAGAGGAGGTGCAGGTTCGCCCACAGGATCTTGCCGTTGATCCGATCTGCCGTGTGCAACATGTGGTGGTGGTTGTTCCAGTAGATGCCGAGGAAGACGAAGCTCAGCACGTACGTCAGGAACACCGGCAGCAGCGGGCGCAGCGCTTCCCAGTCCGCCCCGTGCGGGATTCTCAACTCCAAAACCAGAATGGTGATAAGGATCGCGACCACGCCATCGCTGAACGCCTCGAGACGCCCTTTGCTCATCGGTCTTCTCCCGTCTCCCCGAACCGCCTGAGTTGCCGCCCGCAGAGGTTGTACCCGGGACGGACGTTGGCGATTCGCGCACTGCCAACGATACAGAGCAACCACGTCTACACCTGCCGGCATTCTCCATGTCCCAAGTTGTCGTCGCCGCCACGGAGGCCTGTGGCGTGGCCTGCGAACAGTGCGGAGGAGTATGCTGCACGCTTGATCGTCTCAGGAAGCACCACTCTGCTGAAGCGCTGGTCAGGCCGCTGAAAGGAAATGCCATGACGAGGTCAACAAAGCTGCTCGACCACGCGATGATCGTGCTTGCGGTCGTGCTTGGCGTTGGCTCGGTGGCCCTGCTCGTTGTAATGGGCCCGGTGCCGTTTGTCCAGATGGGGTGGCCGGAATCCAGGCTCCTGGCCTGGGACGCCGCACTGTCGTTCGCGTTCTTCCTCCAGCACAGCGGAATGGTTCGCAGGCGTTTTCGCGCCCGCTTGGCCAGCGTCATCGCGCCGCGCTACCAGGGGGCCGTCTACACCGTCGCGTCCGGGGTCGTCCTGACCCTGGTCGTCGTGCTCTGGCAGCGATCCGAGACCCACCTGCTCGTTTTGCAGGGTGCTCCCCTTTGGATAGCTCGAGCGTGCGCTGTTCTTGGCGGTCGTGGTTTTCGTCCGGAGCGCGTACGTACTCGGATCGTTGTTCGATCCGCTCGGCCTCGTGCCAATAAAGGCGCACCTGCGCGGGATCTCGGACCGGCGGTCAACGTTCGTGGTCAAGGGTCCGTACCGGTGGGTCCGCCACCCGCTGTACTCCTGCATCCTCGTGTTGTTCTGGTCCAACCCGGACCTGACCGCGGATCGGCTTCTCTTCAACGCGCTCTGGACCGGCTGGATTGTTGCGGCGACGGTGCTCGAGGAGGCGGATCTCGTAACCGACTTCGGCGACGCCTATCGCGACTACCAGCGAATGGTTCCAATGCTAGTCCCGTGGCGCGGTCGTGTCGCGGTGTAGCCTTCACGCCAACTCGGCCTTCCCGGTTCGCAGGTGGCCTGACAACTGCCCGCACCGAATTGGCGTCACTCGCCGCTGGGCCTGATCGTGTTTGGCAGCGGACGCCACGGGGCTGATAATCGCGAGGGGAGGTGCAGGCATGATCCCGGCCCCTGTGAAGCCAACCGTTCCCCTCTCGGCGTTGGAGGCGCTCGACATCCGCGTCGGGACGATCGAGAGCGTCGAGGATGTCCCGAAGTCGGCGAAGCTCGTCCGCCTCATTGTGAGCTTCGGGGACCACAGGAGGACGGTCCTGGCGGGGATGAAGCAGGAGCGGGCAAACCCGGCCGAGATCCAGGGGCGCCAGGCCCTGTTCATCGTCAACCTGGAGCCTCGGAAGATGATGGGGGAGGTGTCGGAGGCGGTGCTGTTCGACCTCGGCTCCCCGGACGGCATCACGCCGGTTCTTGCTGTTCCGGAGCGCCCGGTTCCCGACGGCACCCGAGCGGGTTGACCGGAATGACTGGAATTCTCGAATGGCTCAGCTAACCCTCAGGTCCCCAGAACCCGGTGACGGTGAGCCCCTCTTGGAGGCGGTTCGCGCATCGCTTCCCGAGCTTTGCCGCTGGATGACCTGGTGCCACCTCTAGTACGCCGAAACCGACGCGATGCAGTGGATCTCCTCGCAAGCGCAGGCCCGCCAGGCCGGCAGCGCTTTCGAGTTCTTGATCGTCGGCGGCAGCGGGCGCCCTCTGGGTGTCTGTGGCATCAACGCCATCAACCACGAAAACCGCTTCGGCAACCTCGGCTACTGGGTTCGAACCTCCGAAACCGGCCACGGCGTTGCAGTACAGGCGGTGAAGCTCCTCGCGAGCTGGGTGTTCGAGCACACTGATCTCCAGCGCTTGCAGATCGTTACCGCCGTCGGCAACGAGGCCAGCCAGCGCGTGGCCGAGAAGGCGGGGGCAATCCGTGAGGGCACGCTTCGCTCGAGGCTCTGCATCCACGGCACCTTTCACGATGCGGTCATGCACTCGATCATCAGACCCAGTCAAACGGCCGCCAAACCCAGACGTTGAGGTCCTTCAGGCTATCGTGACGCCATCCGGGATCCGCGGGAAACACGCGCGGCGAGCCCGATTACGCGGTAGAATCAGGGCATTCACAACGAGAGGGGGTCCAAATGACGTTCAGAACACTTCTGGTCATCAAGGCGATCGTGTGCCTTTTCTTTGGCCCTATCCTGCTGTTCGTGCCTGGTTTGTTGTTCGCCCTCCTCGGGGCATCGCTGGGCGCCGGAGGCACTTTCCCGGCGAGGGAATACGGAGCAGCGCTGTTTGGGACGATGGTGCTCACCTGGTTTGCGAGAAACGTCGCGGAAGCACGTGCCCGGCACGCGATCCTGCTCGATCTGTTCGTCTACGACGGCATCGCGTTTGTGGTGACGCTGCTCACGGTGCTTTCGGGCGTCCTGAACCCCTTGGGCTGGGGGATCGCAGTCGTGTATCTGTTCTTCACACTGGGCTCCGGCTATCTCCTTTTCGCTCAACAGGCCGAAGGAGGCGCGGCGGCTGAAGCGCGGCCTCGGTGACCCGAGCGGGTCTTACCGTCGGTTGTGGGGAAAAGGGGGTCGGGTGTTTTTCAAAGGACTCGTCACCGTTCTGGTGATCGACTTCGTCTTTGTTGTCCTCTCGATCCCGCTGATTCTCCGCAAGGTGCCGCGAAACATCGTGTATGGCTTTCGCACATGCGCAACGCTGAGCGATGACTTTGTGTGGTACGAGACGAACGCGCACTTCGGCCGCGGTCTTGTTGTCTCCAGCTTCGTTTCTGCCGCTGTGGTGTTCATGCTCTTCGAGGTCCCTGGCGTGTCGCAGCGTTTCTTCTTCGTGTCGACCATTGGCGCCCTGGTCCTGCCGCCACTCGTCGCAACTCTGCTGACGCTGCGCTTCGCACGGTCACTGACCCCCGGCGGTCCCACCAATGGGTACACCGCAAGTGCTCCGCGGTAGTCACGTCCACCACCGGGCTCCGGGGCGTCTTCGGCGAGCTACCGCGCTGATCGTTCTCCCGGTGCACCGCTCCGTCGCGTGAACCCTCATGAAGGCTGTGGTGCTTGCACTCCCCACCGAGTGCGGTATCGTTGGCCGGCCTCGGAAAAGGGAAACATGCGTCTTTTCCTCATTCCCCTGGTGCTCGGCTTTGCCCTGGACGCGGCCAGCGCTTTCACCACAGCGTTCTCGCGCCGGTGGGGCGCGCGGCACGGCCAACGGGCGAGCGTCGTGTTGAGGAATTTCCTCGGGATTCCCCTGTGGGTCGTCGGCCTCGGCCTTGCCGTCCGAACACGCTCACCCATCGTTTTCAACTCCACCACAATGGTGGAAGTCCTGGGTTGGCTGCTCCTCGCCGGAGGATCGGCGATCCAGATTCTCGCGCTGTTCGCGCTGCGCTGGCGGGCGGCCGCGCCCTCGACCCGGGACACCTTGGTCGAGCACGGCCCGTACGCGCACATCCGCCATCCCATCTATGCGGGGTTGCTCCTCGAGTTCGCCGGCCTGGTTCTCGTGAGGCCAACACAAGTGGCCGGCCTGGCGTGCCTAGTTGGGGTTGCCTGGGTCCACATCCAGGCAAGGTGTGAGGAAGTGGACCTGCTCCAGCGGCTGCCGGCGTACCGCGAGTACATGAAACGCGTTCCCCGCTTCCTGCCCCGAATCTGGGCCGGGCGGCGCACATGAGAATCCTGTACCGGGATTGGGTGTCGCGTGCCGCTTCGCTGCAGTGGACCGTGCTTCGCTGCCGCTCGGCACGCCACTGGAGGTGAGGTCATGGCCATGACGAGGGTGGAGGCAAGTGTCGAGGTCAATGCTCCGGTCGTAGAGGTCTTCGCATACGCCTCGGATTGGCGGCGCTGGGAAGAGTGGTGGCAGGGCGTCTCGGAGTTCAGGCCAACAACCGAGGTCACTCGGGGCAACGGCACCCGGTACGCCTACAAGGCCTGGGTAGCAGGCATGACGATGAACCTCGAGACCGAGATCCATGACTTCGTGGAAAACGTCGGCTGGGAAGGAAACGTCACCAAGGGGCCACCGCACAGGACTCAGTGGGTGTTCGAGGCGAAGGGTGATAGGACACGGCTGACCTACATTCTCGAGTACCGGTTACCGGTCCCCCTCCTGGGCCCCCTGCTCGACTCCCTTCTCATGCGGCCGGGCTGGCAGCGAATGCTCGAGAGGTCCCTGCAGGCCCTGAAGACGCATTTCGAGGGCCAGGGAGGATCGCACCCGACGGGAGGGGAAAGCAACCGGTACCTAGGCACTCTTTTCTGTGAACGGCCGACGGCCCTCGCTTGGGGCCGCCGTTGAGCGACTTCACGAAGCGTTGCCTCAGAGCAACAGGAAGGAGTCTCTCGTGCGTGTTCCAGGCCAGGACGAGTTGAGGGAGCATCTCCCCGACCTGCGGTCGCCGGCTCGCACGGCACTGCTGGCGCTGATCGGGTTCACTGCGTTTGCGGCGGCGACGCTTGCAATGATCGCGGTTGATCGCGCCTGGCCAGCCTGGACGCTCGCGGGTCAGCTTGGTGTGATCGCAGCCTCGGCCCTGCTGCTCGCCCAGTTCTTCCGGCGGAAAGAAAAGCTCCTGGCGCGCCACGCAGCGTTAGCCTATCGGCGCGCGTTCGTGACGTACGCCATACCCGCAGCGTCGATGATCTGGGCCGCGATCTTCCACACGGCGTACATGCCGGGCGAGCGGGTGGTAGGCGGTCGGACCGGCGTCGCCGTCGCCATCGTCGGGGTCTACCTGCTTATCACAGGCGCGTTGCTGTTCGCGCGTGTCGTCTCGACGTTCGGGATGGACAAGCTGGCCATGGTCTACGTCTACGTGCCTGCCGAGGGCACGATGGTGGACTCGGCGATCTACGGGCTGATCCGGCATCCGGCGTACTCGGCCGCGTGTCGGCTCGGGTTGACCATAGGTCTGTGGCGAGGAACGTGGTCCTCGATCGCCTTCGGCCTTTTGATGCCCCTGGACCTGATGATCTGGCTCAGGGCGGTCGAGGAGCCCGATCTGATCAGGCGGTTCGGTGAAGGCTACGAAGCCTACCGACGGCGCGTGCCCGCGTTCGTGCCGCGTCTGCCGGAGGTGGTAGGATTCTGGAAGTTCCTGTTGAGCGGGAAGTAGACGCGCAGATCGTTCGCGGCCTGACCACCGGCCGGAAAGGACGGATCGTTGGCGCTTGGCCACGGCAGAGGGGGAAACGACCATGGAGAGACCCGCAAAGCGACTGCTGTACTGGACACCGAGAGTCCTGTGCATCCTGTTCGCTGCCTTCATCAGCATCTTCGCCGCCGATGTCTTCGGTGAAGGCAGAGGGTTCTGGCAAACGGCCCTGGCCCTCCTGATGCACCTCATCCCGACGTTCGTCATCGTCGCCGTGCTGATCGTGTCCTGGCGCCGGGAGTGGATCGGCGGAATTCTTTTCATCGTGCTCGGAGTGCTGTACGTAATCTGGGCGTGGAACAAACCATTCGCCAAGTGGGACGTGTTCCTGATGATAGGCGGGCCTCCGGTTCTGACAGGTGTGCTGTTCTTGCTCAACTGGCGTTACCGGGCGGAGCTTCGGGCAGGTTCCTGAGCGCGGACCCAGGAGGACTGGCGTGACACCATTCAGCCGTGCGTCCTACGTTCCCGCCAAACTGGTGTGGAGGACGGGGCGTCTGGCGCTGCCGGTGGTGATGTGCTTGATTGGATGTCAGAGTCCCTGGGCACATACGGCGGAGCCGGCCCCCTCACCTGCCCTAGCGAGACCCATGGCCACAGCGACTCCGGCTCCCGGTGCCAACGGTGCGATTGCATCACTGGAGCTGATCATCAGGACGGCACGCTCCGAGTACTACGCCCTCACCTACTGGAGCGATGGCTTGCGCGTGAAGGGCTTTCTCGGACGTCCAGCCGAAGGGACTGCACTGCCGGCCATCATCTTCAACAGAGGGGGACATGGGGAGTTCGGGGAGCTGTGGGGTCAGCAACTCATCGCGTTTGTCGAAGCGGGGTTTGTGGCCGTCGGTTCACAGTACCGCGGCGCCTGCGGGAGCGAAGGGTTCGACGAGTTCGGCGGAGCCGACGTGGACGACGTGCTGAATCTCATTCCTCTGCTCAAAAGTCTGCCGTACGTCGATCTCGAACGCATTGGGATGATGGGGGGATCCCGGGGCGGCCTGATGACGTACCTGGCTCTCAAACAGGAGAGCCTGAACGGCACCCACGACATCAAGGTTGCCGCGACGGTTGGCGGCTTGGCCGATCTCACCAGGACGATGTGGGAGGACCCGGGATTTATGCCGATTCTTCTCCGGCTGATCGGCAAAGCACCTAACGAGGCACCGGAGGCATACCAGGAGCGCTCGGCGGTGTTCTGGCCGGACCTGATCAATGCGCCGCTCCTGATCCTGCACGGCGAAGGTGATGAAAGCGTGCCCGTAGAGCAATCACAGCAGCTCGCGGATTTGCTTTCCGCGGCCCGGAAGACCGTCAAGCTGGTCACGTACCCGGGCGACGATCACGGTCTCTCTGCACATCACGCCGGCTATCCCGAAGCCCTCGCCTGGTTTCAGCACTATCTCGCCAGGCCCGGGGAGGATCATTCCTTCAAAGCTCATGAGCGGGCCATGAGGGAGGTATCCAAGGCATGGCCGTGATAAGCGCAGGCGTGTGCGTGGGCCTACGGCAGTGAGAGCGGTCCCGCAGCCCTACTTGCGCTTCGTGACGCCCAGCATGGCGCCGAGCACCGGCAAGGCGTTCTTGCGGTCGAACAGGATGAGGGTTCGGGTGTTGCACTCGTGGGTGCAGCGGCACAAGCGCTCGTGTTTCTCGCGCACGAACCTCGCTGCCTCCTCGCCGCCCCGGATCACGGAGAAGTCATACCCGGCCTCGCGCACGTTGCCGAGCTTGTGCGAGATAAGCTCGCAGCCGTAGATATCGCCGGTTTCGGTCATCACGTACTCGCGATCCCCGGCGAGGCAGAAGCGCTCGAAGCCACTGCCCTTCGCCTGGCGCGCGATGTACTCGTAGCGCCTCCGGTTGATCTCCCGCCTGGCACGGGACCGAACGCCTCGCCAGCCGGTTCGCGCCTCCGCCGGTGGGTAGAGCCCGTCGAGCCTGGCCGAGAGCCGCTCGTAGAGATCCACGTCGAGGTCTTCCTTGAGCTTGGGGTCGTAAGCATCGCCGCGGATCAGCACCAGCGCGTGGTATGTCGGCCGGTAACGCTCGTGGATGAACTCGCAGAACGCTTCGACGTCCCGCTGGTTATCCCTCATGAAGACCGTGTTGACGCTCGCGGTGAGGTTCGGGAACCGACGCGAGAGCTCGATTATCGCCTCGAGGGTCTCGAGCGCTTTCCCGTAGATGCCCGGGACCGCCCTCATCGTGTCGTGGAACTCGGCGAACCCGTCGATGGAGACCGCCACGCCGAGGTGGAGGTCCGGCGAGATCGTGCAGATCCTCTCCACGCTCTGTCCGATGAGCTTGGCGTTGAACCCGTTGGTCGGGATCGAGACGGACAGGAAACGGCAGTGTTCGAAGTACGTGCCGACGACCCCGTGGAGGTCGCGGCGGAGGAACGGCTCGCCCCCCGAGATGAGCAGCAAGCGGATCGGCGGCATCGTCTTTGTCAGACGGGTGATCTCATCGAGGGTCAATTCGTTCTTGCGCTGGTTGATCGGGTAGAAGCAGTGCTTGCAGCGGGCGTTGCACGTCGAGGTCACGAAGTGCGTCCACTGGGCGATAGCGCTGCCCGGCGCCGCCCAGTCACGAAGCAGTGCCGCCCCCTGCTTGAGCCGCAGCCCGCTCATGACCGGCGCCCCCTGGCGTCTCGCCGAGCCTGCAGGAACCCGCGGATGCGGGCCACTTCCCCTGCCACCAGCCACGGAAGGAGCGCCATGGCCTTGCCGAGGTGGCCGGCCCGGAGCATCCGTCCGAGCACGAGCCAAAGGTGCGGGAAGAGGAAGAGCAGGATCGGCGCACGCACGAGGACGCGGCCGGGGCGGTCGAGGCGGACGCGCGTCCAGTAAATGGCTCGCCCGTTGTGCACCTGCTTCTCCCAGAAGCTCGGCCAGTCCAGGCGCTCGTGGTAGTGGGTGACCACGATCGCCGGGTCGAACCAGAGTATGCCCTGGTCCTTCAGGACGGCCCGCGCAAACGTCGTATCCTCACCGTAGCTGGCCTCGAGGAAGCGCACCTTGCCCACCGCGTCGCGGCGGTAGACCACGGCCATCGTGGGAAACGTGGGCCTCGAGCCGGGCTTCCCTCGAATCCACTCCGAGTGATTCATGAAGTAGTCCAGCTCGCCGTACCGTCCGGGCCTGCCGTTGGCGATGCGTGCGCCGACCGCCAGGATCCGCGCGTCGCTCTCGAAGTGCGTGGCGACACGCTCCAGCCAGTTGGGCGAGACGACCGCGTCGCAGTCCAGGAAGGCCAGTGTGTCTCCCGCGGCCGCCCCGATGCCGACATTGCGCGATCCGCCCGAGCTGCGCGCCTGGCTCTCGATCACCCGAGCCCCGGCCGTCCGCGCCACCTCGCCGGAGCCGTCGGTGGAGCCGTCGTCCACGACGATGACCTCAGCCGGCGGGCGGCTCTGGCCGAAAGCCGATCGAATCGCCTGGCCCACGGTCCGGGCGCCGTTGTGGCATGGGATGATCACGCTCGTCCGCACGCCAGGAGTGTCGCAGAGGGCAGGCCGGTCACGCAACCTCTAACGGTTGGCGATGAAAGGTTCTTCCGGCTCGCGGAGGCGGCGGTCAGCCGTTTGCGAGGATGACGCCGCGCTTCGAGCCGCGGATAAACTCGACGAGGCGCATGGCGTCAGGCGCATCGCCGAGTTCCGCGCCGATGCGCTCCAAAGCCTCCGAAGTTGTCAGCTTCGGGTTGTGGAGCAGGCGCCAGGCGCCCTTTATCGCGTTGATCCGCTCCGGCGAAAAGCCACAGCGCTCGAGCCCGATGGCGTTCGGCCCGAAGCAGCGCGCGGGTCGACTCCCCACCGTCTTCATGAACGGCAGTACGTCCTTGGTCGCGATTGTCCCACCGCCGATGAAACCGTACTCGCCCACCGTGCAGAACTGGTGGACGGCGGTCAAGGCGCCGACCGTCGCGTGGATACCCACGTGGACGTGCCCGGCGAGCGTGCCGTTGTTGGCGAAGAGCACGTGGTCCCCGATCTGGCAATCGTGGGCGATGTGCGAGCCGATCATGTAGAGGCTGTGGCCGCCGAGGCGCGTCACGCCGCCACCCCCGGGCGTCCCGCGGTGGACCGTGACGTACTCGCGAAAGAGGTTGTTGGGACCGATCTCGGCCCGCGTCGGATCCCCCTTGTACTTGAGGTCCTGGGGCGGGGCCCCGATCGAGCAGTGCGAGATGAAGCGGTTGCCCTCACCCACCTTGAGCGACCCCTCGAAGTGACAGAACGGACCCACCACGCAGCCGGCGCCAAGCTCGACCTCGCCCTCGATCACCACGAAGGGGCCGATCTCCACGTCCTCCGCGAGGGCCGTCCTCGGGTCTACCACCGCCGTGGGGTGGAGCTTCGCCATCACGCCTCCACTTTGGGCCGGTCCACCAGCGCCGAGGACAGGTCGGCCTCGGCCGCCACCTCGTCGCCCACGCGCGCCACGCCGTGCAGGACCGCGAAGCGCTGCCGGCGCTTGGAGACAGTCACCTCGAGCAGGAGCTGGTCCCCGGGCACCACTGGCCTGCGGAATCGGCAGTTGTCAATCCCGGTGAAGTAGATGAGCTTGCCATGGCGGTCGGGTATGTCATGCAGCATCAGGACCCCGCCGGCCTGGGCCATGGCCTCCACGACCAGCACGCCGGGCATCACCGGCACGCCGGGGAAGTGCCCGGTGAAGTGGGGCTCGTTGAAGGTAACGTTCTTGAGCGCCAAGATCCGCTCGGGCTCCAGCTCCAAAACCCGGTCCACGAGCAGGAACGGGTATCGGTGCGGGAGAATGTCCAGAATCCCCTCGATGTTGATCATGCCTTCCCCCCAAGCCTGCGCAACATATCCTCCAGCGTCTTGACCCGGCGCCGCACTTCCTCCAGCGTGAACAGGTTGGCCATGGCCCGCAGCCACTCCTTGTGGGGCCGGGAGGGGAAACCGGAGACCATCGCCCCCGCAGGCACGTCTTCGGTGACCCCCGTCTTGGCGGTGACCACGGCACCGTCTCCGATGCGGATATGCCCGACGGCGCCGCTCTGGCCGGCCATCACCACGTGGTGGCCGAGGTGGGTGGAGCCCGAGATGCCAACCTGGGCGACCAGCAGCGAGTGCTCCCCCACTTTGACGTTGTGGGCGATCTGCACGAGGTTGTCGACCTTCGTGCCACGCCCGATGCGCGTCTCGCCCAACGCGGCGCGGTCCACGCACACGTTGGCGCCCAGCTCGACGTCGTCCTCGACCACAACGATCCCAACCTGGGGGACCTTGTGGTGCACACCGGCCACCGTGGCGAACCCGAACCCATCGGATCCGATCACCACGCCGGCGTGAAGGATGCAGCGAGCCCCCACCCTGCAGCGCGCTTCCACGACGACGTTCGGGTGGACCACCGTGTCCTCTCCGACCTCAGCGTCGTCCCCGATCACGCAGCAAGCGCCGATCACGGCGTGCGCCCCCACGCGCACGCGCTCGCCGACTACCGCGTGGGCAGCCACGCTCGCCCCTTCGCCGATCTGCGCCGACGCGGCGACGACCGCGGTTGCGTGCGTGCCGGCGCGAGGTCGCTCGGCCGGGTGGAACAGCTCCAGGAGCTTGCCGAGCGCGGCGTACGGGTCCTTGCATACCAGCAGGTCGCGGCCCGGGAACGGCGCAGCATCGGCGACGAGCAGCGCCCCCGCTTTGGATCCCCGTGCCGCCTGGAAGTACCGCCGGTTGTGGTAGAAGGAAAGATGCTCCCCGCCGGCTTCCTCGAGGGTCTGAACTCCCCGGATGTGGCGGCCCGCGTCCCCGACCACGGTGCCGCCGACGTGAGCGGCCAGCTCCCCGAGAGTCCGGGTCGTCATGGTATCAAGCCCTCAGCCGCGGCCGCGCCTGCACGTCATGCGCCAGGATCCTTTGCCCGCGCTCCGCGCGGGCTCAGGATGACGAAGCTGACGGCGATTCGCCCTGCAAAGCGAGACGGTTCCTCGCATGCGCCGGGATCCTTCGCTCGCGCTCCGCACGGGCTCAGGATGACCAAGCTGACAGCGGTTTGCCGTGCAAACCGCTGTCACTTGGTCACCTTGGTATTGAAGCGGCGAAGGACCTGGTCCGTGATGTCCACGGCCTCGTCTGCGTAGACCAGGCCCGACTGAAACTTGTTGAAGATCATCTGGAATTTCATCTCGCGGCCGACTTCCTGGATGATGGGCATGATCTGCTTCTCGAGCGCCTCGAGCTCCTTCTTCTGCGCCTCCTGGAGCTGCTGCTGGGCGTCGTCATCGAACCGGCGCAGGGCGATGCCCTTGTCCTCGATCTGCTTCTGGAGCTCCGCGATCTTGGCGTCGGAGAGCGTGACGCGCTGCGTCTCGAGCTGCTTCTGCAGCGCCTCGGCCTCTTCGGTCAGCTTCTTGCGCTGGGCGACCTTTTCGTCCTGCGCCTTCTTCATGCGCGAAATCGCCTCTTTGCCCGCCGCCGAGTCCTGCACCAGGACGTTTACGTCGATGACGGCCAGCGGCAGCTTGGGCGCCTCAGCCGCCTTGGGGACCTGCTGCGCCCACGCCGTCGCCGCCAGCACCGCCATCACCACCGCAACGTAACCTTTCATGATTGGCTCCTTTTCGACAGTTTTCGTAGTTCCCCCTCACGGGAGTGCGCATTCTATCACCGGGCCGGCTTGCCCGGACCCCCGGGGGTGCGCGAGAATCGCGGTCCCGGCGGGAGGGCAACCATGCGGGCGTTCGACGAAGCCGATCGGTGTGCGGTTACGGCATTGCGGGTGCTGGCGGTTGACCAGGTGGAGCAGGCACGCTCGGGCCACCCTGGCCTGCCGCTGGGGGCCGCCCCGATGGCGTACGTGCTGTGGAGCCGGTTCCTGCGTCACGACCCGTCCGACCCGGGATGGCCCGACCGCGACCGTTTCGTGCTCTCGGCGGGCCACGGCTCGGCATTGCTCTACGCGTTGCTCCACCTCTTCGGCTACGACCTCCCCATCGAGGAGCTCAAGAGGTTCCGGCAGTGGGAGTCCCGGACGCCCGGTCACCCGGAGCACGGTCTCACCCCCGGCGTCGAGGTCACCACCGGGCCGCTCGGCCAAGGGTTCGCCGCCGCAGTGGGGATGGCGCTCGCGGAGCGGCACCTTGCGGCCCGCGTCAACCGCGAGGGACTGCCGCTGGTCGACCACCGCACGTGGGTGATCGCCAGCGACGGCGACCTGATGGAGGGGATCTCCCACGAAGCGGCCTCGATCGCCGGCCATCTGCGCCTCGGCCGACTAGTCGTGCTCTACGACGACAACCACATCACGATCGAGGGGCCCACCGAGCTCGCGTTCTCGGAGGACGTTGGCAAGCGCTTCGCCGGCTACGGCTGGCGGGTACTTCACGTGGACGACGGGAACGACCTCGATGCCATTGCCAGGATGCTGCGCCGGGCCGCTCGGAGCGAGGACAGACCCGCGCTGGTGCGCATCCGTACCCACATCGGCTTTGGCAGCCCCAAGCAGGACAACGCGGAGGTTCATGGCTCCCCGCTCGGCAAGGAAGCCGCGGCGGCGACGCGCAAGGCGCTGGGTTGGACGGTCGAGGAGCCTTTCGCGATCCCCGACGAGATCAGACGCCACTTCCGCGCGCTTGCCGAACCCGGGCGAAGGCGGCACAGGAAATGGCTGAAGCTGCTCGCAACGTACCGCCAGGCCCTCCCCGCCGAGGCCGCCGAGTGGGACCGCCGCCTCCGGGGTGAGCTGCCGGACGGTTGGGATGCGGTGCTGCCCGAATTTGCGGACGGCGCCTCTCTTGCCACCCGCCAGGCCTCCGGCGCCACGCTCAACGCCATCGCCCCGCGGGTCCCGGAGCTGCTGGGCGGCTCCGGGGACCTCGCGCCGTCCACCGACACCCTGCTCGCGGGAGAGGCGTCGGTTGCGCCAGGGTCGTTCGCGGGCCGCAACCTGCACTTCGGCGTGCGCGAGCACGCGATGGCCGGCATCGCCAACGGCCTCGCCCTGCACGGCGGCGTGCGGCCGTTCGTCGCGACGTTCCTGGTCTTCTCCGACTACATGCGGCCGGCGGTGCGCCTGGCGGCCGTCATGAAGCTGCCGATCACCTACGTTTTCACCCACGACTCGATCGGCCTCGGTGAGGACGGCCCCACCCACCAGCCGGTCGAGCACTTCGTGGCGCTCCGGCTGATCCCCAACATGGTGATGCTGCGCCCCGCCGACGCCCGGGAGACCGCGGAGGCCTGGCGCGTGGCGCTGGAGCGCCGTGGCGGCCCGACCGCGCTGGTCCTCTCGCGCCAGAAGCTGCCCGTGCTCCCGGCCCCGCCCGCAGGGGCCGTGGTGCGGGGTGCCTTCATGCGGGCGGAGGCAGGGAACGGCGCGCCGGAGGTCGTGCTGATCGGGACCGGGTCCGAGGTCAGCCTGGCGCTGGCGTCCCGCGAGCAGCTCGAGGCCGCAGGCGTCCCGACGCGGGTGGTCTCCGCACCGTCCCTCGAGCTGTTCGCCCGGCAGCCCGAGCAGTACCAGCGGAGCGTGCTCGGTCCCGCGTCACCTCCTGCGCGTCGCGATCGAGATGGGGCGCGGCCAGGGCTGGCACCGCTGGGTCGGGGACGGGGAGATCATCTCCCTGAACCGGTTTGGTGCCTCCGCGCCCGCCGCGGACGTGATGCGCGGCCTCGGTTACAGCGTCGAGGCCGTGGTCGCCAGGGTCCAGCAGGCGCTGGCCGCGCGCCGCTGGGCGCAGATGGAGGCCCTGCTTCCTCCCGAGCTGCAACCGGCGGTCGACGCGGGCCGTCAGCGCCTGCACACGATGGGCGCGTTCGAGCGCATCGCGGCGCGGGACAGCGCGTTGTGGGGTGAGCGGTTCGCCGCGGTCGTGGCACGGAGACTGGGTTGGCTCGACCTTCCCGACCGGACGCGTCAAGCCCTCCCCGAGCTGGAGCGGTTGGCCGGCGCCCTCGCGGGCGACGGGGCGCACACCCTGTACCTGCTCGGCATGGGTGGCTCGAGCCTCGCGCCGGCCGTGCTGCGCGCGATCGGCGGCAACCCCTCAGGCCGCGAGCTGGTGGTCGTGGACACCACCGACCCCGAGCGCGTCTCTCAGGTGGTCGGGTCCCTGGACCCGGCGCGCGCCGCCGTTGTAGCGGTGAGCAAGTCGGGCACCACCGCCGAGACCTCCGCGCTGCTGGAGATTTTCTGGCAGGCCGTGCGTTCCGGCCTTGGCAAGGGCGCTGGGCGGCGTTTCGTCGCGGTGACCGAGCCAGGAACGCCGCTGGCGCGCCTCGCGCAGGAGCGCGGGTTCCGCGCCGTGCTCGACCACCCCGTGGACGTGGGCGGCCGCTACTCGGCGCTCTCGATCGTGGGGATGCTCCCGGCGGTGTGGCTCGGGCTTCCGGCCGAGGAGCTGCTGGATGGCGGCGGGCGGGCTCTCGCGCGCCTGGGCGACGGCCACCCCGCCGTCGAGCTGGCGCTTCTGCTCGGGGGCGCGGCACACGAGTGCTGGGGGAAGCTCGCGTGGGTCGCCTCCCACGGCCTCGGCCCGCTCGGCGCCTGGACCGAGCAGCTCGTCGCCGAGAGCACCGGCAAGGAGGGGCGCGGCATTCTGCCGGTTGTTGTGCGCCATCCCGGCGAGCCGCTTTCGCCCTGGAAGGGAACGGTCTATCTCTCGCCCAGGTTCTCCGGCGAAGAGACCGGCGCGCTGGATGAGGCCTTGAAGCGCGTGGCCGCCGCCGGTCACCCCGTGGTGCGGTGGACGCTGCGGCCGGGACTCTCTGGGCGAGGCGTTCATGACCCTCGAGCTCGCCACCGCCCTTGCCGGGATGCTCCTCGGCGTGAACCCGTTCGACGAGCCCGACGTCGTCCGCGCCAAGGACCGCGCCCGGGCGGCGCTGGCGGGCGCGGGGGCAGCGATGCCGGCGCCAACGCCCGACCCCGAGGGGCTCCTGCGCAAGCACCTCGCGGGGCTCTCCCCCGACGACGCGGTCGTGTTGCTCGCCTACCTCCCGGAGAGCAGCGACGTCGAGGCGTCACTGAACGTGCTGGCGGCGTCACTGTCGAGCGCGCTGCATGTGCCGGTTACGGCCGCCTTCGGCCCGCGCTACCTCCACTCCACCGGCCAGCTCCACAAAGGTGGGCCCAACCGCATCGTCCCCGTCGTCCTGACCGCCGAACCGAGCCGTGACCTGCCGATCCCTGGCCAGGCGCACACCCTGGGCCAGCTGCGCTGGGCTCAGGCGGTGGGCGACGCCGAAGCGCTCTCAGAGGTCGGCAGGAAAGTTCTCCACCTGCACCTGGGCAAGGAACTGCTCGCGGCGCTGCAGCGCTTGCACGCCGTCCGCTAGCGTTCGCTAGACGGTGTCCGCAGGGCCGTGGCCGAGGACGGCCTCGGCCAGAAGACGGCACGCTTCGACGCGCGAGAACTCGCGCTCGACCACCAGACGCAGACGCTCGCCCTGCGCCGCAGTCGCGGTCGGGTCGGCCAGCAAACCCAGCACCCGTGCCGCAAGCCGCTCCGGTTCTCGGTCCACGACGGCCTCGGCGGCGATGGCTCCGAGTCCGCGCACCGCCTCGGGGGTCGCGACGAGCGCGCACGACGCCTCGGCCGCCTCCAGCACCTTGTTGGACTGACCGCTGCCGAAGCGCAGCGGCAAGAGAGCAACCCTGACGCGCCGCAGCAGTCCGCTCCGGCCGGTCATCGGCGAGACGACCGTAATGCCGTTCCGCCCCGATCGCCGACGGACGGAGAGCGGCGCGTCGGCGCCCGCGATGAGCAGGCTTGCGTCGGGTTTTGCCCGCCGGATGCGGGGCCAGATCTCCTCGAGGAGAAAGGCAGCCGCATCCCGGTTGGCGAAACACGCGAGCCTTCCCCAGAAGCCGACATCGAAATCCCGGGGACCCGTCGCCCGCTCCCCGAGCTGCACGCCGTGGAAGATCGCCCTCGAGCGCTCACCGAACGCCGCCCGCTCTGCATCCGCCACCACGAGCACACGGTCGTAGCGTGCGGCCGCGCTCCGCTCCAGCGCGGCGGTGCGCTGGCCCTCGAGACGCCAGAGGAAGCGCGCCGGCCCACGCGCGGCCTGGGCCCGGGCCTCCAGGTTTGCGGCCGGCGAGTCGATCGCGTCCAGGACCCGCAGCTTCGCTCGCAGGTAGGGAAAAACCCAGGGATCGAGACGGGCCAGCAGCACGACCGCCACGTCGAAGGGTCCCCAGTCGCGCTCGGCCGTCTCCAGCGCGCCCCGCCAGTCGTAACCGGCGGCGAGCAACGCAGTGGCCGGCAAACCAGCAGCTACCGTCCGCCACGCTGCAGCCGCGAGGCTCACTGCAGACCGCTGGGCGTTCACGAACCGAAACGGCGGCACCCCTTGCGGCACCCGGCCGTCCGGTGCCACGAGCGTCACGTTCGCGCGGGGCGCGAGCGCTTCGAGCAACGCCAGCGCGCGGATGCGGTCGCCCGTGATGACAGGCCAGGGGAAGCGCGATGAGACCACCACCACGCGTTCAGCCATCACGCGCCCCGGGCGAGCGCGCCGCGACGAGACGCGCCGCCAGCTCCTCCAGCACCTCGGCGTACGATGACCAGTTCCAGCGGCGGGAAGCGGCCCGAGCACCCTCGGCCAACCGTGCGCGCAGGCTCCCTTCGGCGATCTTTGCCAGCGCCCCCGCCAGCGCCTCGGGGTCTTCGGGCGGCACGAGCAAGCCGTTGACCCCCTCCTCGACCACTTCGGCGATCCCGCCCACCGCGCTGCCCACAAGGGGCAGCCCCCAACCCAAAGCCTGAGCCGCCACAGCGGATCCGGTGGCGCTGCGGTATGGAAGGACCGCGACGTCCGCCGCGGCGAACCACACGGGCACATCTGCCTCCGGCACCCACTCGAGCCTTGCGACCACCCGCCCGGCAAGGTCGGCGCGGGCGACCCGGCGCCGCAGGCGCTCGGCCAACTCGCCCCATGGCTCACCTGCCAGCAGCAGCACGACGGGGAGCCCATCCGGCAGGCGCGCCACCGCCTCCAGGAGCACGTCCACGCCCTTGTACGGCCGTATCAGCCCGAAGCACAGTGCGGCTACCGAGTCCCGCCCCACCCCGAGGCGCGCACGCGCGGCCTCGCGGTTCTGGAGCCCCGGCGACTCGGGCGGCAGCGGGTGGACGACCACCGCGGCGCCGGGGAACCGGCGCTCGAGGATGCCGGCCACGTGCCGCGCATGGCAGAGGAAGCCGCCGCACCTCCGTAGCGTCAGTCCGGCAATCGAGCGCGCGCGCCAGCTCCCGTCGTGGTCGGTGGGGTTGTGCACGATCGCGATGACGGGGGTTGTGGCCGCGCGCGCCAGGTACCAGAAGAGCGGTGCCCACGCCGAGGTCCAGTACGGCAACACCAGCGCGTCGGGTTTGGCCTCGCGCAGTCGCCTCCGGAGCCGTCCCCAGGTCCAAGGCTCCAGGACGTGGTAGCAGGGCTGCGCCTCGGGGAGCCGCGGGCACGCGTTGGGATCGGTGTCCCTCCGGCCGGGGTACAAGACGCCGGGGTACTGCCGTATCGGAACGAAGAAGCCAGCGAGCGCCCCGCGGCCCGAGAGCGCGGTCGCCAGGGCGGTTGTGGTGCGGGCGATCCCGCCCCGCAAAGGCCAGGAAGGCCCGACAAGAGCGAGCGTGCTCACGACGGGAGAGTAACACCCCGGGCCGCCGCGCGGCTTGGAGGCGTCTCAGACGGTGACGGCAGGCGGGTGCTCGTCCGCCGGGCCGAGGCCCACGCTCTCCCGCACGAGGTAGAGCGGGCGCCGCTTGACCTCGTCCAGCACGCGGCCCACGTACTCCCCCAACAGGCCAACGGCCACGAGCTGCACCCCGCCGAGCAGCGCCAGCGCGGCGGCGGCGATCGCCCACGCCGGCATCGTGCCACCGCCGAGCCTCACGACCGCGGCCGCGGCCAGCCCGAGAAAGGCGAGTCCCGAGACCGCGAGCCCGACCCAGCTGGCGAGCTGAAGCGGGATGTACGAGAACGACGTGATGCCGTCGCTCGCAAGGCGGAGCATCTTCCGGAGCGGGTACTTGGTCTCGCCGGCGTGGCGGGCGGCTCGCTCATACGGGACGCCGACCTGGCGGAAACCGAGCCAGGAGACCATCCCGCGCGTGAAGCGGTGGCGCTCGGGCATGCGGCGGAACGCTTCCACTGCATTACGGCTCATGAGGCGGAAGTCCCCGGTGTCCACCGGGATTTCCACGTGCGTGATGCGGCGCAGCAAGCGGTAGAAGGCGGCGGCGGTGAAGAGCTTGAACGCGGTCTCCCCGTGCCGGCGGGCCCGCACCGCGTAAACAACGTCGTACCCCTCCCGCCACCGCGCCACAAGCTCCGGGAGCAGCTCCGGCGGATCCTGGAGGTCCGCATCCATGATCACCACGGCGTCGCCGTCCGCGTGGTCGAGGCCGGCGGTGAAGGCCATCTGGTGCCCGAAGTTCCGGGAGAAGCTCAAGCCCTTGACCCGTCCGTCACCGGCGGCGAGGTCGCGGATGATCCCCCAGGAGCGGTCGTGCGACCCATCGTCGACGAAGATGACATCGAACGATCTCACCACACCGGAAAGGGCCGCCGTGAGCCGACGGTGCAGTTCGGGAACGCTCTCCTGCTCGTCGTAAACAGGCACCACCACCGACAGTTCAACGCTCACGGTGGACCTCTTTCTGCGCCGCTGCGCGGCTAGTTCTTCGTCGCTTCGAAGACCATGACATCCGTGGATCCGATCGGGGACCACGCCTCCCTCGTGAAAAACCACTTCACGACGGCGGCCGCGTTCACCCCCGGCACGTCCTCCACCCACCACGCGCGGAAAGGCATCCGCCGCGCGGTGTAGCCCGTCGCCGAGACGCTCGCGGAACGCCGCCTCTTTCTCGGGGTCGCACACGGCCACGTCCGGGCGCATCCCGGGCTCCGGGACCGACCACCAGACCGGGATCCTCTTCCACTGCCAGGACAGCGGCCAGGCTCCCTCCCCTTCCACGGCGGCTACCGAGCCTTCACCGGTATGGGTGACCGCCAGCGCCACGCCGTGGCGCGCCAAGTCGTTCTCCTCCGGCGTGGTCTGGACGAACACGATGAGCTCGGCGTGGGGGTCCGAGGTCGTGATGGCCGGGTAGAGGAAGCTCGAAGCCAGCGCGCTCCAGGCGGTGGCGAGCAGCCCAGCCGTGGCGAGTCCCCTCGACCACCAGCGTCCCCGCGGCGAGAAGGTACGCGCCAGCTGCGCCCCCGCCAGCGGGATGAACGGCAAGACCTGGTGAACCTCCAGCCACGGCGTCTTCTCGCCCAGGTAGGCGTACATGACGAGCCCCGCCAGGCCCCAGGCCAGGCAGAAGATCTCGATGCGCTTCAGGTGCGACCGGCGGCGAATCGCCCACGCGATAGCGGCCACGATCGGGAGGAACTCGTAGAGCGCGAGCCGCGTCAGGTGGTAGGTCTTAGCCCCGCCGACCCTCTGGATCTCGTGCTGGTGGTACCAGTACTGGACCGCTTTGAGGGGAAACAGGAAGTCCTCGGGGTGGACGAAGAACACCGTGAACGCAGTCACCGTGATCACAATGAACCACAGGATCGCTGTGCCCACCGACACCCGGTAACGGTCGATCCAATTGAAGGCCTTCCGCACGCTAGCCCACACCCCGTCGCGAAGGGCCACAACGTAGGCGGCCACACCCAGCAACGGCAGCGTGACGTAGACGGTCTCCTTCATCACGGCGTGGCCGGCCGCCGCGACGCCGATCCACGGGATCGGCTTCCATCCATTCCGTCGCACCAGCAGGAACAGGGTGAGCGCCAGAGCGGTGTAGAGAGCTACGGGGACATCCTCGCGAGCGAAGCGGGAGTAGTACAGCAGGATCGGCGAGATGGCCAGGAGCACGCCGGACCAGAACGCGCCCCCTGCCCCGAGCCGCCGGCGCAGCGCCAGCGGCAGCGCGACAAGCGCGAGCCCCGCGAGCGTCGGGTAGAGGCGCCCGACGGCTGTGGTTGGCCCGAACAGCGCGAACAACGGCGCCATGACGTAGTAGATGAGCGGACCGTGGTAAGTTGGGTCGTACCGGTACGTACCCTGCGTCAGGAGGTTGTAGGCGAAGTCGCAGTGGATGGCCTCGTCGTGGTGCGGCGGCCGGTCCCCGAGAGCCCAGACCCGGAGGAGGAGCGCGACGACGAGCAGCCCCGTCCAAGCCAGCCGTTCCCTCCTGCCCATCGCCACCCTTTCACTCCCGTCCCGAGACAATCGAGCACTCCCCGGACTGGAAGAGCACCTTGCCCGAGCGCAGCACCGCTCCCAGGCCGCCCTCCGGGTAGAGCCGGCGCTCGACGCTGCCGACCACGATGAAGTTCGCCCCGAGGCTCTGCGCGATTCGCCGGACCTCCCCGGGATCTCCGCTCTTGTAGAGCCGCTCGATCTGCGCTTTGCGGCGCCCGGTTTCGTCACCGATGGTGCCGCCCCGCCAGACCCCCTCGTGGTTCTCCCACCCAAGAACCGCAGGAACGCCCGACGCCGACGACATGCGTGCCGCGTCCGAGTAGGCGTCGCCGACCCCTTCCACGAGCACCGAACCCGGGGGTTGCTGCCGCAGCCAGGCTGCCGCCGCGGGCTCGCCGGGCGCCATCCATCCCAGCCCGCCCCACCCTGCGACCGGCGACGCCAACGCGCGCTCACCAAGCGTCAGGAACTGCGGCAGGCCAGCCAGCAGGACAAGCGCGGCCCCGGCATACGCCATCACGGGTCGTCTCCTCCGCAGCCAGCCGAGCAGCACGGGCGCAACCACCGCCAGCAGCGTGAAACCCAGGTGCGACGCCTTGAACACAGTGTTCATGCGGTAGAACTCTTGCCCGTAAGGATCCTTGAAGTACAGCAGTTCCATGAAGGCGAGCAGGGCGAGCGGCACAAGCGCTAGCGCGAACACGGGCCTGGCCCGTCGCGCCTTGCCCCGAAACACGGTGACAGCAAGCACGATCCCTACCCCGACGACGAGGCCAAGCAGAACGCGCTTGCTCAGGACCGCAAGCAGCACCATCCCCGCGAGGAAGACGGCGCGACTGAACTGCCTGCGCGCCAACTCCACCCCGCCCCACCGCCACGAGAGCTCCCACGTCACCAGCACCGGTGGGATCAGGATCCCTCCGAGGAACAGCAGCAGCTCGTCGGTGCGAGTGGCGGTGGTGACCCAGCCAAAACCCTGGGCCGGCGGGTGGAATTTCAGCCAGAACGGCAGGAACAGGATCCAACCTGCGACACCGAGCGCGGCCACCCGCAACCAGAGCCAGACCCCCGGGCCCTTGGGTCGGACAAACCCTGACTCGTCGCCCACAGCCACCAGCAGGATCGCCAGCCCCAGAGGAATCGCGCACCACGGGTTGGACGCCGCGGCCGCCCCGTAGATCACCGAACAGAGGACGATAGTGGGCACCCAGCGGCCTTTCACCGTGCCGAGCACCCGGCCGAGGAAGATCGCCACGAGCACGAACGGCACGCAAAGAAGGTGGGGATGCAGGTCGCCGAGGTGGAACGTGAACAGCGGGAACTCGGTGATGGTGCCCTTGATCGCCCGTGAGGCGGGCCAAAGGTCGAGGCCGGAGAGCGGCGTGCCGGCGAAGAGCTGCCGCCAGCCTTCGAACGTCCCCGCGAACACAACCAGGAAGGCGGCCATCACCCCGGTGCGCCGGCTCCCCCCGACGGCGCGTGCCAGCGCCCACGCCCCCTGAGCGCTCACCGCCGCCAGCGTCGGGAGCAGGAGGTTGAAGATGACGTCCGGGGCGAAACCCAGCAGTTTCCCGGGCAGCAGCCAGGGGATAAAACCGAAGTAGTAGTACGGCAGGGTGGCGCCGGCAAGCCAGGGATCCCCGGGGGGGATTGTGCCCGGCCGAAGCAGCGTCGAGAGGATGGCGAGGTCCATGGGCTTCTCGGTGGCGGTGACCCCCATTCCCGTCAGCCGCAAAAAGGCCAGCAGCAGGAAGGCGCCCAGGCCCACCAACTCCGCCTCGACGAGCGCCTTGGGCTTGACCTCCTTGAGCCCGCGCCACCCCCACCACCCCAGAGGAATCAGCACGGCCAGCCCCACCCACCACCAGTGCGTCAGACCCAGCCAGGCGGCCATCCAACCCACGTACCCCTGGAGAGTCCAGCCAGCCACCCGCGAAACCGCCCAGCCCGCGCCGGTTCCGACCCCGAGGCGGCGAAGCGCCCCGGTCATCACGACCCCCGCGGCCGCAACGACCGCGTACCAGGCGAGTGCCTGCCAGATCATTGAGCTTCATTCTAGCCTGGATCGAGCGTCGGCCCTCCCCCTTCCCGGCAGCCCCCGTCCGAGGCGGCGGTGACCCGCACGGAATCCGGGGTAAAATTCGGGGGTCACGAAGCGGAGGCTCGGAAAATGGCACCCCTTGCACTACCGCTCGTTGCCGCGGCAGCGATTCTTTTCCCGGAGGTTCGGTCGTTCTGGACGGTGGCCCAAGAGTCAATGGTCCAGCCGACGCAGCTCCAGGTTCGCGCACGGCTTGTGCAAGAGGGGGTCACCGTCGTCGTTTACCAGGAGGAGGGTTACCGGTTCTCGAGTCTTGGCGGACGCGACGAGGCAGAACAGATTGCCGCCGCCGTCACGGCCTTCGACCAGGTCATCTACCCGCGGGAGGTCGCCCTGTTCGGGCCCTGTCCCGACTTGGACGCCAACGGAAAGGTGATCCTCCTCATCACTCGCGTCTTCGGTACCCCGGGGCGCTTCTTCCCGTTCGACCAGATGCCCGAGGAGGAGGCACTCCGCTTCGGCTTCCACTCCAACCAGGGCGAGGTCCTCTACCACAGCTTCAACGAACAGGGAAACCGGGCGACCTGGAACGTCCGGGGGCTGGCGGAGACCTTCCACCGGCTCCTCCACTACCGCCACGATCCCGCCGAGACTGCGTGGAGCGTGCTGCTATCCAACTACATGCCGTTCATGTGCGACCTGGTGTCGGCGCGCCTGCTGTGGGGGGACGTCGACCCCGAGGGCCGTACCCACGCCCCGGCGGACACCTGGACGGACAGGGGCTGGTCGCTCCTCTTCGTGCAGTACGTGCGGGACAAGCTGGGCCTGGAGAGCCTGCGGGATCTTGCGGCCCGGCCCGAGCGGGGGCTGCCCGCTCTCGCGAAGTTGCTCGCGGAGCGAGGCGACCGCCGGACGCCCGCAGACCTGATGGCCGACTTCGCCATGGCCTGCTGGCTCGACGACCCTGCTCTGGCCGGCGGCCGTTTTGCCTTTACGTCCGTTGTGCCGCCGCGCCCGCTGCCCGCGGCTCGGGCCATCGCCTCCCGCCCCACCTCCGGCGCGGTGGACGTCGGCGTCGGAGGCATGGCGTTCCTTGTGATCGACGGTGACGGCGAGCGCCCCTTCCCGCTGACGCTCCAGGGCGATCCCTCCACGCGCTGGGTTGGACGCGCCGTGGAGCTGCGCCGAGTCGGCCCAGACACGGAGCTCCCGCTGGAGTTCTCCGCGGCTGGTGTGGCGCACTTCGAGCTTCCCAACCTGGCGCCCGGCGACAGGGTGGTGGTCGCGGTCTCGGCTGTCCCAGGCGACTACCCCATGTTCGACCATCGCCCCCTGCTGCTGCGCTGGGGGGTTGGCTGGGTGCCGCACGTCCCCCTGGACCAGAGCCGCGGCGTGCTCGCCGGGCTCGTCAAGAAGGCGCTCCCCGACGGCGGAGAGGCTGCGCGAACCAGTTTGATGGCGACCGTTGATCGTCTCGGCGGCTCCGCACCCGAAGGAACCGGCGGCTCGGTGGTGTCCACCCGGTACGCCTGGGCGCCCGGGTCCGCGGCGGTGGTCGAGGCGCTCGAGCAGGAGGCCGGGCACAGGGGCCTGCCCCTCCGCCGCGAAACCTTCCTGCGGCGCTCCCCCAACGACATCCAGCAGGAGTGGTCCAACGTGCTGGTCCAGCTTCCAGGCAGCGACCCGCGGCGCTGGCCGGTGGTGCTCGCCGCCCACTGGGACGGCGCACGCGCTGAGCTGGCGGACTCGTACCTGCGAGCGCTCAACCTGAACGACAACGCGTCCGGCGTGGCGGTTGCGCTGGAGGCAGCCGGAGCGATGAGCCGCCTGCCCCACCGCGCCCCCATCATCGTTGCGTTCCTGGCTGGGGGCTACCAGGAGGCGGCGGGGGCCCACGCTTTGCTCGAGAGCCTCGGCGGGAAGGTCGGTGCCTGGGTTGAGCTCGACGGCGTCGGCGTGCCCGAGCGCTGGCCCTGGAGCCTTACCGTTCACCTGGAGGGTGGCGGGAAGATGCCGAGGTTCCCCTGGAGCGTGCACCAGGAGTTCCGACACGCAGGCCTGGTCGCGAAGGACGAGACGGAGATCGCGGCGCCGCACACGGGCGTCAGCCTGGCGGCCGCGCGCGGCATCCCGTCGATGGTGGTGCGGACGCGAACCGCCGACGCGGCCGTGGACCTGGACACGCCGCCCGCCGTCGAGCGCCTCGCCCTTTCACCCGACCTCATGGTGTTGCTGACCAAGGTGCTCGCCGGCACCGTGGTCAAACTGGCCGGGGCACCGTGAGGCGCGTCAGCGCTTCGGGTCGGGCCCGGCGGACGAGGAGAGCAGTGCCATGAACCTGCTGACCGTGAAGGTCGAGAAACCCGAGTCTGCCAACTTCATCCTCGGCCAGTCGCATTTCATCAAGACCGTCGAGGACATCCATGAGGCGATCGTGGGGACCGTACCCCAGATGCGCTTTGGGCTCGCGTTCTGTGAGTCTTCCGGACCGGCGTTGGTGCGCCGTTCCGGCAACGACGAGGCCCTTATCGAGCTCGCCACCCGCAACGCCCTTGCGGTGGGCGCCGGGCACAGCTTCTTCGTGTTCCTCGAGAACGGTTTTCCGCTCAACGTCCTCAACGCGATCAAGGCCGTCCCCGAGGTGTGCCGTATCTACTGCGCCACTGCCAACCCCGTCGAGGTCGTTGTCGCGGAGAGCGGCGAGGGGCGCGCCATACTGGGCGTGGTGGATGGGTGCTCGCCGAAGGGCGTCGAGAGCGAGCAGGACGTGCTTACCCGCCTGCGTTTCCTGCGGCAGATCGGCTACAAGCTCGGGTAGCTCCCTTTGCCAGGTCTGACCGTACCGCTCTCGCTGCCGGCGCTCGTGACGTCAGCGTTCCTGGTGTCCCTCGCCACCGTCGCGATCCCCGGCCCCATCACCCTGGTGGCATCGCGGCTCGTTTTGGCTCGCCACATGTCGGCCGCGATTTGGTTCCTGATCGGCGTTACGACGCTCGACGTCTCGCTTTTCACCGCGCTCGCCGGAGGCGCGGCGCCGGTCTTGCGCCAAATCGGTGCCCTGCCGGTGGTCGAGATCGTGGGCGGCGTTGCGCTGGTGTGGGGAGGCGTCACTTCACTGCGCGAGGCGGAGCCGCGCCGCGACCCCGGGCTCAAGGTGGACATAGAGAGCCGCAGCGGATTCGGCAGCTTTCTCCTCGGGCTCGTGGTCGCCGCCGGTAACCCCCACTACTGGATCTGGTGGGTCACCGCCGGCCTGGCATTCGTCGAGGCGGCGCGCGCCCACGGCGCCCCGGGCCTGGTCTGGATGCTGGGCGCCCTGGTCGGCGGCGTGGTTTGCTGGTACGTCCCGCTGCTCTGGGCACTGCACCGCGGATCTTCGCTGCTCACGCCCCGGGCCGAGCACTTGGTGACTCGGGGTATGGGGATCGCGCTGCTGCTGCTCGGACTTGGCCTCGCGTGCCTCGGCACGTGGCGCTTCTGGGTCGCGCACTTCTGAGGAGAGCCAAGGCAACGGCGCCGGCGCGCGGGCGCCGGCCATGCGGTCAGCCGACCACTGCGTCGGTCAGCGGGCGCGCGTAAATGCGCGAATCGGTGAACACCGTGACCAGCGCAGGGTCGAGGAAGCCCCGGCGGGCCTCATCCTCCAGGATGGTCAGGGCCCGCTCCGGTGACACCGCGCGCTTGTACGGCCGGTCGCCGGTGGTCAGCGCGTCGTAGATGTCGGCTACCGTCATCATCCGCACCTCCGGCGCGATCTGGTCGGCTACCAGGCGGTTCGGGTAGCCGCGACCGTTGAGCTTTTCGTGGTGCCCATAGGCAATCCTGGGGACATCGGCGAACCTCTTTGGCCAGGGGATCGTGAGCAGAAACTGGTAGGAGTGCACCACGTGCGACTCGATCTCCCGCCGCTCGATCTCGTCGAGCGAGCCCCTCGGCACCGAAAGGGCCCGCGCCTCCTCGGGGAGCAGGAGCGGGATGTCGGCGCCGTCGTCACCGACGAACGCGTGCCTCTGAAGCCCGCTCACAAGGTGCGCCGTGGCCTCCTCGAGGACCGAGGGTTCGTTGGCCGCCAGCACCACGGCGAGCTGGGCGTCGAGGTCCGCCTTCACCTGGCGCAGCGAGGCCTCGAAGTTGACGAGGTCGCCGTCGGTCGGCGCCCGTCCGAGCTGCTGAAGTGCTTCGAGGAGGCGGCGGAGCATAACGACCTCGTGCGCACGTCCGGCATGCCGAAAACGCTCCTGGACGAGGGTGAGCCGGTCGGGCTGGAGCTTCTTCGCCTTGGTGAGCACCGCCTCGCGGACCCCAACCTTGCCGAAGTCGTGCAGCAGCGCCGCGTAGCGCAGCTGTGTCATCTGGTCGCGGGAGAAACGCAAGCCCCGGAAAGGCTCCGGTGGCTCCTGCTCCACCGCTCGTGCCAGCGAGGTCGTGTAGTGGGCCACGCGCAGGGAGTGGCCTGAGGTCGAGGGGTCCCGCTGCTCGATGGTCACCACCGAGGCGCGCACGAAACCCTCGAAGAGGTTCTCGATCTCCTGCACAAGTCTCGTGTTCTCGATTGCGACCGCGGCCTGGGCGGCGAGCGCCCGGATGAGCGCGACCTCCGCCTGGCCGAAAGACCGCACCTGGGCGTTTGCGGCCTCGGCCGAGAGGATCCGCGCGTGGCGGTCGAGTTTCCGGTTGATGAGCTGCAGCACCCCGATCACCTGCCCGGAGCGGGTGGCGATCGGCGCCGTGAGGACCGAGCGCGTGTGGTAGCCGATGGCGAGGTCGAAGCTCGGGTTGAACCGGTACGGCACGTCGGACGGAAGCTGCCGGACGTCCTCAACACCCACCGGTTCGCCGGTGGTAGCGACGTAACCCGCGAGCGAGGCCGTGTCGAGCGGCATGGTCGTCGTCACCATGCTGGCCGGCACCGAGTCGTTTTGGGCGAGCACGAAACGGAGCAGGCGGTCGCCACCCCTGTCCTCAATGAGGTAGAGGGAGCCGGCGTCCGCGTTAACCAGGTCGCGCGCGGTGGTCAGGATCAGCTGGAGCAGCCGCTCCAGGTCGCGCTCAGCGGTTAGCGCAATTCCGACCCGCACCAGATCGACCTGGCGCTCGTGGGCGATGGCCGTTTCGTGCTGCTGGTCGGCCAGCAGCTCGCGCAGTCGAAGCACCTCGAACCCCGCCTCGATGGCGCTGTCCAGGTGGCTCTCGGAGCAGCCCGCCGGCAGGCGCAGGAACGGTTTCACCCCCGAGGCTGTCGCCCGCGAGCCGAGCACGATAAAGACCGCATCCGGGCAGGTGCCGTCGCCCCAGGCTGGGAGGGAGCGCTCGGTGGTCACCACCACGCCACCCGCGACCGGGTCGCCGGGCCGCACCACCCGGTGGGTCCGCCCGGTGCGCTTCGCCGCCTCCACCGTCACCAGAAGATCGTAGGACATCGTCTGCTGAGTATAGCGCCGGGGCGCGGGTCGGAATTCCCCCTCGGCGCGACCGCGTGCCTTCCCCCGGTTCGGCCCGAATGCCTCACTGCGAGGGGAAGTAGCCGCCAATCGTGCGTGCCGTGAGCCCCTCTCCCTTTACCTCGACGCGCACGGTACGGAACTGGTCCGGCGCCTTGTTCGACGGGGATCGGTAGGTGAGCAGGTACTGGGCGCGCAGTTGCTCGTCGATGCGACGGTAGACATCCGCGAGGTCACCCTTCTTCTTCGGGGCGTAGAAGACCTCCGCGCCGGTTGAGGTTGCGAGATCCTTGAGCCGCCCGCGGATCTTGAAGTCCAGAATGTTGATTCCGTAGCCGATGGTGAAGATCGGGGCGCGCACGGTTCGCGCGTACCGGAGCGCGAGGTCCCAGGAGACCCGGGAGGTGTTGTCGTCCCCGTCCGAGAGCAGCACCAGGGCAGAGCGGCCGCGCCTTCCCCTGAACAGCTCGAGCGCTCGCACGATCGCGTCGAACAGCGAGGTCCCGCCCACCGGCGTCACCCGCTCCAGCGCTCCCACGAGGCCCTGCGGGTCGCTGGCCCACTCCACGACCATCTTTGGCTCAAACGAGAACGTCATCAGGAAGTAGCGGTCGCCCGGGCGCAGCAGTCGGCTCGCGAACCCAGCCACCGCCTGCCGGACCTCCGGAAACTCCGGAAGCATCGAGCCCGATGTGTCCACCAGGATGCCGAGCGCCAACGGTAGCTCCTCGGTTGTCGCGAACGCCTCCAGCGGCACCTCCTTGCCGTCCTCGAACACCTTGAAGGCGTCGCGCGGGAGGCCCGTGACGAGCTTGCCCTCGCGGTCGAGAACGGTGACAGGCAGCTCCACCACCTCGACCAGTACCGAGGCCGTGTACCCGGTGGTTCCGAGCACGTGCACCGCCTCGCCCCGGAGGCCGTCGCGGTTCGTGGCGTCGGCGGAAAGAACCTTGGCCTGCTTGAACGTCTCGACCGGCAACCGGACCACGCATGGGCACTCGGTCCAGCGCGCCACCGCCCGGTCGTCGGCGCGCAGCACCACCTCGGTCAGGCCGGTGGCGCCGCCAACCGACACCGTGACGAGCCGCCCCTCCCCTCCGGCCGGCTCCGGCCCCAGGAGGATCTCCACGGGCAGCTGGTTGGCGGGCGCGTTCAGCACCACGGCGTCCTCCCCGAGGAAACCCCCATCCCGTCCGTACGCCACGGCCTTGACGGTGGTGCGCTTCGCAATCTGACCGAGGGGAACCGCCACCGTCCACGGCGCGCGCTGGCGCTGAAAGAGCATCTGCTCGTCTCGGTAGAACTCGACGCGAACGGTACCGTCCGGGACGTCCACCTGGAGCTCCATCGCCTCGATCCCCCCGGAGCGCACCGGCGGCCGGAAGTGCACCACCCCGGTTGCCGGGGCCAGCGGCGCCAGTGCTAACGCGTCGGGCGCCCCTCCCGGTGTGGGCTCGAACGGCTTTGTCTCTGCCGCGACCACCACCTTCCCGAACCACCCGCCCCTGGCGGTCCCATCCAGGCTCGCCACCGCCACCCTCACCTCCCCCTCTCCCGGCGGCCACTCGCGGTAGAGCATGGCGCTGCCGTCTTGTTCAAGGCTGACGACGGCCTCTCCCCTGTCCACAACCTTCCCACCCTGAAGGAACGTCACCTCCACCTGCAGCCGCTCGCCCGCACGAGCCCGATCCTCCGGCGCCACCTGGAGGGCGACCCCGACAACCGTCGCCTGCGGTCCGCGCCCGAGCGATTGCACCTCCACCCTTAGCGCCAACGGTGGCGCTGCGGCGGCCGCCGCCGCCAGGATCATCGCCAGAATCATCTCGTACCTCCCGGGACCCTCAACACGTGGGTACGTCCCCATATGCCTTGAAGTTGCAAATACTTGCCATATATGAGCCAGATAGACTAAGATACGAATTCTTGAATGAGCGTGGACTTGACAACTCATAACTCATATCCTATATTGCCCCTCGGGAGCCCAAACGACTGGGTTCCCGACGGAGGACAACGCCATGAGCACCATCGTACGTTTCGACCCGTTCAAGGAGATGGTCACGCTGCAGGATCGCATGAACCGGGTGTTCGGGGATCTCTGGGGCCGGACCCATCGGCCGGACGAGGACTACATCTCTGGAAGCTGGATGCCGTCCGTGGACGTCCGCGAGACCAAGGACGCCCTCGAGATCTCGGCCGAACTGCCGGGCATCGAGCCCAAGGAGGTCGAGGTTTCCGTGGAGAACGGCGTGCTCACCCTCAAGGGCTCACGTCAGTTCGAGAACGCCACCGAGGGCGAGACCTATCACCGCGTCGAGCGCGCCTACGGCTCCTTCGAGCGCTCGTTCAGCCTGCCCACCAACGTAGACCCCGAGAAGGTCCACGCGGCCTACCGGCACGGCGTTCTGCACCTGACGCTTCCAAAGCGCGAGGAAGCCAAGCCCCGGTCCATCTCGATCAAGGTCGAAGACAAATAACGCTGCGGCACGTTTTCACCTCCCAAGGCGCCGGGGCTCCCCCGGCGTCTTCTTTTCTTCCCCTGGCCCTGAACCAGTACTGCCCGGCATGTCCCGAGCCGCGGCGGCTGTGGCCGCACGTCAGTCCGGGGCTGTGGCGTCGACGTCACGAAGCGCCGTGGCAATCACCATCCGCTGCTGGTTGCGAAACTCCAAGTTCATGGGCACATCTTACGCACGGTACCCTCTTTCACTTCCAACCCGCGCCGCGCTCGTGTACCTTGCCCGCGTGGCGAATATTCGCCTCTTGCCCGACGCTCTCATCGACCAGATCGCCGCCGGCGAGGTTGTCGAACGCCCGGCCTCGGTGGTGAAGGAGCTGGTCGAGAACTCCCTCGACGCCGACGCCCGCAGCGTTCGCGTCGAGCTGACGGCCGGCGGCCGCGACCTGGTCACCGTCGAGGACAACGGCTGCGGCATGGACCGGGACGACGCGCTGCTCGCCCTGGAGCGCCACGCCACCTCGAAGATAACGAACGCCGAGGATCTCGCCCGCATCTCGACGTTGGGCTTCCGCGGAGAGGCGCTCCCCTCCATCGCCGCCGCCGCACACCTCACCCTCGAGACGGCCGCTGCGGACGGCGAGGGCAGCAGGGTGGAGGTCGAGTTCGGCCGCATCCTGGGGGCGGCGCCCTGTGCGCGCCCGCGCGGCACCCGCGTGGTGGTGCGCGACCTCTTCACCCGGCTGCCGGCGCGCCGCAAGTTTCTCCGCACCGAGGGTACCGAGCTGCGCCACGCGGTCGCCATCCTCACCGGGCTCGCGTTCACCCACCCCGAGGTGGCGTTCATCCTCGAGCACGGCCGCCGCACGCTGCTCCACCTGCCGCCGGTGCGCGAGCCCGGCCAGCGCCTTCCCGACCTGGTCGGCGCACAACGCGCACGCGACGCGCGGCCGTTCCGCCACGCGGTCGGAGGCCTGGCCGTCTCCGGCTTCCTCCTGCCGCCTAGCGGCGCCCGCGAGATCGTAATCGCGGTCAACGGCCGGGTGGTGCGTGACCGCCTGCTCGTCGGAGCCGTCAACCGCGCGCTGCGCGCTCCCTCGGGCGCGATCGAGGCTGATGCTTACCTCCACCTCACCGTTCCCACCGGCGAGGTTGACGTCAACGTCCATCCCACCAAGGCCGAGGTCCGCTTCCTCGACCCGGGACGCGTGACCTCCGTCCTCACGCAGGCGCTGGCCGCGGCCCGCGTGGCGCTCCACGGCCCGATCGAAGTACGGCGCGTGGTCTCGCTGCCGCCGGCCAGCGCCTGCGTGAGGACGGAGGTCACGCGTCCCGGGTCGAGGAAGCGGACCTCGGCCTTGGTGGGATGGACGTTGACGTCAACCTCGCCGGTGGGGAACGGTGAGGTGGAGGTAAGCATCAGCCTCGATCGCGCCCGAGGGAGCGCGCAGCGCGCGGTTGACGGCTCCCATGAGCAGGCGGTCACGCACCACCCGGCCGTTGACCGCGATTACGATCTCGCGAGCCCGCCTAGGCGGCAGGAGGAAGCCGGAGACGGCCAGGCCTCCGACCGCGTGGCGGAACGGCCGCGCGTCGCGTGCGCGTTGTGCGCCGACCAGGTCGGGAAGGCGCTGGCCGGGCTCGCGCACCGCCCTCAGGTGGAACAGCGTGCGGCGGCCGTCCTCGAGGATGAACGCCACCTCGGGGTGGGTGAACGCGAGCCCGGTGAGGATGGCGACCCGCGTGGCGCAGCTCAGTACCCTCGGTGGGGGGAGGCTCTCGTCGCGCAGGCGGCCGGGTGAGGACAGGGTCGCGCACCACCACGCGGGTGCCGCGCGGGCGCGCGCAGGGCGCCGCCCCCAGGATGCGGCCGAACTCGACCTCCACCCTGCTTTTTTTCCGTCCGCAGCGGCCGCTCTCGAGGGTGAGGTGTGCGGCGGCGGCGATGCTCCGCCGGAAGCCCAGACGTCGAGATGCGGGGCGAGGATCCTACGGCGTTCGCCCTCTTCGAGGTGGCGTGGCGCCTTCCAGGGCGAGCAGCGCGTCCCGGCGGTGGCTACCGCAGCCGTTGTCCTCGACGGTCACCAGGTCGCAGCCAGGGCAGTCAGCTCGACGCGAACGCTTCAGACATAGGCGACCGAGGACCTCTGGACCAGCTCCTTCGCCGCCGAGGCCGGGCGTTCGCTCGCCGGCGGCGATCTGGTCGATGAGAGCGTCGGACGAGAGGCGAAATATTCGCCACGCGGGCAAGGTACACGAGCGCGGCGCGGTTTGGAAGTGAAAGAGGGGCCCTCTTTTTTGGTGCTCCATGAACTTGGAGTTTCGGCGGCCACCGGCGGATGGGTGATGTCCAGCAGCGGCTTCGTGACGTCGACGCCACAGCCCCGGACTGACGTGCGGCCACAGCCGCCGCGGCTCGGCGCAGTGCCCCGCACTATTGGTTCAGGGCCAGGGGAAGAAAAGAAGACGCCGGGGGAGCCCCGGCGCCTTGGGAGGTGTGGCCCGCAGCATTTCTCCTTGTTCTTCAGACCTTGCCCGCGGGGGCCGGGGCTTGGCTTCCTCGCGCTTTGGAAGCGTCAGGTGCAGAACGCCGTGCCGGTAGGCCGCGTCAGCCCCTCTAGGGGTCTACGTTGGTGGGCAGGCTGAACGAGCGCTCGAAGCACAGTAGGCGCGCTCGACGCGGTGATAGGTCTCGCCCTCGGTGGCGTTCTCGAACTGACGGGAGCCCTTGAGGGTGAGCACGCCGTTCTCCACGGAAACCTCGACCTCCTTGGGCTCGATCCCCGGCGGTTCGGCCGAGTTCTGAGGGCGTCCTTGGTCTCGCGGACGTCCACGGACGGCATCCAGCTTCCAGAGATGTAGTCCTCGTCCGGCCGATGGGTCCGGCCCCAGAGATCCCCGAACACCCGGTTCATGCGATCCTGCAGCGTGACCATCTCCTTGAACGGGTCGAAACGTACGATGGTGCTCATGGCGTTGTCCTCCGTCGGGAACCCAGTCGTTTGGGCTCCCGAGGGGCAATATAGGATATGAGTTATAAGTTGTCAAGTCCACGCTCATTCAAGAATTTGTATCTTAGTCTATCTGGCTCATATATGGCAAGTATTTGCAACTTCAAGGCATATGGGGACGTACCCACGTGTTGAGGGTCCCGGGAGGTACGAGATGATTCTGGCGATGATCCTGGCGGCGGCGGCCGCCGCAGCGCCACCGTTGGCGCTTAGGGTGGAGGTGCAATCGCTCGGGCGCGGACCGCAGGCGACGGTTGTCGGGGTCGCCCTCCAGGTGGCGCCGGAGGATCGGGCTCGTGCGGGCGAGCGGCTGCAGGTGGAGGTGACGTTCCTTCAGGGTGGGAAGGTTGTGGACAGGGGAGAGGCCGTCGTCAGCCTTGAACAAGACGGCAGCGCCATGCTCTACCGCGAGTGGCCGCCGGGAGAGGGGGAGGTGAGGGTGGCGGTGGCGAGCCTGGATGGGACCGCCAGGGGCGGGTGGTTCGGGAAGGTGGTGGTCGCGGCAGAGACAAAGCCGTTCGAGCCCACACCGGGAGGGGCGCCCGACGCGTTAGCACTGGCGCCGCTGGCCCCGGCAACCGGGGTGGTGCACTTCCGGCCGCCGGTGCGCTCCGGGGGGATCGAGGCGATGGAGCTCCAGGTGGACGTCCCGGACGGTACCGTTCGCGTCGAGTTCTACCGAGACGAGCAGATGCTCTTTCAGCGCCAGCGCGCGCCGTGGACGGTGGCGGTTCCCCTTGGTCAGATTGCGAAGCGCACCACCGTCAAGGCCGTGGCGTACGGACGGGATGGGGGTTTCCTCGGGGAGGACGCCGTGGTGCTGAACGCGCCCGCCAACCAGCTGCCCGTGGAGATCCTCCTGGGGCCGGAGCCGGCCGGAGGGGAGGGGCGGCTCGTCACGGTGTCGGTTGGCGGCGCCACCGGCCTGACCGAGGTGGTGCTGCGCGCCGACGACCGGGCGGTGGCGCGCTGGACCGAGTGCCCATGCGTGGTCCGGTTGCCGGTCGAGACGTTCAAGCAGGCCAAGGTTCTTTCCGCCGACGCCACGAACCGCGACGGCCTCCGGGGCGAGGCGGTGCACGTGCTCGGAACCACCGGGTACACGGCCTCGGTCTTGGTCGAGGTGGTGGAGCTGCCTGTCACCGTTCTCGACCGCGAGGGCAAGCTCGTCACGGGCCTCCCGCGCGACGCCTTCAAGGTGTTCGAGGACGGCAAGGAGGTGCCGCTGGAGGCGTTCGCGACAACCGAGGAGCTACCGTTGGCGCTCGGCATCCTGGTGGACACATCGGGCTCGATGCTTCCGGAGTTTCCGGAGGTCCGGCAGGCGGTGGCTGGGTTCGCGAGCCGACTGCTGCGCCCGGGCGACCGCTACTTCCTGATGACGTTCTCGTTTGAGCCAAAGATGGTCGTGGAGTGGGCCAGCGACCCGCAGGGCCTCGTGGGAGCGCTGGAGCGGGTGACGCCGGTGGGCGGGACCTCGCTGTTCGACGCGATCGTGCGAGCGCTCGAGCTGTTCAGGGGAAGGCGCGGCCGCTCTGCCCTGGTGCTGCTCTCGGACGGGGATGACAACACCTCCCGGGTCTCCTGGGACCTCGCGCTCCGGTACGCGCGAACCGTGCGCGCCCCGATCTTCACCATCGGCTACGGAATCAACATTCTGGACTTCAAGATCCGCGGGCGGCTCAAGGATCTCGCAACCTCAACGGGCGCGGAGGTCTTCTACGCCCCGAAGAAGAAGGGTGACCTCGCGGATGTCTACCGTCGCATCGACGAGCAACTGCGCGCCCAGTACCTGCTCACCTACCGATCCCCGTCGAACAAGGCGCCGGACCAGTTCCGTACCGTGCGCGTCGAGGTAAGGGGAGAGGGGCTCACGGCACGCACGATTGGCGGCTACTTCCCCTCGCAGTGAGGCATTCGGGCCGAACCGGGGGAAGGCACGCGGTCGCGCCGAGGGGGAATTCCGACCCGCGCCCCGGCGCTATACTCAGCAGACGATGTCCTACGATCTTCTGGTGACGGTGGAGGCGGCGAAGCGCACCGGGCGGACCCACCGGGTGGTGCGGCCCGGCGACCCGGTCGCGGGTGGCGTGGTGGTGACCACCGAGCGCTCCCTCCCAGCCTGGGGCGACGGCACCTGCCCGGATGCGGTCTTTATCGTGCTCGGCTCGCGGGCGACAGCCTCGGGGGTGAAACCGTTCCTGCGCCTGCCGGCGGGTTGCTCCGAGAGCCACCTGGACAGCGCCATCGAGGCGGGGTTCGAGGTGCTTCGACTGCGCGAGCTGCTGGCCGACCAGCAGCACGAAACGGCCATCGCCCACGAGCGCCAGGTCGATCTGGTGCGGGTCGGAATTGCGCTAACCGCTGAGCGCGACCTGGAGCGGCTGCTCCAGCTGATCCTGACCACCGCGCGCGACCTGGTTAACGCGGACGCCGGCTCCCTCTACCTCATTGAGGACAGGGGTGGCGACCGCCTGCTCCGTTTCGTGCTCGCCCAAAACGACTCGGTGCCGGCCAGCATGGTGACGACGACCATGCCGCTCGACACGGCCTCGCTCGCGGGTTACGTCGCTACCACCGGCGAACCGGTGGGTGTTGAGGATGTCCGGCAGCTTCCGTCCGACGTGCCGTACCGGTTCGACCCGAGCTTCGACCTCGCCATCGGCTACCACACGCGCTCGGTCCTCACGGCGCCGATCGCCACCCGCTCCGGGCAGGTGATCGGGGTGCTGCAGCTCATCAACCGGAAACTCGACCGCCACGCGCGGATCCTCTCGGCCGAGGCCGCAAACGCCCAGGTGCGGTCTTTCGGCCAGGCGGAGGTCGCGCTCATCCGGGCGCTCGCCGCCCAGGCCGCGGTCGCAATCGAGAACACGAGACTTGTGCAGGAGATCGAGAACCTCTTCGAGGGTTTCGTGCGCGCCTCGGTGGTGACCATCGAGCAGCGGGACCCCTCGACCTCAGGCCACTCCCTGCGCGTGGCCCACTACACGACCTCGCTGGCACGAGCGGTGGAGCAGGAGCCACCGGAGCCTTTCCGGGGCTTGCGTTTCTCCCGCGACCAGATGACACAGCTGCGCTACGCGGCGCTGCTGCACGACTTCGGCAAGGTTGGGGTCCGCGAGGCGGTGCTCACCAAGGCGAAGAAGCTCCAGCCCGACCGGCTCACCCTCGTCCAGGAGCGTTTCCGGCATGCCGCACGTGCGCACGAGGTCGTGATGCTCCGCCGCCTCCTCGAGGCACTTCAGCAGCTCGGCCGGGCGCCGACCGACGGCGACCTCGTCAACTTCGAGGCCTCGCTGCGCCAGGTGAAGGCGGACCTCGACGCCCAGCTCGCCGTGGTGCTGGCGGCCAACGAGCCCTCGGTCCTCGAGGAGGCCACGGCTCACCTTGTGGGCGGGCTTCAGAGGCATGGTTCGTCGGTGACGACGGCGCCGACATCCCGCTCCTGCTCCCGAGGAGGCGCGGGCCCTTTCGGTGCCGAGGGGCTCGCTGGACGAGATCGAGCGGCGGGAGATCGAGTCGCACGTGGTGCACTCCTACCAGTTTCTGCTCACGATCCCCTGGCCAAAGAGGTTCGCCGATGTCCCCAGGATTGCCTATGGGCACCACGAAAAGCTCAACGGTCGCGGCTACCCGAACCGCCTGGTAGCCGACCAGATCGCGCCGGAGGTGCGGATGATGACGGTAGCCGACATCTACGACGCGCTGACCACCGGCGACCGGCCGTACAAGCGCGCGGTGTCACCGGAGCGGGCCCTGACCATCCTGGAGGACGAGGCCCGCCGGGGCTTCCTCGACCCTGCGCTGGTCACGGTGTTCACCGATTCGCGCATTTACGCCCGCCCGCTGACCGACGCAGTGGTCGGCTGACCGCAGAGCCGGCGCCCGCGCGCCGGCGCCGTTGCCTTGGCTCTCCTCAGAAGTGCGCGACCCAGAAGCGCCACGTGCCGAGGCACGCGAGGCCAAGTCCGAGCAGCAGCAGCGCGATCCCCATACCCCGAGTCACCAAGTGCTCGGCCCGGGGCGTGAGCAGCGAAGAGCCGCGGTGCAGTGCCCAGAGCAGCGGGACGTACCAGCAAACCACGCCGCCGACCAGGGCGCCCAGCATCCAGACCAGGCCCGGGCGCCGTGGGCGCGCGCCGCCTCGACGAATGCGAGGCCGGCGGTGACCCACCAGATCCAGTAGTGGGGGTTACCGGCGGCGACCACGAGCCCGAGGAGAAAGCTGCCGAATCCGCTGCAGTTCTCTATGTCCACCTTGAGCCCGGGGTCGCGGCGCGGCTCCGCCTCGCGCAGTGAAGTGACGCCTCCCCACACCAGCGCAACGCCGCCCACGATCTCGACCACCGGCAGGGCACCGATTTGGCGCAAGACCGGCGCCGCGCCTCCGGCGAGCGCGGTGAAAAGCGAGACGTCGAGCGTCGTAACGCCGATCAGGAACCAAATCGCGGCCGACATGTGGCGAGCCAAAACGAGCCGCGATGCCACCCAGGGTGATGGGGCCGGGGGTCGCGACGGTGGCGAGGGACACCAGGAACGCTGACGTCACGAGCGCCGGCAGCCAGACCGGTACGGTCAGACCTGGCAAAGGGAGCTACCCGAGCTTGTAGCCGATCTGCCGCAGGAACGCAGGCGGGTAAGCACGTCCTGCTCGCTCTCGACGCCCTTGGGCGAGCGCCCGTCCACCACGCCCAGTATGGCGCGCCCCTCGCCGCTCTCCGCGACGACGACCTCGACGGGGTTGGCAGTGGCGCAGTAGATACGGCACACCTCGGGGACGGCCTTGATCGCGTTGAGGACGTTGAGCGGAAAACCGTTCTCGAGGAACACGAAAAAGCTCTGCCCGGCGCCCACCGAAGGGCATTGCGGGTGGCGAGCTCGATCAGGGCCGTCGTTGCCGGAACGGCGCACCAACGCCGGTCCGGAAGACTCGCAAAACGCGAGGCCGAACCAGATGTCGGGTACGGCGCCAACGATCGCCTCATGGATGTCCTCGACGGTCTTGATGAAATGAGTCTGGCCGAGGATGAAGTTGACGGATTCGGGTTTCTCGACCTTCACGGTCAGCAGGTTCATGGCACTGCTCTCCTCGTCCGCCGGGCCCGACCCGAGCGCTGACCCCACTCACGGTGCCCCGGCCAGTTTGACCACGGGTCCGGCGAGCACCTTGGGCCAGCGACACCATGAGGTCGGGTGAAAGGGCGAGGCGCTCAAGAGACGGCGGGGCAGCATCCTCAGGTCCACGGCCACGTCAGCGGCTCGCGTCCGCACCACCATCAACGGAGTGCCGCGCGCGGCCGGCCGGGCTGACGCCCGTGTGGACGGCACGGATGTTGCCCGTCTCCGTCCTTCGCGACCAGGCCTGCGTGTCGGAACCCCTGAGTGCCCCATCCAGGGGAATCTTGGCATCTTCCCCGCCACCCTCCAAGATGGTAAGGCTCCCAGCCACGCTGGGGCACGCGACACCATGGCGAGCTCAACCCAGGCGCCCGACCTTCCCACCGGGGCCTCGACAAAGCGCTGGGCCCCCGCCGCCTCCTGGTAGCCCCCAGCCAGGAACGCAACGATGATGGGGGCGCGGTGGGGCAGG
>CAVTZQ010000003.1:0-8131 GCA_963739225.1 uncultured Acidobacteriota bacterium | reverse complement strand
GACTCGCGCTCCGGGCCAGCAGGACACCCGCGATGGTGAGTGCGAGGATGACAGCCGCTTTGCCTCTCATGGCAGCTCCGCCAATACGTTCGAACGACCCATCCCGCTGGACCTTGGGGCCAATGGCGAACCCCTCCGGAAGGGCTTTCATCGCCACACCGTGGTTCAGGCGCGTGTCCCGCGCGCGGTACACCTCGCCCATGCCGCCCGCGCCAATCTGGGCGACGACCTCGTACGGGCCGAGCCGGGTGCCGGGCCTCAACACGGGATCCCTCGCTTCCCTCGGGATTTCGCCTGCGGGCTCCCGCTCCGCTCACGCCCGCAAAGCGGCTCAACCTCGTACGGACCGAGGCGGCGACCGGTGAGGATCGTCACAGGTCGAACCTCCGCAGCAGGGCCTCGATCGCCGGATCACCGGACAGCAGCGTCGCCGGCATCGTCCGATAGAAGCAAAACATCGGGTCGCGCGTCGCGGCGGCGCGCTCGAGCCAGGCCACGGCGGCCTCGGCGCTCCGCCGGGAGTCGGCGATCCAGGCAAGCAGGGTGGGCGCCACATGTCCGCTGTGGGCGCGCTCCCGGAGCTCTTCGTCGAGCTGGCCCGCTCGACGCTCGTCGCACAGCGCTTGGCTTGTACAGGCGAGGAGGGTCACTGCCATCGAAGCGCGCCCCGAAAGCTCGACCGCCTTCTCGCTCTCGACGCGTGCTTCGTCAAGGCGCGCGCTGCCAGCCGCCAACATCGCCAAGCCCCAATGCGGCAGCCAGTGGTTCGGGTCGATCGCGACGATCTTCTCGAGCTCGGCGCCGGCCTCGTCCTCGTAGCCGGCGGTGTAGAGCCAGGCGGCGTTCCAGGCGCAGTTGGGCGCCGACAGCGGGTCGAGCCGGAGCGCAAGCCTGGCCTCTTCCGCCACCTCTTTCCAGCGGCGCCGCACCACGAGTAGCGCGCCGAGGTTGAAGTGGGCCTGCGCTTGGCTCGGGCCGTACAGCACCCCCTTCCTCAGGCTCTCTTCGGCCTCCGCCCACCGGCGCTCGAAGTTGGCGAGCAGGTTCCCCCGGACCGTGTAGGCCAACCAGTATTCGGGTTCGCTGGACAGCGCCCGCTCGGCCATTGCCGACGCCTCCCGCCACGCTTCCTCCGACGGGAAGTCGGCCCAGAAAGCCTGTGACACGTACCACATCCCCAGCCCGCCCAAGGCCGGCGCGTAGTTGGGGTCAATCCGGATTGCCTCCTCGAAGCTCTCACGGCTGCGCGCGAACCCGTCCGCAGTGAAGGTGTTCCAGTAGAACTGGCCGCGAAGGTACGCGCTATGTGCGTCGAGGTTCTCGGTGGGGCGGCGGGTGATCGCCGCCCGTTCTCTCCCGAGCAGGTGGACCTGGAGGCTCTCGACGATGGCGAGGGCGATCTCCTCCTGAATCGCGAACACGTCCTCCAAGTGCCGGTCGTACCGCTCCGACCAGAGTTGCGAGCCGTCCGCGACGTTGATGAGCTGTGCCGTGATGCGCAACCGGTCGCCCGATCTGCGCACGCTCCCCTCGAGCAGGGTGGCAACGTCAAGCTGCGCGCCAATCTCGCGTACGTCCTCCGCCCGGGCTTTGAAGGCGAACGACGAGGTCCTGGCCAGCACCCGCAGGCCATTGACGTGCGCCAGGGCGTTGATGATCTCCTCGGCCATGCCATCGCAGAAGTACTCCTGCTCGGGGTCGGCGGACAGATTGGCGAACGGCAGCACGGCAATGGAAGGGCGGTCGTCGGGCGAGGCCAAAAGCGCTGAGCGACCCTGAGTCGGATGCGGCGGGCCGACGACGGCTCGCAGGGCGTACGCAAGGTCGCTCGCCGACTGGAAACGCTCTTCCGGGCTCTTCTCCAGGCACCGGGAAACGATCCCGTCAATCGCGGGAGGGATGTTCCTGACCGTGCCGGAAAGCGGGGCAGGGTCCTCGTGCAGGATCGCGCTCGCGGTGTCGGCGGCTGTGGCCCTGCGAAATGGCGACTGGCCCGACAGCATCTCGTGGAGCACGCACCCGAAGGAGAAGATGTCCGTGCGGTGGTCCACGCTCTGACCGCGCACCTGCTCGGGCGACATGTAGCCGACAGTGCCGAGCGCGGTGCCGGCTTCGGTCGCCTCGACCACCGTAGTCACCTGCGCGGGTTCCGCGGGGCTTCTCGGCGCAACCAGCTTGGCGATCCCGAAGTCCAGGATCTTGACGTGGCCGTCCTTGGTGACGAACACGTTCCCCGGCTTGAGGTCGCGGTGGACGATGCCTTTCTCATGCGCGGCCGCGAGGCCCTGCGCGATCTGGACCGCAGACTCTACCGCCTTGCGAACCGGCATCGCACCGCCGCTCAGCCGCTCGCGCAGGCTCTCTCCCTCCAGCAGCTCGGTCACCAGGTACGGCGATCCCTCGTAGGTGCCCACGTCGAACAAGGCAAGGATATTGGGGTGGTTGAGCGCGGCTACCGCCCGAGCCTCCTGCTCGAAGCGGCGGAGCTTGTCAGGATCGGCGGCGAACTCTGGCGGGAGCACCTTGATCGCGACGTCGCGACCGAGCCGGGTGTCTCTCGCGCGATACACCTCGCCCATACCACCGGCGCCAATCGGGGCGACGACCTCGTAGGGGCCCAGACGGGAGCCTGCCATCAGCACGGGATCCCTCGCTTCCCTCGGGATTTCGCCTGCGGGCTCCCGCTTCGCTCACGCCCGCAAAGCGGCTCAACCTCGTACGGGCCCAAGCGGGAGCCGATCATGGCTTGACCTCGTACTTGGTGAGCAGCGCCTGGAACCTCGGGTCCGAGCGCAGCAGGTCCCACCTAGGGTTCAGGCGGAGCACGTGAGGCGTCACCTCGCCGTCTTGCGCCAGCAGGTCGTCCAGCTGGGCGATCGCCTCGCTAGTCTGCCCAACCATCGTGTAGACGAGGGCCAGGTCCTCGAGCCGGTAAAGCGCCAGCCAGGCGTCCTTCGAGGCCGGCATGAGGTCGCAGCCGATCTTTGCCTCTCGCACCGCGTCCAGGCGGCGACCGAGCCCCGCAAATGCGATCCCGAGTGAGCTGTGGGGCCGAGCGTCATCCAGGTTCGCTTTCAGTTTCTGCTCGACCTCGAGGCGTGCAGCCTCAAAGGATTGCCGCGCAAGATCGCGCTCGCCCGCCACCATCTTCAGCTCTCCACGAAGCAAAGGGATGGGCAAATACTGGAATTGGTTGTCAATAGCGTGGCGTTTCTCCGACTCAAGCTGCCTCAATGCCCCTTGGTAATCACGGCGAGCCAGGGCGAGTTTCAGCGCCGACTGAGCCACGAATCCCACGTCGTCCGTCAGTCCGGCAACCCGTCCGGCTTCGTCCAGGACCGCACCAGCCTTTTCGACGTCGCCGTGCCACTGAACCTGGAGCCACGCTTCATCCCCGTAGGGATCACCCCAGTGCGGGCTCAGGGCGATTGCCAGTCGGTAGGCACGGTCCGCGTCGGCGTAGCGGCGAGCGAGGACGCAGGTGCGGCCAAAGTTATACAGCACTTGGGCGTTCTTCGGGTCGAACTCGAGCGCCTTGCTCAGCTGTTCTGCCGAGTCCGCCCAGTTTCCCTGACGGCGCAAGACAGCGCCGATCCCAAGAAGAACGTCACTGTTGTTGGGCTGGATCTTGAGGGCCGCAGAGAACTCGCTCAGGGCTCGCGGGTAATCGAGCAAACCTTGGTAGAAATACATACCGCGTGCGCTGTGGGTCTCCGCGAGATCGGGTCGGAGTTCGACGGCCCTTTCTACCGCCTCCTTCGCTCTGATGAGCCGCTCCTGACTCCGGTCCAGGTGAAACCAGTACATGAAGAGGTTGTTTCTGGCAAGCCCTGCAAAAGCCTGCGCGAAGCGCGGGTCGCGGTCGACCGCCGCCTGGTACATCTGTATGGCACCCTCGACAGCTCTCCTGTCCTGGCCGCTCCCAGAAAGTTCCTGTCCATGGAGGTACAGGTCGTAGGCTTCCAGGTCGTTCGTCGAAATCTCTTTCAACCTGGTCTGCTCATGCGGCAGGAGCGCAACGCCCATCGCTTTGACGGCGTTCTCCGCCACCTCCGACTGGATCGCGAAGACGTCCGCGATCACCCGCTCGTACCGGTCGGCCCACACATGAGTGTCGTCCGCCACCCGGATGAGCTGCGGGGTGATGCGCACCCGGCTCTCGTGGCCAGCCCCACGGTCCCACCGGACGCTGCCCTCGAGCACGTAGTCAACGCCAAGGTCGCTCCCGATCTGCTTGACGGTTTTTCCACGGCGGTCGTACTGCACAGCCGACGTGCGGGAGATTACGCCCAGCCCCTGCACGTTGGCGAGTCGGCTGGTGATCTCCTCGGTCATGCCGGCGGCGAAGTAGGCGTCCTCTTGTGATCCCAGGTTCTCGAACGGGAGGACGACGATCTTCGGTGGCCCAGCCGCTCGGGCGCCCGGATTTGCCGGATTGAGCTTGAGGACGAGCGCGACCGCCGCCACCAGCACCGCGACACCCGCGAGTACCAGTCCGACAAACCGTCGCCGTCTCGTGGATGTCGTGATCGTGGCCGGCTTCGCTGGACCCGTGTCCGCCAGGATCGCGCGCAGCTCGAATGCCAGGTCGCGGGCCGATTGGGATCTCTCCTCCGGCTGTTTTTCGAGGCAGTGGGCGATGACGCGGGAGAGCGGCAGCGGAACAGCCTGGTGGATACTCGACGGGCCGGGCGGCTCCTGGGTGAGGATAGCGGCCATGGTGTCGGCAGCGGTGGCGCCGGCGAACGCCCGGCGTCCCGTGACCATCTCGTAGAGCACACAACCGAACGAGAAGATGTCCGAGCGGTGGTCAACTTGCAGCCCGCGCACCTGCTCGGGGGACATGTACCCGGCCGTCCCCATCACGATGCCGGGGTCGGTGCCCTCCAGCTCCGTGGGCGCAACCGATCGTTCTGCCTGCTCGCACTTCGGGAGCAGCTTCGCGATGCCGAAGTCGAGGATCTTGACGTGCCCGTCCTTTGTGATGAACACGTTGGCTGGCTTGAGGTCGCGGTGGACGATCCCCTTCTCGTGCGCCGCTGCCAGGCCCTGGGCGATGTGGATGGCAGTATCGACGGCCTTGCGAACAGGCAGACCGCCCGAGTGCAACCGGTCCCGCAAGGTTTCCCCTTCTAGCAGCTCGGTCACCAGATACGGCGATCCCTCGTGGGTGCCGACGTCGTGGACATCCAGGATGTTGGGGTGTGAGAGCGCGGCAACCGCACGTGCCTCCTGCTCGAACCGACGCAGCCGGTCGGGGTCGGCAGCGAACTCTCCCGGCAATACCTTGATCGCGACCTCGCGCCCGAGGCGGGTGTCGCGGGCCTTGTAGACCTCCCCCATGCCGCCCGCGCCAATCTGGGCGACGACCTCATACGGGCCGAGCCGGGTGCCGGGCCTCAACACGGGATCCCTCGCTTCCCTCGGGATTTCGCCTGCGGGCTCCCGCTCCGCTCACGCCCGCAAAGCGGCTCAACCTCGCCCATCCCGCCCGCGCCAATCTGGGCGACGACCTCATACGGGCCGAGGCGTGAGCCGATCACGGCTTGACCTGGTACTTCGTGAGCAGCGCCTGGAACCGCGGGTCCGACCGCAGCGGGTCCCACCTTGGGTCCAAACGGAGTGCAGGAGGCGTGAACCAGCCGCTTCGCGCGAGCAGGTCGTCCAGCGCGGTGATCGCCTCGTCCGGTTGGGCGACCATGGTGTAGACCACGGCAAGATTCCACACGGGGCCAATTGCTCGCAATGCGTCCTTCGACGCCGGCATGAGGTCATAGCCCAACTTCGCTTCTCGCACTGCCTCCACGCGGCGACCCAGTCCTGCGTAGGCGATCGCGAGCGAACTGTGAAACCGGGCGTCGTCGGGGGCCTGCGCGACTTTCTGCTCGAGCTCAACCCGTGCGGCCTCGAACGAGCGACGGGCGAGATCGTGCTGACCGGCCAGCCTGTGCACCTGTCCACGGAGCAACGGGATGGGCGAGTATCCGTCCTGATTGTCGATCGCGCCGCGCGTCTCTCCCTGGAGTTGACGTAACGCCCCTTCGTAGTCGCGGCGGGCCAGAGCAACCGCCAGCCCGTAGAACGCAAAGTTCCCAGCATCGTCCGCCAGCCCGACAACCCCTCCGGCCTCGTCCAATACCGCCTCGGCCTTGCCTGCGTCGCCGTGCCACAGAAGCTGTAGCCAGGCTCGTTGTGCGTAGACCTCAGCCCATCGTGGATTCAGGGTGAGCGACCGTATGAAGGCACGATCCGCGTCGCTGTAGCGACCAGCGAGTGCACAGGTAAAACCGACGTCCTCGAACGAAAGCGCGTTCTTTGGGTCCAACTCTGCCACCTTGCTGAACTTCTCCGCCGCCTCCTCCCAGCGCCCTTGACGCCGTAGTACAGCCCCTGTCCCGTTCAGCGCGTCGCCGTTGTTGGGCTGGATCTTGAGGGCCGCTTCAAACTCCTTCAGGGCTCGCGGGTAGTCGAGCAGACCCCAATAGAAGTAGTAGCCGAGCGCGGTGTGGCTGTCGGCGAGGTCGGGTCGGAGCTCGACGGCCCGTTCGGCTGCCTCCTTGGCCTTGACGAGCCGCTCCTGGCTTCGGTCGTAGTACTCCCAGTACATCATCAGGTTCGCACTGGCGAGCCCGGCCAGCGCCTGGGCAAACCGGGGGTCGCGCTCGACCGCCGCCTGGTACATCTTCACGGCACCGTCGATGTCTCTTCTCGTCTCTGTTCTCGCCAAGCCACGGCCGCCAAACTCCCGACCACGGAGGTAGAGCTCGTAGGCCTCCAGGTCGTTCGTCGAGACCCGTTGCAGGGCGCTCTGCTCGCGCGGAAGGAGCGTGACGCCCATCGCCTTGACGGCGTTCTCCGCCACCTCCGACTGCATCGCGAAGACATCCGCGATCACCCGCTCGTAACGGTCGGCCCAGACATGCGTGTCGTCCGCGACCCGGATGAGCTGCGGGGTGATGCGCACCCGGCTCTCGTGACCTGGGCTGCGCTCCCAGCGGACGCTGCCTTCGAGCACGAAGTCCACGCCCAGGTCACTTCCGATCTGCTTGACCGTCTTTCCCCGGCGGTCGTACTGCACAGCCGACGTGCGGGAGATCACCCCCAATCCCTGCACGTTGGCGAGCCGGCTGGTGATCTCCTCGGTCATGCCGGCGGCGAAGTAGGCGTCCTCGGGTGCGCCGAGGTTCTCGAACGGGAGAACGACGATCTTCGGCGGCCCAGGGGCTCGGGCGCCCGGACCTGCAGGTTTGAGCTTGAGGACGAGCACGCCCGCCACCGCCAGCACCGCGACACCCGCGAGCGCCAGTTCGACAAACCGTCGCCGTCCCGTGGATGTCGTGATCGTGGCCGGCTTCGCTGGACCCGTGTCTGCCAGGATCGCGCGGAGCTCGAATGCCAGATCGCGGGCCGACTGGGACCTCTCCTCCGGCTGTTTTTCGAGGCAGTGAGCGATTACCCGCGAGAGGGGCAGCGGAATAGCCTGATGGATGCCTGACGGGCCGGGCGGCTCCTGGGTGAGGATAGCGGCCATGGTGTCGGCAGCTGTGGCGCCGGCAAACGCCCGGCGTCCCGTGACCATCTCGTAGAGCACACACCCGAACGAGAAGATGTCCGAGCGGTGGTCAACGGGCAGCCCGCGCACTTGCTCGGGGGACATGTAGCCGGCTGTTCCCATCACGATGCCGGGGTCGGTGCCCTCCAGCACTGTTGGCGCAACTGATCGTTCTGCCGGCTCGCGCTTGGGGAGGAGCTTCGCGACCCCGAAGTCGAGGATCTTTGCCTGGCCGTCCCTGGTGATGAAGAGGTTCTCCGGCTTGAGGTCGCGGTGGATGATGCCTTTTTCGTGAGCCGCGGCGAGACCCTGAGCGATCGGCACCGCGAGCTCCATGGCCTTAGACGGAGGCAGGGGAGCGACCGCCAGACGCTGGCGCAGGCTCTCCCCCTCCAGGAGTTCGCTCACGAGGTATGGCGACCCCTCATAGGTGCCAATGTCGTAAAGCGAGACGATGTTGGGGTGATTGAGCGCGGCGACCGCCCGCGCCTCCTGCTCGAACCGGCGCAGCCGGTCCGGGTCGGCGGCGAACTCGGCGGGCAGCACCTTGATCGCGACGTCGCGACCGAGGCGCGTGTC
>CAVTZQ010000002.1:0-75489 GCA_963739225.1 uncultured Acidobacteriota bacterium | reverse complement strand
GTGACGCTGCGTCCCCCGGCAACGGCAAGCGGTGCTCGCTGCCTCTCGAAACCAACCAGCAAGAGAATCTCGGACCCCGGCCCACATGCTTGACCCGATGTTCGTCTTGCTCGTCGTGATCATCGTCGTCGCCCTGATCTTCGACTTCTTCAACGGCTTCCACGACGCCGCCAACTCCATCGCCACGGTCGTCTCGACCCGCGTGCTCTCGCCGGGGCTGGCGGTCATCTGGGCCGCCTTCTTCAACTTCTTCGCGGCGTTCGTCTTCCCGCTCAAAGTCGCCACCACCATCGGCAAGGGGTTGGTTAGGGCCGAGGCCGCGACTGAGTACGTGATCCTGGCGGGCCTGATGGGCGCCATCGTCTGGGACATCGTGACCTGGTACTTTGGCCTGCCCACGAGCTCCTCGCACGCTCTGATGGGCGGGTTTGCTGGCGCTGCCATCGCGAAGGTGGGCTTCAGTGCGATCCTCTACAAGGGGTGGATCAAGACCATCGTCTCGATGTTCGCCTCGCCCGTCCTGGGGCTGGCGCTCGGGTTCGGCATGATGACGTTGGTGTACTGGCTCTTCCGGGACGCCTTCCCTCACAGGGTAGACAGGTACTTCCGCAAACTGCAGTTAGTTTCTGCGGCGCTCTACAGCCTGGGGCACGGCGGCAACGACGCCCAGAAGACCATGGGGATCATCGCGATCCTCGTGTACACCTACGAGAAGTCGGTGGGCCGCGCACCTGCCGACATGCACGTCACGCTCTGGATGGTCTTGGCCTGCCACGCGGCCATCGCGCTTGGGACGCTCTCCGGCGGCTGGCGGATCGTCAAGACGATGGGCTCCAAGATCACCAAGCTGAAGCCGGTTGGTGGGTTCTGCGCCGAGACCGCGGCCGCCCTCACGCTGTTCGCCAACTCCTACCTCGGGATCCCGGTCTCCACGACCCACACCATCACCGGCGCGATCATGGGCGTCGGGGCCACCGAGAGGTTTTCGGCGGTGCGCTGGGGGGTCGCCACCCGAATCGTGTGGGCGTGGGTGTTCACCATCCCCTGCTCGGCCCTGGTGGCGGCGCTCTGCTACCGGGCTCTGGGCGCGTTCCTCAACCTGTAGCCGCGCCCTCGAGGACTAGCTTCCCTTGATGATGATGGTTTCGATGACGTTGGCCACGTCCTCGCAGCGGTCGGTGGCCTCCTCCAAGAAGGAGAACAGGTCCTTCAGCTTGACCACCTCGATGGCGTCGTGGGCGTTGTCGAAGAGCTCCGCCAGGGCCTCGCGATGGACCACGTCGGCTTCGTTCTCCAGGCGGTTGATCTCGACGCAGGAGGTGATGGCAGAGGTGAGCTTCTTGCGGTCGGGGAGCGCCAGGACGGCTTTCTGGACCTCCTTGGCCGACTCAACCAGCAGGTCGGCGAGCTCCAGGAACTTCGGCGGAACCTTGGTGATGCGGTAGACGATGAGCCGTTGGCCCGCATTATCGGTGGCGTCAATGATGTCGTCCAGCCGCGTGGCGAGGACGTGGATGTCCTCGCGGTCGAACGGCGTGATGAACGTGGTGTTGAGCTTGTCGAGCGTCTCGTGGGTGATCCGGTCGCCCTGGTGTTCCAGATCCTTGAGCTTCTCGACGTTGGCCCGCAGCCCCGTGAGGTCCCCCACGGTTTCCCGGAACAGGCACACCGCCTTCACGATGTTCTCGGAGGCCTGGTCGAAAAGGGTGATGAAGTCCTCGGTCTTGGGGAGGAACCAGCGCACTCGCTACTCCCAGTGCCCGGTCGGCACGCCGGGAGTATACACCCGGAACTCTTGGGAGGACGCCGTGGTTTGAGGCGTCCCAAAGGGAGGTCCCGACTACGCCTTCTTCAGGATGTCCTGGAGTTCCTTGAGGAACGGGCTTGGGTCCATGTACCCGGGGATGCGGCCAACTTCCGCGCCGCTCGCGTTCAGGAAGACCAGGGTCGGGAAACCCTCGACGCTGAAACGGGCTGCCGCTTCGCGTCCGTCCTTCTCCGCGTCGAGCCTCACGGTCACTACGCTCTGCAGCGCCGCCTGCACCTTGGCATCCGAGAACGTTTTCTGGTCCAGACGCTTGCACCACTGGCACCAATCCGTGTAGAAGTCCACCATCACCAGCTTCTGTTCGTTGCCGGCGCGCGTCAGCGCCGTGGGCAGGTCGCGCTCCCAGGGAAGCGCCGCCGCGCCACCCGTCGGCTCCACACCGCCGCCTCGGGGGACGAGGATCACCGCTGCAACCATCGCCAGGACCAGGACCACACCCCAGACCGAAGCTCGTCTCATGAAACCCCCCACGCACACTTTGCCACACAGCACCTGCAGGTAACAACCTTCTCGGGCCGCACAAGCCCGGGTTCGGCCCGCCGAATCTCAGTGCGAGAGAGCGGGGACCGATGGGCTGGGCAGGTACCAGACGCGGCTGACCGCCACGCCGAGCGCCCGCGTGTCGCCCCCGCCCGGCACCGCGGTGGAGGTCGAGAGCTCGAGCTGGACCCTTCCGATGCTTGCCAGTTCGGGGGGAACCGGAAGCGCGACCCGAGTCACGCCGGGCCCCATGGTGACCTGGGCCCGCGAGCTTCCAAGGCGTACTTCGACGACCGTGGGCTCCGGCCGCGTGGTGAACAGCTCAATCCCGACCAAGCCCTCCCCGGCGGGGAAGCGGAACGCCGCGTGCGCGCCGGTCCATGCGGCGGGCACCGGCGGGTTGCCGATAAGCTCCGGCGGATAGGTACCCTCGGCCTCGGCGCACGCGAGAAGGAGCGAGGTCGTCTCCGGGAAGAACGTGAGCACGGGGGGGAAGTGGGGCGGGGCCTGCAGCGACGCAACGAAGATGCGGAACGAGAGCGCCCGTGGGTCCCCGGCCGACCACGCTTCCCGCTCGACATCCAGGTTGACCCAGAGCGAGGTGCTGGTGCTCGCGGGGGAGGGGACGGGGATCGAGATGACGCGCAGGCCCGGAGACAGCCGCGCACCCCACGTACGGACGCCGGCGACCCTCGCCTCGGCCTGCGCCTCGCCCAGCCGCGGGTGCACCTCGACCGTCAGGGCGAGGGTGCCCGGGCCACTCACCGCGGGCACCAGGAGCGCCGTTCGAGCGCCGCACCAGACGAACCGGTGGATGCCCTCGAACTCCACCGGGGACCCGCCACGCGCAACCAGCACCGGGTCGCGCACCAGGCGCACGTTCAGGAAGCGCTCCTGAGAGAGCCGCCGGACCCGCGGCTGTTCGCACTCGAACTCGACAACACGCGAGGCCGGACACGCCAGGTCCTCGCCCGGTCCCTCCGCAACGAGCCAGAGGGGGGCCCCCACCGGGCCGCGGCCGGCCCGCTGCATCTCGGTCACGCGAAGGGACATCAGACTCAGCCGGCCGGTGAGCGTCGCGAGGTTCCGGAAGGAAAAGAGCTGGTCCTCGTAGATCAGCGCGCCACCCCCCGCGCCGACGGTCCGCAGCGCCGCCACCACGGGGAGCTGGTTGCGGTGAATGTGGCGCATCGCCGGCCACGTCCACCACACCGCGGCCACCAGCCCAACGGCCGAGGCCGCCAGAGCCGCCGCCCGCGAACGCCCGAGCACGGAAGCACCGGCGACCGCCGGGATCGTCAGCAGCAGCCACACCAGCACCCAGTAGCGGGGGTAGTTGCGGTTGTCCGCGAAGATCAGGAGGAACACCAGTGCGGCGCCCGCCAGCGTGGCCGCCCACCAGCGGTGGGCGAGGGCGCGGCGCCACCCCCACCACCCAACCGCCGCCAACAGGAGGAAGAGCACCGCGACCGGCGGCGTGCCGAGGCCACGAACCAGACCCAGGCTCTCCGGCGCCCACGACTCGGTCCCGAGGGTCGACAGGTGCTGCCCGGCGTGCAGGGCGCTCGCCTCCACGAGCATCCCGAGGCCACCGGCCGCGAGCGACGCCGGGACCACGACCACGGCCAGCACGACCGCAGCTGCGAGGGCGCCGGTCGCCAGGCGGCGCGGCTCGCGGCGCACGCCCCACCCCGCGAGAATTACCGCGAGCACGAAAAACGGGGCGAGCGGCGGTCGCACCAGCGCCGCGCAGGTGATCGCCACCACTCCCGGGGTGAAGCCGGCCCGCCCGCCGCGCAGCCAGAGCGCGAGGGCGATGACCGCGAGCACCGCGGAGGGCGTCTCCGAGAACCCACGCGCGGCGTGGAACCACACCCCCGGCAGGAACGCCGCGAGCGCCGCACCCGCCAACGCCAGCCGCCGACCAGCCAATCCGTCCCAGAGGCCCACCAGCGCCCAGAACCCCACGACCGAGAAGAGCGCGCTCGCCACCTGGAGCGCCTGTAACGGGTCCCCTACAGCGAGCTTGCGGACGACCTTGCCGATGAAGACCCAGAGCGGGAACCCGGGCGGCAAGGGCATGTGACGCGCGGGATCGAAGTCGACGACCCCGCACGCCATCAGCGCCTCGTCCTGCTCCCAGGCCCCGTCGGGGAGGAGCATCAGGCGCGAGAGCAGCACGAGGAGGAGGATCCCCGCACTCGCGGCTGCCGACACCCAGTGCCCGCCGACCGGCAGGAGCGGCCAGGGGAACACTCGTGCCGCGAGGGGGGAAAACCTTTGCCAGAGCTGCTTCACGCCGCGAGTCTAGCAAGGAAGCAGCGAGAAGGTAGAGGGTGACGGGAGAACGGGAAACGCAAAATCCGTTGCTCGCCCGTCTTCCCTTTTCCCTTTCCCCGCTGCGCTCTCCCCCGCCTCGCCTGGCCACGGGCGCGCCGCAACCTGAGACGACGAGCAAACCACGCACGACTAGTGGTAAGCTCTCGCGCCATGTCGGGCGTCTCGGTCGAGTTCAAGGGGGTGGGCAAGCGCTTCGGCAACCGCAGCGTGTTGGCCGCCGTGAGCGGGACGTTGCGGCAGGGGCAGGTGCTGGTCGTGGCCGGCCCCAACGGTTCCGGCAAGTCCACCCTCCTCAACATCCTGGCGGGCCTGCTGCGACCCTCCCGTGGGGAGGTCGTGTACCGCGATGGCGACGGCCCCCTGCCGCGAGCGCGCTGGTTCGAGCGTCTCGGAATGGCGGCCCCCGACATGTCGGTCTACGAGGAGCTCTCGGCGGTGGAGAATCTCCGCTTCTTCTCCCGCCTGCGTGGCCTCCATCGCGAGGAGGCGGCGCTGCGCGCCCTGCTGGAGGAGCTGGGGCTGCCGCCCCGGGAGCAGACGCGAGCGGTGGGAACCTACTCCTCGGGCATGAAGCAGCGAGTGAAGCTGGCGCAGGCCGTGCTCCACGAGCCGCCGGTCCTGCTGCTCGACGAGCCGTCCTCCAACCTCGACGAGTCCGGCCACGAGGTGGTGGCCGCCCTGGTGGCCCGCTTCCGTGAGCGGGCCGCAGTTGCCGTCGCCACCAACGACCCGCGGGAGATGGCCTTTGCAGATGCGCGCATCGACCTTGCTCTCTGAGAGCCTGGCGATGCTGGGCAAGGAGCTCACCGCCGAGCTGCGCAGCCGCGTGGCCCTCAACGCGGTGGGGCTGTTCGGCCTGACCACCCTGATCGCCGTGGCCTATCAGATCGGGCCGTACCGCATCCAGGAGCAGGACCGGCCCCACCTGCTCGCGGCGTTGCTCTGGGTGATCCTGTTCTTCGCGGCCACCTCGGGCCTCTCGCGCGTCTTCGTCAAGGAAGAGGACGCCCACACCGCCAAGACCCTGCGGCTGGCCGCCCGGCCGCTCGCGGTGTTTGCCGGCAAGTTCCTCTTCAACCTAATTCTGCTCGCGGCGCTCTACGCCTTCATCGTGCCGCTCTACTGCGCCCTGATGGGCTACTCGGTGCAGGGCGTGCCGGCCCTCGCCCTGCTGCTCGCGTGCGGGGCGGTCGCGCTGGCCGCGACCTCCACGATGGTGGCCGCCATCATCTCTCGCGCTTCAGGCTCGACGACGCTCTTTGCCATCCTCAGCGTGCCTCTGGTATTGCCGCTTCTGGTGATGCTCATTCAGGGGACGCGCGCAGCGGCGGGGAGCGCCGCGGTGGCGGCGGTCCTGCCCGCGCTGCAGGGTGTCGTCTCGCTCGGGGGTGCCACTTTGGTCATATCCGTGTACCTTTTCCCGGTGGTGTGGCATGACTAGAAGCAGACTGAGAACCCCCCTCCAGTGGGCCTTGGGCGTGTGGCTGGTCCTGGTGATCCTGGGCGCCTTCTTCTATGCCCCCTCCGCCCTCGGCTTCAAGGGCGAGTCGGCCCGCATCGTGTTCTTCCACGTGCCGCAGGCCTGGGTCGCGGTCCTGGCGTTCTGCGTCAACCTCGTGGCCTCGCTGCGCTACCTGCGCACCCGCGACGCCCTGGACGACGCGCGCGCCGCCGCGGCGGCCCGGTTGGGCCTGGTGTTCTCGGTGCTGGCCACCGTCACCGGGTCGCTGTTCGCCAACGTCATGTGGAACTCGTTCTGGAATTGGGACCCCCGCGAGGTCTCGATTGCGATACTGCTTCTCATTTACGCCGCCTACTTCGCGCTGCGCGAGGCGATCCCGGACGAGGAGCGCCGGGCCAGCCTGTCGGCCGCCTACGCGGTGCTGGCCTTCGTCACGATGCCGTTCCTGGTCTTCGTCGTGCCGCGTATCTACTGGTCGCTGCACCCGGATACGATCATCGGGGCCACCGGCCAGCTCAAGCTCCAGATGGAGTCCCGGATGCTCCAGGTCCTGATGGGCTCGTTAGTGGGATTTACTGGACTGTTCGTGTGGTTGTACACTTTGGACGTTCGGCTGGCGCGGGTGCGGTTGGCCCGCCGGGGGCGTGAGGAGGCGTAGGCGATGCCCGGTGCTGAGAGCATGGTCTGGGTTGCCGCGGTGACGGTCGTCATCTGGCTTGGGCTCTTCGCGTACTGCCTCACCCTCGAGCGCCGTGTGCGCCGGCTCGAGGAGGAGCAATGAGCCGCAGGATGGTGTGGACCGTCGTCGGTGTGGTTGCCATCGTCGGCTTCGTCGCCTTCGGCGCCGGGGCCTTCAAGTCGAACCTCACGCCGTACGTCAGCTTCCAGCAGGCGCGCGCGACCAAGGATGCCGTACAGGTCGCGGGCAAGCTCGTCCCCGGCTCGGACAGTTTCGAGGAAGCCTCCTCCCGGCTGATGTTCGCCCTCCAGGACGAGCACGGCGACGTCATGAAGATCGCGTACAAGGGACTGAAACCGGGTAACTTCCACGACGCCACCCAGGTGGTGGCAATCGGCCGGTTTCACGGAGGGATCCTCGAGGCAGAAAAGCTGTTGGTGAAATGTCCGTCGAAGTATCAAGGGGTCGAGGAGAAGGAGTACCGCTCCAGCTCCTCGTGACATCTGCGGTGCGCTGGCGCCGCGCCTAGCCAGGGGGGAGCATGTTTCTACCGGGTGCCATCGCGCTGTGGGTGGCTTTTTTTGCCCTCGTCGCGTCAACATACTTCTACCATCGGAGTCTTCGGGGTCACGCGGAGGCCCGCGCGTGGGCCAGGCAGGCGTACGGGCTCGCAACCACGGGCGTGGTGATTGGAAGCGCGGTTCTGCTCTACCTCATCCTGACCCACGATTTCCGCATTCACTACGTCTTCTCCTACTCCGACCTCTCGCTGCCCACCCCCTACCTGATCTCGACCTTCTGGGCGGGACAGGAGGGGAGCTTCCTGCTGTGGCTGCTGTGGGGGATGATCGTGGGCCTCCCGCTCATCCGGTACGCGCAGCACTACGAGGATCGCACCCTCATCGTGTACAACCTCGCCCAGATCTCGCTGCTCCTCATCCTGCTGCGGCAGTCGCCGTTTCGCTTCCTGGCCGACCTGCCGCCGGGCCAGGTGCCCTCCGACGGACAGGGGCTCAACCCGCTGCTCCAGAACCCCTGGATGACCATTCACCCGCCGATCATGTTCCTCGGTTACGCCGCCACCGCCGTGCCGTTCGCCTTCGCGGTGGCCGCCCTCTGGGAGCGGCGCTACGACGAGTGGACCAAGGCCTCCATGCCCTGGGCGCTGGTCACGGTGGTGACGCTGGGGTGCGCGATCCTGCTGGGCGGCTACTGGGCCTACGTCACGCTCGGCTGGGGCGGGTACTGGGGTTGGGACCCGGTGGAAAACTCCTCGCTGGTGCCGTGGATCGCCTCCGCCGCCCTGGTGCACGGGATGCTCCTGCAACGGGCGCGGGGCCGCTTCCGCAAGCTCAACTTCTCGCTCGCGATCCTGGCCTACGTCTTGGTGGTCTACGCCACGTTCCTGACGCGCTCGGGGGTGCTGGCCGACTTCTCGGTGCACTCTTTCGTGGACCTCGGGATCACCGGTTGGCTGGTGGCGAACCTTGCGGGCGCGCTGCTCATCGGTTTCGGGGTGCTGGCCTGGCGCTGGCGCGAGATTCCGACCCAGCCCGGCGACGAGCCGTTCCTGTCGCGGACCGTGTTCTTCGTGTTGGCGATCGCGGCGCTTCTGGGCACGGCCGCCATGATCCTCCTCGGAACATCGGCGCCGCTCATCACGCGGTTGGCCACCAAACCCTCACAGGTGGGTCCGGCGTTCTACAACAAGGTCACGCTGCCGATCGGAATCCTGCTCGGCGCGCTCCTGGGCACCGTCCCCTTCTTGCACTGGAAGGGCACCTCGAAGGAGTTCGCAAAGCGAGTGGGGACCGCCGGTGCCCTTGCGGCGCTGGCGACCGGAGCCGGGGTCGCGTTCGGGGCTCGCGGGGTCCTTTACGTGCTGTTCCTCCTGGTCGCGTTGTTTGCCTTCTTCTCCAACGTCCTGAAGACCTGGGACGAGGCGCGGGCGAAGAAGTTCCGGGTGGCCGGCGGCTACCTCGCCCATGTCGGGCTTGGGCTCATGCTCGCCGGGATCATCACCTCCTCGGCGTACGACCGCACGCAGAAGGTGGTCCTCACGCTCAACGAGAGCAAGCAGGTCATGGGCTACACCCTCACCTTCAAGGGTGTGGACAAGCCGACCCCGACCGCTCGCGAGGCCATGCTCGTCGAGGTGCGCGATGGCAGCGGCGGGAGCTACGTCGCCCGTCCCCACATGTTCCGCAACGAGAAGTCGAACCAACTCGTGGCCAATCCCGATGTCCGCGTGCACCTGACCCACGACGTCTACGTCTCGCCGATCGAGTTCGACCCCGGCCGCGACCCCGAGATTGGCCAGACCGTGGAGCTCGCCAAGGGCCAAACCGGGAACGCCGGGGGGTTCGCCATCACCTTCGACGGCTTCGACATGTCCGGTGGCCACAGCGAGGCCCAGCGGGTCTCGATCGGCGCCCGGCTCACGGTCCGCCGCGGCAACGACTCGCAGCAGGTCACGCCGCACATCAGCTCCACCGGCGCCGGCTTCGCAAGCGAGCCCGTACCCCTTGCCGGCGTCCACGGCGCCTCCGTCTCGATTGCCGGCGTCAACGCCGGTGCCGGCCGCGTGCGGCTCCAGGTGAATGGTGTGAGCGGTGGGGTCGCAAAGCGCGCCGTGCTGCACAAGGGCGAGACGTTGACCTACAAGGGTGTGGCGCTCAAGTTCGACGACTTCGATCTCTCCGACTTTGACCCCCAGGCAGGAAAGATCAACATCGGCGCGGTGTTCAAGGTCACCGACACCTCCGGGAAGACCGGCGAGGCCGAGCCCGCCTACCGCGGCGGCGAGGCCGGTGAGAGCCACGAGGACGCCGCCGTCCCCGGCCTGCCCGGCGTGATGCTGAGGGTCGGGCGCATGAACCCCAACGAGAAGACCGTCGAGGTCCAGGTGCTCGATCCCAGCGCCCCCGGCGACCCCGGCGAGCCGATGAAGTTCTCCGTGGACGTCACGATCAAGCCCATGATCGGCCTGCTCTGGGCGGGGCTTGTGGTGCTCTTGAGCGGGGGAATCCTCGCGGTCATTCGGCGGGGCGAGGAGTTCTCGACCGCCGGCGCCGGCAGGCCGATGCCCAGCGCCTAGCGCGGCCGCCTTCTGGGCCCGGCACCAACTGCATCTGCCGGGGCAGGCCGGTGCGGCGCGCCCGGGTGTTGAGGGTTTCGCGCTCGGGTTGTACTATGCGTTCAATGCGAGGCGTCTTCATGCTTCCCCTCTACCCCCTCGAGGGAGCCGTGCTGCTTCCGGGTGAGCGTGTCAGCGTGCCCTGGCCTCGGCTCGCGACCCGCGCCATCCTGGAGCGCGCCAACGGCTTCGGGGGCGCGGTCGTCGCCTCGCTGGTGGACGGTGAATCCGTCCACGAGGTCGGGGTCACCGCGGTGGTTGCCGGGGAAAGCGAGGGTGAAACCGCCCTGCACGGCATCAGCCGCTGCCGGCTGCTCTCGCTGGTGAGCGAGGAGGTGACCCTGGTGCGCGCCGAGAGGTATCCGGATCAGCCCGCGGCCGACAGGGGGGAGGAACCTACCGCGCGCCTGCTGCGGGCCCGCTACGAGCGGTTGTGTCAGCGGATCGGCAAGGACCTCATGGCCTCCGTGCGGCAGCGCGATCTGAGCACGCTCACGTGGCGGATCACCGCGGGGCTCGGTCTTTCGGCGGAACAACAGCAAAGCTTTCTCAGCGTCCCTGACCCCCTGACGCGCGGTAAGCTGCTCCTGCTGGCGGTACGAGAGCTCGAGCGCCGCGAGCGCTTCCTGCGTCGTTGGGCTCACTTGCGCACCACGACACCGTGGAACTGACAGGCGGCCATGACCAAACTTGACACCAACCTCGACGCGTGCCAGATGTCCAGCGAAATCTTGCTGCGCCTCCGCAAGATCATGCGAGAGTCGCTGCGCGCCATCCACGGCAAGGAGTGGGAGGCGACCGGCATCCCCGACGAGATCCGGGATTATCTGACGCAGCGGCAGGCGAGAGAGGCCAGCATCAACTGGAACCTCAGCGACGCCGTCGACATCCTCGACTTCGCAGGCTTCCTCAATCTCTATGACGTCATGGCCGCGAACCCGCAAATCCTGCAGCGTTTCCTGCCGCTGGCCCCCGACGCAAGCGTGCTGCGCATCCGCTTCCTCGAGCTCGACACGATCCTCACCCGCATCGCGTACGCCAGGCCGATTTCGGAGAGCGAGCTGGGCTTCCTCGTCACATTCGAGGACCGCCTCAAGAAGACGGCCAGCGCCCCGGCGCCGGCCATCGAGGAGGTGCCAGCCGCTCCGCCCGCCAAACCCGGGAAGACCGCAGCCGCGCCGACGCCGCCCCTCAAGGCCGTCCCCCCGCCCCCGCCGCCGGCGGCCCCGGCATCCAGGGGTGGCGCCCCAGCCCCGCCACCGAAGGCCGCGCCTCAGAAGCCCGCGGCCGCGCCGGAACCCGAACCCGTGCCCGCGGCCGTGGCCGCCGGGCCGGTCGGGCCGCAGGAGCTGGACAGTGCCCTCAAGCGCAACGACAACAAGGTGATCCTGACGGCTCTCTACCAGGAGGTCACGGCGCTGGCGGACGGCCTGTGGAACGGCTCGGTGGCGTCGTTGCAGGCCAGGGCGTGGGAGCAGGTCCGCGAGTCGCAGTGGTACCACGACCGGTTCGGCAAGCTGGGGCTCAGGCCGATCTCCGACTTCTTCGGGCTGTTCGACGCGGCCAAGCAGAAGATGGGGGCCGGCACGTCGCGCAACGACCTGCAGGAGTTCCTGAAGGAGCACAGCTTCGTGCAGGTGCTGCTGGCGCTCAAGGACCTCTTCCGCCAGCACATGAAACCATGATTGCGGGGGGTCCCGCGCCGCTCCAGCCACCCGACCGGCGCTCTCGACCCCCCGAGCCCCCACCGCTCGCCGGGAGTAAATCCCGGCTCGCTTGAGGGGTTTCCCGCCCCTACACCCCGGTTCCTTTTCGAAACTGCTGTTTCAAGATTTCTTTTTTCCCGGTGGGTGGCGTCGCTCGTTCGCTTCGCTCGCGACGCTTCCGCTCGCGACCGAGCAGCGCCGCTCACCGTGGGGCCCCTCGTCGTTCGGGTTCCGCCCGCCGCGACACCTCACGGCAATCGCCGCGCTCGGTGCCCGCGAGCTTCAGCGGAAAGGTGACGCCACCCCCCGGGCGGTATGCCCCCACCCAACCAATCGCCCTGCGGCTTCACGAGAGATGCCCGCTTCAACCGAGGGGCGGATGGAATGCCCGCCCAACGCCGCGTTGCCGTATTGCCTCCATAATTCGAGGCGCTGAGTTGAAGATGCCGAGACGGAGCCTGAACGCCCGCGCAGCTTGCCGGCTGCAGCGCCTTGTCGGGCGGCACTCACTTTAGCCCGAGTTTCTTGCCTGCCGCCAGAAGGCTCAGCGCTTCGCGAAGGCGACGCACCTTCGTCTGCTCACGTTTGGCGGAGTCAATCCACCCAATGTAGGCTCGCCGATACGACGGAGCCAGCTGTTCGAAGCACTTCCAGGCACGTGGATTCGCCCTCAGTGCCTGCTTGATGTACGAAGGGATCTCCGAAAGGGACGGACGTGGCGCATCGCCGCTCTGATTCGTCGGCGCGCGTTTCAATCCCGGTGCCGCCACCAACCCGCGCAGTTCGAGGTCCGCATACCGCCGGCGATTTGCGCTCGACCATTTGCTGCCGGCGTTCCGCGGCGTGAACTTCCGTGCATACCGGGCATCATCGAGGCGTCTGACTACACTGTCGATCCAGCCATAGCAGAGCGCTTCCTCGACGGCGTCGTTGTAAGTGAGGGACCTCACGCCCGCGTGACGCTTGTGAAAAATGAGCCAGATCTCAGAATCCGAGTCGTGGTGCTCTCCCAGCCACCTTCGCCACTCCCGGCGGGTCCCGACGTCCAGGGTCTTGATGGCTCTTGCCGACACCAGCGGGTCGCGCCTCCAGTCTTGCTCGTGTCCGCCCAACGCGGGGGCTGACCGGCGCCGAACTGCGCCGAGCGAGGGCAGCCCGCCTGCTTGCTCACCCCGCTGACGACCGTGCCAGCGGATTCGACGCTTTGCGACTACAGAGAACGTCAACGGACTGCAAGCGGGATGACGAAGCGAGGTGCAGGCGGCGTCCGCTCGGGCGACTTGTCAGGCGTCGTGTTTCTTTGCAAGGTCATCAATCTACCTTGGTTCCTCTAACGCGTTCCTTTTCATATGAAGGCTTGGCCAACCATCGCTCGCCCCACCACGGAAAAGCACCACCACGCTGAGAATCGGAGTCACCACCGACACCACTACGAAAGCAACGAAGCCTTCTTCCTCTGGGTGAGGGGGCTGGCTTAGGAGGGCCCAGCAAATGAATCCTAACAAGGCGACATTACAGATGATTGCCACGATTTTCATAAAAGTGCTCATGGAAGATGGCTTATCAATCTTCCTCTGTTCCTCGAATGCCTTCCTTTTCATACGAAGGCCTAACCAACCATCGCTCGCTCCGCTATGGAAAAGCACCACCAAGGTGAGAAGCGGAGTCAGCAGATGCAACAGTGAGACAAAAATGTACCCGGCTTCCTTAGGAAAACCGTCGGTCACGAGAACCAAGCAGGTGAATCCAAACCAAACGACATTACAAATCGCTGCCACGATTTTCATGGCTCTTCTCCGGAGGCATATTGTACGCTGCGCGACGCCTCACGCACATTCGGCTACCCAAAGGAAACCGGCCAGCGTTGCGGTAGCCACAGCCTCTTCATGGCGCATCGATTCCCGCCATTCGCAAGTACGCTGAGATCTGGCCACGATGGTGGATCTCGTGGTCGATGTTGCCGCGGACGAGGATCCACCAAATGGTTACTCTCCCGCCAAATCGTCGGTCGTCTACGCGCTCACGCAACTGCTCATCGGAAAGTCCTGCGATCAACTGTGCCCGCTTAGCTCCCGTTCTTTCAAGGGCTCGCAGGAGCTGCATGTACTGTTCGCGAGTCGTGATGGTCACCGCTCCGGCGTGCCCGACGATGGGTTCGAGCGCTCGCGCTTCGAGTTTCCTGAATAACCACTCATCAGCCTCGACAATGTGATGAGCGAGATCGCCGAGGCTCATGGCGTCGGTGACGGGCCGCCAGTTCTCGCTCCCGGTCGGAACGGTTCGGAGCCGTTTGAGCGACGATTCCCGGACAGCGCGGGACCATTCCGCCAGTTCCAGAGCTTGGTCGTTCATGGCCTGTAGCGCCACCGCATCGGCCCGCACGCCCCGCGCCGGGAATCACGTGAACCCCTGAGCACCACGATCTCCACGAGTGTCCTCGAACGGAGTATAGGCCCCTGCAGCCGACGCGAGCGGGAGCCTTGCCGGAAAGGCATGCGCGGAGACACCACTATCTTGGGGATGTCCTCGGGCACGATGGGATCCTTCGTCGCGCTCTGCGCTCCTCGGGATGACACAAGGCTTGGCAGACGCTCACTGAACATCGGGCGGGGCATTCAATCCGCCCCGCGGGTGCCAGCGGCCATGCCTCCGGAGGCCGCGGGGTCCCCAGCGCGCGGAGCCGGGACGGGGTGTCGGGGATGCTGCCTCACGCAGACACCGAGGGGCCCCGGGCCGGGCCGCGCTGCTGGGTCGCGGCCAGAGGAGTTGCGGGCCGCAGCGCGTGGGGACGCGCAAGACCCGAAAAGCGCTTCACCCGGCGGGCAAAAAAACTTCACGGCAGTGAAAAAGAGAACGCTAGGGTTTGCGGGCAACCACCAGGAAGTCGCGGGGGCCGGAGAGCCAGGCGTCCAGGCGCCCGGCGAGTTCGCGCACCGCCTCGGGCTGGGAGGCTTTGGCCAGCGCCTGCTCGGGTGGGAACGGGTGCAGCAGCTTCGTCTCGACCACCTCGAGCCCGAGCGCCCGCATCACGAACGCCAGCGCCTGCGGATGCACCGGCGCCCGGTGCGTGGGGTCCATCCAGAAGAGCCCCGCGCCCACACGAAGCGAGTCCGGGTTCGGGCACTCGACAAGCAGCACTCCTCCCCGGCGCAACGCCGCGGCGGCGGCCTCCACGACCGACATCCATGTGGCGGCCGGAAGGTGCTCGAGGACGTGGATGGCGGTCACGCCGCCCAGGCTTCCGGCCTTCCGGGCGCGCAGCGTCTCGAGGGCATCACCCACCTCGGCGGCGAGGCCGAGCCGCCGGCACGCCGCAACCATGGCCGGGTCGCTGTCCACGCCGTGGGCCTTGACGCCCGCATCGCGCAGCGCCTCGAGGAGCTCGCCGCGGCCGCACCCGAGCTCCAGCACTGGGGCTGCGTCGCTGAGCAGCGGGAGGTACTCCGACACTCGTCCGAGAATCTCCGCCTGCTCTCCGCGGAAGCCGTCGGCAAAACGCGTCGTGGCTGCGGCAATCGCTGCCGGGAGCCCAGCCTCCCCCTCGGGTTCCACGGCCACCCGCAACGGCTCGCCCTGGACCAGCCGGTCCAGCAGGCCACCGAGCACCGAGAGCTCCTCGTGAAGCCGTTCGACCAGCGCGTCGGTGCGGGCCGCGAGAGCGGGCAACCGCCGGTCGCGGAGCTCCTCGGCCAAGGCCTGCACTGCCTCGATGGCGTGCTGCATGCGCACAAGGTCGCCCTCGATGTGCGGGACCCGCCGGTCGCGCAGCGACTCGACCTCATTCTGAAGCGCTCCGGAACCGTCGCGCACCTGCTCGAACTCCGAGCGGGTCGCGAGATAGGCGCCACGGACGTCCTCGACCACCGCCGAGACCTCGTCCAGACGCTTCTCGAGGTGGCGCTGGAGCTCTTCGCGGGCGACCGTTTCCCGGCTGAGCGCCGCCCGTCCCCGATCGACCTCGGCCTCGACCTGATCAAGGTCAACCCGGAAGAGCCCGCGCGCCACGCCGCGCATCAGGCGCACGAGCCACCCCTGGTTGGAGCGGTCCACCGCACCCAAGGGGGCGTGGCCGTCGCTCACGGATGCCTACGCCCCGCTCTCCCCGACTTCGGGCTCGACGTGCAGGGTCAGCGGCACCCGCACCTCGCGGTGGAGGTGGATCTCCGCGGTGAAGGTGCCCAGGCGCTTGATGTGCTGCCCAAGTTCGATGCGCCTGCGGTCAATCTTGATCCCTCGTTCGTGCAGAGCCTCGGCGACGTCAGAGGAGGTTACCGAGCCGTAGAGAGCGTCGCCCTCGCCGGCCCTCCGCTTGAACGTCAGCTCGATCCCGGTGAGATGCGCTGCCTGGGCCTCGGCCTCGACCTTCTCGGTCGCCTCCTTGACGTCCCAACGCTTCTGCTCCTGCTTGAAACGGGTCAGGTTGGCGGCGGTGGCCTGGTAGGCCAGACCCTTGGGGATCAGGTAGTTTCTGGCGAAGCCGGGCTTGACTTCGATGGTTGCGCCCCGCTCCCCGAGATGCTCCACGTGCTCGTTGAGAATCACCTTCATGCTTCACGCCCTCCGTCGTGCGCTCCCCCGCGGCGCAGGCCGAAGAAGGTGTCGGCGAGACCGAGGGCCGAGAAGATCAGCGCCACCGGAATCTGCAGGGCAAACACGACGACGCCCAGCCGCACCCACCGGTTCATGCCAAACCGGCGCCCGAGGTAGAAAAGGATGATAGCCAGCCCATGGACGAAATACAACCCGAGAACCGTCACCAACAGGTTTGCCGCCAGCCACTTGTACGGCTCGGGAGCCAGCACCCAGCCGAGCCCACCGACCACGAACCCCACCGGAAGCCACTCCTCCGAGGCGTAGAGGGGGAACGGCTCGCTGCCCCGCGGCAGCCCCAGCAATGGCAACCGGGGCCGCAGCCACAGCGCTCCTGTCAGCACGTACAGCGCGGCCATTGCCGGCGTGAGGTAGGCCACCGCCCGCATCGCGCGGGCCATCAGCTCCTCGCCGCCCACGCCGTTACCCAGCGACCGGACGAGTTCGCTCGCCCCGGCCATCAAGCGGGCAAAGAGCTGGGTCAGGCCCTCACCCGGCAGTGTCGGCCAGAACACCGCGGTAACGACCGCGGCCGTTATCGCCATCGCCACCAACGCCACGATCGCAGCCCAGCGGCCGGTGCTCCACTGCCGGCGCAACCAGGTTTCGACCGAGACCGCGGGCCAGACCGCGATCAGCAGGTAACCCACGCACAGCGCGATCAGCCACGGTGTCCGAAACAGGAAGACGGCGCTCATGAGGCCGATGGCGACCCAACCCCAGGCCACAAACGAGGTCCGACCCCTGGCCATCACGTGCACCAGCGGCAACGGTGCCAGGAGCGCCAGGAACACCCCCAGGAATGGCAGCAGCGGCAGGCTGGCGAAAACCAGCAGGGAAAACAAACCCGCCATCCCAGGGCCGAACAGACGGAGGGATGGCGGCGTAGAGGGTGCCGGGCTCGACGCCATCAAAGGCGCTTTCTTAGTCCCCCAGGAAAGGAAGCAGCGCCATCAGCCGCGCGCGCTTGATCGCCCGGGTCAGCTTGCGCTGGTAGATCGGGTTGGTGCCGGACACGCGCCGCGGCAGGATCTTGCCCGAGACCGGGACGTACTGCCGGATCAGGTCGATGTCCTTGTAGTCGATGTACTCGATCCCTTCGGCCGTGAACTTGCAGGTCTTCTTGCGCTTGACGAAGTACTTTTTCTTCCCCATCTCACACCTCCGCGACGGGAGCCGCTCCGGCGGTTTCCGCGCGCTGCCCCTTCCTCTCGCGCTTGGCGGCCTTCTGCTCCGCTCGCACCTTCTCCATCTTGCGGGCGCGCTGCATCTCGCGGTCCAGGTTCAGATTGAGGTAGCGCAGCACCTGGTCGGACAGGCGCAGCTTGTACTCCAGCGGCTTCACGACGGTGCCGGGGCCCTCGTACTGCCAGAACACGTAAAAGCCCTCACGCTCGTGCTTGATGGAGTAGGCGAGGTTGCGCTTCCCCCAGACGTCTTCCTTGACGATCGACGCGCCCTCCTTGGCGAGCAGGTCCTTCAGCTCACCCAGGAAAGCCTCACGCTCTTCGTCTGCCAGGCTGGGGTTGATGATGACACCGAGTTCGTACAGCGGCATGTCGTCTCCTTTCGGCCTTCGGCCCCCGCATCGAGGCGGGAGCAAGGGGTCCGCCATGCCAGGCGGACTGTGGATTCTATGCGCTGGCGCGGCAAAAAGCAAGCCGAACGGCCCTCGGGACCCGAAAGCCTCCCTTTTCAATGGGACTTACTGCCACTCCGTGGGTTTTCTCTTGCCCCGCGGGGTGGAATGGTTCCCCCCACCCAGAAAGACACCAGAGGCATGGCGTTCGGGAGGGCGGGTGAAGTTCCACCGGGCAGGTTGCGTCGTCCGTTTGGCGCTACCCGGCCCCCGTTCCGTCCGCGCGGGCAGCCGACCCACCTCCGCTGGCGCTCCCAGGATTAGTCAGCTACCTGCCCACGGCGTCGGCCGGGCGCGCGAGGCTCGACCACACGTACGGCAGCTTCTTGAGGACAAATTCGGACGTCTGGTGCCAATCCAGGCCGATCACGGTCCAGGTCAGAACGTTCTTCTTTAGCGAGGCACGGCTCGTCAGGTCGAGGCCCTCGTCGTGGAAGGTGACGGCGTTGCCGGTGATCGCAAACGAGCCTCCGTGAACCTCCGAGACCGGCGGTACGTCGCTACCGAGGCCCGCCGGTGTGGGACAGCCGGTCTGCTCCGTGACGAGGCCGGCCCAACGTCCGTTGGAGCCGAGCAGCAGCGCTCCCCCCAACGTCTCCGTGACACACGAACGCCCCTGCTGGTCTAGCGTCCAGGAGACCGCCGGGAGCTGGTGACCGTTGACCGTGACGAGCCAGAAAACGCCGGCCGCATTAGCTGTGTCCGCTTGACCGATCGGAGTGCTCGCCGCGAAAACCAGGCAAGGGAGTGCGCTCACCCAGAGAAGCATCGCCTTCGATCGCATCGCGCACCTCGCTTTCGTCTGCCCGAAGCCGCTCCACCGTGCACAGTAGTACCGGTGTTCCACGAGGTCAACGGTGCGGTTGATGAGCCGCGTGCCATTCGGCGAGGTCCAATCCACCTGTGTTGGGCAGAGGCAATCTCGAGGGACGGCCGGAGTCCATGAAGACGCGCTCCGTCCCGCGCGCGCTACTGGGCGCCTTTCCCCTTCTCGCGCTTTTCGCGCCGTTCCACGAGCCAGCCGACCAGGGGAGGGACCCAGCAGAGGTTTGCCGCCATCGTCTCGAACGCCGTGTAGAGCTGCGTCGTGGGGCTGAACCCGGCGAGTCTCGCCAGCAGCAGACCGACCGGGACGAGCAAGATGACGGCGAGGCTGGCGAGCATCACCGGGTCCCGGGCGTACCGGGCTGTGGCTTTCGACCACGTCCCCCCCTCGCGTCGCAGGAAGAGGAGGCCTGAGACGTTCGCGCCGATCTGGTCCGAAAGGGCGTAGAAGTACGGAATGTAAAAACCGCCGACCCCGTAGACGTTCACACCGAGGGTGCGACTGCCCCAGTCGATGGCCCACGGCGCCGCCATGCCAAGCAGTTTTCCCCAGGCGTACGCCTCGGCCATCGATGCCGATGCCCGGCGCACCCGTTGCCGGAGGGCAAACATCCCCTCGAACAGGCTCTCGCCCTCGCCCGAGAGCGTCCGTACGAGCCACTGACCGACCGGGCTGCGCTGGAGCCCGAGGTGGTCGAGCACGATCGCGAGCGCGATTCCGGCGATGTACCCGGCCGCGGTGTAGCCCAGGAGCTGGCGAAACTCGCCCTTTTCCTCACGAGCGGACTCAACGACATTGGTCATCACCCTGGTCCCGGAGGCATGCGTTCCTGACGCTCAGGCGGGCCCTGAAGGCTCCGTGGCGACGGCCTGGTTGAACTGGGTGGCTGTGCGGGCGATGCCGAGGCGTAGGGCGGTCTCGATGCAGTCGGCGGCGCGCTTGACCATCGCGACCACGGCTTCCTTCTCCTCATTCTCGAACGGTGCGAGGACGTACTCCGCGAGGTCGTCCCAGGGGTGCTCGCCGCAGATCCCGAGGCGCAGGCGCGGGAGGCCCTCACCGATGGCGTCCACGATCGAGCGCAGGCCGTTGTGGGTGCCGGGGCCGCCACTCTCGCGCAGGCGAAGCTGCCCGAGGGGCATGTCCACGTCGTCCACCACCACCAGGCACTGGCCCGGCGCGAGCTCCTCCCCGGCCGTGAACAGCGCCAGGGCGTCCCCGGACATGTTCATGAACGTTTGCGGCTTGACCAGAAAGGTCGGGCGACCGCCGGCGCGGCGGGCGACCCTGGCGTGGTACCGGCTGCGCCAGTTGGTGACGCGCCAGCGCCGCGCCATCTCCTCGACCACCAGGAAGCCCACGTTGTGACGCGTGAGCGCGTACTCCGCGCCGGGGTTGCCCAGCCCGACGACCGCTGCGATGTCCATGAGTTGAAGCCGCCGGTGCTACTCGGCTTCCTCGCCCTCCTCCGCAACGGCCTTGCCGCGCTTGATGACCTCGGGCTCGGTGACCTCCTCGGCAGTGGCTGCAGCAGCGGCCTCCTCGGCAGCCTTCTCCTCCTCCTCGGCCTTCACGTGCGGGACGGCGATGGTGACGATCACCTTGTGGGGGTCGTCCGCCAGCTTGGCACTCGGCGGCAGCGCAATGTCGGCCGCGGTGAGGTGCTGCGACAACTGGAGGTTGGAGATGTCGACGTGGAAGGACTGCGGGATCTCCTCGGCCGGGCACTCGACGTGGAGCGAGCGCCCAACCCAGTCGAGGAAGCCGCCGACCTTGACGCCCTCGGACTCGCCCTCGAGCACGATCGGCACTTCGACCTTGAGGCGCTGGCCTTTCATCACGCGGATGAAGTCAAGGTGGACGTACTGCCGGGTGATGGGATCGATCTGCGCGTCGCGCACCATCGCCTGGCGCTCCTGCTTGGTGCCCTTCATCTTGAGCAGGAACACCGTGTTGCGACCCTTCTCCTGGCGCAGCAGCTCGGTCACGGCGTGCCGGTCGATGACCACCGGCACCGACTCCTTGTCCTTGCCGCCGCCGTAGACGATCGCGGGGATCAGCCCCTGCTGACGCAGCTTGCGGTTCGCGCCCTTGCCAGTGGAGCTGCGGCGCTCCACCTCGATGACGAGCTCTGCCATGACACCTACCTCCGACCTCGCGGCTTGGCCGCGAAGGGCTGGAACTGTACCACACAAGGGGCTTGCAGCCAAGGGCCGACAGCTCCCCCACCCGGCGATCGGCCCTCGGGGCGGGCCCCGGCTTGCAGCTGTTAGCTGTCTCTAAACGAACAAACTCGAGACGGACTTGGCCTCGTGGATGCGGCGGATGGCCTCCCCGAGCAGCTCGGCCACCGAGAGCTGGCGGATCTTGGGGCACTCCCGCGCCTGCTCGCCGAGCGGGATCGTGTCGGTGACGATCACCGTCTGCACCGGCGAGGTCATGATGCGCTCGACCGCGGGCCCGGAGAGCACGGGATGAACGCCGGCCGCCAGCACCTGCGCGGCGCCACGCTCCTGCAGCGCCTCGGCTGTTTTCACCAGCGTCCCGGCGGTGTCGATGATGTCGTCCACGATCACACAGGTGCGCCCCTCGACTTCGCCGATGATGTGCATGACCTCGGCGTGGTTGGGGCTGATGCGCCTCTTGTCCGTGATCGCGAGGCCCGCCTCCAGGCGCTTCGCAAAGGCGCGGGCCCGTTCCACGCCACCCGCGTCGGGCGAGACCATCACCAGCCCCGGCAGATCGAGCCGCCTGATCTCCTCGATCAGCACCGGGGCGGCGAAGAGGTGGTCCACCGGGATGTTGAAGAACCCCTGGATCTGGGCCGCGTGCAGGTCCATGGAGAGGATGCGCGTTGCCCCCGCAGAGGTGATGAGGTCGCAGATGAGCTTGGCGGTGATCGGCACCCGCGGGCGGTCCTTCCGGTCCTGGCGTCCGTAGCCGAAGTACGGCATGACCGCCGTGATGCGGGAAGCCGAGGAGCGTCGGCAGGCGTCCAGCAGGATCAGCATCTCCATCAGGTTGTCGTTGACCGGGGGGCAGGTCGGCTGGACGACGTAGACGTCCCCGCCTCGCACGTTCTCCTCGATCTGGCAGCCGCTCTCGCCGTCGGAGAAGTTGTACAGGCGGACCTCGCCTCGCGGAATCTGCAGGTAGTCGCAGATGCGGTCGGTCAGTTGCGGGTGGGCGCGTCCAGAGAAGACCACCAACGGGTTTTGCTCGTGCATGCCATCCTCGCAACCGGCGATCTGGCTGGGGCGGCAGGACTCGAACCTGCACATACGGGATCCAAAGTCCCGTGGCTTACCATTTGCCGACGCCCCAGTCGGGGGTAGAGTCTAGTTCCCCGGCTGTCGCCTGTCCACAAAGTCTAGCGCTACTCTTCCTCGCCCTCGTCGTTGGTCCAGAACTTCTCCCCAAGCAGGCGGCTGGCGATCTGCTGCGAGCGCGTGGACGCCGCGGCGGCGTCCCCGGTGGTCCCGCGCTCTGCGGCGACCTTCTCGTACTCGGAGAGGATCGCCTCGTCCAGCCGCTTCCTGGTGTCGGTGTTGAGGGGGTGAGCGATGTCCCTGAAGGAGCCGTTACGCAGGCGGCGCGAGGGCATCGCCACGTACACCGTGCCCTCCTTCCCCTCCAGCACCCGGATGTCACCCAGCAGGAAGCAACTGTCGAAGATCACCTGGGCGAAGGCCTTGACCTTGCCGCCCTTGTTCAAGTTGATGCGGACCTCGCTGATCTCCATGACTCACTCCTCCATCGCTGACGGCCGCAGGAGTGACGCCGCACGGGTGAGCAGAGGCACAACCATCGGACGAAAGGTCCCGAGTGCCCCGGCAGCCTGCCGTGCCCGCGCCTCGTCCTGGTAGAGCCCAAAAACCGTTCCACCGCTTCCGGATAGCATTGCCAGTAGCGGCTGCGTGGCGTCCACACGTTCCAGACGCCGGCCGACCTCCGGCCAGCGCTTCACGACCGTTGGCTGCAAGTCGTTTCGGCAACTCCCCAGCGGGAGCTCTCCCCCCACAGCCACCCACTGGTATATCTCAGACGCGCCATCCACGTCCAGCGAGCTGGCGTCCAGACCGCGGTAGACCTCGGCGGTCGGGATCGGCTCGGGGCCGGGCAGCAGGACGAGCCACCAGGGCGGGAGGTCCGGCAGCGGCGCCACCTCCGAGCCCCGTCCCACCCCCCAGGCGACCCCGCCCACCAGGAAGAACGGCACGTCCGCGCCGAGCTCCGCCGCGAGCGGCTCGAGCTCGCGAATTTCTTCACGATCTTCCCAAAGGCGGGCGAGCCCGGCCAGCGCCGCGGCGGCGTCCGAGGAGCCGCCCCCAAGCCCACCCGCAACCGGGATCCCCTTCCGCAGCCTGATCCGGGCCCCGTGCGCCGTGCCGAGGCGCTCGGCGAGGGCCCGGGCCGCTCTCACAACCAGGTTCTCGTCCCCGGCCGAAACTAAACCCGGAGGCTCGACGGCCAGTTCAAGGACGCCGGCCGGCGCGCTCTCGCAGGACAGCTCGTCCCACACCCCCACCGCCGCGAAGATCGTGCGGAGCTCGTGGAAGCCGTCGGCGCGCCGGCCCAGCACCTCCAGGTGCAGGTTCACCTTGGCCGGGCAGCGGACGCGAAGCCTCACGGCCTCGCTCCGCAGACCGGCGCCGACAACCATGGCGGGGGCACGGGCGCCTCGCTGGTCTGCCACGCCTGCAGGATCAGCTCGGCCTTGACCGACCCGGCGACGAGCTGGATTGCCCGGGCCATGGGCATGACACCGGATACGCGGCTTGATGCGCTCTCCAGCTCCGCGTCCAGCAGCGCGCTTTCCTTGCCAGGGTGTGTCACCAGCACCCGGGTACAGCGCGGCTCGGGACCCTCGACCCGCGCGCGCCACGAGAACCCGCTGGCGGTTGCCTCCACCCAGCCCGGGAGCTCGGGCAGCTCGCGCGCGTCGGATGGGAGCAGGCCGGTGAGCAGCAGTGTCGCGAGCCTCGGGTCGAGCGGCAACGAGGAGCTGGCGGAGACCGGAAGCACGCCCTTCGGCAACGGCTCGCGGCAACCCTCCTTGGCCCTTCTCAACCAGCCCCCGTCGGATTCGACCCACGCGGAAAGTGCCGTCCCCCCGGGCGGAACTGCCACGGTCAGCGACAGCCTCTTGCCATCGGTGCGCACGGTCAGGACGAGATCCCGATACCCGCAGCAGGAGAAACGGTAGAGCGCCGCGAAGGGACGCGGCTCGCTGACCAGCGTCTGCCAGTCCGGGGAGCGGGCCCGGCCGAGCCGCGTGGCGGCAGCCGGCCGCGGCGAGAAGCAGAACGACAATCGCCGCTTTACGGTGCAGGCGCACCCGCGACCTCGGCCAGTTTCTTCTCGATCCGTTCCTTCTGCCCGGCCTCCTCGAGCTCGAGGCGTAGCGCCTGCCGGTACGAATCAGCGGCCTTGGCCTTGTCACCGCGGGCCCGGAAGAGGTCGCCGACGTGCTCGCGGAGGGTGGCGTCGAAAGGCTCGAGGCGCAGCGCCTCGGTAAGGTACTTCTCGGCACGGTCCAACTCACCGAGGCGGAAGTACACCCATCCCAGCGAGTCCTGGAACGCCCCCGAGGTGGGCTCGAGATCGACGGCCTTGATGAGCAACGTCCGGGCCTCCTCGAGGTTCACGCCGCGGTCCGCAAACATGTATCCGAGGTAGTTGAGCGCGGCCGGGTTGTCGGGTTGTTTGGCGAGAAGTTTCCGGAACTGTTGGACCGCCGAATCCCACGCCCCGGAGCGCTCGAGCGCCGCCGCGTAGGAGAACTGCACGGCCGGTGCATCGCCCAGTCGGGCAATCGCCTCCTTGGCGCGGGCCGCGGCCTCGGCGAAACGCTTGCGCCGGTCGAGGACCCCGAGCGCGGATACCACGTCCTCCGCGTTCCCTTGGAGCAGGCGGCTCAGGACCTCCTTGGCACCCGCCTCGTCCCCGGATGCGAGGGAGAATTCGACCAGGAGCGCACTGCGCAGGCGGGCAGTTTCCTTGTCATCCCCGAGCTTGGCGTCGCGAACGAAAACCAACCCTTCCTTGTAAGCCTCCCTCAGCCGGTAGTACTCGCCCCAGAGTGCAAGCCGGCGGCGATCCAGGGTCGCCCGGCCGGCCCTCTTGAGCCAAGGCAGGGCGTCGTCGGTCTTGTGATCGAGCAGCTCGAGGGCCGACCGTTCCTGCGCCACCTCGGCCGCCGCCTCCGGGCTGTCCAGTTTCTTCTCCTCGACCGCCTTCCAGAGACCGTCAAGCACGGTGCGCGCCTCGCCCAGGTGCCGGCTGTCGATCAGCAGGCGCGCCAGGCCGAGAGCGGCGTCCGGGTCTTCGGGGTTAGCAGCAAGCGTTTTCCTGTAGAGCTGCTCGGCGGCCTCGATGTGACCATCGTTTGCCTCGACCATCGCTTTCAGAAGCAGTGCGTCGTGCTGGTTGGGGTCCCCGGCAAGCACCTGGTCCAGGACCTGCCGCGCCTTTTCCTTGTCGCCCGAGCTCGCGAGAAGGGTGGCCCACCGCGTCAGCCCTGTGAGGGTCGAGCCTTCCTTGCTCAGGAAGTCGCCAAGGACGTCGGCGGCCTCCTTGAACTTGCGGGCAGCGGTCAGGGTGTCCACCAGCTCGAGCGTCGCGCGCTGGCGCAACTCGGGCACAGCGACGGCGCGCTTGAGCCACTCCGCGGCCTCGTCGAGTTTGCCCATCTGGCGCATCGACTCGCCTGCGAGAAGAAACAGCCGCGGGTCGTTCGGCCGCTCGTCCAGCATGACGCGCACCTGCTCCCAGGCCTCCGGCCCCTTGCCCAGCCGGATCAATGACTGTGCCAGCACCAGCCGGGCCTGGCCGCCCTGCGGGACCGCGTCCACCCCCATCTGCAGGTGCCTGACCGCGGCCTCCAGCTCCGCGGGGCTCTGTGACGCCTGAGCCAGCAGGACGCCGAAAGTGGCCTCGCCGGAGGGGCTCAGGTCCCCGCCGGTCTTCCGCAGCTCCTTGATCGCCTCGTCGTTCATGCCGGCGTCGGCGAGGGCCAGGCCGAACTCCTCAGACAGCTCGGGGTCGTCAGGGGCCAGCTCGCTGGCACGCCGAAGAAGCTTCACTCCCTCGGCGATCTCACCCGCCGCCAGGCGCATCTGCGCCTGCGCCACCAGTGCCAGGGCCTCTCCCGATCCCGCGCCCCGCTCGGGCGCCCCCGCCCGGGCCTGGCCAAGCCCGGCGCAGCTCCACGCCAGCCCGACTGTCACAACGATGATCAGCCTCCGGCTCACCCCCACCTCCGAACTCGTTATTCTAGTCCGCTTTTTCTTTTTCCAGCAGGGCTTCCCGACGGGCGCTGCGTCAGGGTTTTTGGGCATCGCTCCAGGCAGGGACGGTGGACCTTGCCCTCGCCGGAAGCACGGCAAGGTCCCGTGCCCCCGGCACCACCACCTGTCTGCCAATCCGCCGCCCACCCCGAATCAGGACGACGAGGACGTCGCCGCTGATCGCCACCGCGTCCTCGTCTGCCGTGGCCACCGCGACGGCCGGAGCACCCAGCGGGGTTCGAAAACGCTCCTTCAGCGGTTGCTGCGCCCTCGGGTCCACGCGCACGCCGACCACCTCCCCGGCGGCACCCTTCGAGAGCCCGGCGATCACGTCCCGTCCGTTCGGCAGCAGACAGAGGGAGCGGACCTCCCCACCAACGCTCAGACCGGCGCGGGTCCTTGGCTCTCCCAAGACGGCCGCGGCGAGCGTGTTTCCGCTGGCGACCACGGCGAACGCGCCGCTCGGGGCCACGACCACGTGGGTGGCGTCGCCCGCCAGCTCCAACTGGCGGACCGTCCCCCCCTCTAGCGCCGCCACCAGCAGCAGGGCCCGCGCGCCCGGTACCGCCGGGATCACCGCGACCAACCGGCCGTCATCGGAGCAGGCGGCTCGCCGCGCCCCGGGTAGGCCTTCGATTGGCACCTGCTCAAGCATCAGGCGCTCGGGGTACGAGAGCGTGGCAAGCATTCCCGGCAGCACCACGTGCATGCGGTCGTAATCGGCGAAGAAGAGGGGGAACAGCCTCCCGGGCCAGCGCTCAACGTTTCCGGTGGGGGCGACAACCGCAGTGACGTCCTCACCCTGGAGGGGCACCATTGCGCGTCCGTCGGGCGCGGCGAAGATCGCGAGCCCCACGCCGGGAAGCTCGACCGAGCGCAGCACCACGCCCCGGGCGGTGTCGACGAAAAGCACCCGCTGCGGGGCAAGCACCGCCGCCACCGCGGCGACCAGAACGGCTCCCGTCACCGCACGAGTCTAGCGCGTCCTCTAGAATTCGGGGGTGATGATTAAACTCGCAGAAGAGATCAAGACCCGCGCGCGACAGGCGCTGGGCTTCGACCTCGTCGGGATCACCACCGCCGAGCCGCTCCCCGGCGGCGCCCATCTGGCGCGCTGGGTGGCCGACGGCGCCCACGGCGACATGGCCTACATGGCCGAGACAGCGCACCTGCGCGGTGACCCCCGCCGCCTCCTACCGGGCGCCCGGAGCGTGGTCTGCGTAGCCATGAGCTACCACACCGAGCCGGACCCTCCCGAACCCGACCCGCGCACACGCAGAGCCGTAGTCGCTCGCTACGCGCGCCGCAAGGACTATCACACGGTGATGAGGCGCCGCCTGATCCGCCTCGGTCGCTTCATCGCCGGGCGCTTCCCGGGGGCACGCTGGCGCGCCGCCGTGGACACCGCCCCCCTGCTCGAGAAGGAGCTGGCCCAGCGCGCGGGCCTCGGCTGGCTCGGCAAGAACACCTGCCTGATCAACCGCAAGCTGGGGAGCGAACTGCTCCTCGGCGAGCTTCTGACCACGCTCGCGCTGCCCCCAGACGAACCCGAAACGGACCACTGCGGCAGCTGCACCGCCTGCCTGGATGCATGTCCGACGCGGGCGTTCGAGGGGCCGGGGCGGCTCGACGCGCGGCGGTGCATCTCATACCTGACCATCGAGCACCGCCGGCCTTTCCCTGAGGCCCCGCGGCCGGCGCTTGCGCCGTACCTGTTCGGCTGCGACATCTGCCAGGTCGTGTGCCCCTGGAATCGCCACGCATCGCCGTCCTGTGCTCCGCCCCTCGCCACCCGGACACCGCTCGGGGAGCTCACGGTTGAGGCGCTCGAGCGCCTCGATGAGGCCGGTTGGACCGCCCTGGCGGCCGGTACACCCCTGCGCCGCCTGGACTTCACTCGCCTGCGCCGCAACCTGACCGCGATCGGGGCCAAACCGTCCGACCGCACGCCTGGACGGGAGGAGCCATGACCGAGGAACGCCACCGGTTGCCCCTCGTCGCCCAGGCTGGCACCCCGGGGGGCGGATTCTGGCTCACGGTCCCTCAGGGCTCGTTATCGAGAGCAGGCCGCTGGTCCGCACCGGCGCCGGGACGCGGGCCAGGCTGAGCACGCGCTTTCTCGTCACCGCCCTCCGCGAACAGGACCTCCGCCGGGGTCCCCTCACCGGTGACCGCGGTCACATTTTCCGGCGGAACGGCGGGGCGCTCCACGGCCGCAAAGACCGCCCGCGTGCCGCCGCCCCATGCCGGATGGTCTGCCTGGAGCCGTTGCCGGTAGCTGTTCGACGGGGCAAGGCGCGTCTCGACACCGCCCCGCTTTCGGACCCGCCGGGCGGTCCCGCGGAACCTCCTTGACAATTGACCCCCGGAGGACTATAAACCGCCGCTCAGGGGTGCAATTTGCGGTCCCCAGCGGAGGTGAAAGCCCGCCGCCAGGAGAAAGAGGAGCAAATGACGCGGGCTCCCACCGCGCTCGGGCAGCCGGTGATCCCCCGATCAGGCTGGGTTGCGCTGTGAAAATCTTGTGCTAAGTTGCACATTGACCTTCACGAGAGTACGATGCGAACCGGCATCGGCAGATGCCAACCTCAATCAGGAGGAAAGGAGAGCTGAGATGCGCAAGAGTCAGGTTCTAGTTGTTGGGTTGCTGTTGGTTGCGGCCGTCCTGGCCGTCGGCTGCGCGAAGCCCCCGCAACAGGAGATCGACGCCGCAAAGGCTGCGCTGACCGCCGCTGAGCAGGCCGAGGCGCCCAAGTACGCCGCTGAGGCTTGGGACAAGGCCCAGCAGGGCATGAACGCGGTCAACGCCGAACTTGAGGCGCAGAACGCCAAGTTCGCCCTGTTCCGGTCCTACACCAAGGCCAAGCAGCTCATCGCCGACGCCAGCAACGCTGCCACCGCCGCCAAGGATGCCGGCATTGCGGGCAAGGAGAAGGCGAAGAACGAGGCCAAGGCTGCCATTGACGCCGCCAAGGCTGCTCTCGACGGCGCGGGCGGTCTGTTCGCCGCGATCGAAAAGTGCCCACGGGCGAAGAGGGCCAAGGAAGTGAAGAAGGACCTCGAGACCGTGAAGGGCAACCTCGAGGGCTACAAGAACCAGGTCGCCGAGCTCGAAGGGAAGTTCGGGAAGGAAGACTTCTTCGGCGCCAAGGCCCAGGCCGACACGCTGAAGGGTCTGCTCGAGCCGGTTGCCAAGGACCTCGAGGGCATCAAGACCAAGTTCAAGTGCAAGTAACGTCGTCCAATTCGGAATACCGGGGAACGGCGGCGGGCAACCGCCGCCGTTCTGCTATGCGCGCGGCAGCCGTGGCGGCACTTGCAGCGCTGCTCGCGTCCTGTTCCCGGCACCCCGTTCCAAACGTGGATGGCGCCCGGCGCGCCGCCCGCACCGCGGTCCGGGCCGTTCGCCCGGCCTCGCCGAGGCAGGCAAGGCTGATCGAACAGCTGGTGGCCCTGGCAGAGGTGGCGACGGCTGCAGAGACCGCCGCCCCCTGGTGGCAGGGGTCCGTGGGGAGGACCGAGGCTGCCTGGCTGCGCGTCGTACGCGCCTCCAGCGAGGCTACAAAATCGGTCCGGGCCGCGCAGGATCAGGCCCAAGGCGTCTACACTAGCCTGCACCCCGAGGTGCGAAACGAGGTGGCACGCGCACAGGCAGAAATCGGTGAAGCGGGCATGGGCCGTCGCGAGGCGGCTGCCATGCAGGGGGCCCTCACGAGCCTCAAGCTGGCCGAGAAGCTGGCAGACGCCGGTCGCCACCAGCAGGCCGGCGAGGAGCTGCGCGAGGGGCGTGAGGGTGCAGCCGTCGTGCACCACGCCTGGGGTGCGCTGCACGCGCGCTTCGGGGAGCCCTCCAACCTCCGCCAGTGGCGGAATTGGGCCGAGATGACCATCGGGGAGAGCCTCCGCGCCGGCGATACGGCGATCCTGGTGGACAAGCTGCGGCGGCGCGTCACCCTCTACCTCAGCGGCAAGCCGGTCGCCCATTTCCCGGCCGAGCTGGGAGCCAACGGCCTGCGCCGGAAGGAGCACGCGGGCGACAGGGCCACCCCGGAGGGTATGTACCGCGTCGTGCAGGTCAAGGAAACGCCCGAGACCCGGTACTACAAGGCGTTGTTGATCAACTACCCCAACGACGAGGATCGCATGCGGTTCGCCCTCGGCCAGCGCCGCGGCTCCATCTCCGCGAGAGCGGGGATCGGGAGCCTGATCGAGATCCACGGCGACGGGGGCGAGGGACGAGACTGGACCGACGGGTGTGTTGCGTTGACCAATCAGGACATGGACCGTCTGTTCGCACACGTGCGCGTCGGGATGCCCGTCACCATCGTGGGGACGTATGAACGCTGAGCCCGAAGTGCTCACACCGTTGCCGGAGCAGCCGCCGCGGTCGCGCTGGCTGCTCGCGCTCGGGCTCTCCGTCGTGGCCACCGTCCTTGTGGGTTTCGGATCAGCGGCGGTGCTCGCCCGGCTCGGGCGGCCTTTCGTGGCCACCCCCTTCGACGCAACCGCCTCGGCCAGCGTCCCCGAGGTTGACCCCACCAACCTCCGCAAGCACGCCGTGCAGGCCGAGAAGGAGCTCGAGAGGGTCCACCCCAAGGGCGTCTACATCGTCGTGGACACCTTCGGGAACCGCCTGCACCTGTTGGAGAACGGCAAGCTCATCCGGTCGGCCGTGTGCTCGACCGGGACCGGCATCCTGCTCAGGGACCCCCGGAACGGGAAGCAATGGGTGTTCGACACGCCACTCGGGGAGCGCGTGGTGGAGAGGAAGGTGAAGCACCCCGTGTGGGCCAAGCCGGACTGGGCCTTCGTCGAGGAGGGGCTGCTGCCACCCACGGACCCCAACGAACGCTTCGATGACGCCTCACTCGGAGACTATGCGCTGTACATCGGGGATGGGTACATCATCCACGGCACGCTGTTCAAGAGCCTTCTCGGCCGCCGTGTCACCCACGGCTGCATTAGACTCGGGGACGAGGACCTGGAGTTCCTGTATCGCCATGCGCCGATCGGCACTCGCGTGTATCTCTATTAGCCTGGTGGCCGTGGGCGCCCGGGCGGGGGACGTGCCGCCCGACCCGGCCCGTGTGGCTGCGCTTCAGATGGAGACCGGGCTCGCTAAGCGGCCGTTCGTCTACCTGGTCCTCGACCCTCAGCGTCGCGTGCTCGAGATCAAGGCGCGGGGCGCCGTCCTCGACACGGTGCAGCTCACCGGCATCGAGATCATGAGCCAACAGCCGTTGCTGGCCCACGACCGTCCCGGCCACCCGCCGATCCCCGCGGTGTGGACCATCCAGAAGGGCCCAGGTGACACCGACCGGGAAGTGGTTGCCCCGAGGGAGTTGCGCCCCGCCCCAAGGGACGACGAGGAGGAGGCGGAGCCGACACCGGCCGCGACATCAACGGGACCGACGCCTACCCCCACAACAGTTCCCGTGCCGCCTCCTTCCTACCGCAGTCGACTCTCCAACGGCTGGGACCTCTGGATCACCGATCACCTGCCGCCGCAGAGCCTCCACGGGACGTTCATGGCGGCGGTGCGCGACGGCTGGCAGCGGTTGCGGGGGCTTGGCGAGGATCACCCACCGGCGGTCACGCTGGCGATGGCGGACGGGGACGCGCGCCGGATCCACCACCTGATGCGCACCGGCACCGCGATTCTGGTCGCAAGCGAGCTCTGATCCAAAAGACGCGGATCAAGTCCACGGTCCGGCCTCATGCGACGGGACCCTTCGCCCGAACTCCGTTCGGTCTCAGGGTGACTTCGGTTCGTCCCCGGGGCGGACCGAAATCAGTTGCTGCGGAGCTTGGAGACCCGGGCCATGACGTCGCGGAACGCCGGGTTGATTGCCAGGACCTCGCTGAAGCTCGCGAGCGCGGCCTCCGTGTTCCCAGCCGTCTCCTGCGCCCGCCCAAGCTCGTAGCGCAGGCCGAGCTCCATCTCGAGCGTGAGCCCCGGTGCGCTCAGGGCGCGGGCATACCACTCCGCTCCCTGCTCGGGGAACCCTTTCTCCAGGAAGCAGGCCCCGATCATGCTGGCGCTCTCGACCAGGTAGTCCGGGGACTTCACCGACAGCTGAAACTCCCCGATCGCCTCGTCCAAGAGCCCCATCTCGCGGTAGGCGAGGCCCAGATTGAAGTGAGTGTCGTAGTCCTCCTCCTGGACCTGTTCCGCCACCCCGCGCTGGAATTCCTTGAAGAGCTGCTCAATGGAGACGTCGCTCGACTTCCCGGCGCCGGTGGCCTCCGCCACCATCTCCTCTTCAGCGAGCTCCTTCTCCAGCTCCGCGGCCAGGTCGAAGAACTGCTCCTCCTCTTTGAAGAGCTCCCCTGCCGAGGCTGCCGGTGTGGTTTCGCGACGCTCCTCATCCCAGCCCCGCGCCTTCAGGAGGGCCTGGCGTGCCATCACGTCCGGGTGATCGGGGAACGCTTCCCTGACTTTGTCCAGCAGTTCGGCGGCGTCGTCCAGGAGCCCTTGCTGGATGAGGAAATCCAGCTCCCGCAGTTGGTCCACGCCGGGACCTGCCAGCACACCGGATACCTCGACCAGCTCCACCGCCTCGTCCACCACGTCTGCACGCTCCGGCTCGCGCCCCTGTGCGGCCGCAGCGGGCGTGGCCTCGGTCCCGGTCGCACCCGGTGTGCCGGTTTCACGGATTCCGAGCATTGCACCCAGATTGTCGAGGCGGATCGCCCCCGTTGGCGTCCTTCGCACCTCGCCGGTGCGAGCGGCTGGCGGCTCGGACCCGGTGCCGAACCCCTCGAAGGAGGGCAACGGTGCGCCGACGTTCGGGGCCGGGACCTGGCGGACCAGCTCGTCCAGCCGGATCCCGGGTACCGGCAGCGAGAGGTCCAGCGAAGGCGGCTGCGCGGAAGGCGCTGCCGGGACCTGGGCTTCCGCGAACGCCGTGAGCGCCTGGCGTGCCCCCTCCGCGTCCCTTGCGCTGAGCGACAGGGGCGCCTTCGGGGCGGGCGGTGGGGGCGCCGTCGGGCTGGCCACTGCCCGGCCGAACTCGAGCTCCCCCATCGCAGCACCGCCGCCAAGGGACTTCAGCAGTTGGCGAGCCTGCTCATGCGCCTGGTCGAGTGCGAGCAAGCGCTCGAGGTGTGCGACCGCCTTGTCGGTGAGGCCGTACTTGGCGAAGACCTGTGCCTCGGTGAACAGCTCCTCGACGTTGCTTGGGACGAGCGGTTGCCCGGCCAATACCTCGGCGCCTAGGGGCGGCGCTACCGTGGGCCCGCTCTCCACAGCCGAAAGGTCGATCTCTACGATGTCCAATCCGCCATCGGCCGGCGGGGGCGGCGGCGGCTCGGCTGCGAAGGGCTCGGGCGGCGCGGTCTCCTCACCGACGAGCTCCTTCAGGCGCTGGGCGAACAGCGCGTTGGAGGGAACCTCCTGGGCCAGCCGTCGGTAGAACTTTGCTGCCTCCTCCTTCCGTGCATCCCGGTAGTAAACATCCGCGAGCGCGGTTTCGATGTTGACGACCATGTCAGGGTCGTTCTGCTGGTCGAAGACCTTCAGCGCCCGCTCCAGCACCTCGGCGTCGCGCGGGTCGCTCTTCAGCAGCCGCTCCACCAAGGTGGCCGCCCGGCCGAGGTCGTGGGCCTGCAACAGGCGATCGATGGTTGGGAGCAGGACCTCCTTGGCTTCCACCGCCTCGCCCGCCTGCGCCATCACCTCGGTGTAGAGCTGCGCGAAATCGGCGCGCCCGCCGCTCTGCGGGAGCGCCTCCTCGAGCAGCCTGCGCGCAGCCTCGACGTCGCCGCTCTCGAAGAAGGCGCGTGACGCGGCAAACTTCAGCTCGAGGCCACCCTTGGTCGCCGCGAGCGCCTTCCTGGCCAGCTCCGCCGCCTGCGCCTGGCGTCCTGCGGAGACCAGCGCCTCTACGCATGGCGCGATGAAATCGCCCTGCTCCGGGTTGAGGTCGAGCGCCCGGTGGTAGAGCTTCGCCGCCTCTTCCAGCATGTTTCGACCCAGCAGCGTTCGTCCCAGGGCGTCGATCTCCTCGCGCACCGCCCCCGCGTCCCCGAGCTGAACCGAGAGATCCACCAGCTTGGCGCGCGCCTGGAAGTTGCTCGGCTCCAGCTCGACCAGCCGCCGGTAGATCCTTACCGCCTCCTGCGGCTGCTTGGAGCGCAGGAACCAATCCGCGAGGGTCAGCAGCTGCTGCCGCCCCTCCACCACGAGCCCCTGCTTGAAGTAGAGGTTCGCGAGACGCTCGTAGGTCTCGGTCCGCCGGGGATCGAGGCGGTTGATCTTCTTGTAGATCGCGATTGCCTTGAGGAAGAAGCCGTCCTCGCCGAAGTGGTCGGCGATGCGTTGGTAGACGTCGATCGCCTCCGGGATGCGCGACACCCGCACCAACAGATCGCCCAGGCGGTTGAGTGCGTTGGTGTCGTGAGGCGCCAGGTCGACGGCCCGCTTGTACTCCTTTATGGCGGCATCCAGCTTGCCGCGCGCGGCGAGCTTGTCCGCCTCCTGGATGATCAGTTCGCGTTTCGCCGTCGACATGAAAAGGTAGTATTCCCCGCGTTTATGCTAGCACACGGACTGGCCGGAAGCTGCGCCGGTGCTGCTCGGAAGGCCCCAGGCGCCGCAGCGCTGCCAGGTGCGCCGGGGACGGGTACCCTTTGTTGGACTCCCAGCCGTATCCGGGGAGTTCGACGGCCAGTTGCACCATGGTCTCGTCGCGCGTCACCTTGGCGAGGATCGATGCAGCGGCCACGCACCAGTAGCGGGCGTCGGCGTGCACCTCGGCCCGGTGCACAACGGGAAGGGCAGGTAGGGCCACGGCGTCGGTGACCACGAGGCCCGGCGCCCGGCGCAGGGCGAGGACCGCATCGGCCATTGCCGCGCGGGTGGCCTCCAGGATGTTGAGACGATCGATGTCGGACGGGCCTCGGTGGGCAATCGCCCAGCACACGGCCTTCTCGAGGATCTCCGCGGCGAGCCGCTGCCTCTTTCGCGGGGAGAGGCGCTTGGAGTCGTCCAGCCCCGCCACAGGCCTTCTCGGGTCAAGGATGACCGCCGCAACCGTGACAGGGCCCGCGAGCGCCCCGCGGCCGACCTCGTCCACCCCCGCAATCAGCCCGAATCTGGCCTGGAGCTTTCGGTCAAGCGCACCGGTGGGCGGCGCGGACCTCACTGCCGGTCGTATTCCTCCTCGAGGCGTGCGGCTTTCCCCTTGAGGTTTCGCAGGTAGTAGAGCTTGGCGCGGCGCACCCGGCCGTGGCGCACCACCTCGATGCGGTCGATGCTTGGCGAGTGCACCGGGAACACTCTTTCAACCCCGATGCTGTAGGAGACCTTGCGCACCGTGAAGCTCTCGCGCACCCCGCCGCCCCGACGGCCGATCACCACGCCCTCGAAGACCTGGATCCGCTCCTTCTCGCCCTCACGTACCCTGACGTGCACACGCACCGTGTCACCCGGGCCGAAGTCCGGCATGTCGGTTCGCATCTGCTCCTTTTCGAGCTCGCGTAAGTCCATCGTAGACCTCCCGCCCTGACCACACCCGAGAAGGACATGGCGCGGAACGGGGATTATACACGCCCTCACCCGCCGCGGGAAGAGTCCCCGCCAGCCCCCCGCGGGGCGGCCGGGAGGGCGATACCCTCCTCGGCGGCCACGGCCACGACCACCGCCCTCGTCTCGGCTGAAAGTGCGGCCCAGGCCGCCCGGATCAGGTCCGGACGCCGGCGCAGGGTGATGCGGACCGCCGCCTCGAGACGCCAGCGCCGCACGCCCTCGTGATCGCCCGATACCAGCACGTCTGGGACCTCCAGCCCCTCGAACTCACGCGGCCTAGTGAAGACCGGGTGGTCGAGCAGCAGCGAGGTAAAGGAGTCCGCGGCCACCGAGCCGGGGTCGCCCACCACACCGGGGAGGTGGCGGGCGGCCGCGTCGAGCATCGCCAGCGCGGCCAGCTCCCCACCCGAGAGCACGAAGTCCCCGAGCGAGATCTCGTCGGCCCGCAGGATCTCGTGAACGCGCTCGTCGAAGCCCTCGTAGCGCCCGCACACGAAGAGCAGGCGGCCGTAGCCGGCCAGCTCGCTGGCGACCGCATCGTCGAACCGGCGCCCGCGCGGGTCGGGAAGCACGATGTGGGGCTCGGCAGCCAATGCCGCGACCTCGCGTACCGCCGGGACCACCGCCGGGGCCACGAGCACCATCCCCGGCCCCCCGCCGTACGGGTCGTCGTCCACCTGCCCGTACCGGTTGATTGCCCACTTCCGAAGGTCGTGGACCCGCACGTCCAGCACGCCCACCGCGGCGGCGCGCCCCAGCACCCCGACGGCCAGGTAGGTTTCGACCGTCGCGGGGAAGAGCGTCAGGATGTCACAGCGCATCGCCGTCGACCAGGCCGCGCGGCGGGTCGAGCACGACCGTTCGTGCCGCGAGGTCGACTCTCACCACGATGGGGAAGACGAACGGCACCAGCACCTCTCCCTTCGCTCCCGCCACCACGAGCAGTGCGCCCCCGGGCCCGGTCTGCATCTCCGTGATCTCACCCAGCACGGTGCCGTCGGCAAGCCGGCAGCGGCAGCCGATGAGCTCGTGCTCGTAGTAGTAGTTCTCGGGGAGCTGGGAGCGCTCCTGGGCGGGGAGGAAGAGCCAAAGGCCGCGCCAGCCTTCGATCTCGTTGCGGTCACGGATACCGACGAAGCTGAGCAGCCAATCCCCTTTGTGCGAGCGTACCTGGTGCACGACCTTGTGGAACTCGGGGGACTCGCGCCCGATGCCGACCTCCACGCCAGGCACCAGGCGCTCCGGGAAGTCCGTCACGGTCTCGACGGCGACCTCCCCGTGTATGCCATGGGGCCGGCGAACGCGCCCCACTGCCAGCCAGCCCGCTTCGGGGCGGCCTTCCATCTACTCGAGGATCTCGAGCACGAAGCGCTTGCGCACCTTCATGCCGGCCGCCGCAAGTAGAGTGCGGACCGCACGTGCCGTCTTGCCCTGCTTGCCGATCACCTTGCCGAGGTCCTCGGTGGCAACACGCAGCTCGAGCACAGTGGTCTGTTCGCCACACACCTCGCGCACCTGGACCTTGTCGGGTTGGTCGACGAGCGCCTTCGCGATCTGTTCAACGAGCTCTTTCATGCGCGCCTCCCAGTCAGCACTCTGCAGCAGTTTCAGCTCTTGGCCTGTTTGAGCAAGCTCTTGACCGTCGGGGAAAGCTGGGCTCCGCGCGCCACCCAGTAGTCGATCCGCTCGCGGTTGACTCGGAACTCAACAGGCTCGCTGCGGGGACTGTAGAAACCGACCTCTTCCATCACCGCAGCAGTCGGCGGCTTCTTGCGATCGGAGACCACCACACGGTACACGGGGCGTTTGTTTGTGCCCATTCGCCGCAGTCGAATCATCAGCATCGAACTCTCTCCTCACCTTCCTCTCGCGGCCGAACCGCGAACGCGCATTGTACCAGATTGTGCCTTCTCCCTCTACAAGCCCATCGATTTCAGCACCTTGCGCGGGTCACCGCTGCCCAGGCGCCTGACCAGGCGCTTCATCTCGCCGTACTGGCGCAGGAGCCGATTGACCTCCTCCACCGTGCTCCCCGCCCCGCGGGCGATGCGCTTGCGGCGCGAGCCGTTGATGACCTCCGGGTGTCGCCGCTCCTTGGGGGTCATCGAGCAGATGATCGCCTCGAAGCGGACCAGCTTCTTGTCGTCCACCTGTGGCGCCTTGAGCGCCCTGGCGCCCGGCATCAGGTCCACCAACTGGTTGAGGAACCCGCCACCCCGCATCTGCTTGAGCTGGTCGCGCAGGTCGTCGAGGTCGAACCCCTCCTTCTTCAGCTTGCGCTCAAGCTCGGCGGCCTTCTTCTCGTCAACCACGGCCTGGGCCTTCTCGAAGAGGGTCGCCATGTCGCCCAGCCCCAGGATGCGTGCCGCCATGCGGTCGGGGTGGAAAAGCTCGAGGTCCTCCAGCCGCTCTCCCACACCTGCCAGCCGGATCGGCTTGCCCGCCACCGAGACGACCGAAAGCGCGGCGCCGCCGCGGGCGTCGCCGTCGAGCTTGGTGAGGATGACGCCAGACAGCGGCAGCCGCGCCGCGAACGCCTCTGCCTGGCGCACCGCGTCCTGCCCGGTCATCGCGTCGGCGACGAACAACACCTCGCTGGGCGCCAGGATGCCGTGCAGCTCGGTGAGCTCCGCCATAAGCGCCTCGTCCACGTGCAGGCGCCCGGCTGTGTCGAAGAGGATCACCTCGAACCCCTTGCGCCGCGCCTCCACGAGGGCCGCGCGGGCGATCTCCGGGGGAGACGGCCACGGGCGAGTGTCGAGCACCGGCAGGCCGGCCTGCGCCCCGAGCTGCTCGAGCTGCTCGCGCGCCGCCGGGCGCTGGGTGTCGGCGGGGACGAGCAGCACGTGCTTGCCGAGCTTGCCCTTGATGAACACCCCGACCTTCGCGGCCGTGGTCGTCTTGCCGGTCCCCTGCAGACCCACCAGCATGATCGGCGCGGGGAACCCCTTAAACTTGAGCGGGCGCTCCTCACCGCCGAGCAGGCGCGTGAGCTCCTCGTGCACGATCTTCAGGACCTGCTGCGCCGGCGAGAGCGAGCCCAGGACGTCCTTGCCGAGGGCGCGCTCCCGCACTCTGCTTATGAAATCCTTCACAACAGGAAGGGCCACATCAGCCGCCAGCAGCGCGCGGCGGATCTCCGCGAGCGCGTCGTCCACGTGCCTCTCGGTGAGGTGTCCCTCCCCCCGCAGGGTCTTGAACACCTTCTGCAGCCGGTCGGAGATCGCCTCGAGCATGCCCCTCCCAGGGAGGGTGGAGTCTACGCTCCCATTGCCCTCCGACTCAACCGCTAGTGTCTTCCTTGCTACTCCGTGGAGGGCTTTGTTGCCCCGCGAGCTTTGAGCGGTCGTCCTCTTCCTTGCCACTGCGTGACGGCTTTGTTGTGCCCGGCGGGTGCGCGGCCGCTCGTCGCTTGCTCGCCCGCGTTTGCTGCGCTCCGAGACTCCCTCGACCGCGACCCAGCAGCGCGTCCCGAGCCGGGGCCCCTCGGTGTCCGCAAGACACGCGTCACCGACGCCCCGTCCCGGGCCGCGCGCTGGGTCCCCGCGGCCTCGGGAGGCATGGCCGCTTGCAAGCGCCGGGCGGATTGATTACCCCCCACCCAGGATCCGGTTGGGCGAACCCCCACGGTCACGCGCCAGCTTTGGCGAGACGGCCCAGGCAGGTCCGCGGCGCACGGGAGGGTGGTGGTGAAGTCCGCCCCGCGGGCGACAGGAGCCATGGCGCCGGAGCGTGCGGGCACCGAGCGGTCAGACCGGCGGGTGGAGACGCTGGCCCCGACCGAGCGTCTCGTGCGAGGGAGGGGAACAGCGAGGGTCCGCACGCCGGCCTGTGCCTGCTCGGTCGCACGCGACGGCGGGTCGGAGGGCTGCGCTCGACGCGCAGCCCGAGCGACCGCTCATAGCCCGCGGGGCGAAAGAAAACCTCCACGGAGTGGAATGAAAGGAGCCGAGCGCGCATCCGCGTGGCAAAACAAAATGCCGTTTGCGGCGTGATTGAGTACACCTCCACTGGATTCACACCGGCGTCAGGCGCACAATCTCAGGTAGTTGGGACGTCTTTTCGTGGCCAGCCGGTTTCGTGTGTCCAGGGGGTGAACGATGGAAGTGAGTGGAAAAGCGCTGTGGACGATTTCCTACGGCATGTACGTCGTGACGGCGCGCTCCGGTGGCAGGGCGAACGGGCAGATCGCCAACACCGTCTTCCAGGTGACCGCCCAGCCTCCACGGGTGGCCATCGCGATCAACAAGGAGAACTTCACGCACGGCCTCATCCGGGAGGGTGGCTGGTTCGGCTTCTCCGTCCTCGAGGACGGCGTGCCGATGGAGTTCATCGGCCTTTTCGGTTTCAAGTCCGGGCGGGACGTGGACAAGCTGTCCAAGGTCGGCTTCCGGGAAGGGCAGCGCTGCCCGCTGGTGACCGACCATGCGCTCTCCATCACCGAGGCCCGGGTCCTCCAGGAGCTGGACGCGGGCTCACACACCGTGTTCGTCGGCGAGGTGGTGGGAGCCGAGGTTCTCAAGGAAGGTGCGCCCCTGACCTACTCGGGCTATCACGCCCGCAAGGGCCGCGCCCCGAAGAACGCGCCAACCTACCAGCCCGAGGCACCCAAAGAGCTCAAGGCGCCTCCCGCGACCGCCGCGTCCACATGGATCTGCGGGGTGTGTGGCTACACCTACGACCCGGCAGTGGGGGACCCTGCCAACGGGATCGCGCCGGGCACGCGCTTCGAGGATCTTCCCGACGACTGGATCTGCCCGTCCTGCGGCGCGCCCAAGGACGTGTTCTTGCCCGGGTAAGTCCGGACTGGCCGGCCTTCTTCGCTGCGTGAAGCTCTCCGTTGTCCCGCGGATGCGCCGTCGATCTAATACCCCCGCCCAAGAACACCAAGGCGTGTGTGCTCAGCACGAGCGAAGCAGTGGCCTCAGCGCCAGGCGTCTTGCTTGGTCTCGCCCGTTCGATACTGCCTCAGCGCGAACGCGGACCACGTGTCGTTCACCGAGATCAACGTGATCCACTTGAGGTCGACGCCTTTGAGTGCGTCCCACCCTTTGTCGCGCGTGAGGTCCGTCTGCATCCCGGAGGTCCCCTTTCGCGAATGAGATCCAGAGCAGGCCCTCATCTGCGAGCGCCTTGATCAACTTCGGCACGAGCCGTGTCAGCTCACGCGCTGGTCCGTACGAACACCTGAATCCAGTCGAACTTTCCCTGCAGCTTCTCCGAGAGCTCGACGCCGGCTGGCAGCGGTGCAAGCTCCTTCAGGTACCCGACCGGCGCGTTGATCACCGCCGCCCGCGCTCCCGCCTTCAGCTTCATCTTCCTCGCCAGTGCGCTCTCAGGCATTCTCACCCCTCCCCTCGTAACACCAACGTGCAGCGCCGCCTTTCAGCGCGCGCGAGAGCACCAGCGAGTAGAAGTCCGTTGCAGGTCGCGGCTAGGTACCATTATGCCGTCAGCGGACATACGGATAGATCTCGTCCGCAATCCAATAGTTCGCGAGCGCAACTGCGAACAGCATCCCCACAGCCCAAAGCAGCCACCGCCGGCGGCGCCACACCAAACAGAAGGACGAGTGCTGCATCGGAATGTCCACGACGTAGGCGGCGCAGTAGCAGACATTGGCAAGCGTTGCAAGGATGACAAGTGCGAGAACCGACTTCAGCGTGAATGCCCCACGGAAATGCGGCCACGTCGACGCGACCCAGGTGACGACCACCACTGTGAGGACAAGGTTATAGGCGAGACGCCGTGACTCCCAGTATCGAATGGCGTCGTCGAGAATCCCTCGTAACTGGCTGGGCGGCGACTTACCGGAGGCCTTGCGACTCGAGCGACCCTGACCCATCCATGTGGAACACCTCGCATTCTTCGGCAGCACTTTAGGCCGCCCTCCAGTGGCTGCGTCGAGCGCTGGTCAAGGGCCAGCATAACGCGGTTGGTAGCTGCCCAGACCCGCGACGCCATAGTCACCTCGGCTTCTCCCACACGAAGCAGCCAGACAGCCCAGGCGCAATTCACCGCCGAAGCGGGGAAGCTGACGTAGGACAACGCGAAGGGGATTGTCCTGAGCCCGACCACGATTGGCCAGTGGTACACGAACCCGGAGAGAAGAAAGATCGCCGCGAGAAGAATGATCGCAGCCGAAAAGATCAGCTACAGCTTCCTGCTCACGGCATCCCTTCCGCTGGCTATCTACCCTTCGGAATCACGGGCGTCCGCTGTTCTTGGGCCCGTCCTGTGCCGGCGGGGTTTGTCGCCTTAGGCTGGCACGACGCTGAAGACATATGTCCCAACCTTGGACGCATACTGCTGGACATCCAATGCGCTGGGTTTAAGCATTCCTGGATGGGCGGCACCATTACGAATTCCAGAAAAGGCGATCCATTTCTTCAAAGACTTGGAGATCGTACCCCCATAGCTCCATGCCAACCACCAGAAGATCAAAGTCCCGGGCGCGCTGCAGCTCCGGCAAACTCAAGACGTTAGTCTTGGAAACGCGGTTGAAAGGATGGCCTTTCTTCTGCGTGGCCTGACTCAAAGCCAAGTTATATGCGTTAAAGCCAATTTTCTCGATCGCGGAGTGAAATCTAGATATGGCGGCGGCCCAAAGGAGGATGATTGCTGCACGATTACACCGGCTCGCGAGACATCGCGCCGCCTCTTCAAGGTACGACTGCTCGTCGACGGACACTTTTCCAGCAAACTCCGCCAGAAGTTGGCGTGATGCAACCTGCGCCGGACTGCCTTCATGCCGAATGATCGGAACCACAATCTTGTCGGTGAACGAAGCGATTACGGGTGCCAGTTTGCTACGATAGGCGGACGATCGTGTGCGTGCGTTCGTACTTTGGAGTATTGTTTCGAACTGGGAATCAATGGCCGCTAAATTCGCCTGTGGGAGTGTCTCCGCCGCGCACAGCCGTTCCGAGAACCTCAACCAATCCTTCGCCACCGCCCTAATCGTTGCGAGCACCTCTGCTTTGCGCACCTCCGCGCCTTTGAGTTTGGCTAGCTCGCGGTCCACTTCCCTGAGCCGTTCAAGGAACGACTCAAGGTCCTCGCTTGACGGGATCACTCGGAACTTCCTTCACAAAGGGTCTTAAGGAGCTTCTCTGCTTCCTTAATCCCTCCAGAAGAGAGTTCCACCGGTTTCCCGGGGTCAACTGCCTTGAACCGCAGTCCAGAGCCCTTCTTGAGGTTCCCCGCGTGATTCGCGCTGTCGTAGCAGTTTTGGTCCACACAAAGCGACTTTAGTTCTTGCCAATCCGCGACCCACGAACCAGTCGCAAGATACGATCGCGAGGCAGCGAGAAGGGCGACATTTCGGGTCTTTTCCGCGCTGTTCTTGCCAGGAACCGTTACAGCATGCAAACCAAACGGGTCCACACTAAAGTCAAACAGCGCTTCCAGTTTCTGGAGCGCGACCCCGAGGCGTTTGGCCATATTCTTAAATCGAGGAAGAGACCGTCGCAGGAATGGCTGACTCAGCTGACGGCATTTGTTTCGGGGGCTGCTGCGCCGGTTGGCCACCCGGTGGTTGCACATGCCGCGTCACTGCACCGACTTCGAGCTGCACATAGCCGGAAAGCAGAACCTCGAAGCATTTTTCCTGAAGTTCCTTCGGACACTTGGCAACAAGCTCCAGGATCCGATCTAAGGCTGCCTCACCGTTCTTGTACATCTTCCCCCTCCAAACCGCGCTGCGCTATAAAAGGCGACTCACGCGAATTAGACAGACTCTAAGAACGCCGCCGACAAGGCATCCAAACCTGCGTTTGTCTCTGCGGCCTTGACCCATTAGCGCGTTCCAAATGTCGAGCCAATTGCGTCATGCGCATGCAGACTTTCGGCGCAGTCAGCTGGGATAGGCGGAGTTGCAGTCGGTCCAGCCCGCCCACAGGCTCCGCGTGACCTCAATACGGCGGCTCCCACAAGACATCCACCGCCCTCCGCATGCCTCAACCCGCCGACCTTCTCTACAAAACCAGTATAGGCCCCTCGGCGCCGTGCGGTCGTCGTGCACTTGGTGTCAGCCGGCATTCGAGCGGTCCTCCGCCCGCTACCGGGGTGTACCACGTGGCCAGGAGCCATCCCTCAAGAAGCTGCGAGCCGCGTCTCCTCACCGTGGCCCTCTTCGCCTGGGAGAGGGAAGCGGGCGGAATCAGCGCGACGGCGCCTGCTCTCGAGGTGTTGGGTGGGTGGGGAAAACACGCCCCTCGGGTGAAGCGGCAATCTCTCCGGAGGCCGCGGGGACCCAGCGCACGGATCGGCGCCGGGAGACGCGGGCAGCCGCAGGCCGAACCGCGAGGGTCACGGCGACGAGGCGCGCTGCTGGGTCGTGGCCGAAGGAGTCTCGGGCCGCAGCGCGTGGGGACGCGCAAGGCCCGAGGCGCCGCTTCACCCGAGGGGCAAATCAAACCCCGCGGTAGTGGCGGAGCTGCTCGGCCATCTCGGCAAGTCGAGCGGCGCAGCGACCGAGGACGGACTCCGGCGGATAGGTGCCGTCGGGACCGCGCACGCCGGCGGGCACGCCCATCAGCAGCTCGATCCCCTCCTCGATCCGCGAGAGTGGGTAGACATGGAATCCGCCCCACTCGACTGCTGCCACCACCTCGGGGTCGAGCTGCAGGTCGTCGACGTTTGCCTCCGGCATCAGCACACCCTGGGTGCCCGAAAGGCCGCGTTGCGCGCACAGCGAGAAGAACCCCTCGATCTTCTCGTTGACGCCCCCAATCGCCTGGATGCACCCGTTCTGGTCCACCGAGCCGGTCACCCCAAGGTCTTGCCTGATCGGGATCCCCGAGAGCGCGGAGAGGATCGCGTACACCTCGGTGGAGGAGGCGCTGTCGCCCTCCACGCCCCCGTACGACTGCTCGAACGCGATCGAGGCTGTCATGGAGAACGGCATCTCTGCCGCGAACATCCCGCGCAGGAACCCGGACAGGATCAGCACGCCCTTGTCGTGGACGCTGCCGGACATGTGCGCCTCGCGCTCGATGTTGATCACGCCCTCGCGCCCGAGCGAGACCCGCGCCGTCACCCGGCCTGGAAGCCCGAAGGCGTGATAGCCCAGGTCGTAGACGGTGAGGCCGTTGACCTGGCCCATCACCGCGCCTTCGGTCGCCACGACGAGCACATCGTCGAGCATGTACTTGGTGAGCTTCTCCTCCGGTAGGGAGTGACGATCGCGTCGCGCCCGCACCGCCGCGTGGATGTGCTCGACTCCGACCGTCTTCTTCCGCTTGCCACCCGCGAGGAACGCAGCCTCGCGCAGAATGTCGGCGACGTCGGAAAACCGCGCCGAGATCCGCCTGCGGTTGCGCGCCAGGCGCACCGCCTCCTCGACGAGGGCCGTCATCCCACCGCGGTCGATGTGGGGAAGCTTCTCGTCCCGCACAATCTTGGCCATAAGTGCGAGGAACTCCTGCACCTGCTCGCGCCCGCTGGGCATCTCGCTATCGAAGTCGGCAAGCACCTTGAAGATCTTGCGGAACTCCTCGTCGGCGTCGTGCAGCAGGTCGTAGAGGGCGCGGTCCCCGATCATCACGACCTTGACGTCCATCTCGACCGGCTCCGGCTGGAGCGCCTGCCCCGAGATCGCAAACAGGATGTCGCGAGGCCGGATCACCACGCGCCGGTAGCGCAAGGCGCGCTTGAGCGCCGGCCACACACCGGCCTCGGAGACCGCGTCGAAGGCGTTGACGGCCAGGAATCCCCCGTTGGCGCGCAAGAGCGACCCGGCCCGGATGCGCATGTGGTCGGAGGTGGACTGCAGGTTCTGCCCCACCTTCGCCTCTATCGTGCCGAAGAGGTTGTTGTAGGAGGGTTCGGTCTCGATGATGATCGGCCTTCCCTTGGTGTTGCCGTTGTCCACGACAACGTTGACCCGGTAGCGCAGCAGCGGGTCGCCCTCCTCGCCGCCGTCGTGGGCGCCGAACAGTTCCAGATGCTCCAACATGTCCTGCAGCAGCTCGTCGAGGTACGGAGAGACGCGGGGATCCTTGACCGCCCGCGCGACCTGGGAGAGCGCCTGCTTCAGCAGTGGGTCCACGGTGGCGCGGCGCAGTTCCTCGGCGCGCGACACCATCTCCTCGCGCATCACCATGACCTCGTGGAAGACTCGCTGCAGCTCCTCGGAGAGCTTGCCGTGCGCCTGCTCGAGCGCGGTCGCCTTGTCGCGGTCGAACTTGCCCTCCTCCGCGAGGCTCTGAAGCTTCTCGAGCGTCACCGGCCGCTCCTCCACCAGCGGTAGGATCTCCGGCCGGGTGACCGATCCGACCTGGACCTGCACGAGTGTGAAACCGGCCGCCCGGACCTTTCGCTCGAAACCCTTGATGAGTTCCTGCTGCTTGGTCTTGAGGTCCTCGAGGGCAAGCTCCAAACGCTGCTGGAACTCCTCCCCCTCGAACATGCTCGGCAGGGCCTTGGAGATGTCGCGCAGCAGCCTTTCCAGGCGGTCGCGGAGGACGACGCCACGTCCGGCGGCAAGGCGCAGGAGTCGGGGCTGCTCGGGACGAGCGAAGTTGAAGACGAAGAGCAGGTCGTCGGGCGGCTCACCATCGCCCGCCAGCGGCCGCAGGTGGAGCTCGATGGCAGTCATCCTGCCGGTGCCCGTGAGGCCGGTCACGAAGACATTGAAGCCGAGCGACGGCACGGATAGGCCGAACTCGAGGGCGCGCACCGCGCGCGCCTGCCCGATGATCCCCTGCGAGGGCTCGATCTTGGCTGTCGACTCGGCCGGCAGCCAGTCCTCAGGGCACCGCCACCGCAGCTCATGCGCAGCAAGCTCTCGCGCCATCGCCCACCCCCTCTACCGAGCTTACAGCCTACAGCTCACTGCCGACAGCCAATGCCGCCGTGCCCGCTCGTGACCGAGCACATGAAAATCCCCGGTTGCGTACCCGGGCCACCCGACCCCATGTGTCTCTTGCTGTCCGCTGTCGGGCTCGGGTTCCAGCGTTCCTCACTTCCCTATCAGTCAGGGCGTCTCGACCCGGCGGGCTATGACGCCCTTTCCTTTCCCACGACGAGCGGCACGAGCACCACCGCGGTGAAGCACGCGAAGAAGATACCCAGCGAAGCCATCCACCCCATGCTCTGGAGCCCGGGGTAGTGGGTCGTGACCAGCGTCCCGAACCCCACGATCGTGGTGAGGGCCGAGAGCACCACGGCGCGTGCCGTCTCGGCGAGCTTCTCGGTGCTGTGTCCCTCGCGCGCGCGGTACAGGATGTAGATTGCGTAGTCGCTGCCGACCCCGATCACCATCGTGATCACGAAGACGTTGAGCAGGTTCAGGGGGTACCCGACCACCGCCATCACGCCCAGCGCCCAAAGGACGCCGGTGGCTACCGGCAACAGGCAGATGAGCGCCGACTTCACGCTGTGGGAATCCCAAAGCAGCAGGCCCAGCACCAGCACCAGGCCGAGAGCGCCGGCGAGCGCAGCGTCTTGCCAGACGGTGCGGCGCAGCCGCTGGGCAACGAGGTTGACCCCGGTCAGGCTCGCCCCTGGCAGCCCTCGTACCAGCGCGACCAGCCCCGGAGGTGCCTCGCGCCGCCACTTCCCGGGCGGCGAGAACACGTTGATGACGGTGGTTACCGTGCCATCCGCGCGGTGCAGCGACCGCCGGATGAACTGCTGCACCGGGGTCGCCTGCCACACCTCGAGCGAGACCGGGCCTTCCGGGCGCAGCGCCTCGTCGAGCGTGGCAAGTCCGGGGGCGAACGCCTCCGGGACCAATCCGACGGCTTTGAGCGCCGCCGACAACTCGCGGTTGACCCGTACCGGATCTGTCAACTCCCGGTGGGCGGCGAGCCAGGTCAGTGCGCGTTCCTGGGCGCCCCGCGGCGGTACCAGGTTGGCCACCGACTCGTAGGACGAGATCACACCGGCATCTACGAGCTTGTCGAGGTCGGGCGCCAGTTGCTGCACTCGGGCGATCGCCTCCGGCACATCGGCGGCCTCCACCCGGATCATCATCGCGTTGAACGAGAGCCCGAACGCCTTGGCCACCCTGTCCTGCACGGCCACACCCTGGTTAGAGGGTGACCGCAGGTTACGCACGTCATCGTCGAAGCGCAGCCAGAACAGCGCCACGATGGAAAGTGCCGTGACCGCAGCCGCCACCGCCAGGACCCTGGTGGAGTGGCGCTTCGCCCACTCCAGCAGCGGTGCGAGCCGCAGCCAGGCGGAGGGCGGCGCGGGGCTACGGGAACGGTCGAACAGCGTGACCAGTGCGGGCAGGATAAGGAACGCCGAGAGCATCATGAACACGATGCCGGTGCCGGTGAGCAGGCCGAACTCCCGCAGGCCCGCAAAGCGCGTGGCGAGGAAGGCGTAGAAGGTGCCGAACGTGGTGATCGCTCCAAGAACGACCGCGGGCCCGGTGTGCGTCGCCATCTCCTCCAGCGCCTGGGCGGTCGCCATTCCGGCGAGGCGACCCTCGAGGTAGCGGCCGTAGGTCACGATCGTGAAGTCGATGCCCAGCCCCACCAGCAGTGCCGAGAAGCCCGAGGTCGCCGAGTTCAACTCGCCCAGCGTGACGGCCGCGAAGATGAACGTCAGTGCGAGTCCCGAGGCGAGCGGGAGGAAGGCGTAGTGCGCGGTCGCAAAACGCCGGTACGCGAGGAAGAACAGCAGGAGTACCCCGACTACCGACGTGACCGAGTTCGACGTGATGTCCTTCCTTATGAGCGTGGCGTCCTCGAGCGCGATGCGGTGCCCACCGCCGATCTCGACTTCAGGAACCTCCTGAACCGGGATCTCCTCGTCCTGGGCGAACTGCTCCCGGACACTGGCGATGCGGGCACGAAGGTCTCTCATCAGCGCCTGGTCGAAGTCGATGTCCTGTGCGGGACCGTTGGGCTTGGCCAGGATCAGCACCAGGCTGTGATCGGCGGACAGGTAGTAGCCACTCGCAAAGTCCACCTTGAGGGCGGCGGGGGTCCGGCTTATGCGCGACAGCAGCAGCGGGAGGAAACCGAGCGGGTCTCGGACCGCGAACTCCTTGCCAACCATCCCCTGGGGCGTGTCGAGGCCAGCGCGGATATCGGCCGCGCGCGCAGCGAGCCCCTCCCGGGTGAGGCGCTCCTGCAGTGCCGAAAGCCCCTCCTGGTCAAGGAACAGGACGGCGTGGCGCAGCACCGCCTCCGCCAGCTTCACCGGGTCCTCGAGCTGCGCCTGCACCGCCGAGAGATGGGGGCTCTGCTTCAACTCCTTGGCGAGCGCATCCACGAGCGCCAGGGAGCCCTCCAGATGGTCCTCGTCGCTTACGGGCACCGCGATCAGGAGGGTCTCGAGCGAGCCGAAGTCCTCGAGGATCTGTCTGAACTGGCTGACCACCGGGTCGCGCCGCGGCATCAGGTTGAGCACGTCGGTCTCGAACTTGAGCCGCGTGCCCAGCAGCACGCCCCCCACGATCACCAACGCCATCCCGATCAGCACGGTCCGCGGGTATCGGTACCCTATCCGGACGAGCGCGCGTGGCAAGCTTGCCGCGCCGCGGAGGCTCACCGCCCCGTCCCCACCACGCGGCGCCAGAAACCCCCAAAGTAGCTGACCAGCGAGGCCAAGGTCATCGCCAGGGCCACCCATAAGGCCACCTTGGCAATCAGGACCCAGCGCCCGAGTTGGTAGCTGACGATCAGCAGCGAGACCGCGATGATCTGCGAGAGGGTTTTGAGCTTGCCCCACCAGTTGGCGGCGATGATCACCCCCTGCTGGTGGGCAACCTGCCGCAAGCCCGAGACTGCGAACTCACGCCCGATGATCACGACCACCATCCAGGCGGGGGCAAGGCCGAGCTCGACCAGCGAGATAAAGGCGGCTGACATCAGCAGCTTGTCCGCGATCGGGTCGAGCAGCGTCCCCGTCACGGTCACAGCCTTGGTGCGGCGGGCGATCATGCCGTCCGCAATGTCCGTCAGGGCTGCGAGCAGGAAGATCCCGAGCCCCCAGAACTCGCTTCCCGAGAAACGCGTCAGCAGCACCACGACCAGCAGCGGCACCATGAGGATGCGCAGGAAGGTCAGCGAGTTCGGGAGGTTCCACATCGTGCCGTTTGTCCCGCCGGGATTGTAGCGTACCGCAACGCGCGGTCGCACCGGCTACAATGCCTGTGTGCCCCTCCTCGCACCGACCTTTGCCGCGGTATTGCTCGCCGCCAGCCCCCCCGCCGTTGCCACGGTAAACGTCGCCGCGGTGCCCGAGGCAGGTCCGTACTTCGCGCTCACCTTCGATGCCCACGCCGAAGCACAGGGGGCTGACGAACTACTCATCCTGCTGCGGGACCGGCGGGTGCGCGCGACCATTTTCGTGACCGGGCGGTTCGCCGAGACCTACCCGGGACTCCTCCAGCGGGCCGCCCGCGACGGCCACGAGATCGGCAACCACACATTCAGCCACCCACACCTCACCACCTGGGCCACCAACCACCGCCACGACACCCGGCCCGAGATCACCCGCGAGAAGCTGCAGGACGAGCTCCTGCGCACCGCCACGGCGATCCGCGCCGTCACCGGCAGGGAGCCCTCCAGGTTCTGGCGCGCACCGTACGGGGAGCACAACCCCACTATCCGCGCCTGGGCCGCGGAGCTGGGGCTCGTGCACGTGGACTGGACGCATGGCACCACCGACTCCCTCGACGCGCTGGACTGGGTGGAGGAGCCCGGCACCTCCCGCTACCTGAACCCTCAGGCGATTGCCCGCCGCCTGTTGCAGTTCGAGAAACGCCACGGGGTCCCACTCGCCGGCAGCATTCTGCTGATGCACCTGGGCAACTCCCGCGCCGACCAGCCGCTCCTCGAGGCCTTGCCGATCGTGCTTGACGAGACCGACCGCCGCGGCCTGCGGCCCCTTCCCGTGGGCGAGCTCCTGAGCCGCGGCGCCGGGGAAGCTAACCAGCAAGCGCCCAGCGTTCGCCTCGGCGTGCGCTGACCCGCCGCACCACCCCCTGCCGCTCCAGCTCCAGCAGGTGCCCGAGCACCTCGGAGAACGCCAGGAAGGTGCCAAGGAACGTCACGCCCGGGAAGAGCCGCGCGATCAGCGTGGCAACGGTGGACGGCGCTGCGGAGAGCGCCGCGCGGACCTCCGCGGCACGCCGGGCCTGCTTCTCCCGCAGTGCCGAGACCTGTCCCGCGACGTCGGAGATGCAAGGGCCGTGAGCCGGGAGGAGCAGCCTCGGCCGCATCGCCTCGAGGCGCGCCAGCGTCGCGCCATAGGCGGCAAGCGACGGAAACGGCTTCCCGGGGTTCTCGGGATCGGTGTCTACCACCGCGTTCGGGGTCAAGCCGTCCAGGATCGTGTCGCCGGTGACCACGACCCCCTCGCCGCAGAGCTCGAAACCCACGTGCCCGGGCGTGTGGCCTGGGAGGTGGTGGACCCGGATCCTCCCGTGCTCGTGGGGCAGCTCCTGGCCCGCCTTCGAGCCACGTCACATCCGCAACCGGCCTCGCGGTCCGGTCGAGCAGGCGCAGACCTGCGATGAGGGGAAGCCGCTCGAACACGGGAAGACCCGCCTGTCCCAGCTGACGCCAGAGCATGGGGTAGTTGCGGTCAAGAGCGAGGTTGCGGCGGTCGTGAGGGTGGGCCAGCAGCTCCGCCCCCAGCACCGAGAGCCGGTGCGCGAGTCCGAAGTGGTCGTGGTGGCCGTGTGTGATCAGCACCCGTCTGATGTCGCCAGGGCGGAGGGAGCGCGCAGCGAGGGCCTGCTGCAGCCCGCCCCACGCCGCCGCGGTCGCCGGCCCGGTGTCCACCAGCGTCAACGGCTCCCCGGCAAGCAGGTAAAGCGTCACCGGCCCGATCGGGTACGGCGTGGGAAGGCTGATCGGGACAACCCACGAAGGCACCTCGGCCCCCCCGCACGGTTGGCGGGAGCGCTGGCGCGCCTTCACGAGGTCAAGGGCGCGGGCAGTGGCCGAAGCTCGCTTCCACGGCACGGGGCGTCTGGGTCCTTTCCGGTCCCGTCACTGCTCCGGCGGGGTCCCCGGTGCGCCCTCCTCGTACATCGCTGCAAGCTGCTCTGCGTACCGCTGCTCGATGACCCGCCGCTTCACCTTGAGGGTCGGGGTGAGCTGGCCGCCGGAAATGGTGAACGGTTCGGTAATGAGGCGGAACCTCTTGATCGTCTCGAAGCGCGCGAGGTTCGCGTTCACCCCGTCCACGACCTCCTGGAAGGCCGCGAGCACGTCGGGCCGCGTGAGCAGGGCCGCGCGGTCCGTGGCAGGCACGCCACGCTTGGTCGCCCATACGTCGAGCGCCTCGAAGCTGGGAACGATGAGAGCCACGATGTAGGGCTTGCGGTCCCCGAACAGCACCGAGTTCTCGACCAGCGGCGAGGCGTTGAGCTGGTTCTCGATCGGCTGAGGCGCCACGTTCTTGCCACCGGCCGTGACCAGGATGTCCTTCTTGCGATCGGTGATGCGCAGGAAACCGTCGCTGTCCAGCTCGCCGATGTCCCCCGTGGCCAGCCACCCCTGCGGGTCCAGCACCGCGGCGGTGTCCTCGGGCTTGTTCCAGTACCCCCGCATCACGTGCCGCCCGCGGGTGAGCACCTCGCCGTCGGGAGCGATACGAACCTCGACGCCTGGGATCGGCGGCCCCACGGTGCCGAGCCTCCAGCGGTTGGAACGGTTCACGGTGATCACGGGCGACGTCTCGGTCAGACCGTACCCCTCGAGGGCTTTGACGCCAATGGCATGGAAAAACTCCCCTATGAAGACCGGCAACGGCGCCCCGCCCGAGATGGAGAACCGGATGCGGCCGCCGAGGGCGGCGCGGATCTTCGAGAAGACCAGCAGGTCGAACAACCTGTACCGAAAGCCCCTTCGGCCAGTCCGCACGCCCTCCAAACCGACCTGAAGCGCGGTGCGGAAAAGCGACTGCTTCAGCTTTGGGCCCTGGGAGACCTCGTGCATGACCCGGTCGTACACCTTCTCGTAAAACCGCGGGACGGCGGTGAAGGTCTGGGGACGCACGCGACGCATCGCATCGGCCGTCTCCAGGATTCCGCAGTAGGCGACGGTGAGCCCCTGCAAGAAGTAGCAGTAGTCCACGAGCCTCTCGAGGACGTGGGAGAGGGGCAGGAAGGTCAGGGCGGTTTCGGCGCCCGCCGGCCACGCCATGGTGCCGGCGGAGGAGGACGCGTCGAAGACGAAATTGTCATGGGTGAGCATGACCCCCTTTGGCTCGCCGGTAGTCCCGGAGGTGTAGATCAGCGTGGCCAGGTCGTCCGGCTGCACTCGAGGGCGGCAACTCTCCAGGAACGCCTCCGCCTCGCCCTGCGGGAGATCCATCGTGCACGAGGCCAGCGTCCGTACTCCCGGTGGCGCATCCCCGTCGATGAGGAGCACGTCTTTGATCCCGGGACAGCTGCCCCGTACCTCGAGCACCTTGGCGAGCTGCTCGGCGTTCTCCGCCACCACCGTGCGGGCCCCCGAGTCCGCGAGGATGGCGCGGGCCTGCGTCGCCAGCAGCGTTGGGTAGATCGGCACGTCGAGCGCCCTCAGGTGCAGGACGGCGAAATCCACGATGTGCCACTCGGGGCGGTCGCCGCACAGCAAAGCGACACGGTCACCCTTGCCGACACCCAGGGCCGAAAGCCCCTTGGCGAGACCCGCGACCCGTCTCGCCACCTCCGGCGCCGGCAGGGGGACCTCGCCGCCGCCGCGGGCGTCCACGAGCGCAGGCGTTGGGGATGCGCCCCGCCACAGCGCGAAGAAGTCCAACAGTGTCCGTGGTTCACTCATCTCTCTCACCCCCTTCGCGCCTCGAGGCCCTCGAGGAGCAGCCGCAGCAGCGGCCCGGCCTGCTCCGCAAGCGGCCGCGGGCGGGCGGCCAGGACCCAGGCCGTGATCAACTCGTCTACAGCGCCGAAGACGGCCCGCGCCGCCACGTCGGCGGGCACATCGGCGCGGAAGCAGCCGCCGGCTGCACCCTGCTCGATGATTTCCTGCAGCAGCTGCAGGTACATCGCCACCTGGCCCCGCGCAATTTGACGGAGGAACCTCCTCGAGTGCCGCAGTTCGATCTGGAACACCCGCGCAAGTGCGCGGTCGCCCTCGAGGCTTGCGAGGTGACGTTCGACGACAGAGCGGAGCTTCTGGCGCGGGTCCTCAAGCGCGGCGGCATCCCGGCGCGCACGCACCAGAAAAGCGTGCGTGTGCTCCTCGAGCAGCGAGACCAGGATGTGCTCCTTGCCCTTGAAGTACAGGTAGAGCGTGCCGTCAGCCACCCCGGCCCGCTCCGCCACCTCTCGCATCCGGGCGCCGAAATAGCCGCGCTCCGCGAACACCTCCACGGCTGCGCGGAGGATTGCGCCGCGCTTGCGCTCCCGCGACTTCTGGTCAAGCGCCCCCCGCAAGCTCATCCCCCACTTCTGACTGAACTCTCGTTCAGTCTCACCGAGGGCGTCGGGGATGTCAAGCTAAGGCGGTGCTAGCATATAAAAGATGAAGGAAGGGACTGAGACCGCGCTGGAGAACCTCGTCAACCAGATCGCTCACGACGTTCGCAACCATGCCTTCACCATGGGGCTACAGGCCGAGATGGGGATCCGGCGTTCCGGCTCCGCGCCCGAGATCAAAGCCCACTTCGAGGCCGTCCTCCACCAGGTGGACGCCCTGAAACACTACCTGGAGCAACTGCTGCTGTACGGGCGCCCGATCAGGCTCACTGTGACCTCCGTGGACCTCGTCGCGCTGGTGCGGGAGCAGGTGCAGCGCCTGCAGTTCGCGTGGGACCCCGACGCGACCCCGTTCCAGGTCCAAGTCAAGACCGAGGGTCAGCTCCGGCGCGGATCGTGGGACCCGCGAGCGCTCTCGCACGCGCTGCTGGCGGTTCTCGATAACGCGGTCCGCAGCGCCACCCCGCCCCCGCCGGTTTCGGCCACCGTGCGGGGCGCCAACGGTGGGCCAGTGGTCGAGGTACAGGACGGCGGGACCGGCATCCCTCCCGAGGTGCTGTCCAAGCTCGCGCTTCCGATGGCCGTGCGCCGCGCGGGGGGTGCGGGCCTGGGCCTGGCCATCGCCCGCAAGATGGTGGAGGCCCACGGCGGCCGTCTGGAACTCGCAAGCAGCGCCGCCGGCACCACCGCGCGCATCGTGCTCCCGTGGGAGTCGGTGGCCGACCCTACTCCCTCTAAGGGCTGAAAGCTCGATGCCGCGTCGCAGGCCGCAGACGTGATCTCAGTTGCGCCTACCGCGCCGCGGCCTGGGGTCGTGCGGTACGTCGTCCACCCGGAACTGGCTGGGCAGCGTCTCGACCAAGGCCTCGCCACGCTCACGGGAATCGCCCGGCGGCGTGTTCGTGCGCTTGTCGCCGAAGGTCGGCTGTGGCTCAACGGCCGGCCCAGCCGCGTCCTCTCGCGCCAGCTCCACCTCGCCGATGTGCTGGACGTCGTCCCGGAGGACGAGGTGCTGGCACCCCCTCCGGTGGCGCCGCCCGCCCTGCCGATCCTCCACGAGGATGGTTGGCTGGTCGCGGTCGACAAGCCTGCGGGCCTCACGACGCAGCCACCCCGAAGGCGTGCCCCGGGCGAACTGACGGCCCACGAGAGGGTACTCCTCCAGTTGGCGGCCCGAGAGGGGAAGCAGGTCAAGGTGTTGCTCTTCCACCGCCTCGACCGTCTTACGACCGGTGTGCTGGTCTTCGCGCGGCAGCACGACGCGGCCCGCGCTCTTGCGAAGATCTGGGCCTCGGGCACCGTCCAGAAGCGCTACCTGGCGTTAGTGTACGGAGAACTGGCGGCGGGACCCAGGAAGATCTCCGGTGCGATCGCCCATGACCCGCTGGTCCCGGGGCGTTTCCGCGTCGCACGCGGTGGGAAGCCTGCCAGCACCGAGGTGCGCTTGCTCGCAAGGCTCGGCGAACTCTCCCTCGTCGAGGTGCGCCCGCTCACTGGGCGCACGCATCAGGTGCGGGTTCACCTGGCCGCGGCCGGGTTCCCGGTGGCAGGCGACGCCCTGTACGGCGGCGGCGGGGGCGTCCCGCGACCGTTCCTCCACGCCTGGCGGCTCACCCTCCCGCACCCCCGCACCGGAAAGCAACTGCGCCTCGAGGCCCCCCTTCCCGCCGACCTGCAGCGATTCCTCGCGGGCCTCGGCGTTACCTTGGGGGCGGTGCTCCCGTACTAGACGGCAGCATTGACCGCGTGCGCCGGAGCGGGGGTTAGAATATCCCTCGACAGCGACAGCATCGAACGGCATCGTGAGATTCCACCGCAAGGACGGAGGCCAAAGATGCTCAGCCGGCGCCAGTTCATGGCCGTGGCGAGCCAGCCGGTCGGGGCCGCAGTGGCGCTCGCCTTCCTGCACCCCCGCCGCGCCATGGCGATCGCCGATACCGCCAGCCAGCACCCGGGCAGCGCCGAGGAGGTCGCGACGGACGAGGCGTTCTGGGCGGAGGTGCAGCGCGCCTTCGTCGTCGACCGCACGGTCGTCAACCTGAACAACGGGGGCGTCAGCCCCTCGCCGGCGGCGGTCCAGGAGGCCCAGCGGCGCTACCAGGAGTACTCCAACGCCGCCCCCGCCCACACCATGTGGCGGGTGCTGGAGCCCCAGCGCGAGACGGTGCGGGAGAAGCTTGCGCGGTTCTTCGGATGCGACCCGGAGGAGGTTGCCCTCACCCGCAACACCTCCGAGGGTCTGGAGACGTGTCAGTTCGGCTTCGACCTCAAAGCCGGCGATGAGGTGCTCACGTCGAACCAGGACTACCCGAGAATGATCACGACCTTCAAGCAGCGCGAGCGGCGCGAAGGGATCGTCCTGAAGCAGATCTCCATCCCCACCCCGGTCGAGGACCCGGAGAAGGTGGTGCGCCTGTTCGAGGAAGCGATCACGCCGAAGACCCGTCTGATCCTGGCGAGCCACATGATCTTCCTGACCGGGCAGGTGCTTCCGGTGCGCGACATCGTCGCAATGGGGCACCGACGGCGGATCCCGGTGTTGGTGGACGGTGCCCACTCGTTTGCGCACCTGGCCTTCACTCGCGCCGACCTCGACTGCGACTACTACGCCACGAGCCTTCACAAGTGGCTGTTCGCTCCCCACGGCACCGGCATGCTCTACGTCCGGCGCGACAGGATTCGCGGCCTCTGGCCGCTCATGGCGGCGCCGCCAGAACTCGACGACAACATCCGCAAGTTCGAGGAGATCGGTACCCACCCCGCGGCCCCCTACCTGGCGATCGCCGAGGCGCTTGCATTCACGACCGGCATCGGCCCTCAACGCAAGGAGGCGAGGCTGCGCTACCTGCGCGACCGCTGGGCCACGCGCCTCTCGCGTCACGCTCGCGTCCGGCTCCACACCAGCCTCAAACCCGGGCTCTCCTGCGGTTTGGCGCTCGTGCAGATCGAGGGCGTGGACTCCGGCAAGCTCGCCGACCATCTCTGGGGCAGGCACCGGATCATCGTGGCGGCGATCAAGCATGACGAGTTCGAGGGGATCCGGGTGGCACCCAGCGTGTACACCACCCCGGATGAGATCGACCGGTTCTGTGAGGCCATCGAAGGGGCGCTCGAGAAAGGACTGCCGACCGCATGAGGACCCTACTTGCTCTTCTGGCGTGTGCCCCGCTCCTGGCAGCGTGCGGCCAGCACGCGCAGGTAATCGTCACCGACAACGCCCCCAAGGCGATCGGCCCGTACTCCCAGGCCGTGCGTACGGGCAACACGCTCTACCTGTCGGGTCAGCTCGCAATCGATCCCGCGACCGGCGAGATCGTCAAGGGCGGGATCGAGGCCGAGACCCGGCAGGTCCTGGAGAACCTCAAGGCGGTCCTGGAAGCAGGAGGCTACTCGCTGGAGAATGTGGTCTCCTGCCAGGTCTTCCTCGCCGACATGGACGACTTCGCGGCGATGAATAAGATCTACGCCGGGTACTTCCCGAGACAACCGCCCGCCCGCGCGACGGTCGAGGCGGCCGAACTCCCGAGGAATGCCCGGATCGAGATCAGCGCCATCGCCGTCCGCTAGCGCCGCGATCGGCTAACGCGCCGAGAAGTGCGTCCACGGCCGCGAGGGCAGGTCCCTGAGCAGTTCCCTCTGCCAGTCGAACTGCGGGTACCGCTTCAGGTGCTCCGCGGCCACAAAGCCAAGCCCGCACGGGTGACCCATGGCGGCGTCCAGTTCCATCCGCTCCACCATCGCGGCGTCTGCCACCTTCGCCTGCACCGTGCCCGCCGGGCCGAACGGATCCTGCCACGGCTTCATCCCACGCGGCGAGAGGTCCACGTGGCCGCAGAGCGTCCGCTCGCTGGGTGCATCCGCCTTCTTCTCATAGGCGTCGTGGTGGTCCGCGAGGAGGCGCTTGGCTGCCGCGACGTCGATCCTTCCCTTGAACTCGGGCATGACCTGTTCCCAACACGTCCGGCGAGCGCACGCGCTCACGCCCGGATCGCTGGCCGGGAAATCCGTCTCCTCGGTCGTCAGCTTCGGATCGATGGGGAAGTTGGCGCCCACGAAGAAGCCGTCGCTCGTTCGCTCGAGCGTGACGTTTTTCAACCCAAGCTCGAGACGAGCCACCTCGTTGCGCTTCGTGTCCGCGACCAGCCAGGTGTTGGCGTAGCCGCCGTTGTTGCCGTCCTTCATGGTCCGGACGAAATCGTCCACGCTCGCGGCATACTGCATCGCCTTGCGGGCGCGCACGAACTCCGGGATCCCGTTCGGCTCGAAGCCCTTTGAACCGCGTGATCGTCGTCTCGGTGATGACGATGCCCGCGGAGTTCATCCCGAAGTCGTCTCCGCTGTGAATGAGGCCCGGAAAGCCGTCCATGAGGATCCGGTACCCCTTCTCCGGCCGGATGTCGAAAATGATGTTCCACCGCGACCCTTCCAGGTACCCGGACCAGTTGTTGTGCGCGATCACGATCTTCCCGTCGCGGGTCCAGCTGCCGGTGGCCACGAACGCGCTGCACCTTTCCGGCGCCGATGACGTTTTCTTCGCATCGAGCCAGTCGGTGTAGTAGGTCAGCTCGAGGAAGGCGTTGAGCACCACCAGGTCGGTGATATCGACGGTGACGCCGCGCGCGGCGAGCCCCTCCGAGATGCCGCGGAGCTCCTCCCGGTACTCCTCCTCGATGTGGGGCCAGAGGATCGTCTCCGCCGCCGCGCGCAGGAACGCCCAATCCCGCTTTGTTTCGCGGGGCAGTGAGAGCTGGACGACCTTCATTGCGTCGACGATCTCGGGCGCCAGGAGGTAGCCGTGCTGGAAACCGATACGCGCGGGAGACCCCTGCAGCCGGACCGGGATCCAGCCGTTCGTCTCCTCGCCCCTCCACGAGCCGGAAAGCCGGGGATCGGCCTTCGACCCGCACGAGAGCAGGGTCGGAACGTCAGTGCCGCAAAGAAAAGTAGGGAGAGAATCATGCGTGGTCTTCATTGTCGTCCCCGAATCGTCGGTCCGCCCGACGGCGACTTCACAGCAACGCCTCTTCCTTGAGCGTTCGCGTCATGAGGGCCGGGACCGCCTCCCGCGGCGTGAGCCTGCCCGCGAGGATGGCCTCGATGGTGAACGTGATCGGCATCTCCACCCCGTTCCTACGTGCGAGCTCCGAGGCGGCGCGTGCCGTGGGCACCCCCTCCGCAACCTCGCGGCCGGCCAGGATCGTCTCCAGTGGCTCCCCGCGCCCCAGGCGCTCCCCCACGCTGCGGTTGCGCGAGAGCGCGCCCGTGCAGGTGAGCACGAGGTCCCCCATACCCGCGAGACCCCGGAAAGTCTCCTCGCGCCCCCCGAGCTTGACGCCGAGGCGCGCGATCTCGTGCAGGCCGCGGGTGAGCAGCGCCGCCAGCGCGTTCAGGCCGAGCTCGAGACCCGTGGCCATCCCGGCCGCGATCGCGATCACGTTCTTGAGCGCCCCGGCCAGCTCCACGCCAACCACGTCAGAGGCGGTGTAGAAGCGGAAAGACTTGTCGGAGAACGCCTCTTGGAGCCCGCGCAGGGCGGCAGCGTTCGTCCCCGCCAGCACCGCGGCAGTGGGTAGTCCCGCCGCCACCTCGCGGGCGAACGACGGGCCCGAAAGCGCCACGAACGCCCCCTCCTCCAGCCCGAGCTCGGCGCGAACAAGCTCGTCCATCCGCGCCAGGCTCGCCACCTCGATCCCCTTGCTGGCCGAGAGCAGCACCGCATTTGCGGGCACATGGGGACGCAGACCCCGCAGAACCTCGCGGGCGAACTGCACCGGGACGACGAAGATGATCGCCCGCGCCCCGGCACATGCGACCGCCAGTTCGCCAGTGACCCTGACCTGCTCGGGGATCGTGAAATCCGAGAGAAACAGCGGGTTGCTGCGAGTCCTCCGGATCCCCTCGACGATCTCTTCCTCACGTGCCCACAGCGAGACGTCGCACCCTACGCGAGCCACATGCATCGCCAGGGCGGTCCCCCACGAGCCGGCGCCGATAACCGCGACCCTCATTTCTTCTTCTCCCCCAGCCGCGGCTCTTCGCCACGCACCAGGCGCGCCAGGTTTCCCCGGTGCCGCCAGATGATCACGAGCGCCGCCAGCACGGCGCACACCACCACCGGAGCGGGTGGGTGGACGATGAAGAAAAAAGCGACCGGAAACGCGGCGGCGGCTGTCACGCTTGCAATCGACACGATCCGGAACACGAGAAGCATCGCGACCCACACGCCCGCGACGACAACCATTGGCAGCCAGGCCAGGGTGAAGAACACCCCCGCCCCGGTCGCCACGCCCTTGCCTCCGGTGAAGCGCAGCCAGACCGGGAAGCAATGGCCGACAATCGCCGCGAGGCCAGCCGCGGCCACCCAGTCGGGGTTTGCGGTCACCTGCCGCATGAGCAGGACCGCCGCCACGCCCTTGGCGATGTCGAGGACAGCGATCGGGAGGGCCACCTTCCACCCTGCGGCACGCATTGCATTGGTGGCGCCAACGTTTCCCGACCCCACCCGCCGCAGGTCGCCGCGCCCCGCCGCCTTCACGAAGAGGAAAGCGAAGGGGATCGAGCCCAGGAAGTACGCCACGACCAGCATCAGCTCGCGCGCCATCACGCGCCTCCCGCGCCCGCTCACGACCCTACCGGCCAGCGCCGCAGCGGCGTGTACACCGCCCCCGAGGGCCGCAGGTCACTCTGGAAGAGGACGGCCTCGCGCGCCACGAACTCGGGAAACCGCCACTTCCCCACCTGGACCAGGAAGTGCTCCACCGCCTGCACTCCCCACGGGCGCTCCAGGCGGGCAAGTGTGAGGTGGAGCGAGAACGCCCGCGCTTCGCGCGGCACCCCGAGGCCAGCCGCTGCGTCCTCCATCAACCGCGCCCAGGCGTCGAGCCCGGCAGCCTGGCCCCCGACCCACGCAACGCGCGGGCGGCGATCGTGGGGGAAGTATCCGCCCCCCCCGAGGCGGACGGTCACGGGAGAGAGGTCAGAGAGCGACCCGGCGACCGCCCCGTCCAGTCGTTCCACCAGTTCCGGCGGCTGCTCGCCCAGGAACTTGAGCGTGATGTGGATCCCCTCCGGGCGTACCCAGCGTGCCGGGGGCTGGTCACGCTTGAGGAGACCGAGGCCGTCCCTGAGCACCTCACGAACCTCGTCGGGCAGCTCGACCGCGATGAACAACCTCATCTGTCCTCCACGAGTGCCCGGCGCAGCAGGTCGAGGCTGAAGTTGGCGGAAAACTCCCGTACCATCTCGCGGTTGCCGCTGAAGCGGTGCCGGGCGTGCCTTGCCCCGCTCGGGGTCACCGTCGCGATGTGAACCGTGCCGACGGGCTTCGCCGCGCTGCCGCCGGTTGGCCCCGCAATCCCCGTCACGGCCACGCCACACTCCGCCCCCAGAGCACAGGCGCCCCGCGCCATCGCCTCCGCGACCTCGCGGCTGACCGCCCCGTGCGCCGCCAGCAGCTCTCCCGGCACCCCCAGAAGCTCTTCCTTCAGATGGTTAGAGTACGCGACCACCCCGCCGACAAAGTCGGCGCTCGCGCCAGGCACGGCCGTCAGCCACGAGCTGACCAATCCGCCGGTGCACGACTCGGCGGCGGCCAGGCGCCAGCCGCGCTCGTTCAGCAGCGTGAGCACGACGCCAGGGAGCGTGTCCCCGTCCTCGCCGAAGAGGTCGACGCCGACGACCCGGCGGAACGCCTCGACCATCTCCCCGATCTCCTCGTGCGCCCGCTCGCCCGAGGCCAGGAGCACGAGCGACACTTGCCCACGCGCAGCGAGGATCGTGACCCGCTCCCGGCCAAAGCGCTCGTAGAGGGGGCTCACCCGCTCCTCAACCTGCGACTCGAAGACACCAGCCAGGCGCAGAGTCCGCGTTACCACACCCCCCGCCGTCACCCAGCGCGGGAGCAGGTGGGAGGTGATGATCTGCTCGAACTCCGAGGGTACTCCTGGAAGCAGCACCAGCGTGTGCCCTTTCGCCTGCAGCAGCTGGCCAGGGGCGGTGCCGAGCGGGTTACGCAACACCTCGGCCCCCTCCAGGACATCCGCCATCCGCGAGGCGATAGTCGGCACCGGCCGACCCCGCCGCCGGTAGCGGGCGGCCAGCTCCTCCTCCAGCTCCGACCGGCGCACAATTGCGAGCCCGAGGGCGCGGGCGGCCCCCTCGCGGGTGACGTCGTCAGCGGTGGGGCCGAGCCCGCCGCTCACAACGACCAACTCGGCGCGCGCGAGCAGCTCGTTCACGGCGGTAGCGATCGCATCGACGTCGTCCTCCACACAGCGCTTCTCGACCAGGGCGTACCCACAGCGGGCCAGGAGGCGCGCCGCCAGCAGCGAGTTCGTATCGAGCCGGTCGGTGCGCAGCAACTCGGAGCCCACCGCCACGAAGGCGGCTGGCCGCACGGGCTTCATGTGGGGATTGTAGCTTCCCGGTCCCCTCTCGTGGTCCGAGGCCGGAAGACAGGTGGCCGGCGACGCGGTTGCCACCAGCAGAGCGAGCGTGGGGAAGAAGGCTGCTCGTCTCCAGCTCCCCGGCCCTTCTGCCCCGCCGCTCATCGATTCCCCGCTCGCCAGCGCGCATCTTGCTTTGGGACGCGACCTCGGTTCAAATGGCCGCATGGACCGCGACCAGCTCATTGCCTACCTCGATGACCTGCTGGAGGTAGAAGCGCTGGAGGACATCGCCGTCAACGGCCTCCAGGTGGCAGGGAGGCCGGAGGTGGAAAGGCTTGCAACCGGCGTCTCCGCCTCCGCCGAGCTGTTTTCCCAGGCGGCGGACTGGGGGGCGGACGCGGTGCTGGTCCACCACGGCGTGCTGTGGCGCGGGGACGACCCCCCGCGTGTGATCGGCTCGTTCCGCCAGCGTCTGCGCCTCCTCTTCGAGAACGAACTCAACCTGATCGCCTACCACCTGCCTTTGGACCGGCACCCGGCTCACGGCAACGCCGCGGTGCTGGCGCGCGAGCTCGGCCTCGATCAGCTCGAGCCGTTTGGCAGCTTCGGCGGGGTGGCGATCGGGGTCGCCGGGGTCTTTCCCGACCCCGTGCCCGCGGAGGAGCTCTTCGTCCGCATCCGCAAGGTCTGCGGCCAGGAGCCGCAGATCTTCCCCGGCGGCCCGGAGCGGGTCGCCTCGGTGGGAATCGTGACCGGCGGGGCGCCCACCGGTTTTGAAGAGGCCGTCGCTGCCGGGCTCGACGCCTACATCACCGGAGAGGCGCGTGAGTGGGTGTTGCACCGTGCCGCCGAGGACAGCGTGCACTTCCTGGCCGCGGGCCACTACGCCACCGAACGTTTCGGCGTGCGGTCCCTGGGCGAGTTCCTAGCCAAGCGCTTCGATCTCGAGGTGCGTTTCTTCGACCTCCCCAATCCGGTCTGAAGCCATGGTCCATGCCCGCCGCCCGGCGGAATGTCCCCCCGTGCGGTGCGGTTGTCCCTGCCTGAAGTCGAGGTGAAAGCCCGTGGCGTTGCACACTTGCACGGGTCTTACCCCGTGCACCCAACACCCCCCGGAAAAGGGAGAAAGCTCAATGAGAAAGGTCTTTCTAGGTGTGGTCGCTCTCAACCTCATCGCTTTTGGTGCCTTCGCTGCGGACACCGCCACCCAGGCGGTAGAGAAACGCACCGGCGAGTTCGTCGCCGCGTGGAACCGCCACGACAGCAAGGCGATGGCCGCCCTCTTCTTACCCGACGGAGACCTCATCAACCCCTTCGGCCGATGGGCCAAGGGACGTGACGAGGTGGCCAGGCTCTTCGCCGACGAGCAGTCCACCGTGATGAACGCGACGACAATGACAACGGACGCCATCGCGGTTCGCACGCTGGCGCCAGAGGTCGCGCTCGCCGACTGGGATATCACGGTCACCGGAATGACCGCGCCGGACGGCTCCGTCATGCCGGCCATGAAGTTCCACGTCGCCTTTGTATGGGGGAAGAAGAGCGGAACGTGGTCGGTCATGGCCGGCCGTCCGATGCTTCCGATGGCACTTCCCGGCGCGGCGTCGAGGTAGTTCTCAGGCGTCACTAGGTGCGCTACTCTTAGGCGCTGGCAACCGGCCGGTTACGCTTGCCACCGGTGCCCGCCACCGGAAAAGGAGTAGGCATGGACATCCTCGACAGGTCGGTCGCCCGAGCCCCCAAGACCCCGCTGGACCCCAAGAACCTGCCCTTCGGGCGCACCTTCTCGTCGAACATGTTCCTCGTCGACTGGGACGAGGGGAAGGGCTGGCACGACCCGCGGATCGTCCCCTATGGGCCTCTGTCCCTGGCCCCCTCCGCCATGGTGTTCCACTACGGGCAGGAGATCTTCGAGGGCCTGAAGGCATTTCGCCACCCCGACGGATCGGTCCACCTGTTCCGGCCGGAACGCAACGCCGCGCGGCTCAACACCTCCGCAAAGCGTATGTCGATGCCCGAAATCCCGGTGGAGCTGCAGGCAGAGGCGATGCGCACGCTCATCAGGATCGACGTTGACTGGGTCCCCCCTCCGCCCGCCACGCTCTACGTGCGCCCGACCATGATCGCCACCCAGGAGGCGCTGGGCGTTCACAGTTCCAGGAGCTTCCTCTATTTCATCATCACGGGCCCGACCGGCCCCTACTTCGCCACGAGCAGCAGCACCGTGCGGATCATGGTGTCGCGCGACTGGGTGCGCGCCGCCCCCGGCGGCACGGGCGCTTCCAAGACCGGCGGCAACTACGCCGCCTCCCTTCTGGCAAGCGCCGTTGCGAAGAAGAAGGGGTGCGAACAGGTGCTCTGGCTCGACGCGGTTGAGCGCCGCCACGTGGAAGAGGTCGGTGCGATGAACCTGATCTTCGTGTTCGATGGCGTGGTGACAACCCCGCCCACCTCGGGCACGATCCTCGCCGGCATCACCCGAGAGAGCCTGGGCGTGCTCTGCAAGGAGCTGAAGCTTCCCTTCGTCGAACGGTCGATCCACATTGAAGAGGTTTTTCAGAGCCTGGCCAGCGGGGACTGCACCGAGATCTTCGGCTGCGGGACAGCGGCGGTGGTCTCACCCGTCGGCGAGCTCGTGGACGGCGACCAGGTCTACCGCGTCGGCGACGGCGACGAGGGTCCGGTGGCGAAGAAGCTGCGCGAGACCCTTACCTCCATCCAGTTCGGCACCTCCAAGGACACCCACGGCTGGATGGTGAAGGTCTAGCGGCGCGACGAACGGCTAGCTGCCCGGGAGCCGCTCAGAGCCGGCCGCGAAGGCGCGCGTACCCGGCCCGGCTCACGGGGAGCTTGCTGCCGTCCCGGAGCACCACCAGCCGGCTGTCCTTGGCGTAGCGCTCGATGCGCGCCACTCGCTCCACGTTCACGATGAACGAGCGGTGCACACGCACGAACTTCTCGGGGTCGAGCTGTTCCTCGAGCTCCGACAGCGTCTGCTGCTTTCGGAACTCTCTCCCTCCCGCACGGAGGCACAGGTAGTCGTCGCGCGCCTCCGCGACGTCGAGCGCCTCGACAGGGATCACGTGAACCTGCGGGCCCTCCCGGACAAGTAGGCGGGTCAGCGGAACCCCGGCCGGCCTCGCGGCGGCGGCGATCCCGGCGAGCAACGGCTGTGGCCGACCGAGGCGCTGCCGGGCGCGGGCGAGGGCCTGCCCGAGGCGCTCCGCTGAGAACGGTTTGAGAAGGTAGTCCACGGCATGCACCTCGAAGGCATGCAGCGCGTGCTCGTCGTAGGCGGTGACGAACACCACCGCTACGTCGCGATCGAGGAGTTCCAGTACCTCGAAGCCCGAGAGACCCGGCATCTGCACATCCAGTAAGAGCAGGTCGGGGTCGAGCTCGTCCGCGGCTCTGACCGCCTCGAACCCGTTGGCGCACTCGGCCGCAACCTCGATCTCGGGGTACGCAGCGAGGTACTCGCGCAGCACAGTCCGCGCCGGCTCCTCGTCGTCCACGATTGCCACACGCAGTCGGTCGGGTGGGCTCGTCTCCGCCATAGAGCTGCCGTCAGGATAACGTTACCGCGCCTCCGCAGGCGCCGCGGGCCAGGCGAGCTCGACGCGGAAGATTTCGCCGTCCCGCCGCACCTCGACGCTGGCGTTCTGGCCGTACAGCGCGGCTAGGCGGCCGCGCACGTTGGCGAGGCCGACTCCCTCGCCGGGCTTGACGGGCACGCTTGGATCCACGGGGTTCTCCACGGTGAGGTGAAGCTGACCGCCCGAGCGGCGTGCCGCGATCCGCACGAGCCCGCCCTCCACGAGGTGCGCGACCCCGTGCCGGACGGCGTTCTCGACGAGAGGCTGCAGTACGAGAGGAGGCACTCCGCACGAGCCCGCCTCCGCGCTGATCTCCCGCTCCACCTTGAGACGCGAGCCGAAGCGCGCCCGCTCCACAGCCAGGTACTTCTCCGTCAGCGCCAGTTCTTCGGCGAGCGGGATGTTGGGGACGCCCCCCAGCCGCAGACTCTCCCGCATGAACTCCGCGAGCTCGAGGCACATCTGCCGGGCCGCCGCGGGGTTGCTTCCGGTAAGTGAGCTGATCGAGTTGAGCGCGTTGAAGAGGAAGTGTGGGTCGATCTGGGCCCGCAGCGAGCGTAGCTCGGCTTCCCTCGCGAACACCTCGAGCTCGAGGGCGTTCCGCTCCGCCCGCCGCGCCTCCTCGAACGCCATGAGCAGATAGTGGAGCGAGGCGGCCAGCGCGTACAGCACCACTCCCACAGCCAGGATTACCGGCACCAGGCGTGGGAAGCGCTCCGTTGCCTTGGCGAAGATGGGGATCTGCTCCAACAGGACCACCCAGGTGTCGACTAGAAACAGCCACAGCATCGCGGAGACCGCAGCCGCCATGGCCTGGGTCGCGATCACTCTCGCGAAGGGGACGTTGTGCGGGGAGGCGCTCTTGCACGGGTACCAGGCCGCGAGACAGATGAAGGCGTAGATGAGGGCCATGGGGAAGGCGATGGCTGCCGCTTCGACCCACGGCGATCCGGCGATCGCCAGCAGCCCTGCCATCAGGCCCCCCAGTGGAACCCAGGCAGCGAGGTACGGACCCAGCCGGCCACGGTAGGCGAGGATCGGGTGCATGTGCTAGTTCTTCACGTCGACGCCGCCCATAAGCGCGACGCCCTTGATCACCAGCACCTTGCTGCCGTCGCCGCCCACCCGTACGGTCTTATCGTCAAAAGCTCCGAGGATCGGTGTCCCTTGCACCACCACCGTCCACTCCTGCGGGACCTTGATCTCGATCCCGCCCCAGAAGGCAAACGTGTCTATGACCGCCTGGCCGCTGGAGATCGATGCGTGCCGCAGGTCCAGCTCACACCCCCCCATGATCGCGGTGAGCGACCCGCCCCGGAAATCCTGCGAGACGCACCTACGATTCACCCCGCCGAGGAGAGCGAAGCCGCTCACGGTGCTACTGGTGACGGAGGCGCTGGTTGCGGGACCGCCCACGGCTGCGGAGCCCTCAGCGGTTGCCCTCTCCTCCTTCAGGCGCCGCCGGGGGCCTTCCCAGGAGGGTCCTGCGATCGCCCGCCAGACCATCGTGATCCCCAGAAGCACCAGGAGGATCGGCCAGACGTCCCTGAAGCGGTAGTGGATGAGGTCTAGGTTGGAGAGCAGGAACCAGGCCCCAACCATAATCAGGACCACCCCGAATCCGCGCTCGTGGGCCGAGCACGGCTGGATGACCCGCCCGATCCCCGCCGCGATCAGCAGGACGGGCCAGTACTCCCAGAAATCACCCGCGTTCACGTACCCCAGCCTGTCGAGGGTGAACAGCACCCCGACCGCGATGACCATCAGGCCGAGGAACAGCCTGGGCACGTTGTGGCGAAAGCGCTCGTCACTCATCTCCGCCTCCCGAACTGGCGGCCGCCGCGCGGGTGCCGCCCACGCACACGATACGCTCGTTCAACCACCGGGTTTGCGCTTCCCCGGCCAATGGTTGCCTCTGACCGGCGAACAGCGGTCCGCCGCTCTTCCCGGGGCTTTGCCCCGCTTCCCCTCGTTACTCCTTCGGCCCGCACGCTTCGGCGCCATGGCTCCTTCCGCCCGCGGGGCGGATCTCACCACCACCCTCCCGTTTGCCGCGGACCTGCCTGAACCGTCTCACCAATGCAGACGCTTGACCGTGAGGGTCCGCCCAAACGGATTCTGGCAGGGAGTATTCAACCCGCCATGCGGGTGCCAGCGGCCATGTCTCCCGAGACCGCGGGGACCCAGCGCGCGGACCGGGACGGGGTGTCGGTGACGCCGTCTCATGCGGACACCGAGGGGCCCCGGCGCGGGACGCGCTTCCGGGTCGCGGTCGAGGGAGTCTCGGCGCGCAGCGAGCGGGGGCGAGCAAGCGACGAGCGGACGCGCACCCGCCTGGCAAAACAGAAGCCGTCACGCAGTCAGAAGGAACGCAAGGGGTATGGGGCGAAGCCCGAAAAAACTTAGGTCCCCACGCGCCAGCTGTCCAGGTAGCTCGCCTGCTCGTCCGTGAGGGTGTCGATCGCCAGGCCCATGGCGGCCAGCTTGAGCCGCGCGATTTCGTGGTCCAGCTCCGCGGGCAGCCGGTACACCTTCGGCTGCAGCGTCGCCGCGTCCTTGACCAGGTACTCTGCGGCCAGTGCCTGGTTGGCGAACGACATGTCCATCACCGCTGCCGGGTGCCCCTCGGCCGCCGCGAGGTTCACCAGCCGGCCCTCGGCCAGAACGTAGACGGTCTTGCCCTCCTTGAGCCGGTACCCCTGCACCGAGGGGCGCGCCTCGAACACGTCCGAGGTCATCTTGCGGAGCCCGGGGAGGTCGATCTCGACGTCGAAGTGTCCGGAGTTGCAAAGGATAGCTCCGTCCTTCATGAGCCTCACGTGCTCGGGGCCGATCACCTTGCAGTCGCCCGTCACAGTCACGAAGACGTCTCCGACCTTGGCGGCTTCGGTCATCGGCATGACCGAGTAGCCGTCCATTGCGGCCTCCAGCGCCCGGACCGGGTCCACCTCGCACACCGTAACCTTGGCGCCGTGCCCGTGCGCACGCATCGCGACGCCGCGGCCGGACCACCCGTAGCCGGCCACTACCACCGTCAGGCCGGAGAGAAGGACGTTGGTGGCGCGCAGAATGCCGTCCACCGTGGACTGGCCGGTGCCGTACCGGTTGTCGAAGAGGTGCTTGGTGTCGGAGTCGTTGACCGCGATCACCGGAAACCGCAAAACCCCGTCACGCTCCATCGCCCGCAGCCGGATGACGCCCGTGGTGGTCTCCTCGGTCGAGCCCAGCACTCCCGCAATGAGCCTGCGCCGGCCATCCTCGCCCAGCTCGTTCGCGAACGCCTGGATCTCCGCGTGGACACCCTCCGCCTCGCCACGGGCAACGAACAGCAGCGAGGACACCAGGTCGGCGCCGTCGTCCATGGTGAGCGTGGGGGAGAACTCGAGGCAGGCACGGATGTGCCTGTAGTAACGGGGGTTGTCCTCGCCCTTGACCGAAAACACCGCCACCCCGTGCTCCGCCACCAGCGCGGACGCGACGTCGTCTTGGGTCGAGAGTGGGTTGGAGGCGCACAGTCGCACCTCCGCGCCTCCCGCGACCAGCGTGCGCACCAGGTTGGCGGTCTCGCTGGTGACGTGCAGGCACGCGGCCAGGCGCTGCCCCGCGAGTGGCTTCTCCTTGGCGAAGCGCGCCCGGATCGAGGCCAGCACCGGCATCTGCCGGTCAGCCCAGGAGATCCGCCGCCTTCCGTGTTCCGCAAGCTTGAGATCGAGGACATCGTGGGGCGGTAGGCTCATGCAACCCTCCACCGGCGCCGTGCGCCGTGCAGCGGGGATCGTATCCTGTCCGCGCCGTTGCCGCCAGCCTCCGCCCCCGTGCGAGTTGAACACGGGCGGTGCTTTCAACGTACTAGCAGACGTGGGCGCTTCGTCGACCGTCGTCTCTGTCCGTGGTCTCGCCAAGGATTTCCGGCACTGGGGGAAGCGCCTGCGCGCCCTCAACGGCGTAAACCTCGAAGTGCATCGCGGAGAGGTGTTCGGTCTTCTGGGCGCCAACGGCGCCGGGAAGACCACGCTGATCAAGGTTCTCCTTGGTCTCGCACGGCCTACCGAGGGCGAGGTGAGGGTCCGGGGCAAAGACCCGCGCAAGGCGGCGGCGCGCGCCCGCATTGGCTATCTCCCCGAAGGACACCGCTTCCCCGGCTACCTGACCGGCGACGCTACGCTGCGGCTGTTCGGCCGCCTCGCGGGCCTCTCCGAGCGGACGCTGGACCACCGCACCCCGGAGCTGCTGGAGCTCGTTGGGCTTGCCGACCGCGCGGGTGACCGCGTCGGCCGCTACTCCAAAGGGATGACGCAGCGGCTCGGTCTGGCCTGCGCGCTGCTGGATGAGCCGGACGTGCTCTTCCTCGACGAGCCGACCGACGGGGTGGACCCGGTGGGCCGGCGGCAGATCCGTGACATCCTGGTCGCGACGCGCACCACCGGCGCCACCATCTTCATCAACTCACACCTGCTCTCCGAGGTAGAGCGCACGTGTGACCGGGTCGCCATCCTGCACCACGGGCGGGTGGTCCGCGAGGGGACGGTCGAAGGCCTGACCAGGCCGACTCAGCGCTTCCGTCTGCGCCTGGCGGCCGGCGAGCTGCCATCGGCGGAGCGGCTGCGCGCGATTGGCGCCACCGTCGCCAGCAGCAACGGCGCTCTCGAGGTCGAGGTTCCTGACCTGCAGACCCTGAACCGGCTCGTCGACACCCTTCGGGCCGAGCGCCTCCTGATCGCCGAGATCTCGTCGCTGCGCGCGGCGCTCGAGGATGTCTTCGTGGAGGTCGTCGAGGACGAGGACCGGACTACCGACCCCGAAGCCCCGACCGGGGTGGGCGGCCCTCAGGCCTCAGGCCCCAAGCCCCAGGCTCGGCCGGGAGGTGGGCAGTGAGGACGTGGGCGCTCATCGTGGACACCTGGCGGGAAGCGCTGGCCCGCTACACGCTGCTCGGGTTCGCCTTGGTCTCCGCTCTGTTCCTGTTAACCCTCACGTTCGCCCTCAACCTCGACATCGTGGACGGCAGCCTCGCGGCCGGGACGCTCTTCGGCAAGGCGTTGGAGTTTCACCACCGGACCCGGGCCATCGAAACCGTGGTCGTGACCGGCCAGTCCATTTTCGCCGCCATGCTGTACATCCTCGGGGTGTTCCTCGCGGTCTTCGCCACCGGCTCGCAGGTGCCGAACCTGCAGAGGCGCGGCACGGTGGACCTGTACATGACCAGACCCATCACGCGCACCCACCTTCTGCTCGGCCGCTACCTTGGCGCGGTGACGCTGGTGACCGTCAACCTCCTGGTCCTATGCGGGGGGGTCTTCGTGATCATCTCCGTCAAAACAAAGGTCTGGAACCCGCGCTTCATCCTCGCCACGGGGCTCATCCTGGTGGTGTTCCTCTCCTACCTCGGCTTCATGTACCTGGTGGGCGTGCTGTCTTCCTCCACCCCGCTTTCCATCATGCTGCCCTACGCGCTCTACATGGTGTCGATGCCGTTGGCTGCCCATGACCAGATTGCCGCCGCGATGGATTCGCGCTTCTGGGCCAACGTGGTGCACGGCCTGTACTGGATCCTCCCCAAGACCGCGGAGGTAGGCCGGGACCTCACAGCCTACGTACTGGGCAGGACCACGCCGACGCTGCTGCCGCTCGCGACAACCGCAGCGTTCGGCGCCGTCTGCCTGGCTGCCGCAGTGGTGACCTTCAACCGCAAGAACTTCTAGGAGGCACAAATGAAGAGACTTCTTTTCATTTCGATCGTCCTGGCCCTGGCCGCCCCGCTCGCCACCGCCGCCCCACCCGCGGTGGGCGAGCTGCTGCGCTCGGTGCCGGTTACCGCCCAGGTGGTGGTGGCCGTTGACAGCGCCGCGCTTCGCGCCCACCCCAAGGTGCAGGAGTGGCTGCTCCGGCAGCATGCATGGACAGGAGCGGACGAGGACCTGCGCCAGTTCCTCACCGACGCAGGGCTCGACCCGTTCCGCGACGTGGACGCCATGGTCGTGGCCGCGCAGGGTGAGGGGGCCGAGGCCGGTGCCGTGGCGCTCTTCTCCGGGCGGTACGACCCCAGCTCGCTGGGCGCGGCTCTCGTCAAGCGGGGCGCCCAGCCTTTCACTCTGGCCGGCGTCTCGGCCTACCGGCTGCCTTCCTCTGGGCGCCACGGCGGCGAAGCCGCCGTGCTTGCGCAGATCTCGCCCGAACTCGTGATCGTGGGTGAGGAGGCGGCCGTGGGGGCCGCTGCCGCGTCTCCGCACTCCGTTCCCCCGCTCGTCGAGAAGGAGATCTCGGCCGGCCACATCGACATCCGCGCCCCGTTCTGGATGGTCGCCACCGTGCCGGCCGGGGCCCGCCAGAAGGCGACGGAGGCCGCCGGGCACGCGCACGGCGAGGGCAGCGAAACAGTGCGCAGCGTCGTGGTTGCCTCGGGAGCGGTCCAGCGGGTCGCCATGCAGGCGAGCCTCGACGACTCGCTCAGGCTCTCCGGGGTCGCAACCGCCGACACTGCCGAAAACGCCGAGCTTCTCCGCGATGCCGTGAAGGGAGCCATTGCCGCCGCCCGGCTGCACGCGCAGTCGCAGTCCCCCGAGCTCGTGAACGTCCTCCGCGACATCGAGGTGCGCGTCGCGGGAACCGGTGTCTCGGTCTCGGGCGCCGTCCCGCTGGCGTTGCTGGAGAAGTTGGTGACCGAGCACAAGCGGCCCTGCGAACCCAGCGCGAAGCGGCAGATCTGATCGACGCGCCTCCGGGGCCTCACCTCCGGGCCGGGCGACCGTTCGGGCAGTGCTAGCCGGGGCTTCCTGGGCGCGGTATCATTGTTGATACGAGATGCCCATGCTCGGAAGGGAAATGCGAGGCCCGCGCGTCAGCGATCAGTGGTGGGAGGTCGACGCCCCCGCCGCTCGGCTGTCCGGTGACGCCCGCGGCGGAGGGGCAGCGTGAGTGCTCCGACCGCCCCCGGCTTGCCGGTTCTGCTCCTCGAGGAGAACCTGCACCTTCGCCAGATCCTAGTCGATGCCCTCAAGAGCCGCGGCCATCTGGTCACAGTCTGTGAGGACGTCGAGACTGCGTGGGAGGCCTACCAGCAGGAGCACCACCCGATCGCGGTTCTCGCGCTGCAAAGCAAGCAGGGCGACGGCCTGCAGCTCGGCCAGCGCATCCGTGACCTCCCCGACGGCCAGGCGACCGTTCTCATCTTTGTCGTCGGCCACCGGCACGCAGAGCGTGTGCCGCCGCTGCTTGGCGTCGCCGACGATTGCCTCGCGAAACCGCTCAAGGCCGAGTTCGTCGAGATGCGGATTGCGGCTGCCGAGCGCCTGGCGCGCGAGCGCGCCGAGCACAGGGCCGGCGAGGCCGAGCGGCAGAGCCTCAAAGAGCAACTCCACAGTCTCCAGGCCTCAAATGCCAGCGAGGCCGGAGCGTATGGGGCACCTCCCGCATCCGGTTTCCGCAGCCGGGTGCGGCGGATCGCCGCCTCCCTCGGGATCGTCGGCGACAGGCGGGCGAGCGACAACGTCGCCGCAACGGGAGAGGCCCCACCTGCTCAGCCCGAACCCGGAGAGGCCGCAGAGGATCTTGGGCCCGCCCTGGAGGAGCCTCCGGCGCAGGCGCCCCTTGACCAGCCGATCACGGTGATCCCGGAAGAATTGGCGGCCGCCCCGGAGAGTGAGCCGCTCGAGCAGGGGATCACCGATGGCTGGTGGGACTGGGACCTCACCGCCAACGCGGTCAACTTCAGCCCCCAGTGGAAGGCGATGCTGGGTTACCGACCGCAGGAGCTCACGGGCACTCCGGAGGAATGGTTCGACCGCGTGCATCCCGAGGATCGCAGCCAGCTCAAGGCCGCAATCGACGCTCATCTCGAGGGTCGCGCCCCCCACATCGAGAACGAGCACCGCATCGAGCGCAGGGACGGTTCTTTCGCCTCGATGCGCTGCCGCGCGCTGGCGTTCCGCGACAGCACGGGCAAGCCGGTGCGCATCACCGGCTCGCACACCGACATCACGGAGCAGCGCGGATTCGAGGCACTCACCGGTCTGCCCAACCGGGCCAGCCTGATCGAGCGTCTCGGGCGGGCGCTCGAGCGCACGCGGGCCGGTGATAGCCGCCTCTCCGCCGTGCTCTTCATGGACCTGGACCGATTCAAGAACATCAACTACAGCCTCGGCCACCGCATTGGGGATCAGCTGTTGAAGGCGGTTGCCGGCCGGTTGCGCTCGTGCCTGCGCGCACAGGATGGCCCGGAGCGGCTGGGCACGACCGTCGCCCACGTCGGCGGCGACGAGTTCGCGGTGCTGCTCGAGGGGATTGGCGAGGTCAACGACGCCGTGCGGGTCGCCAAGCGTATCCAGGACGAACTGCAGGAGCCGTTCGACGTCGAGGGCCACGAGGTCTTCACCAGCACCAGCATCGGCATCGCCGTCAGTTCCCCGGAGTATGAGCGCCCCGAGGACCTCCTGCGGGACGCCGACACCGCGATGTTCCGGGCCAAGGCGTTAGGCAAGGCCAGCTACGTCGTGTTCGACGCCGGCATGCACACCCGCGCGGTCTCGCTGCTGAAGCTCGAGACCGAGCTGCGGCGAGCGGTGCAACGCGAGGAGTTCCGCGTTCATTACCAGCCGATCGTTCTGCTCGAGGACGGCAGGATCACCGGCTTCGAGGCGCTGGTCCGCTGGCAGCATCCGGACGGTGAACTCCTGTATCCAAAGGACTTCCTGACCGTCGCCGAGGAGACCGGCCTGATCGTCGGCATCGACCGCCAGGTGATGCGTGACGTGTGCAAGCAGCTGCGCTCGTGGACCGGGCAATTCCGCAGGCCCACGCCGCTCACCGTGAGCGTCAACGTGTCGGGTGTCCAGTTCCTCCGGCCAGACATGATCGTGGAGATCGACCGCACGCTCCGAAACTACGGGGTGTACGGCCGCAGCCTGAAACTGGAGATCACCGAGAGCGTGATCATGGAGCACGCCCGCTACGCAGCCGATATGCTCCAGCAGCTCAAGGCCCTCGACATCAAGCTCTCCATCGACGACTTCGGCACCGGGTATTCGTCGCTGTCCTACCTTCGGCGCTTCGAGATCGACACCCTCAAGGTGGACTTCTCGTTCATAAGTCGCATCGATACCGACGAGGAAAGCTGGGAGATCATCCGCACCATTGTCACGCTCGGCAACAACCTGGGCAAGGACGTGGTCGCTGAAGGCATCGAGCGAGGCAAGCAGCGCGAGCTGCTGCTGGCGCTGCGCTGCAAATACGCGCAGGGGTACTTCTTCTCCCGGCCGGTGGACGCCGAAGCCGCGACCATACTGCTCGCCGCAGACACCCGCGGCGAGAGCCTGCTCAAGGTCCAGTGACCCGACGCAAAAGCGTGAAGGCCCTGCAATTTCTTGCAGGGCCCTCGTGCTCTCCATCAGGCCCGCAACCGCTCGCCTGACGGCCTACTGCAGCCATGTGTCCCCAAGAAAAACGATGGTCCCACGGTTTCCCGTGGGACCATCAATTATTCCCCGGCGGTGACCGGCTCATGTTGCGGGGGGCCCGCGCCGCTCCACCCCCCGATCGGCGCTCTCGCCCCCCGCACCCCCATGCTCGTCCCACCGCGGGTGGGACTCGCTCAGCCGAGTAGGTCA
>CAVTZQ010000001.1:0-12916 GCA_963739225.1 uncultured Acidobacteriota bacterium | reverse complement strand
GGATTGCGGCGCTCATCGTCGAGACGCTGGACCGGGGCGAGCCGGCCCAGCTCGTCGAGTTGCGCGCCAACCTCCCGGCGGGCCTCCCTGAGCTCCTCTCCCTGTCCGGCCTCGGCTCCAGGCGCGTGCGCACCCTCTGGCAGGAGCTGGGCATCACGACATCCGGCGAGCTCGAGTACGCCTGTCATGAGAACCGGCTCGTCACGCTCGCCGGGTTCGGCCCGGCTACCCAGAAGAAGCTCCTCGCCGCCATCGAGTTTCGTCGCCACAGCGCCGACAAACACCACCTCTCGGTGGGATGGGCGGCGGCCGAAGCGACCGTCGCGGCGTTGCGCCGCGCACTGCCCTCTTGCGAGGTCGAGGTGGCGGGGGAGCTGCGGCGATACTGCGAGGTCATTACCGAGGTGGTGCTCGTCTGCGCTGATACACCCCTCGCCAAAGTAAAGGCCGCCGTCACAAGTGTATTGGAGGACGTCACTCTTTCGAGAGAGGCGGCGACCGGCCGCCGCCGCGGGCCCGCCGGTGCGCGTGACCAGGTCGCCACGCGACGGCTTTGGAGCCGCCCTCCTCTGGCACACCGGTGGCGCCGCCCACCTGGAGCAGCTCGATCGGCACGCGGAACGAAGGGGTGTGAAGTTGTCCGACGGCGCCCTCACGGACCGGTCAGGCAAGCGCCTCAGCTGCCCCGACGAGCAGGAAGCATACACGCGGTCGGGCTGGCGTGGATCCCTCCCGGGTTGCGCGAAGGAACCGGCGAGATCGAGGCAGCGGCCGAGGGAACCTTCCTGCGCTCGTGGAGGAGGGCGACCTGATCGGCGCGGTGCACGCCCACACCACCGATTCGGACGGCACGGCCTCGCTCGCCGAGATGGCGGCCGCGGCGGCCGCTCTGGGTGGTCGGTGCTCGGGATCGCGGACCACTCCCAGGTCGCCGCGTACGCCCACGGACTCGACGCCGACCGCCTGCGCGCCCAGGGCATGGCGATCGAGGCCCACAACGCCCGCGGTGACAAGCCGCTGCTCCTGCGAGGGCTCGAGGCGGACATCCTGCCCGACGGCACCCTCGACCTCCGCGAAGGTGTGCCCCTCGACTTCGTCCTGGCGTCCGTGCACTCCTCGTTCCGACAGAGCCTCGAGGCGCAGACGGCCCGGCTGGTGCGCGCGGTCTCGCGCGGGCGAGGGCTGATCCTGGGCCACCCCACCGGCCGCCTCCTGCTCGCCCGCGAGGGTACCGGTGGTTCTCGAGGCGGTGCTGCAGGCGGCCGCGAAGAGCGGCGCCGCGGTGGAGATCAACGCTCACCCGTTCCGCCTCGACCTCGACTGGCGGTGGGTGCGACGCGCCGTGGCGCTGGGCGTCCCGGTGGTGATCGCCCCGGACGCCCACGACCCCGCCGGCCTCGCGGATGTGCGCTGGGGCCTCGGCATCGCCCGCAAGGGGTGGGCCACCGCGAGGGACGTCCTTAACGCCCGCCCGTGGCCGTGGTGGTCGATAGGCAAGGGGAGAAGGGAAGAGTAACGAGAAGCTGTGGAGGATCGAGCGTTAGGGCTTCGGCCCGCCTGGCCTGCCCATCCGCTTACCCTTCCCTCTTCCTCCTCCAGCTCTTTTTTAGGGAGGCGGAGCTGCTTGAAGTCCACCCAGGACTCGCGCTTGGCGGCCGGGTTACGCAACAGGTAAGCGGTGTGGTAGGTCGGGAGCACGGCGTGGCCGTGCCAGATGGTCCACTTCCCGCGGTAGCTGGAGATCGGCGCGGTGGTGCCGAGAAGGAACCGGGCGGCGATCCGGCCGAGCAGCACGATCACCTCGGGGTTGATCAGCTCGATCTGCCGTTTGAGGAACGGCATGCAGGCAGCGGCCTCGTCGGTCTCGGGGTCGCGGTTTCCGGGCGGTCGGCACTTGACGATGTTCGCGATGTAGACGTCCTCGCGGCGCAGCCCGATCGAAGGCAGCATCACGTTGAGCAGCTGCCCGGCGCGACCCACGAAAGGCTCGCCGATGCGGTCCTCGTCGGCCCCCGGGCCCTCGCCGACGAACACCACCCGCGCCTTGGGGTTGCCCACCCCGAACACCACCTGGGTGCGTTTCTGGCAGAGCCGGCAGCGCCGGCAGTCCGCCAGGCGCCGGGCCATCGGCGAGGTCTCCGGCGGTCAGGGGATCCTCCCCGCCCGTCGCGCGGGCCGGGACGCCGGGGGCGGGCGCGGCGCCGGAGAGCCGTGGTGTCCACGTCATGCCAGCCGAAGTCTTCGAGGTACTTGAGGAGGTCGCGACGGTTCATTGGCGTCGCGGCGCCACCAGCTCGGGCGCGAGGGTGAGGAGGAGTTCGCGGGCGAGCGCCTCCTTCTCCTGCGCCGGCAGCTCCCGCCGCAGGCCAGGCGCGAGAGCACGAGAGCGCGGTTGCGGGTCTCCTCCATGCCCAGGCCCGCCTCGTCGATTGGGTTGGCGACCACCGCGTCCGCGCCCTTGTCCGAGAGTTTGCGGGCCGCGCGCTCCTCGAGCTCGGCCGCCGTTCGGCGGCGAAGATGACGAGGTACGGGCGGCCACCGCTGCGGGGCATGCCGGCCGCCAGGTCCGGTACGGGCTCGAGCGCCAGCTGCACGCTGCCCCGCCGACGATCCAGCTTCCCGGAGGCCACCGCTGCCGGCCGGAAGTCGGCCACCGCCGCAGCGTGCCAGACCGCGTCGCTCTCGGGAGCCCAACGCTCGAGCAGCACTCCCAGATCGGCCGCGGTCTCGAACCTCTCTGCCGGCATACCGCCGGGGACGGTAACACCCGGACCCGCGAGGATTCTCACCGCGGCGCCGAGCTCGCGCGCCGCGGTGGCCAGCGCGACTCCCATCCGGCCCAAGAGCGGTTGGTGATCACCCGGACGGCGTCGATCGGCTCCCGGGTCGGGCCGGCAGTGACCAGGAGCTTGATCCCCGCGAGCGGGCCGCGCGGCGGGAGGGCGGCCAGCGCCGCGCCGACGATCTCCTCCGCGTCCGCGAGCTTGCCGACCCCTTGCTCACCATCCGCGAGGAGACCCCAGACCGGTCCGACGACAGCAGCGCCGCGGCCCTTCAACACGGCGAGCGCCTGCTGGGTCGCCGGGTGCTCCCACATGAACGTGTTCATCGCCGGTGCCAGCACGACCCTGCCGCGGTGCGCCAGCGCGTAGGTCGTCAGGGCGTTGTCGCCGACACCCGCCGCCATCTTGGCCAGCACGTTGGCGGTGGCCGGCGCGAGCAGGGACAGGTTGGCCCGGCGGGCGAGGTCGATGTGGTCGATGCCGGGGCTCGTGGGCTGGCCCCAGAGCGAGACCTGCGCCGGCCCTCGGGCGAGCACCGCGAAGGTGCGCGGGGTCACGAAGCGCGTCGCGTTCCTCGTCAGAATGGGAAAGACCTGGCAGGACGCCTTGACCAGGCCGCGCAAGACCTCCACGGCCCGGAACGCCGCGATCCCCCCGCAAACCCCCAGAACCACACTACCGCGCACCTACTCCTCGCTTATCTCCTCGGTGAGCAAGACCTCAGGGGCCGGCTCCTCGACCACCTCGAGGTTCTCGTCGAACTTGGGACCCTCGAGCTCCTCTTCGGGAGTCTCCTCTTCCTCCTCTTCGGCTTCGACCTCCGGTTCGACGATGGCGGGGATGATCGGGGGCGGGATGGGGAACAGCACCGGGGCATGCTCCTCCGCCTCCTTGGCGGCGATCTCCTGCTGGACGAGCACCTCGTATTCCTCGGCGGTGACCTTGCGCCAGGGCACCTTCTCGGCGCCAAGCTCGGTGAGGGCCACGGTGGTGGGCTTGACGTGGCGGGTTGACACGCGCGGCCTCGCCCCGTGGATCAGCTGCTCCGCTCGCTTGGCGGCGATCAGAATGTAACGAAAGGTGCTCTCGATTCCCTCGGGCAGATCCGACATCAATCCTCCTTCTTCACGACGCGCTCAAACTCCTCCAGGATTGCCTGCACCCTGGCCCGCATCCGGAACGGCCGCATCCTTGCCGCCGCAACCACGCTCGCGAGGGCACGGGTCGCCTCCTCGAGACGGTCGTTAATGATAACAAAATCGAACTCCGCGTACTCGCGCATCTCCTGCACCGCGTTCTTCAGGCGCAGCTCGATGGCCGCCTCGTCGTCCTGGCCGCGGGCCACCAGCCGGCGGCGAAGCTCTGCGTACGAGGGTGCGAAGATAAACACCTTTACCGCATCAGCCACCGACGCTCGTACCTGCCGCGCCCCCTGAACGTCGATGTCCAGGAAAACGTCGCAGCCCCGTTCGAGTCTTCCCTCAACCTCCGCCCGCGAGGTCCCGTAAAGGTTGTCGTGAACCTCGGCGAACTCGAGGAACTCACCTGCAGCGACCATTCTCTGAAAGACGGCACGGTCAATGAAGTAGTAGTCCACACCATGGCGCTCCGCCGGACGTGGGGGCCGGGTAGTGTGCGAGATCGAGAAGTGAGCCTCGCGGCCCTGCGCCGCGAGCTCCTGCATGACGCGACGGATCAGAGTGGTCTTGCCGCCACCCGAAGGCGACGCAACGATGAAGAGCTCGCCCCTGGTCGCGCCCACACTCACCTCCAGCGCCATGATGATACTCGCCTCCGAGGCTAGGCCTCGCGGCCCCGATCCGGGTAGACTCTGGCGATGGCATCGCTGGGACGCAAGCTGCGCCACGACCTCGGCTACGCGCTGCTCAGGGCGCTCCTGGCGGCCTCCCGCCTGTTTCCGCTCCCGGCCCTGCGCGGCCTGGGATCGTTGACCGGGCGTGCGGCGCTGCCCTTTGCGCGGCGCGACCGCGGGAGGGCCCTCGCCCACATCGCCCGCGCTTTCCCCGAGCGCGACGAAGCGTGGCGGCGGGCCCTGGCGAGGCGCTGTGCGGGCCACCTTGGCACGGTCCTCGGCGAGGTCGCGTGGCTGTGGTCCACCTCCCCGGAGGCGGTGCTGGCCAGGACGGAGTTTGTCGGGCTGGAGCATCTCACCGGCGGCCTGCGCCCTGACCGCGGAGCGATCCTGGCGACCGGTCACTGCGGCAACTGGGAGTGGCTCAACCTCGGTCTCGGTGCCTCCGGGATTCAGATGACGGTTGCCGCTCGTGAGGTCTACGACCCTCGCCTGGACGAGGTCGCCCGCCGCCTGCGCGGCCGCTTCGGGGGCGAGACCGCCCTGCGTGGGAAGGGAGCCGGGAACAAACTGGTACAGGCGCTACGACACGGCCGGGTCATCGGGCTGCTCATCGACCAGGACATCGAGGCACCGGGCGTGTTCGTCGAGTTCTTCGGCCAGCCCGCCTGGACCCCAACGGGAGCCGCGCTGCTCGCGTTGCGCACCGGCTGCCCGGCGGTCGCCGGGTTCGCAGCGCGGCTGCCCGACGGCAGGATACGGCTGTCCTTCTCCCCACCGGTCGAGATGCCCTCTGGGGCGGATCTGGACACCGCCGTGGCCAGGCTGACCGCAACCTTCACCGCGCACATCGAGCGCCAGGTACGGGAGCACCCGGAGCAGTGGGTGTGGATGCACCGCCGCTGGAAGCACCAGCCGGGCGAGGGGGAGTCGGTCTGGTGCGCCGGCGAGGGCGTCACGCGGCCTGCCGATGTCCGCACGCCGCGCCCCGGCTTGGGCTAGAATCGCGCATCGCGATCGGGGACGGGTTGAGACCGCCGCATCCCTGCGCGCACGGGAGGTCGCATGAAAAAGGTGCTGTTTGGCTGCGGGCTTGTCGTTCTGGTCGTGGCGGTGTTTCTGGGCCTGGCGGTGACCAGCAGCTACAACCGTCTCGTCACCCTGGAAGAGGCGGTCAAGAGCGCCTGGAGCCAGGTCGAGAACGTCTATCAGCGCCGAGCCGACCTCGTCCCGAACCTGGTCGAGACGGTCAAGGGCGCTGCAGCTTTCGAGAAGGACACCTTCACCGCCGTCACCGAGGCGCGCGCCAAGGTGGGCCAGGTCACCCTCGGGAAGGTGCCGGACGCCCAGCAGATGCAGCAGTTCCAGACCGCCCAGGATGGGCTCTCCTCGGCGCTGTCGCGGTTGCTGGTCGTGGTCGAGAAGTATCCGGAGCTGAAGGCCACACAGGCCTTCCGCGACCTCCAGGTGCAGCTCGAGGGGACCGAGAACCGGATCGCGGTGGAGCGGCGGCGCTTCAACGAGACCGCGCAGGCGTTCAACACCGCGCGTCGGCGGTTCCCGACCGTGATCGTCGCGTCGCTGTTCGGCTTCGCCGAAAAGCCTTACTTCCAGGCCGCACCTGGATCCGACAAGGCGCCACAGGTGAAGTTCTGAGAGAGCGTGGCAGGTGTTCCATGGGCCGTGGTCCGCGGCTGCGGATCGCGGCCGCCGTCGTCGGCCTTGTCGCGGCCACCGCCGTCCTCGGGCTCGAGGTGCCGCCGACACCGCGCGAGTACCTTACTGACTATGCGCGGGTGATCGGGCGCCAACAGCAGGCTGCCATCGACGAGCGTCTGGCGGGGCTCGAGCAGCGCACGGGGCACCAGGTCATCGCGGTCTTCTTCCCGTCGCTCGAAGGTGAGCCCCTGGAGGACTTCACCATTCGGTGCGCCGAGCGCTGGAAGGTGGGGCGCAAGGGTCTGGACGACGGGATCATCTTCTTCGCCTTCGTACGTGACCGGCGCATGCGCCTGGAAGTGGGGTACGGCCTGGAGGCTGAGGTCCCCGACGCTGTTGCGAGCCGGCTCCTGGACGACGAGGTGCGACCGTCGTTCGCGGCGGGCGATTTTGGGGCCGGCACACTGGCGCTTGCGGGAGCTTTGGAGAGGATCTTTAGCGGCCAAGCGCCCCCGCAGCCGCCGCGGGGGAAGAGCTCCTCGCCCGGCGTGCCGGGCGTGGTCGCCCTCATCGTCCTGATGCTGCTGATGCGTGCGATGCGTGGCAGCCGGCGGGGGACCTGGGGCGGTTTCGGGGGCTGGGGCGGCTTCTCGGGAGGGGGGTTCTCCGGCGGCGGCTTCTCCGGTGGCGGGTTCTCCGGCGGCGGTGGCTCGTTCGGCGGCGGTGGTGCTTCGGGGTCCTGGTGATGGGAACGAGGTTTCAGGGGGAAGACGTGGAGTGCGACCTGATCATCACGGGCGGCACGGTGCTCACCATGACGACGGGGAGCGAACCGCTGCCGGATGGCGCGCTGGCGGTGCGCTCCGGCGAGATCGTGGCGGTCGGTAGCGCGACGGAGATCCTGACCCGGTTCCGACCCGCCACGGTGCTGGACGCGGGTGGGGGCATCATCCTCCCCGGCTTCGTAAACACCCACACTCACCTCGCAATGACGCTGCTGCGGGGACTTGCCGATGACCTCCCGCTCATCGAGTGGCTGGAGAAGCACATCTGGCCCACCGAACGTGTACTCATGAACGAGGAGACGGTGGCGCTGGGCACGCGCCTGGCGGCGGCCGAGAGCCTACAGGCCGGGGTCACATGCGTCTGCGACATGTACTTCTTCGCCGAGCGGGTGATCGAGACCGTGACCGCGGCGGGGCTGCGCGCCGTCGTTCCCGAGGCCATGATCGACTTCGCCACCCCCTCCTGCCCCACGCCGGCGGACGCGTTGGTCAAGCAGCGAGAGCTGCTCGAACGCTACCGGTCCCACCCTTTGGTCGTGCCCGCGGTGGCGCCCCACTCGCCGTACAGCGTGTCAGCCGGCAACCTGGCCAAAGAGGCGGAGCTCGCCGAGGAGTTCGGCGCCCCCCTGATCATCCACCTGGCAGAGACGCGCTGGGAGGCGGAGAAAGTCAAGGCCGACAAGGGAGTCTCGCCGGTCGCCTACCTTGCCGACCTGGGGATTCTCTCGGACCGTACGGTGGCCGCGCACTGCGTGCACGTCTCGGAGGAGGACCTCGGCCTGCTCGCCGAGTTCGACGTCGGCGTGGCGACAAACCCGGTTTCCAACCTCAAGCTCTCGAGCGGCGTGGCCCCCGTGCCGCAGATGCTCGCGCTCGGGATCAAGATCGGCTTCGGCACCGACGGGGCCGCATCCAATAACACCCTCGACCTGCTGCGGGACGCCCAGCTGGCGTCCCTGCTCTACAAGGGGATCAGCGGCGACCCCACCCAGATGCAGGCGCGCACCGTTGTGGAGATGCTCACCATCGGTGGGGCCAGGGTGCTCGGGCTTGCCGACCGAATCGGCACGCTCGAGCCGGGCAAACGCGCCGATGTCGTCTGCTTCGCCCTCGACCACCCGCGCGCCGTGCCGGTCTACGACCCGTACTCGCACATGGCCTACGCGGCACGGGCCTCGGACGTGCGGCACGTGGTGGTGGAGGGCCGCATCGTCGTGCAGAACCGCACCCTCGTGGGTATCGATATGGAGGAACTGCTGTCCGAGGTGCGCCAGGCCGCGGCCCGGGCGCGGGAGCTGCTCGCCACCTAGTCCTTGTTCTTGTCCTTCTGGCGCTTCAGGACCCTGCGCACGTGCTCGGAGCTGATGCGGATTCTCACCCGCCCCCCGCTCCTGGGGGCGCGCGGGTGGGCGTCGCCGCCGGCCCTGGTCCCACCTGTCTCCTTTGCGGGCGCTTTCGCCGCTTGCTCCTCGCGCCGCTTCTCGGCAGTGGCGCCCGTGATCTTCGCGATCATCTTGGTGAGGGCCTCGGGGACAGGCTGCTCGAACTCGATTCCGGCTCGGTAGAGGAGCACGCGCTGGTCCTTCTCATCGAGCCCAAAACCCCAGGCACGGCAGCGCCGCACCATGCCGTGCACCACGATGTCGCCCCCCTCGAGCTGAATCCGCAGGTCGCAGGGCACCTGCGGCCGCAGGCTGGTTGCAAGCTCAAGCTGCGCCCCTCGCGAGGAGATGTCGACGATCCGAGCCGGGAGGAAGGTCTTCACCCTCGCCGGCAACGGTTTCTGCAACTCGAGCCTGGGCACGGCACGCCGTTCGGTCATCGCACACAGTCCAAGAAACAGCCTCTGGAAAGAATATAGCGGGTTGGCCGCGGGTTTGCTAGCCGCGCATGCCCGCCACTTCGCCCGGGACGGCCCCGACGCGCGGGAATGGCGCCCCACCGGGCGGAGGTTGTCAGGGGTGGCAGTTGGAACGATGACCGCGTCTCGGAAGACCCCCGGGACGGAAAAAAGGAGAATACTTCAATGTCGAAACTCTCACTCCCTCCCCTGCCTTACGACTACAAGGCCCTCGAGCCTTGGATCGACGAGCAGACGATGCGGATCCACCACGACAAGCATCATCAGGCCTACCTGGACAACCTTCTCAAGGCGATCACGGGCACCGACCTGGAGAACCGTGAGGCCGCCCGGATCCTGGCCGACCTGGCACATGTGCCCGAGAAGATCCACGCCGCGGTGCGAAACCATGGCGGCGGGTTCGTCAACCACACCCTGTTCTGGGAAGTCATGGGGCCGAACACGGGTGGGGCGCCGGCCGGCGAACTCGCCAAAGCCATCGGAAGCACCTTCGGCAGCTTCGACTTGTTCAAGGAGAAGTTCACCTCCGCCGCGATAGGGCAGTTCGGCAGCGGCTGGGCCTGGCTGGTGGTCGGCAAGGGCGGCCTCACCGTGTACAACCTCCCCAACCAGGACAGCCCCCTCTCGAACGGGGACACGCCGATCCTCGGTCTCGACGTCTGGGAGCACGCCTATTACCTCAAGTACCAGAACCGCCGCGCCGAGTACGTGACCAACTGGTGGAACGTGGTCAACTGGGGGAAGGTCGCGGAGCTGTTCGCCAGCGCGAAGAAGTGACACCCGGCACGCCGTGCCGGGTGTCATCCTGAGGCCCCCCGCCGTCGGCGGGGGTGCCGAAGGATCTCCTCGCACACCAGGGAGCGCAGTCGGGCGGGTGGATCACGCGTGCGGCAGGTCGCGCGCCGCGCGCCCCACGCACTCGTACTCGAACCCCGCTTCACGCATCTTTTCGGGCTCGTAGACGTTGCGCAGGTCCACCACGAGCGGGCGCGCGACCGCCCCCCTCAGCCTCTCCAGGTCAAGGGAGCGGAACTGGTTCCACTCGGTGAGGATCACCAGGCAATCCGCACCGGCCGCCGCGTCGTACTCATCCGCGCAGTAGGTCACCGCGGCGGGCAGCACCTCGCGGGCGTTTTCCATGGCCGCCGGGTCGAAAACGCGCAAGGACGCACCCTCCGAGGCCAGAGCGTGCAGGATCGGGATGGCCGCGGCCTCGCGCATGTCGTCGGTCTCGGGCTTGAAGGAGACGCCAAGCACGCCGATGGTGAGCTTCTTGACCGACCCGCCGCAGATTGCGCGGATCTTGTCCGCCATACGCCGCTTCACCCGGTCGTTGACCTTCACGACGGTTTCCACGATCTCGAACGGCCGGCCCGCCTGGCGCGCGATGTCGGAGAGGGCCTTTGTGTCCTTGGGAAAGCAGGAACCTCCGTAGCCCGGCCCTGGGTGGAGGAACTTGGGCCCGATGCGACGGTCGAGGCCCATCCCCTTGGCGACGTGGTGCACGTCGGCGCCCAGCAACTCGCACAGTTCGGCGACTTCGTTGATGTAGGTGATCTTGGTGGCGAGGAACGCGTTGGACGCGTACTTGATCAGCTCCGACGATTCGACGTTGGTGATCACGAACGGCGTCTCGATCAGGTAGAGCGGCGCGTAGATGTCCTTCATGATCGCGATCGCCTCCGGGTCGCGGGCGCCGATCACTACCCTGTCGGGGCGCATGAAGTCGCCGATCGCGGAGCCCTCGCGCAGGAATTCGGGGTTGGAGACGACGGAGAAAGGCTGCCTGGCGTTGCGCTCCTTGATGACCTTCTCGATCAGCTGACCGGTCCCGATCGGCACGGTGGACTTGGTGACCACGACCTTGTAGCCGTTCATGTGGTCGGCGATGGCCTCCGCAACCTCCACCACGTAGGTCAGGTCCGCCGAGCCGTCCTCCCTGGGAGGCGTCCCGACCGCGATGAAGATCGCCAGCGACTTCTCGATGGCCCCTTTGAGTTCGGTGGTGAAGCACAGGCGGCCAGACTTCTCGTTCTTGGCCACCAGGGCGTCGAGCCCGGGCTCGTAGATCGGGATCCGTCCCTCCTTGAGCATGTTTATCTTGCGCTCGTCCTTGTCCACGCAGGTCACGTCCATGCCGAAATCGGCGAGGCAAGCGCCCGTGACCAGGCCGACGTACCCGCTCCCCACCACCGCGATGTGCATGTGTCCTCCTCCGAAGGTGCGCCGCAGAGCGCCCGCGCAGTGTAGCGAGGGCCCTCGCACGGGGCAAGGCGCGACCGGCCCTCTCGCAACCGTGTCCCGGCCCGAAAACGTCGCCGCGCAGACCCGCCCGGTCCCACGCGCCGCGCCCGCACCCGAGTCGGTGCCCGCCCGCGGCGGCACGCTCAATAGGCCGGCGAGGCGGCTCCCGCCGGCTGCTCGCCGGCCCGCAGCCACTTTCCCAGCGCGCGCAGGTGCCAGGCGATCTGGGTGTCCGACGGGCGCAGGTTCCACACCCCCACGACGCCGCCCCTGACGACGTGGCTGGCGTTCCAGGAATCGTCTGGGAAATAGACTTGAAGCGAGTGCACCGCGAACGAGAAGCCGACGAGGGTCAGGACCAGCGCGCGCCGTTTCAGCCCCACCGGTCTCGACGCCACGAACGCGGCGAACGCCGGTGTGAGCAGCAACGACGCCTCGCCGATGATGCGGTAGCCGTAGCTCCACCCCCCGAACCACTCGGTCCAGGTCGCGAGCAGCAGGAGCAGCGGCACGGCGGCCACCAGGCCGATCGCGCCGAGAGGCACGCCTCCCTGGCCGCGCGCGACCGACCGCAGCTCACCCGCAGCACCGATCAGCGCCAGCAGGAGGAACGGCGAGTAAACGAACAGGCCGCGGCTCGGGGCGAACAGGAGACCGACAAGCCCCCCGAGCACCGGCGTGTCGAAGTTTCCCATTTGGTAGTGCTTCGCCTGGGCGAAGACGAGGGGCGACCCGGTCGCGAGCACGTTGACCCACGCCGTGATCAGGGCGAAGGGGAGCGCCCCGATCGCCGCCCAGGACGCGGCCCGGCGCCTGCGCACGAGCACAAAGAGAAAGAGCACAAGCGCCGGAAGGAGGTTGGGCGCCCTGCAGATGACCGCCCAGCCGAGCGCGGCACCGAGCAACAGTGCGCTCCCGGCCGTCTCCCGGTCGCGCGCAATCAGCAGGAGCGCGAGCGCCAAGCCGGCCATGCCCGGGCCGTGCTGCCAGAGGTCCTGTGAAGCCGAGCTGAACGCGACCGTCCCGAAGGCGAACGCAAGGGCGGCGACGAGCGCGCCCGCGGGGGCGTACCGCCGCAACGCGGCAAGCAGCAGCACGACGGCGGCCGCCGTCCAGCACGCGGCAGTGAGCTTCGCGACGACATCGAGCAGCGCCAAGCTCGGGGCCAGCCTCGCGACCACCGGGACAAACATGAACGGCAGGCACGCCAGCGTGCTCCCCGGCGGATAGAAAGAGTAGAGGTGCCCGTTGGGCCCCTTGACGGTCTGCACGAGCAGCGGATCGATAACGGGCCGGAACTCGTCCACGTCGAGGTCGCCGCTCTCGATCAGGCTGATCGCGGCAAAGGTCGCGAGCTGGGTGTCCATCTGGATCAGCCGTTTCGAGTTCGAGAGGTAGACGGTGAGCACGCCGACCCCGAGCAGCGCCAGGGCGAAGTCGGAGCGGAAGAGGCGGCGCTCCTCCCGATCCCGGCCCGTCGCGGCCCATCGCACCGCCGCCCACAGGACCAGAAGCAGCAGGGCGAGCATCACCTCGCCGAGAGTCACCTCCCAGGGGATCGGCTTCATTCCGGAGTCCCTGGGAAGTGGGAGACCCCGCCACCGACTGGGATCGGCGGACGTCGCGGGTTCGCCGGTTGGCCGGCGGTCTGCCGGGTGATCATTGTCTCGAGGTGAGCGGCCCCGTCCTGGGGGTGTCAACAAACTCCAGGGGTCGAACCAGCGCGGCGCTATGGACCGAGGCGGAGCAGGAAGTGGTCCGCGATTCGTTG